>NZ_JALPRF010000003.1:0-1282935 GCF_023196085.1 Spirosoma liriopis
GCGGAACACGGCCGTCTCTCGGAGTTGTTCACTGTACTGAAAGCGACTCAGCAGGTCGCGGATGTGGTCTTGCATAGTTGTCAATTTTGGGTGAAAATTGACAACCTATATCAGGATAAGACATCTTCGATAGCGACAAATCGGGAGTATCAGTGTTGATTCAGAAAAACGGCTTAACTTTTACACTACTCATAATCAAGCGTATAAAAAATGCCACACTATGTATAGCGTAGCATCCACCAAGCGCGTTTTGTCTGTGCTGGCACTGCACCCTCAAATTTTGGAAACTTCCCGGTTTATCCAAAACTCATTGAAGTCTTTATAGCCTTGATAGAGCGTTGAACGGTCTACAACCGATACACCTGATGCCTGGATCTTGGCTAAGGCCGTACTACCGGCTTGGTCATTATCGAGATAGGCGTTGACTTGAGCGAACTGAGTAAGCAGGGGTAGGGCGACATCGAGATTACTGGTTGAGTTGAGTACAATCGTCGTGCAGTTCGGTTCGCTTACCTGATAGTAGTCCAGCGCCGTCAGGAAGTCAAAAAAACCTTCGAATACATTGACCACTCGCTGATGTTTGCCCGCAATGGTGGTGAACCAGGAGGGGCCAATGTTGCGCTTGATTTCACGAACGTTTTTGTCTTTGTCGGTCCATTGGTTGCGCAGCGCAAAGCCGCCTTTGTCATTCTCAAAGCCCACGGCAAATAGGCGTTTGTCGATGGATTGATAATAGACATCACGCAGGTATTTGCGGGCTATTGGGTAGCTGATGCGACGCTGAGCACTGTAGGGGACTAAAGCCGGATTGTCGTGCAGCTTAACGGCAATGATTGATTCCTTTTCGTTCAGAGTCTTGTTGGCTACTGGGTCGTCGAAAGAAAATGATGTTGCTGGTGGTTGGTAGGTAAATTGTTGTAGCGTTTGAATCGCGGTCACGAAATCACATTGTTCAAGTTGGCGAACCAGGCGAACCAGATTCCCCCGGTCGCCCCCAAAGTCATTCCATACGTTCTTAACCGGATGCACGAAGAAGGAAGGCGTTTTCTCATCCCGTAGGGGAGACAAATAAGCAAACTCCTGTCCGCGCTTAAGAACAGGCAGAATACCCTTACTCGCCAGGTAGTCCGTAATGGGTATCTGACACAGTTGTTGAATCAGTTCTTGCGTAATCATACCGCGCTGTTTGACCTTCTGGTAAAACCGAAGAACACTCCGTTTACCGAAAATAATCGTTTTCTCGAAAATGGTTAAAAGCGCAGTTCTCGCATGTGACTGTTTGACTGATCGATGGCATAGATTCTGCCACCTACAAAAAGGGCTCTGTAACTGCTAAACGGGCTGTCGTAAGCGCTGTTCGTTAACGCCGAGAGATCGTAGCGAGCCGTGACCTGACCCGACGTAGTGGCATAGCGAATCAAATCATCATTGATCACCATACTATGGGTGATGATGCGGGATTCCGGAATCAGCCGTGTGCTCGTGCCTAGCCCCAATAGCAAATCATCCGTTGACGCAACAGCAAAGGAAGGTTGTAAATCACTTTTTCTGTCGGAAACGAGCTTGTCCTCACCAAAGCGATCAGTTAAGGGATCGTAGCGAGATGCATATAGCTCCCCGTTGCCAGTTTCGTCGTACCTGGAAAAATAAGCATACGGTGTGCTGGCGACGTTGACGATTGGCCTGTAATTCGTCAGGTAGTCAATCACGTTCGTCGAGTTAACCGCCTGAAAGCTTTTCTGCTGCGCATCGAATCGAAGTATCTGCTTGCGATAGATATCGCTCAGAAAGACCTGGTTGTTTTGTTGATACGCGTACTTGTAAGCGGTGATATCGGGCGTATCGGGCGTGCTGATTTTGGTCCACTGATCCAGCTCCGGGTTATACTCCCACTGAAAGGTAGCGCTGTGAGACAGTATATCTTTATACAGTACATACCCTTTGTTGTTCACGCTAAACACGATAGCAGGAGAGCCATTAAAGCGGTCAGAAGGCTCAATAGTCAGGCGCTGACGGGCTACCCATTTATCCTGATCGGCATCGTACTGAAATAAGCTTCCTTCTCGTCCCAGCACATACAGCTTATCGTTGCAGGTGAAAAAATAATCGTCGTAAAGAAGTGAGGTGAATGGGACCGTCGCCCGGTTCAGTACGGTAAGAGGTTTGTAGGCTGATTTGTCGGTTTGGGGAGCCGTAAAGCGGGTAATGGCGTTCATCGGAGGACGTGGCAACCAGCTTGGTGTCTGCAAACGGGGCGTCGGTAAGTAGCGGCCATAATACACACGCCCGTTCTTGAAGATGATGTACGGCTCCAGATAGTAGCGTTGACCGGGGGATAGATTCTGAATGTCCGCCGTAAACAGGTATTGGGATGTATCGAGCGTCGCTTTAAGGCGTAGGTGTTGCGGGTTCTTGACGGATAAAACCGAATCAGTCGAAGACAGACAAAAGCCAACCTCGCGAATCTGGCTGGCACGAAGAGAGCTGTATGCCAGTCCGAATCGACAGGAAATACGCACGTCGGTGTTGGCCGTCCGGGTGTAGATAGTCTGAGAGCTGATGTATAAACTGTCGGTCAGGGTCTGTACCTCGACAAGTGGAGGCTCAGGAAGTTGCTCGTCCGAAATTGGTTGTGATGGATCGACCGTAGATCGATGGCAACCGGATACCAACAGCGTAAACGTAAGTAGAAGAAAGTAAAGTCTCATGGCTCTCCTGGATAGTGGTAAACGATCGCTTATTCAGACAAGTTACTTATCCTATTAACGATTCCTGTACCTTTTTTATGGCCTGAAAACCGTGCGCAAACCGGGTCTTTTAACAACTCAGTGGGGTGAAACAGAAGCCGTGCGGTCAAATTCTCAAACCAGACCGCACGGCTTCTTTAAACGTATGGCAACGAATTTGGTCAACTCCACTAATGGTTCTCTAAAGAAGACAACTGTTGCAAGCTAGTCTGATGTACCTGCTGAGCCGCTAACAAATACCGATGGTAGTTGTCCCGATTTTGCTCGTACCAGCGCAGTAAATTCGATTGGCTGTCTTCACTAGCGAGCGATGCTTTTAGTTCGCTAATGCGGTGTTCGGTAGTCCGGATTGTTTCTTCCAGATGGGTTACGTAGCGTTGGTGGCGCTGGGTTCGCTGGCGCGTAACACCCACTAGCCACTGTGTATGAACGGAATGCCAGTTAACAGGTTCGTTTAACACCTCCTGCCACGGACTAGCTATTTCCTGAATAGGCTCCGACGTTGCGCTGATGCCGATCAGTTCGGTCGTGTCCGGATTGTTATCGATATGGTTGATGAAGGCAATAAGCTCCGATTGCGTGTCTGGACTAACTGAATTGATGCAATGGTGAGCCACACTGAACGAATACTGTTCGAGAATTTGATTAAATAATTGTGTATTAGGCAACACGTCGTTTGTTGAATTAGCTGGATAATAAACTAAGGCGCTGGCTCCTAAAAAACCAGAAGCGTGTCAGGAAGCGGGTAGTTCGGCCAGATGAAGCATGAGTTGTGTATGCTGATTCAATTCTTCCAGTTGTAAAGTGTGCATCGCTAGTTTGTTGAACTTCTGCTGAGCCGACAGTTGATCCGGCTCTTTCATGTCCTGAAGTAAGTCGGCCAGTTCGCTGTGCAGTCTTTCACATAAGCTCATTAACTGCCGCAGGGTGCACTGCCCGACGTACCCGGTTGCTGATGGATCTTGCGGCAGTTCACCAGTACCAGCGATGTAGTTGTTCAATAGGCTGTACTGTTGCTGGAGCGTAGAAACCTCGGCTAACCAACGGGCCAACACCTTATCCGGACTCAACTCGTTGATTGAGAGAACCTTTTTTGAGGGTTGTTTCTTCATGCTATTCTGTGGAAGGAAATGGTACTAAATTTCTGTAAAATTTCGGCAGAAACTAGCCGTACCGGCTTATAAATTTTGATTTAATAGTCGATCCATAAAACGAATGCAGGGCTTGCCCGATTGTGCTTTTCTAGTTAATAAGATCCCAGCCGGAGGGCTTTGGCTAAGAAATAGCCGCTAGAATAACCTAAACCGGTTTAGCCCGTTATTGACGTACACACGTACACACGTATACCGGACCCAAAGTGGGAGGGTAGCAGAACGAGTACATGATCGCTACAGAAACAATCAAGCAAAGGTCTTTACAAGGTATCGAAAGACTAGCCAAAGCCAGTTATATCGCGAAAGCCGTATTCTATGGGTCAATCGCCGTCTTTACCGCCAAGTTTGCCTTTGGAGAGCGTAATGCAGATCCGAGTCGCAAACAGGTGCTGGAACAATTGACCATCAGCCCCTTCGGAAAGGTTTTGATTGCCTTTATTGCGGTGGCATTGGCAGGGCATACCCTGTGGCGACTGTTCGAAATCTGGAATGATCCTTACAAAAAAGGCAACGGTCCGGGTGGGTGGCTTTACCGGCTCAATTACACCCTTAGTGCCATCACGTACGGCGGTTTAGGTTTCACGGCGGTAAAGCTATTGCTGGGCAAGGGTAGCGGAGACGATAACCAGAAACAGATCTGGGTGGCCAAGCTATTGCAGATCGAAGGAGGAGATTGGCTGGTCATACTGGTTGGTAGTATTTTCATTACCTGGGCGGGTATTCAGTTCTACAAGGGCTTGTCGGGTTGTGTTTATAAAGGACTACAGCTCGAAGGCGTAAATCGTATAGGGAAAGGCTTTCTGTGGCTTTGCGGTCTGGTGGGATTCCTGACAGTGGGTAGCACATTGGCCGGAACGGGCTGGTATCTGATCAAAGGCGCTTTGGCCAAAGATCCGCACTGGGTCAAAAATATGGATGATATCATCAAGGCTGTCAAAACGCTGCCCGGCGGGTGGGGGCTTCAGTTGGGAGTTGCCACCGGATTTTTGTTAATGGGTTGCTTCATGCTGGCAATGGCTCGTTACTTTCCCGTCAAAACAATAGAATAATCGATGTATTGAGCTGAACGTCGCTAAAACACAGGGTGGCCTACTCGGGTTGTAACGGGCATACATTCCCCTATCAATCCATGAAAAGCGTAATCGTAACAGTCGTGCTGGGCCTTGTTGTTAGCCTGACGCACGCGCAGAGCAAAAAGGCTGCTTCTGCCGAACCGTCTAAGTCCGTTAGTGTCGCTCAAGGCGAAGTCGCTCGCTGGGCGGGTAATTGCCTGCGTTGTAGTTTTGAAAAACGAGCCTGGGCGGCTGTCAACGGTACGTGTTATTATCCGGTAGACATGGACATGAAGCCCGGCCAGTATACCGTTTCGCGCCGGACAACGGGTGGCAAACTAGAATCGGCTCAGTTAACCGTTACGCCGAAAGAATGCCAGCAGGAAGACATCGCCAACTTTCCCAAAAAAGAATACATCAATGTTTCGGCCCAGAATCAGGCACGCGCTGCCAAAGAAGCAACGGTTATCAATCCGCTGATTCGTTACAAAGAAACGGTGCGTCCGGCGGTCTTCGATCTGCCCGTTGGTAAGCCTGCCGAACCCTTGCCAAAAGGTGAAGGTAATTTCGGAGCCTGCCGAACCTTCAACGGGCAGCCTCGGGACCGGCACACGGGACAGGACTATCCAGTAAGTGCTGGTAAACCTGTTCTAAGCGTTGGGAATGGCCGCGTACTGTTGGCTGCGAATCATTTTTACAGCGGTAATTCGGTTTACATCGACCACGGTAACGGGCTGATCAGCGAATACTTCCATTTAAAGAGCTATCAGGTAAAACCCAATCAAACGGTTACCAAGGGACAAAAAATTGGCCTCGTTGGTGAAACCGGACGCGTAACCGGACCTCATCTGCACTTTGGCGTGCGTTGGCACGGAGCCTGCATCAATCCGGGCTTTCTGTTGATTGACCCCGCCGATATTCCAGAAGTGAAGTAAGACTAGCAATAAGGCGTCTCGCTTGGTTGCTGCTGATTTTGACAGTGATTTGAACGAATTAAGCCAATGAATGATAAGTAAATCTTCGTTATTGCCTATAAACACAAAAGCAACCCCGAGTGAGGTTGCTTTTGTGTTTGTAAATAAGTGAATCAATTCGTCACTGGCGTCAGAAAGCTATTTGAATGCATCACGCAACTGCATAGCAGCAAACGCCTGAGCCTCTTCCGCCTTTTTCACGATGGCATACGTACCAAAAAACTCGTGCGTTACGCCTGTATAAAGCCGGTAATCGACTTTAACGCCTTGCGAACCAAGTTTGTCGCGTAGCTGCATCCCTTCCGTTTGTAATGGATCAATTTCAGCCGCGATGATTGTTGTTGGGGGTAAGCCGCGCAGATCAGCAACGTCTACCAGCGAAATGTACGGTGTATCACCGTCCGCTGGGCTGCGGAAATACTTGTCAACGAACCATTCCACAAGCGGGCGGCTCAAAGGCATCGCATTCGCGTACTTGTTGTACGACTCCGTAGTGAGGTCGTTGTTCGCTACCGGATAAACCGACAGAATGTGAACCGGCAACGCCAAACCCCGATCACGGGCCATCATGCTTACCGTAACGGCCATATTACCACCGGCACTCTCACCGGCAACCGCTACTTTAGCCGGATTGCCGCTGATGGATGCTGCGTTTTCTTTCACCCACTTGTAAGCAGCGTACGAATCTTCGTGAGCTGTTGGAAACTTGTTCTCCGGTGCCAGCCGGTAGTCAACCGAGACAACCACAGCACCCGTGTTCTGCGCCAGTGCTACCGACGACGATTCGTAAACTTCCGGACTAGCGATAACCCAGCCACCGCCGTGCATGTACACGATCACCGGAGCCGAAGAAGATGCACCAGCCGGTGTGTAAACAACGATTCGAATAGGCGTACCGCCCCAACCTGGAATCATCCGCTGGCTTATGGATACGTTGGATTTAGGGGCAACAATCTTGTTTTTGTCGAGCAGCGAATTGACAGCATCTTTCACGGAAGGTCTCATGCGGGCTTCCTGTGGCGATAGCGTGTACAAGGGTGTCGGATTCAGGCGGCCTAGTTCTTCAATGATAGACAGCATTTGTGGGTCCATGTCGGGCGCATAAGCCGGCTTAGGCCCGTTCGATTGTATACTCTGACCGGGAAGCGGAATGCGGTGATCCTGACAGGCAGTTAAGCAAGCAACAAGCAAGACTACCAGCGATAATCCGGATAGAAAAGATTTTTTCATAAATGTAACGTTGTTCATATATCATTGGTTTTCCATAGAACGGTTTCCAATCCAGATAGTTTTGTTAATTCCAGTTTGAGATTTTTATTTTATTGGAAGGCGAAATCAGGCTCGTTCATCATGAGAAAACGGATACGGTCCTTACCCAGAATCGGCAGGATGTTATGCGGGTTGCTTCGTCCTGCTAGTGGAGGATAAACAAAGGGGAAATTACCAAACCTTTCGTATGCTGACAAAGCTCCCAACCGTGTTGGGAAATAACTCGCCCCGATCAATGGCTACGGTTGTCAGCAGCGTAGTGCCCAGGCGACGGCTGAGTGACCATTGCGCCGAGGCCAGCGCCGAGAATTGGTGAAAGGGGTGCGGGTACGATTGATTGAACGTGCCGAAGTTGCGACTGTACGATAATCGGACCTTTAGCGATGGCCCATGCCGAAATACACCTTCCATACCGGTGTACCACGCTACAACCCGATTGTTCGGGAAAAAACTTCCGCCAAGGTTGGCAACGGGTTCGGCCAGTGTCGTGTACGGAGCGAGGAAAGGCGTTCCTATCGTTTTGCCCCGATACGTCCATCCTTCTTTGTACTGACTGTGATTAAAGTAGTTATCACCCCCCTGATAACGGGCTGTCTGATCGAATGTCGGCCCGCTTTGATTGGTTGTGCTAAGGCACTCGACCACCCACCGACGCAGCTTGAAAAAAGAACTTGCGGTCGTGTTGTGGTTCAGGAAGCGAAGTCCCGTCAGGCCATCGGGTACGTTCTGTAACGCTAGTCCGGATGCATCTTCGTAAATATGCTGGTGGTAAAGTAACCAGTTCTGATTCGTGCCAATCCATTCCAAAGCCACATCGTAACTACCGATATGATTGCCAACCCGGTTGGTTCCATCAAAGTCGGTAAAGCGGTCGTTCTGGAGGGCGTCGGGATAATGACCGATTACCATCGACAGATAATCCTGAAAGGAGGTAGGCAGGTGTCCGTTCACCGCCAGTTGCGTGCCGACCAGGTAGTCAGCGTGGCCTCCCCATTGTACCTGGTGGTTCAGGCCGCCGTAAAAGCGCATTCGCCAGCTAGGTTTTCCCAGACGCGCGTAAATGTATTTCTGGTGCAGGTAGCTGCCCTGAATGTAGCTGTTGGCGAACCATCCGTGTGCATAGCCCGCGCGGATGGCAATCAGGTTTTTGGTAAAACCGATTGGCACAAAATCAGGCGTGTGCAATTGAATTTTGGGAAAAGGAATCGCATTGCCCGACCAGGCCACAAAGCCCGATGTCAGCACCGTATCGCCCAGTCCGAACACCTCCATCCGGTTACCACCAACTAATTCGAGTGCACCGAAGCGCAATTTCACGTAGGCTTGCGGCAGAAGAACAGTTGGCTGATTCGGCTCTTTTTGATAACCAGCATTGGCTACCACATTGACCCCGAACCCCCAATCGAAGCGCGATTTACGACGGGAAGCTGAATCGGGCCTGGGTCTGTAAGTTTTTTCCGCACCAAGTCGTACCGTACCGAAAGAACCGCGCAGGGGTACTGTACCGTATTGGTTGCTCCGCAGCCAGAAAGGTATCTGTGGCGTCGTTGCTACCAAGCCGCCCAACTCAGCGGAGTAGTTTATTGAACGACCTGATTGCGCCCAGGCAGGCAGGAACATGACCCAGAAAAAGCTTACTAAACGTAAACGTATCGGCATAAACAGGACTATGCGTTTGAACTACGGTGCGGTGACTCGTTGGAGTGCGATCGGTAGACGTAATATAGCTGTAAATATAGCAGGTGTTATGACCATCCGGAACGACAGGGAAAGAAGTAGGCCACCGATGTATTGAGCGGTTCATAATGGCTGATTCTCAATCAGCGCTCACCGACAACAATTCATGTTTCAGTACGATAGCAGCTGACGCGCATGATGGATTGTTTCTATAGTTATTCTGTCCAATTAGTAGGTTGGTTAAAACTAATTGTAAATGGGATAGTTGAATCGGATAGCACGTTTCAGAACACGCATTGACCAGTTACTTTTCTTTTCATGAAAGCAGCCGTTTTTCACAAAGTTGGCGACATCCGTTATGAAACGATGGATGATCCCAAAATCGAACAATCGCGGGACGTTATCCTGCGCATCACGTCAACCGCCATTTGCGGCTCCGATCTGCACATTTACGATGGTTTTTTGCCTCAGCTTCGTAATGAGGTACTTGGCCACGAGTTCATGGGTATCGTCGAAGACGTAGGCTCGGGCGTAACCAACCTTAAAAAAGGGGATCGCGTCGTTGTTCCGTTTACGATTGCCTGCGGAAAGTGTTATTTCTGTGAACATCACTTGGAAATGCACTGCGAAAATTCTAACCCCGAGTTTTACGGCCCGGACGGTGGTCTGCTGACCCAAAAAGGTGGTGGATTGTTTGGCTACTCTGACCTGTACGGTGGCTACAACGGCGGACAGGCTGAGTACGTGCGTGTTCCGTACGCTGACTACGGCTTGCGCCATGTTCCGGAAGGGTTGAAGGATGAGCAAGTATTATTCCTGACGGACATTTTTCCGACTGGATGGAGTTCCATCGAGTGGGGCGAACTGAAAGGAGGGGAAACCGTTGCCATTTTCGGTTCAGGACCCGTAGGGCTTATGGCTCAGAAATCGGCCTGGCTGCAAGGGGCCGGGCGGGTTATTGCTATCGACCCCCTCGAATACCGGCTGGAACGAGCCCGACGCGTCAACAAGGTCGAAACGCTGAATCCCAATGAGGTTGACGTCGTTGACGCCATTCGCAGCATGACCGAGGGGCGCGGAGCCGACCTGTGCGTCGATGCCGTTGGTATGGAAGCCGACCGTAGCTTTCTGGAGAAAGCGAAGGCGGTGATCAACCTCGAAAAAGGAACGCCTAAAATACTGGAGCTTTGCTTTCAGGCCGTACGACGGGGTGGAATCGTATCGGTTGTTGGGGTGTACGGAACACCGTTCGACAACTTCTCCGTAGGGCGGATGTTTGACAAAGGCATTACGGTTCGTTTTGGCCAGTCGTTCGTTCACAAAAATATTGATCACCTACTGGATCTGGTGGTGCAGGGTAAGGTGGTGCTGGACGATATCGTATCGCACGTACTACCCTTGTCGGAGATCTCGCACGGCTACGACATCTTCAAGAAAAAACAGGATGACTGTACCAAGGTGATCCTGAAACCCTGATAAGTACCTTAGACTTTAATCACTCAACGATGGAAACACAACCTAATGGAAAAACGGCCCTGATAACAGGCGCATCCAGCGGTATTGGCCGCGAACTGACTCGACTCTTCGCCAAAGATGGCTACAAGCTGGTATTGATCGGTCGCGACGAAGAAAGTTTACAACAGCAGACTTACAATCTTAAGAATCAATACGGTACGCAGGCTACAATCATTCGCAAAGACCTGGCGGACCCGAAAGCGCCTGAAGAGATCTACGCCGAAACGAGTCGGCAGGGATTGACGATTGATGTCCTGGTCAACGACGCAGGCTTCGGTCACTATGGTCTGTTTGCTACGGAAACAGATCTACAGACAGAACTCGATGTTGTACAGGTGAATGCGGTGGCACTGATGCATCTGACCAAGCTGTACTTGAAAGACATGGTCGCCCGGAACGAGGGAAAAATTCTGATGCTTGGTTCGGAAGTATCCGTTGTCCCTAACCCGATGATGGCGGTATACGGAGCAACCAAGGCGTTTATCAAATCGTTCTCCGAAGCAATTCGTAACGAGTTGAAAGATACGAACGTAACGGTTACTGTGCTCATGCCCGGTGCAACCAACACGGACTTCTTCAACAAAGCGGGGGCCGCTCATGTCAAAGGAGCCGATCCGCAAAAAACGGCCAACCCATCGGATGTTGCCAAAGAAGGTTATGAAGCACTCATGCAGGGTAAAGATCATGTCGTAGCAGGCTGGGCGAACAAAGCACGCGTAGCACTAGGTCACGTTTTGCCTGATCCGCTACTAGCGGCCCAAACACGCAAAGACATGACGCCGAAAGAGGAAGCGGAACAAGCGCAGAAAAAATCGATCGGTCTTGCGCTCGTAGTTGGCGCAGCAGTGCTTGGTGGACTGTGGTTATTATCGCAGAATAAGTCGGCGGTCCGGTCCGTTGAAGCCTACGGAAAGGGCTTACCCAAAAAGGCGCGCTTCAAAGCCAAAATGGCTGGCCGGTCGGCGCAGGACGCACTGGCATCGGTCGGCGACTCTGTCAAAGGGGCTTACCACCACGCTAAAGCAACGGTCGAAGAAGCGGTTGTATAAAGTAGCCAGATGAAAAAACTACGGCCTCCGTTTCGTTATCGCAGTTACGATGATGAAACGGAGGCCGTAGTTTTCAACGCGGATTGGCGATTGTTGCCAATGAACTTAGCTGTCCCGTCGTCTGTGTAGACGGTGACTAGCTATTGACAATAAGCTCTTTCCATTCTTCTTCCAGCAGGCGAATTGGCGCACGCATCGGTTCGCCGGTAAACGCTTCAATGGGCAGTTTCATCCCAATACCCGTACCCGAAGCAAAATAATCGACCCGGATCAGCTGCCAGCCGTTTCTCACCAGCAGACTAAGCATTTCGAAACAGGACTCTGGGTCGCGGTCACCGTAACTTTGCTGTCTGTGTATTCCTCGGGGATCGATACTTTCAAAATCGACTATTGACATCGGGCGCTATTGTTAAAACGCAAGCAATTGACCAAGCAGTTTGCCAGTGGCTTCCATGTACATCAATTACCTGTTGGGTTCTTTGCCGACACGGTCTAGTACCAAACACGTCACCCAAAAGCGCTTATAATGCATATAAGTACCGGCAGGTATCGTACCGGGTACATACGATAAGCCATTCCTATACCGATTTATAATGATCTGGTTATTTACTAAGTGGCATCACGCGCTAAAAGACAGGGACAAGCTGAGCTAGCGGTCCAGTTCAGATTTTGTCATGTACGTAGACCCACTAAGGCACTCAAGGCGAAATCTATTCGGACTCGGCCCGTAGCACAGTAACGGTTGCGGATCTGGTTGCCGGATTGGCCTTACCCGTTTGCACACTGTCTATTCGGATTGCTGAGCGAGGCTCAATCGATTGATTGACGGTATAGATGGCGGAGTCGAGCCAGTGGTAATGTTGATCGTAATAATCGAATCGAACCGTTATCCGATGATAACCCGTTTGAAGCGAGGTATTGGTTATCGCAAACTTGTGTTGATTGACCTGTGTATGCTGGCTTTGGTTTTGCTCTGGTTGCCAGAACACCCGGTCAATTAGCAGGTCGCGCGATGCATTTACCGCTGCGGTGCTATTCGGTTTATCCGATTGACAAGCGGATACGAATCCCAGGAGGAGTAACAAAAGTAGTCTCATGATGGTGGCTAATTAACGGCGAAGAGCCTGATTGTGCAATATCTTTCCAAATGAAATGGCATCGGAATTCAGCCACAAAGATGCATCACCTTATTTGTACTTGATAAATAGCTTATTGGTAGCAGTTGACGACAGACGTTTGATAATATAATTATTCCCCTACGATAGAACTATGCCTATGCATTATCTAAACTTGAAAAATTATCGCTAACATTGCATATCAAATAAGCCTTGCTGTAATGGCAGGCTTATTATGGTGTGGATAGAAGCAGAAAGGCCCGGCCGGTTGAGTCGGGTCGTTTCTTTTTTCACACCTTAGCTTCTACAGAAAAGTACACTTTCCTTATCGATACCAAAGCAGCACCGCCCTGCCCAACAATTCTGTTGAGCAGGGCGGTGCTGTACTATAGGTTGAGCAGGGTTTTTGGAAAAGAGAAAGGTAATTTGCTGATACGGATTACGTAGAAAGCAAGCGTATATACTTAGTTCACCAGCAGGCCCTTAACCCACTGAACAAGCGGGGCATTGGAGACGGCTGGAGCGTTGCAATATGAATTTAACAGCTGGCTGGCTTCAACCCGACTAACGGCCTGGGCCAGGGGTTCTCGGCGTAAAACCTCGTCATAGAAGTTTCGTTTAGCTTGTTGAAAACGCTTCGGTACGATGGGGTCAATGGCGTTCAGGTCGATTGTGTAATAGCGAAAATAGCTTTTTTGGCCTGTAAAAAAGTAAATCGTTTGGTACTCATCCGACGAACCGACGACCACAATTCGTTCGCATCGGCGAATTGCATCCTGAACGGCTTTGTTGACAAACTGAATACTGATACTGGCAAATAACGATTTCTTCATGGCAGGATACAAGTTGACAATCCCTCTTCGGCTAATTCTTAATCAGACTAATCAAAGTCGTTGACCGAGGCAAAGGTTAGGTATTTTTCCTGCCGCTCCCATTCAATCTATCCGAATGCCTGAATTGCTTGGTTAAATCGCCCGTTTTGCCTGCTGAATCCGGTTCGTAACCACTAACGATTTTGTTCGGTATAGGCTGCTATCGGCTTGCTGGACCCCACAAGGACGCTTTTTGGGGCAACTCTCGTACCGGCACATCCGTAGTTTGCGAAAAGTTGTCGTAGCACTGGCCGACGTTGTACAAGGGTTTGGGGGTTAGCAGGCATACCACGCTAGTGCCATCGTCCCGTAAGCCATTGCACACGCTGGCGGGGGTTACTGGTACAGCAATTACAAACTGGACTGGTTTCAACTGCCTCAGTGCCTGGGCAGCAACCCGCATGGTAGCGCTTGTGGCTGATCCATCGTAAATAAGAAGAATCGGTTTATTCTGTAGGCTGGGAATAGGCTGGTTATTGCGGTAAGCCTACTCATGACGCGCTAATTCGTTTCGTTCTCGCTGCACAACCTGACTAAGCTCAGCGTCTGTTACGTGGTAAGCCTGAAGTACAGATTGATTCACAACATGCACTGGCTCGCCCTAGGAACCTACAGCTGCAATCGCTCCCATTGCCAGTTCTTGGTGTACCCGGCCACCAAGCTTCCGGACAACGAACGCATCAAGCCCAACCAACCCTCAGGTGAATGGCGACTTCGTAGGCTACGGGAACGCCCTACGGGGTAAAGCCATGATCAGCACATCCGGCGGATCAGCGTACTGGGTTAACTGCTTGGCCAACTAACGGCCAGCATCGCTGCGATCACTAAATTTCATACACGCTGACTGATTAGTAGGCTGCTAAAACGGCCTCGCTGGGTAAATGGATACAGCCGCTTGTGAATTACCCCACGAGCAGGTAGCTCCCAAAAATAGCTTGCGGAGAGCCCGTATTTACCGTATGGTATTACCATCATGTGTACAGTGTATACACGCTGTTGACTAGTTTAATGTACAGAAACAATACGAGACACTTTTAGAAAAGTTTGTTTGGAGAAACGGCTTAAGTGAATGTTTTTCATTTAATTAGCGAACTGTTTCCTGTCAAACCACGCCCCTGGCTAGTTCACTGCGGTTAGTAGTCTTTTATGAAAACTCTTGTAGACGTTACAAAAAAAGTAATGGGAATACACCCCCAGCAAGGTGTAAAGCCACTGGCTAACCTGGTGCATGTTGGCTCCGAATTTCATGGATACTTTGTTCCCGAAAATTTCCTGACAAGCGAGTCCGTCTGTTACTGTGTAGGAGCGGGAGAGGACATTTCGTTTGATACCGAATTAAAAGCCCGGTTCGACGCGCGGGTTTACATTTTTGATCCAACGCCAGAAGGCATCAATCATTTTCAAAAACTAAAGGAGTACACACAGGCCGGAAAGACGTTGACGATTCATAACGAACCGCCTAATGACTCGTACCCGTTCACGTACCGTTTATCCACGGAGCAAATCGATGCGGTTACCTACGTAAACATTGGCGTCTGGGATCAGAAAACAGTCCTGCGCTTCTTTGAGCCGCAAAAGGAAAACTACGTTTCGCATTCGGTTTATCTGTTCAAAGATTCCGAAAAGTACATCGAAGCACCCGTTGACCGCCTGAGTAATCTCATGAAGATGCTCAACCACACGACCGTTGATCTGGTCAAGCTGGAGATTGAAGGAGCCGAGTATACCGTAATCGATACAATCGTCGAGGATAAACCGGACGTAAAGATGATCCTGGTCGAGTTCGACGAGGTCCATAACGTTACCGATAAAGGCTATCATTTCCGCATCAAAAACGCCTGTGCCAAGCTACGGAAAGCGGGTTACGTACTCGTACATTCTACCGAATCGTTGAAACGTACGTTTGTGCGGGAGGACGTTTATACGTCGTTGATTAAGACCGAAACGGCCCCCAGTTAATCCGCAAGTCTGGTTAAAAGTCATTCATTTGAGGGCGGGTACCCACTCCTGATGCCCACAGTTGCTGCAAAAAGCCGTTTCTTCGCGACCAGCACCGGGCTGTGCGTTTCCACAGTGGTGGCAGACGTATTGACCCGGTGCTTTTTCCTGCTGATCAACAAATTCCGTATCCCATTCGGGTAAAAGTGAAAGTCCTGGTTTAGGGTTCGAATCTTCAATCAGCGTGAAGGACCCATTGGCTTCCATGTACAGCCGCTTGACATGACCCAGGTGGATCAGGCCACTTGACCGAAGCTGAGCAAACAAAAGCTCACGCGTAACAACTGTTCCTTTCAGATTGGCCAACTGGATGACAGCGTTCTCAACGAGTGTGCTTTTATCACCCTGAGAAAGCGTTTCAAACTTTTCATTCTTTGCCGCGATGTAGGAAACAAGACGCTGAGTAAATACGACCACCAGAGCGATAACGAAAGCCGGTAATAAACCCCGACTGGCGTCCAGAATCGGAATCCCGATAGCGGCTGCCAGCGATACCATAGCCGCCATCTCGTTGCGGCTCAACTGAGACGCCATCCGTCGGCCCATCAGCCGCATGGCCACAACCAGCAGCAGATAAACTGCGGTCGCCCGGATTAGTATTTCGACGTAAAAGATAACCGGAACTTCTCCAATCAGAATTCGCGGCCAATCGTATATATTGATATCTTCCTTATTCATGATAACGTTAGAGTATCGCTTCACTCCATTGCTCCGCATGACAGCTTGGGCAGGTGCCCGGCTTTGGCTCGGCTGGTAGGGTGTAACCGCAATTGCTACAGGCTAGGATTTTTTCGTCTGGATGTTGGTGAATCGATTGAATCTCAGGATCTAAAGGAGGTAGTATGGATAAGCCAGGCTTTCCTTTTTCGTCCTTGTAAATGCTGAATATGCCGTACGCTTCCAGGTACAGCCGCTTTACCTTCCCCAAATTGTACACATTTTCGCTCCGTAAAGCCGCATAAATCTGCTGATGCGACAAGCGATTACTCGCCATCTTGTCCAACTGGATAATTCCGTCTTTAACGATCACCGTTTCGGTACCCTGAATGATCGTTTCCGCTTTGCTGCTCCTGAATCCTAATGAGTTTGTTCCCCGCAGAAAAATCAGGGCGCAGATCATCGCCATCACACCCGCCAAAAAACCACGATCCGGTAACTGCATAGCCGGAGAAACGATGGCCCCCATCGTAAGCATAACCGCTAGTTCTAAGTTGGTTAACTGGCCGTTCATCCGTTTCCCCAACAGCCGCATCACAACCAGCAGTATGAGGTAAATCAGCATCGTCCGAACAAACACTTCTGCCAAGAATTCAATGGGAGCATTCCCGAATAAGATCCGCTGCCAATCGCCTAACTTTATCTCTTCCTTATTCATGTCAACCCTAACTTTTGTCTAATCGAATTGATTGAAAGACGGTGAGTAAACTGCATTTATTTATATAAAAAACTAGAAACTTATAATATAAAATGAGCCAAATGGCCGAAAGAGAATCTTCGTTAACAGATTGGTTCTGAAACCGGTTGTGTAACTAGGATAAGCCTCTGGCCACTACTTCATGAAACATATACTTCCCCTTCTCTTTGTAACGCTACTCGTTTCCTGCCAGACAAAAACATCGGAGAATGAATCCAAGAAAACACCACCCGTTCCGCTGGCAACTGACTTTATTGAGGAACTATGGTATAAGAATGCACTTGTCTACAGTGTAGATGTCGAGGTATTTAAAGATTCGAACAACGACGGTGTTGGTGACTTCAAGGGGCTGACGCAATCGTTGGATTATCTCAAAACGCTGGGGGTCGATGCAATCTGGCTAGCCCCTTTTCAGCCGACACCCAACAAAGATGATGGGTACGATGTCGCTGATTTTTACGGCATCGACCAGCGCCTGGGCACTAATCAGGACTTTGATGAATTAATTAAACAAGCCAGCCAGCGAAGCATTCGGGTGATGATGGATCTGGTTACCAACCACACGTCCGATCAGCACCCATGGTTTAAGCAGGCCCGTCAGCAAAAGAATTCGCCGTATCGTTCATGGTATGTCTGGTCGAAAGAGCGGCCAAAAAAGTGGGATACGGGTATGGTATTTCCGGGTGTTCAGAAAGCTGTCTGGACCTACGACAAACAAGCGGGAGAGTATTACTATCACCGCTTTTATGACTTTCAGCCAGACCTGAACATGCAGAATCCGGCGGTACAGCGGGAAATGCGCAAGATTGTCAAGTACTGGCTCGACAAAGGAATTGCCGGTTTTCGGGTGGATGCCGTTCCGTTCCTGATCGAAGTAGCGAATCCCGATTTCGACCCGGATAAGCCGGAACATCAGTTTGACATCATTACGCAGTTGCACCAGTACATCCAATGGCATAAGCGTGACGCAATTCTGTTGGGCGAAGCCAATGTCGACCCGAAAGAGCAGGAGCCTTTTTTTGGTAAAGACGGGGAGAACATGCAGACAATGTTCAACTTCTTCGCGAACCAGCACCTTTTCTACGCCCTGGCAAGTGGTGAAACCAAGCTACTACGGAAAGCCCTGCACGATACCAAAGACATTCCACCAACGGCCCAGTGGGCGCATTTTTTGCGCAACCACGATGAAATTGACCTCGGTCGGCTGAGTGATGAAGAGCGGGATAAGGTTTACAAACGATTCGGCCCTGATTCAACGATGCAACTTTACGACCGGGGCATTCGGCGTCGGTTAGCGCCTATGCTGGGCGACCGGCGTCTGGTCGAGTTGGCGTACAGCATGCTTTTTTCGTTACCTGGAATGCCGGTTATCCGGTACGGCGAAGAGATTGGCATGGGCGATGACCTGAAGCTGGAAGAGCGGTTATCGGTTCGAACACCTATGCAGTGGTCTAGCGCTACGAACGGCGGCTTTTCGAATGCACCAAAAACCGTTCGGCCCGTCATCAGTCAGGGTCCCTACGGCTATACGTCGATCAATGTAGCGGCCCAGCGTGCCGATTCAGCCTCGCTGCTGAACAAGGTGACCCAACTGGCCCGTTTGCGCAAACAATGTCCAGAGATCGGTTGGGGAAACTGGGAACTGGTCGATACGGGCTCCCAGCACGTTTTGGCTATTCGGTACGATTGGCAGGGACGGTCGTTGTTGATGGTGCATAACTTTAGTCCAGAGCCGCAGCAATGCCAGATCAGCACGCAATTGAAGGCGCAGACTCAACTGGTTAACCTTCTGGACAACAGCCAGCGTCAAGTTGGGAAAGATGGTGCGTACACGACTCAACTGCCGGGCTATGGCTATACGTGGTATCGTCTGCAAAAGTAAGGGATACTGCTTTTGTTTCCATTGATGACCCGTAACTGGCGCAGCAACTAAGCGAAGTCGATTTGACTGGTGGCCCATTGCCTTATTTCCCTGGTTCAGTACCAACCTGGGGCGAAAGGTAAGGTTACAATGAGGCAAGTAGTCAAAAGTTCTGGCACTCTATGGGAAATTGCATAGTGTATCCGGCTGCGTAATTGTTGGCTCAGACGGTGCTAGGGCTGCTAAACTTTAATGTTGTATGCGGCAGCTAAACATACATAGACGATCACTCGGTGTAACATTTTTAGAGGACAAGCAAGCGCAGGTAGTTGTATGGAGTCCTACCGCCAGTCAGGTAGCGATCAAAGTGAACGATCAATCGGCAGCACTGCCGCTAAGCCGGGGAGAACTTGGGCATTGGCGGCTAACAACCCGAAAAATCAAACCCGGCGACCGGTACACGTTTATCCTGGATGGCGAACAAGAGTACCCGGACCCGGCGTCGCTTAGTCAGCCAGAAGGCGTACACGAACCATCACAGGCGATTGATACCGATCAGTTCGATTGGGACGATCAGGAGTGGGTCAATCCACCCTTAGAAGACTATCTGATTTACGAAATCCATACGGGGACGTTTACGGACGAAGGTACGTTCGAGGCATTCGAAACCAAACTGGATCATCTGAAAACGTTAGGCGTTACCGCCATTGAAATCATGCCGGTAGCTCAGTTCGCCGATGATCACAACTGGGGCTATGATGGCGTATATGCCTATGCCGTACAAACGTCCTACGGAGGAGCCGCTGGGCTGCAACGCCTGATCAACGCCTGTCATAAGAAAGGGATTGCGGTCATTCTGGACGTGGTCTATAATCATTTTGGTCCCGAGGGCAATTACCTGGATAAGTTTGGTCCTTATCTAACCGATACGTATTGCACGCCCTGGGGGAAAGCGGTTAACTTTGACAATACCTGGTGCGATGGCGTGCGACAATACATCATCGAAAATGCCCTTATGTGGCTGCGCGACTTCCATATCGATGCGCTACGCCTGGATGCCGTTCACGCGATCAAAGACAGTGGTCCCGTCCATATCCTTCAGGAGCTTAGACAGGAGGTTGACCGATTAATGGAAGCAACGGGGCGTCGGCATTACCTCATGATCGAATGCGATCTGAACGACCCCCGCTACATCAATCCGATAGCAGAGAACGGATATGGTATGGATGCTCAGTGGATCGATGAATTTCACCATTCGCTGCGTGTTGCGGTAGGGGAGGACAAGATTGGCTATTACGCGGATTTTGAAGGGCTTGATCATCTGGTCAAATCCTACCAGGATGCCTACGTTTATGACGGACAGTTTTCCGAAGTCCGGCATCGGCTTTTTGGCACAAGAGCCGAACACAATCCGGGCAAACAGTTCATTGTGTTTTCGCAGAACCACGATCAGGTTGGTAACCGCAAGCTGGGTGAGCGATCCAGTCAATTGTACAGCTTTAACACCACGAAGCTGATGGCTGGAGCCGTACTGGTCAGCCCGTACATTCCGTTGTTGTTCATGGGCGAAGAATGGGGCGAAACAAACCCGTTTCTGTACTTTGCGAATCACCTGGAACCTGATCTTGTAGAGGCCGTGCGGGAGGGACGTAAGCAGGAGTTTGCAGCGTTTCACTCGGAGGGTGAGGTTCCCGATCCGCAGGAGGAAGAAACGTTTCTAAGGTCGAAGCTGCAATGGGAGTTGATTGAACAGCAACCGCACCGGACGATGCTGCGGTTTTATCAAACCCTCATTGCCTTGCGTCAGCAACTACCTGCTCTGCGCCAGCTGAACCGTAAGCAGATGACTGTTAACGCCTGCGATAGTCAGCAGGTACTCGTTTTGCATCGTTGGTACGATGATCAGCATGTGCTGTGTTTAATGAATTTCGACAAAGAACCACAGGTGTTGCAACTGACTGCGCAGCCTAAAAACGGACGGTGGCAAAAACTGCTCGATTCGGCTGATCCACAATGGCAGTCGTCAGAGGAAGCACAACCTAGCTCAGCGCCTGAAGAATGGTCTGGTGATGTAGCCGTTACGGTACCCGCCGAGTCACTCGTTATTTACGCGCAGGGACACGAGAAAAGCGCGCTCAAACTGCCCGATCTGATGGCATAAGATGGCATAATAAGTTCTACGCTTACCGGTCAGAGCCAGCGTGTTCTGACCGATAAGCTATTTCTTTGCGCGTTGTACCTGTGGGGAGGAGCTTACTACTGTATTGGGTGTTGCTTATTTAGGTTGGGCCGTTGTGCCCAGCCATTGCCGGATGCTATCTTCGGCATAGCCCGCCCCTGAACTCATGCCTTTACCGCCGATACCCGTTACAATACGAATATTCTCGTCTACGTCGTACTCGAAAATTTCCGATTTAGTCTGGCTGTAGAATCCGGCCCACGCTTTTCGGACGTTTAGCGGAAACTTGACAATCCGTTCTGCTTCGGTTAGCATAAGCCGATTGATATAATCCTGCGTATGGTAACCCAGATCTTCGGCTTTTGTCGCATCGGCATACTCGTGCGAATCACCAACGATAAACGAACCGTCCGTGGCTTGTTTGAATAGAATGTGAATGCCCCAACGCTTCAGTTCGGCCAAGTGCTCGGGCGTAGAAACGCGGACGAAAGAAGGGCATTCCTCAAAGGCTTCGTAACGACGTATAGTTAGCCCCGTTAGTATATTTCCGGGCAGGTTGATGCCTGCAACCGATTCTACCAGAAGCATTTGTAGCTTGCTTACAACCAACTCCGCATCGGCCAACACCTCAGGAAACAACAACCGGACTTCGTGCCCGCTGCAAATAATAACCCGTCCGGCCTGAAACCGCTGCCGATTAGCCAGGGACACAATCGCTCCGCTGTAATTGGACTGACAATCGATCACAGCCGAACCCGGTCGGTAGTCGACGCCGTACTTCTTCTGAATAAAAGCGATCAGCCGGTGGATCATCTGTTCCGGTTCAACGCTTAGCTCGTCGGGGAAAAACAGCCCGCCAATGACATAATCAGTCCGTAGGGAAGGGTACTTCTCCAGGCACTGCGCTTTAGACAGTAGTTCGCTGATATAACCCAGGCGTTGGTAGCGGTCGTGCAGTTCATTCGCCAGCGTCCACTCGTCGTTGTCGGAGGCCAGGTAAACGGTTCCGTTGGCGCGTACCGTCAAATCGGTCTGCTGTTGAAGCTCGCGGTAAATTTCTAGGCTCCGGCGACCGTAATCGAACCAACGACCCGCCAGACCCGACGGTACCACTTGCCCGAAATTACGCACCGTAGCCCCAACCGGATACTGATCTTTTTCCAGTAGCAGCACCCGTTGACCAGCTTTAGCCGCGTGGTAAGCATGAAACGTTCCCAGCGCACCCGCGCCGATGACAATCAGATCGTAAGAAGCCATAAGTTAAAAAAACAGACTTGTCGGTGTAGGGCGGAGAAATCGTTCTTTTCTACGCTCGTTTAGGTATTGACCGCGACCGCGTGCGAATCCAGCAGGGCGGGTAAGTCCCGGAGCGATCCGATTAGCCGATCGTGTGGATACGTTTCGAGCTGTTCTTTCGAATGCGTCCCGTTGGTAACCCCCAGGTTAAGCACGACACCTGCCGCCTGACCCGATAGAAGGTCAGAAGGAGTGTCGCCGATATTGACAACGGCTTTGGGCGAGCTGATTCCTAGTTGATCAATAGCCCGCTCAATCATGAGTGGATAAGGGCGTCCGCGCTCTACTTCGTCACTGGCTATCGACAGTTGAATCAGACTGTCAGAGGTTCCTCGCCGGTGCCGATCGAGGCCGTTGAGCCAGCCAAGTTTCTCCAGTATAATATCGGTGACAACCCGGTAGAATCCTGTTGTTAGCGCAATAGCAATGCCCCGTTCACGCAGGTAGGCAAATGTGTCGAGACAGCCTTCGGTGGGCGTAGCGCCGTTAACGCGATAGTGACGTTCCAGAATTTGTTGAAAAGTAGCATAAGATATATCAACATGGGCGGGAACATCGGGATGCATTTCACCCAGCTGTTCTTTCCAGAGCGTGTCAAATACATACCGTTTCGACAAGCCCTGCATCGCCAGAATCCGTTCCGCCGAGGCAATCAGACCTGTTTCAGCGGCTGCCTGCGCAAAGCATTGCTCGACTTCATGGTGGTCGGTCACGGTTGTGCCGGCCATATCAAATACCACTAATTCAATAGGTTGCATCTTTTTTTAGAAGAAAGAGCAGTAAAACAACACAATCTTTCGATACGTGCCGCCCGACTTGTGTTAAGAAATAAAGAAAACTCGGGCAATCGTCCTGTAGGCTGACCGATGATCGTTAACGGTGCCTATTGTTCGTTGCGCTCCCGGAGTTTCAGGATCAGTTCAGTTTTTAGCTCGTGCAGCTGTTTTTCCAACCCAACGGGGTAGGTGTGAGGGTTCACAAACCGCTTGACGCCCGGATGCAGATTTGCTAGTTGTTCCTGAACCCGCGCCCGGATCGAATGAATGTCTGGACTGGTATAAACACAGGTTCCGCGTCGGAAGACGGGTACCAGTAAGTCGTCAAATTCCTGTTTAGCGTCAAAGGTACGCCGTTTAGTGAAGTCCAGCGGATCGATCATCGTCATCGATGTAGTCGAATCCGTGTCGTTTAGGCTGTTTTCATCAACAATCATATCGGCGACGAAGCCACGCTCGTTCCGGAATCGGCGGACCTGCTGAATGCCCGGCGTCGATATCTTGATGGCCTGCTCCGACAGTTTCATTTTGTAATCCCACCCGCTTTCTTCGTCCGGCGAGATCGACTCCTGGCGGAGAGCCGCCAGCTTGTATACACCACCAAGCGCCGGTTGGTCGTAGGCCGTTACCAGTTTCGTACCGACACCCCAGATGTTGATTTTCGCCCCCTGCTGTTTTAAACTGTTGATAATGGTTTCGTCCAGATCATTGCTGGCTACGATGGCCGTATCCGTAAAACCCGCTTCATCCAGAAGTTTACGCGCTTCGATGCTCAAATACGCCAGATCACCCGAATCGAGCCGGATACCGGCCAGCTTGTAACCCTTCTGTACGAGCGTACGGCCCGCTTCGATGGCATTGCGAACCCCCTGTAGCGTGTCGTAGGTATCCACCAGCAAGGTTACGTTATTGGGTAAAACGTCGGCGTAGGTTTGAAACGCTTCCAGTTCGTCGGCGAACGACATGACCCAGCTATGGGCGTGGGTGCCTCGTACCGGAATATCATATAATTTGCCCGCCAGAACGTTTGAGGTAGCGTCGCACCCCCCGATGTAAGCGGCCCGTGAAGCCGTCATGCCGCCGTCGATACCCTGTGCCCGACGCAAGCCGAATTCCAGCAGCGTATCATTTTCGGCAACCAAGCGCAGTCGAGCAGCTTTTGTCGCGACCAGCGATTCAAAATTAATCAGATTGAGCAGGGGTGTTTCGAGCAACTGGCACTGCAAAATAGGCCCGCGTACCCGAACCAGTGGTTCATTCGGAAAAACGACTGTTCCTTCGGGGATCGCTTCGATATCGCAGGTGAGTTTAAGATTGGCCAGGTAATCCAGAAAAGCCTCTTCAAAAAGCGGTTGCCCATCGTTGCCCGTAAGCGTGCGCAGGTAGCGCAGGTCTTTTTTGGATAGACTAAAGTTGTTGATATACCCGATAACATTCGTTAGGCCGCAGGCAATTGTAAAACCGCCACTAAATGGATGTTTCCGGAAATACAGGTTGAAAACGGCTTCTTTTTCGGCGGTTCCCGATTTCCAGTAACCATACGCCATGGTTATCTGATACAGGTCGGTAAGTAAGCTTAGGGAGGTGTCGTACAGTTTATTGGTCATGCAGCGAAGGTACTATTCAATGGCTTTACTCAAAATGTTTATTGCTTTTCAAACAAATAAAAGATAAATTGGTCTAATATTTGTGCGGGGCATTTCGCCACCGATTGTCCCACATAACTTGTAAATACTACCGTTTATCTGTACTACCCATGCAGAAGTTAAGCCTTTCCCAGTCGCTTCAGCAAAAACTGTCTCCTCAACAAATTCAGTTTATCAAGCTGTTGCAAATTCCTACTGCCGAACTCGACACGCGTATTGAGGAAGAATTGGAAGTCAACCCGGCATTAGAAGAGGGAATGGACGACGACTACGATCAGCGGGAGGACGATTCCTTCGCCGACGACTACGAAGACGATTACAAAGACCGTAACGACGACCTCGACATCGATAGCTATATCCGCGACGAAGATTATGCGGGCTACAAAATGCAGGGCGATGGCAACTACGGTGAAGAAGATCGCGATATGCCGCTGGCTACCAGTTCGAGCCTGCTGGATTCGCTGATGCAGCAATTCGGTTATCTACACCTTACAGAAACGCAGCGAATTATTGGTCTTCAGCTTATCGGTAGCATCGAAGCGGATGGGTACATCCGGCGGTCAATGCAGGCCATCGTCAATGATCTTGCTTTTTCGCAAAACGTATTTACCGATACCGATGAACTGGAGGATGTTCTTCAAAAAATCCAGACGTTTGATCCACCCGGCATTGCGGCTCGTTCGTTGCAGGAATGCCTTGTGTTACAGCTTCGGCGCAAAGATACCTCCGATCCGTACATCATTCTGGCTATCCGCATTATTGAAGATTTCTTCGAAGAGTTTTCGAAAAAGCATTTCGATAAAATCCAGCGTCGGCTCAACATCAGTGACGAATCGCTGAAAAAAGTAATCGACATTATCATCAAGCTGAATCCCAAACCGGGTTCTGTTGAGGGTGAAGCGGGGACGATTCAATACCTGATTCCTGACTTCATCCTAACCAATAACAACGGCAAACTTGATTTAACGCTGAACTCGAAAAACGCGCCCGAGCTACGCATCAGTCGTTCGTTTGCCGACATGCTCGATACCTACGACAAAAGCAGTAAGCAGAATAAATCGCTTAAGGAAACCGTCTCGTTCGTCAAACAGAAGCTTGATGCCGCCAAATGGTTTATCGACGCCATCAAGCAGCGCCAGCAGACGCTACTCAAAACGATGAATGCCATTGTACGTTTTCAGTACGATTTCTTTATGACCGGCGACGAATCGAAATTGCGGCCTATGATCCTGAAAGACATCGCCACCCTGATCGATATGGACGTTTCGACGGTGTCGCGGGTAGCCAACAGTAAGTCAGTGCAAACCGAATTCGGAATTTATCCGCTTAAATATTTCTTCTCCGAAGGTATCGCGACCGACTCAGGGGAAGATGTCAGCAGCCGCGAAGTGAAAAATATTCTCAAGGATCTGATTGACAATGAACCGAAACTGAATCCGCTTTCAGACGACAAGCTCGAAAAAATTCTGAATGACCGGGGTTACAACATTGCCCGTCGTACAGTTGCCAAGTACCGAGAGCAACTGAATATTCCGGTGGCCCGACTAAGAAAAGAACTTTAATGCAAGTAGAGCCAGTTGGCTGGGCGATGATCAATAAGGAACGATAGCATTTGCTAACTTTGTCGTTACTGGCTGTTACAGACTTATGTATCATTGCACCGGCAACCCGGTCATAATTTTTTAATTCGTTGAACGCTTCGCTTGCCCGATTTCTCTCTGTCATTTTTCACCCGCTGCTAATGCCGACGCTGTTGTTCGGCATTTTATTGTATCTAACTCCTTCGGTTCTTGGGGTCGATGCTTTTTCGGGTACACTTCGAATCAGTCTACTGGTCCTTATCTTCATCGGCACGTTTGCTGTTCCAGCGCTGCTCATTTACTACTTGTTTCGCAGCGGTTACGTCCGAACGTTACAACTGGACACCTTATCGGATCGTCGATTGCCTTACTTTCTAACGGCTTTTGTCTATACAGGAGTGACATTCCTGTTCGCGTTTCGAATGCAGCTGCTGTCGAGCATTGCCCCTGGAATAGCCATCCTGCTGGGTAGCATAACCGTTTCGATTCTGCTGGTTGGGCTTATCAGTCTATACTGGCAGATTAGTGCACACAGTGTCGGCATCAGCGGAGTCGTGGGAGCAGTAGCTGGTATCATCGTAAAGTCGAGTCAGACGGACCTCGTGCTGGTTCTGCTCATTCTGATCATGTTAGCTGGGATGATCGCCAGCGCCAGACTTCAACTCAACGCGCACACGCCCGACCAGGTAGGAGCCGGATTTGCACTCGGTCTGAGCATAAGTGTGCTTACGGTATTGTTTGTCATGTAGGATCAGTCAGGTACCGCAACGGTACCAGGTTACTAGGGCATTTATTTTGTTGTGTCTGGTAAAAACTGTATGCTTGCTACTCGTTTCTAAAAGATCCGTCTCATGTTTGAAAACCTTATTTACGAGGTTGTTGATGGCATATGTCGCATCACGCTTAATCGGCCACAGGTGTACAACGCACTGAGTCCTGCGTTGATCAGCGAGATAACGGCCGCTGTGACTACCGCCGGTAATGATAACCGTGTTCGTGTTGTCGTGCTGACAGGAGCGGGTGACAAGGCGTTTTGTTCTGGCGCCGATCTGAAAGAAGGCTTTAGTCCTATCAGTGCTGAGAAAGGTCAGCTCAATCTCGGGGAGTCGTTGCGCAATGGATACAACCCGATGATCAAAGCCATGCGGGATCTGGCAAAGCCGATTGTGGGGCGGGTCAATGGTGTAGCGGCTGGCGCTGGTTGTTCGCTGGCATTAGCCTGTGATATCGTCATTTGTGCTGATGAGGCTTATTTTAGCCAGCTATTCGTCAACATAGGGTTAATGCCGGATGCGGGTTCTACGTTTTTTCTTCCCCGGTTGATCGGCTCCCAGCGTGCTTTTGAGCTATGTAGCACGGGTAAGCGGGTATACGGTCCCGAAGCGGCTCAGCTTGGATTAGTAAGCCGTTCGGTTCCTGCCGATAAGTTAGACAGCGCAGTGGATGAAATAGTCGCTTATTACGCTACTGCACCTACCCAAGCGATCGGTGCAATGAAAAAAGTTTTGAATCAATCGCTTTATTCTGATCTCGACCACCAGCTAGAGCAAGAAGCTGAAAATCAAGATAAATTAGGTCATTCTACGGATTTTCCGGAAGGGGTAGAAGCTTTCCTTTTGAAACGAAAAGCAAATTTTTTAGGCGTATAGCTTGACAAGGGGCATTTTTCTGTCTACTTTTGCACTCCCAATCAACGGGAAAGAAACAAAAAATAGAGTACGCATTCGTAGCTCAATTGGATAGAGCACCTGACTACGGATCAGGAGGTTTGGGGTTCGAATCCCTACGAGTGCACTTGATAATCAGCCAGTTAACTAGATAGTTGACTGGCTTTTTTATTTTACCTCGCCCAAAGACTCGCCCGTATTGGGCTACTTACGATACTATAGTTCTTCGTTTTTCATGCATCTGGGTTCGCTGAAACGTTCAACGATAGGGGAGTGGTGAAATACAGATTTACCCAGTACGTTAATTCATCCTTAGCCTTGATCAGTGTAAGCAGCCCTCCGCTTCAATTTCTTAGAACACAACGCCGAAGTGAAACAATAACATAGTGCTTGTCAATCCCAATGGCGCTAAGGCTTTAGAGTCTAATCCAAACACAAATCTGATCACTCAGCTTATGAATAGATTATCCTACAATTAGTCAACAGGGAGTCTAGCTAACTACCATTTTAATCTACGGCCAACTATCAAACCGGTATTACTGCCGGGTTCTACATCTTATCTGC
This sequence comes from Spirosoma liriopis, assembly GCF_023196085.1. Classification (NCBI taxonomy): domain Bacteria; kingdom Pseudomonadati; phylum Bacteroidota; class Cytophagia; order Cytophagales; family Cytophagaceae; genus Spirosoma; species Spirosoma liriopis. The sequence goes on from NZ_JALPRF010000003.1 coordinate 28,406, forward strand.
CTTGTATCGACTAGGCTTGGAAGATATTTTGACATTAGACAATTGCAAAGCTGTTGACATTTCATTTGTCAGTGTTCTATAATTTGACACTCATAAAGAACTCGTCTTTGAAAACTTTAATTGATTATCTCTGTCTCGGTTCAATTCATAGCTATTAAGAATCTCTTTTCTTTTGTTGAAATGATTGAAAGCGTAACTACTTGAAAAAGTAGCTAAAATTAGAGAGATAATAACTATATAAGTAACCTCTGGATGTGTGGTATGGTATCTGAACCAAGATAGAATAGAGGGAATGCAGGTCGATAACATAACGCATAAAAAAGCGTAATCACTTAATCTTCTAATCTTCAAAGCCTCATTCATCCAGCCCTGATCTTTGCAATGCCACGCTGGAAAGAATTTGTCGGTATCTCTTTCCCACTTTTCACATTCTCTACAGAAGGCGCTTAGTAGTCCAATTGTTATATCGTTATGACTATTCCATAAAGCGAATGGAAGTGCCGCAAGAGGTAACAAAAAGCCAATCCAATGCCCAAACATCCATTCTTTATCATTAGCGGTTGTATTGCTTATGGCAAAGCTAAAGGCAATCCAAGTAAAGGTGGTAAAGCTTAAGTGAACCTGTTGCCTGGCTTGTATTCTTGTATTTAGCTCGGCCCAAGCATAAGAGTATCGAGTACTTATTGGGACTACTTTGGGGAGTGCGTTATCGGCTGATGATGTATGGCTATCTGCTGAAGCTGTAGAGGTATTGGCCATAAAAAAGCGGTTGAAAAACTTGTGGATAGGTGTAACACGGCTTAAGTTATAAAAAGATTATGATATTATATATCAATGAATCCAGTGCCATACTTTCAACTTTTTATTACTGTTAAAAAGATCACAAAGCAGGCTGTTATTTAAATAAAGCTATTGATGGACAAGCTGTTTTAACTCACTTGAGTCTGTAGCTGCTGATTGATAGCTAGTGACTCTCAGTTGACTTTCTTTGTCTAACACTGTAAGGTGAAGTTTCCTAGTATTCGCTACTTGTAAAGCGGGCTGAACGTGCGCTTTTGCAAAAATGCAAATACATTGCAATAGGAGAGGGAGCCATAATTGCACAAATGCAACTGCTCTGCAAAGCGAGTGGTAAACTAGTCAGCTGTCGCACATATACGATAGCGATACGACAGCAATCTACTTTGGCCTCTTCTACTTTCGCATATGTGCGACAGCAATACGACTTCGACTAAGCTTACTATATCGCCCCCTGTCAGGCTATCACTCTTTGACAATACCCGATTGGTACTAACGCTTGGGTGAGTTTAGCATCAGAAAGCAAACAGCCTTCCGGCTATCGCTGAATTGATTACATTGTAAGTCTAACTTTGACCCCAGACATACTATGGCAACTCTACCCGGCACAGACATTGAACTTGGCAAATGGTACCCCGCCACTCAGCCCCCGCCTGACCTCTACGTCGAACCACTGATCAATAAATACGCAATGATTCTGAATATAGTCGGGTTTGGCCCTCTACCCGGCTTCTATATGCATCAGGACGGCAAGTTCTATTGGCATTGTGAGCGTTATGACGACTTTGATGACGAGCGGATGCCTGGATGGAGCCGTTCGCAGGAAATCAACAACAACCTTGACTGGGTAACTGATGAGGCAAAGTCGGTAAACGCCTGGATGCTGATACCCGATGCGCCGGAGGACTTCCCCAGTGTTCAGGACGACGCCGTTAACTCGTATGTGGGTACCCTGCCAACAGACGGCGACAATGACAAGTACGACATTGATGAAGACGAGGACGATATTGATGATGGCTTTATAACCGGCCCGGCAGGTGGTCGTCCTTTACACCCTATCAACCCAAGCCTAAACTGATTGGCCTGCCGAGGCAAAGGCAGTGAAAACGCAGTGAAAATCGAAGCGTTCAATGGAAACAGCACAGAGGGCAAGAATCGCCCTTTCCAGTGTTTCTATGATTAATGCACGGTCATTTCGCGCGCGCACGTGAGGAAACCTTACATTATAGAGCGATCGATAACGCAACGAAGCTTTGGCGTACCATCCTCACTTTCGACAAAAGAGGGTAACTTAACTTTATGTCTTTTGTCGAAAGTGAGGATAAATGATTTCATCTTACATAATCTATGACTTTTGCTAACAGGCAAGCGTACCTCGAACAATCGAAGTTTATGCGGGTCCGCTTCATTTCTGTCACAGGTTGCCAATAACTGTCACAGAAACCTTCCCTATGATTTTTTCGGAGTCAATTCACGCATGTGTAGTGTAGCTGCATTGAGTTTTCCGAGTCCATAAAAAAGGCACACAGAGCGATCTGATGATTTATCGACGGTCAAATATGGATATGCGAGTAAAGTACCGTTGAGTTTCCGGAGCCCATAAAAAAGGGCGCTATTAACCATTTAGATGATTGGTGTACGGTCAATTGCAGAAGTATCAATCATAGCTCTCTCTGTCAGGAATGGTAGTCGCTGTTCTCATTGATGCCCGGAAGGTTTATTTGATCTCTATAGCTAGGCCTACTCCAACAAACTAAGTTATTGCACACCGCCACACGCGTGCGCGCCCGCACGAGCCTCGGCCTAATGCTAGTTCATTGAGTTATTTCAGTCCGTATAGAGCCAACTACCTTTTCTGCTCAATTGAAGTGTTTTGCAAGTCAGTCTACGAAGGCGGGGCCCAACAAACGAAGAGTTTTTTCAGTCAGTCTATAAGACAGGCAAAAACAGCGTTTTGAGCTAATTGAAGAGTTTTCGGAGTCCATAAAAAAGGAATGGCGAAAAACTTGGTCTAGAGCGAAATGAAGTTTATTTGGGTCAGTCTACACGCGCGGGGCCCAATCGATCGAAGAGTTTTTTGAGTCCATAACGCGTATGTACCAAAACAAGCCAGGTGAAGTTTAGGCGAGTCCATAAAAAGACGTATGTGGACAACGCCATGATTTTTCGGGAATCAATACGCATAGGCGAATAGAGCGAAATGAAGTTTATTTCAGTCCATAAAAAAGGCTAGCCGATAAGCGCTTGTTCAACCTGGCTAGGATTAATGCACGGTCATTTCGTGTGTGCGTCTGTAAAGCCCGATCCGCTACCAATGAAGTAAGCTTGTCTTATCCATAAAGGGAGAATGCTTATCAATGAAGGTTTTTCTGACATCATATCGCCTGCGCACGAGCCGAGCAACGTTGAGTTTTTTGACTCCATAAAAAAGGCCTGTAGGATCAAGCTTATGATTTGTTTGATATCACATCGTGCGCAGGCGACTCTGCGCAATTGAAGAGTTTTTTCAGTCCATAACGCGCATGATCGTCGAGAGCAATTAGCCTGCTCTGAACGGTCACCCATTTGACTCCGTTGGTTGACAAGGAAGAGTTTTTGCCCATCTTCCTTAACAATTTAGGTTTCAAAAGTCTAAAAACTCGATCCGCTATGCCCCGTATTGCTCAATGTCCCACCACGATTGATGACTTACTTTACCTCAGCACAGCAACCGTCAAACAATCCGGCTGTCTAATTGACGGTAAGACACACCAACTTGGATGGAGCCGTAATGGTGAACGAATCGCCACGATTGATGTAGCCGCCAGCCTGAAGGCAAAATGCCTCATGCTGCGCTACTCGTTTCGAGGAGAAACCAAGTTGCACCGCATTGATCTGCTGATTACACCCAGCAACCTGGGCAAGGGAATCGTATTGTACTTTGTTTGCCCGATTACCGCCAAGCGCTGCCGGAAGTTGTACATGGTCGATGGTCGGTTTGTTTCCCGCTATGCGCTAGGGGACACCTACTACGAAAAACAGCTTTGGTCAAAACGGTATCGGGATCTGGATAACACAATGGGAAGGCAATTACGGGGCGACGATTTTGAGTTGTATCAGGAGACCTTCGGACCTTATGCCAAGCGGCACTACCGGGGCAAACCCACAAAGCGGGTGTTACGCTATCAACGCCTGACGGATCGTTTGTATGGCTGATAGTAAAACGTTCGATTTAAGGCGCTTTTTGTGGTCAGATGAATTAGAGTGCGTTTTACTGTAGATCGTCGCGTGACGGGGCTAATTTTACGCTTCTGCGCCTATCAGTGGTTTTGATTTGTGACTCTGTAAATGTGAAGGGATAATCAGAGCGTGTCAAGTTCGCATATTTGCGAAGGTTCAAGGCTATTCTTCTATTTTGGTAGAGCAAACAGCTATCGCGTATATACGAAGGTTATAGAGTACTGACTAGTCTGGCTAGCTAACTAATTTCCTTCGTATACACTATAGCCGAATCCTCACAGTTCTTGCTTACCGCTGTCCGGAGTCGATGGGAGCTGGTTGAGTAGCGATGAGGCAAAAGCAATCAAAGGCGACCCTGATGGGGCGTTCCCTGGTCATTGGCGCATTCATTGGCGTGATGCTCTACGCTGGAATTACACTCTATCTGGGTACGCTGTCCGCTACGGGTGCGGGAGCGACATGTCTAGCTGCGGTTCTAATTGTATTGCTGGTGCTACCCCGCATCGGAAAAGGAAAGCGTCCGGACAATGACCGTAGCCTGTAGAAAAAACGTTAGTAAACCTCAGAACGAACTTGAAAACTCTGCGTTTGGAAGGCAACCATGCCTAATCGAGTGCGTACGTCGTCAATACGTCGGTAGGCCAGTTGGATCCGATGCCCATTACTCATCACAACAAAAGCCTCTTTAGCCTTATACTGCTCGAATTGAGTGATGTGATCCGGATTGATCAATACTGATTTATGAATGCGAATGAAGGCAGGTAAGTATGCTTCGACGCATTTGAGTGTTTGAGAGACTAAGTACTCCTGGCTATTGTCAAAATAAAAGCGGGCATAGTTGCCATCGCCTTCGATCCAGATAATCGACTGAATGGCTACTCGTTTTTCTAGGCCAGCTAGTTTGAGCGTTGGCATAAGCAAATTTAGATGATGAAGCGGAGAGTTGGTCCATAGAGCAAGATTTATAGCAGCGCCGATTGTGTTTCAAGCGTTCGTTAAATCATATACGCCCTTAGTAACTAGCTGGATTTCTTGGTTTCATCTTAAGGTTTATCGCCAATGAGACCCAATGCGATATAGTTTCGAGAGAGGGAATCTATCTGGGAAGTATTTAATACAAAAAAGGTAAAATGGTACACAATCATTTTTAATGTATTTCGTAGAGGTTTGGCTAAAACCCTTTAAAGTCAACAGTTTACCCTCAACCGAAAACTTGGCACAATTTACGCAGCATAATGTTAACATATGTACTTGTCGACTCCGTTTAAAGGAGCATAGCTATAGAAAGATTAACACTACTCAACGTTTTAAAATTAAAAGCCTGATTCCTCATGGATCGGGCTTTCTTTTTTGAGAAATAATACACTCTTTTTTTGCTCATTATTTATGGTTGATTCAACCCAAGTTGATCCCTTCGATCAGATGCCCATCATTCATATTGAGAATGATGTTGACGATCATTACCTAATCGAAAAAGCACTCCAGACAGCCTTGATTCGTAACCCGGTTCGTTTTTTCAGGGATGGCCAGCAGGCGCTGCTGTATTTGCAGACAACCGAGGAGGTCCCGCTGGTGATCCTGTGCGATGTAATCATGCCGGGTATGGATGGGTTTGAATTACGCGATCGTATTGCCGCCGATCCTGTTCTGCATATGAAGGCGATTCCGTTTGTTTATTTCTCGACCTGGGGAAACAAGGCCTTGGTTGAAAAGGCTTATCAAGGGCCTGTTCAGGGCTATCACCTGAAAGGTCGAAGCTTCGCTGATCTCCAGTCCGAGCTTAGCCTGATCGTGGCGTACTGGAAGCGGTGTCTGCATCCGCGCAGTTTTCAGTAACAGCCGTTTTGGACTCGGTCAGGCAACTCTTAGCGGGAAAGATAGCCCTACATTCGCCTACAACTCTGCAAAGTGGTATTGGTCAAAAAACGTATCTCGTTCAAACCAGCTCGAACTGTTGCTGAAAGATGCGATCCGGAACGGCGGTGAATTGTCCTTTATCCAAACAGCGCACCCATGAACCAGGCATCACGAAGATAGAAACGGACTGGCCTTTGCGATCGGTGATAAACAAGGCTTTGCCGGTTGGTTCGAAAGTGGCTTGTGAACCGCCACAATGGACTAGAAACGTGTTGAGCGCCTGTTGATCGGCACTGCTCCGGTAGAAAAAGCAAGGCTGAGCCTGTTTAGGCTTACAGATGAGCATGAAGATTTATACAAGTTACGGTAGGTACGGCTAGTCGCTAACGACTAAACGGACTTAAAAATACGCATTCAAGCGCGGGAAAGCTATATCGATATCGTCTTTCGTCGCTTTGGCTATTCGCCATAATCATAAGCTTGCCAATTTGGTTATTACTACCATTTAGGGTCGACTGGGTAAAACGACATGATAATGGCACTAGAAAACGATCGAGCCACGCTTGCCCGAGAGCAGGCAAAACAGGTTTGTCAAAAAGGACTGCTTTGTGCGCGTCAGGCGATTGAGCGCCAGACGCTAATTAACAATCGAGTAACCCAATTGGCGCAGCGTTTAGGGAGTATACAGATAGCAATCAATCACCTCAAGCAGCCCAGCCGCATGGGTCGGGCCAGGAACAAACGAAACGCGGGTTGTTGTAAGCCAAACCGTTATTCCTGATTGTCGTCACTTGGCCCACGCGACTAGGCGAATTAGTGGCCGTCAGTGGCTCAAAGCCAGCGCTGGCAAATCGCTCGTAGCGAAGCCGAATACGCACGCCAGTCCAGACAACGAATCAGCACCATATCAGCCCCTTCCCCATAGCACGCTTCCACCTCCTGCTCAGAGGCATCCGCTGAAATGATCACGACTGGAATCGTTTGCCAGTCCAGATGCTGTTTCAAGCCTTTGAGCGTTTGGTAGCCATTGAGCAGGGGCATATGCAGGTCCAGCAAAATGAGTTGGGGCAACTCCGTTACGGTTGCCATATGTTGCAACAGATAATACCCATCAGGCAACGATTGAATGGGGTCTTTATAATGACAATTTCGTTTTAGGGTCTGTTCGAGCAGAAAACGGTTATCGGCCTTATCATCGACAATATAAATCATAGCGGGTGTAATCAGCTGGTTAAGCTAGGGTAGTAACGAGCTACCTAATGAATTACTCCCGCCACTCACCAAATGGTGATTAAACGGCAGCCACAACGCTAGGAAATCACCAATGCCAGGTAAAGAGTCATGAACCAGGACTAATCCGCGACCCCCAACCCGTTACCCGCTTAACGGTGTGGCTAGTAAACCTTTCCTCCCTAGGCACGTTGTCACTAGCTCATCGTCTTGTTCAACAGGGTTTATGGCTAAAGTAACCGATCCGTATGGCGATCAAATCAATCAGCTCAAGGAGTACCTGTACGCCCTCCGGGAGTCCATTCTCAATCAGTGGCGAACCCGTTGTTCGATTGATGAGGACCTGCACACCCGAACCAGCTTTTCGCGCGAAGAGTTTAACGACCAATTGCCCGTCCTGCTGAATATCCTCACCCAACGTCTTGCCAGTGAGCCCCCCGAAACCGACCCCGTCGAGAGAGCCGGTCAGCACGGACTCCACCGCCGGCAGCGCGGCTATTCGCTGGCGGAGCTGATGAATGAACTGGCCAAATTCTACGCAATTCTTGAGGAGGAGATTGGGCAGTTTCTTGACCTGTATCCCCAAACTTTACCTACAGTTGTGGCCCAGGCTCACAGTCAACTGCTGCGACTCTCCCAGGAGATGGGCATGGGCAGTGTGATGTACTACGACCAGCTTCGCCAGACCGCCACAGCCGAACAGGTACAAACCCTGGAGTTATCGCTCGACAAGCTGCACCAGCTCACCAAACAACGGGGCCATCATCTGCGGCAAGCCTCCCATGATTTGCGGGGTAGCTTTGGTATTGCCAGCAGTGCCGCTCAGCTCCTGCAACTGCCAACCGATGAAGCACAACGAACGCAGTTTCTGGATATGCTAAGCCGCAACCTGAAGGATACCGAGCACATGCTCAATCAACTGCTGGACTACTCGCGTCTGGAAGCGGGCCAGGAAAGCCTCCATAGCAAGTCGTTTGATGCGGCTCAACTGCTGCACTCCCTAGTTAAAGGCGCTCAGAGTGTGGCCAAAAGCAAGAATCTGCTCTTAAAAGCAGACGGACCGGATAAATTGGCCGTAGTAGGTGATGAGCTAAAGGTGCAGCGGTTGGTGCAGAATTTGCTGGTCAATGCCCTCAAATATACCCAGCAAGGTTGGGTAAGCGTTTCCTGGGCGATGGAAAACGATACGCGCTGGATCATCAGTGTGCAGGATACGGGGCCTGGTTTCAGCGCTGGCCCCACCGCTCTACTAGCCGATCAGTTGCAATCCTTAGCGCAGCCGACCAGTTCGCACCAGCCGGAAGGCCCCGCCACCTATCCCAGCGATGCCATACCGGCTACCAGCGAGCAGAAAGACCAGCCCAGTCAGCCCAAAGCCGATGGGGAGGGCATTGGGCTGTTTATTGTCAAGCGTTTATGTGAGTTGATGAAAGGCAGCATGGATATTGAAACAAGTGATCGGGGTACGTTGATCCGCATTCGGTTGCTGGTCAATCAACGCCTATCCGAGCAGGGACGCTAAGCTGACAGCCCAAGTCGCCGTTGCGCTTATAGGGTTTATAGGACTAGGCTTTACCCGTGCCTACTTAAGGGTCTGCCAACGGCTAGGCATCCGGTGAGTGCATCCATATTGATATAGCTGATACGATGGATCTCTCGTCAAGTGCTATTATCATAGGGCGCGAGGCCAATCCGTTCTCGCGCCCTACGATAATAGTCCATTATTTATGAGGCTTTAACGATCTGCTTAAACGGAACCCGATCAATCTGTCGACGCATCAAGTCCGTAGGGAACTCCGCCAGCAACCGCTTGGGTCTGGTCTTACGATACGGGGTTAGCTCTTTGGCGTTCTTCTGGCCCATTGCGACGATGGTAGCCTCCTCCGATAAACCCACTTCGTTGATACACCAGTCAGCAAATGTCTTACGGGCCGTGTGTGAGGTGATCCGCTTGTCGATGCCTACCGAGAATATGATTTGACGAAGCAACGGATTGTAGTCATCAAGTGCGGGTAAGGGCAGGTTGATACCCTTGTACTTATCCATCAAGGCCCAAACCCGTTCCGTAACGGGAATACAATACTCTGTTCCGGTTTTCATCCGGTAGCCGACGATACAATGCTTGCCCTCCACCAGTTGCAGGTTCTTAGGAGACAGAACTTTCATGTCCTGATAAGCCAAGCCTGTGTAGCAAGCAAACTCGAAACAGTCCGCCACCTCCCGCATTTGGGGCAGTAACACCGCTTCCCGCAAAAGGGCCAATTCCTCTTGTGTCACACATTCCAGGTTAGGCGTTTTGTCAACTCGTATCCGAATGTTCATTAAGGGGTTTTTATGAATCAATTCGCTCTCAGCCGCCCATAAGAGTAGCGTTTTGACTACCTGACAACTTTTGTCGGCGTTGCGGTCAGAGTTGTTCCGCTGCGTGATTAAGTACGTCCGGTAGCGTTTCAACGTGCCGGGAGTAAAGTCAACGGCGGGCAGGTCTGACGCGTTTTCGGACTCTAAAAAAGCCAGTAGCGGACGAATCTTAAACCGATACGTATCGACGGTCGAAGCTTTGGTTTTTAAAGCAACCTTCTCTTCCAAGAACTTGTCAATAAGTGACGTAAACGTGAGTAGCATCCGCTGACCGTGTTTAACGACGCCTTTCAAGCCGTTGGCGGTCATTTTATGATCGAAGCTTTCGTGCTGCGCGTACACCTCTTGTAGCTTCTGCTCACAGTCGGCAATGGCCTTGTTGAGCAATACAGCGTGTGGAGACTGTGGCTTTACTTTTAGCTTGCGCTTGTCCCAATGGTCGCGCTGAATCATCACTGATTTGGGTAAACTTGAATCAGCGACAGATGTAACCGTACCGAGCGTTATGCGTTTACCGTTGACCGTTACCCGAACGTTGACCGAGCCGAGCGTAGGGTCTACGGTAGACTTCCGCAGATAGAAGTTAATGAACAGTGAATTATACATTGGCCTGTCCTCCTTTCTGCGCATCCACAAGCTTCAAGATGATGGCACTAAAGAAGTCGTCTAAGCACTTGTAGTGATCGCAGGACCGCGTACCGATGTCGCCACGTTCGACGTAGGCTAAAAACCAGTTTCTTACCTCTTCCCGCGTATCATTCATCATCGGCAGGTGGTTCATCATATCGACTAAGCACGAGTCTTCGCGCGTCAGGGTAAGCTTACTATTGACAACTAGTTGTGTTGTTTCGTTGGTGTTGGCTGGGGTGTTCATCGAAATCATAGATTAGATAGTGAAGCTGAACCGGATTGGTCAGCACAAGAAACTGGAGTGATAGATTTTCTTACAGGAAGCTAAGCGGGCTGAGCTTAGCACAGATAGCGGCTCGCTGCCTACGGGACACCGGTACACTGAAGCCCGTTGTGAGTCGAAGCAGCGCATTGAAACGAACCGAGCCCACCGAACCGGCAACGTAGTGCGGATTGACCAGGTGCGACTTATGCACTCGCCAGAAAGTAGGCAACTGCTTCGCCAGTACCGACAGGCCTTTAGCGATCAAATGCGCACTACCGTCTTTGGTATGAACGATGGCGTAGTTACTGCGCCCTTCGATGCGTACGATCAGATCAGCCGCTATCGCCGATGGGTCCGGTGTTGCAGGACTGACACCTTGGCCAGTCTCACGAGTGTAAATTAGTGCCCTCATTCCTCTTCGTAGGTTAGCTCCGCACTGGCAATAGCGTACACTTTGTCCATGTAGCCTTTACGGTCTACGACATCTAGCCAGCTTTCCCGTTCGGAGCGTTTGTGGGCGCGGATGTTGATCTTGTAGAGGTAGTAAAGTCGGTCGTACACCTTCCGCCAGACTTCCTGCTGACCGACACTCTTAGCCCGGCAGTAAGCGTTGACTAACCGTTGCACTTTGATGCGGGTCGTTTCTTCAGGTAAAGTTTCACTACTACGCGGTATGTCGAGCAAGGAACGAGCGGCCTGCTGCTGAGAATCGATCATTTGCTTGAGCTGCTGTTCCAGATCCGCAATGCGGTGCGCATGATCGACGAGGAGGCTGCTAGGCAGCGCAGACGCTCGTTTGTGAAGCCGCTTCTCGCAGTCGATGAAGTATTGACGAGCCTGTTTGCCTTTCGGCGTCCGTTCAACCATCGATAGCTCTTTAGCGGTATCGAGCGTTAGGGCGTACTCAATCATCCGTCCACCGTTTTCACTATTTTGTGAAACCGATATGTAGTCTTGCCCTTCGACGAGTTCGTACTGGCGTATTCGGTTTTTAATCCAGTCCGCAAACTGTCTTCTGTTACCCAGAAAACGGTGTAATTCACGGGCTGATACAACGGGTGAGCCTTGCCCACCGGTCGTAATGGCGATAAGCTCCTTCATGGCTAGCGGCTGTAGGTCTGGTAGTACTCATTATAGCGCTTGTCGTCCTGCTGTTCCCATTCCTGATAGGATTGGCGGTACTCCTCGGGATCAGCCGTTTGGCAGTAGGCTTGATAATTGGCTCTGGCTGCCGTTTCAAGCGCTGATACCAGTTCGAGCGAGTAGCCTTCCAGTAGCTCCAGATCCCGTAGGTCTTCAACCGTCGATGAATGGTCCTCGGCGCTGTAGCTCTGCAAGAGATTGCGCAGGACGTTGCTTTTATACTGGCTGATGGCCCGGTATATGAGCATAGCTCCCGCTTCCTGGTTGCCGTGACGAACAATCAGCGGAAGCACTAGCGAGTAATTGGTTCTTGGGATGACACTTGGAAATGCGGGTGTTGCTTCGGGTTGGGGCATAGAATCCCTACCAGGCGCATCGTGTGGTTGCGTACTCATCGGATTTAGTTGGTTAGGTTGGCCGTACGAGGCCAGGTTAGATTGATAGTCGATTGAGACCGCTTAGAAGCTGACAGGCCGGGTATCGGATGCCGACAGAATACGGTTGGTCGGCGCATCGTAGCCCACGACCAGCGGACCGTTATCGCCCGCATCCCCGCCCGCCTGGGTAGGTTTGCCGTTGCGCAGTTTCAACGCGTGCAGCTCGAGCGTTTGCTCATTCGACGAACCATCGTCGTAGCGCAGGCCGTTGCGGTGGGGACTAAACAGCATCAGAATGTTGTTGGCGTCCTGTTCCAGACTGCCACTATCGCGCAGATCACCCATGACGGGCCGACGATCCCAACCCGTACGCTTTTCACATTCGCGGTTTAGCTGCGACAGGCCGACAACGACCATACCCGTATCCTGAGCCAGGGTCTTAAGCGAGGTGGACACTTCACTGATGCGGTCATAGGTTCTCGGGTAGCGGCTATCGCGGACCAGTTGGATGTAGTCAACGGCCAGTAAGCTAATGCCGTGTCTGCGGTGCCATTCGCGAGCCGTGCTGAGCAGTTCGGGCAACTGAATCGATAAATCCCGAATGTGCAGTGGTATCTGAGCCAGTCCGCCGACGTGTTGGTGAATCCGGGGCATATCCACACCCGTACCCTGCTGCAATTCGAAGTTGGAAAAGCCGCTTTGGTGAGCCAGTGCCCGGCGCATGACTTCCTTGCCTTTCATTTCCAGGGTAAACACGCCCGCTCCCTGCTGTAAGGTCAAGGTGTGATGCAGTAGCCAGTGAACCAGCAAGGCACTCTTACCCGTCGATGGCCGGGCCGCTAGAATCACCAAATTACCCGGTTCAAAGCCCCCTGTCCGGTTGTCGAGAATGGGAATACCCGTCGTCAGACCCGGTGGTAAACCGCGTTGGCGGGCGTCTAAGTCGGCCAGGACCTCGGCCAGAAAGTGCTCGGGTCCGCGTTCGTCCTGGGTCATCAGCTGAGCGGTGATCTGGTTCAAGTCATCCTGCACGCTGTTGATTAGCGTCAGGGCGTCAACTGACGGATCTAAAGCCGCCCGGTAGAGTTTCCCCCCGTACTGGTGAAGGTAGCGACGCAAAGCCAGCTGAAACAGAATACGGCATTTGGCTTCGAAGTTGCCTGGTACACCCTGGCCCATGATCTCGGCTAGTTCGTGCAGCGGTAGCTTATCAAGCAGCTTGTGAGTGCGCAGGTAGTGACTGACGCTCATCAGATCGACGCTTTGGCCTTCGGCGTAGAGGGCTGACAGGGCCGTGTACAGTAGCTGATGTTTGGGCGAGTAAAACGCGTTGGCTTTGGGAACCAGCCGGAGCAGATCATGCAGCCGGGCAGGTTCGGCCAGTACCGAGCCTAGAATCACGCGTTCGAGGTCTTCATCGACGTTGATCAGGTGGTTGGAGGATAGTTGGGGATTCATTAGCGGATATTGGTTGGGTGTTTGGGCCGGGGGGCCGAGTTGGATTGATTGGGGGCTGTGCCGGGTGGGACCTTGGCGTTGCTCTGACGAATCCACCGTCGTGCGGTAGCGTTCCAGTCCTTCATGGGGTTTTTGCCGATCATCCAGCCCTTGGAGGTGTAGAAGTCGAGCATGTCATCGGCCATAGCCTGGGTGCCGCCTTGACTCAGTATGAAAGCTGAGAGTGTTGGCAAGTCAGGGATGATCATTTGCCCCTTGCCGTTCAGACGAACACTGGTGTCAGGCGTAGTCGGTTCGGGTGGTGGATCGAGCGGTAGCGGCTCAATCGGGGGCGGGTCGGTGGGCAGTGCCATTGTTAGTGGCTCCTGTTCACGAGAGTCAGTTGTTATTGACTCATCAGAAATTTTTTTACGCCCCCTATATATATATTTAGTTTTTTTAGTTTTATTAATTTTAGTTGTTTGCATTTCATTTGCACCGCATTTGCATTTTTGCAATTGCATTTCTGCAAAAGCGCCCTCCTCATTTGCATCGCTTTTGCAGTGCTTTTGCAGAAATGCAAAAGCGAGTCTGACCTTGGTACCCTGCCCTTTGGTCTTCATCAGCACTTCGATCAGTCCCCACGTGGCTAAGTCTTCGATGGCATTAGACAACGTATGTTGTGAGCCGATAAAAGCCATCCGCATGGTGTAGTCAACGGGCAGATCAAGAATCTCACGACCGCTGCGATTGCGTAGCTCACAGATCCAGGTAAACAGGCTATGGTGATGGGCCTTACACGCTATTTGCATGGCTTCGTTGATTTCAACCTCGTCGTAAAAGGCTTTGGTGAGTTGGTATCCGTTCATTGGCTGCGGATTGAGTCGTAGAGGGCTGATTGGGGGCGTTTGGGTGGCTCATTCGTTCCGATTGGGCAAAGTGATAGCGGCCTGGCTAAAAAGCCGGGTTGATGCAGATCCATTGATTGTTGGGATGAGGGGTTAGCTGTCGGGTTGTAGCTTCTGACTACCTATGGCATAGATTTTATCCACGTAGCATTTGCCGTCAATCACGTTCGCTGTGAGAAATTTCGCGTTTCAAACGCGATTAATTCAAAGTCGGCTTTGATAGTGGCTTGAGTTGCAACAGGTCTACGCTTTACGTTAGGTCGTTGCGTGCAGTTAGTAGTCATGTTTTTAGCAAGTTGAATGTGAAAGGATTAAATCCGATCAGCTTGTTTGGTACACCTAATTTACTAGGTCACTGCCTGACGACGAGAACGGGCTGGTTTGCCGTCAATTGTTGTCGAAGTGGACTTGTTACGGATGTAGTCGAGTAGTTCAGATTCGAAAAAGTATAGCTTACCGTGCCGCTTGTAGTGTGGTATCTTACTCATGTTCTGGTAGGCTGCGCTTTCTGACATCATCAAAATCCGGCAGGCGGCATCAAAGGCAATTGGTAGCTCGGTAGAAGGTTGGGCGACATCCGGTTTGGCTAATAACTGACCAACCATGTGCTGCAACTGGTTAAGCTGCTTTTGCAAAGCTTCAAAAGGATTATCCATAATCACTTGATGGTGCGTTAAGGTGTTTCAAGTCAGGGTTAGGCGCTAACGTAGGGTTTATACGCTTCAAGCCATTCGCACTCTTGCTCGGTAATTACGTAACCCGGTTTCCCCACTCGTTTTGCCCGAAAGGTATCATCTGTGATTTCGTGCGCTTCGCAAAAGTCCCGGCGTGCCAATGCCCTCAAATTTGGGGAGATTCGCTTGTAGGCTCTCTGTAACCGTTCACTCAAACATTCACTTTGCAATTCATTCATATGCATGTCTGCGTTTTTGTTTGTGTTATTATTGTGGTGTAATTGTGTTGTAAATATTACTCGTTTTCCCCAAATGGGCAAATAATTTGGGGAAAATATTTTACCCATTTGGGGAAAAATATCATAACTATTTGAATGTCAGTACTTATAGATATAGATAGAGTTTTAGCTATTATGCGATCAAAGCGCATGAGTAAGGACAGCTTAGCTAAAGCCGTAGGCGTAGACAGAAAAACCATCTACAACTATCTACAAATAGGAGTCATAAAGAAAGACGAGCTATTGGAGCCGTTTGCAAAGGCATTAGGTGTAGAAAAAGAGGAATTCACAAAAGAGGAAAAATCTCAGGTCAGCAAGTACATAAATAGGGTCGGCGAAGATGCTGTCGGATTGGATCTGCTTGACGAAACCGAGTCTACAAAAAATCAGGCAGGAAATGAATTCTGGGACCTAAGTAATGGAATGGTGTTGATGTCCATGCCACTGGTTCCTGAGTATGCTTATGCGAGTTACCCTCGTGGCTGGAAAGACCATGAATACATTATTGACCTTCCTAAATACAACATTGTCTTACCCAAAAGTGAGAAAGGCAGATTTCGAGCCTTTGAAGTAAGAGGAGAAAGTATGGACGATGGTAGCCGCGATGCTATTTGTCATAAGGACGTAGCCATTGGACGTTTTGTTGAGCCCGATCTATGGAGACACAAATTATATACAAACGGTGGGACCGACTATGTCGTAGTCACTCATGATGGGCTAATTATCAAGCGAATTGTAAAGCACAATGTACACGAGGGTATTATAACATGTGCATCTATCAATCCAGACAAAGACGAATATCCAGACTTTGACGTACGACTCTCCGAGGTTTATGAATTATACTTTATTCGGAAAATAGACCGGGATTGGAACCGGCGTTAAACAATAAAAGACGATTGCCATAGCCACACCATACATGAAAACACTCTTTACATTTCTATTCTTCCTACCTGCCTTTCTTTTTGCTCAGGATGCGACCTTAGATCTGCTACCAATACAGGAGCGGTATACCTTCACCACTCCCGTTGATCAGGATATTATAACTGATGCTGCACTCAAATCAAGCCCACATTCGGATGCCAAAGTACTGACGATGATTCCCAAAGGAAGTATCGTACACCTGACGGGGCGGGACAACGGCTTTTACCGGGCTCTATTACGATAAACAGCTTAAGCATTAGATGAGGTTTATAACCTTTTATTTCAGTTGTGTAACTGAGCAAACCGCCACCCAGTAATAAATAGGCGGTAATTGTAATGAAGTAAAATACGTAGTCCATTTGTCTGTAAAGTTAAGGCAAGTGCCTTTGAATATAAATCAATTATTCTTTGGAAGAACTAGTGGTTGCTTTGCCGCCATCATGACAATATTTGGCTTGCCGTCATTATAAATCTCAATATGTAATTTTATCACATACAATTATGGAAGAATTAAAAGATGCGCTGTTGAAATTACAGCAGATGAACACATTAAGAATTACAAGATTAGAGTATGAAATGCTGACTTTGAAAAACGTAGTTTTTAAAGATGTAACCGACAAGTTAGGGATAGATAGTCAAGAAATAAATTCTATGTTTGACACGATAACGCGCGATGCTATTTCAGGAAACTTGAAAAACTTACTTCCACTGTTTGACCGGCTGGACGAATCGATGATTAAGCAGGGGTTAGGTATTGACTGATATTTTTTAGTAGCCTCATTTCAGATAAACAAAATGTCATTTACGTCAAGAAAATAAAGCGCTGAGAGATAGTTTATCAGCGCTTATGTCTACCCATCCAATAACCAGCAGCGAGGCTCAAATAATACATGAAGAGGCCAAAGAAAAGCGGAATGTACGATGATAAGCTGCTAATGTGATTATTAATAATTAAAACTATACCACAAATTTTAAACATCCATGAAAAAGATCCTAGCTCGCGTAGAACTTCACAAACTTACAAGTGAAAATGAAATTCCGGTACAAAGATATACGGTGTTGCATGAAGCAATGGCAGCTATTCAGTTTTACCAAAAAGTCCAGAATACAACTACAAAAGAGTGGTATGAATTACCTCCTGCTGAATATATTACCTATCGTGATATTACAGTTTCTGATGCGCTTAACGAAGTAGAAATTGCTGCCAGTAAAACAGGACGCAAGTACTCTGTTTTTGTGACAAACTCAACCACTTCGAAATGGACTAACCTTAAAAAAATCAAAAAGTAACTAAATCAATTGGTTCCACTTCAAGGCTACAAGTTAGTCATTCTATCTACACCTTTTATGAAGTACCTTTCTCTTGCTCTTATTGTAGTATTTCTTTCCAGTTGTGGCGGCTTTGTGCCCAACGAAATTCAAAGCGGTAAGCTACTTGGCGTTATGCCCATGCAGTACGGAAAAGCCAGCTACCAGATTACCCAACGTATTCCCGCTGACCGGGAAACTATCTTTCGGCAGGCACGCCGGTGGGCGGCCTTTCACAGCGTCAACCCAACCCAGGCGCTGGGTGTAAGCGATAACCTGCTCGGTGATATTATAACGACAGGTAGCTTTGAGCCGCAATTCTATAATGACAAAAAAACGCCTGCCATCCTGCCCGGCGTAACCTATGCAGCTAGTATCGAGTGTTACGACCGCTACTACCGAATTACGTTGACCAATTTCCGGTATGATATTGCTGGTGGCAAAAGCTATGGTGTTGAATTGCGTCCAAAAAGCTTAAAAAAGCAGCGGGCGGCTCATCAGCTTGAAATTATCGACGAAAAGATAATGCGGTTGATCGATAGCGTCGAATCGTTTGTGGATGGCGAGACTAAGAAGTCACAACCAACTATTAGCGATAAATAAATGAAGCTCTCAGGCAATCAATTATTTATCGCTGTTGAAAGCAGAAGATACATGCTGAGAAACGTGTAATGAAAAAGCCAGTGAAAACACTGCATCTATCTACAAAATGAGCAACAAACAAAAAAAGCAACAGCAAAACAGAGCCGTTCAGGACTGTATTTTTTGCGGTAGTAGGCCGTTAACTGGTGAGCATTTTTGGTCTAAATGGCTCAAACCTTTAATTGATGAACATGCAAAAGGTAAGTACGTTCCCAACATGCACATGTTTGCCTATAGTGAAATAGAGAATTTTGGCACAAATCGAGAGCGAGAAATTAAGCAACCAAAAAAACGAACTGGTCCAGCCGAAAGTTGGCAGCCGAAAGTAGTTTGTAGTACCTGCAATAACGGCTGGATGAGTGGAATAGATGACGCAGCAAAACCAATTCTTTCCAAGCTTATAATTGGAGACTCTATTAATATAGGTAATGAAGAGAGGGCCATTATATCCAGATGGCTTTATTTAAAAACCATCATAGGTGAATTTAAGTCAAATAATGATAAGCTGATTACTAAAGCCGAACGGTATCACTTTAAAGAGACTAGGGAAGTGCCCGAAAAATGGGATTTTTGGTTAGCCAGGGTTAATCCGCCCGATTGGGCCAGGTATCATTCACAGCCATTAGGGGGATTTAGACTCACTGATTTTATAAAAGGCAGACAAGTGAGTTATATACATGAGTCCACAATTTTTATAATTGGTGAACTGATATTATTTGGTGCAACATTTCCTGCTAACTCACCTGGATTTCCAAGAGGGTTAACTTATTCTATTATTGGAGATTATGAGCGGAAAATGCAACGAATCCATCCTGACGTATCTGGTTTTTTTGGTGGGCTTTTTAGAAACAAAAATTGGCAAGATTTTGAACCACTTAATTGGATTGAAAGGGATCAATTAAAAATTAACTCTCAAACTTTTGTCAGGGTATTTTTAAGCGTTGTTTCCAGGCACAATGATACCTTCTAATTCAACTCTAATTAGCATGTCTTTGTAGGTAAAAAAGCCGCTAGGAAATACATTAAAGTCAGCATTGCCCCATTCTTCTAGTGCCCATTCTTTAGCGGCTTCAAATGCTTCATCAAAGCTTTCAAAATAAAAGCCGAATGAAACCGTAAATCCGTCTTCTTTTAGTCCTTCAAAGAGTATGGTAAACATGTCATCTTAACATAAATGATCAATTTGTCTATAAATATCGGACGATTGTCTGAGTCTGCCAATTACCTATGAGTCTCTGCCAGCTACGCCGAAAGTTAATACAAGTCGAATTCCAGATTGCCGCCCACGAAATGGTACTTCGCGACCTTTAGGCGCTGAAAATTCGTACGCTTGCGGCTAAATAACTATGGTAACTGATAAACTCATTGGTGTAGCGGATGAGCTGATCAAACTAAAGTAGCTGCTGGATGCAGGCGTTCTGACCCAAGATGAGTTTAACGTTTAGAAAAAGAAGCGGCTCAATTAATAGGTAGGGACAACACGTGCTAATAGCTTTACTGTGGATAATAACCAAATCGACAACTATGAAAAAAGTAACGGGCCTGGGCGGGATATTCTTTAAATGCAATGACCCGCAAGCCATGAACGAGTGGTACGCCAAAAATCTGGGATTGGAAACCAGCGAATACGGAACAACGTTTGAGTGGCGGCAGGCCGATGATCCCGCCCAGAAAGGGTCAACCACCTGGGCCGCATTCGCCAGTGATTCCGAGGTGTTCAATCCCTCCGCTAAGCCGTTTATGATCAATTACCGGGTGGAGAATCTTTCTGCACTGGTGGAAGAGTTGAAACGGGATAACGTAACGATTGTCGATGAAATAGCGGAGCACGATTACGGCAAGTTCGTGCACGTGCTCGATCCGGAGGGCAATATCATTGAGCTTTGGGAGCCAAAGGATGAATAGGACGCCTTAGTCTGCGTGTCTTTGCTGGTAGAGGCGAATAAAGCCGCGAACGGCCCATATACCCTCAAAAAGGCTAAACTAGTACCTGTCAGCCAAAAAGACGTCGGCAGCGCCGAGAAGGCAAGCTAGGGCAAAGCTCAATACCCGCCACCTGGAGCGGCCTTTCAGAAAATAGCGAACGAGTGAACGGTAACGGCAGTTATTCCAAAAATTGATAGTTCACTCATGACCGTTATCCGGTTTTATTCGTTTGTCAGCTAAACGAAACAAAAGGTAGCATACTGGCTACGCTAATGAGGTAAGGGACTAATCTATAACCGGATTGCAGCCGACAATAGTTGATAACTGTGTAGGTAATGTTATTTTTACTAGCAACATAAATCAATCACACAGATTCCTGGTTTTGTCCGATGCCTGACCGCTATCTATATCAAAAGAAAGCCCTTCTTGAATCCCAGATCATTGCGGGTGAAATGGTCCTGGCTGATCTCTACGAACGTAAAGCTCGTACGCTTGAAGCTAATCAGTTTGATAGCTGTTTTTCATTGGCACTGGCTATCAATGCTCAAATTCAAAATGAGCACCTAGCCAACGTGGTACTTGAAGCCGAGCGTCAGCACATCGTTAATCAGATAGAATCCCGCTGAGCTTATAGCAGAGAGTTGCGCAGCATCGTCTGCTCGTCTTCATCGTGCAGGCTGACGACATAAGACTCAGTTGATTTAAGACTACTCTGGCCAAGCTTGTCTTTGATGTACACTAAATCCGCCCCCGCCTTGAGCATAGCCGAGGCAAAGGAGTGGCGGGCTTCGTAGGTTTTTATTTCCACCTCCACACCTAGTTCCTTGGCAATAAGCTTCATGTACTTGTTGGTGGTTTTGACCAGCTGGGAGATGGTTCGCTTTTTGCGCCTGGGGTCCATCTGATCATTCAGAAACGGGAACACGTAGCTACCTGCCAGCCGGTCGCGGTTGCCCCACCGCTCGATAATGGCTTTGGTCTCATCAAACAGACTGGCTACGACCGTTATGGGATTGCCCCGTTGGGTACGGGAAGTCTTTTTTCGGACAAACGTAATGGTCTGATCGGCAAAGCTGATATTCGACCAGCGCAAATTGCAGATATCGGTCAGGTTCATTCCGTTGGACAGGTAGGAGAGGACCCACAGATCCCGGCTTCGCTCTTCCAATGTGGCTGGTTCACATTCATACGCCATAATGTCCCGAATGACGTTTTTGCGGAGCGCTTTCTTAACATTTCGACCCGTGGGAATCACGTAGCCTTTCCTAGAAAAAGGATAAACGCTCTTCTCGATTACCTTATCGTCGATGGCGTTGTTAAACACGGTCCGCAGCTGCCGCAAATAAATACCTACCGTCGTCAGTGAAGCGGGCGTCGGCGCGTTGCCTTCCTTTCGGGCGACCGATCCGTACCGCAGCATCCAGGCTTCGTACTGGTGGAGGAAGGCGGGCGTAATGTGATCGAAGCGCAGTAGGTTAGTAGCCGCGTTTTTCTTGGCGGGGGTAGGCATCAGCTCCGCCCGCTCGGCATTCGAAAGCGAATCGACAAACCGTTTGAGCGACTGGGCCGCTGAGCGGTACGCATCGGCGTTCCCGATCCGGCCTTCCTTATCCATCTGCGCGTGGGAAGCCATCAGCGCGCCGAGCACGTCGTTGGCTTCGGGCTTTTCGCTGATTGCGTTCTGGGCGTAGAATAAACTCTCGAACCGGGCAAACGAAAAAGGAGTAAGCGATTCAATGATCTTTTCGGCCCGCTCGATGAAAGGCAGGATCTGGGCGTACAGACTGCGGATATCCTCGGCGGTTCGGCCCGACCGGGTCTGGTGGTAGGCGATCAGACGCTTATAGGTGTCGGGCGAGACAATGACGCCTTCTTTGACGGGCAGATGGTAGCGGGGCCGCTCGGTCTGGTAGCAGACGCGGAGTTTGATACTAACCATGCCGTCCTTAACTTTGTCGTAGGTAAGCTTTACGGTAGCCTCGGTTGGGTTCATCGCTTGGGCGAGCCGCTGGTCCACTCGCCCAGCAACTCGCCCAAAAATAACAACAATAGCCGAAACTAAACGTAAATAGCCGAAGAACTAAAAGGGCTTTTATTTACTGGAAAGGGCATTTTTCCTACGATCAGAAGAAACAAAAAGCCGCTCGAAATGGGCGGCATAGTAACTACGGATCAGGAGGTTTGGGGTTCGAATCCCTACGAGTGCACTTGACGATCAGCCACTTACAGTGTAAAAACGGTGAGTGGCTTTTTTGTTTGCATACGAATTTGCATACAAGGCTGTTTATTTCAGACTAATTAATCTTCCATTTAGTCTTGGCGTCACTTATTAAATGCGCTCCTTTAGTTAATTAGTAGAAGATGCTTCACTAGTTCCCATACCGTATCTGCTCACTGTCCATGTATGGACAGTGCAACGTCCACTAACGGACACTATCCTACTGCCCGATTTCAGAAAACATGCTTTCTTGATCGCTATTGAGGCTTATTCCTGATTGGTCTACTATTTGCTATACAAATGAGAAAGATAGTTTGGCCAGTAAGTCTTAGCCTTTAACCAGACACTAAAAAAGATGAAAGGAGATCAATTAGGTGAGTTCGAGGAACTCGTCCTTTTAACCATTGCGCTGCTCTATGACGACGCCTATAGCGTGGCCGTCGTTGAAGAACTTGGCCAGCGCCTTGAGAGACCCTTGAGTCTGGGCGCTGTTCACCGGACCATGCAGCGGCTCGAGGAAAAAGGGTTCGTGCACTCCCGGTTTGGTGATGCTACGGCCGAACGAGGAGGCCGGCGTAAACGGCTTTTTATCGTAACCAAAGCAGGGAAACAAGCTTTGCAGGAAGCGCGTCGTGTCCGAAATGACTTGTGGGCAGGTATTCCTAAGGCTGCTTTTGGAGGAGGCATCGCATGAGTCGTACGCCAGCATCCCCCCGGCCCCCGCGGTGGGCTCAACGCCTGCTGACCATCCTTGTGGCGGCTCACTTACAGGAAGAAGTCCTGGGTGATCTGGATGAACTCTTCTATAAACGGCTACAGCGCCTTCCTGCCTTTACCGTCCGACTTTTATACCTGGTCGACATCCTACTCTTGTTGCATCCCCGGCTTTGGCGTCGAGCATCGACAACAGAACATACCGCTAGTTATAGAAGCCTCACTGATTATCCTAAACCTTTCGTCTTACACCCTGCTATGATTCGCAACTATCTAAAAATTGCTACCCGAAACCTACTAAAAAATAAGGCGTTCAGTTTCATCAATGTATTGGGACTGTCCTTGGGTATGGTCTGCTGCCTGTTTATTTTTCTGTGGGTAACCGATGAACGGAGCATTGATAATTTTCATGCGAACGGTCAGAACCTGTATACCGCTTATCAGACGGTTTCCGCAACTGGAAAAGTCGATGGCAATTATAATACACCTTTACAAATTGCAGGAAATCAACGCATATTTTTGCTAGAAGATGCCAAAAAAGCACTACCAGAAATACAGCATGTAGTCTTTTATGCCACTGGCTATGAGCTTCCCTGGGGGCACCCCGAAACGTTCCAGCTCGGAGAACGAAAATTTAAACTGGAGGGGTCACGTGCCAGCAACGACTTTTTTACCCTGTTCAGTTATCCCCTTCTGGCGGGCAATGCCCAAACCGCACTCAAGGACATCCGTAGTATTGCCATTTCGCGCAAAATGGCGGAACTGTTCTTTGGTAACCCGTACAAGGCGGTTGGCAAAACACTCCGTTACGAGAATAAGCTGGATTTAATGGTTACCGCTGTTTTTGAAAACCTACCCCGCCAAAGCTCGCTCAAATTTGATTTTTTGCTTAGCTGGGAGGCCCAGAGAGGCTCTTTAGAATGGTCGTCCAATAATTTTAGAACGTTCGTGCAGCTCTCGGACGGTACCGATCCCAGTCTGGTAGAAGCAAAGATCAATCGCTTTCTACAACCCCGGTTAGCCCTACCCAAAGAGGTCAAAACGCAAATTGGCTTCCAGGCCATTGGCGACCAATACCTCCATAGTACGTTTGTCAATGGCAAACCCGAAAGGGGACGGATTGAATACGTGCGTATATTCACCGGGGTAGCCCTCTTTATTTTGTTTATTGCCTGCATCAACTTTATGAATTTGGCTACAGCCCAATCGGTAAAACGAGCCAAAGAGGTCGGCGTTCGGAAAGTATTAGGCTCTACACGCATCCATCTGATCGGTCAGTTTTACAGTGAAGCCTTGCTGTTAGCTTGTTTAGCGATGGTATTTACTATGCTATCCACACTAGTTCTACTTCCAGCCTTTAATAGCCTTACCAACAAGCAAATACCTTACCCCTTTACTCAGTTCTCATTCTGGATGGGTTTAATTGGCTTGACTTTTCTCACCGGCATGCTTGCCGGCAGTTATCCCGCTTTGTTTCTCTCATCTTTGGAGCCGGTTCGAATTTTGAAGGGCATCCTGCGCTTTACCAGGCAGAGTATTTGGTTTCGACAGGGCTTAACGGTCTTTCAGTTCGGCTTGTCAATCATACTGCTTGTCGCCACCTTCGTTGTTTCAAAGCAAACCAGCTATGTTCAAAACACGCACCTAGGCTACAATCGCGATAACTTGATCTATATCCGCATTGAAGGAGAATTAATGGCTCCCCACAACTATCATTTATTCAAAGACCAAGCCGTTAAAATGGCAGGTATCACAATGATTGATCGCAGTAGCGAAGCACCGCATGCGATGGGGTTTGTAGTCGACGATGCAGATGGCATTGCCGAAACTAATGTGGATGATGACGCTATTAACTGGGAAGGTAAACCGAAAAACGCTTCGGTTGGCTTCAAGCCCACTTCGGTTGGCTTCGACTTTGTCCGGTTAATGAATCTAACAGTAGTCAAGGGACGCGATTTTTCCCGCAACAACGCAACCGACTCGACAGATGCATTTCTAGTGAATGAAGAAGCCGTCAGGCAAATGGGCATGAAACAGCCGCTCGGTAAATGGATATCAGCCTGGCAAAAGAAAGGCCATATCATTGGCGTATTGAAAGATTACCATACACACTCGCTACATGAACCGATCAAACCCTTGATTGTGGACGTAAAAGAATACGAGTATTTCGGGGTGATTTTAGTGCGCCTACAAGCCGGCATGACGAAACAAGCATTAGGCAATCTTGAGCGGACGTATAACAGGATCAATCCGAATTACCCCTTCGTTTATCAATTTCTGGATCAGGAGTATGCGAAGCTTTACCAGAGCGAAGAGGTCATGGCAAAATTAACCACGGTGTTTACGGCGCTTGCCATTGCCATATCCTGTCTTGGCTTGTTTGGGCTGGTTATGTTTTCGGCTCAGCAACGTACGAAAGAGATCGGGGTTCGGAAAGTGCTGGGCGCATCTGTCGCCAGCATCACAGCGCTTCTTTCAAGAGATTATCTCAGACTGATCTTTCTTGCTATCCTTATCGCTTCCCCCGTTGCCTGGTATGCGATGCAGCACTGGTTAGCCGACTTCGCTTATAAGATCAGTATTGAGTGGTGGATGTTTGCCCTGGCCGGTTTATCCGCTTTTGTTGTTGCCTCACTACCAGTAGGTATCCAAAGCATAAAAGCAGCTTTGGTAAATCCGGTAAAGAGTATAAGAAGTGAATAAGCCGTTCAGGCCGTTTTTTAGCTTAGGGTGCACATAGAAACAGTGTAGAGGGCAAAAATGCTCTTTCCAGTGTTTCCATGATTAATGCACGGTTGTTTCGTGCGCGCACGCTAGGGAACCTTACGTTATAGAGCGATAGACAACGCAACGAAGCTTTGGCGTGCCGTGCCATCCTCACTTTCGACAAAAGACATAAAGTTAACTTACCTCTTTTGTCGAAAGTGAGGATAAATGATTTCATCTTACATGATCTATGACCTTTATTAATAGAAGTGGAGCCCCCGAAAAATCGAAATTTTAAGCCGGTCAGCTTCATTTCTGCCACAGGTTGCGGATAGCTGTCACAGAAGCCTTTCCCATGATTTTTTCGGAGTCAAATCACGCCTGTGTAGCGGAACTGCATTGAGTTTTTCATGTCCATAAAAAAGGGCGTCCATTTTGCTAGATATCCATTATGTTCGCTACCCGATGAGCTGAGAGAAAACCGCGTTTGTAGGCCAATGAAAGCTTATTTGAGCCCATAAAAAGGTGCGTAGGATCAAGCCCATGATTTTTCTGGCATCACATCGTGCGCGTGCGACTCTGATCAATGGAAGAGTTTCGTCAGTCCATAAAAAGAAGTATTGTCGAGAGCTGTCGAACTACGCTGAAAGGTCACCCATTTAACTCTGTTGGTTGACAAGGAAGGGTTTGTGTCCATCTTTCTTAAGAATTCAGGTTTCCACATTCGGAAAACTCTACCCTCATGCCCCGCATTGCTCAATGTCCCACCACGATCGATGACTTACTCTACCTCAGCACGGCAACCATCAAGCAATCCGGCTATCCGATTGACGGCAAGACGCACCAGCTTGGATGGAGTCATCATGGTGAACGAATCGCCACGATCGACATTGCCGCCAGCCTGAAGGCAAAATGCATTATGCTGCGCTACTCGTTTCGAGGGAAGGGCAGTTGCACCGCATTGATCTGTTGATTGCGCCGAGCAATCTGGGAAAAGGAAAAGTATTCTACTTTGTTTGTCCAGTCACCGCTAAACGCTGCCGGAAGTTGTACCTAGTCGATGGTTGGTTTGTTTTTCGCTATGCGCTAGAGGACACCTACTACGAAAAACAGCTTTGGTCAAAACGGTATCGAGATCTGGACAATACAATGGGCAGGCAGTTACGGGGAGATGATTTTGATTTGTACCAGGAAGCCTAAGGATGTTGTGCAAAGCAGCAATATAGGGGCAAACAAAGCATGTGTTGCGGTACTAGCGGTTGACAGGTCGTTTGTACAGTTGATAGAAAAACGTTTGATTTAAGACACATTCTATGTTCAGATGAGATATGCGTTCTGTTGTAGATCGTCGCGTGACGGGGCTAATTTTGCGATTCTATGCCTACGCATTGCTCTTATTCATGACTTATTGAGAGCGAAAAGGCGAATCGATCTGTCACTTCCGCATATTTACGGAAGTTTAAGCCTGTTTGATAAGCAGTGCTTAGGCGGTTTTGAAGTCATCGGTGGTAAAGACAGGAAGCGAAAAGTCAAAAATGCGCTTACTTGTTTTTACTGTTTTAGTTGGTCGCACTGCAATCGTAGAGTAATCGTACCGCTATCGTAAATATGCGATAGCGGACTTCATATTAGTTACATACGGTGAAAGCTACTACCTGCTTTAGCGAGTAACGTGAATAGAGCGCCTTAAGTCAGTTGATCCACTTTTATGGCTGACTTTATCAAGACAAGGTTACCGGATCACCTAAATATGTCGGGTAGGTAACAGTCAGGCTTCTTTCAACGATCCACGTCTCCAGAACTTAGTATCCTCTTCGATGGCCATCAGCACACGTTACGCTTTAGCCATTCCGTTAAACGGGGTATTTCTCCGCTTTGACTGGGGTATTCCCCGTATTTTGAATAGAAGGTAATCCAGGCTAACTAACCAATCCGTATTTAGTGCATCGTATCGGCGACGTGTGAACAAGGCTATACATAACGAGATAGACGCCGTTAGTTAGCCGAGCTGATACGTGATTCCCGCTGGCGTCTGCTAGCGGGAATTTTGCCCTATCCTATCAACTATTAAGAAAGCTACTAGATCGAGCGGCACAAATGCGGGCGCTGGTATTGACAGTAAGGAGCGGACACACGAAAGTTTTATGGTCTCAGATAAGAGCACTTTATTGCCAACTACTACCGGCCCTCTTTTTTCAGTAGACCAGGAACAAACGATAGACCAGCCTGCCAAGTCTGGCTGGTAAACCCAAAGCGGGCTCCTAAATCCAAGAATGTAAATTCGTTCAGGCTTTTAAAATAACCTACTTCTAAACCAAGCCATCGATAATGGTATGATAGGCGACTACTGATGCCTACTTCGATGGGGGCCGCATTGTTACTTCTTACATTTTGGCCTAGAGAAACATTCGCTTCTGGACCCACAAAAAGACCGACGCCTTTAATGGGTGTAATACCAATTAAGGGCGTCAAACTGGCATAATAGAATTTTTGCCGACTGACCAGATCGCCATTCGGCAGTTGATACTCAATCCCCTTTTGTTGATAGTTTATCTCTACTCGATACACTAGTAAAGCAGACAATGTATGCTGATAGAAAGCGCCTGCGTAAAAGCTATTTAGGGGAGCAACGCCCAAGAACCTCATATCACTGCGAGAGCTAGTGACACTAGTGGATGCTCTGAGATATCCGGCTCGAACGCCAAAGTAGTTTGCTTTGGTTAGCGTCTGGGCGCTAGCCAGGGTAGTCGTTAGTAGCCAAAAGGTAAGAATGTGAAAAGAACGAGTTGACATAGCGTTAAGGGTAAGTAAGAGTTTACTGTTATGTAGGTGGTGTAGCTACAGATCGCCGTACGGCTGCAAAAAGGCTTTATTCCAGTAATCGATAACTGGCACTGATTCGCCAGACTTGACTAGTCGTCGCTGAACCCACTCTTCCCATCGAACCCGCACTGTAGTCGGTCAACCCATGCGCGTAGCTCACACTCAAGCCCACATTTTGATAGTAAGCGGTTGCCGTCAAACGAGCCCGTAAATCCAGGCCTGGAACCGCGTGTTTATGATAAGTTAGATAGACGTCATTGCTTGCTGTTACGCCCTTTCCTTTTTCCCAGTTCGCTAAACTAATTGCTGCATCAAGACCAGCGGTCAAATCCAAACTTGTTTGCCGGTTGCCAAAACGCTGGCCGACAAAAGGATGCAAATTCATATACTCGTAGGTAAATCGGGAACTTCCTTGCTGAAAAGCAATAAATTGTCCCAGATCGCTACCACCAATTATTTTAGTCTTTGTCGCTAGTGACTCATAGGCTAGTTGAAGCCCCGCAATCATGTTCTTTTTGCTTACATGTTGCGCCTGCATACTGACCGTCCAGGAAAAGCTACTGCGGCTACTCCAGGGGTCATTGGTATAGGAAGGTGAACCAACAGTGGCGGGGGTAGACTCTCGAAGAATGGTAAAGAACGATTGATGAACGACTCGATCGCCATGGAAAGCGAATAAACTACTCCCAACCTGCGTACTAAGTTCATTATACTGTGCTTTAGCTACCAGGGCGTTAAGCAGTAGCAGGCCACTAATAAGGTAACAAGTCTTCATACGAGCGAGGGAGACGAACTACTAGTCTATTAGCTAAAGTACAAAATTTGGGGATAAATACTTGTTGATAAGCCGTTTCATTAAAGACCCGTTTTTCCAAGACACCTAGTTAATGTCACCAGAGGTAGCCTTTAAGTTTTCCTACCATTCCCAACTTAGTAAAGCCTTGATCAAGGCACACTTAATTACAAAGGGAAGCAGCCAGCTTCGATTAAGCGAATTGGCTTTTGCTCACCAGCTTGACCGAAGCCAGAGATCCACAGTTAGTCGGAGGTGACAGGGGTAACTAACGCTTGCTAATCCGGTTCTGGCTTATCAAACGTTGCTGAGCAGACTTGAACCGATCACCAACACCACTCGATAAGGCTGCGTGCTTGGTAGACCGGCCTTGCACCCTTGCCCGCCATCGACGCCAGGAAGCAGGCTTTAAGTGCTTCCGTAAGAGTTGGATTACCGCTGACTCGGGTAGGCCAAACTGGACTTGGATGGCCTCAAAGGGAGTGCGATCCTCCCAAGCCATTTCGATCAATCGATCTAGCTCGTCTTGACTTAGTGAATGTGTAGGGAATTGCGTTTTCATAGAACAATAACCTTAGAAGTGGCTGAAGAGTTACGTTCACCAATAGCTCATTGGCTAAGCGGCAGTTAGAAAACGGGAGTTCGTTGAGATCATACCACTACCGTGATTTGGTCAACAATCGATCGTAACACCAAAAACACCGTGTTTTTGTGTTTTGCTGGTTACAGACTCAGCGGTTTTCAGTTTCTGGCGCTCAAAAAAGAACTGGTGATACAGGAAAAATGACCTACAAACAGTTTCATAATGCCGTTCTGCAAATTAATTCCATGCCCGTCGAAATGACCCGTGCCATCCTGACGAATCAGTCTTTACCAAAGGATTTCAGGACTAAGTGGCGGTTTTATGAGCTTGACTAAACGGCATATCTATTGGAGAAAGTAGAGTCACTTATATTTCACTACCTCACGTGCAGCGGTAAGAGCGGTTTTGGTGGTCTGTGTAAATGATTGACACTGTTTACCAAATCCTAATATGAGAAGAATACTTTTCTTGTTTACGCTAAGTTTGACCCTTTGGTCCTGTAAAGATCGTCAACCTGAACCGGCTGCTCCACCCGCTAATCGAAGCGTCCTAATCTACAGCAACAGCTTTCCCGGAACCTTCGAAGTAACCGACTATGATGCCAATGGCCTGCCGACGATGGCCAAAACTTCTATTTATCACAATATGGACGTAGCGCCGGAGGGTACGTATACCAGTTCCATTAAATTAGAGTACGATGCGCAGGCACGCGTTAAAAAAACGGTGCAAGTCTATGATCAACGAGGAATGGCTTCATGTTGCCCTGGATACGTTGTTTATGAACCCGACCAACAAATCGTTAATGAATATGAGTATCTAGGCAATACAGGTAAGATCACCCACGAAATTTCGTATTCTGTCAACGCTAAGAAAGCCGAAAAAAAAATCATCTCCGAATTCGGACGACGCTTCAACGAGCAGGGATTACTGCTTGAGGAAAAGAAAGGGAATCAGATTACTTATAAAGCTACTTACGATGCTAACGGCAACGTGCTTGACGAAAGCCTTCCATCCGCCGAAAAACCTGTTAGAAGGCAGTGGGATTACGTATTCGATGCCAACAAACGGGTTGTTAGTCGACGAATTGTTGGGTCCGCAGGTTTTGAAAACAACACTTATGACGAGCAAGGTAGACTTAGTCGCCAAGTGACCAATCTGTCTTTTATTTTACCGTTCAAGCCTCGCTCCGAAGAGATGGGCAAGTTGATCAACTATAATTTCGCCAAGCGAGCCGAGCAACAAGATCTGCTCTTTACCTACTTCGACAATGGCGTCTTCTGGAATGAGCGGCCACGGGTCGTTACCTATGAGTATGTGGGTGAGGAAACCCTGATTACCGCTACAATCTACCAGCTTTGGGACATTAACTGGAATCAAATTTCCCAACCTACCTTCGACTTAACCCTACTTCCTAATGAAAAGCTAGCCTCTATTCAGCAGATCAAGTGGCGACTCAATAAGTGGAATAAACTGACTAGTGAAGAGTTTAGTCATAAATACGTAAGTGACAAGCTAGCGGCAGAGCAACGAGGTACTTATTATGCGTACGATAATGCATACAACTATGACGAATTGGGCAATTTAGTAGGTAGCAGTGGTCATACAACTATCTTCAATATGACTCGTCAGGCTAATGTAAATACGTTTGTGGCTCGATACAAAAACCTATAAGGTCAATTAGAGGCTCACCAATGCCTTTCAAGGGAGTAGTCGATTTATTGACTACTCCTGTTTCTTGTCACTTAACCTGAGCCGGATGTCCAAGCCGCAACCCAATTGATAAACCAACCTGATAAGGACGTACCCGAAGCTGATTGGCGGTCAATAACTGGGTGAAGCTATAGTCCAGATACGGCCCAATAGACAGAGCCGCCTGACGACTTAAGGCAATATGTTTGCCCGCCGTCAGGTTAACGAAGAAAAACTGATTCGTGGGGCCGGCAAATGAATGAGCGTACTCGGCACCTATCGTCGTAAAGAGCCGGCCAACAAGAGGGCTACCAAAATGGATTTGCTTTCTGAGCGATAAACCAATCGTCTGCACGCTGAAATTCGTTGTGTCCGTGACGCCCAGCCGCTTGATCGTATACTGATTCGTCGCATTCTCGTCTACTACATACTGATCGGTGCTATACTGGTAATACGAGCGGAGATGAAATTGACTTACGTTGAGTGTTGCTTGAACTCCCTTTTTCTCGATGCCCAGGCTGGTCTTAAAGCCACTCGTCTGCGTTAACCCATTCGGGAAGATCACATCCTGCACTCTGGAATCGGCTTTGGGCAGGAGCACAACTCGTTGCAGCGTGGTTAAGGGAACTACGCTAACCAGCCAGGTATAGCCGGTGTTATTCGTCGCGCTTTGGCTATGCAGTTTCCGACGATGCTGTTTCTCAAACTTCTGCGGACTCGGGTATGAAACGGCGCTAGCAGGTATAGGCTGAATAAGCCCTGCATGACTATGAATACGAATGAACGAGAATGATTGTGGAAACAACCTCAAGGGAATAGGTTCTATTGATTGAAACGTATTTCGCTCATCCGCTAATACCTCCGGGTCACGACTACGTGAAGTCAATTCCATTGGCACGTTTACCCTCTCTTGGGTATACAGATGACCAAAAGGTTCATCTGCTCCCTTGCGCTCCTCAGATTGTGGCTGACGAGTGGGATTCGGCTCTACACCGATATGTTGTTCTGAATTAACCAATCCTCTAATCTCTTTACGTCCCGCTGTCAAGCCGGTTGACCGTTCACGTTCCAGTTGTTTAGAACCGAAGCGGTGCGTCTGAAGACCCTGTTTTAGTGGCTGTTGATCGGCAACGCTTGACCGCTTTTGGTCTCTATCCTGTTCGGTAAGTAAGTCTCCTTGTGGGGTTTTCTGCCTGCGTTCCAGCTGCTGCTCAAGCCCTGATGCTAAATCGTTTATAGTAACCAGCTGTCCGTTAAGCACCGACGTTTTTATCCCCTCTTTTGTATTGGGTCGACTGGATGTCTTGGCCTCTTTCGTTAAATAACCTGTTTCGGCTAAGCGGTGAGGGTGGTTACTCGATGAGGTCTCTTTCGGAGTCGTAGGGTGTTGCGAAAATGACTGCTGGGGCACTTTTACTTCTTCAACTCGTTGAACCATTGACGAGTCCGACTTTAGATACGTAAAAAGCAGTAAGCCTAGACTTAGAAAGAGAACCGTTAACAGGACAACCTTGCGGAGCGGCTGATAGCGGCTCTGCGGAGTTGACTGCTGAGCCAAGGCCCGATGAATTTTAGCATCAATAGCGGCTCCGGGATCTACTTCATGAGCCTTGAATGAACGTTGAAGCAGCTTCTGTACGGTCTCGTTTCGCTTGTCCTCAGAAGTTTTCATGATGGCTAATCCCTTTTAGTTCTAATTTCTTGATCAGCAATTGGCGGCCTCGGGCGAGTTGGGAGCGCGATGTTCCCTCCGAAATGCCCAGTAGTTGTGCAATTTCGGTGTGCTTGTATCCGTCAATAAAATACAGGTTCACGACCATCCGATAACCATCTGGCAACTCATTAATTGTATGCAGCAGTACGTCAATTGACAGCTTGCTAAAGAGATTCACATAATCGTCTGATTCAATATCAGGTTCTACCAACTGGGCCGAAATATAGCGGTTTTGTTTACGGGTTTCTTTGTTGTAGTAATCGATGGCGTGGCGGATCATGATGGTTTTCACCCAACTGTCAACCGCTTCGGGCTGTTGAAGTTCCGTTATCTTCTCAAATATCTTCAGGATACCTTCCTGAAAAATATCTTCGGCTTCAGCCAGGGTTTTGGTGTACCGTACACAAACGCTCATTAGCTTACCCTTGTATCGTTCATAAAATAACACCTGAGCCCGCGAATCCTGTTTCTGGCAGGCTTCAACAAGCTCGCGGAGTGACCGGGTATATTTAGGGCGAAATAGCTTCATGAAGAAAGCGGGCGGGTAAACAACAAAAACAAATCAGTGGGAACCAGATTTATCTGGTTTGGCTAGGGCTTATACTGCGCTTGAAAGCGGGTATAGACCCGTTGCCCACTGGGCCATTGCAGCCCTATATCCCAAGTCTCTGTCGTGGTTGGCGTTACGCGTTGAAGCGCATAGCGCACGCTGACCAAACCGTCGAAATAGGTCTCAAAAGCCATCGTCGGGGACGCGTCGAAGGAAGGATAGTCGGCGCGGAGCGCTGCCAGCAGCGATGCATCTCCGACTTGCTCATTGTTCGTGTAGCCAATAGGATTTCCGTTGGCATTGGCTTCGATCCAGCTTAAATTACCCTCCGTGTCAAAGAAAAGTTGAACCTTTCTCGATACGGTGGTTTGTCCGTCAACCAGAGAAGCTTCAAGCCAATACGTTATCTTATTGGGTGTTTGCTGGATAACGTTGCCGGATACGAAGCGTAGCGATGAGGTATGGTTGGCAAAAAAGTTCTGCGTGCGCTGGGGCAACTGGTTCAGATCCGTGATGGTGTAAACCGGCAAAGGCGTGAGCGTTAGTAGTGCCTGGTTATTAACTCCGGGTTGGTAGATAAGTTGATAGGTTGCACCATTAAACGTATACTGCATCAAGCGGGTTTGGCTCGTATCGTTGTCAATACCCTGTAACTTAGAAAAGCTACCGCCTTGAATGGCTAGTTTATCGGTAAGATTCTTGAAGGGTGCAAAGTCAGGAGCGAGTTCTTTGTATACGGCCGAAACGATAGCGGTAGCATTGACCTGCGTCTGATAGTTAATCGAACGCTGCGTAAAGTTAGCCCGCCAAAGTTGATTTTTGGTCAGGGTCGTAAAGAGGATATTGGTGGCCTGGGGATAGCTGTTCTTAATGGCTTGTACTGCCGTAACTGGTACGCCATCCGGATCGGGGGGTTGTATATCTTTAATGCTATTGCACGCCAGTAGCCATAGCGGCAGTGCAGCTACCAGTAAATACTTCATGAATGTCAAATCAACGGGATTTTATGCCTATCAATACAGCGACTGGTTTTACAGGTAGAAACGTTGCATCGTTAACGAATAATTAGTTTGTTTTTTACTCAACCACAATGGTTGCCTGTAGGTAATAGCAGAAGTGTAGCCATGGCCTACATAAAATGTACGGCAAAGGCGATTGATTAATTCGTCCGCTGTCGCATCTGTACGATAGCGGTGTGATAGCAATACAGTCTCGACTAAGTACAGCACGTTGCTTCTGTCAGGGTATTGTTCTTGAAAAACGACTCGATTGGTGCTTACGCTTGGGTGAGTTAGGCTGATCAAGCAAATTACCTTTCTGTGATTGCTGAATAGGGAGTATTGGGAATCTGATTTTGACCCGGGCCTTATGGGGACAATTCTAGCGGGCGTTCGTATTGAACTGGGTAAATGGCACCAGACAATATAGACCCCACCTGGCCCATATTTTAAAATCAAGGAAGTCAGTTGAGTGGTTGTGTAACCACAAACGATAGGGTGGGGTATCCTTCAGTTGGGGGCGGCACCCAACAGAAACGCAGTGCCTAGGCACTGCGTTTCTAGATTCGAATCGGCTTAGCTTATTCGTGGAG
This sequence comes from Spirosoma liriopis, assembly GCF_023196085.1. Classification (NCBI taxonomy): domain Bacteria; kingdom Pseudomonadati; phylum Bacteroidota; class Cytophagia; order Cytophagales; family Cytophagaceae; genus Spirosoma; species Spirosoma liriopis. Next base: position 63,761 of record NZ_JALPRF010000003.1, read on the forward strand.
TACTTTTCGGAACAACTCCTGTTTCGTACCTCTGGCAGTTGTTGCCTATTTTTTTACCAAACGCCCCTGGAGATGACCTTTATTGGTCAGTACCAAATACAGATACAAGCCTGCTGGCCAGTCGTGACTATTCAGCGTATGCGTCGTGGGCGTTCCGCTTAGGGCTATCTGCTGAATTCGTTTGCCTTGCAAGGAATATACCTCAATTTGTTGAAGATAGATCCCTTCCGGAACCTGGATCGTTAGTTGATCCTGCACAGGAAGCGGATACACCTGTGCCTCCAGCGCAGGATAGTCGGCCGATGCACTGGCGGCTTGACGGGCACCCGATGGGACAAACTCAAACGCGCCGATGTCATAGCCGCTTCCCTGGGGACGGGTTTGATCCTGCTGGGCAATCGTAACACCCCATTGGGCGGCATTGGCACCCGCGTCAATCAGCGGAGAAGTCGAAAGTAAGGCAAAATTGGCGTTGGCCGCATCCACAAATCCAGCCGCTGAATTGGCGGCTACCGTATAATTATTGACCATTGTGGCCGTAGCACCCTGCTGAAAAACAACCGCTTTGCCAACGTAGCCGTTGCTTGCTGCCCCGCTGGCTCCATAATTGGTAATGGCATTGTTGGCAATGGTATTCACATTGATCTGATTGTATAGCCGGATGCCATCGCGGCCACAACCGCTAATGGTGTTGTTGATCAGTTGCACATAGGTATCCGGCAGGGACCCTGTCCGCTCATCGCAGAAAATGCCATCACTGCCCGGCTGACTGATGACGTTGTTGTACAGGCGATTATTACCCCAGTGCCCCACAATGATAAGACCGACCCCCGATGCATTCAGAATGGTATTATTGTAGCACTCGCCACCAGCGCCCCCACCCACCTGTAGGCCATTATTTTGGTAGTTGGCGAAGGGTGATATACCCGTGTCTTTCAGCCAGTTGTGGTGCACTTTGGCGTCGGGCGCACAGCCGTACTGCAAACCTTCTGCCCCTGTTCGTTCGATGCGGTTGTTGTAGATGTCGAGGCCGTAGATGAGGTGCGGGTAGACCTGCTTGGTTACCCCGTTACAGCTTACCGCCATCCCATCACCGAAGAACGAATTGCCGATATAGAGCCCTTCACCGCCCACGTCGTGGATGTAATTGTCGTGTATTTTGACGTTATACATCGTAAAGTTGGACCGCCATGTGGTGGAGTCACAGCCCGGATCGGTTTTGGCCATGATCCCCGCAAAGCCCGCTTTGGCTACCTCTACATGATCGATTTCTACATCCGAGCTAAGATCACTGACCGAGATACCCATATAACCACCCGTATTTTGGTTGTTAACTTTAAAGCCATACGGATAAGCCGCGTCCCCCGCACCGCTCAGGGCGATATAGCGACTGTTTTTCAGCTGTAACGTGTTGGTGGCAGCATTCGACTGGACCAGTACCTGCCCGCCAGCGTTCACAAAGCGAATTGGCTGAGTGGGCGTACCGGCAAAATTAGCTAGGGTGATGTTGTCGTACAGCCCCGACTGCACACACACCTTTTTTCCGGGCGCGACTTCTAGCAGCCAGTTGTTGTATGCACCGGCCTTCGTGATCGTGTAGTCGCAGCCACTACCGGCCGATCCGCCTACCTGCCAGCCAGCCGGCACCGAGCCCAGATTGTTATAAAGCGTTGTATTGTCGTGTACATTGGCATCGGGGGCGTTGTTAACCCACATAGCCGCGCTGCTGGTCCGCTCAATGCGGTTGTTGTAGACTTGCATGCCATAGGTCTGCGCTGGGTATACCGTCTTGTTTACCCCGTTGCAGGTAATCGTCCGGCCAGCAGCCATCGTGTAGCCACTACCCAGGAACATGCCCGGACCACTGATGTGGTGAATATAATTATCGTGAATTTTTACATCGTTGATCGTAAAGTTGGGATAGTTGGCCGTGGTATCGCAGCCCGGATCGGTTTTCATGAAAAAGCCCGCATAACCGGCTTTGGCTACCTCTATTCGTTCGACTTCGTAATTGGAGCTTAGGCCACCTACCGAAACGGCTGACACGCCCGCCTTTGATTTGTCAATCTTGATGCCGTACGGAATTGAACTGTCGCCCGAGCCACTTAGTAGAACATACTTACAATCCTGCATCTCAAGTCCCGGCGCGTTGCTGGTTTCAGACCCAAGGCCAACCTGGCCTCCACAGTTAACGATCCGGATGGGGTTAGTGGCGCTACCGACAAAGCCGACCAGCCGGATAGCGTCGTAGTGGCCGGCCTGAATGCATAGGGTTTGTCCGGGCTGTAGCTTTAGCTTCGTATTCTGGTAGGTGCCGCCAGCGTTGATGGTGACGGCACAATTACAGGAAGTCGATGGCTGGGCAACGCTAGTCAGTACGAACAAACAGCAAACCAAAATAATAAGATAGATGTGTTTCAAGTCAATCAATGTTTAGGGGAAATTAACGAATCGTTTATCCTCGTAAAGATACTGATAAGGAGATGATTAAAAGGAGCCGGGCTAGAGATTTCAGGGGTCTAAGGTACACCGGCCATCAAAGTTGTATCTCTATGAAAGAGACTTTATATCGTATAGGAGCCTTACTCAAGCTCAACTGGTTACTTTGCTCAAGTAGAATCATTATACCGGCAATCAACCGATGCGGCCTGCCAATTAGCCACCGCTACCTATATTTGTTACTTTTGGTTAAAAAGTCTACCTCCTTTCACATCGCTTCCATGCTACCATCAACTACGTCCTCCCCAGTTACTAACCCCCATCCAAAAATAAACTACCTCGATTACACCCGAGTACTCCTGACCCTGCTGGTCATCTTGCACCACGTTTGCATCACCTACGGGGCGCCTGGTGGCTGGTACTTTCGTCAGCCCACAACCCAACTGGCGGCTCTGTTTGGCTTAACCCTATTTGTGGCCACTAACCAATCCTTCTTTATGGGATTATTTTTTCTGCTTTCCGCCTACTTCGTAGAGCCTTCCTACCAGCGGAAGGGAGCCAGGGCATTTGTAGTGGATCGACTCAAGCGGCTGGGTATTCCGCTGGTGTTCTATTCACTGGTGCTATCACCCATCCTCAATTTTTTGATCTATCGCTACGGACACCATCAAAAGGCCACCTTTGGGCAATTTTTGACCGGCTATGACGACTGGATCGATTCGGGGGTGTTGTGGTTTGTGGCGGCTTTACTGCTGTTCAACTTGCTGTATGTACTCTTGCGGCAACGCTACTCACTCCACTACGTCACCAAACTACCACCCATGAGCGGTATCCTTTTGTTTGCTCTTGTGATTAGCGCAGTCAGTTTTCTGGTTCGATTGGTTTTTCCCGTCGGTTGGGTCATACCTGGTCTGGGCTTTCAGCTTTGTTATTTCCCTCAGTATATCGCCTTATTCGCAGTAGGAATAGTAGCTCGCCAAAATAAGTGGCTCGATGGCTTATCACGCCAAGAAGGAAAGCGGTTTAGTTGGCTAGCCTTGGGTTGTGTTGGAATTGGTTTTCCATTGCTGTTTGTAGTATCAACGAAACTAGGGTTATCCATGAAAAACTTCAGTGGTGGCTGGAACAGCCAGTCGCTATTCTTATGCCTGTGGGAGCAGCTAACGGGAATATCCATCAGCGTAGCCTTGCTAAGCTATAGCAAACGATACTGGAATGAAAAGCTTATGCTTCTGGACAAGCTGGCTCGAAGCGCCTATAGCACCTATATTTTCCACCCCCTGATTGTTGTCGGTTTGTCCTTGCTAGTAGCTGGATTGGCACTTGATCCTTTGCTCAAGCTGGGTTTGGTGGCACCGTTAGCCATCATCGGTTCGTTTTTAGTAGGCCGATTGGTGTTGATGATTCCAGGGGCCGACACGGTTCTCTAACCATACTAGTGACCCATTTTGCTGATGGAAGCTTACAAATTTTTGTCGTTAAAGGGGGTATGTCCTCTACAAATCTTTGCTACCCACAGCCTCGCTTGTTTGCTAAACCTAGAGAGAACTGTGCAACAGCTACCGAGCAATCTTACTTACATCATGCGATAGCGGCTGGTACTCACCTAATCAAATCAGGAAAAGCCTTGTTATAAATACCAATTATCAGTCAGGTAACTGATCGATACCATAAGGTTCGACCTGTGGTTGGGCATTCATCTGGTGGTGATACCGGCTTGAGGGCTCGTAAACCAATTGGCGAGCGCGCATGACGCTACCCAAAGGATGATGCGCTATTAGGTGATGAAATCTGTTGAATATCAATATTTTGTGCTCGCAAGCCCGCCGGGCGGAGCTATAGACGTTCTGAGCCGAATGCTTACTTTAACAATAGGCTGGTAGGGACTTTAGTCCCGAGGCCACTTTGCCGAATTATCTTCAACGGTCATGGTGGCTAGATCCGTACAGAGTTGCGCCCTTACTTCGTATTGGGCGGAATGACTAACGAAAAAGAGATTAGCAGATCGCGCAGGGCCGAATCGTTACGGCATCGATCTCCTGTCCCTGCAATCAGATAAGTAAACCAGAAGATTCAGTAGTCGTCAAGCAGGAATAACGACAAGGCCCGAATCAGTGACGATCCGGGCCTTGTTGGTTGAGGGTGTGTTTAGAAAAATTAAGGTCGTAAAATCTTGATTTGTTGGCGCTGGCTAGCCGTACTCACATCTAGCAGAAGCAGCCCTTGTGCGTTGCCTAGCGGCAGGCTCACCCGTTCTACCGAACTAGCTTCCCTGATGCTCTGGCTATGCAACGTTTTACCCTGCAAGTCGACCAGCTTTACGTGCACGGCCTTACCGCTTGCTCCACTAATTTCAATCTCGGCGGATTGACCCACCACGGGGTTACCCAGTACGTTTACTACGAGGCCACTACCTGCTTCTGGCGCTGCTTCGCGGGTGCTGCCCGTACCAGTCGGCTCCTGTCCGTAGAAGATGACTCCGTTCTGGTAAGCGGTGATGCGGGGGTTGAGCGTAAAGCTGTTGTTGTTGCTATAGGAGTAATCGTCGCTCTGCACAAATAGGCTGTAGTCCTGTTTGTTGAGCTGTACCTCCAGCGGACCCGAATCGCCATTTGATGCTAAGTTACCCGCTCCGGCATTGAAGCTATACTCGATGTAGCCTGTGGCCCCCTGACGAGCCGGACTCAGCGGCACGTAGCGCAGATTAAGGTTGTTGGGGCCAATCGGTACGTAGTTCTTCTGAAACAGTAATGGGACGTTGTTCTCGGTGGTCAGCCAGTAGCGCAAGGTGATGCTGCTATACGCAATTGGCGTGGTGCCTGCGTTTTGCAGCAGCAGATAGGGCTTGATCGTGTTGTTGTTCAACTGGCCGTTGTCGGGATCCCGCGAGAGCACTTTCAGCGTGGGCGCTACTACCGTTACGGTGGCCGTGGCCTGCGGACTGGTACAGCCGTCGGTGGTGCAGGTAGCTGTAAACGTCTGGGTACCTAGATTGGCTGTCGAGACTGCCAGCGTGTTGGCGTTACCCCCATTCCAGCTAATACTACCACCGGTGCAACCTGAAACCGTCAGGATCACATTACCTGTATTCTGCGAGATGGTCAGGCTTGATGCACCAGCCGGATAAGGCCCGCCCGCCTGGGTCACCACCGTGGGGGATGTTGGCGTCTGTTTGACGGTAACGGTTTTGGTAGCGGTGTTGGTGCAGCCATTGGCATCACTGTAGCTGTAGCGAATCGTATGATCACCCAGCGAAAGCGTTGCTGGCGTAAAGACCATTGCGGGTGAGCCATCAAGGGTAAAGCTCCCTCCGGTCGGATTGCCCAGCGGGGCTAGCGTAACGGCAGGGGCATCCTGACAGTAAGCCGCAGCTAGGCCCGTTAGGCTAACGTTGGGTAAAGGATTAATTGTTACCGATTGGGTAGCCGTATTGGAGCAACCGCTGCCATTGGTGTAGGCGTAAATAACCGTGTGTTGACCAACGGATAGGGTAGCTGGATCAAACTGGGTAGCCGCTGTATTATCAACCGTAAAGTTTCCTCCTGCCGGGTTTCCTGATAATGTAACAGCGGTTCCGTTTTGGCAATAGGCATTGGCGAGTCCTTCAATCGTTGGGGTAGGCAGTTCGTTGATGGTCACTTGTTGCTCTAGTGTACTCTGGCAACCATTGGTAGCGGTGTAGCTGTACGATACTGTGTAGATACCGGCCGCTAGGGTAGATGGGGTCAGCGTAGTAGACGGGATCTGATTAATGGTAAATTTGCCGCCCGCTGGTGACGCCACTAAGGGCACCGCTGGTACACTTTTGCAATAAGCGGTGTTTAGGTTCTGAAAATTAAGCGCAGCCGCCACCTTGTCACCGACTACCGTAGTGGTATTAGCGGCTGTTGCGGTGCAGCCACCAGGGTTAGTTGCTGTCACGCTATAGGTTCCGGCCAGTGTAACACTCGCGACAGGACTAGTCGCGCTACCCGATAAAACGCTGGGTTTGAATACATACGTAGACCCCTCATCACCACCGGTTACGGTCAGCTGCACACTCGATACCGCACAGGTAAGTGGACCACTGTTGGTAATTTGTAGCGGTCTATCCGCACAACTTACGGTAAATGAGGTAGTATTGGTTGGGTTAGTCTCTTCATTAGTACCGCTACCGCCAGCGAAATAGCCGTTACCATCACGATCATAATAAACAGTTCCCTGGTTGGTAATGACTTGCCCTCCAGCGTTATTTTTTATAGTGGCCTTGATCGTAATCGTTATTGGATTAAGCTGAATAAGCGTTCCGTTCCAACTGACCTTGCCGCCGTTAAAGCTAGTCGAACCACTACTAGCGGATGATGACGCGTACGTTAGATAAGAAGGAAGTACATTCGTAAATTCATCACCTGGATTGTTAATTTGTGCGGTCTGCCCATAATTGGTTACTACTATCTGATAGGTGACCTGCCCTCCCGGCACATAGTCCCCCGAAACAGACATCATACCGCCTAACGACGTTGGTGATAACACAGACACCTGAACCGCATTTGATGTGACACTGCTGCAAGAGTTAGTAGCCACTAGCCTATATTGTCCTGCGGAGGATGCATTTGCTCCCGATAGTACTAAGGTAGCCGATGTTTGGCCGCTTATCTCACCCCCATCTTTATACCATTGGAACTTGGTAACGGGGCCACTTACCTCGACCGGTATCGTTATGGTTCCCCCGTTTGCCGCAACAAAATCTTCCGGTTGCTTGGTAATTTTGACTTCATCACACCCTGGATTTTGGATGCCGACCGCTTTGGCAAGGTAATTTTTACCAGTACCGCTTGCCGGATGCAGGACAGCAGTGCTTAGTAGTACGAATAATAAACGTAGTGTGTTCCTCATAATAGGCTCTGTTAAGTGATACACAAAGCACGCGCTCATTGCCGTCACCAGCGTGCCAAAAAGCATCATCCGTGTGCCAAAAGCGCAGAGAAGCTAAGTTGAGTCGCCAAACACTGGCCGTTCATTGAGATTTCTCGTAAAAGTTGTTTCGCATACATGGCAGGCGGTCAGTGGTCCTGTTGGTCGAGCCGCCGATTTCTAGTGGGCCTACGATTGCTCGTTCGATGCGTAAAGAGATGCTTATTTTGCCTTATAGTGTAGTACCTCGCATGACATTAGTTATACAGCGCAAATCATGTTACAGAATTCTGCTTTTTTCTTCTTGCCCTGGGTGCTCGTACTCTTGCAACTAATCGCTTACGTAGTTGGTATAACGCTGGGCATTTTAGGCATACAAGCCCTTCGCAAGTATCTGCGTGAATAAGTTCAGGTTGGCGCAAGTCCGGTTATACAGTAATCAGATTGATTAACACGGTTGCCAATAACCGAGCAGGTCTAATGAAGCGTTGTTTTTGGGTATTAGAAACCGGTAAGACTATGCTTATGGATAAATCTGACCACTCAGTTCAGTGAGGTTGGCTATAGCTACTTTGTATCTACGACAACAAAGATTATTACCATCTCTTGGTCGCAAACAACTCACAATCAGACTTTATTGTATGAAACTAATGGCTTCGCTCGTCGTTTTATGCTTGGTCAGCCTGGAAAGTCTGGCGCAATCGCCCGCTAGGATTCATTTCCTAAATACGACCATTGGCATGTCTGCCGAACTTAAAACAAGCCTAGACCCTAAGAAGCCGGTCATTGTCAGGTCGAACAGATGGGTTAGGGTTCAGGCCCCGGGCGATAGTCTTGGCATTGTCATCGATAGTAAAACGTACTTTCTCCATTTTGAGCCGAATAAACAGTACTACTTCGTCGTACACTCGGCACACGGTAATCGGTCTATGATCACCGAAAAATCGGAACGTGAATTTATGCTGACTGCTGCTTTACGATCGACAAAAGGGCCGGAAGAGTATATAATCGACAAAATCGCTAATTGATCTGTATCGCAAGCACTTTGATGCAGCGGTTCAGTTACTTCCGTTCTAGTCAGGACAGCCAACCGGTTTGGAGTCAAGTAGCGCCGGAACAGAGACCAACTCGATGTCGGTGAAGGTACGTAAATAGGCTTCGATAAAGGGCTTGTGGGCTGCCCCGACAATCAACAAGGCTCGTCCTCCGGCAATGGGCGCTGTCGCTTCGCGAATCGCTACTGCCATTTGGAGGTTTTGGGCTTCCCAGGCGGCTACTCGCTGACGGCCTGTACGGCCCATCTTGTCACTACGCAGCATCGAAAACCATTGAGCATCGGCGTCCAGCGCGGCAAAGCGGCTTGAATTCTTCCATTTAAACATGGGCATGACCTGGGAGGCCGATCCGAGTTTCATGGTATCTTCCGGAACAGCGCGAAAAGCCGTTGTGTTGTGGTTAAACAAGTCCTTGAGACCAGGCTCGGCTTCGACGGCTGCTTTCATAGCGGCATCGTCGGGCAAGGCCACGTCACTGGCATGGTCGCCAGCGCCGTAAACTCGTTCCAGCCCAACATCGGCGGCAACACGGGCGGCCATTGACGATAACTCACTCCGGAGACCTACAAAGCGATTTAGGCGTTTGACCAGCGAGGGTGAAACGCCATCCTGAGCGATTCGGTCTACTGGTATCAAGCGCATCCATTGTACGGTGGCCGAAAACGGTTCGGCGGCTGCGACAAACAAAGCGGCTAAGTGCCTTCGCTGCGCAGGCGTTAATTGGCCCAGTCGGGCAAGGCTGTCCGCTTTTACCAGTGCCTGAGCCGCTGAGAGCTGCATCTCGGCTTGAGCCGATTTAGCCATTTCTAGTGTAGGCCCCGCATACTTACCGGCATCACCATGGTAAGCAGCATAGGCGTCCAGACCCATCACTTGCTCTCCGGGCAAAGCTTCCGTCAAGATCACATCGGGTTTGTAAGCACGAAGGCGGCACAAAATGGGTTCCAACCAGGCGAGTTGAAAATTAGCTGAAGCCGCGTCGAGGTGCCAAACACCAAAAACCATTACCTGAGTTGGCGGGAGTGCCAACTGCTGTTTGGCTACTGCCGGATTGAAAAACTCTTTTTCCTGGGCTTGAGCAGACTCAAAAACACTTAGCGATAGCAGAACGAGCACCAGTAATCTGTGCAACATGCGAATACAAATCTAGACGGCTGTACAAAGCTAATGGCTTTTCGCTGCTTCAGGCCCAAAGAGGAACGTTTCTGCCGAAAATAGAGTAGGGACGAGCAGTTATCGGTCGATCCGGTAAGCGACGGTTCATCACCAGAGGCTTTTGAACAAACTGCGGGACTTCTCGATTTGATGCGGGTCTGGATATCAGAAACTGGTAGCGTAAGCTGTGCATCACTAATTGGATTGCCTTTTGTCATGGTACGTAACAAAACGGTAGCAGGTGACTAGCCTATAGGCTGTTCATAACCGGACAAGACCTGTCCGCTGGTGGACAAGTACGCTAAACCCATATCGTTACTGGACTCCGTAAACACCCTTTTCGAGCCCTGGCATGGTAATTGACCGCCCGATCAACAAGCCCTAATTGCTCGCTACCATGCTGCAAAATTACTTTACTATTGCCTGGCGACAGTTGCTCAAGAATCGAGCGTATGCACTAATCAATGTCACAGGACTAGCTCTCGGCATGAGTTGCGCCCTGCTGATTTTCGCCTTGGTTCGTTACCATTACCAGACCGACCGGCATCATCACCACTACGACCGCATTTATCAATTCACGACTCGGTTTACTTCGTCCGGTGATAATGGTAGTATACGGGGTGTGCCTTATCCCTTCGGTAAAGCAGTACGTACCGATCACCCTGGTATCGAGCAGCTGGCAATGTTGGAAGAATGGTACTCGCCCCTGATCGTAGTGTCAGTCGCCGGCGGGCCCGACAAGAAAATAAAGGAAAAGCGGTATGCCGGCGCGTTTGTCGAACCTGCCTTTTTTCGCATCTTCGACTACACCTGGCTGGCCGGTGGGCCTGATGATCTTAGGCAACCCGGCACGGTAGTTCTTAGTGAAAACATGGCTCGTCGGTGCTTTGGTAGTGCTACGAATGTCGTTGGTCGTACGCTTCGGCTGGACGCCCGAATACCGGCTCGGGTCGTGGGTGTTTTTGCCGATTATCGGGACAATACGGACCTGGCCTATCCGGTTATGGCTTCATGGGCATCGCTCAAGGAGCAACGTGGCAACCGCCCCGAAAACGAACCTTTCGACAACCTCAACGGCAGCACGCATTGCTACGCGCTATTTAACAGCCAGTTCTCAGCCGCTGACTGGAACCGCGAGTTGCCGACGTTTGTCAAAAAATATAATCCCAAAAACGCCAAAGAGACGGATTATCCAGCTGTGTTGTTCAGCACCATGCACCTGTCGTCCGAGTTGGGTGGAGTGGGTCGGGAGCTACTGGTCGCGCTGATCGCCATTGGCCTGCTGCTGATTGGAACGGCGAGTATCAATTTTGTCAATCTAGCCACCGCCCAGGCTCTTAACCGGGCGCGGGAAGTGGGTGTTCGGAAAGTACTGGGCAGTACAACGACCCAGCTTTTCTGGCAGTTCATAGGAGAAACCACGTTCATTGTGCTGGCTGCTACGGCGTTGGCTATTGGCTTGTTTCACTACGGACAGCTATTAGCGCATGAATACCTGAGCGGTCCTTTCCGGTTCACCTTTTACTTTACACCGTCGGTACTGGGCTGGTTACTGCTGCTGGTAAGCTCTGTTATCGGGTTGGCCGGTTTATATCCTGCGCTGGTGCTCGCTGGCTTTCGCCCTGCGGTGGTACTGGCCGGTCGGCTCACCACACGACAGGCCGGTGGTATTTCGCTCCGGCGGGGGTTGGTGGTCGCGCAGTTTGCCATTGCACAACTGCTCATCATCGGACTCGTGGTGGTCGCTCGTCAGCTGCATTACGTACAAACCAAAGACGTCGGCTTTCGTAAAGACGCGATCCTGACCGTTCATCTGCCCGACAGCCCTAGCCAGGACCGTACTAAAATGAGCACCTTCCACCACCTGGCCGCTGCATTGCCGGAGGTCGCTAAGTTCAGCTATTCGATGGCTGGCCCCCCGCAGTCGAACTGGACGAGTCAGACGAGGGTTCGCTTCGAGAACCGTACGGAAGAGGAGCCCTATAGTCCCCAACAGGTCTGGGCCGATGCGGATTATGTGGATCTCTATGGCCTTAAACTAGTGGCTGGCCGTAATTTGCAACCCTCCGATACCGCACGGGAGGCCCTAGTCAACGAAACGTTTGCTCGTCAGTTAGGTTTTGACCGTCCGGCCAGCGTCGTTGGTAAAGTGCTTTATAAAGGTGGGTTCGCTCCGCTGAAAATTGTCGGTGTCCTGAAAGATTACAACCAGCATGACTTAAAACGAAGCATTATTCCCTTGTTCCTAACTACGTTTGCCTATGGGTACTACTCCGCCAACATTCAACTCCAATCGTCCAATTACCACCGGACCTTAAGTCAGTTGGAGAAAATCTATAATCAGGTTTATACCAGTAGTGTTTTTGACCCAGAATTCGTGGATCAGCAGCTGGAAAACGCCTACCGACAGGAGCAGACGATGGGCAAACTGGTCAACTTTTTCGCCGGGGTTGCCTTGCTGATTGGCTGTATGGGATTGTATGGACTGATCCTGTTCATGGTTGCTCAGAAAACAAAAGAAGTCGGCATCCGAAAAGTATTGGGGGCTAGCATCGGCAGCATTCTGTGGTTATTCAGCCGGGAGTTTGTGCGGCTGATTAGTTTTGCCTTTGTGCTGGCTGCTCCGGTGGCGTGGTGGGTCATGGATAGCTGGCTGGGAAATTTTCAGTACCGCATTCCTTTGGGGTTTGGTATCTTTTTGGTCGCCCTGCTCACTACCGTTTTAGTCGCTCTGTTGACAATAAGTGTTCAAAGTGTCCGGGCCGCCCTGAGGAATCCGGTCAAATCGCTTCGCTCCGAATAAGGCTGAGTGTAATAGTGCAGGACGAGGTTAACTAAAGGCCAAGTCACGACTATCGATAGCCGTGATTTGGCCTTCGTGTTTTTGCGTATGGGAAACAGGGCCACCTAATTCAAAAAGCTGTTTTTTACATGGTTGAGCACTGCTTTATGAGGGTGAAGGCGTTTTCTGAGATAAAGTAGCTTGGCTTTGTAAATACCTTTTGGGAGTGTTCAGTATCCACTGAAATCCTGCTAGCCTCCTCAACATGAACAACACACGAGTTTACAAAATGGCTTTTGCCAGCGTTTACCCGCACTACATTCAGAAAGCCGAAAAGAAAGGGCGGACAAAAGCCGAAGTGGACGAAATCATCGTTTGGCTGACCGGCTATGATCAACAAGCTTTGCAGCACCACCTCGATCAAAAAACGAATATTGAAACCTTTTTCACCCAGGCGCCACAAATTAACCCCAATGCGTCGAAGATTACGGGTGTAATTTGTGGGTATCGGGTGGAAGAAATCGAAGACAAACTGATGCAGCAGATTCGCTATACGGACAAGCTGATTGATGAATTGGCAAAAGGAAAGGCGATGGAGAAAATACTGCGAAAGTGAAAGTGGTCCGATTGGTAGAATAAACCAGCCGCGTTGGTAGTCCAACTAAATTGGTCAGGGCTGTGGTAGCCCAGCGACGACCGGGTTGCCAGCGCAGGCCTCCATCCCTAAGTCTTTATGGTGTAGTCCAGCTCATGCTAGGCTTCCTGCATGACAATAAAATTGCGCATTCTTGTTGATACGCATTGGCCACCTCGATCTGACCTGACCGGGTTGGTGGCTGGTATGTGCTGATACCGGGCGGTTTTTATTGCACCGAAGAGCTCCTGTACACTAATCAACAGGTAGCCAATGCCGTATGGAAAAATCATCAAGTGCCGTTTCTTTTTCATCCATACCTCCACGCTAAAATCTCTCTTTTAGCTGAAAAAAATAGCTATTCTGCTCTGTTTGGGACAAATGTTATAGTTTTTGTGCGATTTGTTATCGTCCGTCGGCAATGCTTCAAATTACTTTTGCTCTCGTTTTCGTCGATTGAATAGGAAAGCTTGCGAATACCGGCTGGTATAACCTGGCAGATTGCAACGTACTTCGAACAGGCAGCGATTGGAGAATCTAACACTCCGATGGCGCCTAAGCATGTCAATCCAGTGTCAACGATTTATTGGGCATGGTCAGTATTGAGATTAACAAAACCACGAATCAAATCACTAATCCATAAACGTTATGTCATCATCAGGAGCCATTTTGGAACGGTACGTATTCAGTGTCGTCGTAAACTATATCCATCTGGCTAGTTCAAAGGAGCAATCGCAGCTTATTGAATTAATAAGGGAACTGGACACTATCTGTCTGACTGCCGACGGCTCGGCACAACCTCCTGATGAATCAACGGAACAAGTACCTGCTTCCTATTTGAGCGAGTTGCAACAGGAATGGGAGGAAGTCTTGAACAAACCAAGCTAGTAGCCTATGTCAGAACAGATACCTACTGAACACCCTGCTGCCTCAAGACCCAGTCGAAGCGATTGGGCGAAGACAAACTTATAAAATCAATTAATCAAGTAAGCCTGGATGCAATGCGTTCAGGCTTACTTGTTGGCCTAATACTCATTGGTTTCAACAGATAACTTACTGCCTGAGTTGTAATAACGTTGTACATCAAAGGTGTGTGAGGATAAACCGGTTTCGTTGAGACCGGTTTATTTATTTTTCAGACTGCCACAATAAGCGGTTGGCCGTAAATTAGAACTGCTACAAGGCCTGACACCGGTGTAGCAGAGGCTACTGCTTTGTTACGAGATCAACGAAGAGTTAACAGGCATCGTTTGTTTTGATCAGCGGCCAACCTGTTAGCCGGATAGGACCTTCACGTCAAACGAATCACGAATGTTTAAACCACTGAAACCGACTTATGACAGCCGAGCATAAACAAGCCCTCGCCATGCTGGCCAGCCAATTACTCAATATTGACGGTGATCTGGAGCGTCTGGTAAGTGATATTGAAGAGGAGAGCGATCCTGCGGATACAGAAGCGATCTGGGAACAGATTCGGGTGGTTATATCGGCACTAGCTGTGGCCCGAACCAATCTGGAAGAACTGCTGGAATAAACTGAAACGCTGCCTGTTTCAGGTGAGGAAAGTACTGATTAATGTATTTTATTAACAATACTTCATTTATGTAACTTGTAGTATTTTGTTGAGAATATCTAATTATATATTATGTAAAAATTTCACTAATAATTTGATTTTTAATTAGTTAATACGGAAAAAGTTTGTATTATTTGCTAACAGATAAGACACTAGCTAACCTTAAACGGGACTATCCATCCAAAAGCATCATGAATAAGCGAAATATTCACTCTACCAATGATTCTACGAGTCAGCCGTTGTCAGGCGTACTTAGCGACTGGGTGGAGGCTGTTTACCAACTTCAGCATTGGAATTCGATTTTACAAGACGCAATCGATGAGAAAACAACTATCTATTGCCTAACGAAGCCAGCGGACAGTGATAAAAGAAACGAACTGATCGCGCTTATTCGCTTGAGGGAAAAAATAGTATACGGATTAACTAACCTAGAGAAAGGAATAAGGACCTCTAAGGACGAGGCAGATCTTGCTTTGGAAGCGCTAGAACTGATTGAACATACACAAACTGTTCTTCAATGGTGCCTTGATATTAAACAACAGCTCGAATCCGAACGAAACGAGTAAACAGTGATGAAAAATAGATTAACTTAACAGAGAAGTTTACAAACGCCATAAACCTATACAATTTGTTCTGATAACTTAGAAGCTTTATGCCATCACCGGGGGACGCCTTAGAGCGGTACGCATTTAGTTTTGTTGCAAAGTATATTCATCTTGCTGATTCAGAGGAGCAATCGCAACTTATCGAATTGGTAGGGCAACTACATACTGCCATTCAGGTAAGCAATGGCTCATCTCAATCTGATCATGGGTTAGCCAGACAGCTACCAGGCTCTTGTTTGAACGAACTAAAACAAGAGTGGGAGAAAGCGTTGAATAAGTCAGACTATTAAGCCGAATCTGGCTTTCTAGATACCATAATAAAGCGTATAGTGATTCAAAAATGCCTGGTAGACCGCAGCTACTGGGCATTTTTATGCCTAGCTTCCCAAGAAAGCCTAGTTGACGCAACATGAGAATTGGGTAAAGGCGGGTGCAAGACCCAAGTGCTCCGTACTGGCTGCCTTCGCTGAGCAGCTTGCTGTTGATACGTTTGCAAAAATGAATAAGAAATTAGGTTAGCTTCGTGTCTGGCTACGTTGGACCGGCAGAAGTCAAGTCTGATGCGGTAGGCTAAATAAGAGGCTGCTGTGCTCGGATAGTAGGTAGTAGTGAATCCATCCTGAGTGATCTATGAACGCTTTGACAAACGGCCAGTTCTACGGCCTGACAAACCAAACGGTCAGGCTTGGTGGCCTGACGTTAACGGATACCGAGTATACCCACGACAGGGTCGATTGGCATTTTCATGAGAATCCCTACTTTACCTTCGTCCTGGAGGGAAAAGTGCTGGAAGGTAACCGAAAAGAAACATACCACTGCGGAGCCGGTAGTCTTTTGTTTCACAATTGGCAGGAGGCTCACTACAACACCAAACCCAAAGGCTATACACGCGGCTTTCACGTAGAAATCAATGCTGATTGGTTCAACGCGTATGACCTTCCTACTGCCGCTTTGCAGGGTAGTATGAATTTACCCGATCCGCATCTTAAAACACTCATGTACTGTATTCTTAAAGAAGCCAAACTGTGTGCGGGTGGAGAACGTACAGCCATCAATTCGCTGCTTGTCCAACTGCTCAGCGAAGTAAAGCCAGTGCCAACCAAAATTCACCGGCAAAAGCCCGTCTGGGTAACCCAACTTAGGGATTTATTGCATGATGCACCGGAACAACCGTGGACGTTAGAGCGGCTCGCGGGCTATTTATCGATTCACCCGGTTTATCTCTGCCGCCAGTTTCCCGGCTACTTCGGTTGCCATTTTGGTGAATATGTTCGTATGATACGGCTTCAAAAAGCGTTGCGACTGATGTTCACGCCGAGCGTTGCTTTGACGGATATTGCCTTTTCGTGCGGTTTTGCTGATCAAAGCCATTTTATCCGGTCTTTTAAAGCGCATTATGGGATCACTCCGTTCCAGTATCGACAACTTATAGTAGGCTAAGCCGCCTAGGTTAATTCTGTTCTATTTCTGAAACACCCAGTTGCAGATATTTGAGGCAGACTTTACGATCTCCCAATCATGTTCATTCGGCCTTTTTTACTTCTATCCATTTTACTGGTTACCAGCAGGGGGCTACACGCCCAATCGGACGATCTGGTCAAAAGCCAGGGAATCACATCTGCTGTTCATAAGGCCGCGATCGGCAGGATCGTTTTTACGAGTAAGCAGACACCGCCTGAGGAACTGAAGGCAAGTGATTTTCTCGATACGTACGAGCTTACCAACAAAAGCAACTTGTTCATGACGGTCTTCATGGGCAACTCACTAACCAATTACCTGCATCCGTTAGCCCCTACGTTACAAGCTGACTCCCTGGCTAAAGTGGGTAATTATCAATTTTTATTTTACGTCGATAACCGACTGATCTATCAAAGCAATTTGCATCCGGGAGCACCTTACGCCCGAATTAAAGACTGGGAGACGGTAATCAGTAAACCCTTAATTGATAATCAGCATGAAGGTGCGTGGTGGAGCCAATCCGCCTGGAACCGGTTTATGCGCAACGGGGGCGACAGTGCTTTAACCGAAGGTCACCATGTATTCAAGCTGGAGATTAAACCCTACGTCAAGCTGATTGATGTGAAAGTGGGGGAGCCTATTGCGGTTGGTGAATTAGCCTTGGACGTGAAGCGAAAGCCTGTTTTAAACCTGGCCGACATCCAGCTGGCAGTGCCTAAGCCTTACAATGGGCTGCCCGTTTCTAGTGAGCCCTTTGACACGCGCAAAATCAAAGAACTCAAGGGTAATATCGAGGCCGATGTATTCAGGCACATCACCAGTGTGGTCGTTATAAAGAACGGTAATCTGCTTGTAGAAGAATATTTCAATGAAGCTAATCGAAACACACTGCACGACGTGCGTTCGGTGGGAAAGTCCTTCGCGTCCAGTTTAGCGGGGATTGCTCAGTACGAGGGCTACCTCAAAAGCGAGAATCAGGTATTGGCCAATTTCTATCAACTGAAAACCTGCCCGAACTACTCAACCGCGAAAGCGCAGACTACCCTGAAAGAGCTGTTGACGATGAGTTCTGCCTTTGAGGGGGACGACAACGAAATCGATTCACCTGGGAACGAAGAGAAAATGTACCCAACTGCCAACTGGGTAAAGTTTGTGCTCGACCTACCTGTCAATCCTGGCAAGTTCAAGGGGGAGTGGCACTACTTTACGGCGGGTGTGGTCCTTTTGGGTGATGTCTTAAACAAGCTTGTTCCGGACAATCTGGACAGTTATGCTAAGCAAAAACTATTTAGTCCGCTGGGTATCAGCAATTACAAGTGGCAGTATACTCCGCAGCACGTTGTAAGTACAGCCGGTGGTATTCAAATGAATGCGCTCGATTTTGCGAAGTACGGGCAGTTATACAAAAATGGCGGAAAATGGAAGGACAAACAGATTCTTCCAGCTGAATGGGTAGCCAAAACGTTTACCAAATACAAGGCAATCCCCGGTCGTAACGACGAACATTATGGCTATCTATTCTGGAACAAAAAATACCACGTAGGTGGCAACGAGTATGAAACGTATTACTGCGCTGGAAATGGTGGGAATAAAATATTTATAATGCAAAATCAGCCTTTGGTGATTGTCGTAACGGCAACCGCTTATAATACCCCCTATGCGCACCCGCAAGTGGATCGAATGATGGAGGAGTATATCCTGCCAGCGGTTCTAAAATAAGGTACTTTATTATTGGACGGATAGGTTGTAGACAACGCTAATAGGAAAGTTTAAAAATCAGCTGATTAAGGATTCCGCACATGGCTTCTTTGCACGTTACTGGCCATGTCAATCCGACTTTCTAATCCCGATAAGCTGTACAAAGTCAATACATACAAAATGCCAGACCGCAGTGCAATCTGGCATTATCACCTTCAGAACTAACCTCATCTCCCTATAAATGAGATTAACCTATGTACGAATATCGTTAAAAGTAAGATTGAAACAATATTTATTTACGGAAAATAATTTACGGTAACAAAAATGCTTGATAGCTAATAAGAATTGCCAACTGCTTTCAGGCTAGTTTTGTCGGTCACCTGGAACAATAAACCTCGTCGCATGAACGAGGTTTATTCCGTTCATTATCACTTTTTCAGCAATTCTTTACGCACTTTGTCTGCTGCGGACAAATCCGTCAGGGTGATGTTTGCTTTCTGGCGAAGTGTTGGAGAAGCAGCCAGGATTTCGGTCGCCATTTGAATCAACAAAGCCGCCGTGGCAGGACCATTGGCTTTCCGACGGGTTGTACGTGTAGTGGTCGCGTTGGGTGCTAATTGAGGCAGATTTATTGATTGCATTTCTTTTAAAATGAGTTGTTTACGTTCTAGTAATAGAACAAAATTATAGGCGTTTTTAGCTCACTTATATGCTATTTTTTTAGCGTGTACGACGTGTTTTTAATGCCAAGAATAAGCAATTGCTGCGCTGTTAGTGGTCCCAGATTACCCCCATTCGGAAGAGCTTACTGATTCGCAAATTGCGTTGAGGAACTTGGTCGTGGTGTCAGTTTTTGAACCGGGCATCCCCGCCGATAACATAATCTTTAGTCAGATTGTCAAACCTGACTAACAGGCGATTTGAGGGTAGCCGGCAGTCAACTAGAGTAGGTATAGCACTAAAAAAGGCTGGCCTAAAAAGACCAGCCCTCTACGAGTTAGTATGTGAGCCTGATGGTTCTCCGCAATTAAAGCAGTGGAGCTTTATCGGTCAGGGCTTCGGCCAGAAACGCAGACTTATGTAGATAGTTAGGGTCTGGCGAATAAACAAACAGGCAGGTACCACCTTTTACCGCTTCGATAATCGGCTTTGACAGCGCATAAGGTACGGCCGGGCAACCTTGGCTACGGCCCAAGCGGCCCGTTTTGCGGATAATGTCCTCGCACACGTAATCTGCTCCGTGCAGTACAATGTTGCGATTATAAACATTATCGTTGAAGCCTTTTTCCAATCCTTTCAATTGGAGCGACAAACCGTGTTTGCCCATGTATGTACTAAGCGTTTGGTAGAAACCAAGACTGCTCTGAAACGACGAATTAATGTTGGAGAATCGGCTGGCTACGAGATCACCGGAATTACGACCGTGTGATACGTACGTGTTGAACAAAAGCTTTCTGTTGGTCAGGTCAACGATGTACAACCGCTTCTTGTTCGATGGCTGGCTTAGATCAACAATCGACAAGATCGATTTTGTTGTATCCATTTTCTGCCATCCCCGCAGTGCATACTCAAAAACATCTTTTTGTAAACCAGACTGTGCCAAGTTTAGTTGATCATAAATGTCAAGTCTGGTAAACCTCTTAGCTTTGGCGGCTGTTTTGGTTGTTTCCGATGCCGCAACGACGGTATGAGTCGATTTAAAACCGGTGCTGGCGAAATAAGCCACAACAAGAACAGCCAGAAGCCAAACAGCTTTCTTCATAAGTACAGACGGATATATTAGTTGAGGGGGAATATACTAATAAAACCTGATCGGGAGCGTTTTAATTCGCCGAGGTGGCATCTTTTTTGCCAAAATTGCTTTTATGACCCCTTACGAAGAAGCTGTACAGACCGAACTTAGGCGCTGGCAACAGGCTATGCAAAAGCCGCCATCAGCGGTTGGCCGATTGTCTACGACGGTGCAAAAACGCATAAATCGCATTATCCCGGAGCGCATACATCAGTTAATTACAGCGACGATTAAGCAGATGACGCGGGCGGTACTGTTTGGTGCCGAATACATCAATCGGTTGCCCGAAGTGGGTTCAACATTGCCGCAGCGGGAAGCTAGGGTCATAAGCCGTATTGACTTTTACCGAAAGGCCGGAGCCGCCGAAGGTGGTGTTACGGGAGCGGGAGGAATATGGCTCGGTCTAGCCGATTTTCCGCTGTTGCTCAGCTTGAAAATGAAACTGTTATTTGAGATTGCTGCGCTTTACGGCCATTCGGTGAGCGACTACCGCGAACGGGTCTATATCCTGTACATTTTTCAGCTGGCCTTTTCGAGTCAGGAGCGACGGCAGGTGATTTATCAGTACCTCGTCAATTGGCCCGAACACAGCCGCCAGTTGCCCAACGACATTAATCAGTTTGACTGGCTAACCTTCCAGCAGGAATACCGCGATTACATTGACCTGGCGAAAATGGCTCAGTTGATACCTGGTGTGGGGGCAGCGGTCGGCATTGTCGCTAATTACCAGCTAATAAGCCAGCTAGGCCGTACGGCAATGAACGCTTATCGAATGCGGTGGCTTGAAGAAAACAAGGCGTTGCTGTCGTAACGGGTTACTTACTGACTCGTTTGCGGACCTCGTCGCGCCAGTTAATTCCCAAAAAGCCCAAAGCAGGATGCTGACCACCCAGAGTTAGCCGTAGCAGTTCATCCGCAAAGTCTAATCCGCTGGTACTATTGGTAAAGTAGATGACGGCCTCTTTGCGGCTTAAATGGGCGGTGACGTAGCATTTGAAGGCACCGTTGTCGCCCCAATGCCAGATGTACGTGTCGGACGATGGCTGTTCCAGGCCAATTCCTAATCCCCAGAACAAGTCCGGGGCCAATGTTGTCGAGTCGGAAAATCGTTTGGGAAGTTGGCTCTGCGCGCTTAGCATCTGGCTTACGGTTGCCGGTTTTAGTCCCGTTGGCGTCAAAAGAGCCAGTACGAAGCGCGCATAATCGTTGGCCGTGGTATGTAGCGAGTAAGCCATATTGGCCTGCGTAGGTTTGTACTTAGGCTCTACATTACCCGATTCGTTGTGAGGCTGCGCAAAATTGGCGTTGAAACTAGCTTTCCAGACAAAGCCGCTATTGGTCATCCCGAGGGGTTTCAGAACCCGCTCTTCCATCACATCATTAATGGGTTTGCCCGTTATCTTTTCGACTACTTTTTGCAGGTAAACAAAACCTTCCCCTGAATAACCAAACCGCTTACCCGGAGAAAATAGCATTGATAGCTTCGGCGACTGCCGGTTTTTGCGCCAGTTCGGAAAACCGGACCGGTGACTTAACACCAAACGGGCCGTTATTTTCTGATACCGTTCATCGTCGGCAGCATCTGGGTAGGGGAGATACTCGTACAGCGGTTTGTCTAAGTCTAATTTACCTTCTTCCACCAGTTGCAAAACAGCGTAGGCAAACACCGGCTTGCTGAGCGAAGCGGCTTCAAATACGGTAGACGAGGTTACGTGCTGGGTCGAATCTACTTTCGTTAGCCCGTAACCATGGCTATAAGCGAGCTTATTATCTCGAATGATTGCTATGGACAGACCGGGTACATGAGCGCTGTCCATTAGTTGACGAGTGCGCTGATCCAGTTGGCGAAAATTGCCATCGTCGTTCGTTGACTGCGCAGCTGCTAATCGAGTTATCAACAGGAATACGAAAAACCAGCGGTACGAAAAGCCAGAATACTGTGTAGATAGGTCCATGAGGGTTGATGAGTGGGCAAACTCATTTACGAAATCCGATTACAGGAACGGGCTTAGAACGTATAAATAAGCTGGGTCTGAAGGCCAAGCTCATAGGTACGGTTTTCCGTATGAGAGCCGCCAAATCGGCCCAGTCGATACGTAATCGTGGGCTGCGCGGTTAGCGCAAGGGTAGGATTCAATTGATAAACGGCACCGGCACCCAGCATGATATTAAATACCGGACCAGCGTCGGCATTGAGCCGTAGTTTTTGCGTTGGCAGATCATCGCGTACGGCGAGCACGCGTGACGAGAACGGAAAATCGACTAGTGCCGCCAGCGTGTAGTATGGGGATAGTTTTTTGGTTGATGATCGGTAGTTGATCGACAGTGGAATTCGAATTGCCCGACTTCGAACCATTGTCGTTCCTTCCCCGGCAAGCGGTAACCGATCGGTACGGGTCGGGAGGTAACGGTAGTGCAATCCGCCGGCTACCGACCATCCCGGCGCGTACGTGTAATAAACGGTTACGCCAGCGGAGTAACCGACTGAACCCATAGCCCCGTTCAGGAAAACAGGTTCGACCACTTGCCCGTCGCTGTTGGGATATAAATAAACGTTTTTGTAAGCGGTATGGACGTACAGCGGTGTAACGGTTGCCGAGACAGATAACTTTTCCTGACCAAACACCGATACTGCCTGTACTACAAAGAGAAAGAGTAATGAATAAAAAAGTCTGGTCATAGGCGAGCTTGTCATCATTGTTCGGTGAAATAAAACAAAAAAGGAGACCAACCAACGGCCAGTCTCCTTTTCTGAGGCTACAGCCCCGTTATTTCATGGAGCTTTGGATACTTTCAATCCGCTCCAGGTGTGTTTTTAACGTCGGTAACGTTTTGGTCGCGAAGGCTTTGATATCTGCGTCTTTCGCTTCCTTGCTGGCTTCTTCAAACTCGTCAATGTCTTCTTTATGATCATCGACCATCAGGCTCACGTACTTTTTATCAAATTCTTTTCCTGACAATTTTGTCAGTTCGTTCACGTGTTTCTGGTGGTCTTCGCCCAACATTGTTGGTAGCGTGATGTTTTTACTGGCGGCCAGTGATTTCAGCTCGTCGTTGGCTTTCGAGTGATCGGTAACCATCATAGCACCAAAATCTTTTACTTGCTGATTTTGCGCTTTTTCCTGCGCCAAACGACCCAGCTCAACTTCCAGCATACCACCGCTGGCCGCTTTCACCGCAAACTCAGAATCGTCATCATCCGATGTTTTCTTTTCTTCGTTAATCTGTTCTGCCTGGTCTACACTGTCTTTCTTTTCACTACTGCCGCAGGATTGTACCGATAAACCACCGGCTACGAATAAGGCTAGGAGAATGGTCTTTTTCATGATTATGTTGGTTTTATAACGTTGATAAACAGAACTTTAAATAAAACCAGGATTCATTTGTATTGTTTGACTGCTATCCGGTGAGTTATTTTATGAACTGGTTTGTCCCGTTCATTTATCTGACAGCCAGTCGTTTTATGCTTTTTCTGTTTCTCAGTATTTTGCTTTCTGTCGTGCTGTTACTCAACTTCCGACTGTTTCCACGCTACGATATCAATACATTTCAGGCTATCGTTTTCAATTATCCCGTTTGCTTTCTGACGGGGTATCTGCTGCTACCCGCCGGGCAGTCGTTTAGCCTCGATTTTTCGCAAACCTGGACCTGGTTAGCCCTGGGTCTGGGCGTTGGCTTTATTCTAACCTTTATCCTGTCGGGAGCGTCAACCCAGCGAATGGGCATCACGGCGACCTCATTAGCCAGCAATCTGTCGCTTGTTATTCCGGTCTGCTTTAGTCTGTTTGTTTTTCAGGTTGGCGGGAAATCGTTCGATGCGCTTAATTACCTGGGAATGCTTCTGGCGGTGGTAGCGGTTGGGCTAAGCACCTACAAAAAGGAACCAAATGAGCTGGCGGTGGAAACGCCTGTTCTACAGGAAGCAGCTACAAGCGTTGGCCGCCCACGCCGGTTGGGAATAAGCGTATTACTGCCGGTAGGCGTGTTTTTGTGTTACGGTGCCACCAACACGATGACAAACTACATGAACATTCGCTACATCGCCACGTCAGATAAAGCGATTGTTGTCACGTTGACGACAATTCTGGGCGCGGTAGCCGCCGGTTTACTCATGCTGGTCGTACGGGTCGTACAAGGCAAAGAAGTCGTTCGTGTTCGCAATCTGATGGGGGCCGTGACGCTTGGTGTTCCTAATTTTCTGAGTTTTTACACGCTGCTGCTGGCCTTGTCGCAGTTTGGGGGTAACGGTGCGTTTGTGTATCCATTGTATAACATTGGCGTGATCCTGGTTGCTGCGTTGCTAGCCGCTTTATTTTTTCGGGAGAAACTGTCGCTTGCCAATAAAATCGGGTTGGTGCTGGCCGTAACGGCTATCGGACTTCTGTCGTGGCAGGAGTTGCTGGCATCGCTTGCACGCTAAAGCGCTTCGTACCGGATCCTGATCGTTCGCTTGCCATCTTCGGTAGGTGAGCTAATCGAGATCGTTTCTACCGAAATACTTTTGTTGTTCAGCACCTCTTTGACGTACTTGACATCGGTTGTTGGCTGGTCGTTGAGGTAATACGTGACGGTTTTGGGCGGGTAATTAAACAAATTAACACGCGCAGCCGTGGTCTTGATGAACGTATTCGATGCGGGAACTTGATCAATTATTTCAGGTTGGCTCGCTTTAATTTGCTGGTAGGTAGGAAATAGGCTTTCCGACTTTTTCGATTGCCCAAAACAGGCGCGGCCTACCGCAGCCAGGTAAAAAAGTACTGCGAAGGATAGTCGGACGTGAAGTGGCATGGTCGTTTGTCAGTAGGCTAAAAAGACACTACCCTTGCCAAGGTTGCTGCTCAAATGTCAGTAACGGATGGCAAGGGCAGGTAGTCTGTGCATCTATGAAACGCACCAAGGCAAAACCTAGTATATTTTATTGAGTAACGTAAGCCGTAAGTGGTGACAAAAGCAGCGATTATTGTTTTGCCGCTGTACTGTCAGCGCTCCGTTTAGCGTCTGCTTTCGCTTTTTTCTTAAAGAAACCTCGCAAGAGAAAATTGCTCTGGGCCGCTTTCAGATCCTCGTTCAGCAAAGCGCTGCCCGTGTTGAGGTTGCGGAGGGTAGTCCGGAGGTTATTGGCTGTTTCCTGGTCCGTAAGCAGTACACCCAGCGGGGTATTGTTGTTGTTTAGCTTTTCCGAAGCGCGGTTGAAGTTATCGGTTGTGCGACGCAGGTTACCAACGGCCACATCCGCCGAAGTAGCCGCATTTTCGAGTCGGCCAGCCGAACGGCTTAACCGCCGGAAAATTGCCGTATCACTGACCAGTTCGTTTGCCAATGTACCCGGTGTGTTGAGTCTAGATGCGAATTGTGATACCGAGCCCGTTATTTTGGCGGTATTGACCGACGCCCGTTCGAGGTTGACCATCGCCCGCTTGAAGTTGTCGGCTACCATTGAATCTGTCAGCACAGCACCTACGGTCCCTTTTCCTTTCCGCAGATTGCCCACCAGTTCCTTAAAGTCGTTGGTTACCCGCAGCAGGTTGTTGTTGTTTTCCTGCAACGTTTCCAGAATCTGGTCTGAACTGAGCGCAGCCTGCGTTTGCAGCCGGTCGCCCTCTTCTACTTCGGGATGGCTGTTTGTGCCACCGGCAATGACAACGATTTTATTGCCAATTAACCCGTCGGAACTGATCGCGGCAGTGGCATCTTTGCGGATAAACTGCTGCGAACTTTGTTCAACATCCATATCGACCTCTACCTGGGCGTTGCTGTTGATGGTTACCCGTTTGACGGTTCCTACTTTTACGCCTGAAAACCAGACGTTGTTGCCTGCCTTAAGTCCGCCAACATCTTTAAAGATGGCAATCAGCCGGATACTTTTTGTGAAGCGTTTTTGCTGTCCGCCCAGCACAAACACCCCCGCAACGAAGATGATAATACCCAGCAGAACAAATACGCCAACAACGACAGAGCGTTTAGTCGATTCTGTACTCATATATAGTGTATAGTGACTTAAATAAAGTGGTTGAACCCGTCACTAATCACCAACCACTAATCCAGGATTCTGTTTAATTCACAAAGTTATAATTGTAAAATTGCTGTATCCGTTCGTCGGGATCGGCAAACACCTCATCGAACGTTCCAACCCGCGCGAAACGGCCATCCAACAGCATAGAAACCCGGTCGCCGGTGGTTTTGGCGCAGGTCAAATCGTGCGTAATGATGATGGATGTTGCTTTAAAGCGGTCTTTCACTTCGTTGATCAGGTTGTTGATCTCAATACTGGTAATCGGGTCAAGACCGGCTGTAGGCTCATCGTAGAGCATGATCTGTGGCTTGAGGATCAGCGTACGGGCAATACCAATCCGTTTGCGCTGCCCACCCGACAGTTCAGAGGGCATTTGATTGATCGTTTGCGACAGGCCAACATCGTCCAACGCTTCTTCGACGGCACGGTCGATTTCGCCTTGGGTTAAGTTGCGCACATTTCGGATAAGCGGAAATTCCAGGTTTTCCCGGATGCTCATGCTGTCGTATAAAGCACTGCTCTGAAACGAAAAGCCGACTTTCTGTCGGAACTGATCAAGATCATGACCGCGCAACTGCTCGACATCCTGCCCTAGCACGATAACGCTGCCCGCATCGGGTTTCAGCAAGCCAATAATGATTTTGATCAGTACCGACTTCCCCGTACCGGACCGGCCCAGCACAACCATGTTCTCGCCCTTACTTACTTCCAGATCAACGCCACGCAGTACATGCAGATCGCCAAAGGACTTTTTCAGACCGTGAATATTAATAACAAGATCGTTTTGTGGCGTCATGGTGGTAAAAATAGGATTCAGCCGTGGAAACTAGCTTCCCCGAATAGCTGATATAATTTGAAGCGATAATAATTCTTCAATAAAGACTAAAAACATTGCGGTCACAACGGATGCGTTAGCCGCTTTACCGACTCCCTCGGTTCCCTTCGACGAGTGGTAGCCTTTGTAACAGCCAACCATGCCAACGGTAAACCCGAACACAATTGACTTGGCCAGCGACGCGAAAATGTCGACGTAGGAGATAGCACCGAAAACCTCTTGGAAAAAGGATATGAAGCTGGTTTGCTCGTTCTGATTGACATTGATGAAGGCCCCCAGCAGCGCAACAAAAATGGTGTACATGGTCAGAATCGGAACGGTGATTGACGTTGCCAGCACGCGGCTGACCACCAGAAACTTGAACGGGTTCGTTCCGGATACTTCCATCGCGTCGATCTGCTCCGTAACGTTCATCGAACCCAGCTCGGCCCCGATACTCGACCCCACTTTACCCGATGCGATAATAGCCGTAACGAGTGGCCCCAAAGCCCGGACAATGGCAATGGCAATCAGCGAAGGCAACCAGGAGCTAGCCCCAAATTCAGACAGCGAAGGGCGCGACTGGTTGGTAAAGACAATGCCTGTAATAAAGCCCGTGGTCGAAATCAGTAGTAGCGAGCGGTAGCCGACTTCGTAACACTGCCGGACGACCTCCTTAAACTCGTAGGGCGGAACAAACGCTTCCTGGAAGAAGCGTCCGACAAAAGCCGCGACATCGGCTAGGTTCAGGAAAAACTTGTCCAGTCGCCGGGTAACGACGGGCTTGCTGGATGACTTGGTGGCGGAATTGGTAGTATCAGACTGCATTCAATCGCGGACAATAATACTTGTCGGGTAGTTCAATAACTGATTTGAACGGTTTGGGTTTTAATTTATGCCGTTACAGTGTAAAGTGTATCGGAGGCCAACCATTATTTCTATACGCAACGGCTCCCGGTTGGCTAAAAAACCACGGTATTAACCCATCTAAGCGCGTTTTCGTTGACAATTGGCGGCTATTTACTACCAAAAGGCACAAGAAGAGTGTGTTACTTATTTAGTAACCCTGTTTTGATTGAAAGTAAGCCAGTAAAATTGGGCAAAAGAGTAGGCAAAATGTCCCTTTGTAGGGATTATGGTTTGTGCGTCAGGCTGATAAGCAGCGGAATTATTTTGCCCGTAGAATCAATGGGCGTATCCACTTTAATTTGTTCTGGGCTGTAATCCATTTCGCGGCTGTTCATCAGCTGATCACCGAGCGTTTGCGTAAGTCGTTGCGATAAACTGCCAGAAATCTGGCTCATTTTAGAGATAAGCCGACCGAGGTGAAGAGGCTTTTCCGAAACCAAAATCAGGTAATACTCCTGACCCGGATTGTTGTCAAGGCGGATGTGTTTGGTCGGCCCCGGCAGTACCGCCGACTCTTTGGGCGCTATCATGGCGCTGAACTTGTCGGTATACGGAAAAAGCCGCGTCAGCTTTTGTGTCTGGTCCGTTCCGATCACATATACGTAAGCGGCCTTGCTGTTGTTTACGGTTAGTTTAAAGCGCGTGCCGGACGGGTAAGCGTTGACGAGACGGTACTCATCGATTGCCTTGTTCATCCCGCCATCAGTGGTCAGACTGGAATTAAGGCGACGAGCGGCCATGAGCGTCCCATCCACTAACTGCATCGTTACGCTGGCCTGCCTGGTTGTAGGTTGTTCAGAGAAACCAGCAGGTTTGGGCTTGGAAAGCGTACCGGCAAGGTTAGGTAGATGAATGGTCTTGACGGGCGGTAACTCCATCGGGTAAACGCGAAAGGCGTAGCGTGTAAACAAGCCGAAATCATGGTAGTTGATCCAGCACAATCCTTTGTCTGCCCAGCGCGTCCCCCAGCTGTTGACTACCCGAAACGCCTGACGCTTATCGTCATAGCCCACAACCGTAAGCGCGTGACCAAACAACTTATGGCGCTTGAAACCCGACTTAACTTCTTCGAACAAATCATCGGTATCCGATGGGCCAGGTGTCCACGTATCCGTTGAAACGGCCTGAAACGACAGGGGAATCATCATGCCAATCGGTACGGGATAACCGCCCGCCAGCGCTAGTTTAACATTCTGAACATTATCTCGAATGACAGATTCCAACTCCTTGCGATTTTGTTGCGCTTTCTGAAACGTGGTCGCAAAAGTGAAAATTCGTTCGAAATGACGAATCCGAAAGCGAGATGCCTGCTCGTCGTACGATTTGACGTCTTTGAGGCACTGTGGATAAGC
The DNA here is from genome assembly GCF_023196085.1 of Spirosoma liriopis. Taxonomy (NCBI): domain Bacteria; kingdom Pseudomonadati; phylum Bacteroidota; class Cytophagia; order Cytophagales; family Cytophagaceae; genus Spirosoma; species Spirosoma liriopis. The sequence goes on from NZ_JALPRF010000003.1 coordinate 92,933, forward strand.
AAGATTTGACCAAAAGGGAACGCCGTACTTTTTAAGAACCGTCAAGCCCTCGTCCAGCGTGCCACCTCGCTGACAGGTCACATCGCTGGGTAATTTCAGGTGGGCATACAGATAGGTTGGTGAAAACCGCGTCTGGTCGATCTCGGATTTTTTGGTCAGGCCACGCTGAATGGCCTCGATAACGGTGCGTGTGTAGTAGGCGCAGCTAAAGGCCACACAAGTGCCATAATCGCCCTGTCGTTCAATGCTTGGCAGGTACTTCTCGTACGACAAGGCTTTGGGAAGCGGGGCTTTGTAAAGCACATTGTCCGGTTTCTGCTCGATTTTCAGATAAGCTTCGTCATCAAACTGTAAGCCCGATTGGCTAAGGTCCAGCGGGGCCTGTGCCCAAACGGGTTGCGTCAGCAGAAGAACCAGGAGCCGGAGAAGCTTTTTCATTGGTCAATGAATCGTGAAAACTTAGCGGGTAAAAGCGCTTTTGGGCAGGCTAAGGTATAGCTTAAAAATTTGCCAGTAATTGGTCGTTGGTGGAGCCGTTTCGGACGGGGTCATCACCGTTGCAATGTCGATGGCTTCGGGTCTGTTTGCGGCAAAACGGGTGGCGTTGCGATACGTCGTGACCAGGGTTTGCCAATGGCCGGTTGGCGTTTCAATGGTCTGACCATAGTGGACAACTTCGGCACCCTTGAACTGAATGGTTAGTGGTTGGTTGCCAAACTGTGCCAGATAATCCTTTACTGGGAGACGTAACTCGGGTTTACCGACCCGACGAACCGCAATATAGCCCGACGGGGCGAAATGAACCGTTAGTTCCCGTGCGTATCGTTGCTGCTGGCTTACCGGGACGCGCGGATACAGCCGTAAGTGGTGGAGCACGCTGTCAATTTTTTGCTTTAACGGTAGTTTGAGCAAGCGAAGGGAGGAGGCTGTTGCTCGAGAGCGGCCAACTGTTGTCAGACGGCGTTGCGCCTGACAATCAGCTAGCGAGCCGCCTGTTAGCCAGAGGCACAAAAAAAGAATAAGGTGATGGATAGAAGAGAATTGCATGACCAAAGGAAGAACAGGCTGGTTAGTCTATAGCGTTTGGGCATCCTTTGTGAATAAAATAACAGGTAGAAATTTCGTTCGACACCTTAGGGTTCATTGGCGGCTAACTCGGCTAGTAATTGACTGGCTTGCTTGCCGAAATACGGCGTTGTCTGTAGGGTCGTAAGTTCGGCCTTGGCCCGGTCCAGTTGTTCGGTTTGCAGGTAGCCGAGTGCCAGCAGGTAACGGGCGTTGGCCTGCCAGTCGGGTAGCGGACAGTTACGGGCCGGTTCCAGGACCGTAATGGCCTTGGCGGGTTCACGGCTTTGAAGCAGGCGCAATCCCAGCCGGATCGCTGATGTGTCGCGGCTGATTACCTGTTGTTTTTCCAACTGGTCGGGACCGGGCGCTGTGAGCAGTGGCTCGCCATTCTGGGTTGTCGAATCGAGCCGAAGGTCATTTTCCAGGAAGCGATTGGCAACGTCGGCGGGCGACGATGGGGTGTATCGATTGATTAGAAAGAACCAGCCCAGACCGAGCAGCAGGAAAACGCTGGCCGCAACGGCCATGTACCGCCACAGCGGCTGCCACTGGCCAAACGGAACGATGCGACCGGCTGGTTGCGCAGGCGGTTGAATCGCTCCCTGACTGACCAGTTCGGCATGGCGGGCAACCATTTCGTCGCGGTAGGCTAACCGGCGTAGCGCGTTTCGCATGGTTTGTAGCCGGGCGGTTTCGCTGGCTAGTTCCGGGTTGCTCGTGAGCTGAATTTCAAATTGAGTCTGGTCCGTAGCCGACAGCCGCCCTGCGACGTAATCTTCGGCCCGCTCGAAATCAGATTGGGAAAGCGACATTACAAATACGATTTTTTTAGTTGGTTAAAAGACTGCCTAAGGCTCAGCACGCAATTGCGTCGTTGCTGACGTAAATTCGCTTCGTTAATGCCAAGTTGCCGGGCCGCTTCCCGATCGGGAACATCATCGATGTAAAAAAGCTGCAAAATCGTCTGACAACGATCTTTCAGACCCGACAAGGCAATCTTGAGTGGCTCCAGCGCCCAGCTGTGGTCGTCAACCTCGTTTTGAAGCAGCCATTCAGCTTTTTCCTCGCCCGATATTCCCGATGATTCGTCGGAGTCATCGGCGGCTTGTTCGGCAAAGGGCGACACTTCCTGGCGTCGTTTATCTTTGTCATACATGTTCAGGAGCGTAAATCGGCAAACGCTGTAAGCATAGGTGGTGACTTTGGCTTTCTCATGGCTAAAGCGACCGCTTAGGATTTTGTCTTTGACGACAGCCATCCCTTCTGTGTAAGCCGAAATCAGCGTGTCGTAATCGTAATTCTGACGCGACTGTGGTACGACAAACTGATTGTGAACCTGAATCATTAGATAATCCCAAGCCCGTTGATTGTTTTCGGTAAGCGCTTGGTAAAGAGCTTGTTCATTCTGTTGGAACGAATCTGGTGACGACTGTGTAGCTACTTTATTGACAGAATTACGAAAGAATGCGGCCATTATCTGTGCGGAACAATAAGTGGATAGTTTTACTAAAGAGTAAGAAATAGACTTTATTTAATGAAAGCAAAAATAAGCCTACGATACACAGGTATTCTATCCCGGCCGGTTCTCAACGAAACAATTTATTGGTAACGCGAAGTCAGACAGTTTACAAGGTTGATAGAATAGGAACGAAAATGTGAATAAAAAAATAAGGTCCGTTTCTTGCGGACCTTATGCTACTATAAATTTTTCGTAAACACGGGCTTATCCCAAATGAGGCATCATAGCCGGTTGAAACCGGTAGGCCGTCTGTGGAGCAGGCGTGAGAAACGACGAATAATCATTGGGACGCGACATTACTTCTTTGTAAAGTAGCACACGATACAAGTAATACCGGGTTTCGCGGGGAAGATTCATGCGGTAGTAATCGCGGTGTTCCTGACGTTTCAACTGATTCTTCATCAGGCCCGGTCCGGCGTTATACGCTGCGGCTACCAGTGACCATGACCCTAGCTGATCGTACAGTTTGCGGAGGTATCGACAGGCTGCGTCGGTTGCTTTATGAACGTTGAAGCGCTCATCGGTACGTCCGCTAACCCGTAAGCCTAAGGCACGGGCGGTGCCGGGCATCAACTGCCAATAACCAGCCGCTCCCGCCCGTGAAACAGCTTTCGGGCGTAGCGCGCTTTCGGCAAGAGGAACGTAGCGAAAATCGTCGGGTATGTCGTATTTCTCCAGAATCGGGTCAATAACCGGAAAAAAAGCTTCGGCCCGTTGGCGAAGGCCGCCCAGATCAGTAGCGTGACTGCGAAAAAGCGTGAACACATGCTTCCAGCGGTCTACCACATCGGTCTGATCAAGTGGTAAGCATTCTCCGCAGAAATTAACATCGAGTAGCGGCAGATCCGGCGCATTGAGCGAAGTTGGCAGCAGCGCGGCTTTGGCGTTAGCTCGGCCCATATCCGACCGGGTGGCATCGGATTGGATCAGGCTGGATGGCATCAGTTGGGAATGGTGCGCATCCGATCGGGACTCTATACCCATCAGGGAGGGATTCTGATTGGGTATCAGTGGGGCGGTAAACTTCGCAGCGACCGTGATAGCCGGACGAACAACGGCCATCAATAGAGAAAATCCAACTCGTTTCAGCAAAACATAATTGTGATGGTACTAGGGGTTTAACGTCAGCTAAGCGCTTTTTAGTTTGTTGATTGTCAATATTTTACATGGACTGCCTGGCTGAACCGCATGTGCTCGCCTGATACCGTTCAGTAAACAAATTGAAAATCAGCACCTTAAAAAAATCCACAGAGAAATTTCAAACGACTGGTAGATTATCCCCGGGAAATCCTTTTTTTGGCACTTAATTAATGTTCACTGGCTCCGGCCAACTGCTTACAGAAAAATGCCTTTACGTTCCCGAGACTGGTTTGGCCGCACCGGCAAAGACGGCTTTATTTATCGTGCCTGGATGAAAAACCAGGGTTTTCCGCACCATGAGTTTGAAGGAAAACCGGTTATTGGCATTTGTAATACCTGGTCGGAACTGACGCCCTGTAATGCTCATTTTCGCGAACTGGCCGAAGCCATTAAGCGGGGAGTTTGGGAAGCGGGCGGTTTTCCGCTGGAATTTCCGGTGATGTCGCTCGGCGAATGTCAGATCAAACCGACGGCGATGTTGTTTCGCAATCTGGCGAGCATGGACGTTGAGGAAAGTATCCGGGGCAACTCCATCGACGCCGTTATCTTGATGTGTGGCTGCGACAAAACGACGCCGTCACTCGTCATGGGGGCGTGTAGCGTGGATATTCCTACGCTTGTTGTGTCGGGCGGACCGATGCTGGCCGGGCGGTTCCAGGGCCGGAAAATCGGTACCAGCGACTTATGGCGGTTTGCCGAATCGTATAAAATGGGTGAAATGAGCCAGGCGGAGTTCGTGGATGCCGAAGCAAGCATGGCCCGGTCGCAGGGACACTGTGCCGTGATGGGAACCGCATCGACAATGGCCGCTATGGTCGAGTCGCTGGGTCTGGCCCTTCCCGACAACGCAACCATCCCGGCAGCCGATTCGCGCCGGAAAGTACTCGCGCACCTGACGGGTATGCGGGCGGTCGAGCTGGCGCGTCAGGGGGTAACGCCCTCGAAAATTCTTACTCGTGAGGCCTTCGAGAATGCGATTATGGTCAATGCGGCTTTGGGTGGCTCAACCAATTTTATTCTTCACCTGATGGCGATTGCGGGTCGTGTTGGTGTCGATCTGTCGCTGGACGACTTCGATACACTGTCGGCTAAAATTCCCTTGTTGACCAATCTGCAACCGTCTGGTGAGCATTTTGTAGAAGACTTATTTTACGCCGGTGGCTTACCTGCGGTCATTCGTGAACTGCGCGATTACCTGCACAACGACGCCATGACGGTGAATGGTCAGACCATCGGCGAGAATTGCATCGACGCCCGCTGTTACGACCCTGCTGTGATCGCCACGGTAATCGAACCCTTCAAGCCAGAGTCGGGTATTGCGGTATTACGAGGAAACCTTTGTCCGAACGGAGCCGTATTGAAACCGTCGGCTGCTTCGCCGAGCTTGATGCAACACACGGGCCGAGCCGTGGTTTTCGAAAATATCGACGACTACAAAGCCCGCGTGGACGACCCTAATCTGGACGTTGACCCAAGCTGTGTGCTGGTTCTGAAAAATGTCGGTCCGAAAGGGTATCCGGGGATGCCCGAGGTAGGTAACATGCAGCTTCCAGCCAAGATTCTGGCGATGGGAGTTCACGACATGGTTCGCATCTCCGACGGGCGGATGAGTGGTACAGGCTTTGGAACGGTCGTCTTGCACGTTTCGCCGGAAGCCGCTGTGGGAGGGAATCTGGCGCTTGTTCAGAATGGCGATCTGATTACCCTCGACGTAGAAAACCGGAGTCTCCATCTGCACGTATCCGATGAGGAACTGGCCGGGCGACTTGTCCATTTCAAACCAATCGATCTTGGTTACGACCGTGGCTATGTTAATCTGTACATCCGAAACGTGACTCAGGCGCACGAAGGAGCCGATTTTGACTTCCTAAAAGGTGGCTCAGGAAGCGAAGTTAAACGAGATTCGCACTAATTTGCCGCTACCGAAACAGGAGAAATTCAGTTATGACTGCACCATTTGCAAACCTGACCGCGCTCATCACAGGAGCCGGTCAGGGAATTGGTTTTGCCATTGCCAGTGCGCTGGCCAAACAGGGGGCCAACGTACTACTCAACGATTATGATGAAACATTGGCCCGTAAAGCGGCTGATGTTATCCAGCAGGAAGGCTACAGTTGTCAGCCATTCCCCGGCGACGCATCCGATGTGTCATTTATCGAGCAGATGGTTCATGAAGCTGTCCGGCTATTCGGCTCCGTGGACATTGCTATTGCTAACGCCGGTATAACCGTCTTTGGGGATATTTTCACGACGACTCCCGATGCCTTTCAACAGATCGTTAATGTCAATTTGCGAGGTAGTTTCTTTCTGGCGCAACTAGCAGCTCGTCAAATGCGCGAACAGGGGAAGGGGGGAAGTGTACTATTCATGTCGTCGGTGGTAGGACATCAGGCGCATCCGGGTTTGCCCGTCTACAGCATGACCAAAGCAGGGTTGGAAATGCTGGCCAAGCAACTGGTCATCGATTTTTCACCCCTCGGTATCACGATAAATGCCATAGCGCCCGGTGCTACACTAACCGAACGAACGCTGGACGATCCGACTTATATTCCCATCTGGTCACGTATCACGCCGATGGGTCGCCCGGCCAGGGTAGACGATATTGCCAATGCTGCCTTGTTCCTGGTGTCACCAGCATCGCGGCACATTACCGGTCAGAGCCTGGTCGTAGACGGCGGCTGGACGAGTATTAGTCCACCTCCTGTTGAATAAGTAGCGTGTAAGTAACGCGGAGCGCGTTACTTACGACCCAGGGTTATCAGCACAACGCCGACCAGAGCGATTAAGGCACCAATGAGCGACTGGCTGGAGAAAATTTCACCGGCGAAAAAAGTACCCAGCAGCATCGCTACAACGGGGTTGACGAACGCGTAGGTGGACAGCAGTTGCGGAGGTGCATTCCGGGCCAGCCAGGCGTAGGACGAAAAGCCAACAATACTACCAAAAACAACCAGGTAGAACATAGACCAGATGGCTTTGGGCGGGGCAACCAGTAGGCTCCAGGGCGTAACCGGTTCCATCGCCAGGCTGATAAGCAGAAGTACCACCCCGCCAACAATCATTTGAATACCACTCGAAATGGTACCCGACGGTAGCGATACTCGGGGTGCCAGTAAGGTACCAATCGCCCACGCAAAATTCCCAAAAACCACCAGGCTCGATCCAACCAGATTCGCGTGCATACCACCTGTGCCCTGTAATTTATCCGGCTTAATCAGAAAATAAATACCAGCCAGCCCCACCACTAGCCCGGCCAGGGCCATGTTTGTCGGGCGCTGCCGACCGAACGATACCCAGTTGAGCGTAAGCAGAAAAACGGGGAGCATACCACCCAGCAAGGCGGCCACGCCGGTCGGGATATACTGAATGCCAAGCGTTAGACAGCCGTTTGAAATAGTCAGCAGTAAGACACCGATAATACCCGCCGACCGCCATTCGACTCGGGTGGCGCGGGGCGTACCGGTCAAACGCGCGTAGCTATACAAGAGAATACCCGCTACGATATAACGCATTGCCGCCATGTAAAGTGGGGGCATCTGTTCGGTCATAAAATGAATGAACAGATACGTTGACCCCCACAGGATATACACCGAAAGTAAGGCAGACCAGAGGGTTACACGATTGGGAGTTGGTGAAATGGATGGGGAAACGGCTTGCATACTAGTAACAACTTGCTGTCGGTGTAACGCAGATCCATTCACTTTTTCTCCGCCAATCTGTTTCTTTTTTGTGTTATCTATGATTGATTATGAAGATTCTAAGCAAAATTTTATTTGGTTAATAGAAAACTTCGGTTCGGTTTGCTTCCAACTGGTGAATAAGTGGAGCGTAAGGCCCGGTTTTAACCTTCTCGCCAGAGAGCGGGTTTGAGCGCAGATGCAGTTTTTTCAACCGCTTCAACGATCCCAGTGAGCGGGGTAAATCCTGTAAGTTGTTGTTGCTCAAATCCAGCTCTTCCAGCGAAGGCAACTCCGCTAAAACGTCCGGCGCTACGCTGAACCAATTGTACCCCAGGTCGAGCACGGTCAGGTGTGTCATCTTGCTAAACGCCGTGGGTAACTGGCTGATGCGGTTATGATGAGCGTACAGCACCTGTAACCGACGAAGCTTCGCGAGCGATTTGGGAAGTTCCTTAAGATTGTTGTACGCCACAGCCAGCTGTTCCAACCGTTTCATTTTGCCAAGTTGCGGTGGTAGTTCGGTGAACTTGTTGTAGTAAAGATCTAAAACCCGAACGTGCTTCAAGCGTCGGATGCCTTTGGGTAATTGAGTAAGTCCGGCATTGTACAGGTTCAGATCGTTGAGCCGGCGCAGCCTTCGCAGCGTTTTTACGTCTAGCTCCTTCAACTGATTATTGCCTATCCACAAGCTTTCGAGCCGACGGTTTTGCCGCACTGAATTCGGAATGTGCGTTAATTGGTTGCCTTGCAGATTCAGCGCCACCAGATGCTTGTTGGACGTAATAAACACACTATCGTCGGGGATGGCGTTGTAAAGCAAACTCAGCCGTTTAAGTGTAGGAATAGCAGCCGTAAGCCGCGCGGGTAGTTCGTGCAGGTTGTTTTTCGATAAATCGATTTCTTCGAGTTTGGGAAACCGGTAAACGATTTCGGGTATGGAGTATAGCTCCAACTGACTAAATGCCAGCATGGTAACCGTGTCGGGGCGCGTTGTTTTTTCGGCGGCTTCCAGCGTACTGATGATACCCGCTCCCCGCAGAACCGTGCGCCTTTGGGGAACCGTACCCATCGAAGTCATGCCCGACCACCGAAATCCGGTCGATGTTTTCAGCGGAAACGGATGTTGCGTGTACCATTCACTTATTATCTGCGTGAGCTTGCTTTCCTGCTCGTTGGTCAGATCGAGGCCCGAAAACGAGCATAGGACCAACTCGTAGGTTCCGTCAGGACGGATAAACTCTTGCGTTTGAAGCAGTATGCCCTGCACCGGCAAACGCTTTTTGTTGCGCTGAATAAAGTCGAAAAAGTGTTGAGTTCGGGTGTTTAGCGTGTCGGTAAAGAGCTTTCCCTGACGGGTAAAAACGCCCTGCTGACCAGCAACTCGGGCAAAAGCGGGCGAGTACTTTTTTTCGAGTTGGGCCACCGATAGATTCAACCGTGTGGTGTCCCGTAGCAAGACAACCTGAGTTTGCGCCCAACCTGACGCCCAAAGGAAACCGAAGAATAGCGTGAGCAAATAGTTCATGAAACGAGAGTTATAGGAGTATGACGAGATTTATAGTTATATTCCATAAAAAAGAACCTGGATTTTTTGACGTGTAAATCCAGGTTCTATCGTACGTTAGTTTTTCGAGCCGTTACCGACCGACGAAGCCGGTTGTGTTTTCGCTTTTTCGGCGATTTTTTTAGCCGCGTTTTCAAAATCACCGGCTTTCACAATCGTTAGTTTGTTATAGTCGATGTATTTTTTCACGGCGTTGTTCACTTGCTCGGGCGTCAAAGCGGCAATCCGTTTTTCGTACTCTGTATCGTAGGCGAAGGTCCGGCCTTCGGCTTTGGTCAGGTACTGTGCCAATTTGCGCGTGAGGATGCCGTCCTGTGATCGCTCAACCTGATTGTTCTGTAGCACAGCCGTTTTGGCAGCTTTCAGTTCGTCGGCGGTGATACCGTCTTTAACGAGTTTCTCGATTTCTTCTTTGTACGCTTTCTCCAACCGCTCCGAGTTTTCGGGATTGTAAATGGCGTACGAACCGAAGTTGGCTACTTTATCGTTATCGTCGGCATAAACGTATGAACCAACGCCGTAGCTAACACCTTCTTTCTGACGAATGCGGGTAGCGAGCCGTGAGTTCAGAAACCCATCGCCGAGGATGTAGTTCGCCATGTAGAGGGCGGGGTAGTCGGGATCATCGTCGCGCATCGGAAATTTCAGACCGCTGACAAACATCGCATTTGCTTTATCGCTGGTCTGGATCGATTCCGATTTATTCTTCAGATCGGTAAACAGTTGCGTTGGCACACGGGTAAACGGCTTAGCGGCTTTCCATTTGCCCAGATCATTCTTTAGCGTTGTCCGTATCAACGGTTCATCGAACGCGCCAACGACGGAAACAACGGCGTTCTGAGCGCCGTAGAAGTCTTTGTAAAATTGACGTACATCGTTGATCGTCAGCTTTTTAATTTCATCGATTTCCTCATCGAACGTTTTTGTGTACCAGACGTGGCCCTTCGGGTATGGGTTCATGGTGCGTTCGGCCACATTGAATGCGATGGCCTGTGGCTCCTGCTTCTGTGACTCAATCTGCGCCAGCCGTTCTTCTTTAAGCTTGTTAAACTCTGCTTCGGGAAAGGTAGGATTTCGCAGGCCATCGGTAACGAGTTTTAAGACGGCGGGCAAATTCTCTTTCGATGTTTCGACGCTGACCACTACGCTTTGCCCACTGGAATAAACATACGCGCGCGCTTTCAGCTTGTCTAATTCGTCTTTTATCTGCTGGTAGGTTCGTGTTTTGGTCCCCCGCTCGAGCATCGAAGCCGTGAAGCTAGCCGTCGTCATTTTGTTGGCCAGACTGCCTTCGTCACCCATGCGGAGCTGGATGCGCATATTCACCGAATTGCCCCGTGTGCTTTTGGGAAGCAAGGCGTATTTCAACCCGTTGGCTTCCTGACCGCGTTTGGTGCGGGCGTCGATGTTGGCGGGCGACGCATCGAAGGCTTCACCAGCCGCTACCATCTGCTCTCCCTTGTAATCTTTTACCAGACTTGCGATGTCGGGAGCCGCCGGAATTTCGGCCCGGTCGGGTTTCTGGTCGGGGTAGAATAGGCCGACGGTACGGTTAGAAGGCTTTAGGTAAGCGGTAGCCACGCGCTGCACATCCGCCGGGGTTACTTTTCGGATGGCGTCGCGGTAGAGAAATACCAGCCGCCAGTCACCAGCGGCCATGTACTCGCTGAGTTGCAATCCGACGCGGTCTACCTGTTTGAACATCAGTTCGATACCGCTCAGGATTTTTGTTTTGGCGCGTTCAACTTCTTCAGCGGTGGGGGGCTTGCTGGCAATACCGTCCAGGGTATTCATCATAATCGTTCGGGCCGAATCCAGCGAGTTTTCTTTCCGCACCTCGGCGTAGAAATACGCAAAGCCAGGATCATGCAGGGCGGGTGTCCAGCCGTATTGAAAAGCCGCTTTTTTCGATTCGACCAAGGCTTTATACAGCCGTCCCGAAGGCTCGTTGGTCAGAACATCCATCAACACGTCCAGTACCGGATAGTCGGGGTGCGTTCCGGCGGGTGTGTGGTAGGCTGCGGCAACGCCCTGGGTGTCGCCTACCCGTTTGAGCGTAACCGTCCGTTCGCCATCCTGCGTTGGCTCAACGGTGTAAGGTTGTTTAAGAACGCGCGTTGGTTTCGGGACCGAGCTGAAATACTCGTCAATCAATGTCAGCGTTTTGCCTTCATCGAATTTGCCCGCTACGAGCAGAATAGCATTGTCGGGCTGGTAGTATTTCTGATAAAACGCTTTCAGATTGTCGACTGGTACGCGCTCGATATCTTCTTTTGAGCCAATCGTTGACTTGCCGTAATTGTGCCACAGATAAGCCGCCGACAGTACCCGTTCCATCAGCACATACTGCGGGGAGTTTTCGCCCATTTCAAATTCGTTTCGTACGACCGTAAATTCGGTTTCCAGATCTTCTTTTTTGATGAAGCTGTTCACCATTCGGTCGGCTTCGAGGTCGAGCGCCCACTTGAGATTATCGTCTGTCGCCGAGAACGTCTCAAAATAATTCGTGCGGTCGTACCAGGTTGTCCCGTTTGGCCAGGAGCCGTGTTCGGTCAGTTCCTGCGGAATGTTGGTGTGCTTTTTCGACCCTTTGAAGACCATGTGTTCGAGTAGGTGGGCCATGCCGGTTTCGCCCAATCCCTCGTGGCGTGAACCAACCATGTACGTCATGTTCACCGTAATAGTGGCTTTGGACGGGTCGGGGAAAAGCAGTACGCGCAGTCCATTCTTAAGCTGGTATTCGGTGATACCTTCTACGGAGGTAACTTTGCTGATCCCTTCGGGGAGTGACGTGGTCGTTGACTTGGTCTGAGCAAAGGAAAGCAACTGGCTGCTGAACACCAGTGTTGCCGATAGGGTGGCTCTTCGTGCCCATCTGGACATAAGTTGCCCGCGTCGGGTAAGGGAGGTGGACATAACGAAACGATTAGGTGAGGAAAAAACTAAACGTATAGTTACGCAGGCTTAGCCAGTAAGTCAATGGTGCTGTAAGGCTTTTAACACTTTTTACGTAAACGGTAACCAGATTGGGGTCATCCTTTACAAATCGGTCGTTACCGGCTTAGAATCAGGCGAAAAAAGCGGAACGCTAACGACCAAATCGATACGCGACGGATAGACCGGCATACTGTTCGTTGTGTTTCATCGATGCCGCTTCGCGCTGCTTGAACGAGTAAACAACCTGGAACGTCCACCGGGGTTTGGCGAAAGCAAGCCCAATATCGTGCCGGTAGAGCCACGGGTTGATCGAAGCCAGAATGGCCCCTTCGTGTGACTCAAAAAGGCTTCCTGCTACCGTCGCATTGTGGACCTGATACTGGTACCGGGGGTGGTAAAAAACATAGAATTCCGCTGAGTTACTACCAGGGCTACTTTTGCGGTCGATGCGGGCGTCGTAGAGTGATGACTGATCGGCTTTCTGGAAAAGACCCAACTGAAACAAAAGACCAGCAGAGGCATTGACAAACGTAGTACCAAACGTTGCCTGCGATGTGCCGTGCACATCAAACCATCGCCTGCGCCACGAAACGGGGATAAACGCGTGCCAGTACTGAACCTGTGCGTTGACACCTAGGGCGTCACGTACCTGATAACGCCAGCCCTTGGGGGGTGTCAGATCGAAGGCTGTATGGATAAAAGACTGCGTTTGTTGCGCTAAAGACGCCTTACCGACAGTACCCACCGACAGATTGACGTTCAGAACGTGGCCGCGCTTGTAGAAAAAGGTCATGCCTTTCTGAGCGTACAGATAGCCCGCGTACGGACGGTCGAACTGGTCGAGAGCATCGGTTTTGATGTTTTCGGGCGTAAAAATCATCTGTCCGAGTTGATAGGAAGACGTGATTTTGGTGAGTTTACGCGTTTCGTCAATCCGTTGGTTTAGCCGATCCGGTACGTAAGTAAAATTGACGAACAGGCCGTTCGTGTAGTAGCCGTCGTGGTATTGTAAGCAGTAGTTATCATTCTCTGAGGTGACTTTTAGCTCGTACGGATGCTGACAAAAAGTACGGTAAGAATACACCGTCAACAGAAACAGGGTAAGTAGCCATCTGTGGCGAACGTTCATAAACAGGTCAATTGCTACTTACTGTTGGCGAGAGTAATGGCTGTGGATTGGGCAAATTTCGACTGGATACGATTCACAAAAAAGCCGGAACACGATTGGCTCCGGCTTTTTTGCAAGTACTTACCGCTGCTTACAGATCGGCAATTGTTTTATTGATTTCGTCCTTTGTCTTACCCGTTTTCTGCTGGACTTTACCCCACATTTCGTCTTCTTTGCCTTCTTCATAGGTTAGATCGTCGTCGGTAAGGTCGGCATAGGCTTGTTTGATTTTGCCTTTCAGTTCGTTCCAGCCTCCTTTTATGGTTGTCTCGTTCATCGTTGTAGTGGTTATAACATTGAATGATAGCTGTAATCACCCTGATTACGTAAATAGAACTATGCCGGGATGAAATTGTTTTCGGCAATCTGTCGGGCAATGGAATTTGAGTCGCTGTTCAGGTTGTAGAGGACCCCCGTTACAGGTGTCGTAAAGCCAAGAAAATAAAGTCCCCGAAGTGCCGACTCATTGAACCACATGGCTTTAGGATATCCGGACTCCGTCAGGATACGGTCGGTTACTACTGGATTAAAAAATGCTGAGAGCGCTGGTCGGTAGCCCGTAGCCAGAATGATCGCATCGAATGGACGTTCGCGCCCGTCCGTGAACGTAATTGTTTTAGCATTAACGCGCTCGATGCCCGGTACAACCGTAATGCGTCCGGCCTTGATCTGTGCCAACGTGCCAACGTCAAGGATTGGGGGCTTGCCCCGCCTGGCATTGTACGAAGGCGAATGCGCGGGTTTGCCCAGGCCATAGCCCGAGACATCACCCACGCTCATCGTTTGCGCTGTCCGCGTCACCAAATCGCAGAACCAGTTAGGAAGTTTCTTCAGGAAAATGGCCGTCTTCTGACTCGGTCTGCCAAACAGGTCGCGCGGGAGGATACTGACCGGGCCGCGAACGGAAATAAACGGTCTGGCTTCGTAATCCAGTAAATCAAGCGCTAGTTCGGCTCCCGTGTTCCCCATGCCTACAACCAGTACGTTCTCATCGCGAAAAGCAGCGCCGTTGCGGTATTCGCAGCTGTGCCAGATGATGCCTCGAAAATCGCGCTGACCGGGTAGTTCTGGCTTATTCGGCAAGCGATTATAGCCCGTTGCTACCACCACCTGTTCGGCCTCAAACAGATCGGTCGTAGTCTGTACGTTCCAGCGCCCATCGGTTGTGCGGCTGATCTGACTAACCTGCTGATTGAAAAGCGGTCGGATGTTGAAATGATCGGCGTAGCGTTCCAGATAGTCAACGAATTGAAGACGCGGAACATATGTTGGAAAATTGGCCGGAAACGGAAAATGGGGCAGCGCCGAATGCTCCTTGACCGTGTGCAGGTGCAGCCGGTCATAGTGATTGCGCCAGGAAAATCCAATGTAATCGCTGGCTTCGATCACCACAAAGGGCTGTTGCCGGTGAGCCAGTTGCCCGGCTATGGCCAATCCAGCTGGTCCGGCACCAATAATCAAGGTTTTAGCGCTACGGGCTTGCATTCAGGTAAGGGAACAACGTTGATTCATTCGCGACGTTACACGCCATAACCGTTCCGGTAAGTCGGTAACCCCTTATTTGATTCGTGTCCAGGTTTGGGTTTTGCCAATCAGCGAAATGCCTAAATAACCGCGAACATCGAGCGTATTGGGGTCCTTGAGAGTCATTTTGCAGTTGTATTCTTTACCGTCTTCCGGATTGTAGATCTTGCCGTCGGCCCAGACATTGCCACCATCGTATTTAAAATTATACATAAGCGGCAGATTCATCAGCGGGCGGTTTCGCTTTGATTCGTTGGTGTTGCGAATGTCTGTTTTGGGTTTACCCGTATCCGGATCGTTCGGTTCGCTGATCCACACTAATTTGCCAAAATAAGTACCGCCCTGCTTATAAATCTGAACATGACCTTTCTTCGTACCGTTAAGCCAGGTACCGACTACTGCATCGGGATTATCTTTTGGCGCAAAGGCGGTTTGTGTGATGAATAGAATAGCAATTGCAAACAACGTACGCATGGTTTTCATGAGGTTTAGCCGTTAAAGTGAACGAGTGAATTTGCTGTACTAACGTAAATATGTTGCGAAAAGTCTGAACTGCCTCAACGGGCAGCGGGTTTCGCGTAATTTTTCTGGTTTCGCATATTTTCTGTATTTAGCACAAATTGTTTCCCTATTTGTCTTATTCAGGCGATACTGCTAACCCGTCTGTTTTAATCAATCATCGTTTTACTATGTTTCACCGCGACCCGAACCGCAGCTACCCAACCGAAACCGAAACACGGGTAATCGTCCGTTTTCAGGACTGTGACCCGTTGCAACACCTCAACAATTCGAAGTATTTTGATTATTACTTTAATGCCCGCGAAGACCAGGTAGCCACCCTGTACGACTTCAATCCAGGTCAAATGTTTCGGGAATTAAAAACGAGCTGGGTCGTTTATCAGCACCAGATTGCGTACATCCGCCCGGCTATGGTAAGCGAATGGATTCGAATCACGTCGCGCCTTATTTACTACAATGAAGATACGCTCGTTACGGAGTTCATCATGACCGACGATGCCAAGACGCACCTCAAAAATGTGCTTTGGATGACTTCGAAATACATCAGCGTATTGACGGGAAAGCGCATTCAGCACGATCCGGCCGTGATGGAATACCTGGCGGCTACCCGGTTACCGAACGTCGATTATCCAAACGTGGCGTTCAACGACCGCATTCGGGATATTAAGAACCAGCTATTTCCGGTTAAAAGCGTTCAATAAGGCTGGAGCTACGGTTTTCGTAGGCAGAAGTGGCAGATTTGGCCGGAAAATGGTAAACTGCAAGCTATAAACCGAAAACAACCTGTGCGTCTCTTAAACAACCTTACCGTTCGCGTCCTGATTGCCATTACGCTGGGTATTCTGACCGGCTATTTTTTTCCAGATACGGCTGCCAAGCTAAAACCGCTGGGTGATCTCTTTATCAACCTGATCAAGATGGTCATTGCGCCGATTATTTTCCTGACCATCGTGCTGGGAATTAGTAACATGGGCGATCTGAAAAAGGTCGGTCGGGTAGGGGGGAAGGCGCTGCTGTATTTTGAAATCGTTACAACGGGGGCGCTGGCAATTGGTTTACTACTGGCTAATCTGATCCGCCCCGGCGAAGGGGTCCAAACGGCTGCGGTGAAAGGCGGAGACATCAGCAAATACACCGAGCAGGGCGCGGGCATGGACTGGACCGAATTCTTTCTGCACGTCATACCGAGCAATGCCGTTAAAGCCTTTGCCGAGGGCGATATCCTGCAAGTGCTGGTCTTTTCGATCCTGTTTGGTGTTGGTCTGACGCGCATGGGCGAATCGGGCAAACCCCTGATTCAAACCTTCGAGCGGCTGTCGAAAGTGTTTTTTAATATCCTGGGCGTGGTCATGGTACTGGCTCCGCTGGGTGCGTTTGGCGGGATGGCGTTCACGATTGGCAAATATGGTCTAAGCACGTTGCTACCGCTGGCCAAGCTGATGGCTACGGTGTACGCAACCATGTTCCTGTTTGTGTTTGTCGTCCTGAACCTGATCATGCGCTACTACAAAATCAGTCTGTGGGCGGTGCTGAAATTTATCAAGGAAGAATTGCTGATCGTTCTGGGCACCTCGTCGTCAGAGTCGGCCTTGCCGCAAATCATGGATAAGCTCGAAAGTCTGGGATGTTCGCGGTCGGTGGTTGGGCTGGTCGTTCCGGCGGGGTATTCGTTTAATCTGGACGGCACCACGATTTATCTGGTGATGGCAACGATATTTCTGGCGC
Organism: Spirosoma liriopis; assembly: GCF_023196085.1. Taxonomy (NCBI): domain Bacteria; kingdom Pseudomonadati; phylum Bacteroidota; class Cytophagia; order Cytophagales; family Cytophagaceae; genus Spirosoma; species Spirosoma liriopis. The sequence continues at coordinate 109,777 of NZ_JALPRF010000003.1, forward strand.
AGGTTTTCGGCGTTGATCTGACCCTCGGTCAGGAGCTGACAATCATCGGTATTCTGATGGTTACCTCCAAAGGGGCAGCGGGCGTTACGGGCAGCGGATTTATTGTGCTGGCCAGTACCCTGACAGCCATTAAAGTCATTCCAGTCGAAGGGTTGGCTCTGTTGCTCGGTGTTGACCGATTTATGTCCGAAGCACGGTCGATTACCAACATCATCGGCAATACGGTTGCTACCCTTTTTATCGCGAATAACGAAGGCGAATTTGACCGTGCGAAATACAATCGGGTCATCCAGCGTGAGGCCGAAAACGAACTGACCGATTATAAATACTAAATTTTTTCTATCCTAAAAGATAGACTTTCAGTGGATTGGCGCTCAGATGACGACAAAGTAGCTATCTTTTTTGTGCTTATTCGGAGATTTAATTAAACCATTTTGTGGCTTGTTGTTCAAAGAGACAAATACAACCTGAAAACAACAAGTCACATGAAAAAGGCCCTGATGACAGCCGCTACGCTGGTTGTCCTGCTCACGACCAACGTAGCGGCGCAACGCTACAACAACGGCTATCCTGCTCAACCGGGTTATAATCAACCTGGATATAATCAGCCGGGCTACGGCAATGGTCAATCAAATTACAACTACGATTTTGACGACAATCAGTTTGAGCGTCATTTGGAATGGTGGGACCGCGAGTTGAATCTGTCCCGTAAGCAGGAGCGCGAAATTCGCCGGATTCGGGATCGATTCGAGCAGCAAACCCGTAGCATAAATCCGCGTGATCCCCGTCAGCGGGATTCCTTCAGGCAGGCTCGCCAGCGTGAATTCTTCGACATGATGGCCGTCTTGAAGCCCGACCAGCGGGACCGGGTGATCGACCACATGCGGCCTTACGAACGTTCGGCTAGTCGGGGACGTGGCTACGGCAACGGTCGTGACTATTACCCAAACCCAAGAAGGTATTAATGCAAGAGGAGTGGTGCGGAAACAGCCGGTCGTTTTGGTCGGCTGTTTTTTTGTTTATTTCCAGCCAAAACCCTTATCTGCGCACCGCTCGACCGGTCATACGACCGCATATGCAACGTCGAATTGATGAAGCCGTCTTTGTTTCGTATTTTTCCAGGAAACTCATACCCCAACGCTGAATGTTCAGACATCAACAGATCACAAAAACGGGTGTATTGTTGGCCATTGCCGCTACAACTGCGCTTGTCCAGCCAGCAGCATCCCAGACATCGAAAATGACGCAAAACCCATTCCTGACGCCGTATACGACACCGCACCAGACGGCTCCATTCGACAAAATTAAAAACGACGATTACCTGCCCGCGTTGAAAGAAGGACTGGCTCAGGGTCGTAAAGACGTAGACGCGATTGTCAACAACCCGGCCAAGCCAACGTTTGAGAATACCATCGTGGCGCTCGAACGCTCCGGCGATCTGTTGGGAAAGGTGACGTCGGTATTGTTTAACCTGAACAGCGCCGAAACAACACCCGAACTACAAAAAATCGTTAAGGAAGCGTCGCCGTTGCTGACCGAATACGGCAACGACATTACGCTGAACGAAAAGTTGTTTTCGCGCGTGAAAGCCGTGTACGACCAACGGGCCAGCCTTAAACTTGATCCGGAAAGCGCCATGCTGCTCGAAAAAGCCTACAAACGGTTTGCCCGTAACGGAGCCAATCTGGACGAGAAAGGTAAAGAACGGTTGCGGGCTATCGACAAAGAACTTTCCCAACTGTCGCTACAATTCGGCGAAAACGTCCTGAACGAAACCAACGAATTCGTGATGGTCGTAACGGATGAGAAAGACCTCGCTGGTTTGCCTGACTTTGCACGTGAAGCCGCTAAAGCGACGGCGAAGCAGAAGGGTAAAGAAGGCGAATCCACGCGGGGCTGGGCGTTTACGTTGCAGGCGCCTAGCTATGGTCCGTTTATGCAGTATGCCGACAACCGCGAGTTGCGGAAGAAACTGTTCATGGCGTTTAACGGACGCGGATTCCACGGCGACAAAAATGACAACTCGGCTATCATCGGCAAAATTGTCAACCTGCGTTATGAGCGGGCAAATCTGCTAGGCTACAAAACGCACGCTGACTTTGTCCTTGAAGAAAGCATGGCTGGTTCGAAAGACAAAGTCCAGAGTTTTCTGGATGAGTTAGTGACCTACGCACGTCCGGCAGCCGAACGCCAGCTGACCGAGCTGACAACCTACGCCAAGGCGAACGGTTTCAACGAAGACAAGCTTCAGAGCTGGGACAATAGCTACTACGCCGAAAAGCTGAAAAAAGAAAAATACGATCTTGACGACGAAACGTTGAAACCGTATTTTAAGCTGGAGAACGTGCTGAACGGCGTGTTCACAGTAGCTAACAAGCTGTATGGCATCACGTTTAAAGAGCGCAAGGATATTCCGGTTTACAATCCGGAAGTTAAAACCTTCGATGTGTTTGACAAAGACGGCAAATTCGTTGCGGTATTCTACGGTGATTATTTTCCCCGCGAAGGCAAACGGAGCGGTGCGTGGATGAACGACATTCAGGGGCAGAAGATCGAGAAGGGTGAAAACATCCGTCCGCACATTGTCAACGTGTGTAACTTCACCCGCCCAACTGACACGAAGCCTTCCTTGCTGACCTTCTACGAAGTGACTACGCTTTTTCATGAGTTTGGTCATGGTCTGCACGGCATGCTGGCGAACGGCAAGTATGAAAGTCTAAGCGGCACTAGCGTTCCCCGCGACTTTGTTGAGTTGCCGTCGCAGGTAATGGAGAACTGGTGCTATGACCCGGAAGCGCTGAAGCTATTTGCCAAACACTATCAGACGGGTGAAGTAATTCCGAACGAATTGATCGAAAAGATTCGGGCAAGCCAAAACTTCCTGGCTGGTTTGGCTAACCTGCGGCAGATACGGTTTGGACTGGTCGATATGTATTACCACGGTCAGAAGCCGACTGGCGAAACCATCAGTCAGGTTGAAGGTAAAGTTGATTCAGTCGCCAACCTATTCCCGCGTGTCGAAGGTACCGCGTTCAGCCCTGCTTTCTCGCACATCTTTGCAGGTGGGTATTCGGCAGGCTATTACAGTTACAAATGGAGCGAGGTACTGGATGCCGATGCGTTCGAGTTCTTCAAAGAAAAAGGAGGTCTGGAGAACAAAACGGCTGCGGACAGCTTCCGCAAGAACGTGCTGGAAAAAGGAGGTAGCGAAAAGCCAATGGAACTTTACAAAAAATTCCGTGGTCGCGAACCGTCTCCCAAAGCGATGCTCCGCCGGAGTGGATTAATTCTGTAACCGTAAATTCATCCGTTAGCGAAAATAGGGAATCCGACTTGCAGATTCCCTATTATTTTGTTCGAGTTTATAAAAGAAAAATTTGTTTAACAATTTGTTTACTTTTAAAAAATTAGGTGGACAGATATTTTATAAAATACTTAAGTATAAATTTGTTCATACTCAGTAATTATACTTATTTATTAGATTATTTAATAAGTATAAGTAAGTAAACAAAAATGTAAATTATGAGAGTTCATACGTAATTAAACACCAAAAATGCATATAAAATATACTATAAATTAATTTGTTGGTAATCAAGCTGTTGCTTTCATGTGGTAGTGACTATATGATTTTTAATATACCGAATAAAAGATTTTTCATTGACAATAAAAGTTCATAACAATACATTTAGGCGTCTTTAGTGGGTTTATGGTAACTAAAAATACTCATATAAGAGTTTAGTGGACTATGTAATCAACTAAACGAGTAAACGATAAGAAAAAATGTCACAAAAATCTACACCCAATCATGTATCGAATCCTTCTGAGCACTGCCGCTCCTCATTGAGTTAATAAGCTTATCATATATTTCTAGTTGCTTAACGCGCCTTCGGCGTGAATAGGGTCTCTTTGTGTTTACTTAATCCGTTTATTTTTAATTCAACTTTTATGAAAAAACCATCTACTTACCTATGTATGAGTCGTTGTCGAGACTGCTTTACATGGGGCCTTATGATGTTGATGGCTTTTGCTTTTCAGGCGAGAGCCCAGCAAAGTGCAGCAACATGCAATACGTTTGCACCGCTTACAAGTCCAACCTTCGGCAATCTGTCAGTTACTTCCAGTCAGATTCCTGTTTTTGGGGGAGATCAGTTTGCAAATAAGGGCAGAGTTATTGATAATGATCTGACGAATACTGCTGCGTATAGTTTCTTAGTGGCGGGATCAGCCTACCTTGAAGTAAAAGACAATAATGCGACCGGGGCAAACCTGTATCCTGCGGGAACATTTGCCGGGTTTGTGGTCAGTGACAACACGATCCTTTCGGCTTTTGGAACAACAACCATTACCACATATGAAGGTAATACGTTGCAGGAGACTAGTACTACTGGTTCGCTACTAGCAACCGGTATTGCGAGTGGCCAAGCACAGCTCGGTTTTATAACAACGAAACCCTTTGATCGAATTCGCGTCACGTTCAGTGCCTTAGGCGCTGGTACTGTGAGTGTTTATTACGCCGTCGTGCAACGATATTGCGCTAGTCAGACTTTGGCCTGTAATACGCCGACCCCCGTGAATAATCCGGCATTTGCCGTTGCTGTTAGTCCGGCTAATACTGGGGTTAGTGGGGTTAATGTGGGGTCGATCAGCAACGCGAACAATGCCGTTAGTAACGACAACACTGATTTTGCCTCAGTTAATATAATAGCGAATGTGGGTACGGCTTCGTTTGCTATCAAGGATCAGGTTACAGATTATCCAGCCGGAACATTTGCTGGACTTGATATTTCCAGATCTGGCTTACTGAGTGTCGGTGCTCTGTCAGACCTGACAATATCGACGTATCTGAACGGGGTAGCTACAGGGCAAAGCGTATCGGGATCCAGCCTGCTTGCTGTTGGAAGCTCGATCCTTAACGGTACAGGGCGGCAAACGGTCGGCTTTGTCGCTACCCAGCCCTTTGATGAAATCAAGTTAACGTTCAGCGGAGTTACTATAGGGGTAACCAATATTTACGGTGCTGTTTTTCAGCGGTTCTGTGCAGGAACCCAGTTGGCTTGTAATGTACTTACACCAGTTGCGAATCCTGCTCAGCCTGTTTATGTCGATGGACGGAATACAGGCATTGACGCAACGCTTTGTGCCGCTTGTAGTATCAATAACTCACAAAACGCCATTGACAGCGACCCATCGAACTTTGCTTCAATCGAGTTGACGGCGGGTGTGGCAACGAGTGCAAGCTTCGCTGTGGCGAACGCCATCGATACCTATGCAGTGAACAGTTTTGCCGGGTTTGATATTGAAACGAATTCGCTGCTGAACGCTAACGCGCTGAGTACGGCAACTATCTCGTTGTACAATAATGGAGCGCTGGTCCAGACGGGTACCGGAAATGCGTTGATTGTTGGGGCGACAACTGGCCTGCAGGACGGTAGAAGCCGACAAATCGTTGGTATCGTAGCCAATGTTGCTTACGACGAGGTTAAAGTCACGTTTGCCCAAGTGGCCAGTGCCAACCTCGGAAGCGTACGGATTTACAGCGCCGTACTTGAAAATACGTGTACTACTTCCATCGTTTGTAACACGGCCTATAATCTAAGCAGCCCAGCATTTCCGGCCGTTATTGACGGGGCTAGAACGGGTGTAAGCGGAGCGGTTGGTGTAACACTCAGTAGCGCTAATGTGCTGAATGCGCAGAATGTTATTTCGGCCAGCACGACGGATTTTGCCCGGATCACAAACACAGCCTCTGTTGCTGCGGTAACCTCAATTGCGGTCCTTGATCCGGTCAATACATTCCCTGTAGGTACTTTTGCCGGATTTACCATAAGACGAGTCAATGGTTTAGTTGCGGCAGACCTGTTTGACCAGCTAACTGTCACTACATATCTGGATGGCGTACAACAAGAGGTCAGAAGTGGCCGTGGTGCTCTACTTGATTTGTCGGTAGCCTTGTTTGGCTCTACTTCTGGTTTTGTCAACGTAGGCTTTGCAACAACAAAGGCATTCGACGAAATTCAGCTAAGTGTTGCTCCGCTGGTTGGTCTTGGTGTGTTGGGAGGGGGGCTTGACGTATTTGGTGCCTTTATCGACACTCGTACTTCAACCGGTGGCAGTCTGGTTTGTGCGCTGAATACCAACCCCGATTTCACGGTGACTAACATCAACGTACCCGTCTCGGGCAATGTGCGCACCAACGACAACGTGCCCGCCGGTACCACCTACGGTCCCGCTGCGACGCTGATTAGCCAGCCAGGGGGCTCGACGCCTACCCTGACGCTCAACAACGATGGCAGCTTCAACTTCACCAGCGCTACGGCGGGCGTGTACGTCTACAGCATCCCCGTCTGTCCCGCCGGTACGACCACGGGCTGCCAGACCCAGACGCTGACGGTGACAGTGCTCAACCCAACAGTAACCACCAACAATCCGGTGGCTAACCCTGACTTTGCTACCATCACGGGGGCGGCCACTAACCCTACACCGGTGACCCTCGATGTGACGGCTAACGACTTACCGGGCAACACGGGCGGCAGCTTGGGCACACCCACCATCGCGGCAGGGCCAGCCAACGGGTCGGCCAGCATCAATGGCGGAGGCAACCTGGTCTACACCCCAGCGGCAGGCTTTGTAGGTACCGATGTGGTGACTTACCAAGTATGTGAGACGCCGGGTGGTCTGTGTGCAACGGCGACGGTAACGATTCGGGTCAACGCAGCGGGCAGTCCAGCGGTGGTTTCGATCAACGACGACTACGTTTCTACACCAAATGGCACGCCAGCCACGGGCAACCTGCTGGACAACGACTTGGGCACGGGCCTGACGGTATCGAACCCAGGTACGACCGTTACCTCGTCGGGTACGCTGGTGACCACCTCGACGGGCACCTTCAGCTTCACGGCGGCACCGGGCACGACGGGTCCGGCTACGTTCACCTACACGGCCTGCGACAACGCGTCCAACTGCGGCACGGCTACGTTGCATGTGCTGGTTGGTCAACCGGTAACACCGGCTCCGGTACTGTTGACCAACCCTGACTTCACGGTGACCAACATCAACGTACCCGTCTCGGGCAATGTGCGCACCAACGACAACGTGCCCGCCGGTACCACCTACGGTCCCGCTGCGACGCTGATTAGCCAGCCAGGGGGCTCGACGCCTACCCTGACGCTCAACAACGATGGCAGCTTCAACTTCACCAGCGCTACGGCGGGCGTGTACGTCTACAGCATCCCCGTCTGTCCCGCCGGTACGACCACGGGCTGCCAGACCCAGACGCTGACGGTGACGGTGCTCAACCCAACAGTAACCACCAACAATCCGGTGGCTAACCCTGACTTTGCTACCATCACGGGGGCGGCCACTAACCCTACACCGGTGACCCTCGATGTGACGGCTAACGACTTACCGGGCAACACGGGTGGCACGCTAGGCACACCCACCATCGCGGCAGGGCCAGCCAACGGCACGGCCAGCATCAATGGCAGCGGCAACCTGGTCTACACCCCGACGGCAGGCTTTGTGGGTACCGATGTGGTGACTTACCAGGTGTGTGAGACGCCGGGTGGTCTGTGTGCAACGGCGACGGTAACGATTCGGGTCAACGCAGCGGGCAGCCCAGCGGTGGTTTCGATCAACGACGACTATGTCTCTACACCAAATGCGACCTCTTCAACTGGTAACCTGCTGGACAACGACTTGGGCACGGGCCTGACGGTATCGAACCCAGGCACGACCGTTACCTCGTCGGGCACGCTGGTGACCACCGCTTCGGGTAGTTTCACGTTCACCCCCGCAGCGGGAGTAAGTGGTCCGGCGACGTTCACCTACACGGCCTGCGATAACGCATCCAACTGCGGCACGGCAACCCTGCACGTATTGGTAGGACAACCGCTGCCGGATTTGACGCCGACCATCGAATTACCGTCAAATAACTTCACTGTCTCCGGCGCGGAGTCTGTGAAAAATTTCACGGTGCGAATAGAGGAAGTTGCGGGAGGACAAACGGCTAGTGGTAACATAGTCTTTACGATTACGGCTCCGTTTGGATACTCGCTTGCTTTTGACAATTCATTGACCAATACGGCGGTCTCAGGTGGAGGTAACGTTCCGGTTGATAATACAAAGTGGACCGTTACGTCGAACAATGGATTACAGCTGACGCTGAAGATCAACGCTGGACAGTTTATCCCTGCTAGAGGAAACTCGAACATTGGGTTCACCATCACGCGTACTGTAACCAATTCGGGAACAACGTCTAATATTACGGTCAATGTGGCCGACGATGCGTCGAAAACTTACGATAGTAAGCCGGAAAATAATATTTACTCGAGAAATATTAACGCTTTGTAAACCAATGTTAGGTATCAGGTATTATAATTGTGATACCTGGTACCTTAATTAATTAAGGTGTTGGTGAAATAGCCAATAATAAACGTTTTTAATCAAAAAAGTTACAACCATGATCAGGAAGGTTTTACTAATTTTTCTATTAAGTGCAGGCGCGTGGTCTGCCAGCTACGCTCAGGATCCGTCTGTAGGTGGGATCGCTTCTGTTCCCGGTTCTATCTCAGTGGGTGGAGTAGGAACTGTTCAGGCAAACTTTGGTAACGGTAGCTCCACCGCTATTCCTCAGGCTAATAATGCAAGGTACACGATCAACCTGCCACCAAACATCGGTGTTACGGGATCGAGTTTTTCAACGACGACTACCCCGTCCAACCTAACGGTAAACATTGGCACGTATAGTCCTACTGTCGGGACGATCGTTACGGTGACCAGCAGCTTAGGTGATGTGCCAGGTAACGCTAATTACTTGTTTACACTGAACGTAGTAGGACTATCAGTGACTACGGGTACTCCCGCTCCCATCAGTATCAACGCGGTCTCGTCGCCAGCGGTGGGTACCAACCTTCCAACCAACGACAATGCCAATGGAAACATAACCGTAACAGCAGGCGCTTTGCCGGTGGGATTAGTTTCGTTTACGGCTAAAGCCAACGAAAACCGTACGGTTGATCTGGCTTGGACTACGTCTTTGGAAACAAACAACAAAGGCTTCCTGGTTGAGCGTAGTAAAGACCTGAAGTCTTTTGAAAAAGTGGATGAAATCAGTGAGGTGGCTGCCAACAGCAATGCGCAGAAGCATTACAAACTGACTGACCAGACACCTTTCTCCGGAACGAGCTACTACCGTCTGACGCAGTTCGATCTGAGCGGTAAAGCGACCAGCTTCCCGGCTGTATCGGTTGTTTTGCGTGAAGGTGCCTATGGGGTATATCCGAACCCAGTGCTTAGAGATCAACGATTTGCGCTGAGCCTGGACGAGCCCGAAACAGCCGTGGTTAAGTTCCTGAGCGCTGATGGTCGCCAGTTGCCTATTCAGAAGACAGGTGTTCAGGCCGGTAATCTGATGCTGAGAGCACAAGGTAACCTGTCCGCCGGTATTTACATCATGACCGTTGAAGAGCGCGGCCAAACCCGTCAGCACCGGATAGTGGTAGAATAGTTTCCTGGCGAGTGAGATACGGTCAATCACAATGAATTGACTTGTTCACTCAAAAGGCGTGAAAGCGGTTAATCCGTTCATCTGAAACTCATTCAAGACTTTAAGATCTTAATCATAATGAATAAGCGCATCAACCAGTCAATAATCCCTTCGGCTAAAAAAGCCTATAAAACACCCAAGCTGAAAGTGCTGGGTAACGTGAAAAAGTTAACCTTAAAAGTCGGTTCTAACACCGATGGCTTTGGCGGTACGTTCGTTTAATCGAAAAGAGTAGCCTAATTATACTAGCTTGGTTTGTCGACAACTTGACGGACCAAGCTATTTTTGTTAATTTCCAGCCTGTATCGTACTCTTTTATATGGATATTACACCCGATACCCGGATTCAGGTCGCTTCGAGTCAGTCTTCATCGGTTCTCGGTAATGAAACCGTTGTGTTAAATTACGAACTAGGTAATTATTATGAACTGAACGAGCTGGGAAGCTTTATCTGGTCACTTTTGCAGCAGGAGAAAACCCTGTCTGTAAAGGAAATCAAAGAAAGACTGCTCGACGAATTTGAGGTAGAAGAAGCCGTTTGCCAGGAGGAACTAAACCATTTTTTAGAATCGCTTCTGAATGAGAAACTCATCGAAACGACAGCCTAGTCTTGTCAGGCTAGCGGCTTTAAGCAGCCGTAGAAAGCGGTTGTTGATCGAAGCTTTTCTGACGCTGGCCGTTTACAAAGGGCTACTACTTGTTTTACCCTTCAAATTCTTTCTCAGGAAAGAACAACCCGAATCCGTTTCTTCACCGACGTTTGACGAGCAATATGTAAGCGACGTTGTTTGGGCGGTTCGTGTGGTGAGTAGCCGATTGCCACTCGGGTTTACCTGTCTGGTTCAGGCGCTAAGTGCTAAATGGTTACTAAAGCAAGATGCTAGTGTTCGTTTATGCATAGGCGTTCAAAAAAACAGTACGCAGGATTTTTCGGCGCATGCCTGGCTTGTTTATCAACGTAGAATTATCCTTGGCGAACAGGAAGGACAACCCTTTCAGCCGATTTTAGAATGGAGCTAAGTAACTACTATTACACCGCCTATGGGCTAGCCATTGGTTCTGAAATCGCGCTGCCTCAACTGACGGAAATACAGCCAACAACAGTCGATTTAACGATAAAGCGGGAGCAATTACCAGCGAGCCCGCCGTTGCATACCACGAAAGTTTACCGGAGCGGATTGAATGCCCAATTTGCCCGCAATGATTCGGATAATCTATGGCTCGATTGGTCGCCGTTGATGCGGTTTCTGGCGGTTGACGGCCATCACCTGACGCTGGACACCGACCAGACCGACGAAGAACTACTGGCGCTTTTTACCCTGAGCGAAGCGCTTGGGCTTATCCTTTTTCAGAAAGGATACTTTTTATTACACGGAAGCGCGATTCAACTCAACAACAAAGGCTTGGTTTTTCTGGGATTGCCCGGAGCGGGTAAATCAACAACCGTGGCGGCTTTTGCGCAACAGGGAGTACCCGTGCTCAGCGATGATATGGTCTGTATTCGGTTTGATGAAGCCCAGAAGCCTTTGTTGATTCCCGCTTTTTCGCAGATTAAAATTTGGGAGAGCGCCGTGGAGGGTCTACAGCTTGACAAAACAAGCCTAACACCCGTGCGGGAGGGGCTGACTAAGTTTTCCTGGCACGAGTCCGTCGCGTTTGCGGAAGAAGCCGTTCCGCTGGAACGAATTTTTGTGCTGGAGCCGCCCGATGGAGCAGAGCCTACGCCTAAACAAGTGTCAAAAAGCCAGCTCCCAATCGAACTGCTCAATCATTTTCCCTTGCCTGACTTACTGCTGACCGGCCAGTCCCTGAAAGCGTATTTTGAAAAAAGTGCTGTGATAGCGTCGTCGATACCGCTTTTTAAGCTGAACCGGCCAGCCAACTTTGCCAAACTGCACGAGTTCGTTGCGTATCTTAAAACTACCCTGTAAATGAACGCCGATCATTCTCCCGAAATCCGGTTGTTGCAGCTGGTTTGCACGACGGATGTGCCGGTAGAAAAAAAAGAACAGTTGACTCGTTTTTTAAGCGAATACAAACTTGATTGGGATCGGTTGTACAGACTGGCCGACCGGCATCGGCTTACGCCTTTTTTGTACCAATCGCTGCAAAGCCTGCCGAACGTTCCCGATTCATTAGTAGCAGCTCTCCGGACTAGCTACCAGGTTGCAGCAGCTGATAACATGATCAAGTTGCACCAGTACCGACTACTTGACAAACTCCTGACCGACAACGGTATTGCGCATATTGCCTTCAAAGGTATTTACCTGGCCGAGCATTGCTACCCAGTGGGAAGTCTGCGGATTAGCGGAGACCTTGACGTGCTGGTTCGCGTGGAGGACGCCTTCAGGACCATTGAACTGTTACGCGCCAACCAGTATGAGCTGAACCAAAAACACACGCTTTACTACCAGGATGGTGAGCAACGTTTGTTGACCGAATTGTCGGAGGTGAGCTTGTTTAAACCTTTTTTCAATAACAACTATTTCGACGTTGACCTTCACTGGAAACTGCTGTGTTTCAATAAAGATTATGCCTCCTTTGCACTAGACGACCTGCTGGCGCAGACTGATTACCAGACAGAAGTACAGGTTATTTTGCTGGTGACCCACCACGGCGTGACAAATATCTGGCAGCAGTTGTATTACATCAATGATCTTTATTTTTTGCTCAAAGACAAGGATATTAACTGGTCGTGGCTATTGGCGGAGATGCGCCGTTATGGCATGGAGCAAATTTTTCTGGTCGGTCTGTACTGGTGTCAGCAAATCTGGAAATTACCGGTACCCGCATCTGTGCAGACATTGGTAGACGCGGAAAGTGTACGACAACTGGCAGCTCGTTACGAAAAAAACTGGGAAGCCGACGAGCCGCTAGCTTTCAGTAAGCTTGTGCTGAGCCAGATGGCCTATTTTTCGAAAGCGCAAACGCAATTCGGTAAGCGGCTGCGCATTTTCACGACCTTTGGCACGAGCCGCGTATTTCGGGCAAGTACGTTTAAAGTCGGTAAGCAGCTGATTTACGTTCCGAAAGAGCTTGGGTTCGTGACCGTATTTGTTCGGGCGATGCGTTCCTTGTCCCGGTTTTTTCCGGCTACCCGCTCAGCGTAGGTCACGGGTAAAAACCTGCCTGCATCGCGATGGTCTCCCAGGAAAAAGGAAGCCACTGGCCGCTACCGTCATCGAACACTTCGGTAGCTGATTCGCAGGCGAACAACTTATAATCGAACTTAGGGTAATTGTTGACCAGGTAGCCTGGGTAGTAGTAGATCTTGTGGTTAAGCCGGGCGTGATTGATTTTCTGGAGCATCAGGAATTTTCCCAAGCTCTGTTTGCGGTAGGCTGGATGGTAGAAATTCATAATTCCCGCAATGCTTTCCAGACCAGCATCGAAGATCCCGGCGGCAATCAACATGCCTTTATCGCGTACTTCAACAACGTTCGTATCAAACAAATTATAGGTAGCACCAGCCAGTAGGCAGGACTCAACCGATTCGGGAGCATCAAAATCGATGGACTGTCGATAAAGGCTATACAACCCTTCCAGTTCCTGAGTAAGTGAGAAAGGTTTTACCGATACCGAATAGCTTTCGTTTATGCGAAGCAATCGACGTTGTTTTGTTCCGAACTGCACATTGGGCAGCACAAGACGCAGCCAGTGCACCGAATAAAATGTATCATCGAAAAATACGTAGCGACAGGTAAACAGATCCTGCTGCATTCGAAAATAGCCCTTGCTAAGGCAAAAATCTAATTTACTTCCTTTCATTGTTGGCAGGCTCGTTCATCATTAGTTGATGCGTAGGTTAAGTTAAGCCCGGCGGCCTAAAAATCCCAATCTTTATGCGTCTAATTACCGAGACACGCATGTACGAGTTGATTGATAAGGTGGCATCCATCACGCAGCGTTGGGCATAAAAATATGCGTTAACTGCTGGATAAGTACGACATTTGCGGTATGAAACATTCACGTTTACTCTTGCTCGTCACCGGTTTGCTCGCGGCCTGTGGCGGTTCCGAACAAAAAAAGGACAAACCCACCGAAGTTATAGCATCCACCGCCGATTCGGTTGGTGCAGCACCGAAGCGCCAGAACTGCCAGTCGATTATAGGAGCCGAACGATTGGGTAAAGCCAACGAGTATCAGGAGTCGGCGAAACCGCTAAAAGTTACGATTACGCTAGAGCAGGATACCAGTGCAACGCAAACGACCAAGGGCTGTTACTTTAATAATATGGTTACGGTGCTGGCGACCAAAAAGTCAGGGAGCCGAGTGTTCAAGCGAACGCTGACTAAAGACGACCTGGTGTACTTTACCAAAAACGATACACCCATTGAAGAAGCTGTCCTGCAAAATACGCTCTACAAACCAACCTTCAACGGGCAGAAATACATTACGCTAACCATGCGGCTGATGGAGCCGGTTAGCAAGAAAACGTCGGACTATACGGTTTATATGAATTATTTCGGAGAGATCGTTAAGGTACGCTAGGCGCTATCCTTGAAGGTTTTTGCCAACGCTTTTTGGCCGTTATCAGACTGGAATCCCCAAATGACGAAGGACCGTCTGAAGCTTTTTCCAGACAAGTCGTTGATCGTTGGTGCTAACGGCTGGTGGCGTGCTGGTGGATGAATTTGGTATAACTGGCGTTCGGTATTGCTTTAAATTGTGTTTGTTACGTTGAGCTTTCATGTGGATGAGCGTCTTTTTTGTAAGAACTTCTTTAGTCTTGTTAGGGGTATCCATCTAATGAATTTGTTTATTAAACGCGCTTAAATGTTTTCAATGGTAATTTTTTGTAAACTAAAAAAGGCGTAGTATTTATCAAGTGCAGACTTGTTGATAGATGGGATAAGGCCTATAAAGCAACGGTTAGCGGAGCCCGTAAGCTCACTAACCGATCAGGGGGATGCGTATTGTTCACATAACGGGTTACCTACTGAAAAGCCTGCTCCGTTATGCAAAAATCCGTTCTGCGCGTTGCCCCTGCGCTGTTTAGCTTTCTTCTGTTGTTAAGTTGTGGTGGCGATAACACATCGTCGAATGTTCAATCGCCCGGTGCGGAAAAAGCGGGGAAAACCAACGTTCTTGAAGCGGGCGCTGATCTTCTTCAGGACAAAACACCGCTCTCTAAGCTCAATATGTACCTGGATGGTTTTCACTTCTACAACGGAGACACAAAGGCCCAGATGGAAGCGCATCACTACTGTACTAAAATCAACGAGGACCTGACCCAGTGCATTATTTACGACGGGAACACCGACAAGGCGAAAATCATGGGAGTCGAGTATATCGTCTCCGAAAAGCTGTTCAAGACGTTACCAGCCGAAGAAAGAAAGCTTTGGCACAGTCATGTCTACGAAGTGAAATCGGGCGAACTGATTGCACCGGGTCTGCCCGACGTGGCGGAGCATGAACTGATGGAGGAGTTGGTATCGACCTATGGCAAGACATTTCATACCTGGCATACCGACCAGGATCTAGCCCTGCCGATGGGGCATCCGCTAATCATGATGGGGTTTACCAAAGACGGTATGCTTGACCCAACGATGCTGAAAGAGCGCGACGAACGGTTTAAGGTATCAAGCGAAGAAAAAAGGAAAAATCGGGCCGACATCCCAACGCCCGCTATTCAACCCGGAGCTAATGCCTGGCAACAGGGTGAGATTCGTCAGCTGAAAATAGACAATACCGCGCAAGGCGGCCACCATCATTCGTCTCCCAATCGATAGGCGAGTTGAGCTAACAGATGCTCTTCGGTGTCTTTAGAACGAATCAGGCTACGTCCGGGTAATTATGACAGTACCGTAGCCAGATCCACCAATGCGGATATTGGTCAATCTGGCTACGGTATCATGCCTTATACAAGGCTTAGTCGGTCTCAATACACGTTTTCGCTTAACAAGGGCAAATGTCTTGTTATCGTTATGAGCGCAATACTTATACCATAGGTTTACCGCCCGTAACTCCGTAAATCATTCCGGTGATGTAACTTCCTTCCTGTGAGGCTAGTAATACATAAACTGGAGCTAATTCGATGGGTTGCGCCGGACGCTTGAAATAGCTTTCTTCGCCGAATTTCTTGAATTTCTCTTCCGGCATGGTCGATGGAATCAGCGGTGTCCAGACGGGGCCGGGGGCTACCGCATTCACCCGGATTCCCTGTTCGATAGCCGCTTCCGCAAACGCTTTGGTGAAGTTGGCAATAGCCGCTTTGGTGGCTGCGTAGGCCAGCAGTTGTGAACTCGGCTGATACGCTTGAATCGACGTGGTGTTGATGATCGAACCACCGGGTTTCATATATTGCATGGCCGCCTTGCACAGGTAAAACATGGCGAAAACGTTGGTTCGAAACGTTCTTTCGATTTCATCCGACGCTACCTCGTCAATCGATTCGCGGGCCATTTGAAAAGCGGCATTGTTAACCAGAATATCCAGTTGCCCCCATTCATCAATCGCTTTCTGGATCAGTTCCTGGCAGTGCGCTTCCTCTTGAATATCGCCCTTGACGATAATGGCTTTCTGGCCTGACTCCTCTACCAGCCGCGCTGTTTCCTGAGCGTCTTTATCTTCCTCCAGATACGAAATCAAAACATCGGCTCCTTCGCGGGCATAAGCCAGCGCGACGGCCCGGCCAATACCGCTGTCGGCACCGGTAATGATTGCTTTGCGACCCGTTAATTTGCCACTGCCTTTATAAGATTGTTCGCCGTAATCAGCCATTGGGTTCATTTCGTCGTCCCGACCGGGATAATCGATTGCCTGCTGCTGCTCAAAAGGCGGTTTTGGGTACTGCTCACGTGGGTCCTGACTCTGGGTTAGATCTGTTGTTGCCATGAAATTTGCGGTTAAACTATACTCGGCCTAGTTGCCATTCACTGTCTACATTGAGATATCCTAAACAGTGACTTATTTATTTAACCGGCCAGCGCCGAAAAGGATTAGCCTAATTTGACGGTAGTTAGCGAATGGAACCTGATTCGTTCGCGTCGTTTCGTAGCGAAGAGAGCCAGAGCGAGAGGTAAATGATGCGGCTGAGCAACCAGTTGTAGCGGGTTTTTTTGACAACCGGAATGCGTGGATTGAAAACAACGTCAACGATTTTTGTGAACACCGTGCGGTCGATTATGCCCCATATCGGATGACCTGGCGTCGAAAAATGATCGAAAGTTGCCTTGTACAATTGCTGAGCTGACAGATTACCGTACTCGACGAAATTAGCTTTCGTTAGCCGTGAGGTAATGGCCGCTGGCAGAACGTCTTTCAACCCGTGGCGGATTAAGCCGCGTCCGCGCCCGTTGTCGAAGCCGACAGCCAACGGAGTTGCCAGCCCGATCTCCAGGACGTTTCTGTCGAAGAAAGGAAACGAATACTGATGACCGTAATGAGCGCCGATGTGGTTAAGCTGTTCATTGCAGATGACGTTCGTCGTATTCAGAATCTGCCGGACGGGTTTGTTAAGTGACGTCTCCAACGAAGTCGTCAGCTCTTTGGTTGTTTGGCCTAGCCCTGGCGAAATACGTTTCTTAAAATCGACGCTAAGCGCGTTGCTGATGAGCCGTCGATGAGCCAGTTTATCCATCACCCGTTTGTAGACGTGTGCTACGAGTGCCGTTGTGGAAAGATTGAACGCCTTCTTTTGCGTTCGTAGCGTCTGCCAAACATCACCGATGGGCCGGGTCTGGAGCTGCTTTTTCAGCTTTGTACCCAAAAAGTACACGATGTACTTCTCCAGCTTCGCCCGGTCAGGAAGGCTGGACCAGTTGGGGCTTACGTAAGATAGATTTCGCTCGCTAGGTGAGATAAATTGCCGACAGGCGAGTAGCAGCGCTTCCCAATCCTGAGCGTCGAATAACTCATCTAAAAAGTCGAAACTGTGGGTGACAACGCTGTCGCCGTCGTGGCCCGTCAGGATGATGTCGCAACCCAACTGCTGTGCTTCCAGCGAGACGCTCAGGTGAAAACTGGACGGAATAATGAAGTGCTCCGGTCGGTCGAAAAGCCGGTTGATGGTCAGGACGGATTCGAGCACATCGGCCACGGGACGAACCGTATGCTGTTGCATCGGGTGCTGAGCCAGTACCGCCCGCACGTATTCGCTCTCGTCGGCGGAGGGCTGTTGGGTGTCGATGGTAAACGTATGCAGCGCGGGTTGGCTCTGTTTTGTTAGCAGCGACTGCGCGACGCAACTAACGGACGAAGAATCCAGCCCACCACTCAAATGAGCACCAACGCCAATTTTTCCCTTAATGCGCCGGTCAATAGCGGTCGTAAAATAATCATTGAAAACCGATGCATACGCGTCTGTTCCGTTGAGGCCGCTGAACCGCGAAAGATTTATGGTCCAGTAAGGTCGTATCTGTAGCTGGTCGGCCGTAATCTGAACGGAATGGCCGGGAAGAACGCTGTAAATACCTTCGTAGAATGTCTCTGCGCTGTACGGTACATAATCGGCGATCCACGTCAGGTATTCGCTGAATTTGTGTTCGTTCGGGGTAACGACGACTTCCGCCAACGCCAACAGTGCTTTTATCTCGGAGGCAAACGCGAAAAAACGACCTGCCTGATGCACGTAATACAGCGGCTTCACACCCAGTGGATCACGTCCGCAGATAAGCATCTGCTGGGTGGTATCCCATACGACAGCGGCAAAATCACCGTTTACCTGATCGAGGAAAGCCGGACCGTTGTCGCGATAAGTTTGGACAAAGGACTGAGTTGACGGTCCAGCAAAAATATCGGCATCGGCAGTCGTGTAAACAGGGGAGGACGACGCTTGACTGACCTCAATATCTCCGCCAAAATTCAGTAAAATTCCCTGATCGATGGTTCTGCTAGTCACTTTGCCCCGATGCGCTAACCGGTTTGCCAGTTTCGTTGCATCGGCTACATCAATAGCTTGACCATCAAATCGAATTATTCCAGCGATTCCGCCCATTCTTGGTACTAACTGAGAAGGTTGACAAACTACTTCTTTCGTATCTTCGCTCGGCTTAAACAGCCAGTTAACCTAACCGGGGCAATATACACCAGTTTGCTAGTTTAAGCCACCGCCCGTTACTAACCAATTCCGACTATGCTCATAAAAGGCCGATTGTACGCGTTCATTTTACTGATTTTTCTCGGTATCGGTGAAAGCTGTCAGCAATCGTCGACCGTTCCTGTGCCTGCCGATACCGCTTATTTCCCGCTGCAAGTGGGCGATTACTGGATTTATCAGGTGACACAGAATGCGTACTCATCTACCAATCCCGTTGCTGAGCGTGTGTACCAGGTGCAGGAAAAAATTAGCAGTTCGTACACCCAGAACGGGCAGGTTTTTTTTCTGATGGAAGAATCCGTTAAAACGTCGTCGCAACCGGATTGGCAACTGACGGCGATTCGCACCGTGTACAAAAACCAGTCGGAAGTCGTTCGGATGGAAAACAACGTGCCGGTCGTCAAGCTGCTATTCCCGATTGCCGCCACGACGTCATGGAACACAAATATTTACAACGCCAGACCCGATACACTGCTTCATTACGAAGACAGCGGACGTTCGTTTACGCTTGACACGCGTCGTTTCGACAACACCATTTCGGTGGTTGGTACCAACGATTCAACCTTGATCAGCCAGCAGAAAAATCGCCAGGTGTATGCGCCGAATGTCGGTTTGGTTTACCGCGAAAACGTGTCGCTGGCGTACTGCCAGGCGTCGCCCGATTGCATCGGGAAAGGTATTGTTGAATCCGGGACCCGTCAGAAGTGGGTACTGGTGTCGAGCAACCACCTGCCTTAAGGCTGCCAGAGCACTTTGCCCGTGAACAGCTGGGTTCGGCCATCCTTCCAGGTTAGCTGCAACTGATAGGGATACAAACCGGGCACTGCTCCTTGCCACAGAACCGTATTCTTGCCCGTCAATAGGGGAACAGTACCCTCGAACACCCGCTCTCCAGATGTATTGTACACCATCAATTGTGATGCTATAGGTAGGTCCTGTGCATTCAGCGTAAGTTCGAATTTCGCGTAGGTCGAGGCCGGATTCGGATACGTTTGTATCGTAATGGGTTCGTCAGCACCAAGGGTCGTCAGGTTAACGATGTAGGGCGGTTGGGTTCGGTTACCAGCGGCATCTTTCCCGATAACAATAAGCGTATAGGTCGTATTGGCTTTGAGCGTTACGCGGGTTGATACCCGGACCTGATTGGCCGATATAGCGGTGTTGGTAGCCTGAGCGTATAGTCTTTGCTGAGCGCAGGTCGCGCATTCTTTCAGGTAAAGTTCTACCGCGTTGGTGTCGCCCGGTGTTAAGGCGTTTTCGTCGGTCAAGTAAATGTCGAGTGTCGGATTTGTATCGACTACCGCTCCGTTTTCTTTGATCGCGCCGTTGATAAAAACGGTCATCGTCGGGCTGACCACGTCAGGAAGCGCGTCGGCGGGGTAACTGCTGCTCACTTCCGCTCGTGCCCAATCGATGCGTAGACTGGCGCTGTTGTTGGCTTTGTCCAGTTCCGTGATCTGATTGGCAGGATCGATCACAACATCAATTTGGCTAAGAGTTGCTTCTTTGGGAATCGTATACGTCAATGTATCACGGTACCGAAAGGCATCGAAGCGAAGCGTGGTGGCTGATGTTCCGGTGTTCGTTGTTTTTTTGAGCGACAGTGTCACGGGCTGGCCGGAAGCGAATCGTCCCAGGTTAGCCAGTGGAATAACAACGCGGACCGAATCGCTATTTTTGATCGAACTACCCCCCACCGAGGACTGAAGATAGATTCCTTTCTGACCAACCGTGTAATCGGGATTGGGTAACGGATACAGACTTAGTGCAGGGTCGCCCTGAAGGACCATTTCGAGCATGACCGATGTATCATACAGGTCGATGCCTTCTTTTTCGGCGGCCATGTTAAGCCGTTGCTGCACTTTTCCGAACGGCATACCCAGTGTAGTTGGATCGGTGTACAGGCTGGCATACAAGCGGGACAGGTACTTGCTGGTAGGTTGCTCGAAGCTCAGGTAGGAATGGGCGAGCACGAGTGCCGAGCCTTTTTCGGGAGCCAGCAGCCAGTCGGTGGATAAGGTAGTGAAGCGGGAGAAAATCTCACCGACTCCGCAACCGTTGAAAATCATAAGCGGGTAGACCTTGTTGCGGTAACCATTTTCCAGCGGAGAGGCAAACCCAAAGTTCATGTCTGTAATGGACGGACCCGCGTGTCCGAAAAACGTAATCAGGCCGACTCCATCGTTGACGAGTGGCGTAATATTGAGCGGTTCGACTTCTTCGTAGGTGTTGTTTTTGCTAAAGGCGTTCACCTGCCCACCCAAAAGTCCATTGGTAAACACATCACCCAACGTACTCAGTGCACCGCGCAGACGTTGGGCTTCTTCTTTGCTTTTCCCTCCGCTGATGTGAATGATGTTCTTGCGCCACAGACCGTTAGGAGTTGTGTTTTCTAATTGTTTAACTTTCTCCAGATACGCAAAAACCTGCTCGTTCGCCGTAACGTTGAGACGCCCCGTAGGAATGGCGGGTGTGTTGAGCGAATAGCCGTTCAGCCCGGCGGTCAGCAAAATATCCGAACCTGGATAGCCAATAGTCGGTACCAAATCGTCGGGGGCCGTTTTGACGAAGTAAGGATAGCTGCACGCCTTGCCAATCAGCAGCAGGTTTTTGATCGGCGCTTGTGCCAGCATAAAATCCGCGAAACGCCGGAGCGCCAACGGACTTTTTTCCCCGTAATTAAACTGGTCGTACAACGAATCGGCAAATACAACCAAGGGCTTGTGACTGCCGCCCTGGTCGGAAGCGCGGTAATTTGCATAAGCTACCGCCGATTGCTGTAGCGTCGAGTGGGTAAGAATCAGGTAATCGGCAGTCGTTGAGAAGGTGCTTTTAAAGTGCACCGCTTTAATCGCCAGCGGTTTTTCGATTTGATCCGTAACCAGAATTGTTCGGCTGCGTGTGGCTCCATCAACCACGATGGTCATTTGATCACCTGCTGCTAGTGGATTGACGTACCGGCAATTGAACTTATCAGTAATGTCGTACGCCACAATCGCCGACGGAGCGCCTTTTATGGACAGCAAGGCCGTTGCCGATGATTTCGCCGGAATGCGAAAGCGCTTAGACCGCTGGCCTGTCATGTCCAGCGCCTGCGGGTAGGAGATCTTCGCGTAGGTGATGGAAAACGTATTGAAGAAGCCGACGCGTTCGCCTTTGAATGTCAGCCGTAGCTGGTCGCTCTTAAGGCTGGAGGGGGAAATCTGCTGCTGGAAAAGCTGACTCGTAAAGCCCGAAAAGTTGAGCGTAGCCAGTGGGTTGCTAGCGTCCTCATCCTGCGTTACCCGTACGGTATGGTTCGAATAATCACGGCCATTCACCATAGCTTCCAGCGTGATCGGCCAGTTGGCAGCTACTCGGTTCGTTAACGGCAACTGAACCGTTCCGACGGAATCGATGGTAAGCAAGCGGCCTGACCAGCCTTCGCCGGGTTCGTAGTAGCTGTGCTGTAACAAGGGTTCTAGCCCTTTCAGCGGATTGAACGTGTATTCGCTGGTGAATGCCTGAACGGTTTCCTCGACGTGAAACGCTTCGGCGGTGAGTCCTTTCGCCGAAAGATTCAGCTCAGGAATGCGTTTGCCCGTTACTGACGGACTACTGGTAAGGAAATAAGCGGTTTCATCCGAGAAGAGACTTTGGTAGGGGTGCAGCCGTTTTTGGGGACGGTATAATAAGGAGTCCTGGCTACCATCGTTTCCTTCGCCGTAAAATTCCAGGTAATCCTGACGATCAAAGCGACTATCCTGCTGGCCGACCACGCGAAGGGCTACCTCCTGGCCTCGAAAGAACAGCTGCCAGTTGGCCGGATTCGTTGGTAGAAAGGAAGGGTCTGCTGCCTGGATGTCCTGATACGAGATCCGGTATACGCCCGCTTTATTTACCGAAAATTTCAGGTACTTCTGATCCGGCCTGATCCATTCATTGCCGAACGGATGCTGGGCCTGTAAAGTCAGTACGTTAACCAAAAAATACACGAAAAGTAGCCCTTTTCTCATAGACGATTGAGCGTAATCACCAGTGCGGTTGTTTCCTTCAAAGATAAGAAGAACACCCGAAATTAACGGTTACTACAAGCCGTGTACATGAGATAGTGCTGACGGTAAAAGTTTAACGTTAGGCGTCTTGGACGAAAAAAAGCCCATCAATGGCCACGCTCGGATAGAACGTAGCCATTGATGGGCCTTACTCGATATATAGTGGAGTGGGACTATGCTTGTTTCGTAACCTGAATGTTCATAACCAGCCGTACGTCGTCGCTTACGACAACGCCACCGGCTTCAGTTACACCGTCCCAGGTAAGGCCAAATTCTTTGCGTTTGATAACGCCCGTTACTTCGAAACCAGCCTTAGTCTGGCCGTAGAAGTCCTGCATCTGTCCACCGTATTCCGCTTTCAGCGTTACGGATTTGGTAACGCCGTGTAGCGTCAGGTCGCCCGTCAGGTCGTAGGTGTCGTCACCTGTTTTCGTAAACTTCGTGGAGGTAAAGGTCAGTTGTGGGAATTGCTCAGCATCAAAGAACTCCGCTGATTTCAAGTGGCCATCGCGCTGTTCGTTGCCTGTGCTGATGCTGGCAATATCGGCTGAGAACGTAATTTTAGAATCGTCAAAGTCATCGCCGACCATTTCCAGTTTGCCCTCGTACTGGCTGAATAAACCGGTAACGGTTGATACCATCAGGTGTTTTACTTTAAACTGAACTTCAGAGTGCGAAGGGTCAATGACCCAGGTGGTGGCGGTGGTTGCTTGTGCTTCCATGATACTTTGAGTTTTGGTTATCGTTTAGCTAATGCTTGTATCTGCATTTAATGTATATACACGTAATTTAAAAAAAACGTTTCACTACGCTAAAAAAATTTGAGCAATGTATTAAAACGGCGCTGCGCTCATCCTTTAAGCGTGCCCAACCAGAAAAATTTACGGTCTAGGAACAAGGTTCAAGCAATGAAAATCTTATTCGATGAAGAGCGCTACCGTATGGGATTTGCCCAATTTTTAGGCACTTTTGCCCCCTGTTTTCTGTTTTGTCTATGTATTAAATCACTAAAAAATGCCTAACTGGTTCCTCGGAAAAATCCGTTATCAGCAACCCATTGATGATACCAATGTGGGAACGCGGAACGAAGAGTTTATCAAGCAAAAAACCGTTACGGAGGCTTATCTGGTCGATGCCATTAGCTATACCGATGCTGAAGCCCGGCTTTATCAGGAGATTGCCGCCAATACGC
The DNA here is from genome assembly GCF_023196085.1 of Spirosoma liriopis. NCBI lineage: Bacteria > Pseudomonadati > Bacteroidota > Cytophagia > Cytophagales > Cytophagaceae > Spirosoma > Spirosoma liriopis. Next base: position 133,586 of record NZ_JALPRF010000003.1, read on the forward strand.
CTGACTTCGAGATTACCGACATCTCCCGCATGAAACTCGCGGATGTATTGCATCATGAAGACGGTGGCGAAACCTGGTATAAAGTGAAGGCGATGTTTATAACCGAAGACGAAAAAACGGGGAAACAGAAAAAATCGCCAAGTTTAATGCTCGTCAACGCCGAAAATCCGAAGCAGGCTTACGAACGCGTCGAACTTAGCCTGAAAACGGCGCTCGATCCGTTTGAGGTGACCGACGTAAACACAACGAAGATTCTGGATATCTTCCCGTATAGCGAAGAAGAAAAACGCAATCTGCGCCCATTAAATGAAGTCATGGAAGGTGCGGAGTAGCGTTCTCTCCATGGTGACGAAAAGCGGGCCGACAGTTATTGTTGGCCCGCTTTTTTGTTGCAAACCCGTTGCCGTAGTCAAAAAGATACCTTGACCGGGTTTGACTTTTGTCCGTAAACGACCGCTTACGAAATGCTTTGTTATATAATTACAAAATAGCATTGCACAATTATGAAGTTCTCGCGGGCGGGTTTGCTTTTATAAGGAACCCGTTTTACTTTTGAGCCACTATGAAACGCACTCTGTTCCAGCTGCTCAACCTACTAATGGCCTGTGTCATACTGCTCAGCAGTACGGGATTTGGTCTGGTGGAGCATACGTGCCAGATGCGCGGAAAGAAAAAGACAATGGTGGTCGCTTTTAGCGATGCTAAAGCGCAGACGGGTTGTGCCGATCGTAAGCAGTCCATTCTGTCGGATCAGACTATCATCAAGAAAACCGAATGCTGCCAGGACGATCAGCGCTACGAAAACGTAGATGTTAGCTCGTCGCTGAGTCAGTTGGTTGCCAAGTTCGTCAAGACGGTCACTGAGTCGGTCTTAGCGGGGGTCACCGTTGTGCTGGCTTGGCTTGTTGATTGGGTTTTTGACCGCAACGCATCCGTAGCGGCTACGATTTCTACGGACCCTCCTTCGCCATCCGGGCGCGAAATTCTGACGCTTGTTCGTAGTCTCCTGATTTGATTCGTTGATGAAACCACGTAGGCGGTGTCGTGCTGACACGGCTGTCTTGTGTTTGTCCATCAATCAACGAACTCATGAAATTTCTGTTTATAGGGATTGCCGTATTGGCTATGTCGCCAGTGCTGGCGCAGTCCGATTCTACGCTATCAACGCCACCCGTATCATCACCCATTTCCAGCCAGGAAACCACAATTCGGGGTGTTGTCAGGGAAGTTGTTAACGCAAAACAAGTACCGCTGACTGGCGCGACTGTACGTTGGTTAGGTACATCATCCGGAACGGTTACCGATTCGCTTGGTCGTTTTTCGCTGCCCGTTCACCAAACGGCTACGCAGCTAATCGCTAGTTATGTTGGTTATCAATCGGATACACTCGCGGTTACGAATTCCTCCGCTGAACTGCTGATTACACTCCGTTCCGAAAGGACGTTACAGGAAGTGACGGTTTCGGGCTCGCCGGGTCAGATCGACCGGATCAATCCCATTCAGACGGAGCTGATTACGCAACGAACACTCGCCAAAGCTGCCTGTTGCAATCTGTCGGAAAGTTTTGAGACCAACGCGTCGGTCAGTGTATCGTATAGTGATGCCGTTACCGGTTCCAAGCAAATTCAGTTTTTAGGATTGGGCGGTCAGTATGTACAAACAAACGTCGAGAATATACCGACGGTGCGGGGACTGGCAACGACCTTCGGGCTGAATTACATTCCGGGTACATGGATTACGAGCATCGACGTGGGGAAAGGAGCGGGCTCGGTCGTGAACGGCTACGAGTCGATGAGCGGTCAGATGAACGTCGAGTTGCAGAAGCCCGATGACAAGCAAACCCTTTTTCTGAACGGCTACGTAAACAGCTTCGGGCGAGTCGAAGGCAACGCCAACTGGTCAAAAGCATTGAGTAAAAAATGGAGTATGGGCGTGCTCGGACATGCCAGTACGCAGCGTACGGAAATTGACCAGAACAACGACGGATTCCGGGATTTACCGCTTTACACGCAGGTCAACGCCATCAATCGGTACAAGTACAGCAGCGAACGATTTATGGCGCAGTTTGGTGTCAAGGCGCTCTATGAAGACCGGGACGGTGGTCAGTTGTCGCGTAGTGAACAGAGCGGAATGGCTCCCCGCTACAGTTTCCTCAATACGACGAAACGGCTGGAGTTTTTCTCGAAAACGGCTAAGCTGTACCCCGAAAAACCGTACAAAGGCTTAGGGCTGATTCTGAACGGTGTTCACCACGAACAGACGGCTCGTTTCGGGTTTTCGCCTTACGACGGTCGGCAGCAAACGTTGTACGCCAATCTGATCTACCAGACGATTATTGATAATACAAACCACAGCGTCAAAGCAGGACTGAGTTATCTGCTGGACGATTACCGCGAAAATTATAAAATCATTCGTACCGCCCGTACGGAGTCGGTGCCGGGTGCGTTTGCGGAGTACACGTACATCTACCCCGAAAAGCTGACGGTTGTGGCGGGTGGCCGGGTCGATTTCCATAATTTGTACGGTACGCAGTTTACCCCCCGGCTTCATCTCAAATACAATCTAAGCGACAATCTCACGGTTCGGGCGTCGGCGGGTCGCGGCTTTCGGGTACCGAATCCGTTCGCGGAGAATTTTGGCTACCTGGTCAGTTCGCGAACCGTTGTGCTGACCGAGTCATTGCGGCCCGAAGTGTCCTGGAATTACGGGCTTGGGCTTACCAATGATTTTCAGCTGTTTTCCAAAAAGGCATCCCTGACGGTAGACTACTTCCGGACGAACTTTCAGAATCAACTGATTGTCGATCTCGAACATCCGCGCGAGTTGTATTTCTACAATCTGCGCGGCCAATCGTTCGCCAATAGTTTTCAGGTCGAACTGAACGTGCAGCCAACCCGGCGTTTCGACATTAAGGCGGCTTACCGGCTATTCGACGTGAAACAAAGCATGGGTGCGCCCTTTGGTGAGGAGCGGCTACTTTCCAAGATGATGGTGATTCGTGATCGTGTTCTGCTTAACGCGGGTTACGCCCTGCCGTTCGATAAGTGGAAGGTCGATGCAACCCTGCAATGGAACGGTCCCCGGCGTATCCCGTACCTGGGGGAAGGATACGTGCATACGGGCTACGAAAACATGCCGGTTACCAATGCGCCGGGCTTTTACAATCTTAATGCGCAGGTAAGCCGGGCTTTCCGAAGTGGCTGGGAGATTTACTTGGGGGGCGAAAACCTGACGGGCTTCCGCCAACAGAATCCGATTGTTGCCCCGAACGATCCATTCGGCCTTGGTTTCGACGCGGGCTCGCAGGTCTGGGGACCCATAACGGGTCAGATGGTATACGCTGGTTTTCGTTTCAAACCCCAAATCTAGGTGCTGATTACGCTGTTTTAGCCGCGTTAAAAATAAGCGTACCCCTAGCTCAAGACGACAATGACACTAACAATCCGAAATATGGTGTGCGACCGCTGTAAACGCGTCGTACGGGAAGAACTCGAACGGCTCGGACTGACCGTAGACCGGCTGGAACTAGGCGAGGTAGACATTGCGAAGTTGCCGGAGACGATCACGCTTGATACCGTTCAGCAAACGTTGCAGGCGAATGGTTTTGACCTTGTTCAGGATAAAAAACAATCGCTGGTGGAGCACATGAAGGTGCTGCTGATCAATGAAATTCAACACCTGAAAGGGGAGCGGCTGCCAACCGAAAATTATTCGACGTTCCTGGAGCGTAAACTCGGCTACGAATACTCTTACTTGAGCGGCTTGTTTTCGGCCAGCGAAGGGCATACGGTCGAGAAATACATCATTGCGCTAAAAATCGAAAAGGTCAAAGAATGGCTGCGGTACGATGAGCTGACCCTAAGCGAAATCGCCTGGCGTTTGGGCTACAGCAGCGTGCAACATCTGTCGAATCAGTTTCGGCAGGTGACGGGGCAAACGCCGGGACAATTCCGCAAAGCCGCTTTTGGCAATCGGCGGAGTCTGGACGAGGTGTTCAAGCGGGAAGGAGAGTGAGTTGCAGCTATAATAACGATCAGGCCTGTCAATAAATCCTGTCCGTAATTATGTAAAAACTGAATGGAAGCCGGGTAGTTATTTGGGTAGACCAATGGTGGTCAGCTGGACAAAACTCACGTTTTATCATGGAAAATAAGACAATGACCTCGCACGTAGATACTTGTTTCGATTGCGCCAAAGCCTGTGAAGAATGCGCTACCGCCTGCCTTGAATCGGGGGATGTCGATAGCCGGGGCCACGACATGACGGCTTGCATTAAGCTCTGCCGCGACTGCGCGGATATCTGCACCTTATGCGGTCGTCTGACGGCCCGCGGTTCGGATTTTATGAAGTCGTTCATGCAAGTCTGTGCGGAAGCCTGCGAAGCCTGTGCCGCCGAGTGCGAAAAACATGCCGACCACTTTGCCCACTGTAAAGCCTGTGCCGAAGCCTGCCGCAAATGCGCGGAAGAATGCCGCCAAATGGCCGCTTAGTCCTGAGTCGGGATGGTGGCGTTGAAAACACCATCCCGCTTTTTTTGTACAATCTGATGAATAAATTCGTACTCGTTTATTGCCTTTTTTTGTCTGCTGGTTTGGTGCTGGGCCAGCACCAGCATCATGAAGGTATGTCCATGCCCGGCAAGGATATGCCCGGCAAGGACTTGCCCAAGAAACCGTCGTCAACGCGTACCAAAGCGGATACGACAAAACCGATGGATCATTCGGCGCATGCCGGGATGAACATGGACGGTGATGGGATGGAAATGAAAGCCACCAATTACGGCCTGACGATGGACACGACGATGGGAATGACCCATTCGCTTTCCCGCCATTTGTCGATGAATCGGAATGGATCGGGTACGTCGTGGCATCCCGATAACACGCCGATGTATGCCTACATGACCCACCCGACGCAAAAGGGATGGAGTTACATGCTTCACTACGCGATTTACCTGCGCTACACCGGCCAAAACACCAACAATCCTGACCGGCGCGGTAACGGACGCCAGTTTGGTGCCCCCAACTGGTTTATGGGTATGGCCCAACGCAAAGTAGGCCAGCGCGGACTGTTTCAGGTGCGGGCCATGCTTTCGCTCGATCCGCTGACGGTCACGAACGGTGGGTATCCGTTGTTGTTCCAAACGGGTGAGAGCTACAAAGGTCAGCCACTCATTGACAAACAACACCCGCATGATCTGGTGTCGGAGCTGTCGGTCAGTTACAGCCACGCGTTCAATAAAGACATTGATTTATACGGCTACGTCGGTTATCCCGGCGAACCGGCCCTCGGCCCGCCCGCGTTCATGCACCGAATTTCGTCGTTTAATAACCCCGATGCACCGTTGGGTCACCACTGGCAGGATGCAACACATATCCTGTTTGGCGTGGCTACTGTTGGCTTCCGGTACAAATGGGTCAAGCTGGAAGGGTCGACCTTCAAAGGGCGCGAGCCTGACGAAAATCGCTATAATTTCGACAAGCCCAAGTTCGATAGCTACTCGTATCGAGTGTCCGTCAATCCGTCGCCGTCGCTGGCGTTGCAATTTTCGCAGGGGTATCTACACAGTCCCGAAGATGCGCACCCCGACGAAAACGTAACGCGGACAACGGCATCCATTTTGCATAGTAAAGGCTTGGGCGAGGGCCGATACATAACGTCGGCGGTTGTCTGGGGAAAAAACAACAACGACGCCAATGAAAACTCGTATCTGGCTGAAAGTAGTTTACAAGTAGATCGATTTGCCTTTTATGGCCGGTACGAAAATATTCGCAAATCGGCGGAAGAGTTAAGCATTCCTTTCGACGAAACTATAGCACACGATCACGGCAAAAGCTACCTGATTAATAATCTGACGCTCGGGATGAATTATCGATTAGCGCAGCGTTACAAGACAGACCTCGTGCTGGGCGCGCAAGTGACGGCGGCTAAACCCGACCACGACTTGCAGACGTTGTACGGTACAACCCCGGTGTCTGGACAGATTTATTTGCGGTTATCGCCGAGTCTGATGACGATGAAAACAATGCATCGGATGAACGGGCACCATTCTCACTGAATTTACGTTTAAAATTTACCATAAACCAGTTAGCTATGACTATGTTACGTAACCTATTTCTGACCGCCCTCACTTCGCTAATGCTTGTCGGTAATCTGTTCGCCGGAGCACCTACCCGCGACGACAAAGAGAAAGAAGTAAAGATCAAAACGTCGGCCATATGCGGTATGTGCAAATCGCGCATTGAGCGTAATCTTGGCTTTGAAAAAGGCGTTAAAGAAGCCGATCTGGACGTTAAAACAAAGATCGTGACGATCAAATACAACCCAGCCAAGACGGACGTTGCCAAACTGAAAGCAAACATCAGCAAAACGGGTTACGACGCAGAAGAAGTAGCGGCTGATCAGGCTAGTTATAACAAGCTGCCGGGCTGCTGCAAAAAAGGCAGTGACATGGAGCAATAAGATAGTAGTTCAGTAAAAAAGCGCGTCGTTGCAACAACGGCGCGCTTTTTTGTTAGTTGAATCTGTCAAACTTCTTCTACGTAATCCAGATCTTTGGTGAACGTTTCGTCGAGGAAGGAGAGGGCGATCAGTGCGCAGACCAGTGTAAAAAGCCCTACTGCCAGTGCGCTGTAAATCGTGCCCAAAGACGGTTTCAACTGAATAAATAGTGCGCTGAGCGGAATCGTAGCACCCCGAACAAAATTCGGAACGGTCGTCGCTACGGTGGCCCGTAAATTGGTGCCGAACAATTCTGCCGCAATCGTAACAAAAAGCGTCCAGTAGCCATTGGTGAAGCCCAAAAAGACGCAAACGGCGTAAAAAAGCGTAGTGTCGCGGAGCGGAGCCAGCAGGTAGACAAGCATAAAAACAAGCGACAGCAGGATAAACAGACGGATCACTTTTTTACGGCTTTGCATGTACTGGCTAAGAAATCCGCTGACCAGATCGCCCAGAACCTGCCCCGAAAAACTAAGCATAACGGCTTTGCCCGCCACGACGGGTTCGCTCAGGTTTAACGCTTTCCCAAATTCCGGCGAGAACGTAATCAGGATGCCAACGACGAACCAGATCGGTAGCCCGACCAGAATGCATTGGAAATACTTGGCTAACCTGCGCCCGGACGAAAACAGCATGACAACGTTGCCGCGCGGTAACACCCGTTGTTTCGCTTTGACAAAAAGCCCTGATTCCAGTACGTTTACCCGCAGCATCAATAAGAGTAACCCCATGCCACCCCCGCTAAAGTACGAGATCCGCCAGTCGAACAGATCGGCGACGAAATACGCGAGAATAGCACCAAGCACGCCCATCGTAGCCACCAGCGTGGTACCGTACCCGCGAATTTCTTTCGGTAAAATTTCGGTGACGAGCGTAATGCCCGCTCCCAGTTCACCCGCCAGACCGATGCCCGCCACAAATCGGAGTAGCGCATACTGATCCAGCGAGGTGACAAAACCGTTGGCAATATTAGCCAGCGAATACAGCAGGATTGAACCGAAAAGAACCGACAGCCGGCCCCGTTTATCACCCAGGATTCCCCAGAAGACACCCCCGAGGAGCAGACCCGCCATTTGGGCGTTCAACAGCAAAATTCCGTCGCTGAGTAACCGGTCTCCGTCAACGCCGAGTGCCTTAAGGCTGGGAACTCGTACAACGCTGAACAGAAACAGATCGTACATGTCAACCAGATAACCTAATGCCGCTACCAGCACCGGGAGTTGTAGGAGGTGACCCATCACGGTGCGTTGCGTAGTCATTGGTTCAGAAGTAGTTAATGGTTTCATGGGCGGTTATGCGTAAGACCAGAAAAACGGAATCGCTATACTTTTTCGGGAACGATAAACGGAGCGCGGTACTTGCGGGTCAGCATCTGGTTGGCTTCTTTGTCACCCACGAATACTTCGTTTTTTGGATCAAAGTGGAGTGTACGGCCCAGGCGGTACGCAATATTGCCCAGATGCGCAATGCCCGACGAAAGGTGAGCCGTTTCGACGGGGCCGTTCTGTTTCGACTTGTCCCGCGTCCGCACGGCTTCGATGAAATTGGCGTAATGATCACCTCCTTCGTTGCGGGCGGGACCGGGCGTACGTTCTTTGCCCAGGAACGTTTTGTAATCTGAATAACCGTTGATGACCATGTAGCCTTTGTCGCCGTAGAAGATGTTGCCGATTTCGACGCCATCCTCTTTGTTGGTCATCCAGGGGCGAACTTCAAACTGAATGACTTTACCTTCTTTGGGGTATTTGTAAATGGACGTGAGCGTTTCGGGCGTTTCCTTGCAGTCTTTCCAAAGAAACTTACCACCCGACGAGGTGATTTCTTCGGGCAAACCAACGTCCAGCCCCCACATGCACAGGTCAGTTTCGTGAATGCCCTGATTGCCAATATCGCCGTTGCCGTACTCCCAGAACCAGTGCCAGTTGTAGTGAACGTAGTTTTTGCTGAAATCGCGGGTTTGGGCGGGCCCCTGCCAAAGATTCCAGTTTAGTTCGCCCGGTACCGCCGACGTGCCTTTGTCACCAATGTCGGGACGCCATTTATACACCAATCCCCGCGCCATGTACACCTTCCCGATCAGACCGTCGCGCAGGTGTTTGATGGCTTCCTGAATGGCTACCGAACTCCGCAGCTGAACCCCATGCTGAACGATCCGATTGTAGCGGGTAGCGGCTTCGACCAGTTTACGACCTTCGTACAAATTGTGCGCGCCCGGTTTCTCAACGTACACGTCTTTCCCCGCCTGACACGCCCAGATAGCTGCCAGCGCGTGCCAGTGGTTTGGGGTAGCAATGGTTACGGCGTCGATGTTTTTGTCGTCGTAGACCTGCCGCAAGTCGCTTAGGGTCTGGACTTTCTTGTTGTACTTCTTTTCGAACTCAGCCGCGCCGTTGCGCAGCACGTCACTATCGACGTCGCAGAGAGTGGCTACTTCCACATCTTTCTGCTTTTGCAAGCCCTGAATGTGATCTTTCCCGCGACCGTTGATGCCGATAACCGCCACGCGGATGCGGTCGTTGGCCCCGAAAGCACTGGCCGGAATAAAAGTAGGTATCCCAACCGCTGCCAGCGAACCGATAGCCCCTGCTTTGAGGATATCGCGTCGGGAAACTTGGTTTGAGTTCATGCGTTGAATTGGTTTAGGAATAGGTTTGAAGGTAATTGGAGAAGGATGCTACAGTCGCGGCAGGGTCAATCCACCATCGACCATAATAACCTGGCCCGTCGAATACGGAAAATCGCCCCTGGCCAGCGAGGCAACGGCTCGACCTACATCGTCGGCGAAGCCCCATCGTTTTTGAACACAAAGCCCATTTTCGATCAAGGCGTCGTACTTGGCGGTCACCCCGGCGGTCATATCCGTTTTGATAACGCCGGGCCGCACTTCGTAGACCGGAATGTTGTATTCACCCAATCGGACCGCAAACAACTGGGTCGCCATGCTCAGGCCCGCTTTTGCCACGCAGTACTCACCCCGGTTGACCGAAGCGACCGTCGCCGAAATAGACGATACGTTGATGATACACGCCCAAAAGTCGGACTGCTCGGCGCGTTGGGTAATCATCCAGTTGGCGGCTGCCTGCGAGAGAAAGTAAGCTCCCTGTAAGTTCGTCGTTAGTACATGCTGAAAACTTTCTTCCGTGGCGTCGAGAATATCCCGACGTTCTTTGGGCGCTACACCGGCGTTGTTAACCAATACATTCAACTGACCAAAATGCCCGTTGACGGCATCCAGCATGGTACGCCGGGCTTCGGGTGATGCCACGTCGCCCGGACAATACAACACGTCGCGGCCCCGCTCGCGTAAGGCGTTTAGCGCATCCTGAACGGCGGCTTCGGGCCGTACGCCGTTGATGGCCAGATCGAAACCGGCATTGGCCAGGTGTTCGGCAATGCCGTAACCGATTCCCCGGCTCCCACCCGTTATAAAAGCTACTTTTTTCATCGTCCAGATTGTTCGCAGATGGGCGCTACTAGTGGCGCGGATAAACGCAGAAAATGAAGTGAATTCGCAGAAATTTACCCAAGTTCGGGAACGTCTACCCAGCACCGTTTTGCCCAGCTTTCCAGCCCTTTTTCGGCCAGTTGAACGCCTTTTGCCCCCTCGCGCAAGGTCCACGGGAAAGGCTCATCATTGACGACGTGCTTTAAAAAAAGCTCCCACTGCGCCTTAAAGGCATTGTCGAACAACTCCTGCTCCGGCATCTTCGACCAGCCATCAAAAAAGGGAATAGTTTGGGGAATGTCGGGGTTCCAGACCGGCTTCGGGGTGTTGCCGTAATGCTGCGTGTAGCATTCCCGCAGTCCGGCCACCGCCGAACCTTTCGTTCCATCGACTTGCAGCGTAAGCAAATCGTCGCGCCGAACGCGGACTGTCCAGGAGGAGTTGAAGTGCGCAACGACGCCGTTTTCGAGTTGGAAGGTAGCGTAAGCGGCATCGTCGGCTGTGCAGGCATACGGTTTCCCTTGCTCGTCGATGCGTTCGGGAATGTGCGTAGCGCCTAAGCACGAAACAGATTGCACCTTTCCGAACAAATTGTCCAGCACGTAGCGCCAGTGACACAACATATCCACGATGATGCCGCCATCGTCTTCTTTGCGGTAGTTCCAGGAGGGGCGCTGGGCCGGAATGGTATGGCCTTCGAACACCCAATAGCCGAACTCACCGCGTACCGACAAAATTTTACCGAAGAAACCGTTCTCGATCAGCCGTTTGAGTTTCAACAGGCCAGGCAGCCACAACTTGTCCTGAACGACGCCATTTTTTAGTCCGGCTTCCTGACAAAGCGTGTACAGTTCGAGCGCTACGTCGGTGCTGACAGCAGTGGGTTTTTCGCAATAAATATGTTTGCCCGCCTGTACGGCTTTGCGAACGCCTTCGGCTCGTCGTCCGGTGGTTTGCGCGTCGAAGTAAATAACATTGTGCGGGTCGGCAAGGGCTTCGTCAACATCGGTTGTCATGCGCTGTACGCCCGAAAGCTGACACAGCTTTTCCAGCTTGTTTCGGTCGCGGCCCACCAGAATGGGGTCGGGGATGATCGTTTCGCCGGGACCGAGTTTGACCCCGCCCTGTTTTATAATTTCGACGATTGATCGCATCAGGTGCTGATTGGTACCCATCCGTCCCGTCACGCCGTTCATGATAATGCCAATACGGTGTTCTTTCATTGGTTCGTCTCGCAGATTTTTGTGAATGGTTTCGCTGATGCACGCAGACGTTCAGACGGCATCTACTCGTTTAGATTGTTTACAATTCGGACTAAGGAAGCTTTATTCTCAAGCCGGTACGGGTTGAAATTGATCAGGAACCCTAGCCGTTTATTCGCCAGTTTTAAGTCGATAGCTGTTTTTAATGCACATTCGCTACGAATGATGCAGATACCCATGCTTGATCTTTTCCAGGAAAAGGGCCTGATCTTCGGACCAGTAGCGATTGGAGAAGATCTCGACTTCGGAAAAGCCCGTAAAACCCGTGGCTTCAACCCAGCCGCGAATCTGACGGATATTGATGCAACCCTCACCCATAAGACCCCGGTCGTTCAGAAAATCGGTGGTAGGCGTTTTCCAATCGCAGATGTGAAAAGCAAACAGATTTCCGTTTTTGCCGCAACGGGTAATTTCCCTTTCGAGCGTCGGGTCCCACCACAGATGGTACACATCAACTGCGACGCCAACCCAGGGCGAATGCAACGCTTCGGCCATGTCGTTCGCTTGGTATAAGGTGTTAATGGCGGAGCGGCTATCGGCGTACATCGGATGCAACGGCTCAATCGCCAGCTTTACGCCAGCGGCTTCGGCATGGGGTAAAACGGCAGCAATGCCGTCCTGAATCTGCTTCCTGGATTCGCTCAGCGACTGTCCCGGATCGGCCCCGCAAACCAGCACAATCAATGGCGCGCCCAGGGCAAAGGCTTCGTCAACGGCTCGTTTGTTATCGTCAATCGCCACTTGCCGGCCAGCGGCTTCGGTATGCGGAAAGAAACCACCCCGGCACAGCGAAACGATGCTGAGGTTTTGGTCGCGCAACAGCTGGCCCGTCTGCCTGATATCGCGACCCGCCAGTGCATCGCGCCAGACGGTAATGCCACCAATGCCCGACGCCGAAAAACGACGGGCGGCTTCCTCAATCGGCCACGGCTTCGTCGTGATCGTATGAACGCAAAGTTTCGACAGGTTACGCTCCGACGGTTCGCGGTTCGACGTTTCGGATGAATTACTCAAGTTCATGACAGACCGTTGAAGAACGTGTAGTAAGGATCGTTGCGAACGATGCGTTGCAGATAAAGGGCAACTTCGCGGGCGTGGTAATCGCCCCACATGCTCGATTCGCCATACGCAATGTTGCTACCGGGGGGTACGTAATCCCAACCGTTGGGCTGGTGGTAAATGGAGTGAAGAAGCAGCCCCTGGTGCGTTGGATCGGTGCTTAGATACGGTTCCGCCAGTAACGTATCGACGACGGTCAATCCGGCCTGCCAGTACCGCTTTCCTGCTTCCGTTTCTCCGGTTCCCATCAGGTAGCGGCCCAGCCGCAGCAAGCCTTGCGCACCGATCGCTGCCGCCGAACTGTCAACCGGCTCCACGTCGTTGTACGGGTCTGCCGGGCGGTTGAGGTAATCGCCGAGTCTGTGCAGATTAGGCGCGCCGGTGTCCCAGTACGGAATGCCGTCGGTGGGGGTGTTGTCGATGAAAAAATCGCAGGTTGCCGTGGCTGCCTTGCGCATCAATGCCTCGACGTTTGCTCGGCCACCGAACGGTTCAAACTCGGCTTCATCGCGCGTTGCCAGCCATTCGAGTTGCTCGGCAAATCCGCACATAGCCCACGCCAGACCCCGCGTCCAGGTCGTAAAGCCCGAATAACCCTGCTGCGAGTTAGGACAGCGGAAGTTACCATCCTTCACGTTGAAAACACTTTCGTGCGCCGTACGACCCCACCGGTCATACGAGTCGCGACCTTCGCCGTAGAATACCGAGTAGTCGGCGGTGGCTTTGATGTGCTGGAGCGCGCGTTCCAGCAGGTTGATTTTGATGTCGCCTTCGGCCTGAAAAACGTGGCCCAACGCATGGCTCAGTATTACCGCCCGACACGAACGGATGGTATCGACAAAAAGCGAGTGGGGGCCGTTGAACGAACTGATAAAACCACCGTTTTTAATGGTTGTCCAGCGGCTGGCCTGTACGGCTCCCGATATTTTCAGCGCTAACACGTAAAAATTCTCTTCCCAGTCATTCTGAGGTATACGCCTTTCGCGCATCAGTCTGAGGAGGTTGCCGTACGTGCTGACGTTGTTGAAACCGTGGTCGTGGACGCCGATGTGACTGATATGCGGGGCCATCACGGTAAGTGTTTTCTGGCGACCCATTTCCAGAAATTCGGTTTCCGTCGTAGCGTCGAATTGCAAAATGGCCGAACCGAACTGGAAGCCCTGCGTCCATTCCGTCCAGCCCCGCGTGGTGTACTGGCCTTGTACGGTAAAAACCGGCGATCCTTTTGATACGTCGTAGTGCTGGTCGATCAGGCGGATTTTCTGGCCAGACAGTTCCCAGAATCGGTCAAGTTTTGTGGAGAGATCGGAGGGTTGTAACGAATTGTTAATGTGCATGTTGTCGAAAGGGTCGGGATGTAGCGGGGCGAGGAACCCCTGCTATTCTTTCCAAAGCCTTTGCGCTACAACTACTACTTGGTCATGTATAAATTATATTTTGTGAAGGATTTGTATAATGGTAAATTGAGTCTGACGCAGATAATCAGAAAGTTGTTAATCGATTACTAGAAGTAGAATAGAGGGCTATAGTGATGTCGTAGTGGTTGGGCACGGGCAAACAAAATGACGTTTAAATCGTAGTTTGTAAAGCAGTTGTTGATAAGTAGATCAACCAAAATACATTAGACTATTTTTTGTCATATTGACTGGCCCGCCGGAGCGGCATGACAAAAACGCCATTGTACAATACGCTAACATATTCCTGCTTTAGTACTTAGCTTCCAATGACCTACGAAAACGACCGTTCTTTTGCGCAGCAGCTCGATCAAAACGACCCGATCCGTCCCTTCCGTGACCGCTTTCATATCCCGCACCGCGACGGAAAACCGCTAATCTATCTGTGTGGTAATTCACTCGGCCTGCAACCCAAAACGGCACGGGAAGCGCTAAATCAGGAATTGTCTACGTGGCAGAATTTAGGTGTCGAAGGCTGGTTTGAGCAACCGGAGGGTGCTGAACATACCTGGCTGGGCTACCACAACACCTGTAAAGAATCGCTGGCGCACACTGTCGGCGCCGACCGGTCAGAAGTGTGTCCGATGAATGCCTTGACCGTAAATTTACATCTGTTGCTGGCGTCGTTCTATCAGCCGGGAAAAATAGCCGGAAAATACAAAATCCTGACGATTGCGGGTGACTTTCCATCGGATCAGTACGCGCTCGAAACGCACATCAAGCAACGCGGTCTGGACCCCGCCGATGTACTAATCGAAGTAAGTCCTCGACCCGATGATGGATTGATTCACACGACGGATATTCAGAAGGCTATTGCCCAGCACGCCGATTCATTGGCGCTGATCTGGATGAGTGGCCTGAACTACTACACCGGACAGGTTTACAATATGGATGCGATCACTCGAATGGCGCAGCAGCACTGCGTTCCTGTCGGGTTCGATCTGGCCCACGCCATCGGCAATGTCCCGCTTCGTCTGCACGAATGGGGCGTTGATTTTGCGACCTGGTGTTCGTACAAATACCTCAACGGTGGTCCCGGAGCGGTATCGGGCGTGTTTGTCCACCAAAAGCATCACGATCAAAATTTACCCCGACTGGCTGGCTGGTGGGGTTATCGCGAGGACCGTCGCTTTGAGATGACGCCGGGTTTTCTGCCCGCTCCGGGTGCCGATGGTTGGCAGGTCAGCACCCCGAATATTCTGGCCCTGGCTTTGCACCGCGCTTCGCTGGCCATAACGGCAGAAGCCGGTATAATTCCACTCCGGCAAAAAAGTCAGTTACTGACGGGTTATCTTGAGCACGTACTAGCTCCCTTCGATGAGATTCAGATTTTAACGCCCGATGATCCAAACCAGCGGGGGTGTCAGTTGTCGCTATTGGTGCGGAAAAAAGGAAAAGAGTTGTTTACCTATCTGACCGAGCAGGGCATCATTGGCGACTGGCGCGAACCCGACTGCATTCGGCTGGCCCCTACACCGCTGTACAACACATTCGATGACGTGTGGCAGGTCGGCGAGGCACTGCGTCGTTATTTCACGAAGTAGGCTTGCTAAAGGCGACGTTCCGTTTTAGCCCTTCTAACTTGGTTCGTTTGACAGCCGATCGGCGGAAGATTTCGCGGAAAACATCTTCCGTGATTTCTTCCCACTCGGAGTTGGTAAACGTCGTCAGGTCTGGATGCGCATCGAAAGCTGGCGTTTTGTGCGGTTTCGCAAAACGGTTCCAGGGGCAGACATCCTGACAGATGTCACAGCCAAAAATCCAGTTATTGAATTTACCCTGAACCTCCTGGGGGATCGCTTCTTTTAGTTCTATCGTAAAATACGAGATACATTTGCTGCCATCAACCACGTACGGACCGACGATGGCGTCGGTGGGGCAGGCGTCGATGCAGCGGGTGCAGGTGCCGCAATAATCGGTGATAGGGCCGTCGGGTTCGAGTTGGAGGTCAAGAATCAGTTCGCCGATAAAAAAGAATGAGCCGATCTCTCGGTTGATCAGATTCGTGTGTTTCCCGACCCAGCCGAGTCCCGCGCGCTTCGCCCACGCTTTGTCCATAACCGGTGCGGAGTCAACAAAAGCGCGCCCGCCTACCTCACCAATTTCCTCCTGAATGTAGTCCAGTAGCGATTTTAGCTTATCTTTGATAACGAAATGATAATCTGTTCCATAGGCGTATTTGGATAGCTTATAATCGGCGTCGCCTTCCGGTAATTTTTGATCGGGGTAGTAATTCAACAAAACCGTGATGACCGATTTTGCATCATCGACCAGCAGACGCGGATCAAGCCGTTTGTCAAAATGATTCGCCATGTAATTCATCTGACCGTGCATGCCGTTTTTAAGCCAGGTTTCCAGGCGCGGGGCTTCCTCTTCCAGAAAATCGGCGTTGGCGACACCACAGAAATCAAAGCCTAATTCTTTGGCTTTCGCTTTGATCAGTGTTGTGTACTGGCTTGTTGATGAATGCATGGTAAGCGTAAAGATGACTGCTCTTTGGAAACAGATTTGGCGAAAAATAAATCCGACGAAGCAACGAAACTACGCGAACCATTTTTAGAAATTGTGTCAACTTGGCAGTAGGTAAGGTTTTGGTAAAGCTTTTGCCCATCTTTGTATATGAATTTCTGGAAGAGAAATAAAAGCTCATCAATGGAAAATAAAGACACTTTGGACGAACAATCGTCTGCCAATACGCAACAACCTGACAATCTGACAACCGCAACGGCGGACCACGAAGAAGCTGTACCTGTGAATGGGGGAGAACCCGACGGGAATGAAACCTCAGAAAATGTTGTGGCTGAAACCGAAACGTCGAATCAAGCCCGGGTTGGCAGTGAATTAGCCGAACTTAAAGATAAATACCTCCGTTTGTACGCTGACTTTGAGAACTTTCGTCGGCGCACCTCGAAGGAAAAATTAGACCTGATCAGTAACGCCAACGAAGGTGTGCTGAAAGCGTTGATTCCCGTTGTTGATGATTTTGAGCGGGCGTTGCAGTCAGTAGAAACAACCGAGGATATCGCAGCCGTGAAAGAAGGCGTGTCGTTGATTTACAACAAGTTGTTCAAGACGCTGGAAAGCAAAGGCCTGAAACCAATGATTTCGAAAGGCGAACCGTTCAACGCTGATCTGCACGAGTCGATTACCCAGTTTCCCGCTCCCAGCGACGATCTGAAGGGTAAAGTCATCGACGAAATCGAAAAAGGATACTATTTGAATGACAAGGTCATTCGATTTGCGAAAGTGATTGTAGGAAGCTAAAAAATGCATGATGTGGGACCGATGGTCTATGACTGGCAGACGCTTATCATAGACCATCGGTCCCATATTATACATCATTATACATGGCAACGAAGCGCGACTATTACGAAATACTGGGCGTTGATAAAAACGTCTCGGCGGAGGAATTGAAGAAGGCTTATCGGAAGATGGCCATCAAATACCACCCCGACAAAAATCCGGATGACCCTTCTGCTGAAGAGAAATTCAAAGAAGCGGCTGAGGCTTATGACGTTCTGAACGACCCGCAGAAAAAAGCCCGTTATGATCAGTTCGGTCATGCCGGAATGAGCGGTGCTGCCGGTGGCTACGGGGCGGGTGGCCCGACGATGGAAGATATTTTCAGTCAGTTTGGCGATGTCTTTGGCGACGACAATCCGTTCGGTAGCTTCTTCCGGGGTGCTGGTGGCGGTGGTGGTCAGCGGCAACGCGTTCGGCGCGGCTCCGACCTGCGCATCAAGCTGAAGCTGAACTTACAGGAAGTTGCCAACGGTGTTGAGAAAAAAATCAAAGTAAAACGGCACGTTAGCTGTACGACCTGCGGAGGCAACGGCTCCAAGAACGGTACGGCTGTTCAGACCTGTACAACCTGTAACGGAACGGGCCAGACGCGCAAAGTTGTCAATACGATGCTCGGACAGATGGTTTCGACCAGCACGTGTCCAACCTGTAATGGCGAAGGTAAACTCGTAACCGACCGTTGCGACGTTTGCTTCGGTGAAGGACGGGTATTGCACGAAGACGTTATTCCGCTTAAAATTCCAGCTGGTGTTGCCGAAGGAATTCAACTGTCGGTTGGCGGTAAGGGCAATGTTCCACCACGCGGTGGCGTAGCGGGCGATCTGCTGATCGTTATCGAAGAAGAGGAAGATCCGGATCTCAAGCGGGATGGCAGCAACGTGGTGTTCGATTTGTATGTCAACTTCGTTGATGCTGCCATTGGAACAAACGTTGAGGTACCGACCATTGACGGGAAGGCACGGATCACACTCGACCCCGGTACGCAAAGCGGTAAAATCTTACGGCTCAAAGGAAAAGGCATTAAGGAGTTGAATGGCTACGGACGTGGTGATCAACTCGTTCATGTCAACGTCTGGACGCCCAAGGTGCTGTCGGCAGAAGAGCGTTCGTTGCTCGAAAAACTCCGTAATTCACCGAATTTCCAGCCAAGACCTAACAAGAATGAAAAAGGATTCTTCGACAAAATGAAGGATTTTTTTCACGGTTGAGTAACTGTCTAAATTTTGTCCTGACGAGCCAAAACGAGAGTCTTTTGTCATCCCGAGGCACGAGGGATGACAAAAAAGGATAAACACAAAATTTTAGACGGTCTCTGATTACCGATAACTAAGAGTGACTTTTTGATTCAACAACAAGGCCCCGTTCTGGGGCTTTTTTGTTGAATCAAAAACCGGATTCACGTTCAACAGAGCGTGTAAAGTGTTGATTTTTAGGCGTATAGGCTTTAGGTTATTTCGCGCATCAGCCAGTCGATGGTACCGGACGATGGTGTTTTCGCTACCTTTAGATAAGTTCAGATGACGTTATTTTTCCAACGATAAATAATCAAATGATAATCGTTTAATTGGTGCGATTTTCCTAAATCTATACCACAACCATGCAAACACCTGTACTATCTACGCTTGCCCTTCTGGCGGCAACCACCCTGCTCATTACCGGATTTTCTACTAAATCAGTAGACCCATCCGTATCCGTTACCAAACGCATGCCCCCTGACCAGACGTTAATCAAACGAGGAGAATATCTGGTCAGCATAATGGGGTGCAACGACTGTCATTCGCCCAAAACGATGGGACCGCAGGGGCCTGAGCCCGTGGCCGGCAAGCTGTTATCGGGCTACCCGGCTGGCCGTTCTCTTCCGAGCCGGAACGCCGATGTTCTGAAAGACTGGGTGTTGTTCAACAGCGATAACACCGCTGCCGTGGGGCCCTGGGGCGTTTCGTTTGCCGCCAATCTGACGTCCGATGAGACGGGGATCGGCAGCTGGACCGAAGAGCAGTTCAAACGGGCATTGACCCAAGGAAAATCGAAGGGCATAGCCAATAACCGGATGCTCTTACCTCCAATGCCCTGGACGAATTATCGCAGCATAAAAGACGCGGATCTAAAAGCTATTTTTGCTTATCTCAAATCGACCAAGCCGGTAGCTAACGTCGTTCCCGATCCAATTGCACCTGCCCATTAAGTTGAACATCTAAGTATGTCAACCATCGTTTCAACGGAGATAGGTGTATAGCTTAGAAGCGTTGGTTGAAACACGCATTCGATTACTTGAATGAAGAACGTAGGGCTTGGGCGCGGGCATGTCAATGACGGGCCAGGCCGTTGTGCTGGCGACTGGAATAGCCGCTACGAATCCGAGCTATTTTGTCGTCATGTTATTTGACAAACCGTACGTCGATGGACTTGACTTCCCGAATCCAGCGGGCCGGTTTTTTCTCGTCGGGGACCACAACCCGGTACGGACCGACGCCCTGCGGTAGCGGAACACCGTCTACCTGATCGGCCAGTACAATCGTTCGCGTGGCAAAGTCGGGGTCGAGTTCGGGCAGGGCGAACAAAACTTCATAGCCGTCTGCTGCTTTGACGACGGCTACTTTCATCAAATTCTTACTCCGCAGTTCACCGCCTAGCGTGGCTCCGGCCTGTTTTAGCAAGGCAGATAGCGGTATGCCCGAATAGCGGTGTTCTTTGCCATCCCGATCTTTGGCGGTCAAGTCGATATGGGGCATCGCTTTCAGGTCGGCTGCCTGTAAGGTAAGAGGGTTTGTCACTTCACCGGAAATTTTCAGCGCGGTTTGTGCCCGGCTGCTAAGCGCCAGGATGAGCACAAATGATAGACTAGCCAGAACCCGACCGATTGGTTTGATAGCTTGAAGAATGTTAGTCATGGATTTATAAATTGGTTAAGACGATAGTCACGAAGAAGTTACGACCCGGCTCCGGGAAGCCTTCGGCCAGCGCATCGTTTCGGTCAAACCGGTTGTTGACGCCCCTTCCAGGTTCACGTAGGGTTGTACTAAGATCGTTGTTTTCGAACAAATATAACGGTCTGCGCGAATTACCGCTTAGTCGTTAGGCCGATCAACGGGTGAGAACAAAAAAAGCTGCGAAACCCGTATCGATTCGATAACGGATTCCGCAGCATAAGTCTCAGAAAGTAACCTTGTACGATTGCTCTGTGATTACTCCAATGTCTTAACGCCGTTGATGGGTGAAGGTGACAACTGGTGCAGGTCAAACACGACGATTTCGTTCTGTCCTTTTTTCAGCCAGGTCGCCGGACAGTATAGTCGCTTCTGTGGGCCAATCTCCCAATAACGACCCAGGTTATGGCCGTTCACGTACACAACGCCTTTCTTATAAGAACTCATGTCGAAGTAGGTGTCGGCTACCGAGCTAAGGGAGAATGTACCTTTGAAGAAATGGCCCGGTCGGTCGGCATCCTGCTGCGTCGGTTTAAGCTGATCGATGTAGCGGCTATCAAAAGGCAGGTTGTACACCTCCCAGTTCATCAGCGTCATGCTGTTGAGTGACACCCGGTCGGTGATACCCTTACGGTCGATCATGTACTGCGCGAAGTTGATACGTCCCATACCTTCTACCAGAATATCGAGCACCGGCTCCTTATTGGACGTTTTGGGAAGTTCGATGCTCCATTTGCCGCCATCGCGGTACACATGACCGATGTACTTACCATCCAGATAAACCATTGCGTAATCGTGGGGTTCGGTCAGGGTGAGCGTGCCACTTTGGTAACCAGCGATTCTGGTGCGGTACAAAATAAACCCTTCGTTCTGGTCGAACATTTCCATCGGCTTAGGCTGGGCTATCCGCACCGGTTTAGGCAGATTTTGCCAGATTGTAGTAAACGCGTCGAGCTTGATTTCTGGGATGTCCATCGTTGGAATAGGAGCCGGAATATCGGGTAACGCGCCGACGTGCTGACCGATCAGCCGACGTAGGGCGTGGTATTTGGGAGTAGCTTGTCCCTGCTCGTTGATGGGTGCATCGTAATCGTAGCTCGTCAGATCGGGTTGGTATTCCGTTGGTTTGAAGCCGTTGGCACCCGCCGTAAAGCCAAAGTTGGTACCGCCATGAATCACGTATAGATTGAACGATTTCTTCGTGTCCATGAGAAAGCGAATCTCGTTCAGAAAACCCACTGTATCAGGACGCGCCCATTTTTCGCCCCAGTGCGTTAGCCAGCCGGGGTACGACTCGCTGCTGAAAATAGGGACGCCGGGGTTGGTACGGGTTGCCAGATCGAAATTACTCTGGTTCGCACCGGGATCTAACCCAACGGCTACACCGGGTAATGAACCGGCCGCCAGGTTGGCAACGGCGGGTCCATCGGCGGTATAAAACGGTACGTTGATCCCGTTATCCTGCCACAGCTGATGAATTCGCTGCATGTAGGCGCGGTCGTTGGCGTAGCTGCCGTACTCGTTTTCTACCTGTACCATCAGGATTGGGCCGCCTTTACTGATCTGCAACGGTTTGACAAGCCCAGCCAGTTTCTTAATATATCGCTCGGCAGCCGCCATGTACGTTGGATCGAGGCACCGGACTTTTACGTCGGCGGTTTTGAGCAGGTAGGGGGGCAGGCCACCAAAATCCCATTCGGCGCAAACGTACGGACCGGGGCGTAGCAGAACCCATAATCCTTCCTCCTGAACGAGCCGGATAAATTCGACAATGTCACGGTTGTCTGTTTTAAAATCGAACACGCCGGGTTTCGACTCGTGGTAGTTCCAGAACACATAGGCTGCGATGGTATTACAGCCCATCGCTTTAGCCATTCGGATGCGCTGCTGCCAGTACGCACGCGGAATCCGAGCCGGATGCATTTCACCGCTAATTAACTGAAAGGGCTTGCCGTCTAACAGAAAATCCGTTTGACCTAAGGCGAAAGTGTGCTGACTACGTTGGGCGAGAAGGGAGCCACTGAACAGGCAACCACCCAGCATAAGACCGGTAACGATTGTAAAAAAAGAACGCGGTAAACTCATTGGCATGTTAGCGGGATGAAACAAAAGGCCGCGTCAAATCCCATCAGGCAGAGTTGGCTCGCTCGCAAAAGTACGGCTTACGGGTTAGCAATACGGTCTTTTCATCTTCGAACTAGCTTGACTAATCCTGACTTAGATTGGTGAGTGGTGTCGGTTTTAAGAAACCGACACAAATTGTTGACGCGAAGTGTCGGTTTTAAGAAACCGACACCAATCACCAGGCTGAGAACTGGATTGGGACAAATCTAACATCTCGGACAATACTAGTTAGCGATACGGTCTTTTTGGGTTTGGAAGTCAGTCAACCCTTGCTAACTCCGCAGTGTTTTCGGAGTGAACCGATTTAGGCGATGGTTCGGTAGCCGTTGCCTAAAACACGTCTGGTTACCAGTGTCTTATTCAGTAACTTTCCCCGGTTCAAGACAATGCTCGATGGGTGTCACGGATGGTCAATACGCTCGTGATGCCTGTTCTGGTAGCGACGGGCTATGCAGGCTGTTAACGCCGGGGCAAACGGACAAATCGAACCGTTTGTTCACCCACTGTTACCAACTGATGACTTATCCGCGACTCAGAAACGAGTACGAACCAATCCATCCTTTTCTATTCACACCTGCATACTGAGCGGGTACAATTCATCGGTTCCCAGTTCATAAAATCCCTCCTCATGAAACGGCACATCTACCTTTTCCTGCTGACAGCGTTAGTTACGTCTACGGCAGTTGCCCAGCAGAGTTTACCTACCGCCAGTTTACCCGCCACACCCAAGCGTCCCGTAACCGATGTTTATTTCGGCAAGACGGTGGTCGATAATTACCGATGGCTTGAAGATATGAATAGCCCGGACGTGAAAGACTGGTTCAAGGCGCAGGGCGCTTACACCAACGCGGTACTCGACAAGATTCCGGGGCGGGATAAGCTGATCGAAACTTTCGTGGAATACGACAAACTCGTGTCAGTACGCTACGGTGAAATCAAGAAACGCGGCAATCTTTATTTCTACCGCAAGACGCTACCGGCTGAAAAAGTGGGTAAAATCTACGTTCGGCAGGGGAAAACGGGGACCGAAAAGCTGCTCTTCGATCCGACGGCGGTTGATAAAACCAAAACGTACTCGGTGACGAATTTCGCACCCAGTTCAGACGGTAAGCAGGTTGTCATTGGCCTACAGGAAGGCGGGGCTGAGCTGTCAACGGTTCGAACGATGGACGTAGCGACCAGAACGTTCCGCCCCGAAAGCATCACGGCGGTACAAGGCGGCTGGGTCGATTGGCTGGCCGACAATAGCGGGTTTTTCTATACACCCCAGAACTCAAACGACCCGAAAGATCCGAAAGGTAACCTCGATACCAAAGCCCGTATGCATCAACTGGGTACCGATCCTAAAACGGACCCGGACCTATTTTCGCGCGTTAAGAACCCCGACATGGGTATTCGTCCCGACCAGTACCCGATTCTGTTGATGTCTGGTGATAACACGCAACTCTACGGGGAACTGGCTTCCGTGGACCGACGGGTTGATGCGTGGGTTGCCGACCCGGCTGACTTAGCGAAACCGGCCATTGCCTGGAAACGGCTGGCGGCCCCGTCTGATAGTGTCCGAAGTTACGTCAAAATAGGGGATCAATTGTTTCTGCACAGCATCAAAGGGGCACCGAACGGAAAAGTCCTGGTAACGGATGCGCGCAATCCCCAACCATCGTCGGCAACGGTACTGCTTCCCGAAGGCAAACAAAATATTAGCCGGGTGGTATCGTCCAAGGATTTTCTCTTTGTGATCCTAAGCGATGGGATCAACGAAACCGTTCGGCAGTACGATGCGCGCAACAAGCAGTGGGCCGATGTCCCGGTCAAGATGACAGGCACCGTGTATGTCGAACCGTACGATGCGCCCCGCAGCAACGAAATTATCGTTTACGTAACGTCCTGGAACAATCCGGGTATGATGTATGGCTATAACCCGGCTAACCAGCAACTGATCGTCAGTCCGTTTCACGTACCCATGAATTATCCGGGCGTGGCTGATCTAATCGTTGAGGAACTGGAAATACCGAGTCACGATGGGACTAGGGTACCGCTTTCACTGGTGTACAAAAAAGGCCTCAAACGCGATGGAAACACCATTTGCTTTATGACGGGTTACGGTGCATATGGGTCTTCGGCTACGCCGTACTTCAGCCGACGGAATCTGGCCCTGCTGAATCGGGGCGTTATTCTGGCCGAGACGCACCCGCGAGGAGGCTCTGAAAAAGGGCAGGCGTGGTATCAGGCCGGTTTCAAAACGACCAAGCCAAATACCTGGAAAGATTTCATCGCCAGTGGCGAATACCTGATCAAAAACGGCTATACCAGTGCCTCTAAGCTTATTGGCGAAGGAACCAGCGCGGGCGGAATTCTCATTGGTCGGGCCATTACCGAACGACCTGATTTGTTCGCGGCTGCCATCAGTAACGTTAGCTGTTCCAACGCCTTACGGATGGAAAACTCGCCGAACGGTCCCGTTAATGCGCCGGAGTTTGGCACCGTCAAAGACTCGGTCGAGTGCATGGCTCTCTACGAAATGGATGCGTTTCAGCACGTGAAAGACGGCACCAAATACCCGGCGGTACTGTGCATAGGCGGTATGAACGACCCCCGCGTGATTGCCTGGCAACCGGGCAAACTGGCTGCTGCCCTGCAAACGGCCAGTACGTCGGGAAAGCCCGTGCTGATGCAGGTTAATTACGACAATGGTCATTTTACGGAAGACAAGGCCGTCACCTTTCGCAACTTTGCCAATATGTACGCCTTTGCGCTCTGGCAGGCGGGCCACCCTGATTTCCAGCCTAGGGCCGTGGTGAAGAAATAAACTCAGGTCAACTAATCCATTGTCCACACCGTACCAACCAGACCCGGATCATGATAAACGGCTCGTTGTTTCATTTCGAAAAAATAATCATTCTGCTTTCTCTGCTGACCGGAGCGACGGTTACAAAGTCGTTGCCCGAAAAGGTATTAGTTGCGCCGGTTCCCTGTACCATGAGCAACGGGAAGCCCCGACCGTACCCTTGCGAATTTGCCATACAAACCGTCTGGTTTATGGGTAAAAATGGAAACGTGGTTGGAAAAATTACGCCCGGAAATACAAGCGTTAAACTCCCTAAAAGCAAAGCCGACAGCAGCTTTACGTCTACTGCTGGCGAAAGTTTTATCTATGCCGTTGCGGTGGATTTTCGACGTATCAATGTCCCTGCTTTTCCTAAAAAAGAAGTGCCGATTCCTGGTCTGGGTTTTTATACCATTAGCACATCGACGGTCGATTCGCCCATTTCGCCGGGTGAGTTGACCGTTGTTCGTCGGTTGGATGTGGGTCCGAATCTACCGAAATCGGGCCTCCGACCCGTTCGGGCTTCGTTCAAGCTGCAACTGAATTATGCCATGTCGGGTGGGCAGCCGACTCTGATTGCGCCGGTGCGGTACATTCAGGTTGCGAACCCCATCACATTCACTAAATTTCCGTCGTCTATCAATCTGTATCGCGACCGGGCCGAAGCCTGGATTACCTACAGCGCGTCCGTAGATTTCTCCAAATGAATAGCTTAACGTGAATAATGGGTATTTTTTGTCATCACTCGTACCTCGGGATGACAAAAAAGCGACATCAAAATGATTAGTGATTGATTGTCAATGAGTAAAATCCATTATTCACGTTAGTTTATGGATTGATCTGCTTTCTCCCGATCCCAATTGCAATAGTTATCAAAACGTGTCTATGCATACAATCAAGTGGTATTTTACCGTGGCGGCCCTGTTGCTCGTTGCTCCCTTGTTTGGGCAGCGGCTGGATGTTGGTATCCGGCTTCAGAAAAGCATTAACCTGTACACCGAGAACGGCTTAACGGTGCAATATAGTCACCCGAAACTGGTGTCGCAGCGTTTGTCTGTCGGTGTCAGCTACGTCACCTCCCGGTTGGGTACGGCCCTCAACTACAACGCGATCAAACAGGATAACTTTCTGGTTTCAGCGTCGTATTATTTCCAGCCGGGCTGGCTTATTCAGCCGTTTGTCCGGGCGAATGTCGGGTATTTTAAAGCCAATTACGGCAGTGATCTATTTAACGATCTACCAGCTTCGTCGCTGCTGGCTTCCCCCGAACTTGGCCTCTGCTATTGTCCCAACTTCCCGCTCCGTATCAACGGATCTGTTGGGTACAATGCCATCACCGGCAACGGCCTGACTGGTCCCGGAACGCTTTATCCGGTCTTTGTGCAGACCAGTATTACCTGGAACGTCTTCAAAAAAACAAAATAGACACATGAAAGTAGCCATTAGTTTACTCGTCCTGCTGGTCTTTGGGTTGAGTTGTTCGTCGGAACCAGCCATCACCAAGGAAATGTTGGACGGCGGCACCCTGTTTGACCCCTCCCTGTACAAACCCGAGGAGTATCTGCTTTCGAAAGCGATTCCCAATCCCACACCCGAACAAGCCCGTAGGCCGGTTATCATCGCCTGTCATGGTTACTCCGCTACGACGTTTGAATGGGACGAATTTCGAAGCTGGTCGGCAGGACGATCGGATTTTTACCTGTCGCGGGTACTTTTAGGCGGCCACGGCCGCAGTTACGACGACTTCAAAAAATCGACTTGGCACGACTGGCAGGCGGCTATAACCACGGAGTACGAACAGTTGGTGAAGGCGGGATACCAAAACATCAGCCTGTTGGGTTCTTCCACCAGCGGAGCGTTGTTGATGGAACTAGTCGCTTCCGGTTATTTCGCCAATCGCCTGGCACCGCGCAACCTGTTGCTGGTCGATCCTATTGTGATTCCGTCTGACAAGTCGTTGTCGCTGATCGGTGTCGTTGGTCCCATGATTGGGTATATCGCTACCGATCAATCCGCAGCGGAAGACAAGGTGTACTATCACTTTCGACCGCAGGAAACGCTACAGCAGCTACAAAACCTGCTTGGCGTTGTCCGCAACGATTTAGAAAAGGGAGTAACGCTACCCGCCAACTGTACGCTGAAAATCTACAAATCAAAGAAAGATCCGGCTGCTGACCCCGTTAGCGCCGTGCTGATGTATCGGGGCACAACCCTGGCCGACGGAAGTCCGGTTGATGTCCAGATGGTCGATTCGGAGTTGCACGTTTACACCCGCTTGCAATTGCGCGAGGGCGTGACGGACAAAGACCGGCAAAATCAGACGGCTACCTTTACGGATATCGTGACCCGTGTACTCCGGTGAGCCACTTCTAGTCTGTGATCCAATAAGTACTAAAGCAGAAATAGTTTAGAGTATTCTACAATGGTGTTTTTGTCATGCTTCCTGCCGCTCCGGCGGGCCGGTCAGCATGACAAAAATGACATAATGTATTTTCGATGATCTACTTAGCCTGAAAACGTACTGCCCTTGATGAATACACTATCCATTCCAGCTCCTTTTGCAACGACCGTAACCATGCGGTTCGCCCCACTTACCAAACGCGACTCGTTCGATCCGGATTCGTGGCCATCGACCCCGCTTCAACCGCTCAGCGCGCAGCCGGGTTACTGGCAGATTGATGTGGCCGAGCTTGCCTTGAGCGACGGTGATTACGAGTACGAATTCATCCTGGACGACAAAACGGATTCGCCCGTGCCCGACCCGTACGCTGAAGAAATTGTCCGGTTTGGTGGGTATCGGGGCTTATTTCGCATCCGCGACGGAGTGCGCTGGCGCTGGCCGTTCTCGTGGGCAGATGAATTGTCCAGTGGCATTAAACTGCCCGACAACAACCAGATCGTTATCTACGAAATGCCGTTGCGCTGGATGTCCAGCGGACCCGAATCGATCCGTCAGGTAGGCTTGGGTACCTTCGATCAGGCTATTTTCGCGCACCTCGACCAGTTGGCGGATCTGGGAATCAACACCATCGAACTACTACCAGTTCAGGATTCGGCGGATACGTTGAACTGGGGTTACGGTACGCGCTTCTTTTTTACCACTGACTTTGACATGGGGCCGCCCATCGATCTTAAAGTGTTTATCAAGCAGTGCCATCAGCGGGGTATTCGGGTATTTCTCGACGTGGTAATG
Organism: Spirosoma liriopis; assembly: GCF_023196085.1. Lineage (NCBI taxonomy): Bacteria > Pseudomonadati > Bacteroidota > Cytophagia > Cytophagales > Cytophagaceae > Spirosoma > Spirosoma liriopis. The sequence goes on from NZ_JALPRF010000003.1 coordinate 161,678, forward strand.
AATCATGCCCGCGAATGTCCGCTCGAAAAGCTGGCCTTCGACTGGTTTTTCCTGAACAGTCCGGGCGAAGAGCCGGGACGAGGGCAGGATTGGGGAGCGCGGATGTTTCGGTACCGAAAACGCTTCAACGGCGACTATCCGGCCCGTGAGTTTCATTACCAGATGGCGCAGTTCTGGATCGAAGAGTACCACATCGACGGCTTTCGGCTGGACGAATTTCAGAGTATCGACAACTGGGACTTTATCCAAACCTTCCGTGAGCGCGCCACGGTTCGTTCTAAACAACTGTTTCCCCACCGGCCCTTCCTGGTGATCGCCGAAGATTCCTGGCGTCGTTCGGACATTGTTTATGACAAGCCGGGCAATCCGTCCGGGCGCAAAGTGGTCGATAGCATGTGGAATTTTTCGTACCGGGACGACATTCGGCAGTTGATGAGTAATGGCATTCAGACCCGCTGGGGGCAGCCGTCCCGGCGCGAACGAATTGTCGCGTTTATATCGGGTCGAAAAACCTGGAACGGGCTGAGTCAGTCTTTTGTGGGTGGCTTCGCAGACCTTTCTCAGAACGTAAATTACATTACCTCGCACGATGTTGAGAAGCCGGAAGAAGCCCGGTTTATGAATTACCTATTCGGGCAGTTGCTTCGCCAGAAACAACTGGGAGACGGTTCGGTTGATACCATTCGAACGATTGTCGATACCATTGCCGGGCAGTCGGAGGCAATCATCGCAACGCATGCCGAAGCCCTGGAGCGTGTGCGCAGTGGCTTTGCTATCCTGATGACGTCGGTTGGTATACCGATGTTTCTGGCGGGCGAAGAATTTGGCGACATTCACGATCTGGATCAAACCGATTATCGCTTAAAAATGTCCGATCCGGTAGACTGGCAGCGTCGAAATCAGCCGGGTCATAGCGACCTCTGGAATGCGGTTCGTGCGCTTATCTACCTGCGTACGTCACATCCGGCACTACAACGGAACGAAATTGAGTTTTTCTATTTCCATCCAGCGATTGATCAGAATGATAGTACGCGGTTTTTTGCCTACTGCCGAACCAATGGCCGACCAGTGGGCAGCGAAGGACAGGTCGTTGTCGTTGCCAACTGCGGACCGCACAACTTTGCGCAATTCTGGCTTCCCTGGCCGTGGACGAATACAAGTCAGATAAAAGAGGTTGGGCCGCCAGCGAAGGGTACACTGCCTACGTTTCCGTTCAATGCCAACAGCGCAAACCTCTCGCTTGCCCCTTATCAGGTACGGGTTTTTACTACCTAAATCATAATATAGCGCTCTGGGGAATAAATATCGCCGAATACTGAAATAACGGAAAAGCGAGAGAGTATGGGATGGTTTTATCAATCCGATCTATGTCAAACAAACGCAGTATGCCAGTGCGGCACGGATCGGATTGACCTCGTGTTAGAAGCCTAAATCCTGACGACTGGCCTGATCATTGTTAGGAAAACATTGTCCTGACGGTAGCGAGCTTGGCGCATAGCGACGCAGATCGGGGTCGCGCAGGCCATCCCGCAAAAACGTCACCAAATACGTTTGTTCGCTAGCCGTCAGATTGAGCGGCTTAAACTCAGTAGCCAGTTGGGCAACCGGTACCTCCTTATTTTCGGGAATAGCCTTGTTCAGATAGTCTACAATCGCTTCCAGACTGGTAAACGAACCCCCATGCCCGTAAAAGGGCGAGTCTTTCAAATTATAAAGCTGCGGGACTTTAAACTTGTACATATCGGCAACTTTTCCCGTAAAGCCGCCACGACCCTTGTGGTCACTCAGGCTGGGATCAGCCTTCACAATGTGAAACTCGCCCAGCGTGCCGTTGCGCAAACTATTCATTCCGAGCGAGTAAAAGCGCATCGAGTTTAAGGCAGGACCCGTGTGGCAACGCACGCAGCCCGCTTTTCCAAAAAACAAAATGGCTCCTTGCTTCTGCTCGTCCGTCATCGCCTGTACATTGCCCCGGAGCCATAGCTGAAAAGGAGCTTTGTTGGTTAATGCCGTTCGGGTATAAGCGGCTATCGCTAGCCCCGCATTGATTTTTGTCTGGTAATCGTTGGTCCAGTTATCCTTGAAAGCCAGCTGAAAAAGCTGCCGGTACGTATGATTTCCCTGAAAAGCCGACGCCCGCATATCGAGTCGGTGTACATCCTGTGCCGCAATGGACTCGGTTTCTACACCCTGAAACCCTAGTTTGTTTTTCTCCATCGGTGTGCCTACCGCCCAGAACGTTTCGGTACCCACGTTGGCATGGGTAGCACCCAATCGTCCGGCCCAGAGCATATTGGTCTGAAAAGCGACATTCAGTGTTGTGGGAGGGCGCAGGGGCAAGGCATCTATTTCGTCGGGTTCGTAGCGGGCGTTTCGTCGACGACCTTTACCATCGACACCAAATCCTTCTCCGCCTTCGCCCATGCCCTGTGGTAAGCAAGCCTGAAACCCGGCTTTTGCGTTGTGACAACTGGAACAGGAATACGTACCAAAGCCAATAAGTCTAACGGGTTTGCGGCCTAGCGCCGTCTCATGAAACAAAAGTTTACCCAGGTTGACTTTCGCATCGCTAAGCGGGTTGCGGGGATCTTGCGGGATCTGATCATACTCCGTAGACTCCGGTAACCGAAAGAAGTCATTCCCGATGTTATTGGACGTTTGCTTTAGCAAAGCTTCTAATTTGTCATCCAAAGGGCCTTTTTGCAGAGCATCAACCTGAGGGTGGCAACTGGCCAGAAGAAACAGTAGAGCCGTAGACACCCAGCAGGATGCCTGATAAATAATGTATTTCATGCTTGTAGCGCAAGTTTGGTAGCCTATAGTCTGATTCGGACGGACATGGACTAGTCAGTCTATTTATCCGTCAACGCGGTGGGCGACTACCTTGAGAAAGGAAAATGACAGCCAAGCCCGACAACGAATAATTGTCGGATTCGGATGGTAAACGAAGTTCAGGTTAGCTAAGAAGCAGCCCGTTGTTTGGCGGAGGAGCGTGGATAGACGAAGAGGACTGCGGGACGACTATTCTGACATCGTCAAAGTCGGGCTGTTGGCTCCACTCGTAGCAAAGAACCCGGAGCGATTGTCGCTCCGGTGGCGAATATTCGCTGATTATCAGCTTGATCAGTTTTCGCGTTTTATGGGTAGCGTAATCCCAATCGGTAAGATAATCTTCCAGAAAGGAAAGCAGATCTGGATCACCGAAGCGAGCGTTCTTAGTTTCTAGGCAAAGCAATACCAAAGCCTTATCATGGACTTCCAGCCGGATTGGCTCGTAATAAGCGGACCGGTACGAAAAGCCTCTGTCGGTTATAGCGGGCCTGGACGTCTGGTCTGGTGAGTTTGGTAACGCTACGTTAAATTCAACCAGACTATCGGTTGAGCGATACATGGTTAAGTCGTGAGCAAGCGTCTTTTCCTGTTGCCACTGATACACATTCCATACGAAAGTAACCGCTAGCGTATGGAGCAGGAGTAACCCAGACAGCAGGATGGCAACAATCGTTTTCACTCGTAGGCAGCAGGAACGTGGCGGTTATGATGGTACCCGAAGCGCATGGCGCATACCTATTTCCTGGCAAAAATGAGGCCATTTGCCGTATCCCGAAGAGAAGACCGGAAGATAGCGCTACGAGGAAAACCAGTACCGTTTGCAGTTTTCTGCCACCGACGAAGACGCTTTTGTGTTAAGAATCAACGGTAGTTTTGCCGTTCTAAAAGCAGAAAGGCTGCCTATATAGGCAGCCTTTCTGTGCAACAAAGCGAAAATGTTAGACGCGTAAAAATGTTTTTTTCTTGTAAAGGAAGTACAGAAAAGCCCATTTCGCGGCTAGAAGGGCGATTACACCACCCACTTCCCGAACGGCCTCGGAATGAGACAGCTTCAGAAGCCCACCAAAAAAGAACTGGGCTGCGTAGCCGAAATCAATAAATTCAACGGCCAGATAAATCAGGATGGAGTTCATGCCGATTATGGTAAAGAAAAACGTCCAGCCTTTGATACCTTTCACGTCGATCACCCAGTAAAACAAAGCCAGGAGCGACAAACTCAAACCGCCGGTAACCAGCACGAACGAACTTGTCCACAGATTTTTGTTGATGGGAAAAACAAAGTTCCAGAGCCAGCCGAGTGCAACAAGCGATAGGCCCGCACCGAGCAACTGTAGCGCTTTCTTTGGGCCGGACTTGTACTGTGTACGTAGGTAATTACCGGCAAAAATTCCCAGCAGGGCGTTGCCGATAGCCGGAATGGTTGAAAACAGCCCCTCCGGGTCATGGATGGTTTTGTACAAGTGACCTGGTACCAACAGACGGTCGATGTAGCTAGCCAGATTACATTCCATCGTCAACACACCCGCTCCGCAACCCGGTACGGGAATTAGTTTCATCGCTGCCCAGTAGCCAAGCAGAATACCCACAAACCAGATGTACTGCATCCGGGGCCGAGCGTACAAATAAATCAGTTGGGCAAACATGCCCGCCAGGCCAATGCGTCCCAATACGCTCGGGAAACGCATGTCGTGAATGGCTTTGGTGAATAAGCCGTTGTTGTAAATGATGCCCAGCACGACCAGAATAAGCCCCCGGCTGATCACCTTCCGGGCGATCTCTGCTTTGTCGGCCCCTCTGTCCAGACGCGACCCGATGGAAAAAGGCGTCGAAACGCCCGCCATAAATAGAAAGAGGGGAAAGATCAGATCGTAGGCGCGAAAGCCGTTCCAGTCCGGATGCGTAAACTGGTCGGCCAGCAGCACGGCCCATGCCCAGCCGGTCGTTTTCGCGAGCGCATGAAAGACTTCTTCGCCACCCATGATCCAGAACATGTCGAAGCCGCGTAAGGTGTCCAGAGAGAGTAGCCGTTTGACGGGGGCGGGTTGGGCAACGGCGGGTTCTACCGACGCACTTGAGCTAGTTAGATGTGTTTGCATACGAACGACTTGGTTGTTTTGGCTTTTTTAGGGGTCAGCGAATGAGGATGCTTCGAGCGATTGGTATGAGCCAATTGGTTTGAAAAGCCAATATAGCAGAATCGGGTAAAGCAAAAGCAGTTCACGGGCGAAATGGGAGAAATTGCTGCCCTGTGAATCAAAGAAGTAAGTCGCTAGCACCAAAGAGCGGGTAAATCCGCTCTGATTCGCTGAGTGGATCAGCCATCAACAGATTGGCAAACCGTTGAAAGAAGTTCTTTGCTGAGCAGTGTATTAGAGAGTTCGATGAATGACGGGTCGGTCGTGCGGACTGGAAGTCCGCGTTACGTGGGTTGTACGTTGCGCTTCTAGTAACTGGTCATTAAGACTAGCGATGAATAAACTCGTTGACGTTGGCCTGGGTAATTCGCAGTAGCCCTGTGTTTACAGAGGTAGGTACATTGGTAATGCCGGCCTGGGCATCGTGGGCCGACAGGCGGTTGGTCTGGTGAACCATATCGTACAGAAACTGCGCGCCGTACCAGGTGAAAAGTTCGCGTTTTTGCCCGGCCAGCATCTGAATGACGCCTTCCCGGACGAGTTGTAGGTGTTCCGGCTCCCAATCGACGGTCGTGACTTTTACTTTACCAACCCGACCCGCTTCTTTCACAGCCAGTCCGATACCGGGGCCGGAGTTGGAATCGAAACCACACAAACCGGCCAAGTCGGGGTGGGCACTGAGCAGGTTAGACGTGATGCGGGCGGCTTCTTCGACGTTGGATCTGTCATCGAATTTGCCGACAACCTCAATCCCCGGATAGTCTTTGATGACATCGAGCAAACCCCGGAAGCCGGTTTCCATGCTGTTCAAACCGAAAATACCCAGGTACGCAATCTTTCCTTTGCCGCCGAGCAGTCGTACCATTTCGCGACCCTGCATCTGCCCAATTTCATACCAGTCCGTGCCGAGAAACGCGTGACGCTTCGAATTTGGAATGTCGGAATCATATACGACCGTTGGAATACCCGCAGCAACGGCTTTGTCGATAACGGGGCCAATGGCGGGGTCGGTGCCGTTAATAAGCAAGCCGGAAGGTCGGGTTCCGATGACTTCTTCAATGATATTAATCTGAGCGGGGACATCCCACTCGGCGGGGCCGAGCACCGAAACGTTTACCCCATGTTTCGCACCCCATCGTTTGAAGGCGGCCTGATCGTGGTTAATGTACATCGGCATCGTAACGGCGGTCGTTACCATCACGTATTCTTCATCCGCGCCCAGAGCGGTAGAGTCTGAGACGGTATTCAGTGCCGTTGTCGTCGATGCCTGACGGGGTGGTAGCTCGCAGGCGGCAAGGCTTAACAGGCTAAGTAGCAGTAGTTTTTTCATGCTAAGGCTCCCCGTTTTTGCAGGGCTTTATCGCTCCAGACAGCGGCTATCAAGATGAGTCCCAGAATAATATCCTGCCAGTAACCGGACACTCGGGCCAGCACCATGACGTTACTGACCAGTCCCATAAACATAGCCCCGAGCAGCGCGCCGATAATTTTACCGTGCCCTCCCGACAAACTGGCTCCGCCCAGGATTACGGCGGTGATAACGCGTAACTCCAACCCCCGGCCCGCCGTCGGCAGGGCTGTGCCAAGCCGGGATGCTAACAACATACCCGCAACACCGGCCAGAACGGAGGTCAGTACAAATCCCCACAGTTTCATGCGTTTGACCCGAATGCCCGATAAGTCAGCGGCTTGCTCGTTGCCCCCGATGTAGTAGTAGCGCCGAAAAAACACGGTCTTATTCATCAGAAAAGCGAACGTACCGACAATCAGGAGCATGTACCAGACGGGCATCTGAATACCCAGCAGCCTCGATTGACTGAGGGCGTTGAACCAGTAGGGAAGGTTCTGAATACCGGAGCCGCTGATGAGCAGGGCACCTCCACGTACAATGCCCATCATCGCCAGGGTCTGAATCATGGGATTGATGCCCTGGTAGGCAATGAGATAGCCGTTGACTGCGCCAATAAGTCCGGCACCGATCAAGGTTAAGATTACGGCGACAGGAACGGGAATGCCATACACCATCATTGCGTAAGCAGCAATGCCCCCCGAAAAGGCGACGACGGACCCAACCGATAAGTCAAAAACACCCGCAATCAGGAGTAACATCATCCCCACGGCCACGATCGTGTCGATGCTGAGGTTCAGAAGCAGCTGGCTCCAGTTGCCGAATGTTGGGAAGGTCTGTGGAAATACCAGGGCTGCGCCAAGGCCAATCAGCACGATGGTCAGCGTGAGGGAATAGGTGCGTTCCTGAACAAGTTGGCGCATGGGCGGCTGATGTTATAGAGGTGCGTACTGTTTGGCCGCATCATCGAGGATCAGCACCCAATCCTGCCCGTAACCCTTCGAGGGGGGCGTAAATGACTTGGGCTGCTGGTTGTCGAACGTACCCGCCGACTGACTTTTTCCCGAACGCGGGTCATACCAGGTAGCGGTAACGGTTTTCCCCGAAATCTTACCGGGGTTTACCGTAAAAGGCTTTCCAACTGTAGTGTACACAAAAGCGTAATCCTTGCCGCGCGTGGCCTGAATGCGCTCCGCCGGACTCAGGTTGTTTTCAACGATCAGCGATTGATCCGGTACGCGATCCAGCAAAGGGCGGGCGGTCATTAACGTTCGAACATGCTTCATCTGCTTGGCACCGGGCAGATCGAGCGCTTCGGGCCAGAACAGATGCGGATTGTTGACCGATGGCCGTTTCGAGCTGTACATTTGCCAGATGTCGTGACAACCGTACGTATGCCCGTGCGCTCCCGCAAACAGATCCTGGTACGCATACAAGCGTACATCATACGCGTTAGACGTGCCCAGATCTTTGGCGTTGAAACAGACCGGATGATCTTCGTAAATTGGTTCGGCATCCATCGTCGGCTTGGTTGGCTGGCGGTTGTATGATACGCTGATGTTGTCGTAGATGGGCGTAAACCGGCAGTGCCCGTTCTGGTGCATGTTGAAGTCAAACCAGGGCTCGTTCTGGAACCACTTGGCCGCTCCACCGTCGAGTCCGTTCGGTTGTGAGTGATAGGATAGCAACGCGTTAGCGGATCCGCCAACGCCGTCCTGAATCCCCTCGGCCATGGCCCGCCAGACGGCTACATCCTGCGAACCGTCGCGCGGATTTCGGTCGCCACCCAAAATCCAGACAATATTCTCCCGGTTTTTGTAGCGATTGCCCAGCCACCGCCCGTACGTACGAGCGTTGGTAGGATTGAAAATTTCCGGTCCTTTTCCCCAGGTGCTTTTAAACAGTTTGTCCCCCCAGCTTGGCAGAAACCCGATAACGATACCGTACTGAGCCGCTTTGTCAACGATGTAATCGACGTGCTTGAAATATGCTTCGTTGGGTTTCGTCGGGTCGTAGTCGCTAAGGGGGGTGTCTCCGTAGGGGTTCGGTTCGTTCAAACCGTCAAATTCCGCCAGAGCCACGGCCTGCACTACCGTAAAACCTTGCTCGGCCCGCTTTTTCAGGTACTGATCCGCTTCTTCGCGATTCAACCGGTGAAACAGTTCCCAGGCCGTATCACCCAGCCAGAAAAAAGGTTTACCATTCTGGTGAACCAGGTAGCGTTTGTTGTCAGACACTTTCAGGCAACCGTTGGTAAACGGCTGCTGCGCCAGCAATTGATCCTGAATACACAAGAACAGCATCAGCAAAACGAAATTTTTCATGGGTCTAGGAATAGTCGTTAGCGGACAGAGCGGTTAACGAGCCGTAATGTCTTTCACCTGCTCGCGGATGTCGTCCATCTCGAAGATACGCTGCCAGCCTTCGCGGAACAGGATCGGTTTGGCACGTTTGGAAATCTTATACGCGGCATCCGAAAACGTCCCGTTTACTTCCTTGAACAGCACAGCAATCTGAATGCGCAGGTGACCGAGCACAAAGTCGCGGGCGGCTGCTTCGGGCACACCAAGGGTAACAATCCGGTCGTAGCCTTCTTTCACCACCTCCATGCAGGTCTGGGCCAGCGTTTCAACCATAGCGGGTTCCAGAATAGCCATTTGTTCGAGCGTGATGCGGTGCGTATCCTTGACCGGTCCGTACATATCCTGAGCAACTTTTTCGCCCAGCTGGTAGTGCTCTTCCGTTCCGGCCATCAGCGCCACCACAACCGACTGCTTAGCCGAAATACCACCGTAGAAATCGCGGAAGGCGGCTTCGGTTGGCTCCCAGTTGAACACCGACGGGTGACAGGGGTGAGCAATGACGTAGCCCAAATCGTCGCGGTGGGCGATGACACCATCCAGCGGAGCGGCTGGGTCGAGCGTTAATACCAGCGCTCCCGGTTTCATTTGCGGGATAATTTCCTCCGAAAGTTTGCCAATAGCCACGTCGGGCAGCGCCAGAATGACCACGTCGGCTTCCGAAACGGCTGGCCCCGGCTCGCAGACCGTTACGCCCCGTTGCCGCAGGTTTTCAATACCCTGGGGTGCAATTTCGAGGTAAGAAACGTCGTAGCTAGCCAGCTTTTTAAAGTTGTCGGTCAGGCGGCAGCCCATTTTACCACCGGCCCCTACTAAAGCAATTTTGGTCATTGGTTTTGGGTTTAGGATCTTCTAAGATGTATGGTCAACCGTAAACAAGCCACTATTTTTTAGGTACGTAAGACTTTCTTCGGCCCAGACGGCTTCCTTCCGGATACTATCCGCCAGCGTTGATTCGGGCACGACCCACTGCTCCAGGATGGCCGTCTGGCAACGTCCGTACTGGCTTACCTGATCCACCAGCCACGGTACGTTAAGCATTCCCTGACCAGCGATCCGGCCATCGATCCGAAAGCCCATCAGGTGCGGAAGCCGCTGAATGCCGAAGTCTTTCAGATGTAGGTTGACCGTATAAGGGGCTAGTGTTCGTACCACTTCGGCCAGCCCTTCACCGGCGCCCATCGAGTTGACAGAATCCAGACAAATGCCTACGCGAGAACTGCCCACGTGTTCAACAATGTCGGCAAATTCACGCGCCAGTAGCCGATCATGATTCTCGATACCAAGCGTCAGGTTCGCTCCGTCCAAATCGGGTAAGGCATTTCTCAACAGATCGATAACCACATCGACGGACGGTTCGTAGCTGACCGTATCCAGGACAAACCGGAGCAGACGACTCTGCAACCGGTCGGCAAGGGCAATGTACCGGTAAAGGTGCGCTTCGGTAAGGCCGCGTGCGCCGATCTCCAGCGTAATCCCCTGTTGAACGCTTTGTCTGCTTAATTCCGCTAACTGCTCGTCCGCTAGTTCGTGCAACGGCCAGTTATCGCCGAATTGCACCAGCCGCACGCCAAGCCGGACGGTCTGATCCAGTAGCCGTAGCTCGTCGAGGGGTTGAGCGGGGCGGTTCCCTGGCACGCCAACTGCCCAGCCATAGGTGTACGTGCTGATGCCGAGTTGCATGGCTTAAAGCGAGTTTCGTAGCGTTAAACCACCCGGATTCGCAACCTTATCGCGTTGACGGTCAGCCAGTAGCTGGCCTGCCGTTTTGCCCATCAGGGCGAAGTCGGTCGAAATGACGCTGATACCGCCCGCCAGAATTTCTTTCATGGGGGTGTCATCGTACGAAAGCAGTCCGACCTGTTTGCCTAATTCTAATTTCAGCTGGTCAATATCTTTCAGAAAACTCACCAGGTCGCGGTCGGCAAAGAGCAGAAACGCTTCACCTTCCTTCACCAGATCCGCCGAATACGTATCGACGATGCGGACAGGAAAGTCGTGAACCTGACCGAACCGGTTAAAGCCGGCTTGCAGACTTGCCGGGACATACTGAAAGCGATCTTTTGACAAAACAAGCGTTAATCGCTGGTAGTGCTGAAGGCGATCAAAAGCCGCCGAGAGCGCATTGAAAATATCTTCTTCGAAATCCTGATAAACCGCCGAAAAATCGCCGGACAAGGTAGGAATTGTCTGATCGAGTAACAGTAATTTTTCGGGTGGAACCAGTGCCACGATTTCGGAAACGTCGCTGTCAAAATGCGGCATAAGCACATAGGCGTTGAAGCGACCCAGGTTGTTACGGATAAGTGTGTCAAAAACCGCCGAATCGTAGTGGTGGAAAAACACACTCAAGGTAGCGTCTTCCGGCAAGGCCGCTTTCAGAGAGTAGTACAGCGTTTCTTTGTAAGCGTTGAGCGTATCAAAGATGACCAGCACATTCAGCGACGTACGCACGTTGGTACTGGCAACGTAAAAACCTTTGCCATGCTGTGAGCGCACAATACCCCGTTGCCGGAGATCCTCGTACGCTTTGGCAACCGTTACTTTCGCTACTCCCTGCGTCGTAGCCAGTTCGTTGATAGACGGCAACTGCTGACCAAGCGATAGCGTTCCCTGCTCAATACCCGTCAGCACGGTTTCAATTAATTGCTGGTATTTCGGCTGGTCAGTAACGGCAACGCTGTCTTGCATAATAGGTATAACTTTTTTGAGGATTTATTGCATAGTAAGAAAAAGAAACTACATTTGGCCACTATTTGACTAATACAGTAGAGTACAGTAGAGTACGTGCAAATGTAAGGCTATTTTGGAATAATCAAATAAAATCAGCTAAAAGTAAAAAATCGAGATTTTCCAAAGCGGCCTATTGATTTGAAACAACAGACATTGAGTTCGCATTAACCGGCTTAGTCATGAAACCACTAAAATTTGCCGTAATCGGCACCGGCTTCTGGGCCAATTACCAAATTCCAGCCTGGTTTGAGGTCGGCGGGGTTGAACTCATCGCGCTCTATAACCGCACGCGTGCCAAAGCTGAACGAGTCGCTCAACAGTTTGGCGTGCCGAACGTGTACGATACCATTGACGAACTGCTCGACAACCACGCCCACGAACTCGACTTTGTGGACATCATCACCGACGTAGATACGCACGTATTGTTTACCACGAAAGCGGCTGAACGAGGGCTCGACGTGATTTGTCAGAAACCGATGGGGCCGAGCCTGAACGATGCGCAACAGATGCTGACCGTGTGCCAGCAAGCGGGTGTCCGGCTGTACATCCACGAAAATTTTCGCTGGCAAACGCCCATTCGTGCCCTGAAGTCGGTACTCGATTCGGGGGTGATCGGTAAACCGTTTAAGGCGCGGGTTAGCTTTTGTTCGGCTTTTCCGGTGTTCGACAATCAGCCGTTTCTGGCTGATCTCGACCAGTTTATTCTCACCGATATTGGCTCTCATATCCTGGATATTTGTCGGTTTTTGTTTGGAGAAGCCGAATCGCTTTATTGCCAGACAACGCGGGTGAATCCACAGATAAACGGGGAGGATGTAGCCAATGTGCTGCTCCGGATGGAAAGCGGCTTGACCTGCTACGCTGAGATGTCGTATGCGTCGTTGCTGGAACGGGAAGCGTTTCCCCAAACGCTCGTGAGTGTTGAAGGAGCGGCTGGGTCGGTCGTGCTGACGAATGATTATGTGCTGAAAACGACAACGGCAAACGGGACGGTTACTACCCATGCTACTCCGCCTAACTACAGTTGGGCCGACCCGGACTACGCAGTCGTTCATTCCTCGATTGTAGCCTGCAATCAGAACCTACTGGCTGATTTACAGGAGCCAGATCGACAGGGCGCTGGACTCGCTGAAACCACCGGAGCCGACAATTTTGAAACCGTCCGACTGGTCTATGCAGCTTACGATTCAGCAAAACGAAACGAAGTCATTCCGTTGAAACGATAGATGGTACAACTCCGCCACATAAGCAAACACTTTCCCGGCGTGAAAGCGCTGAACGACGTATCGCTTTACATCAGGGCGGGCGAAATTCACGCACTCTGTGGAGAGAACGGAGCCGGTAAAAGTACGCTGATGAACATCCTGACCGGCAATCTGCGTCCTGATGCGGGTCAGATTTTGCTTCGTGATCAGCCCGTACAAATCACCGGACCGGCGGAGGCTACCAGGTTGGGTCTCGCGATTGTCTACCAGCAATTGAGCTTAATCGATAGTCTGACGGTCGCGGAGAATATTTTTGCCAATCGACAGCCCTACAATCGGTTTGGCTTGATTCAATACAACGCTTTGTACGAACAGACTCAGCAACTACTCAATCAACTGGCTCTGAACGACATTCGGCCCCAGGCGCGCGTTGCTGACCTGTCGCCGGGGCAAAAGCAGATGGTTGAAATTGCCAAAGCGCTTTCGCAAAATCCGGAAATTTTACTGCTTGACGAACCGACGGCATCCCTCACGGAGCGAGAAACAGCTACGTTGTTTGCACTCATCCGGCAGTTGCGGGCGCAGGGTAAAGCCATCGTTTACATTTCGCACCGGCTAACGGAAATTTTCGCTCTGGCCGATTGTGTATCGATCTTGAAAGATGGTACCTATCAAGGAACGGAGCGAATAAAAGACGTAACGCCAGACTGGCTGATTAATCGCATGGTAGGTCGGGAAATCACCGCTGAACAAAATACGTCGTCGGCTACAAATGATGTATTGCTGCAAGTAGAAAACCTGGGCGGGTTGCGTTTTCAGGGGGTTAGCTTCCAACTTCACCGGGGCGAAATTCTAGGTCTGGCTGGTTTGGTAGGAGCCGGGCGTACCGAAATTGCTCGCACTATTTTTGGCATCGATAAGCAACGCTCGGGGATCGTCAGACTAAATGGCGAGGTAGTGCAAATCGACCACCCGGACGATGCGGTTCGGCTAGGAATTGGTTACCTACCCGAAGAGCGTAAACGGCTCGGTTTGTTTATGGAGCAATCCGTCGCCCAGAACATTGTCGCCGTTCGGCCACCCGTTGCCGGGCCGTGGTTCAGAGCCGGACGGGTGAAGGCACTGGCGGAATCGTTTCGGCAGCAGCTGGGTATCCGGACGCCTTCTGTAAACGTTCGCGTGGAAAATCTGAGTGGTGGCAACCAGCAGAAAACGATGCTGGCCCGCTGGTTACTCGCCAATCCCGACCTGCTGCTTGTCGATGAGCCAACGCACGGCATCGACGTGGGCGGGAAAGCAGAAATCTACACGCTCCTTCGTCAGTTGGCCGCCCAAGGGAAAGGTATTCTGCTTATTTCGAGTGAGCTGCCCGAACTGCTGGCTCTATCAGACCGTATTTTGGTCGTACGGGATGGGCAGTTGTCTGGTGAATTGAGCAGAAGCGAAGCAACCGAGGAAAAAATTATGGCATTAGCAACCGATTGACACAACCCAATGATTCGTTTGACCCACCTACTGACGACAGTACTTATTTGTGCATTACAGCTGACCGGCATCGCTACCTTCGCCCAGACCGGGCGATGGATGAAATTCGAAAAAGCCTTTACAAGCGCCAAAAGCTACTCGGACCCGCTGTATGACCTGAAAACGTTTGATGTTCAGTTCATGTCGCCGTCGGGAAAGAAAAAAACGGTGAGCGGCTTCTGGGATGGCGAGTCAAGCTGGAAAGTACGCTTCGCACCCGACGAAACGGGAAACTGGACTTATCGTTCCATCTGCTCCGACACGCTGAATAGCGGGTTGCATAACGTAACCGGCCAATTCAGTTGCGTAGCTTCAAAATCGTCGTTGGCTATCTATACGAAAGGAAGCATCGTTCATCCGAAAGGGTCGTATTCCCTTACCCACGCCGACGGTACGCCTTTCTTTTTTACAGCCTGTACCGCCTGGAATGGCACACTCAAATCGACCGATGCCGAGTGGAGCATGTACCTTCAGGATCGGGTCAGGAATCAGTACAACGTTATTCAGTTTGCGGCTACGCAGTGGCGCGGTTGTGCGGCCAACAGCGAAGGGCAGGTGGCGTTTGAAGGCAGCGGTCACATTCGCATCAACCCGGCTTACTTCCGGCATCTGGACAAAAAGATTGACGAAATCAACCAGTACGGACTTGTCGCTGCGCCGGTATTGCTCTGGGCGTTGCCCGTTGCGGAAGGGCGCGAGCTAAGTCCGGGCTATTACTTGCCCGACGGCGAAGCCGCGTTGCTGGCCCGTTACATGGTGGCACGGTACGGAGGCAACCAGGTTATCTGGATATTGGGAGGAGATGGCAAATACATTCAAGAATACGAACAGCGCTGGAAAAATATCGGGCGGGCGGTTTTCAACCGGGAGCATCCGGGCGTAGTGGCCCTGCATCCGGGTGGACAATCCTGGATCGGAAAAGAATACGCTCAGGAAGATTGGCTCGACATTGTCGGTTACCAGACCGGGCACGATAGTAATCCGTCTACCATCCGCTGGATTACCGACGGACCTGTTGCGCGCGAGTGGGGGAAATTACCGCCTAAAGTCCTGATCAACATGGAGCCGGTTTACGAGCGCATCGGCCCTAATCTGGTGGACAAAGACGTGCGAAATGCCAGTTACTGGAGTCTTTTTTCGACACCGGTTTCGGGTATTACGTACGGAGCGGCTGGTATCTGGCCCTGGCTGCGACTCGGCGAAGAAGTGCTGAATCACGGGAAGGCAGAAGGGTTGCCCACCTGGGACGAATGCATCAAACTGCCGGGTAGTGTGCAGATCGGCTACATGAACGCCTTAATGACCCGTTACAACTGGTGGCAGCTCAAACCCGCCCAGGATCTACTAGCCGAGCAGCCCGCTACGCCAAACGCGCTCAACCGATACGTAGCCGTTGTCCGGTCCGACGATCACAAAACCGTCATGGCGTATGTACCCACCGAAGGCACGGTAAAATTGTACAATCCGTTCAATCACGTTTACCAGGCACAATGGTTCAACCCGGTTACCAATCAATCGGCAGCCGCCACGCTTAATAGTCAGTCCGGTATGATTACCGCGAAGGCACAGGGAGCAGATGATAAAATCTTGATCTTGACCACCAAATGAGCCAGTCACCCCAATTTTTGCGGGCCGGTTCCGTACAGGTTCGCTACGAAAACGGCTTTTTACGGTATCTGACAACCGACGACGCCGAAATCGTTCGGATGATTTATTTCGCCATTCGGGACCACAACTGGAGTACGGCTACACTGACTATCAGCGATGAAGAAATTCATCAAACAGGCGATTCGTTTCAGGTGGCGTATACATGGCAAACGGACGATCTGGGTATTCAGATGACTGGACACATTCGTATCCAGGGCGACGCCGACGGAACAATTGCGTTCGATTTTATCGGGAAGGCACTCAATACTTTTCAGAAAAACCGGATCGGCATTTGTGTACTTCATCCAATCGATGGAATATTGGGGCAACCCGCGCAGGTAGCCGCTCCCGACGGCACGATTACGGATGGGTATTTCCCGACGTTTATCAGTCCCCATCAACCTTTTCTGAACATTCAGACCTTACGCTGGAAACCGACTTCGGGTTCTAGCTGGCAGCTCGACTTTTCGGGTGATGTGTTTGAAACGGAAGACCAGCGAAACTGGACCGATGCATCGTTCAAAACGTATTCGACACCCCTGACGATTCCTTTTCCCGCAACCGTTTCGACTGACGACGAATTCTGGCAACGGGTGGTATTCCGAAAAGCTGTATCGGAGTTGACAGCACCGATTGCCGAGAAAGAGGTTCGGGCAATCAATCCGGCGGTGATCCGTATGGAACCGACTCAGCCACGCATCGGTGTAGGACAGTGGGCGGGCGGACCCCCGTTGACCGACGACGAGGCTCGTTTATTGCGTCAGCTAGACCTATCCCATCTACGGGCCGATGTGTTTTTTAGCTTACCGAACTGGCAAACGCTTCTAACTGCCGCCATTGCCGATGCGCGACGCCTGGCAGTTCCTCTTGAACTAGCCGTATTTTTTGGGGAGGATCCTACTGATGAACTGGATCGGTTACAGAATTTTTTAGGCAATCAACTTAGTTTGGTAAGTTTCCTGCTTCTCTTCAACGAGGCCACGCTGACAACCTCGGACGAACTGCTGCATACGCTCGTTCCGGCAATACGGGCACAGTGGCCGGGCGTGACGATTGGGGGCGGAACGGACGACAACTTCGCTGAGTTCAACCGCAATCCTTTTGATGTTGAGCTTGTTGACTTTGTGACGTATTCCGTCAATCCTCAGGCCCATGCCGGCGATGACCTGACATTATGGGAAAATATTGCCGGACAGACTGAGACCGTACTGACTGCTAAAAAGTTGGCGCGTGGCAAGCCAGTTCACATTTCGCCCGTTACGCTACGACCGCGTTACACAACCGTTACCAATACGGCTACCGAGCGTTTGAATACCCCCGCCGATCTGCGTCAAACAAACGAGTTCGGCGCCGACTGGACGCACCAAAGTCTGGACGCGTTAGCTAATGCGGGCGTCGAATCGGTGACGTACTATCAATCACACGGGCCGGCGGGTTTAGTAACGGGAACTACGGCTTATCCGCTGTTAAGCGTTTTCGAGGAATATCGAAAGGTAGGTCGTGAGGATTGAGCAACGATTGCCGCTTAAAAACGCACACCATGATCACGCAGATCCTGAATGGCGACCTTTTCGTGTTGAATCAAGGGCATAATGAGTGACGGCTCAATCGAATCGCTCGAAGCGGCCACAAACGTAAACTTGCTGAAAGGAGCGTAGACAGCATCAAAAATGATCCTTGCTCGTTCAGCGTGGAAGTCTGACGTAACGATGGTTATTTGGTCCGGTTTGTACTCGTCAATAAGCCACTTGGATAGCGTAGCGTCTTCCACCGAATGGCTGGACTCGATCAGGGCGATAATGGCTGAGAACGGTATCCCTGCCTCTAGCAGTGCTTCTTTCAGGTAAAAAGCGTGCGGTCTGGGTGAGGTGTTGAAATGAGGGCCAAACCCACCCGTTAACCCAATTTTTTGCGGCTGCTCGGAATAAAGCTGCTGGCATACCCGCAAACGGCTCAGGGCTATCGGCCCTAACGTTCCGTCCGCTGCGTTCGGCGATCCCAATACCAGCAGTATGTTTTTGTTCATCGCTAACTCGCCTGATGCTTTGCGGATAAATTATGAATCAGCACCTGTAGCTGATCCCTTAGATGAATCAACTCATTCAGTTTTATCTCCTCGGATAACAAGCTGCCGACCAAACGTTCGGGAATGGATGCGGCATCGGCCTGCAAGGCTTTTCCCTTTTGCGTTAGTCGGATGATCACTTTCCGTTCGTCTTCTTTGGAGCGTTGCCGTTCGATAAACCCAAGGGTTTCCATCCGTTTGAGGAGCGGAGTTACCGTATTGGTATCGAGCAGCATCTTCTGGGTAATCTCCGATACGGGAACGGTATCCTTTTCCCAAAGAATCAGGAGTACCAGGTATTGAGGGTACGTAATGCCAAGCTTATCCAGATAAGGCTGATACTCTTTGGTAATTAGCCTTGAGGCTGCATAAACCGGGAAGCATACCTGGTTGGCTAGTTTGAGTTGTTCAACGGTTTCCATCAAAATCGGTTAGAGTAACGGCTGATTGGTAAAGATACCGATTTAAAGAGATCGATCACCCGGTTAATCGTGTTCAAAGACGTTAATCCAGGAAAATAGGCTACACTGGTTCTGGCAGTCGAAAGAACCTATTTCCAGAACCAGTGTAGCCCCAGGCTCATACGTTAGTCGATCAACTGTAGGTTGACTTGCACGTTGTTGTGAATCGCTTTGGAATACGGGCAGGTAGCGTGTGCTTTCTCCAGCAACGCTTGTGCCGTGGCTTTATCAGTGCCTTCGATCTGAACGGCTAACTCAACCGCCAGATTAAAATTGGTCGGATCTGTCATCTGAAGGCCAACTGTGGCCGAAACCGTTGAGTTTATTTTTAGCTTCTGCTGACGGGCTACCAGATTCAACGCACTGTCAAAACAGGCCGCATAACCAGCCGCAAACAGTTGTTCCGGGTTCGTAAAGCTGCCCGCCGGACCGCCCATCGATTGAGGAACCCGAACGTCAAGCGTCAATACGCCATCTTCGCTGGAAACCTGGCCATCCCGTCCGCCAACTGCTTTTACTGTTGTTTGATATACCGTTTTCATTTTCTGGTTGTATCGTTTATGGTTATATCGTTTGCGATACAAATGTATAAAAGTATTTTGATAATGCTTGTGAAGAAGAAAAAAGGTCATAAACTCTTTAGTCGGAGGGGGGCGAGTCTGCGCCGTTCTTCATAACGAATTGACACAACCTTTCTACCGTTCTGCCGACCAACCAGCAATTCTTTAATGTCATGCTGTATGAAGACTTTTTTTACACTTTCCCGGTTTGCGGTTCGCCTGTTGTTGAGCATATAGGTAACCGGTTCTGTTTTGTCGAACAAGGGTGTTCCCCAGGTAGACCAGTTATTTTCAGCGGCTATATCCGTTTCGAATAAAGCCTTAGCCGAATAAAAATCCGTTGAATCTGACTGAAAAACGCAGATAGCTTTGGCGAACGAAGTCGCAGGAGCGACGGTTTGGTCCAGCGAGCGGCTACAGGCGGATAGTCCGCTTATCAATAAGCCGGAAGCGATAATCAGTAAGCGCTTGTTCATAGCGGTGATGGATTATTTATTGAAAACGATGGCCCTAACGCGGTCATCTTCGATGGTCCGGCTAATTACTAAGCGGTTGCACAAGCCATTTTTTCACGGCGCTGGTTATTATAGCCTAGTATGGAGGAAATTATCAAAACGTTAACCCTGACGCTTGCTCGCTGGGTCGAAGCAGGGGCTGCTATTGTCATTGCCATTTCGTCGGCGCGGGCGCTGTGGAATTACCTGCGGGCCGTAATCACCGATTACAGTCTGGTTGTGCCAAAAGAAGAAATCCGTCTTTCGCTGGGACGTTCATTAGCGCTGGCGCTGGAATTGGAACTGGGGGCTGATATTCTTAAAACCGCCGTCGCGCCGACCTGGAACGACATCGGGTTATTGGCCGCTATTGCTGTCTTGCGAACGGCACTTAATTACTTCCTGGAACGGGAGCTACGCAACGAAGAAAATCGGCGTGGTTCAACCAGTCCGTCGGTTCCGTCAACTACTTCCGCTGCGCGTGATGATGCTGCATGACGTTTTTCAACTAAGCGTCATCGCCACGCTGGTTGACTTTGTGGGGTCACTGCTCATTGGGTTGAGTGCGGGCCGAACGTTCTTTCGTTACCTGCTGTCGGGGCATTCAGCCAGGGTCGTTAGCGGGCTGCAATACCGGCTGGCTGCCGATCTGGTAACGGCTTTGTCGTTCAAAAGCGGAGCGGGTATCATCCGGACACTAACCGTCACCGACTGGTCGCATTTCGCACTATTGCTCGCCATTATCAGTCTCCGGTTCTTTCTGGGGCAAATATTCAGTCGACTGTACAAGACAAATCCCTAAAACAGTCTCGTTAATCAAAGCGAGTGGTTTTTCGGGCCGTAAACGATATATTGCTGATACCGTTCACTGTCCAGACGATGTTTGTTCGTTACTTTCTGTTTGTTCTATTCTTGTTGCCGTATTTAAGCGGTGCTCAGTCAACCGTAGCAGGCTTGGGAAAATACCGCATTGGCTTTACGAAACCGGATTCGCTTGATGCCACTGCGTTTACGGAGCAGGATCAATCCTACGTGAAAGGAACAATCGCGTTACCCTGTACACACATCCGGACATTCACCGCAGCTAACGCAACAGTAGCGGGTGTACCGATTACCAACCTTTCTTTATTCTTCTATGACAACACCTTGTTCAAACTGGCCTGCGACTATAGCGATCCGTTAAAAGAGGTCTTTCTACAGCAGCACGGGTACGGCGTTGGCAGTCCAGCAAGACGCTTTTCGTTGTGTACCAGCGAAAGAGACAAGCCCATGCTGGTGTGGAACGAAAGCTGGTTGAATGCCGACCTGCTGGCAATGGTTGTTCAGCGAAAAGGGTATACCGTTGACTGCCAGCCGGAAGAGGGGGCTAAGCTGATCATCGCCAGTCAACGGTTCACCGCTCTATCGTCGGACTGCGAACTGAAACCCATCGATTCGTTCATGGAAGAATTCGATAGCCGTGTTAATCGGTAGTGTCGAATCAGGCAAAAACAGTCGGGAAAGAGTTGGCGAGCGTCCGGTGTTTGCCGTGCTGATACTGAGAAGGGGTTAGTCCGGTATACTTCTTGAAAGCGATGGAGAAATGCTGCGAATGTTCATAACCAAGCCGGTCGGCTACCTCATCGACGGTAAGGGTGCAATGGCGTAACAACTGCCCGGCGTAATCCATGCGTAGCTTGCGCACATAGTTGAAAACGGTCGTGTCAAACAGCTGCTTAAAGCCTTTTTTCACCTTGAACTCGTTCAGTAGACAGTGGCGACTCAGCTGGGCCAGGCTCATATCCGATAGAAAGTTAGCGTCCAGATACGCTTTCAGCCGATTCAGTTTTTCGATTTCGTCGGGCCGGATTGTGTCGTCATGGGCCGGGGACGTTTTAAGCTGGTCGATTTCCAGCGCTACCAATTCGAGTACTCTGGACTGAATCAGCAAATTCCGCATGGGACCCGTTGCGTTGCAGTTTCGGATGCCCTCGATCAAATGAAGCATCGGTAGCGTAATGGGCAGCGGAGCCGTAGCCGCCGAAAAGGGACGTTGGTGAGCCAGATCGGTTAACAATCGTTCGCTCCAGGCATCGTCATGACCAATGGCCGACGCGAAAAAATTCTTATCCAGATTGATATGCAACATGGCGATTAACTGGTTTCCTTTCACCGAGTTTATGTCTTTTCCCTCCGGAACGTAGATCAGATTGTGCTTCTGCGGACTCATATCGAGCGCGTGCTTGAGTCCGCTGAAACGCGTGTGAAGGTAGCCGTCGAGTTTAAAATTAATGCGGATGCTATCGGACGGACTTTCGTCGTGGAGTTCCAGATCTTTTGTGGTATTCCAGCGCATGTCCAGCACGTGCATATGCGGGAAGCAAGCACTTTTCAGCTTAAACGAACCCCCGTCGGGGTGGCAGTACTGGTCGAAGGTATCGGTTGCGGTACAGGTAGGCGTCGGGGGTACGTCCTGCGGAGAGGCAACCACTTTGAAGCTGAAAATATCGTCAGAGTTTAGTACAGTAGAGACCATAAGTTATGCCTTTGGAAGAGCCCAGCCGGGACGATTTAGCGGAGTAGTTCAAAAATAGGCGATAGACCAGGCCGGGTAAATCCGGACAACAGTCAACTGCGAAAAGGGTGTGGCTAACTGCCGACTTCGCTGCCTGAATTGAAAACGGCTTTTTCGCGATAATCCGGTTTGCGTAGTTCCTTATCCGTTTCGCGTAGGTGGTGAGCCTGCTTTGGTGTTGAGTTTTGCAGCGTTAAAAGGCCGTTGGCAGGCCCGTTAACCAAAAGACAACAACACGAATGAAAGCACTCGTAAAAATTGGTAAATGGATCGGCGGTATCGTGCTAAGCCTGGCCGTCATACTCCTCATTGCGTATTTCTTTATCACCAACAATATCAACCAGCGAACGGCAACGAAACACAGCTTCGCCACCGAAACCATAGACATCCCCCGCGACAGCAGCATCGTGAAGCGGGGCGAACACTTGGCGGTAATCAAAGGATGCATTGAGTGTCATGGTGAAAAGCTCGACGGCAAAATCATGATGGACGATCCGGCGCTGGGTCGGCTCGTCGCTGCTAACCTGACAAAAGGTAAAGGCGGATTACCCGCTGATTACAGCACCGCCGATTGGCTGACTGCCCTGCGTCACGGTGTTGATCGAAACGGACGTCCGCTGTTATTTATGCCTTCGCACGAAACAACGTTACTGTCGAAGCAGGATTTACAGGCCATCATTGTGTACTGCCAGCAGGTGCCAGCGGCTGACCATGTGGTGCCCGCCAGTAAACTCGGCCCAGTAGTCAACGTAATGGCTTATCTCGACAAGATGCCTTTGCTGTCGGTGGAAAAAATCGACCACAAACTACCTATTGTGGCTAGCGCCGACACGACCGAAGGCATCGCTCAGGGTAAGTACCTGTCAATTTCATGCAGTGGTTGCCACAAGCCTACGCTGAAAGGCGGTGAGCCAGTAGCACCCGGTATGCCTCCCGTACCTGATCTGACCCGTACCGGCCACGTTGGTAAATGGACGCAGGCGCAATTTATTCATACGCTTCGTACGGGTAAAACGCCCAGCGGCCATCAGATCAACAACGACAACATGCCCTGGAAAATGACCGCTCAGTACAGCGAGAAAGAACTGGCTTCATTGTATCAATACTTCCAGACAATCCAATAAACGCGAGTGGACGATCCGAAACCGCGCACTTTTTTTTCGTAATCAAATCAATCCTGTCAAACAACAAAGAACATGAACTACGTTGCTACCCATGCTCAAGGTCCTCGCCCCACGAGGCTGGCATTCGTTAAAAAAGTAAGTACCTTGCTGCTAAGCGCTGCGTTGCTCGTGGCGGGCTGTAAAAAACCGCAGGTCGAACCCGTTGATGCGCTGACCGCCAACGCAGGTCCTGACCAGACAGTTCAGGTTGGACAAATCGTAACTTTAGATGGTACAGCATCGCACGATGGTCAGGGTAAAGCTATCACGTTTCAATGGACCGTGACGAAGAAACCAGCGGCCAGTACGGTCACGTTAACGGCACCCACTACGGCCAAGCCAACGTTTGTACCTGATGAAGTGGGCGAATACGAACTGGAGGTAGCTGTTTCGAACGGGGCTATAACAAACGTTGACAAAGTTCTGGTTACGGCTTCTGTTGCGCAGCCGCTGACGCTGGATAAAGACATTACGGTGAAGACAATACTGGAGGATCGCATTGCTAGTCCGAATCTGCCGGACTATGTAGTTCCCAGAAACATTGCCGTTAAGCACGAACTGACCATCAAGCCCGGCGTTGTAATTGCGTTTGAGCGGGATGTACGGTTTGACATCAACGACGAGGGTGGAATCCTGATTGCCAAGGGAACAGCCGACAAAAAGATACGTTTCATCGGGGTTGGGCAAACCAAAGGGTACTGGATCGGTATTATGCTGTATTCCGAAAGCAATGTTAATGTGATGGAGCATGTCGAGGTATTACACGCCGGAAGCCGAACCATGCTGGACGGTAAAAAAACGGGGATGGCCATGTTTAAGCAGAGCCAACTGGCACTGAAAAACAACCTGTTCGCGCAAAATGACGGCTATGGATTGCTTGTTCAGGAAGAAGCGATTCTGCGTGAGTTTTCGACAAACGTATTTAGCAACAATAGCGAAGCCGGTATCATCGTATCGACGGAAAACGTTGCCAAACTGGACGTTGCTTCGGTATTCACCAGCGGCAACGGGCGTAACGTGGTAGAAGTGAATGGGTCGTACATCGGCCATTCGAACGGCAGCGACGGCGAAATCAACTGGAAAGGTTTTGCCGATAAAACGCCGTACCGGCTGCTGAATACCATCGCGGTACGCACTGGCTGGCGTCTACATCCGGGCGTAACCGTCGAAGCTGCGCGCGATGTCACGGTGATTATCAACGAAGAAGGGTATCTGCTGGCTAAGGGAACGGCTGAACAGAAGATCCGGTTTACCGGAGCAGCCAACACAACGGCGTACTGGGTCGGAATTTTGAGCCACTCGACGAGTACGCAAAACAGCATCGATCAGGCCGAGATCAGCAACGCGGGCAGCAAGGCGATTGTATCGGGCAAGCGGGCCAATCTGGCGCTCTACGGCCATGACGCAGCTATGACTATTCGCAATACCCGGATCAGTGGGAGTGGGGGTTACGGTATTCTGGTTGGTTACTACGCGTCGATCAACGACGATGCCAACGCCAGCAATACCTTTGAGGGTAACGCGCAAGCCCGTATTCAGTACGAAGAATAAACAAATCAACTAAAGGAAAAGTCCTGCCCAAACTCAGTTCCTATTGAGTTTGGGCAGGACTTTCTCGTATGTCAGCTGACGGTTAGATTACTGTTCCGCCATCGGCATAAAACAAACTACCAGTGCTGTACGAGGACGCATCCGAAGCCAGGAAAAGTGCCAGTGGGCTAATTTCGTCGGTTGTACCCATGCGGGCAATGGGCAGTCGTTTGGTGAAATGGTCCAGAATTTGCTCGTTCTGCCAGAGAGCCTGACTAAACTTGGTTTTGATCAGGCCGGGGCAAATGGCATTGACGCGGATACCGTCGGGTCCCCATTCCTTTGCCAGCACCTTGGTTAGCATATTGAGCGACGCCTTGCTGACGCTGTAGATGCCTAAACCGGGATCGGGTGTGTGACCGGCAATGCTGCTCATCATGATAATACTGCCGCCACCACGCGCTTTCATGCTTGGATAACACAGTTTACTTAACTCAAACGGAGCCTTTACGTTGGCTTGCATGATCTTGTCGAATGCCATACCATCGCAGTCGAGCGCCGGTCCAAAAACCGGGTTTGATGCCGCGTTATTGACCAGAATATCAATGCCGCCATACACGTTTACCGTTTTGTCAACCAGTTGCTTTAGCTGCTCCATATCGCCAACGTGAGCGGCAATGCCAGTAGCCTCTCCGCCCTGCGCCCGTATGTCGGTGGCTAATTGGTCCAGTACATCCTGCTTGCGGCTGCTTACAACGACGTTTGCGCCGAAGCGGCCATATAGCCGGGCAATGTCTTCGCCAATACCTTTGCTGGCACCCGTAATAAGGGCAACTTTGCCGGTGAGGTCGAATAACATTTTTTCGTTGGTAAGGGGAGACTGGCTTTCCATGCGGCTTTGTTGTCAGGTACGGCCGCAAACTAGGGTAATCAGCAGGTAATTCAAAAGGGATCGTCAGATTTACATTAATTTCGCCGTTATTAGTCATCAACCCACCTTTTATGTCCGAAAAACCGTCCGACTTGCCTCCATTTGTCAGCTCCTGGTCTCAGCTCTACGCGATTGTTATTGGTAGTCTAGCCGTTGAAATCGTTTTGTTTTACGTTTTAATGCGCTGGCTTTCATGAGTACACTGGATTGGAGTATACTGGTTCTGACGTTGTTGGGCGTCATGCTGTACGGTGTCGTCCGCAGTCGAAAAAGCCAGAGTATGGACGATTACCTGCTGGCCGGTCGGTCGTTACCCTGGTATCATGTTGGGTTGTCGGTCATGGCAACGCAGGCTAGTGCCGTAACTTTTCTGTCGGCACCGGGGCAGGGATTCAGCGACGGAATGCGCTTCGTGCAGTTTTATTTTGGCTTACCACTGGCTATGGTCGTTCTGTCGGTGACGTTCGTGCCGATCTTTCATAAACTCAAAATTTTTACGGCCTACGAATACCTGGAAACCCGTTTCGACGCACGAGTTCGGACCTTGACGGCGGGCTTGTTTTTGCTCCAGCGGGGCCTTTCGACCGGTTTATCCATCTACGCGCCAGCAATTATTCTTTCGACCATTCTGGGCTGGAATATTTACTGGACCAATCTGATCATGGGCGGAATTGTCCTGATCTATACCGTTTTTGGCGGGACAAAAGCCATCTCGTACACGCACCTCCAGCAAATGGCGATTGTCACGTTTGCGATGGTACTGGCTGGTTACCTGACCGTTAAACTATTGCCCGATGGAGTAGGCTTTGTCGATGCGCTGCACGTAGCGGGCAAAGCCGGTCGTATGAATCTGATCGACCTCAAATTCGATCCCAACAGTCGCTACAACATCTGGTCAGGGCTGATTGGCGGTTTCTTTTTACAGCTATCTTATTTCGGCACCGACCAGTCGCAGGTGGGGCGCTACCTGACCGGAGAGTCGATAGGACAAAGCCGGTTGGGACTGCTCATGAACGGCTTGCTGAAAGTGCCGATGCAGTTCCTGATCGTGTTGGTTGGCGTGCTGGTGTTTGTATTTTACCAGTATAATCCGTCGCCAACGTTTTTCAATAAGCAGGAAACAGACAAACTCAAAGAAGGTCCGTACGCCCGCGCGTATCAACTGGCCGAAATAAAGCACCAGAACTTGACCAGCCAGCGTCAGCGGGTCGTTGCTGATATGCAGGCCGCTCTCCAACGCAAGGACGATGCCGCGCAGGAAGCAGCCACCACCAGCCTACGCGAAACCGACGAAGCGCTAAAAACGGTAAAAGACGATGTGGTGAAACTCATTAAAGAAAACAACCCCGCTGCGGATACCAATGACGTGAACTACGTGTTTCTACGGTTTGTGCTCGATTACCTTCCACACGGACTGATTGGTTTGCTCATTGCCGTAATTTTTAGCGCGTCGATGGGGTCCATTGCGGCTGCTTACAGTTCGCTGGCTTCCACCACCGTCGTCGACGTATACAAGCGGTTGTATAACCACGACGGCGACGACGCGCACTACCTGACGGTGTCGCGCTGGGCTACCATCGGCTGGGGGGTATTCTGCATCGTTGTCGCGCAGTTCGCCAACCAGTTTGGCAGTATGATCGAAGCCGTCAACATTCTGGGTTCCCTGTTCTATGGCGTTATTCTGGGCGTGTTCGTGGTTGCGTTTTACGTCAAATCAATCGGTGGCGCAGCTACGTTCTGGGCGGCCATCATCGCGGAGATTCTGGTTATTCTCAGCTGGCACTTTGAACTGACGGCTTTCCTGTGGCTGAACGTGATTGGATGCCTGTTGGTTGTCGGTATTGCGTGGGTCCTTCAACGATTGATTCGGGCTTAATAAAAAGGTCCGCTCCAGAATCTGGAGCGGACCTTTTTATTGATTAGTTACTAAGCTTACGCTTTTTTCTTGCCTTTTGCACCTTTGGCGGGTGTAGCGGGTACTTTGGTCGAATATTCGGCGATGCTTTTTTCAATGCCCTCTTTGAAGAAGGAGAAAGCAGCATCGTTTGAGGACTGGCCGAGCGTTAGCGCTTTCTGGGCAACGGGCAGCGCATCAGCATATTTACCCATCTTACCCAGAATCTGTGATTTAACGAACAGGTTCCGGTACGTTTCTTTTGCGGCCACCGACTTGTCGATCCAACTCAGTGCCTGATCCAGATTACGACCTTTCGACAGATTGTAGCTGGCGGCTGCCTGCAATACCGCCGGATCGTCGGGTTTTTCGGCTACGGCCTTGTCTACGTTGGCGGCTGCATTCGCCGAAACGTCAACGCGCAAATCAGCCGTTGCTTTAACGTCGGCCCACATAAAGTTTAGTTTCGCGGTGCTGTCGGTTAGATCGCTGAAGCCGATGGTGAACGTTTCCAGTTTTTCACCCGTCGTCGTTGGCTTGAGTTGAACGCGCAGTACGTCTTCGTCCTGCTTGTAGTTTTGTTCGGTAACCGATTTGTTTTTGTTGAAAATCAACGTCCAGTCGTTCTTGTCGGGAATCGATAGGATGGCGTAGCTTCCGGCGGGGAGCGTTTTGCCATTGATCATCACATCCGTTGATGTCGTGAAGGCCGTTGCGCCATTGGCACCCGTCCGCCAAACTTTACCCGCTGGTACAAACGCGTCCGTAAAGGGCGTACGACCTTTCAGGCTCGGCCGGGAATAGGTAATGCTGAAATCGGTGGTCCCAAGGGTTTGCCCTACCGTTGCGCCAGGGCTAGGTGATGGCAACTTAATTTGAGCGGTGGATAACTGAGCCGCCAGGCAAAGTGTGGCGACCGAAAGCGAAAGTTTACGCATGATTGTCTATAGAGTAATCCAGAAAACTGGACCAAATTGCATTTTTTTACGCAGAAATACCAATATAATGCACCGTTATCCACTAATTACGTTACTAAAGCAGCACCAGCCAGCCGATTCAACAGAACAAGCGATGACCCAGGACACGCTTTCTTTTGTCCAGGCTAATGCCGATTGTTTTGAACGAAGTCTGCTCATTGGCCACGTGACCGGCTCGGCCTGGATTGTCAGCCCCGA
Organism: Spirosoma liriopis; assembly: GCF_023196085.1. Lineage (NCBI taxonomy): Bacteria > Pseudomonadati > Bacteroidota > Cytophagia > Cytophagales > Cytophagaceae > Spirosoma > Spirosoma liriopis. The sequence continues at coordinate 190,289 of NZ_JALPRF010000003.1, forward strand.
TCGTCAGAAAACCGTATTGATCCACCACCGAAAGCTTGATCGCTGGTTTCAGCCGGGGGGACATGCCGATGGCGATCCCAACATTGGTGGTGTTGCGTTTCGGGAAGCCGAAGAAGAGACAGGACTGACCTCATTAAAGCCCATTAGTCCGCAGATTTACGACGTGGATGTTCATCCCATTCCGGCCCGTGGCGACGTGCCTGAACACCTGCACTACGACATCCGGTTTTTACTCGAAGCCGATCCGAACGAGCCATTTGTCCTCACCGATGAAGTCAATGCCGTTCGCTGGTTATCGATGGATGAAGTACAACAACTAACGGATTCCGAGTCGGTACTTCGCATGATTCGGAAGATGAATAGCTACTAGTTACGCGCTGATTTTCTGCTAGATAGAAGGAAATAGACCTATACCACTTGCCTTGGCGTAAATTCAGTCCTTGCTGGTACCAAAAAAGTAAAAAAATTAATGTGCACTGTTGGAGCGAAATGCTGAATTTTCACTTGTTTATGGTGAAAACGGGCAAAAATTATACTGAAAAACCCATAAATAGGCATACGCTGGTAAAAAATCGGCTTTAACTATAAATATAGTAGCTCTTTTTCTTGTTTTGATGGTATAGTAAAAAGCATAGTTTTGCTTTATAACAAAACCACAGAAAGAGTTATGAAAGCTGCATTCACAGTACTAATCAGTCTGGGGTTACTGGCTTTTGCCGTGCAAACTCAGGCGCAGGATGAGCGAAAGCTCCGTAAGGACCCGACTTACTCGACGCATAACTATAAACATGCCAACAAAGCCGCTACGGCTCGGCGTTGGGAAAGTAATGCCGGCGTCGCTGTTCAGCAGCCATCTCCGGCGGATGCGCGTCTGGCTGACTACAAAAAGTCGGTACCCAATGCACAACCTGCTGGCGGGATAACGGTCGATCATACACCTTCAATGAGTCTGGCTGATCGGAATTACAAAATACAACGAGTGTCAGAGCCAAACAATTCTGATAACAACTCATACGTTAAACAACGCAGACAAAAATCGGATAGCAGTTCCGTTATTGGAAACGACTAATAGGCTTGACGATTCAAACAATAAGGCGTTCTCCGATTAACCGGGAACGCCTTATTGTTTGAATCGTTTGCTAGTAGATCTGCTTTTTGTAGCGATCGTAATTTTCGGCGTCAAAGCAGATAAAGACAACGTCTTGGAGGGAAGTGGGCTGGGCCAGCGCCTGCCTGACGCTTGAAATTGCTATCTCGGCGGCTTTGTCTTTAGGATAGCCGTAAATACCAGTACTGATGTTTGGAAAAGCGATACTCACCAATGCCTTTTCCTGCGCAATAGCGAGCGACCGATGATAGCAGCTTGCCAACAAGTCAGATTCTCCGTGCGCACCACCCCGCCAGACCGGACCAACGGTATGGATGACATACTTGGCCGGTAGACGGTATCCTTTGGTAAGTTTGGCGTCGCCGGTTTTACAGCCGTGTAGCGCGCGGCATTCGGCGAGAAGCTCAGGACCCGCTGCGCGGTGAATGGCTCCATCGACCCCACCACCACCCAGTAGGCTTTCATTGGCTGCGTTGATAATCGCATCAACGCTTTGCTTGGTGATATCTCCCCGAATAACCCGGATTGCTGCCATACAAAATTGATTCTTAGTGTATTACGAAATCCGCTTATCGTTTTATCACCTTCACGGTTCGCTTCTTATCACCCGAAACGAGTGTCAGAAAGTATAACCCTGCCGATAAATTTAGGTTTGGTAAAACGAAAGTGGTAAGACCACTATAGGTTGCGCTGTTTCGCCATAAGACACGGCCTGCCAGATTGATAAGGGTAGCCTCGATGGGTGTATTCGCTGCGATTTCACCCCATTGAACTGCCAGTGGCTCTGTTTCACTAAATGGGTTCGGATACACCAGCAATTGACTGTAGGTAGCGGCCAGAGCGGAGGCCCGTTCAAAATTGGGAATACCATAGCCTAACTCGTCATTGGGGGTGCTGTACTGGCTGCCTGATTGACGCAAGCTCGCGGTTACCTGAGCAGCCGTGAGTTGGGGGTGCGCCTGCCAGAAACCAGCCGCCAGACCCGCAACCAACGGTGTCGCGAAGGAAGTGCCATTGCCTGTTCCGATCAAGCCGGAAGCCAAGCCAAGGACGACGCCCTGCCCTCGGGCAACCAAGTCAGGCTTCACGCGTCCGTCTGGCGGGGGGCCAAACGAACTAAAGGAAGCGCGCTGACCGGTTTGGGTGACAGCCCCAATAGCGAGCACAGATACGGCATCGGAAGGTGCGGTTATGTAACGCCACGGTTTATTGCCTTCGTTTCCAGCGGCTACCACGACTACCATTCCCGTTTCCGTAGCTATTTGGGCCGCCCGGCTGGAAAGCGCCGTTTTACCGTCCATGTCCTGGTACGTGTAGCTGGTTGAAGCATCGTCGAACGTAGAATAACCTAACGATGAACTGATTACGTCAACACCGACGCTATCGGCATATTCTGCGCCGAAAAGCCAGTTGGCTTCTTCCAGCCGGCTTTCTGAATTGCCTATTTCGGTACAGAGTAAGACAAACGATGCTTTGTAGGCCGTCCCGTATAACTGATTGTCAGTCGTAGCTGCGATAGCCGACAACGCCTGAAGGCCATGATCATCACCTTCATAAACGCTCGTTTCTTTTCGAACGAAATTATACGTGGCCAGTACCCGACTTTCGCTGAAAAGTGGTTTCAAAAAAGGAACTTGATTGGCATTTCGAAAACCGGCATCCAGCACGGCAATCAGCATGCCTTCGCCATGATAACCTTGCCGATGCATGTTATCAACTCCAATCTGTTCGACCTGAAATTTTGAATCACCGTAGGCTAGCGAGTCTTGCTCAACTTTAGCCAATTTGCTGATCGTTGTGAGGGTGGCTTCGGCACTAATCCGGCGGCTGGAAAGCGAGCGGCTAAAGTCAAGTCCTTTTACAAACGGTAGCTTTTGGATAGTCGCCAGCGTCGCGTCGGTTGCTTCCACCAAAACCGCGTTAAGCCAACGCGACGGAAACCAGATTTTGGCACCCGCCTGTTGCAGCTGGGTTATATACGCTGGATTGACCGGTAAATCGCGTTCCCGAACCGGGATGTTTTGCTTTTGCCGACGTAGGATGGACCGTTGCGATAAAAACTGCTCCGGTTTATTGACGCTGTAGGGCGAGTTCGCTTTATCGTTCAGCAGCACTAGATACTTACCCTGACTAAAACAATTACTCTGAATCAGTATAGACAGGAGCAGGAACCAGATGCGTGTGTGTACTGCCGTACTCGTAGTTGCGGTCGATTTGTTGGATACCCTCATTGCCTGTTCGTCGTACTGTATATGAAAACGTGGTCGGACGGCCTGCTATTGTGCCTTTGGTAGGCATAACCGACTGAACGTCTAACGGTTTCGATTCATATACTCTTGACCATAGGCAGGAAAGAGAACGAAGGAAATATCCGGGGTCACCGTCAGCGTATTTGACGAATTGCCAGGTAAATCGATGGATGGGGAATTTATGCTCGACGTGTAATCCGAAGAAACAGTTCTCAGTGTGGTGTCGGTTTCTCAAAACCGACACCACACTGAGAACAAGGCCTATTCAGTTATTACGACTTCGTTAACTCGCCATCGACATTGCGCCAGATGCCGAGGGGGTTCGCATTTTGCAGGGCCAACGGCAATAAAGCGTCTGGAAAACTTTGGTAGGTGAACGGGCGCACAAACCGGAGAATAGCTCCGGTACCCACTGAGGTACTACGACCGCCGTCGCTGGTAGCCGGGAATGGACCGCCGTGGGTCATTGCTTCACTAACTTCGACGCCCGTTGGGTAGCCTCCGAATAACACCCGTCCGGCCTTAGCCTGCAAAATAGAAACCCAATCAAACCCAGTCTGCCCGAGTTCGTCCGGGGTGGCATAGAGCGTAGCCGTTAGCTGGCCTTCGAGTGTTTCCAGGCATTCGGCTAGTTCGGTTTCCGTCTGGCAGGTGATGATCAGCGACGTTGGACCAAAAATTTCTTCGCTCAACGCCGGACTGCACAGGAAAATCGGCGCGGTCGTGGTCATCACGGCAGGGCGACCTTCGGTGCGGCTGTCGGCGGATTCCGTTTCTGATTCCGCCAGCATGTGCACACCGGGAATGACGCGATTATGCTGAACACCTTTGTGGTAATTTTGGCAAATGCCCGCGTTCAGCATCGTGGCCGGAGCCGATGCGCGTATTTTTTCGGCTACCGTATCCAGAAAAAGCGTGGACTGCGGTGAGTCGAGCAAAAAGACCAGACCCGGATTGGTGCAGAACTGACCAACGCCCAGAGTTATCGACGCAGCAAGCCCTTCGGCTACTTTCGTCGCGTTTTCCTGAATGGCTCCCGGCAAAACAACCACTGGGTTTACGGCGCTCATTTCGGCATAAACGGGAATTGGTTCGGGCCGTTCCTGAGCGATTCGCTGTAAGGCCAGACCTCCCGCCCGCGATCCGGTAAAACCGACCGCTTTGACCGCCGGATGAGCGACCAGTTCCCCGGCTACTTCGTTGTCGGCGTGCAGGAGCGAGAAAACACCGTCGGGCATATCTGTTTTCTGAGCCGCCGTGGCAATCGCCTGACCGACCAGCGACGAGGTGCCCGGATGGGATGGATGGGCTTTAAAAATAACCGGACAGCCAGCCGCCAGCGCCGAAGCCGTATCGCCCCCCGCTACCGAAAAGGCAAGCGGAAAATTGCTCGCTCCGAAGACCACAACCGGGCCCAGCGGTACCAGCATCTGACGCAGGTCGGGGCGGGGGAGTGGCTGACGGTCGGGCAGGGCCGGATTGATGCGGGCGTCTACCCAGGAGCCTTCGCGCAACAGCCTGGCAAACATTCGAAGCTGCCCTGTCGTGCGACCCCGCTCGCCCGTCAGACGACCCGTCGGTAAACCGCTCTCCAGCACGGCCCGCTCAACCAGCATGTCTCCCAGCGCTTCAATTTCGGTCGCGATGGAATCCAGAAAATCGGCGCGCCGGTGAGGGTGAAGTTTGGTGTAGGCTGCAAATGCCGCGGCTGCCTTTTCTACCGCCTGATGAGCCTGTTCGCTCGATACGTTGGTAAATTCATCCGTTAGCTGTTCTTGGGTGGAAGGAGTAAAGGCTTTAAAGAAATCGCCTTCGCCCGCGACGGCTTCGGTGCCGATGAAATTAGCGGTAAATTGGTACTGAAGTGTTGACATGTGTTCAAAAAGTAAATAAGTCAGGGACGCAAAATCGTTGTTTTGTTACCGCTGTTTTAAGCATGGTGGTCTTCTATAAGCGCCAGAAACAAGCGGGCCGCCGGTTCAATCAGGTTATCGTTAAAATCATAATCGTCGTTGTGCAGAGCCGGTGACTGCTCCCCGGCCCCAATGCCAAACATCGCCCCTTTGTGGTGCTGCGTAAACAGCCCGAAATCTTCGCCCCATTTGAACGGCTCTTGCTTTTCAAGATACGGAAACCCTAATTGAAGCGCGCTGGTTCTGATTTGTTCAACGGCATCCGGATCGTTTTGGTTGGCAAAGAAGGCTTCCGTGGTAGCTGTTTCTATAGCAATGCCGCTTCCCGCACAAAGGTTCGATAACGTAGTCAATAGCCGGTCGGTTAAAACATCCATTTGCTGATTCGTTCGCGTTCGAAGCGTTAAATGAACTTCCCCGTAACCCGCCGACACGCCGTACGATTTTTCGCCTAAGGTACTATAAACCGGTGTTAACAAGGCAAACTCGTCGGAACCAGGATCTGTGTTTTCCAATTCCTTACTAGCCAACATGAACAGCGCCATCAGATAAGCTGGATTGGTTCCTTTTTCGGGTTCTGCTGCGTGCGATACGTTGCCTTTGAATTTGACGATCAAACTTTTAACGGCTGGCGTAAAATCGCCTGGTCTGCACACGATGACGCCTTGCGGATACCCCGGCAAGTTGTGTAAGGCAAAAACCTGGTCGGGACGAATGGATGCGAAGGCGGGATCTTGTAGAACGGCTTCTGCCCCTTGGCCTGTTTCTTCGGCGGGCTGAAAGACGAGGTAAACCCGACCTTTAGCTGGTGGTTTCCGACTTAAAAAAGAAGCGAGTCGGGCGAGGATAGCCGTGTGTCCATCGTGGCCGCATTTGTGCGAAACACCTTTGTGAAGCGATTTATGCGCAAACTCGTTTACTTCATGAATCGGCAAGGCGTCGATATCCGCTCGGATAAGCGTGACGGGCCCCGACAAGTCAGTGCCATATTGGAGTAGTAGACCGGTGTTGCCCACTTCCGTTAATTTGACCGGATTAAACGGGCTGACGAACGCCTTAATCCGCTGCTGGGTAGCGAATTCATGAGTGGAAATTTCGGGAAAACGGTGCAGCTCCCGTCGGAAGGCAACAAACAGATCCGGGTTTTCGGCGGGCATAATCAGCAAGAGAGAAAAACTATTCTGAAGCGCCGATCTACCTGAACGGCGCTTCAGAATAAGCGGTATTAAACCATAGCACCTACGCGTTCCAGCAGGGCTTTCGTTTTGCGGATACCTTCGTATTCGTCTACTTTATCGCCTTCATATTCAATACCGGCAATACCTTTGAAACCGCTGTCTTTGACGATCTTCATAATGCGGTTGTAATCCGTTTCAACGCAGTTACCGTTTGCGTCGAAGTTGTAGGTTTTGGCTGACACGCCTTTTGCGTAGGGCAGCAATTCCTGCGTACCCTGATACCGATCATATTCTTCTACGCAGCTATGGCCCTCGCCCCGCTTAAGGCAGAAATTACCGAAGTCAGGCAGGGTTCCTACGTTTTTCATGTTCACCTGCTTCATAACGCCCGCCAGCCATTTGCCTTCCGACGAATAGCCGCCGTGATTTTCGACAATGACGTTGATGTTCATGGTTTTGGCAAATTCGCCGAGCTTACCGAGCCCTTCAACGGCGGCTTTAGCTACCTCGTCAGCGGTTCCTTTCCCGGCGGCATTGACGCGGATGGTTTTGCAGCCCAGGTACTTGGCGCACTCGACCCAGCGGTGGTGATTTTCAACCGCTTTACTCAGTTCGGCTGTGTCGGTAGCGCCCAGATTACCTTCTCCGTCGATCATGATCAGGTGGTTCGTGATGCCGTTGTCTTTGCAGCGGGTCAGCAGGTCATTGAGGTAAGTTTTATCCTGTGCTTTGTCCTTGAAAAACTGATTGACGTATTCAACGATACTGATGTCGAACTCTTTGCGGGCAATGCCCGGAAAATCCAGATTCGTAATTTTTTTGGCGAACAGCGCTTTGTGTAGGGACCATTCCGCCAGCGAAATGTCGAAGAACATTTTTTTCTTACCAGCTTCGGCAAACGCAGCCGGGGCAATTGATAAGGCAGCCAGTGATCCGGCGGCCTGCTTCAGAAACGAACGGCGATTCGTATTCATGGAGGAAGGGATTTAGTACGTGAGTTTTCGAAAACAAAAGACAGCGATCCTAGCCAGAAAATCAAGTTGGCGCGGAAGACAGCCGGTAAGAAAAGGGGTATCCAGCGCATAATTACCTGCCTAGCGGACGTTTTCTTTGTAATTTGCGCCCTTCGATGCTTCAAAATCCATGATCTCTTTAGCTACCATCCGTGAGGCACACGACCGTATTCGGCCTTACATCCACCGTACCCCCGTTTTAACGAACCACACGATCAACGACCGGGTCGGAGCCGAGCTGTTTTTTAAATGTGAGAACTTTCAGAAAGTGGGTGCTTTTAAAGCGCGGGGTGGTTTGAACGCCGTGTTGCAGGTTGCCGAACATCAGGAAGGAAAGGCGATTACGACGCACTCGTCGGGCAATCACGCCCAGGCGGTTGCCTTTGCCGCCCGTCAGGTTGGAATGCCTGCTTACATCGTGATGCCACGCACGGCTCCCCAGGTCAAGAAGAACGCGGTGCGAAACTACGGGGCCGACATCATCGAATGCGAACCTACGCTCGACGCTCGTGAAGCCGGGGTTCGGGACGTCATCGAACGCACCGGAGCCGTACTGGTCCATCCGTTCGACGATGACCGGGTGATTGCCGGACAGGCTACGGCGGCCAAAGAACTGATCGAAGATTTTGGTACGGAAAAATCGTTCGATACGATCCTGGCTCCGGTTGGTGGGGGCGGTCTGCTCAGCGGAACATCGCTGATTACCCATTACCTGTCGCCCACGACGCGCGTGATTGCGGGTGAACCGGAAGGAGCTGCTGACGCCATTTTGTCGTTTCGCAGTGGCCGGGTCGAAAAAGCGCCCTACATCAACACCATCGCGGACGGACTCATGACAAACCTCAGCGAGCGAACACTACGCCTGATTCGCGAACACGTCGCTGATATTCTAACCGTTTCGGACGAAGAAATCATTGCGGCAATGCGTCTGGTGTGGGAGCGGATGAAAATTATTATCGAGCCCTCGTGTGCCGTGCCGTTGGCGGCTGTACTAAAACATAAAGATCAGTTTGCGGGACAGCGCGTCGGTATTATTTTGACCGGAGGCAATGTAGACCTGGGCAAGCTGCCTTTTTAACGATACCGCTCGGATTACTCCCTACAATGAACACAAGTTTACAGTTGATACGTCGCGATTCACGGTTACGGTGGCTCCTGCTTTTCTCGCTGCTTCTACAGATTATTTTCTGCATTACTCAGGTTGGTTTTCTGCATCCTGATCAGCATTTTCAATTAATCGAGTTTTCTTCCTGGCAACTGGGCGAACCATCCGGGGCCACCGGGGTGTGGGAGCTGAAGAGCCATATACGGCCTACGCTTCAGGTGTACCTATTTTCGGGCTTCGTTACCCTGTGCCGGTTTTTGCAGATTAATTATCCGTATAGCCAACTAGCTGTTCTCCGAGTCCTTTTTGGCGTATCCGGGTTCGTCTTGTTTAATGCCCTGGGTATTCATTACTTCAAGTCGGACAGAAAACGACTCTTCCTCGTATTGCTGCTGATCAACTTGTCCTGGTCGCTGCCGTACGTTCGCACCCTGTTCAGTTCCGAAATCGCATCGTCTATCGTGTTCTTCGGCGCTATTCTCCTGTACGAAAAGAGAAACGACCAATTCGCCTATGTTTTCCTGACCGGACTGCTGTTCAGCCTGGCGTTTTACTTTCGCTTTCAGATCGCGTTCGGCATTGTCGGATTCGGAATATGGTTGCTGATCATCGAAAAAAAATACAGTAACCTGCTGCCCCTGGCCATCGGCTTTCTCGTCGGGGCGGGTATCAACGTATTCCTCGATTACCATTTTTACCACCAGCTGGTATTTACCCCGTACGACTATTACCGGGTCAATATCACGGAAGGTAAAGCGGCTGAATTCGGTACGTCCAGTTTTGTGTGGTACATCCTCATGCTGACCCTGGTGGTGGGTGCGCCACCGTTTAGTATGTTCTTATTTTACTACAGTCTGAAAGGGGCTCTGAAAGAATACCGGCAGCCAATCGTTTTGGCCGTCGTCTTTTTCGTTTTGGGCCATTGTCTGGTGGCGCATAAAGAAGAGCGGTTTATGTTCCCGGTTGTCAATATCATGCCGATTATTGCGGGCTGGGGATTACCGTCCTTTATCCGCTATTATGAGCGGGCAGAAAAATGGATTCGACTGATTATAAAAGGAGTGATGAATTTCAGTATAGGACTGAACGTACTGGTGTTGGTGCTATTTCTGGTGTTGAATCCGTATTACCAAAGCGTTGAATTTTCGCGCAAACTGGTCAATTATTTCGACGGAGCAAGTCCAACGGTTTATTGCATCGATCACACACCCTTTGAAACAGAAAGCCATTTGCAACTGATGTTCTACCGTCGGGCCGCGCCGGATATGAAACTCGTTGAAATGCACAATCAGGATTCGATTCGTTATTTGAACAATGCGTGGCTGGCAACTACGTACAACGACGCTAAAGAAAAACTTCCACTCCTGGACAGCCTTGGGTTTAAACCGCAGCTTTATTCGTCGACGCCGTTGTGGCATGTTAACCAATGGCTCCAATCAAAGAATATAGGTACCATTAACAATATTTGGGTACTGTACAAAAAGGAGTAGTCATACAGCAGGTGGTGTCGGTTTTGAGAAACCGACACCACGCGGGCGGCCCCGCCGACACCACTGTACGATTCAATTTGCTTCATCGGTGGGGGCGTGTTGAGGTCATGTCAGGCGAAGGGCTTTGTGAATTTAGAAAACAAGGACAGCTTTCCTAAGTACGACGTTGACTAGTAGTGGATTAGCTAGGAGAGTAACTTTTTCCTGAATTTCTTCGCTCTTTTTCGGCTAATTTTTCGTACTTTTACATCCCGTAACGACCAAAACAGGTTTGAATCATGGCGGCTACGGGACCAAAATCCGCGAAATATATTTTTGTTACGGGCGGGGTAACTTCATCACTTGGCAAAGGCATCATTGCCTCTTCACTGGCCAAACTTCTTCAATCGCGAGGGCTTACGGTAACGATCCAAAAATTCGATCCGTATATCAATATCGACCCTGGTACACTGAATCCTTACGAACACGGTGAGTGCTACGTTACAGACGATGGCGCTGAAACGGACCTCGATCTGGGGCACTACGAACGCTTTTTGAATCGCCCGACTTCTCAGGCGAACAACATCACCACAGGCCGTATCTACAACAACGTCATCACGCGCGAACGCCGGGGCGATTTCCTGGGAAAAACCGTTCAGGTAGTTCCCCACATCACCGACGAAATCAAGCGGAATATCCGGTTACTCGGTGATACGGGCGAGTACGACATCGTGATTACCGAAATCGGCGGCTGCGTGGGCGATATCGAATCACTGCCTTTCGTTGAGGCTGTTCGGCAACTTAAGTTTGAACTGGGTGAACACGATACACTTGTCATTCACCTGACGCTGGTACCGTACCTGCAATCGGCGGGCGAGTTGAAAACCAAACCAACGCAGCACTCCGTTCGGATGTTGCTCGAAAATGGCGTTCAGCCTGACATCATCGTATGTCGGACCGAGCACCCCTTGCCGCAGGACATTCGCCGGAAAATCGCGCTTTTCTGTAACGTGCAGGTTAGCTCCGTTATCGAAGCCATCGATGCCGAGACGATCTACGACGTACCGTTGCTGATGCAGAAAGAGCGGCTCGATCAGCGGGCGCTGTACATGATGGATCTGTACAACGACCGGGATGCCGATCTGGACGCGTGGAAAGGATTTTTGGGGCGGCTTAAAAATCCGGGCGACACCTTGAAAATCGGTCTGGTTGGTAAATACGTAGAGTTGCACGACGCCTACAAATCGATTGCCGAAGCGTTTATCCACGCCGGTGCGGCCAACGAATGCAAGGTGCAGCTGGAATGGATTCAGTCCGAAACACTGGTTGACGAACACCATTGCGCCGAGGTTCTACGCGATCTGGACGGGGTATTGGTTGCGCCTGGTTTTGGCGAACGGGGAATCGACGGTAAAATCAACGCTGTACGTTTCGTGCGCGAAAACAACATTCCGTTCCTCGGTATCTGCCTGGGTATGCAAATGGCTGTCATCGAATACGCCCGCAACGTGATGGGTATCGAAGACGCGCATTCGAGCGAGATGGAACCGGATACACCGAACCCGGTTATCAGCATGATGGAAGAGCAGAAAACCATCACCGATAAGGGAGGTACGATGCGGTTAGGGGCGTACACGTGTAAACTGAAACGTGATTCGCTGGCGCATCAGATCTACGGTAAAACGCAGATCAGTGAGCGGCATCGGCACCGGTACGAGTTCAACAACGATTACCAGGATCGGTTCGAGAAGGCAGGTTTACGCCCAACGGGAATTAACCCCGATACGAATCTGGTCGAAATCGTTGAACTGAAGAGCCACCCCTGGTTCGTAGGCGTGCAGTTTCACCCTGAACTGAAGAGCACGGTTATGAATCCGCACCCATTATTTGTGCAGTTTGTACGGGCCGCGCTCACCTATAATCAGCAGAAACGCACCGCTGACACGCCAGAGCGCTCCGCTCCTGTAGAAACCGTCGAGGTGGTTGATTAACCGCCGATATTGGCGTAATTTTGCCAAAAATAATTTTCAGTCGTCAGTCTCGGTTCTACTAGGGTTTGACCGAGACTGATGACCGAAAATTGAAATCATAGAAAATGGATCGTAATCAAGTAATTGGCATTGTCCTGATTCTGGCGATGCTGGTCGGCTATCAACTGCTGGTGCCGAAACCCGCGCCCGAAAAACAGGCTGCCCAAAAAACGCAGACAACAAAACCAACAACAGCGTCGGGCGCGGCTGCGGCTATCACCAAGGCCGAACAACCCCTCGACTCAGCGGCAGCCAAAGCGCAGTTTGGCGACTTCGCAACGGTAGCAACCGGTGAAAACCGCGATATCGTCGTTGAAAACAAAGACATAAAATTAACCTTCAGTACACAGGGTGGTCGGGTTAAAGAAGTAATCCTCAAAAACTACAAGACCTACGATCAGAAGCCACTCGTACTCATCGATGATCAGCGCAGCAAAACGCTGCTGGAACTGCCAACCAACCGGGGCAAAGTCGATTTACACAAGCTTTACTACCAGACTACGACGCAGAGCGGTACGGTTAGCGGCCAGCCCCAGCAGATTGTCTTCCGGGCGGAAGTAGCGCCAGGTCAGTCCGTCGAGCAGGTCTATACCGTTCCGGCAGAAGGCTACGTACTGGATTACGACCTGAAACTGAATGGTCTGTCGAGCACCGTAGCTAACGGCGATATTCGTTTTTTCTGGGAAGACAAAATGAGCCAGTACGAGAACGATTTATCGAACAACCGTCGCGCGGCTACCATCGATTACCTGACGGCTGACGAGAACTTCGAGAAGCTGACCGAAGGTGAAAGCAATCAGGAAGTTACGGTGGAAGAACCCGTTCAGTGGTTTACCATCAAGCACAAGTATTTTCTGGCGGGTTTTGTGGCAAAAAATGCGCCCATGCCCAAAGCCGATTTTAAAGCGCTGGTCGATCCGGCTGATAGCAGTGTTGTCAAAACGGCCGTAGCCGACGTAACCTTGCCAATTGCTGACGTGAAAGCCGGTAAAGGACAGTACAAATTCTACTACGGTCCCAACGATTTCCAGTTGCTGGGTAGTGTAGCGCCCGAGTTCGACCAGAACGTTTACCTGGGTTACTCGATCCTGAAGCCGATCAACAAATACTTCTTCGTGCCCGTATTTAACCTGCTGGAGAAGTTTATCTCGAATTACGGCCTGCTGATCATCGCGCTGGTTGTCTTCGTAAAGCTGCTTTTGACGCCACTGACCTACAAATCGTACGTGAGTATGGCCAAGATGCGCGTTCTAGCCCCTGAGATCAATGAGATCAAGGAGCGCGTGGGCGACGATATGGCGAAGCAGCAGTCGGAGCAGATGAAACTTTATCAGGAAGTAGGGGTTAGTCCGTTGAGTGGCTGTATTCCGGTGTTGGCTACCATGCCTATTCTGTTCTCGCTGTTCATGCTGTTTCCAAACCTAATCGAACTGCGGCAGAAACCCTTCCTGTGGGCCAGTGACCTTTCGACCTACGATGCGTTTATCACGTTCCCAACGCTGCCGTTCATTGGCGGACACCTGAGTTTGTTTACGGTACTGATGACCGCGTCGTCGATTGCGTACGCTTACTACAACAACCAGACCACGCCGACTCAACCGGGGCCGGTAAACATGAAGGCGTTAAGCTACGTTTTTCCGCTGATGTTTATGTTTGTTCTGAACTCGTATCCAGCCGGTCTGACGTTCTATTATTTTGTATCGAACATCGTAACGATTACGCAGCAACAGCTTATTCGCCGGTTTGTTGACGAGGATAAAATTAAAGCGGTGCTGGACGAAAATCGTCGGAAAAGTGCGTCGGGTCAGGCCAAGAAACCCGGTGGTTTCCAGGCGCTGCTGCAAAAACAACTGGCTGCGGCTGAAGAGGCTCGCAAACAGGCTGACGAAGCACAACGGAAAGCAAAACAGAAAAAGTAACGGTTACGGTCAGTCCACGGTTTTGACAATAGAATCGAAACTGTCTGGTAACAGCCAACAAAAGCAACGCCCAGGCGTTGCTTTTGTGCATTAACCCAAATAAACAACATGAACGGTAGGATGAATTATCGTACACTAACGATAGTTAGTTTGCTTTTGCTTCTAAATAAACTACTCGCTGTAGCGCAGGTTTCTGGCGATGCGTTAAAACGGTATAAAGCAGCCGTTCAGTTGGTGCAAACGGGCAATTACGAGCGGGCTAGGGCAGACCTGAATACCATCATCCAGCGGGAGGGCGCTTTGGCGCCCTATGCGCACTACTACTATGCGCTTGCTGCCTTCCGGCAACGAGATTTTACCCAGGCTCGGCTGATGATCAAACAGCTGATGAATCGCTACCCGAACTGGCAAAAAATGGACGACGCGACTTATCTATTTGCGGCAACCTGCATGGAAACCGGGCAGTATGAAGACGCACTTGACGCCATACAGCAAATCCGGAATCCAGCTTTTCGAACCGATGTGACAAAGCTGGAACAGGCTTTTCTGGGACGAGTGACAAATTTGAATCAACTGAAGCAACTGAACAGAGAGTTTCCTGATGATCGTATCGTGGGGCTGGCTTTGATCGACCTAATTCAGCGAACAGCTACCGATAAAGATGATCTGGAATTGTCGGATCGCTTAACAAACCGCTTTGGCGTACCCGGTACGGTGGGCCCTCGTTCGACAAGTACGGCAGCTTCGACTACCCCCTCAGCGGCTACCCCAACCGCAACGACGCCCGCTCAATCAGCCCGTAACACGCGGGCAAAAGGCTATTACAACGTTGCCATTATGTTTCCGTTTCGCCTGGACGAATTTAATCCTGATAAGCGTCAGCGGTCCAACCAGTACGTGTATGACCTGTACAATGGCATCAAGATGGCGAAGGACAAGTTGCAGGAAGAAGGAATAACTATCAATCTGTTCGCCTATGATGTTGACAATGATGCGAACAAAACGCTGGAACTGGTCAATAGTCCTGCTTTTACCCAGACGGACATGATTATCGGTCCGCTTTATGTCGAGCCGAACCGGATTGCATCGACGTTTGCCAATCAAAACAATATGTTGCTGCTGAATCCCATTGCTACCAGCAGTGAATTGGTGAGCAACCAGCCCATGTCGTTTTTGGCACAGCCATCCCTGAACCAACAGGCGCTGAAAGCCGCCGAACTGAGCCGTAACCTGAAAGGATTGCGCCGGGCGGCTATTTATTTTGGTTCAACCCGCAAGGATTCGTTGCTGGCTACCGCGTATCGGAACGAGCTGAAACGGCAAAACTACCAGATTCTTGACTTCCGAAAGGTGAGCGGTTCGGCTCAGACAATGGCCGACGCCATGAAGCTATCAGGTACCGCAACGCCCACCCGTTCAACCTCGGCAACCACCCCGGCTACCGTCACCCCCGTTTCGGTAGGACATGTTTTCTTTGCAAGCAGCAACGACGAGGAAGGTAACCGAATGATCGACGCTCTGAGCCGCCGTAAAGTAAATGGGCCACTAATTGCTACGGCATCGGCCTTTGATTTTTACAAGAACGGTCCCTCAACCTTTACCCGTCGGGATCTTTACCTGCTTTACCCGGATTTTATCGACTCATCGCGGGAGCCGGTTACTGCGTTTGAAGAAGAATATCTAGCGAAGCAGAACACCATTCCGTCGATATTCGTCAGCCAGGGATATGACATGATGCTGTTTTTCGGGCGTCAGCTGGCGAAGAATGGCACGCAGTTCCGTAACAGAAACAGCCTGCGTTCCGATACGGATGATTACCTGCTATCGGGCTTCGATTATACACAGAGTAACGACAATCAATTGGCGCCAATCGTCAAGTTCGAGGACGGACGATTTGTGAAGATTAACTAACGATCAAAAGAGTACGCCATAAACAAACGGTTTCAGTCGGTATAAAGCGAACTCATGCAACCTATGACAACAAGCGAACAATTATTCGAGAAAGCAAAAACGCTGATTCCGGGTGGTGTTAACTCGCCCGTCCGGGCTTTTCGGGCGGTGGGTGGCTCCCCGGTTTTCATTAAATCGGCGAAAGGACCGTACCTCTATGACGAAGATGGACGGCAATACATTGAACTGATAAACTCCTGGGGGCCAATGATTTTGGGCCACGCTTTCGAGCCGGTCGAAAAAGCCGTTCGCGATGCTATTCAGGATTCGTTTTCGTTCGGCGCTCCCACGCGCAAGGAAGTTGAAATGGCCGAATTGATCACAACGATGGTCCCTTCCGTCGAAAAGGTGCGGATGGTCAACTCCGGTACCGAAGCGACGATGGCGGCTATCCGGGTGGCGCGGGGCTTTACCGGTCGTGATAAGATTATTAAGTTCGAAGGCTGCTACCACGGGCATGGTGACTCGTTTCTGATCGCTGCCGGTAGCGGAGCCATGACAATGGGTATTCCCGATAGTCCCGGTGTCACGAAAGCGACGGCGGCTGACACGCTTACTGCGCCCTACAACGACCTGGCCGCTGTTGAGAAATTGTTGGAAAACAATCAGAACCAGGTAGCCGCTGTCATTCTGGAGCCAGTGGTAGGCAACATGGGTTGTGTACTTCCTCAACCGGGCTTCCTCGAAGGGATTCGCGCCCTCTGCGACAAACACGGCGCGCTGTTGATTTTTGATGAGGTGATGACAGGCTTCCGACTGGCTAAAGGCGGAGCGCAGGAGCGATTTGGTATTACACCCGACCTGACGACGATGGGAAAAATTATCGGCGGAGGTATGCCGGTCGGTGCATACGGTGGACGCGCTGACATCATGAATGTGGTATCACCTGCCGGACCCGTTTATCAGGCCGGAACGCTTTCGGGTAACCCAATTGCCATGTCGGCGGGACTCGCGATGCTGCACCACCTCAACGATCACCCGGAAGTCTACACGCGGCTGGAAGAAATCGGGTCAGCGCTGGTCAACGGCTTTCAGTCGTCCCTAACGAAGCTGGGTCTGAACTACACGATCAACCACATCGGCTCCATGTTCACGCTGTTCATGACCGAGCGGTCGGTAACCAACTTTGCCGAAGCCAAAACGTGCGATCTGCCTTTGTTTGGTCGCTATTTCCACGCCATGCTGAAGCGGGGCGTTTATCTGGCTCCTTCGCAGTTTGAAAGTTTGTTTCTGTCAGTTGCCTTGACCGACGATTTGATCAGCCAGATTATTCAGGCGAACGAAGAAAGCTTGCAGGAGGCATTGGCATGATTGTAAAGGGCGTAATTTTTGACTTCGAT
Source organism: Spirosoma liriopis (assembly GCF_023196085.1). Taxonomy (NCBI): domain Bacteria; kingdom Pseudomonadati; phylum Bacteroidota; class Cytophagia; order Cytophagales; family Cytophagaceae; genus Spirosoma; species Spirosoma liriopis. The sequence continues at coordinate 207,563 of NZ_JALPRF010000003.1, forward strand.
GGAACATTGGCCGATACGTTACCGCTTTGTATTCGGGCGTTTCGGTCATCTATCGAACCCCGGCTGGGCCGTTCCGTAAGTGATGCGGAAATCATTGCGACCTTCGGCCCATCCGAGGAGGGAACAATTAAAGCGTTGATTCCCGATGCTTTCGACGAGGGTGTTGCTGCTTACCTAACCCATTATGAACAGTTCCACGCCGATTACCCAGACCTGTTTCCGGGTGTACAATCGCTGTTGACCCATCTGCAAAGCAAAGACGTTAAGCTGGCTTTAGTGACGGGAAAAGGCCGACACAGTGCGGCTATGTCGCTCAAGTTTTATCAGTTGACTTCGTACTTCAGCGCATTTGGTTACGGCGATTTGCAGGTCAACAGCAAAACCGGCAACATCAACCGGATTCGGGAGGAGTGGCAGTTAGCACCGGAAGAGGTTCTGTACGTTGGCGATGCGCCCAGCGACATTACAGCCTGTCGTCAGGCGGGTGTGCCGATTGCCGCAGCCGCCTGGGCATCAACGGCGGTGCCTGCTATGTTGGAACCGCTCAAACCTGATGCTTTGTTTCACTCGGTAGATTCGTTCCGAACCTGGTTGTTTGACCGCCTGCCATGATCTTTTTTTCCATTATCATTCCCGTCTTCAACCGTCCCGACGAACTACGCGAACTGCTGGTGAGCCTGACCAAACAAACTTATACGCATCTCGAAGTTATTGTTGTTGAAGACGGTTCTAAAACCAAAGCGGACGACGTGGTGGCCGCCTTTGCCGATCAGCTGGCTATTCGCTACTATTTCAAGGAAAACTCTGGACAGGGGTTTACCCGCAATGTTGGTTTTGAACGGGCAAACGGCGATTATTTTGTCATCTTCGACTCGGACGCGCTGATTCCACCGCATTATTTTTCCGTTGTCAATGAACGGCTGGAATCAGACTGGCTCGATGCCTACGGCGGTCCCGATATGGCCCACCCTGACTTTACAGCCGTTCAAAAAGCGATCAGCTATTCGATGACATCACCGTTTACGACGGGCGGTATTCGGGGCAGCAAAAAGAATCTGGGCGGTACATTTCACCCCCGAAGTTTCAACATGGGGTTGTCGCGAAAGGTGTGGGAAACAATTGGCGGGTATAAGCTGAGCCGAATGGGGGAGGACATTGAATTTGCTATTCGGATCATCGAGAACGGGTTCAAAACGGGGTTGATCGCCGATGCTTTTATTTATCACAAACGCCGGACAAATTTCGGTCAGTTTTACCGCCAGTTGCGTTTTTTTGGCAGAGCCCGGATTAATATTTCGCGTTATTATCCAGGTGAGCTGAAACTCGTTCACACCTTCCCGGCTTTGTTTACTCTGTTTGTGCTCTCTGTACCGGTTTGGGCACTCATCAGTACGGTTCTGTTTCAGTTAGCACTGGGTGTGCTACTGCTATTCGCTGTGCTGGTTCTCGTTGACGCTACGCGTAAAGAAAAGAGTTTACAGATCGGTTTATTGAGCGTAAGAGCGGCTTTTACGCAGTTGATTGGCTACGGTATCGGCTTCATCGGCGAGGGTTGGAAAAAACTTCGCGAGCCTAAAACCTTTCGGGAGACGGGGGCTAGTATCGAATACCCATCGTGAGGAATGGATTGTAAATATATAGTACCAATAGGTGTAAATGTTAAGCTATCATCAACGAAAGCTAGACACTTTGTGTTATATTCTTGAACCATTGATGCATTAACCCACCATGACAAAGCTTGCGAAACCACCTGGTCAGAAGTTAGTAAAACGCATGAGTACGCGGACGAAGGGCCTGATTGTGGCTCCGCTGGGGCTTTTGCTGTTCAGTGTGGGGCTGTGTGTGTTTAGCCTGGCAGCGCAAGCCAGACTGGATGGAGCTACCTTTCAGCAGTGGTTTCTGCGGGGTGCCTATAGCCTGATCCTGATCAACGGCGGATTGTTGCTCTTTGGACAGGCGGTCCGCTACCGGGCGCAACTGGATTACCGTCGGTTCGTGCGCCGGGAACTGAAAAAGCGGGATCGGGAGTGGTCACGAAACCGCCAGAAACGAAAAACCCCGCCGAATAAAGGCGAGGCTTAGTATCGTCGGTTCGCAAGTAAGCTTGACTAAGCTTCTTTTTTCTCGGCGAACGATGCTTTGATCGCTTCAACGTCTACGTTTCTGATGATCGGCTTACGCAGCAGTTGTTTGATAGCGTTGGTCTTATTGTTAGCGATGGCCCGGTTCCGGCGACCTTTGCGTTTCAGTTCAGTTACTCCCATGACTATATATTAGTTTTCTTGCGGTTCGAATTTTGAAGTGCAAAAGTACAGCTTTTTTAGTCAGAACTTGCAGATTGAGCGGGATTTTTTGCTAGCAACTCCCTCACCTGCTTATTTTTGCTCGAGTGATCGATAAAGAAAGAGCTACAGCTTCTTTAGAAACTCAGTTCGTAGTACAATACTCATACCACCTACCCGGCAATCTACTTCGTCAGGATCATCGGTAAGACGAATCTTCTTAACGGTTGTGCCTCGCTTAAGCGTGGTCGAAGTACCTTTGACTTTCAAGTCTTTGATAAGGGTTACGGTGTCACCATCGGCCAGACTGTTGCCGTTACTATCTTTTGCGTCCATTGGTCAGTACTATTTAATTAGGGCCACAAAGTTATGAAGAAGCGGAGAAACGACAGCCTTGCTAAACCGGATTGACAGCCTAGGTAGTATTTTATTACGCTCTCTCCTGTCAATCCTGTTCATCCAGTCTATTAATTTTGCGCCATGCAAAAACCGACCTTACCGAAAGGTACCCGCGACTTTGGGCCTGAGCAAATGCGCAAACGGCTCTTTATATTCGATACCATTCGCCAGACCTTCCAGCGATTTGGTTTTCAGCCGCTTGAAACGCCGTCGATGGAAAATCTTTCCGTTCTGATGGGTAAATACGGCGACGAAGGCGATCAGCTTCTATTTAAAATTCTCAACTCCGGCGATTTTGCCGCCCATTTAACCGAAGCGGATTTACAGTCGGGCTCGAAAAAGATTACGCCAAAAATTGCTGAGAAAGGATTGCGGTATGATCTGACCGTACCGTTTGCCCGCTATGTGGTGATGAACCGGAATAGCCTGACCTTGCCGTTCAAACGCTACCAGATGCAACCCGTGTGGCGCGCCGACCGGCCCCAAAAAGGACGGTATCGGGAATTTTATCAGTGTGATGCCGACGTTGTTGGGACGGATTCGCTGCTGTGCGAAGCCGAAATCGTGCTTATGATCCACGAGGTTTTTCGTAATCTGGGCGTTGCTGACTTCACGCTAAAGATCAATAACCGCAAGATTCTGGCCGGTATTGCGGAGGTTATCGGCGCACCGGGACAAGAGGGTGCATTAAGCGTAGCTATTGACAAATTAGATAAAATTGGCAAAGAAAAAGTCCTTGACGAGTTGCGCGAACGGGGTTTTTCGGAAGAGGCCATTGTGAAACTTGAGCCGATGTTCGAATCGGGAGACACCGATGAGTCATCGATAATCGGTAAGCTGAAAACGTGGTTAGCCGGTTCGGATACGGCCACACAAGGTATCACTGAGTTGGAACAAACGCTTCAACTGGTTGAGCAGTACGGACTGGCTGATTCTAATGTCGAGATCGATCCGACTTTGGCGCGTGGTCTGTCGTATTATACCGGGGCTATTTTCGAAGTAAAAGCTAACGGCGTTTCCATCGGAAGCGTTAGCGGGGGCGGTCGTTACGATAACCTGACCGGCGCATTCGGGATGCCGGGGCTATCGGGGGTAGGTATCTCGTTCGGCGTTGACCGGATTTACGACGTGATGGACGAGCTAAACTTGTTTCCAGCTTCGGCGGGTCAGGGCACGCAGGTACTGATCATACCGTTTGATGCCGAAGCGCGGTCGGTCGCATTGCCTTTACTAAGTACATTGCGCAGTGCGGGTATTGCTGCCGAAGCGTATCCGGATCTGGCTAAAGTCAAGAAAATGCTGGATTACGCAAACGCCAAGGCTATTCCATTCGTCGTGCTCATTGGCTCGGAAGAAGTGCAAACCGGCCTGCTGACGCTCAAGAATATGGTAACGGGCGAACAGCAAAAAGTAGCGGCTGACGCGCTAATGCAAATAGTCCTTGCCTGATAAAAACTGGAGTCGATTGTGTTGTAGTGTCAGGTAGGAATACTCGTATTGTGAGAAATCCGTAAAACTCGTGATGTAGTGGTGTCGGTTTCTCAAAACCGACACTTCGCGTCAGCAATTTGTGTCGGTTTTGAGAAACCGACACCACGGTATGCGGGCGGCCCCGTCGACACCACGCCACGACTGACACCGAATACTGTGTACTTATTTCTGTTGAGCCAGGTGTTGACTGATCGCTTCGGAAACAGCGGTCGTCTGGCCGCTTGGAAGCCCCGCTACTTCACCGATAACGATGATTGCCGGGTTGCCCACTCCTGATTCTTCGGTCTTCTGAACGATATCCGAAACGCGGCCAAAGACCATCTGCTGATCGGGCAGCGTTCCGTTTTGGATGATAGCAACGGGTGTTTGAGCTTTACCGCAATTGGCAAAAACAGCCATGATCTCCGCCAGTTTGTGCATGCCCATCAGCACGACAACCGTGGCGGAGGACTGAGCCGCTAGCTGAAGATCCTTGGATAATTGTCCCGCTTTCGTTGTGCCCGTAACCACCCAAAAGCTTTCCGACAAACCGCGCGTTGTCAGCGGAACACCCGCCGAAGCCGGAACCGCATAACTACTGGAAATGCCCGGAATCATGTTGGTTTCAATCCCGCATTGGCGCGCAAATTCAATCTCTTCGTAACCCCGCCCGAACACAAAGGAGTCGCCCCCTTTAAGCCGAACAACGTGACCGTATTGCTGCGCGTAATGCACAATTAGTGGGTTGATATCTTCCTGTACGCACGAGTACGCACCCCGGCGTTTGCCGACGTATACCTTCAATGCATCCGGGTGACAATAATCGAGCAAGTCGGGATGCACAAGCGCGTCGTACATGACAACGTCTGCCTGTTGCAGGGCCCTAATGCCTTTGACGGTTATTAAATCAGGGTCGCCGGGTCCGGCACCTACAAGGGTTAATTTCATGCGAATGAGTGATAAAGCGGTATGATACATCGGACCCACGAGCGCAGATCCATTCTCTATCGTGCCGCATATCGATAAATTTAGCTGTCCTGCGCCTGGGTCAACGCCTGTAGTTCGGGTAAACCTTCCTGTTCGATCTGCGCTTCACGGTAAGCTTGAACGGCCTGTAAAAAGGCTTCGGCTTTCGCCACAAACTGAGTCGCAAATAGTTCGGACGGCTCCTGCTTATTAATGCTGAACACCAGGGCTTTGAACTCACCTTCGGTCTGGTGGAAATCGGGTTCGCCCAGGAACGTTTTATCAAAGTCGCTCACAATGCCGTGTTGCGTGTTGGTGGGAACATCGCGGCTCATCAAAGCGGCTCTAGCTCCGGTGATAAACACGTTGTAGGCATGGTAAAGTGCATCGGCCCAGCGTCCTCCGGTGTGTGCTTCACGCGCCCAGCCCAGCTTCTCGTTTGCTTCGGTAAGCGTTGTCGCCACAAGGTCGATCAGCACACTGGCGCATTCGCCGATACCGACTTCCGTAACGTACTTTTCGGTATGATCCCAGTCGATGTAGTCGCTGTCAACGAGTGTTTTCAGATCCGCCAGCGGTTTGAGTAACTGGTAGAAGTAATTCTTTCCCTGACGAGCGTAGTAGTCGCTGTAGTATTCGCCGTCGAAGCTATTGGTTTCAAAATCCCGTAGTAATGCCCGTAGCGAGTGCGGACCGCGTTTGGTTGGAATTTTAATGACCTTGTCGGCAATTAATCCTTCACCTTTGCCATTGAAACCGCCACCGAGCAACACCTGTAAGGCGGGCAGCACATAAGCGCCGTTCTTGAGCGATGAGCCGTGGTAGCCAATGTTCGCCACCGAGTGCTGACCGCAGCCGTTCATGCAACCCGAAATTTTGATCTTGATGTCATCGTTGAAAACCAGATCCGGAAATTCGTCGTGCATCATCTGTTCCAGCGCCCGCGTGATTCCGTAGCTGCTCGAAATAGCCAAGTTACAGGTATCCGTGCCGGGGCAGGTCGTGATATCAGCGGTGGTGTCAAAACCAGGTTCAGCCAGACCAAGCGCATCCAGTGCTTCGAAGACAGCGACAAGGTTTTCCGGACGAACGTACCGAAGGAGATAACCCTGGTTGACGGTTACGCGAATGTCGTCGGCTGCGTATTGCTTGACAATCTGCGCCAGGGACCGCGCCGTATCGGAATGCATATCGCCGAGGAGCACGCGCAGTTGAACCGCGTACCAGCCCGCCTGCTTTTGTTCAAACACGTTGGTTTTGAACCAATTGTTTAGCTTAGGATTGTCACTTGATACCGTATAGTTGCTGGCCTCCGGGCGGCTCGGATACTGATCCTCTACCGACCAACGCGATGGGTCAATTGTAAACGCTTTGTTTTTTAACGCGGGCGTCTCTTCATCGACACGACGGAGCAATTCTTCTAAACCAATGTCGTTGAGCAGGTATTTCATCCGGGCTTTGTGTCGCTTCTGCCGCTCACCGTACCGGTCAAATACCCGAATCACCCCTTCGATGAACGGAATTACCCGCTCTTCTTCCAGAAACTCAGTAGCCGTTTGGGCCGGAAAAGGTTGAGCCCCGAGACCACCGCCCAAAAGCACTTTAAAGCCACGCTTCCCATGCTGAGTGCGCGGGATTAGACCGACATCGTGCATATAGCCGTAGGCCGAATCGCTCTCGCTGGACGAAACCGATATTTTAAATTTCCGGCCCATATCCTGGCAAATTGGGTTGCGCAGGAAATAATCGAAAATCGAATATGCGTAGGGAGTAATGTCAAACGGTTCGGTTGGATCAACGCCAGCGCGGGCCGAACCCGTCACGTTACGGACTGTATTACCGCAGGCTTCCTTTAGCGTAATACCCGCATCTTCAAGGTCGGCCCAAAGCTGCGGAGAATCAGCCAGCTTAACAAAGTGAAGCTGAATATCCTGACGGGTAGTAGCATGTAAATTGCCCGTTGCAAACTTGTCCGACAGATCGGCGATGCGGGTGAGCTGGTCAGCCGTGATCCGTCCGTGCGGAAGCTTGATGCGGATCATCTGAACGCCCGGTTGCCGCTGGCCATAAACCCCTCGCGTAAGCCGAAATTTACGGAAGGCTTCGTCGGCTATACTGCCTGATTGGAACGAGCTAATTTTCTTTTCCAGATCAAGGATATCGCGCCGAGCGGCTTCACTGACGTTATCGGTAAGGCGGATGGACATAACTACTATTGTCTATAGATTTAATCAACTAATACAGTTAAACAAAACGCCGTTTTACCGGCGTTCTATCGTTGTACAATAATAAAGCAAATTCACCTGACTTAAGTTCAGGGGGTGTATAGCTATTCGTTATGGACGATAACGGTTTGTTATAACGATTCGCCGGTCAGCATTAAGGCTCCCACGGTTACGTTTGACGTTTCGTCAATCAGAATAGCGCCACCCGTTGCGCGATTCTGGGCATATGGATCGAAGCTAACTGGTTGAGCCGTACGAAGAACGACTTTGGCCAGATCGTTGAGCTTCAGGCTTTCTACGCCTTCCGTTTCCTCGTAAGTGTTGACGTTTAGTTGATAGGCAATCTCACGAACCGAGCAGCGCGTGCGGGCTGTGCCGACTTGCAGGACATATTTATTGCCCGCTTTAAATTCTTTGGTATCCATCCAGCAAAGCATCGCTCCCACATTCTGGCTGCTGATCGGCTGGCTATCGGAACGGACAATGAGGTCACCCCGGCTGATGTCGACATCCGTAGCCAGATGCAAAACAACCGACATTGGGGTAGCCGCTTCATCGAGTTGTTTCTCCGCTATCTCAATGGCGTCAATGGTCGATGTTTCGCCGGAGGGCAGTACCGTAATGGAATCCCCTTTTCGGAAAGTACCACTCGTGATTTTACCCGCATACCCCCGGTAATCGTGCAGTTCGGCGGTCTGTGGGCGAATGACGTACTGAACGGGAAAACGTGCAGGATGATGGTCTTCGGTTTCGCCATCAACAGCGTCGTTGATCGTTACCGTTTCCAGGTGCTCCAGGAGGGTTGGTCCTTCGTACCAGGTCATCGCCGTTGATTTGTCAACGACGTTATCGCCGTTGAGCGCGCTCATTGGAATGTACGATACCTGATGAACGTTTAGTTTTTGAGCTAGCTCGGCGTAGTGAATGCAAATGTCAGAAAACACATCCTGCGAATAATCGACCAGATCCATTTTGTTGATCGCCACGACGATGTGCGGGATACCCAACAGCGAAGCGATCAGGGAGTGCCGACGCGTTTGTTCAACGACACCGTGACGCGCATCGACCAAGACAATAGCCAGCTGGCAATTCGACGCACCCGTTACCATGTTGCGGGTGTATTGAATATGGCCCGGCGCATCGACAATAATAAACTTACGATTCGGCGTCTGGAAATAACGGTAAGCAACGTCAATTGTAATACCTTGTTCCCGCTCGGAACGCAGACCGTCTGTCAGCAGGGCGAGGTCAATTTCACCGTCATCGCGGCTTTTGCTTGCTCGTTCGATTGCTTCAAGCTGGTCGGCCAAAATGGATTTGGAGTCGTAGAGAAGCCGTCCAATAAGGGTACTTTTGCCGTCGTCAACTGAACCGGCGGTTATAAATCGGAGGAGATCCATTTACTCAGTGGGTGATTTCGTGAATAAACAATTGAGGAAATTAGTGACTGAGGTTTATACCGATAATCCCATATACACTCAATTACTCATGCACAGTTGTCAAAAATAGCCGCCTTTTTTGCGGTCTTCCATGGCCGCTTCGGATAGCTGGTCGTCCATGCGGGTTTCGCCCCGTTCGGAGATGCGTGTGGCCTGAATTTCGTCAATAACGGCATCGAGCGTATCAGCCTGCGATTCGGAAGCTGCCGTGCACGAAATGTCACCGACGGTTCGGAAACGTACTCGGCGGGTCACCAGTTGATCGTCGGCCTCGGGTTTGATAACTCCGCCCGCCGTTGCCATCAGCTTGCCATCACGAATCAGCAGTTCGCGCTCGTGGGCAAAATAGATGCTGGGCAACGCTATTTTTTCGCGACGAATGTAGTTCCAAACGTCGAGTTCGGTCCAGTTCGAGATTGGGAATACGCGTACGTTTTCGCCTTTGTGAATGCGACCGTTGTAGAGGTTCCAAAGTTCGGGACGCTGCCGCTTGGGGTCCCAGGAGCCGAACTCATCGCGGACTGAGAAAACACGTTCTTTGGCCCGCGCTTTTTCTTCATCCCGACGGGCACCGCCGATGCAGGCATCGAACTCAAATTCTTCGATGGTATCGAGCAATGTGAAGGTCTGCAAGCCATTACGCGTCGCATTTCGGCCGGTGGGCTCCTTTAATTTCTTTTCGCGAATGGTATCTTCAACGTACCGAACAATAAGCTTCTCACCGATCTGCTCGGCCAGATTATCCCGAAAGTCAAGGGCTTCCTGAAAGTTATGGCCTGTATCGATGTGTACCAGTGGAAACGGAAGCTTACCCGGTCGAAAGGCTTTCAGGGCCAGATGCACCAGGGTAATAGAATCTTTACCGCCGGAAAACAGCAGGGCGGGGCGCTCAAACTGCCCGGCGACCTCACGCATGATGTGGATGGCTTCCGATTCGAGCTGATCTAGATAATCTAACTTCATTGTCATTGTATGGTCATAGGTGTCACTTGCCGGCGCTAGTACGTATAGCAACAACTGAACGACTTATGGTTTGAATGCTTCCTCGTGCGTGTGTAAGCCACACTCTTTCTTGGAGTTATCTTCCCACCACCAGCGGCCAGCGCGGAAATCTTCGCCGGGTTGGATGGCACGGGTACAGGGCTGGCAACCAATGCTGACAAAGCCCCGGTCGTGGAGCGGATTATACGGTACGTTATGCTCTTTTACGTACTGCTTCACTTCCTCGAACGTCCAGTCGAGTATCGGGTGGAATTTAAACAGGTCGTGGGCAGCGTCCCATTCCACCTGCGTCATCGACTGGCGATTGGCCGATTGCTCCGACCGAATACCCGTAATCCAGATTTTGTTGCCTTTAAGCGCCCGGTTCAGGGGCTCTACTTTTCGGATGCCACAGCATTCTTTCCGGTTTTCAACGGAATCGTACATGCTATAGGGACCTTTGTCGGTCATCAGTTTCTCAATAGCATCGGCTTTTGGGAAATAGGTTTCGATCTTGGCTCCATAGCGGTCGTTCGTTTTTTTCCAGACAGAATACGTTTCCGAAAACATCCGACCCGTATCGAGCGTGAAGATCTTGATCGGAATATCGTTTGCCAGGATTAGATCGGTGATGACCTGATCTTCATAGCCCAGGCTGGTCGAGAAAATAACTTCGCCAGGGTATAAGTGGGCCAGTGTACGCAGGGCTTCGACACTGCTCAATCCCTGTAGCCGCTCGCTCAGGCTTTCGAGCGTATAGGAGGTGGGTTCCGCAATCATAATTTCTGCTTTAAGGACACAGCCTTGCCGGTTTTAGCCGATTGGCGGGCCGCATCCAGGATTTCCATAACAATCAGGTTGTTCTCTAATGACGTTAATTCGTCGGGTTTAGTTTCCCCACGAAGCAGGCTGGCGAAATACGCAAATGGGTCAGCAGCAGGGGCATCCGTCGAAGTGGCTTCCAGCGAACGTTCGGCTTTGTCGTCCTTCTGACGCAGCCGCATTCGGGTGCCATCTACGGTAAAAACGTAGCCTGTTTGGCCGTACACTTCCATATCCTTGCGGCTAAAGGGCCAGTTCCAGGAAGCCTGAATAATGGTCTGCGTTTTCGGATAGGTCAGAATGATGGTTGCCTCGTCATCAACCTTCGGATAAATGTCCGGCTTGATCTGTTGCGTTACGGCCATCACCGACAGAGGGCGCTGATTTCGCAGTAGCCACGTCGATAGGTTGGCACCGTAACAACCAAAATCAAACAATGCACCCGCTCCATTGGTAGCCGGGTCGGTCAGCCAGTCGAGAAATTCCTTGTTGACGTTGATCTCCTTCGGCCCCTGATGCCCATCGTGAACGACGATCTTGCGCAAATCGCCAATGGCTTTTTCTGAATTCGCCAGGGCGAACGCCTTGTGATTACTACCGTACCAGGTCGTTTCGTAATTCGTCAGCAGTTGGACGCTATGCTTTTTGGCCAGCGATCCCATCTGTTGGGCGTCGGCAAAACTGGTTGCCAATGGTTTCTCAACCATCACGTGAATGCCGCGTGGCGCACAAGCCTCTACCGTTTTCTTATGATCGATAATCCGGCCAAAATCCGTAACGGCTTCGGGCTTGGTCTTGTCCAGCATTTCGGCGATGGTTGGATAAACCAGGCTCATGCTGTATCCATACTGCTTGGCAAATCGCTCGGCCAGTTCCCGGTTTGGTTCGGCAATGCCTACAATTTCAACGTCGGTCTGTTTTTGCCGAAACGCCTTGTTGAGAATGCCGTGTACATGCGAGTGTACCAAGCCCACGATCCCAATGCGAATCGGTTTTTTCGGAGATTGACCGTTCGCCAGGAGGCTCATAAGCAGGAAAGCGATGTACAGCGGAATTCGCACCATTCGTCAGGAGGTTAAGCAATCTTTTCTTTAACCACTTCCGCCGACTTTTCTACTGCTTGCGTAAAGTCAGCGATCAGATCGTCAATAGCTTCCAGACCAACCGAAATGCGAATCAAACCGGGCGTAATGCCCAGAGCTGCTTTTTCGTCGGGTTTTAGTTTCGCGTGGGTCGTCGTGTTGGGATTAGTGACAATCGTGCGCGAATCGCCAAGGTTCGAGGATAATGTCGGGATCGTAAGGGCGTCGAAAAAAGCTTTCACCCGCTCAAAGCCACCTTCCAACTCGATGGTTACGATAGCACCACCCGCGTTCATCTGCCGTTTGGCTAGCTCATACTGAGGATGCGAAGGCAGGAACGGATACAACACACGTTCTACGTCCGCGTGAGCGTCGAGCGCCTGAGCCAGTGCTAAGGCATTGCTGCAATGACGGTCCATCCGCAATTCCAGCGTTTCCAGACTTTTGGATAAAACCCAGGCGTTGAAGGGCGACAGCGATGGTCCCGTATGGCGGGCAAAGAATCGGATCTGTGCCATCAGGTCGGCCCGACCAACCACGATTCCACCCAGTACGCGGCCTTGACCATCCATGAATTTCGTCGCCGAATGCACTGATAAATCAGCACCAAAATCAATCGGCGTTTGCAGGATTGGCGTGGCAAAGCAGTTGTCTACGTTCAGAATAAAGCCGTACTTCTCTTTTAACCGACCCAGCATTTCCAGGTCAACTAATTCCAGACCCGGATTCGATGGCGTTTCCAGATAAACCATGCGCGTGTTGGGTTGCATTGCGGCTTCCCACTCCGCTTCACTGGCCGTCGCATCGACATACGTATGAGTGATGCCCCACTTGCTCAGAATCTGCGTGATAATCTGATGCGCTGATCCGAACAACGCCCGACAAGCAACCAAATGATCGCCGGATTTCAGGATAGCGGCCATGCTGGCAAATACGGCGGCCATGCCGGTGCCCGTAGCAATACCTTCTTCGGCATTTTCGAGCATACAAACCTTATCAACAAACTCCGTTACGTTTGGATTCGAGAAGCGGGAGTAAATGTTGCCAGCTTCGGTTTCCTCGAATAAGGCTTTACCCTGTTCAGCACTTTCAAAGGCAAAACTGGACGTTAGGTATAGGGGGACAGAATGCTCGCGATACTGCGATTTGCCTGTTTGGGTACGGATCGCTTTGGTTTGTTTTTTCATACGGCGAATGAAATCGGCTTTCGAATACCGAGTCTGTAACGGACACTAAAAGAACTTAATTATCTTCCGCAAACTTACGAGGATTATAACAATTCCGACGAGAACCATCATGGTTTTGACGGGGAGTTTGCGGGACAGGTGAGCGGCAATCGGCGCAGCAATCATGCCACCCAGGATCAGCCCCAAAATAACCATCCCGTAATTATCCAGACCGGCGTAAAGGGCAAATACGACGGAAGAAGCGAACGAAACGAAAAACTCAGCCAGGTTGACAGAACCGATCGTATAGCGTGGGTGGCGACCAGCGGCAATCAACGTTGAATTGACGATAGGACCCCAGCCACCACCGCCGATGGCATCCACAAAACCACCGAACCAGGCCAGTAACCCGATCTTTCGAACCGGCTTTTTCTTGGTTTGCTTAGCCAGTGCTTTTTTTAGGATCAAAACGCCAAGAATCGCCGTGTAGACCGAAATGGCCGGAGACAGATAGTCGGCGATTAGTTCCATATCCGACAGTTTGGTGATCAGGAAAGCACCCAGCGCTGCGCCAATAATACCCGGAATCAGGACAATTTTGAAGAGCCGGTTGTTGACGTTGCCAAATTTGAGGTGCATGTAGCCCGATACACCGGAGGTGAAGATTTCGGAGCTGTGTACACTGGCCGTGGCAAAAACCGGACTGATACCGACGCTAGTCAAAAAGGTAGTGGCGGTAACACCATAGGCCATCCCCAGGGCACCATCGATCATCTGAGCGACGAAGCCAGCGGCTATGAAGTAAAAAATGTCGGGGGTAATGTCAATCGCCTGTGCAATGACCGTTAACCGATCGAGGGTCAGGTAATCGAATACCAGATGACCCACAATCATCAGGGCGAGGGCCGCAAAAACGTAAATCGCAATTTCGGTGCGATTCCGTCGTCTGAGTAGTGGGTTACGGATCGACTCAGCCGTTACAACCTCCGCGTCGGGGAAAGCCAGTCGAAGTGCGTCGGCCTGCGCTTCCCGACGATTTATATCACCTTGGATGCTGACTCGTAAGCCGTTAAGGTCAAATGGCAGTGAGGTAGTCGCGACTGCATCACCGGCTGGCACTAGTCCGGCTTCGTCTTGGTTATTCATAGTGTCTAAATCCTATCGACTTAATAGATTTATTTTCTTATGAAAAGCGGCACAATGAAGTGCCGCTTTTGCCGATGAAGAGAAGAACACAAAGGTACGCAGATTGGATCGGTAAAAACAAGCAAACGGCTGATTTCGTCATTGTATCCTGGTAAGCTATGCGGCTTCTGGTTCGCCGGGTACTGTCAGGGTTGCTAACCCTTTGCGCTTATCGCTATTTCACCGCGTTCCAGACCTCCAGCGGACGGTCGGTTGACATGATGTCGGCACCGTTTTTGGCGAATTGTTTATACACCTGGTCACCTTTGGCTGCGGCCTGTTTGTCGAGGTTGCCCAATGTACCCAAAATACAGGCAATGCCTTTCTGATGCAGAAACTGGTATAGTTCAGCGTCGGGTTCTTTGACGCCGACGAACGCCACCATCCGGTTATCGGGAATGCCAAGATCGTGGAGACGGTCGTACTCAGCCCGGTTCCGAATCGTGACCGAAATCATTAGATTTGGATCGAGTTTGTTGATTTTAGCCGCATCCTGCGCATTGTACGTAATGATGGCCGCGTAGTCACCCATCCCGGTTTTGCGAACCATATTCACGACTTTCTCGAATGACACGTTTCGCTTGACATCGAGCGTAAACGCTACTTTGCCTTTGCCCCAGTTGAGTACCTGTTCCAGCGTCGGAATTTTATACGGTGTCACATTGCCCATGTTGTCTTCCAGCCGGAAAGGAGCCAGTTCCGCAAGGGTTTTGTCGATCAGTTTTCCCGTACCAGTCGTTGTTCGGTCCAGGGTGGCGTCGTGCATCATAACCAGCACACTATCTTTTGTCAGGTCGATGTCACATTCGATGATGACCGGCATTTGTTTCGCCAGATAAGCAAAGGATTCGATGCAGTTTTCGGGGTACCCTTTCAAGTCACCACCGCCCCGGTGCGCCGAAATCTTGGCGGGCCCCTGTTGGGCTTTGTAACTAAAAAAGTCAGGACCGCCACCCGTGGAAATTTTTGTGTAGGTTTTGGGTGAGCAGGTGATCAGACCGAAGGCTAATCCGAGGAATAAAGCAGGTTTTGTAATCATGGATGTAAGGGATTCTGCGTGTTTGCTATTGAAGGCTTTTCAAAGCTGTAACCAACGCAGGAACCGTTCGGGTAAGTCGTGTTGTTGCTGAAGCAGTGATGTATTCGTTATTCATTCGGTAGCCAGTCTACCAAGCGAGGTCGTAAAAATAAAGCGTCTGGCTTAGAATCCATAACGGCACCACGTAGCGTCTTACGGGTCTACTTCATCTTTTATCAGAAACGGGTTTCCGTTTATCGGTGAACCTTCCGCTTAACGAATACGAAAATGATTCCTTTCTCAGTTCTCGATCTTTCGCCTATTGTTGCGGGCAATACGCCTGCGCAGGCTTTACGCAATTCGCTTGACCTAGCCCAACACGCCGAACAGTTAGGGTATAACCGCTACTGGGTTGCTGAACACCACAATATGCCGGGTGTTGCCAGTGCGGCTACATCGGTTGTGATCGGCTACATCGCGGGTGGTACCCAAACGATCCGGGTAGGAGCGGGAGGGATTATGCTGCCGAACCACTCACCGCTGATTATTGCGGAACAATTTGGTACGCTTGAATCGCTGTATCCGGGCCGGATTGATCTGGGATTAGGCCGGGCCCCTGGTGCTGATCAGGCCACTGCGCGGGCACTACGCCGGGATGTCAATAACGGCGATAGTTTCCCGCAGGATGTTGTCGAGTTATTGCAGTATTTTCAGCCGGGCGATACGGATCAACACGTACAGGCCATACCCGGCGTCGATCTGAATGTACCCGTCTGGATTCTGGGTTCGAGCTTGTTTGGTGCACAGCTGGCCGCGTATTTAGGCTTACCGTATGCGTTTGCTTCGCATTTTTCACCAGCGCAACTGATGCGCGCCCTGGAGGTTTATCGGTCACGGTTCAAACCGTCGGCTTACCTGTCCGAACCCTACGCGATGGTAGCGGTCAATGTCGTAGCTGCCGATACCGACCGGGAAGCCGAACGGCTGTTTACGTCGGTACAGCAACAATTTTTGCACATTCGACGCGGGAAAGCACGTCAGATGCAGCCGCCGGTTGATGATCTGGCAGCACAGTGGCCGGAGTATGAACTAGCGGGTATCGAGCAGGTACTAAGCTGCTCGGCGGTTGGCTCTCCTGAAACCGTACAGCGCGGACTGGCTAATCTGATTGAGCAAACCAAGGCGGATGAGCTAATTATTTCTGCGCCAATTTTCGATCATCAGGCTCGTAAGCATTCCATTGAGATTGCGGCAGCGGTGCGGTCTAATCTGGCCGTTCAGCAGGAGACAGCCTCCGTATAAAGTAGAGGTAGCTAGCAACTAATCAGGGGTTTCTGGGCCGCAACGTACATGCACGTTGCGGCCCAGAAACCCTTTTCGTAACCTGCTTAGAAAGTCATTCCGCCTAAAAACTGAAACCCTTTCGTATCGTCGCCGTAGGCTTTTACGTCAAAACCGACGGTGATGCCACTGTTGAACCGGTAGAGCAAACCATATTTCTGATACGTTGCCGGTTTGTAAGGCCGGGGACGCACGACGTTCCAACCCATGTGGGCGGTAAATAAGTAACGACCCTGCCAAAACTCGTAACCGGCTAACAGCGTCCCCTGACGGTAGTTTTGATCCTTGTAACGCCAGCGCTTTACCTGCTCTTTAAAATACAGATCGTCAACGAGTTCAACGCCCCCCGATAGAACATGGGACTGGCTAAGTCGATAGCCACCGAGTAATTTGAGCCCAAACATGGGCAAGGCCATTTCCGGGCTTTCTGGACTTCCGGGCAACACGCGAATCGAGCTCATCAATAAAGCGTGAGCGATCCAGCGACGAACCAATGGAGAATGCTTCCATAGCCGCGTGTTTGGGTATGTGGGTTTGTTCGTAGAATAGACCAAGCCTACGGCAAGGCTCGGGATGTTCATTCCCTGATTGGGCTGGCGTGTTCCGGCGTTTGAAATGTGATTATAATGGGCCGATAGATTTACGTGGACACGATCCGTAAGTTGATAATAGCCGTTGAGGCTCGCGCCGATCATGCTGCTAATTGGTAAGCTGAAGTATTGATTGGTCGGATTCGTTTCGGGATCATAAACGCGAGTCAGGTACGTCAGACCGATCGAACCACGGACAGACAGATTGAATCGACGACGGTACAGGATCATCGGTTCAAAGAAAAAACCGGCCCCGGCTGTGCGCCCTAATGCAATTGGATTGCGGAAAGCAATGTAATTGGCGTAAATGCCTGTTCTGGCAAAGCAGTTACACTGTTCCCAAGTCTTCCGCTGAACCCCCAGCCAACTGTAGTCAAGCTCGATACTCTGCGGTACGTTTCCCGTTGACGGAACCACCTGATCGGGTGCGTATAGCCCCTGGTGTAATTTTATGACGAATTGACGATTGACTAAGCTTGAATCAGATTGAGCGATCACCCACCCCGGAAATAACAAAGCTATATACAGTATACATTTTACCATGATAGTTACAATGTAAATACATTATTGATATAATAATTAATATGTATACGTAAAAAATGTTGTTTTGCCGTAATATATAAACAAAGGTATTTTATAAGTTAAATGAATTCTTGGTAAAGTTTGATTTTGCAGAGCGCATCTGTTTTAAAGTGAGAATAGATTCCTATGTGAAGTAACACGGTAATTGAAATGCCAACCGTAGCGTATTGAAACGAATGCCGTTGTGTAACCAGGGCTTCAACACGTCGGCGGGTCCGTTTGGTGGTGTCGGTTTCAGAAACCGACACCACCAAACGGACCCGCCGACACTAATCCATACTATCAAAAGGTTATTTTTAGATTGCCTTCTGATTAAATCACAACGTTGACGATCCGTTTTGGCACGACAACCACTTTCTTCGGTGATTTACCTTCCAGCCATTTTTGTACGGTCGCGTCGGCCAGTACTTCCTGTTCGATCTCGTTGGGAGCGCGGTCGACGGCAAAACTGATCGTGGTCCGAACTTTCCCATTGATCTGGATCGGGTAGTCGAAAGCGTCTTCGACCAGGAAGTTGGGGTTGAACTTAGGAAACGCAGCTTCGGAAATTGTACCCGGCGTATTGCCTAACGCAGCCCAAAGCTCTTCGGTAATGTGCGGTGCGTACGGCGATAGCAGCAAAACCAGATCCTGTAAAATAGCGCGTTTATGACAGTTGAGCGTTGCTAATTCGTTGACGCAGACCATGAACGCGCTTACCGACGTATTGAACGAATAACTTTCAATGTCGTTTTCGGCCTTCTGGATGGTTTTGTGCAGCACTTTCAACTCGGCTGGCGTCGGTTGTTCATCCGTTACGATCCACTGACTTTCTCCGGCTGCGTTATCTTTATAAAACAACCGCCAGAACTTGCGGATAAAACGCGAAACGCCGTCGATACCGTTTGTATTCCAGGGTTTTGCCTGCTCCAGCGGGCCGAGGAACATTTCGTACAGCCGCAGTACGTCCGCGCCGTATTTCTCCACGATCATGTCGGGATTGACGACGTTGAACTTCGACTTCGACATCTTTTCAACCTCCGCACCAACGATATAACGACCGTCCGGCTCGGTGATGAACTCCGCATTTTCGGTCAGATCCGGACGTGCTTTTTTGAATGCCTCAATGTCCAGAACGTCGTTCTCAACGATATTGACATCAACGTGCAACGGCGTTACTTCCTGATCGCCAACCTGATTCAGCGACACAAAAACAGGCCGGGTACCTTCGACGCCCGTACCCTTCAACCGATACGCAAAATTGCTCCGGCCCTGAATCATGCCCTGGTTGATGAGCTTTTTGAACGGCTCTTCCTGGGGTACGTAGCCGCGATCTTTCAGGAATTTATTCCAGAAGCGGCTGTAAAGCAGGTGACCCGTAGCGTGTTCGGTACCGCCGATGTATAGGTCAACGTTCTGCCAGTAATCGATGGACTGCTTCGAGGCAAAAGCCGTGTCGTTTTGCGGGTCCATGTACCGATACCAGTACCACGACGAACCGGCCCAACCGGGCATGGTGCTTAGCTCGTACTCGTATTCGCCTTTGTATTTCCAGCCTTCGGCGCGTCCCAGCGGGGGCTCGCCGGTTTCGGTAGGCAAATACTTGTCGATGGCGGGCAGTTCCAGCGGCAGGTCGCTCTCATCGATCAGGTAAGGCAAGCCCTCTTTGAAATAAACAGGTACGGGTTCGCCCCAGTAGCGCTGACGGCTAAATACCGCATCGCGCATCCGGTAGTTGATCTTTCCACGGCCCAGACCCCGTTCTTCGAGCCACGCAATCAGGATTGCGGTTGCTTCTTTGTAGGTTAGCCCGTTGATAATGCCGGAGTTGATGTAATGACCTTCTTTGGTGTTATCCGCCTGCTGGTCAATGTCTTTCTGCGCGTCCAGAATTGGAATAATCGGCAGATTGAAGTGGGTTGCAAAAGTCCAGTCGCGTTGGTCGCCCGACGGAACGGCCATCACCGCACCCGTACCGTAACCCGCCAGTACGTAGTCGGCCAGATAGATGGGGACGGCTTCACCACTCAACGGATTGACGCAGTAGCTACCCGTGAACACCCCCGAAACGGCTTTAGTATCGGCCATCCGGTCGCGTTCGGAGCGGAGCTTAGCCGCATTCACATAAGCTGTTACGGCTTCCTGCTGTTCGGGCGTTGTCAGGGCTGGTACCAGTTCATGCTCAGGAGCCAGTACCATAAACGTAACGCCGTAAATGGTATCGACGCGGGTCGTGAACACTTCGATGTTGGACGTGGGTATAGACACGGTTTCACCGCCGAGCTGCTGGGTCGAACGAATCGGAAATTTAACGCTGGCTCCGACCGATTTGCCGATCCAGTTGCGCTGTTGTTCTTTTATCGATTCCGTCCAGTCGATGGAATCCAGGCCGGTCAGCAGGCGGTCGGCATAGGCCGTAATGCGCATCATCCACTGGCGCATGAGTTTCTGCTCGACCGGATAACCACCCCGCTCCGAAACGCCGTCTTTCACCTCGTCGTTGGCCAGTACCGTACCCAGGGCCGGACACCAGTTTACCACCGCGTCGGCCAGGAAAGTCAGGCGGTATTTCAAGGTGATCTCGTAGGATTCCCGCGTCGACAGGGCGTTCCACTCGGCGGCTGTAAACGTTGGAGCGTCCTCGTCACAAACCGCGTTGACATCGGTGGTGCCGTTGGTGGCAAACTTGTCCGTCAGCGTTTCGATAGGCTCCGCCCGGTTGGTGTCCTTGTTGTACCAGCTGCGGAACAACTCCATGAAAATCCACTGCGTCCATTTGTAATACGATGGATCGGACGTACGAACTTCCCGGCTCCAGTCATAACTGAAACCGATGTTTTTGAGTTGTTCGATGTACCGGGCCAGATTCTGCTCGGTTGTTACCGCCGGATGCTGACCCGTTTGAATGGCATACTGCTCAGCGGGAAGTCCGAACGAGTCGAATCCCATCGGATGCAGCACGTTGTAGCCCTTGAGTCGCTTGTAACGCGCCACAATGTCGGATGCGATATAGCCGAGTGGGTGCCCAACGTGCAGGCCCGCGCCCGATGGATACGGAAACATGTCGAGTACGTAGTACTTCGGTTTGTCCGTCTGTTCTGCTGGTTTGTAGGTATGGTTATCGTCCCAGAACCGTTGCCATTTCTGCTCGGTCTGGCGGTGATTATACTCCATGTTAACGAATGAAATTGCTGCGAAAGAATGGGCAAAGATACCAAATTTTGACCGTTTTGGCTGCCGCCCATCAATGAGGTGTCTTTTGTCCAATTAGTACGAAATGAAAAGTGCGCGAATTGCTGGCTTAGGGTATTACGTTCCCGAACGGGTTGTGCCTAATGTCGAACTGGCTCCGCTGGTGAATGTGTCGGACGAATGGATTCAGGGACGAACCGGAATCGAACAACGGCATTACCGCAAAAAACACGGCGAAACGACCACGACGATGGGCGCGGCAGCCGCCCGCATCGCTATCGACCGGGCCGGAATCTTGCCGGCGGATGTCGATTTTATCATTTTTGCGACCTTGAGTCCCGACTATTATTTTCCCGGAAACGGCGTTTTGCTGCAACGCGAACTAGGTATCACGCACCGAGCGATGGGCGCGCTGGATATCCGTAACCAGTGCTCAGGCTTTATTTACGCCTTGTCCATTGCCGATCAGTTCGTTAAAACGGGGAAGTACAAAAACGTGCTAATCGTTGGAGCCGAGACGCACTCGCGGAGTCTGGATTTTTCGCCGACGGGCCGCGACGTAACGATTTTGTTTGGTGACGGGGCCGGAGCCGCCGTCATTCAACCCTGTGACGAACCTGGGCGCGGTATTCTGACCACCCATCTCCACGCCGACGGTACCTACGCGGAGGAACTGGCCTGCTTTAATCCGGGTGCCCACGGTGGGTACTACCTCGAAAAAGAATCGCTGCGGTTTACGGAAGAGGAAATCAATAGCATTGCCGAACACGACGATCATGCTGGTTTACCGTACATGAACGGGCAGACGGTGCTGCGCCACGCCGTAACGCGCTTTCCCGAAGTGATTAACGAAGCCCTGGACGAGATGAATCTGTTGCCAAAAGACATTGACCTGCTGGTGCCGCATCAGGCGAATCTGCGCATTGCTCAACTGGTTCAGAAACGGCTGGGCTTATCCGACGAGAAAGTATTTAACAACATCCATAAGTTTGGCAATACCACGGCGGCTTCCATTCCCATCGCTTTGTGTGAAGCCTGGGAGCAAGGAAAAATCGAGGATGGTGCTTTACTTTGCGTAGCCGCATTTGGAAGCGGGTTTACGTGGGGTTCGGCCCTGATTCGGTGGTAGATGAGCAAAAAGATCGGTTGGTATATTGGCATTGTAATCCTGACGGCTGGACTGGGAAGTCTGGCCGTTGGCAATTTTAGCTTCCCACTATCCGATGGCAACGACACAGACCAGTACGAATACGTTGGGTATTTCTTTGGCAAGAATCTAAGTCTGTGGCCGTTCCCTCAACTGAATCTGCTCAATACGCAAAGTTTTTATCCGTACGGTTTAAATCAGGTCTTTCTGGATTGGGGCTTCGAGCGTGATTACTGGTATGCACTCTGTTACCGGCTGTTTGATGGCCCCGGTCCGTACCTTCAGTTTTATTACGTCTACAGTTTGGTCGTTGCAGCTATCGGTACGTTTGCCCTGACTGCGCCCCGGTTTGGTCTGGCGAAAGCGTTTGTGTTTGGCTTGATTGTATCGGTGTTTAACTTTTATGCGATCTGGAAGTTTCCCGTGCACATGAACGTCTGCGTCGATCACTGGACGGTGCTGTGCATGGTGGCGACGTATCGGCTGTTGCTCGACGTGCTGGACAAAAAAAGCGTTTCGCTTGCTTACTGGCTATTCTGGGCATGGCTGCATCTTCAGGTACTCGGTCAGGAACTGGGTTATGTAGCTGGATTTGCCCTGACGCTAACGACCCTGACGGTCCCTGTACTGGCGGTGGCATTGTACCGGCAATTTCCTCAGCCGGGCCGATGGATGATACTTTTTCGGACCTACGTGCGCGATCAGTGGAACCGCCAGTTCGTTGTCATAACGATGGCTCTAACGCTCATTGTTGTGAGTGCCTGGCTGTATCTGCCGTTGACCTTGCAGATTGCGTTTACCGCCTGGCAATTTGATTTTGGCGCTGTACCCGAACTCAGGGCTTGGTCGCACCCGTTGCGGTTGCTTATTCCGCATCTGCCCGGTCTGCATACGTTTGCCTTCGATTACAAACCATATCTGCGGGACACCTTTGAAAGCTACGCGCAAGGAAGTCCGGGATTGTATCTGGTTGTTTTAGCCGTTCTGGGCTGGTGGCAGATTCGCCGACGCGTGGCGCTGTGGCTGCCGGTGGTAACCATGCTGATCCTTTGTCTGCTTTATCATCCGGTATTGATACCGACGCTGAAACTGTTTCCCTGGTTTAGTTTCAACCGGCACGGCGGGCGAGCCAGTTTGATTTACCCTGTTTTGCTGGGGCTTCTGGCATTGCCTATAAGACCATCACGTAGCCCATTGGCTCTTGGTCTAAGCGTGGTGTTAAGTGTCCTTATGGCAGCAGAGTGGTATACAGGCTACAGTCAACGGTTACGGATGCCCATCAACGTAGCCTCGGAAAGTTTGATCCGCTACTGTGCCGTCGTGAAGCAGCAACCCGGCGTAGCGGTACTCGATTGGCCCTTCTGCGCCGTGGGGGCCGACGGGGTGGGGGCAAAAGAAGGTCTTTGCCCGTATTATGACCAGCAGAATGCCGTTTTTACGTTCCGCCGTTTTTACGACAAAAATGTTGTCGGGCAATATTTCGGTCGTCTGCATCCGACTCACATCCAGCCGTTTCTGCGCGACGAATGGCCCCGGTTGTTACGGCCCGGCTATGTATTTACCGGACAGGACTGGCAGTTTCTGGATGCGTTTCTGCGAACTAATCACTTCGCCGGCATCAACCTCTATCCCGGTCTGTTGACATCGGATCAGGTGGGCGAATTCTACCGGCGTTACGGGCGCCCAATCGCCGAAACACGCTTTCCGGCAGCGGGGCGGGTCGTATTTATTCCGCTACGAAATCAGGCAAAAAATACGCCTTGAAATGACACGTTTTGGTCCTGATTTGCGTAGTATAAGCAAGTCCTTGGAAAAGAACCGCATGATCTGAACGTATACGCCTTTTATTCTCGTTTCATTTCTTTGAATCCGTACGTATTCATGCGACGATTTCTTTCGCTGGCGACGATCACCAACGTCGTTTTCATTGGCTTTGGTTTGCTGGGTTGTCAGAGCGACCGCGACGTAGAGCCAACTTTTTCGGCCGACTGTCTGGTCAAAGCGTCAACGACCAACGGTCAGACGATTGCCGGTTCATACATTGTTACCTATCAGCCAACGCAAACCCTGCCGACGGCATCGGGTGCCCGGATGGCCGCCGTCGAAACGACTGCCGAACAACTGCTGACGAGCTATCAGGTGGCCGATCCGCAGGTCGATGTGCTCGGTGCGGGTGAGCAAACCAGCTTTTTGGCGCATTTATCCGCCGACGAATTAAACCGAGTCCGGCAAGACCCGGCGGTGGCCTCGGTCGAACCCGACCGGATCATGTCGATCTGCAATTGCGTGGATGTGCAAACGTCGTCAACGCTGCTCTGGAACATTCAGCAAACCGGCTATGGGCGGGGGGATGTCCAAACCGATAAAACCGTCTGGATCATTGATACGGGTATCGATCTAGACCACCCAGACCTGAATGTCGATCTAACCCGGAGCCGATCATTTGTGAGCGGCCAAACTTCAGCGGACGACGAGAACGGTCACGGTACGCACGTGGCCGGAATTATTGGGGCTAAAAACAACAACGTTGGGGTAACGGGTATCGCTTCGGGGGCGAAGCTGGTCGCATTACGGGTGTTGGACGACGAAGGTGAAGGGCGCTTGTCGGGCATTATCCAGGCGGTCAACTATGTGGTGCAGAATGGTAAAGAGGGTGATGTGGTGAACATGAGCCTCGGCGGAGAAGGAATATCCAACTCGCTGGAGCGGTCTATTCTCCAGGCGGCCAATGCGGGTATTCTGTTCGCGATTGCGGCTGGCAACGACGGCAAAAACAGCGATAGCTACTCGCCCGCACGGGTGAACCACGCCAACGTTTTTACCGTATCGGCGATGGACAAAAATAACAACTTTGCTTCGTTTTCTAATTTCGGTAGCAGCGTGGATGTCTGTGCGTACGGCGTTCGGATCACGTCGACGTACAAAGGCGGTAAATACGCTATTCTGAGCGGAACCTCAATGGCCGCACCCCACGTAGCCGGGTTGTTGTTTATCCGTGGAAACAAGCTGCCTACGCACGGCACTGTACAAGGTGATCCCGACGGTAAGCCCGATCCCATGGCGGGGGAATAAAGAACGGCTCGTAGCGTGTCGCCGTCGGGATGACAAAAAATAGAACAAAAATTGATCATCAATTCGTTGACTATCAATAAATAAAGGTCATTATTCACGTTAGTTAAATAAAGAGAGGACCCGAAGCACTTACTAGTGAGTGCTTCGGGTCCTCTTCTTTAGTGTATTATGCGATCGATTACTCGGCCACGACGATGACGGGAGCTACTACTTCCGGGTCGTTGTCTGCCGATGCTTTCTTCTGTTTCAACGCTTTCTTGGCTGCTTTCTTCAACGTAACGTCGTATAGATCCGTCCGGCGGTCTTTAAGCACCTGCACCGAGCCGTGTTCGTGAAGCTCCTTGAGCAGACTCAAATCAACGTCGGCAATAAGCACCATTTCCGTGTTGGCGGTTGCTTCGGCTTTGACCGCATTAGTCGGGAACTGAAAATCCGAGGGAGTAAACACCGCCGATTGGGCGTAGTTGATGTCCATGTTATGCACCTTCGGGAGATTGCCGACGCAGCCCGAAATGGCGACGTAGCATTCGTTTTCGATAGCCCGTGCCTGCGCGCAGTGGCGTACGCGTGAGTAACCATTCTGCGTATCGGTCAGGAAAGGGACGAACAGAATCTGCATGCCCTGCTGCGCCAGAATCCGACCCAGTTCAGGGAACTCAACATCGTAGCAGATCAGCATTCCGATCTTCCCACAATCCGTATCAAACGCCCGGATTTCGTAGCCGCCCACCATACCGTAGTGCTTCACTTCATTCGGCGTAATGTGAATCTTCCGGTACTCTTCCCAGGAGCCATCCCGGCGGCAGAGGTAAGCGACGTTGTAGAGCTTACCATCGTCGTCAACGAGCGGCATACTGCCGCCCACAATATTGACGTTGTAGGAAATCGCCAGTTCGCAAAGTTTTTCGCGCACCGGTTCGGTAAAGTCGGCGAGTTTCCGAATCGCTACCGGCTCTGGCAGATCGTTGAAATCGGCCATCAGCGGTGTATTGAAAAACTCCGGCAACACCATGAAATCGGCCCGGTAATCACTCACCGCATTCACGAAGAACTCGATCTGGTCGAGAAATGACGCCAGGTTTTTGAACAGACGCATCTGCCACTGAATGACGCCAAGCCGGATAATTGAGTCGGTATGCGGCTTTTTGTCTTTCTCAACAACGTAGTAGATATTGATCCATTCCAGCAGCGTTGCGTATTCCTTCGATTCCGAATCGCCGGGTAGGTAGCCGCGCAGCACCTTCCGAACGTGAAAATCGTTCGAGAGCTGGAACGTAAGCGTTGGGTCGTAAATTTCTTTTTGCTTTACCTTGGCGATGTACTCGCGGGGTGACAGTTCATCGGCGTATTTGCTGTAGTTTGGAATGCGACCACCCGCCAGAATCCCTTTTAAGTTCAGCTGCTCGCACAATTCCTTGCGGGCATCGTACAGCCGCCGACCCAGCCGCAAATCGCGGTAGTCGGGATGCACGAAGACTTCAATCCCGTAGAGGTAATCTCCGCCGTCGTTGTGCGTTTTAAACGAGTAGCCGCCTGTGATTTCGTAATAGGTGTGGTTGTCGCCGAACTGGTCGTACTTGACCCGGATAGCCAGCGCGCTGGCAACGACTTTACCGTCTACTTCTACGCAGAACTGACCTTCCGGAAAAATATTCAGCAGCTTGTTGATCGAACTTTTCGACCAGTAATCGCCACCGATACCACTGTACACTTCGATCATGGCCTCTTTGAGGTCATGGTAATCTTCTTTCTGTAAGGTTCTAACTTGTATATGCATAGGTGTTGACTGTTCCGGCGGAATTAACCTGATTTTTTAATAGACTGCCTAGGTTTTTCCTTGATAAACTAAAGCGGATAATTTTTGTCATCCCGACCGGTCCGCCGGTGCGGCAGGAGGGATGACAAAAAGGTATAGAAACGAAATTTTAGACCGTCTTTGATGGACAAAATAATGCTTGTGCTCGGCACTCGGTAGCGGACTGTATACCAGACCTGAAATCAACGTAAGCGTAATTCCAGATTCGTCATCATCTCGTCCGTTAAGTCGAGGTGGGTTACAAAACGGACCAAATGCTTGCCGAATGCTACACTACGAATCCCCTTCGCTTCTAATTGTGCAACATAATCGGTCGCTAAGAGGTTTGCCGACAGCTTAAAAATTACGATATTGGTGTCAATCGGTAAAATGCTCTCTACTTCAGGGACTTGTTCGAGCATGATGCCGATTTTACGGGCGCGGGCATGGTCGATTTTTAGTCGGTCGATGTGGTGATCGAGCGCGTAGATACCCGCTGCCGCCAGAAATCCGGCTTGCCGCCAGCCACCACCCATGAGCTTACGATACCGCCGGGCCTGACGGATCATGTCGGCCTTTCCGATCAACAGCGAACCGACCGGACAGCCTAATCCTTTCGATAGACAAATGCTGATCGAATCAAAAAGTTGGCCGTACGCTTCCGTGGGATCACCTGTTTCGACGAGCGCGTTGAACAGGCGAGCACCGTCGAGATGCAGGATCAAACCATGCTCGTCGCAGACTTGCCGGATGGCCGCAATTTCGGGAACGGTATAGTAGCAGCCTCCTCCTTTGTTGACCGTGTTTTCCAGCACCACCAGCCGGGATAACGGTTTGTGCGAATCGGCGGGGTTGTAAATGTATTCGCGGATCAGATCGGGGGTAAGTTTACCGCGTTCGCCCTGCGGCAGACTGGCCGACGCCAGCGCATTGACCGAAATACCACCGCCTTCGTACTGGTACACATGGGACAGGTAATCACAGATCACGTCGTCGCCGGGGCGGGTGTGCGTACGAATCGCCAATTGGTTGGTCATCGTGCCCGACGCGCAGAAAAGCGCGGCTTCCATACCGAACAAGGCGGCTGCTTTCGCTTCGAGGGCATTGACGGTCGGGTCGTCACCCAGCACATCGTCGCCTAGTTGAGCCGTAAACATAGCCTCGCGCATGGCGGGCGTCGGTTGCGTAATCGTGTCGCTTCGTAGGTCAATAATCATGTAAACAAAGGTCGCGCAGAATGGAATTGCGGGCAAACAAACGGCTCCTGTTTCGGCTTTTTTATATCTTAAGAGCCAAAATGGCTTATCTTCGAATGACTTCAAACGAATCAGATTTTTCTTCTCTCGATTTAGCTGCGCTTACGAGCGACATCTGCGCCATTGCCACCGATGCTGGGGCGTTTCTGCTTCAGGAGCGCAGCCGATTTCAGCGGGATGACATTGAGTACAAAGGACTCAACAACCTCGTTTCTTACGTCGATAAAGAAACCGAGAAGCAACTCGTTGCCCGGCTCAACCAGTTGCTACCCCAGGCTGGTTTCATCACGGAGGAAGGAACCACGGGGCAGGAAGCCGACCCGACCGCGCTCAACTGGATCATCGATCCGCTCGATGGTACCGCCAATTTTATCCATAATCTACCGGTGTTTTCGGTCAGCATCGGTCTGGCGCTGGGTAGCACGCCCATTGCTGGCGTGATCTACGACCCAAACAGAGCGGAGTGTTTTTCGGCCTGGCAGGGTGGGGGCGCGTATTGCAACGGCAGCAAGATTTCCGTTTCGCCCGCTACGCAACTGGGGGAAAGCCTGATCGCGACGGGTTTTCCGTACTACAGCTTCGATCAGATGCAAAAGTACCTGCAAATTCTGGAGACGCTAATGCAGCAAACGCACGGCCTGCGCCGGATGGGATCGGCGGCTATCGACCTGGCTTACGTAGCCTGCGGACGGTTTGAAGCTTTTTACGAATACAATCTCAACTCGTGGGATATGGCTGCGGGGGTATTGCTCGTGCAGGAAGCGGGTGGTGTGGTTACGGACTTTGAGGGGGGCGATGCGTTTCTGTTTCGAGGGGATGTTATAGCGGGTTCCGGTATGCATTCGGAGCTATTGCGCGTCATTCAGGACTATTGGCGGTAAAACGAGTTGTTTCTAAAAATCGTCAAATCAGCTTAGCAAATGCAGGATATCGATAGTCTCCGCTACCCCATCGGCCACTTTGCGCACGGGAGCGTATTTTCACCTGAAGAATTAAAAGGACAAATTAGGTCCATTGCCGAAATGCCCATCCGACTAACGGAACTAGTCGGGAAGTGGGGCGACGACCGGTTGGACACGCCCTACCGACCCGAAGGCTGGACCGTTCGGCAGGTGGTGCATCACGTTGCCGACAGCCATATCAACGCCTACGTCCGAACGAAGCTGGCACTTACGGAGGACAATCCAACCATTTCTCCCTACGAAGAAGGCGAATGGGCCAAACTACCCGATTACTCGCTTGAAATCGCTTCGTCGCTGGTTATTCTGAGAAATCTGCACCAGCGTTGGACAACTGTTCTCGAATCGCTCAGTGAGGACCAGCTAAACCGTACCTATTTTCACCCTGCCAGTCAGCGGTCGTTTCCTGTGTCGGAAGTGATCGGGATATATGCCTGGCATGGTGAGCATCATTATCAGCACATCTATCGGCTGGCCGCCCGGAACGGTTGGCTTCAAAACAACGTTGACTAATATATACAGCCAGTCAGACAGTGAATGACAAACGAATGTATTTCGGGTCTGACTGGCCATCAAGTAATCTAGCGAGCCATGCAGGAGTTGATTATTGTGCTGGTTTTTGTGCTTGCCTTAGGGTATTTAGGAAGCCGGGCTTACCAAAGCTTTTCCAAAAAAAAGGCGGGCTGTGGTAAGGGCTGTGGCTGCGCTACGGACGCGAAATCATCTCGCGTAAGTGCCGTCAAATGAATAAGTGTTTTCGGCTTTAACATTTTTGTTAGCTAATGGTTTGTTGTTGCAGTGAAAGCACAACGAATCATCGGACTATTTTTTATAGCAGCGGCCTTGATCGGTTCCGTGAGTTGCCATCGTGTCCGCCCAAAACCACCCGTAACCCAGGATTTCGAGCCTCCTATCCCGGAGCCCATTTCATACGTGGCGGGTGAGGTTACCTTCAAAATCAGGGATCTGGAGCAGAAGATCAACCAATCGCTTGGTGTTGTGCTCGTTCCCGAAGAAACGTTCGAAGGCAAAAAGGGGGAAGCCTGGCACCTTCGGGTCGAACGCACGGGTCCCGTTCGTATCCAGTATGCGAATCGGAAGGTGTCGTTTTCTGCGCCGTTGCGGGTGTGGTACACCAATCCAATTGGCATCAGTAAGAAACGCAAAAGACGCTCGCTCTGTGCGCTTTCCGTCAACTTCGTGAGTCCGCTCGACATTGCGTCAAACTGGCGCTTGAATACCCATTCCCGTTTTGAAAATTACCAGTGGATTGAACAGCCCACCGTGCGTTTGCTGGGCGTGAAAATTGGCGTGACCAAGCTAGCCGAAAGTATGCTCGACAAACGGAAAGCAGAAATCGAAGGCGCTATTGATCAGGCGGTTCACAATGAATTACGGCTGGATCGACACATCCGTAAGGTCTGGCGGGATATGCAAAAACCATTGCGAATCGCTAAAAAGCCCGAAGAAATCTGGATTGTTCCCAAGCCCTTCAGCATCGCAGCGGCTCCCGTCTTTGGGGACAAAAAGCGCATAACTGTACCGCTTCAAATCGCCTTTCGGGTTGAAACGAAGGTAGGAGCGATGCCCGTTGCTACCGAATTGGAGCGGCTGCCCCGCCTGCTGAGACGGGCTAAAACGCCGGAATCGTCGCGGTTGAAGGTGAGGGCGTTTATTCCGTTTAACGATGTTAACCGAGTCGTAGCCCGCGCGCTGACGGAGCAAAAGCTGGGCCTAGCGGGTGGAAAGGTCAAGATAAAAAACGCAACTGTTTATGGTGGAGGCCATTCGTTGATTCTAAAAACCGAAGTCACCGGAGCTGTCAACGGAACGTTGTATTTTCATGGTCAGCCGAGTTACGATACGTTGAGCAATACCTTGCAGATCAAAGATCTTGATTTTGATGTAGATACGAAAGAACGGCTGTTCGCTACGGCTGACTGGCTACTCCATGATCACCTCCGCGATACCCTCCAGTCGGTGATGGTCATACCCCTGCGCCACCAGATTGCGGGTATTCCCGAAAAGATTGAAACGGCCTTTGCCCGTGGGGGAGCCGGAAAAAAAACGGCCCTCGACATCGACGCATTCCGGCTGGTGCCCGAGCGGGTAGTTGTCCGGCCCGACGGGGTTCAGGTGTTAATCAAGGTGGAGTCGAAGGTAGCCGTCAGCGTAAAGAAAATATAACGGATTGGTCAAGGTTTCCAGCGCCACAGATACCGGCAGGCGGTAGTTCGGTAGGGCCGCCAGGCATCGGCAATCTGGTGCAGTGCGTTATATAACGTTTTTCCGGTAAGTCCGTTCGTTTGCTCCGGGTAGGCCAGGATCATCCGCTGGCGAATAACCAGATCATCAATCGGGAAAACGTCGGGCCGATCCAGCACAAACATCAGGAGCATTTCGACGGTCCACCGGCCCACCCCCTTGATGGGAATGAGGTACTGCACAATCGCTTCGTCAGTCATCGGATCAAGGTGCGCCCGGTCGATGGGGTTAACCAGCGAAAACTCCGCGACACTTTGCAGGTACTTGATCTTTTGACCGGACAGACCCGCGCTGCGTAATTCCTCGGTTGTTTTCAAAAGCAAATCACGGGCGTGTGGGTAACCATCCGAGAACAAAAGCCGAAAGCGGGTAAAAATAGCGTCAGCCGCTTTCACCGAGATTTGTTGCGAAACAATGCTTTCGAGCAGGGCCAGATAAACGTCATCGGCGTAATCATTAAAAACTTTGGGATCGGGCGTTTCGGCCATCAGCCGGGCTATAACCGGGTCTTGCGCCAGGTGGTCGAGAGCCGCTGCTGAATCGGGGGTAATGGGCATGAATTGGTTTTGATGACGCTTACCAAAACTCGTCTTAGCGGGAATGGTAGCGGCTGGTTTGCTGTACCAACCGCAGGGGTACAAATTTGTTTCTGCTTAGTTCCGGTCTGCCACTTTGATGATCGCCACTTTATCGGTACGTCCGGCAGGTACAGTCAACTGTCCATTCGCCAGGGTGGTCTGCCCGATTGATTTTCCCGTTAGCGCATCCATCCAGGCAACCTGATACGATCCTTTCGGCAAATTAAGCGTTAGATCATACGGCTTTGCGGACATTGATTCGTAATAAAGTATCCATTGGGTGCGTCCGTCGCTCAACGTCTGCGTCATAGCTCCCGGCGAAGCGGTGACGAGTGCATGATCGGGACGGAGCTGGACAAACGGCAGCTTGTCGAAAAAATCTTTCAGTACCTTGAACTGAGCGCGTAACGCAGGACTTCCGCCACCCGGTGCTTTATAGGTGGTATCCTGACCCATTTCGGAGCCTACCGAATAAGAGTAGTCGAGCTGGTTGAACAAACCTCCGCCTGCCATCAGGAATCGCCACGCTTGCCGCCGAAAGGTGGAGTCGGCGCGTCCGGCAAAACCCGTTTCGTTGAAGCCAATGACTTTACCTAAGTGGTAATTTTCAGTAACCGCAATGGGCAGCGCGTAGTGAAACGTAAAAATAGATACGTTCGGGTCGGCGTCGGCAACGGGGTAATGAAAGTTGCTGATATCCTGCGAGATCAGGTGCTTGTTGGTTAGTTGCCGTTCTTCGTCTTTAATCCAGCGAGCTACCTGTCGCTGCCAGTCGTTAGATCGTTGGGAAACAACCTGAAGCGTTGATCGCCAGTCGTTATCCGGTCCGTACTCGTTGCTGCGCAGCACAATATCGGTCTGATTGGCCCAGGGTTCGTTCTGGATTTCAAAGTAGATGTTCGGAAAGCGATTCAGGGTGCGGACAATCCGTCGAACGTAGCGCTCCTGATACCCCAGAATACTACCGTTTTGCAGTGTATTGACCAGCGAAGCGGCTACACTGTCGGTCTGGTTGACGTTGTTTTTCGGATTGAACGCGCTGTAATTCCACCCATCGGCGTAATGAGCGGAGAATAGATTCACCTCCACGATAACACCGTGCTTTTGGGCTTCGGCCACAAAGTCGGCCAGACGGGCAAAATACGCATCATCCCACTGCGTCAGGTCGAATCGGTTGCCGCCGAGCGCGTAGCCGGTCGTGTTAGGGCTTCTCTGCCAGGGCAACAGGAGCCGACCTTCGGCGGGGGCCAGGGTATTTTTCATAATGCCAAAATCGCCCAACTTTTCGACGTAAGCTCCCGTAAACAAACGGGTCGTGTTCATGCCGTCACCAGCCGTAGCACGCAGGTACGCTTTATAGTCGAAATCGAGATTGATTACGGAACCATAATGCTCGCCCGACCCGACCAGGATCATGGGTTTGTTTTGATAGGCGAAATAGTGCGGGTTTTGAGGATGTAATTGAAATGTGCCGCTCGTCTGCGCCAGGATTTTCGTTGTCAGCAACAGTAACCAGGCAGTAGAAAGTGTGCGTAGTCTTGTCATGGATGGCCAGGAATGAAAAGCGGATAAACAACAAGGCCGCTTTAGCTACCCAAAGCGGCCGGAATGCGGTTTCTAACGCTTTCTCTCCTAGCATGATCGGCTAACATGCGACTTAAGGCTACCAAATTCCTTTTACGTTGTCGAGGTATTTTTGACCAGAGCCGGTATTGAGCAATACAATGTGTTCTTCCGGATGGAGCCAACCCTGCTGAATCAGTTGCTTTGCCGCAGCCCAGATGGCCCCCCCTTCGGGAGCAACAAAGATTCCTTCGTAACGACCCAACTCCCGAACGCCTTCCAGCATCTGTTCTTCCGAGACCGCTAGGGCTGTACCGCCGGACTCCTGCAACACCTGTAGCATCAGCGGCTCACCGATGGGGCGGGGAACAGCCAGTCCGTTCGCCAGCGTAGGTTGACCGACGTACTGTTTACTGTTCGCCTGCCGACCCCAAAACGTATCGACAACGGGACGGCAGTTTTCCGCCTGTACCGCCACGAGCCGGGGGAGTGGCTGGTCGGGCGTGAGCCAGCCGAGTTGTTTCATTTCGGTAAACGCTTTCCAGATACCGATCAAACCGGTTCCCCCGCCGGTAGGATACATGATCACGTCGGGTAATTGCCAGTCTAGTTGCTCCGCAATTTCGTAGCCCATCGTTTTTTTGCCTTCCAGCCGGTACGGTTCTTTTAGCGTCGAAACGTCGAAGTAGTCACCGTTGCGGTTCATCTCCTGGACCTTAGCCGCACAATCGTTGATTAATCCGTCGATCAGCACAACGGTAGCGCCGTACGCCATACATTCTTCCCGGAAGGCTTCCGGCGTGTGGCGAGGCATAACAACTACGGCTTCCAGACCCGCCCGCGCGCAGTAGGCCGCCATCGCGACACCCGCATTACCCGCCGTTGGGACAATACAGGCTTTCTCGCCATTTTCCTTTGCCTTCGATACCGCCAGACTTAATCCACGGGCTTTGAACGATCCGGTTGGGTTAAGTCCTTCGTCTTTCAACGTAAGCTGTTGCAGTGAATACCGCTCGGCCAATCGGGGCAGCGAAAAAAGAGGAGTGAAGCCTTCACCTAAGGTAACCCGGTTTTCAGGCTCTATGACCGGTAGTATCTCGGCGTAGCGCCAGAGCGATTTGTCACGATGGATCAATGCTGATTTGGCGAAGCCCGCTTCGAGATCATACCGACTCAATAGCGGGGCGTGGCAGCAGACCGACAGCGTTTGCCGAACAAACGGCGAATAGGCTTGCCCGCAGTTTGAGCACTGTAAGGACTGAATTAATGATGAAGTGGCGGTTGTAGTCATGGTTGTCAACTTTGAAGCAAGTTGACAGTCTAGAGAACCCGGCGCAAACGATGTTTTGGAATGGGTTATTCCAGTAGTGAATAATAACGCCGGACGAAGCGGATAAAGGCGTTGACCAGCGGATTATTTTCGGTGCCTTTGCGTTGAATAAAGTAGAACGTCCGTTCGATGGTCAGGTTTTCGATGGGCACTTCCACCAGTTCGCCCGCAGCCAGTTCTTTCAGGATGGCCCGCTTCGGCAAAAAAGCCAGACAGGTATCCGCCAGGACAAAGTTTTTCAGCGCTTCCGTACCGCCAAGCCGAATAAGAATCCGTAGATCAGCGGGGCGGATGCCGTTTTTTTGCAGCGTATCTTCTACCACGGCCAGGGTGCCGGACCCTTGCTCGCGAACGGCTAAAGGTACGTGCGGAATATCGGTCACGGACAATGTCTTGTCGCGGAGAGGACTATTGCGGGAGCATACCGCCAACACCTGATCGGTGATGAAGGGCGTGTACGTCAATGTGTTAACCTGCGTTAAGCTTTCGACAATGCCAACGTCAATTTCGTGGTCGAGCAGGGCTTTCTGGATATTACTCGAATTGCGGTTCAGGACCTGAATCTGCATGTTGGCATGTTGCCGCAGGTAGGACGAAAGAACCGTTGGCAACACGTAAAGCGTAATGGTCGTGCTCGAACCTACCGCCAATCGGGTCGTGGGCAGAAAGCTGGCGTTGAGGTGGTGTAATTGCTCGTGTAGCTCCGTTTTTAGCTGAATCGCTTCGAGCCCTTTCTGGTACAATAGCTCCCCAGCCTGGGTCAGGCTGATGGTGTTGCCGTGCCGCTCGAACAAAGCGGTTTTGTAGAAAGCTTCTAGCGCCTTAATGTGCTTGCTGATGGCCGACTGGCTCAGAAACAAAATCTGGCCCGCTTTGGTAAAGCTGAGCAGCCGGGCGACTTCCAGAAAAATTTCGTGTTGTAACGAGAGCATAGCGGACAAAGCTTACCGCAAAAAACAACGCTGTACGGGTTAAAAACAAGGCAAGCCTACAGTTCCTACTGTGACAACCTATCGGGGTTGACTGTTGATGATTTTATCCGGCCCAACGGCTTCAATATCGGGTGGTCCGGCGGGGTAATACCGGAACGAGCTTTTTTCGATCAGGTACGGATACGGTTTAAACGTAATCCAGCGCAGGGGCCACTTGCGGAGCCACAGCGCCCCCTGGGCCAAACCGGTAAACCAGTCGGGTGGCCGCTGGTACCCAAAGGCAAGCCGTAGCTTTTCCGGAATCAGGGCCGAAAAGGTAGGCTGTACCAGTGGGTGCAGAAAGCGCGGAAACCAGCCCTGTACGATTTTGACGGTAGCGTCGGCGATGCGTTGGTTGCTTTCGGTATACCGGAAATACTTCGCTTCGTAGGCATCAACAAAGGCTTGCAAGTCCGCTATCGTATCGGGTAGCTCGCTCAGGTTCATCCGACGACCTACTTCCCGAAAGAAATAGAAAAATGCGAGCTCTTCCGAATTGGTTAGCTTTCGCCAACCGTACTGATTCAGCCAGTCAATCGGGTAAAAGACAAACGTAGCCAGCACGAACAGGTAATCGGCGTTATCGATTCGGTAATGGCTGTGAATCAGGTTCATGTGCGCAATGGCCCGCTGTCCTTTATCGCTGTCGTACCCTGACTCCATAAACTGCCCAATCAGGCGACTCGTGTCGTCGTACCGTTTCTGCCCGTGCCGCTCAAACTCACCCGTGCGAGCCAGCAAGCCCGACACCCGCGGACTGGCGTAGGTGTGAAACAAGGCCAGTTCGAGCGCGCGGGTGATGTCAAACGGAAATTCATAGGCCGTCAGCAGATGAACCATGCGCTGATGATCCCGGACAGGATCGAGCGTTTGGAGCTCACACCCAACGGCTGGATTACGGAATAAACCAAAGCGTTTGCTGTAAACGGCTGGCATTGGTTTTAGAAGGATTAGTGATGAATAGCTGTCTCTGTCCAGCAAACACAGAAACGCCGGGACAGGTGCCCATGCGGGCCAGATGAGCTGACGTTTCTGTGTCTGGTAGCACAAACGACTTTTGATCAGCCAACGGGTGGCGGGTTGATTTGCGACGAAACCGAGCGTTGGTGCCAATACGGATAAATGGGATCGCGATGGCTGGCTGCGTCGAGCCTGGCTACCTGCTCTTTGGTCAACTGCCAGCCTACTGCGCCCAGATTTTGTTTGAGCTGTTCTTCCGTTCGCGCACCGATAACGAGCGTTGAAACGGTAGGGCGCTGCAAAACCCAGTTCAGGGCTACCTGCGGAACGGTTTTGCCCGTTTCGGCCGCAATTTCGTTCAGCGTATCGATAATGCCATAAAACAGATCGTCGGGAATGGGTGGGCCTTCGCCACCGCCCTGCGCAATCCGGGCGTCTTCCGGCATGGGTTGATCCCGGCGATACTTACCACTCAGTCGCCCCGCCGATAGTGGACTCCAGACTAGCGTGCCTACGTTCTGATCGATACCCAGCGGCATCAGTTCCCACTCAAATTCCCGGCTGACGAGTGAATAATACGCCTGATGGCCTACGTAGCGCGCCCAGCCGTACTTTTCTGAAACTGCCAGTGACTTCATCAGGTGCCAGCCCGAAAAATTCGAACAGGCGATATAGCGCACTTTGCCACTTTGCACCAGACCGTCGAGCGTACGCAGCGTTTCGTCAACCGGCGTAAGCGCATCAAAGCCGTGCATGTGGTAAATGTCGATGTGATCCGTATTCAACCGTCGGAGACTATCTTCGCAGGCTTTGGTCAGGTGATAGCGCGACGAGCCCATATCGTTCGTGTCGGCGCTCATCGGAAAGGTCGCTTTGGTCGAAATAATGACCTGATCGCGCTTTCCTTCCAAAGCTTTTCCCAGAATCTCTTCCGACATCCCGTTCGAATAAACGTTCGACGTATCGAACAGATTGACCCCGGCGTCAAGACAAAGGCCTATCATGCGACGGGCCTCGTCAACCTGCGTGCTGCCCCAGGCTTTGAAAAATGGGTTTCCGCCCCCGAAGGTGCCCGTGCCAAAACTTAAAACAGGGACGCGCAATCCCGAAGCGCCTAACTGCCTGTATTCCATAATTGACGTTGATTAATGCGCGTACGCGCCAAAGATAATTGGCTAGACCATTCAAGACGGATGTATGGCTGCATTCTCAGTGCAACGTTTTTTATCCAGATCTTGTGTCCTAATTTGCACAACCTTTTATGCTAAGGTAAAACAGGTAAATACATCATCGAAAATACGCTAGGTTATTTTGTCCTGCCGCACCAGCGGACCGGTCAGCAGGACAAAAACGCAGTCATAAAATGCTCTAAACTATTACTGCTTTAGTACTTAATTAGCCAGCGGGCGGATCAAACCGCACAAACGACTATGCCCGAAACACAACCCAATAACCCGTTACACGGCAAAACGCTCGAAGCCATTCTCAACGAATTGGTAGCTTTCTATGGTTGGAAGCGTCTGGGTGACCAGGTTCCTATTCGCTGTTTTACCGACAACCCAAGCATTAAATCAAGCCTTACGTTTCTGCGCAAAACGCATTGGGCCAGGCAGAAAGTTGAAGATCTTTACCTGAACATGAGACGATAGTACAGTCAGACGAATGCAAAAAAGAAGGTATATGAAGCGGTACGTACTTTTTTTTGGACTATTGCTGACCGGTTTAACTCCGGGCAGAAGTCAGTCCTCGAAACAGGACCCAGACTTTCCACCGGAGCTTGTCTCGTTTACCCCTTACAAGGGCAACCCGGTTTTTTCGGGCACGGGGACGAACACGTGGGATCAAAAAATTCGCGAGCGGGGGTACATTCTGCACGAAGCCGATGGCTATCATCTGTGGTATACGGGCTACGAAGAGGGCGACGATAAAACCAGGTATCTGGGGTACGCAACCTCATCGGATGGGCTGAACTGGACGCGCTACAAAAACAATCCTGTCTTAAAGACCAGTTGGGTTGAGGATTTGACGGTGGTAAAACACGAGGGAACGTATTATATGTTCGCCGAGGGTAAGGACGACATTGCGCATCTACTAACGTCAACCGACCGCATCAACTGGCAGGAGAAGGGACCGCTCGACATTCGCTTAACGAACGGTCAGCCGATCAGCAAAGGTCCTTACGGAACGCCGACGGTCTGGAAAGGACCGCATATGTGGTACCTTTTTTACGAGCGCAAAGACCAGGCGGTATGGCTGGCTACGTCGGACGATCTGAAGCTGTGGACGAACGTACAGGACGAGCCCGTACTCACGAAAGGTCCGGACGACTACGACCAACACGCCATTGCGATGAATCAAATCATTCACTATAAAGGGCTTTATTACGCGTATTACCACGCATCGGCGTTTGCGGATTGGCGTGAATGGACGACTAATGTAGCGGTGTCGAAAGACCTGATCAACTGGAAAAAATACGCAGGAAACCCTATTGTTGGCGGCAACAAATCGAGTGGTATTCTGGTCAACGACGGGCGACGTTACCGACTCTACACCATGCATCCGGCTGTAAACGTCTTTCTGCCCAAATGAGCTAAAACGATGATGCTGTGGTGTCAGGTTCTTAAACCTGACACCACAGTAAATAACTGCCTTACTTACTTTTTCGTGAAGTAAAGTACTTCGGTGCTGGCGTCTTCTTTGGGACCCGTATAAAGCCGGAGCTGCCCATTCTGATCAAACTCGAAGTAGGTTGCTTTGCCCAGATTAGCGTAATAGTCATTCTCCGCCTGCATAGTCTCTGGTGATCCACCGATCTTGGTCGAATAGATGCCTTGGGCGGAAACGATCAGGCCCTTTGTTTCATCGAGTAGAAAAGAGCCGCCGTAGTAATTGACGAAGCTCCGGCCACCTACCGTCAGATTGTCGTCGGACTCTTTTTTTAACACTAGCGTTGTTCGGCTTTGCAGCGTAGGCGGTAGCGGTTGATTCTTGTAATTAGTCAGTACCCACTCGCCCGCCAGTGAGCCAAAGCTTGCCCGCATAGCCTGTACTGTGGAGGATGACGCTGCGTCAACGGGGTCAACATCACGGGTTGTGTTGCAATTTGACAAACCCAGTCCGACGAGTGCTGCCAGTGACAACCGTCGTGTTGCTTTTAGTAGAGTCATAGTCGTTTCGGTTTAGTGAATTACTATGGTTACCCTACTAAGGAGTGTACAAAAGCCAAATCGGTTGTAAACGAGTAGCGAAAAAGTAGCCTGTTGTTCCCGTGCTGTTTCAATAAGTGGCCCGGCCACCGGAAAGATCGAAGATAAATCCCGTGCTAAAACTGGCTTCTTCGGAAACAACCCAGGCCGCCAGGGACGCTACTTCTTCGACCGTGCCCAATCGTTTCATGGGAATCTTAGCGGTCATATACGCCAGTTGTTCGGGGGCGGTATTCGCGTTCATCGCCGTTTGAATAACCGCCGGAGCCAGCCCGTTTACGGTGATGCCTGTTTCGGCGTATTCTTTCCCGACACCTTTGACCAGCCCGATCAGTCCGGCTTTCATCGATGAATAACCAACCATCAGCGGATTCCCTTCTTTCCCGGCAATAGACACCATGTGAAGAATACGCCCGTAGTTATACGGCTCCATCGCCTTAATGACATACTTTGTCATCAGGAAAGCACCCCGCAGATTGACGTTGTAAATGGCGTCATAATCCGTCACGGTGTACTCGGCGATTTTTGTATTCGTTGGCCCGACGATGCCCGCCGAGTTAATCATGATGTGGAGTTGTCCAAACGTACCGTGGACGGTTTGAATGGCTTGGGCCACGGCATCTTCCTGGGTAATGTCAACAACCTGACCGCTTACCTTATAGCCCTGGCCGACGAATTGGGCCACAGTGCGTTCCAGCAGGTCTTTATTTTTATCGAACAGAACGACAGTGGCTCCTTCCGAAGCCAGTCGTTCGGCAATTCCTTTTCCAATGCCTTCAGCACCACCCGTAATCAGGGCCAGTTGATTCGTAAACCGATTAGACATAACATACACGTAGATTCGCTATGACCAAAAGCGAGTTGGCGCTGCGTCTACTGCTTGAGTGCGGTCATAACATCCGGTCGTAAGAAGGTCGTGGTAAAGTTTGTGGCAACAATGGAAGTATTTCTTGGCAACAATGGACTTTATATATATGACATTTGTTAGTATCGAAGACAAGTGTTTTTGAACTGGAAAAGTCAATTGATTGCATGGTTAAGCCTGCTTACTATACGTTACTGCTCGGTGCCGGCCTGGTCTGTTTGTTAAGCTTTCGGTCTAAATTCGGACAGCTGCTAGGTGATGAGCCATCGCCCGTGCGCACGCCGACGGAGGAACTGGCTACGTTTAAGCTGGAGCCGGGCCTGAAAATTCAGCTTGTGGCCGCCGAACCAATGGTGCAGTCGCCCGTTGTAATGACGTTCGATGAAGACGGACGACTATGGGTCGTGGAGATGCGCGGTTTTATGCCCACCATCGACGGTGAAGGTGAGGAAAAGCCGGTTGGCCGTATATCGGTGCTGGAAGATACCAATGGCGATGGCCAGATGGATGTCAGCACGGTTTACCTCGATAGCCTGATCATGCCCAGAGCGATGGCCTTGGTGCCGGGTGGTGTGCTGGTCGTTGAAAATCAGGCGCTGTGGATGACCAGCGACGCAAACGGTGACCTCAAAGCAGATACCAAAACACTGATTGATAAAGAATATGCTGGCAACGGTTTGCCGGAACATGCACCAAACGGACTCTGGCGGAGCATGGACAACTGGTATTATAACGCCAAATCCCGCTTCCGGTATCGACTGACGGACGGCAAATGGCAACGCGATTCGACGGAGTTTCGGGGGCAGTGGGGGATCAGTCACGACGACAAAGGTCGCCTATATTACAACTACAACTGGTCGCAGCTACACGCCGATCTGGTCCCGCCCAACTACTTGTCGCGCAACAAAAACCATACGCCAACGACGGGTATCGATTACGGACTGACGCTTGATCGTCGGGTTTATCCGATCCGGGCTACCCCCGCCGTCAATCGTGGGTATATACCCGGAACACTAAACAAAGAAGGGCGATTGCAGGAGTTCACGGCAGCCTGCTCCCCACTTTTCTACCGGGGTAAAGCTCTGCCAACCGCTTATTACGGCAATGTATTCGTTTGCGAACCGGCCGGAAATCTGGTCAAACGCAACAGTGTGGAAGAAAAAGGGCTGTTGATCAACGCGCACGACCCGCATCCGGGCACCGAGTTTCTGGCGTCGACGGACGAGCGGTTTCGTCCCGTTCATCTGGCTAGCGGACCCGATGGTGCCTTGTATATAGCCGATATGTACCGGGGCCTGATTCAGCATTCAGCCTACATAACGCCCTATCTGAAAGAGCAGACGTTAGAGCGGCATCTGCTTCAACCGCTCTCCGCCGGACGTATCTGGCGCATTGTCCCCGAAAACTGGACCGCTTCCAAGCCAACGAAATTAACAAAAGCTTCCCCGGACGAATTAGTAGCGCAACTGTCGAACCCCGACGGTTGGTACCGGGATATGGCGCAACGGCTGTTGGTCGAACGTAACGACAAAAGCATCGAGAAAGCGCTTACTGCTGTTGCTTTGAAAGGAGAGAACAAGTTTGGGCGTTTTCATGCCCTGTGGACGCTGGATGGTTTGTCGTTGAGCAAGCCGGATGTGCTCTTTCAACTGGTTGCCGATCACGACCCGCTCGTTAGCACTGCGGCACTGCGCCTGATGGAACCCTTCGCAAAAAACGATAAAGCAATTGGGCAAAAACTTGGGAAGCAGCTGTTGGGCCAGTGGCAGAAAGCGTCCGTCGAGCAGGTCTTGCAGATGGCGTTGTCGGCCAGCGTTCTCGATCAGAAAGATGCTCAGTCATTGCTGGCGGGTATTGTAGAACGACACGGAGAAACGGCCCTAATCCGTGATGCCGTAATGAGCAGTCTGCAAAATAAAGAATATGCGTTCCTGCAAAGTTTACTCAAATCACCCCAGTGGCAGGGCCAAACCCCGTCAAAGGAAATCTTTCTGGAAATGCTGACTACCGCCATTGTTCGGAAGCGGAATACCGCAGAACTAACGGCGCTGCTTACCCGACTCAGTACAAACAAAGCCGCGCTTGGGTGGCAGGACAAAACCATCCTGACCGGTATGTCGATAGCGGGTACGGCAAAGAAAATGAAACCGGTGAAACTAGCCGCAGCACCCGGAATTTTAACGACATCGAACAGCCCTGTTGACCCGGCAAGGCTGGCTGCTCTATCGTCGATGTTTGAATGGCCCGGTCATGTCGCGGCTAAGGCCGTCGCCGTAAAAAAGAGCCTGCTCAGCGAGGATGACCAAAAACAATTCGCGCTTGGACGCCAGCACTACCTCAGCACCTGCGCGGGTTGTCACGGAACCGACGGGGCCGGTCTAAACCGGTTTGCTCCCCCGCTCATCGGCTCCGACTGGGTGCTGGGCGACGAAAAACGGCTGGCTCTGATTATTCTGCATGGTATGGAAGGGCCGGTAAAAGTAGCCGGGAAAACGTACGACGCTCCGGCTATACTGCCGGTGATGCCCGCTCATTCGACAATGGACGATGGCGCGATCACGGCGATCCTGACCTACATCCGCAACGAGTGGGGAAATCAGGCCGGGGCAGTGGGTAAACGCGTGGTGGGCATGACCCGCGTTACGTCGCAGGGACGGGTTGTTCCTTGGACGGCTAACGAGCTGAATAAATACATGCTCGAAGCAAATGCCGCGAGTGCCAAATAACCAGACTACTAGCTCAGTTGTATGCCGATGGACAGACGCGTGTTTCTGCAAAAAGCAGGTATGGGAGCGATGGCTCTTTCGTTGCCGCAATTACCCGATGGTGCCAAAACGACGGGAATGGGCATTGTGGTGCATTCGTACGGCATGCGGTGGAACTCAAAAACGCCGAGTAGTGCTTACCCCGGCTTTACTAACGCGCTCGACTTGCTAGATCACTGCCACCAGATCGGGGCGGGGGGGGCGCAGGTTGTCGTGAGTGACTGGACCGCCGACTTTGCCAAACAGGTTCGGGCTAAGCGTGATAAACTCGGTCTGTACCTGGAAGGCTCCATTGGTTTACCCAAAAAAGCAGAGGATGTTCCTAAATTTGAGCGCGAGGTTGTCAATGCCAAAGACGCTGGGGCTCAGGTGTTACGTACCGTCTGCTCGTCGGGCCGACGTTATGAAACGTACCATTCTGGGGAGGCTTTTCAGGAGTTAAAAAAGAATGCCCTCGCTTCATTACGACTGGCCGAACCTGTGCTTCAAAAGCATAAGGTCAAGCTGGGCGTCGAGAATCACAAAGACTGGCGAGCGCCTGAGCTAGCAGCTATTCTTCAACAAATCGGCAGTGAATGGGTAGGGGTGACGCTTGATTTTGGCAATAGCATTGCCTTGCTGGAAGATCCGATGGACGTGATCAAGACACTTGTTCCGTTCGTATTCACAACGCACGTTAAAGACATGGCCGTTGAGGAATACGCCGATGGCTTTCTGCTTTCCGAAGTGCCGTTGGGAACGGGTATTTTAGACATACCGGCTATCATTGCCCTGTGCAAAAAACACAATCCAGCCGTTACGTTCAACCTGGAAATGATCACGCGCGATCCGCTCGAAATCCCCTGTCTGACCGACGGTTACTGGGCCACCTTTGCCGATGTACCGGGCGCTGATCTGGCCCGAACGCTTCGCATGGTTCGTCAGTATAAAGCCAAAGCTGCGTTGCCAAGAATATCACAACTATCCGCCGATAACCGGCTGGCTGCCGAAGAAGAAAACATCCTGGCTTGCCTGTCGTACAGCAAAAACCAGATCGAGCTTAAATAAACGATTTTACTGGCTTGACTGATGAGCTGGTGACAGCATCTATCTCCGAAACAACTAAACTTTTTAGATGAGTAACGAAGCACTACCCGGAATTAAACAGTTTGACTTAACGGGTAAATCCGCCATCATTACGGGTGGGTCAAAAGGACTTGGGCTGGCAATGGCCGCCGGATTAGCCTCGGCGGGAGCCAGCGTAATGCTGGTCAATCGCAATGCGGAAGAAGGAGCCGCAGCCGCCGACCAAATCGCTCGTCATTTTGGAGCCAGGGCCCTTTCCTACAGTGCCGACATCACAGACATCGGGCAAACGGAAGCGATGGCGAAAGCTGCCTACGACGCGTTCGGACGGATCGACATACTCATCAACAGTGCGGGTATCAACATCCGGGGAGCCATCGACGACGTATCGCCCGA
Organism: Spirosoma liriopis; assembly: GCF_023196085.1. Taxonomy (NCBI): domain Bacteria; kingdom Pseudomonadati; phylum Bacteroidota; class Cytophagia; order Cytophagales; family Cytophagaceae; genus Spirosoma; species Spirosoma liriopis. The sequence continues at coordinate 252,475 of NZ_JALPRF010000003.1, forward strand.
CGATTTCAATAAAGTCATGCAGATCAATGTCAATGGTACCTGGCTGTGTTGCAGAGCGGTTACGCCGTACATGAAAGAGCAAAAACGGGGCAGCATCATCAATCTGGCCAGTACACTCGGCCTGGTCGGACTGGCAAACCGGACACCCTATACGGCCAGCAAAGGAGCCGTGGTGCAGATGACCCGCGCGCTGGCTATTGAATTGGCGCCGTTTGCTATCAACGTCAACGCCATCTGTCCGGGACCATTTTTAACGGAGATGAACATCCCCATTGCCCATACCGACGAAGCGAAAAATTTTGTGGTAGGTGCTACCGTCCTGGGCCGCTGGGGTGAACTGCGTGAGATTCAGGGAGCGGCTATCTTCCTGGCCAGCGATGCCGCCAGCTACATGGTTGGCTCGATGCTGACTGTCGATGGCGGCTGGACCGCAAAGTAGTGTATGTTCAGGATTAAAGCGCAGTATATAATCCTGAACACTCAGTTTCCTAAACCAATCCTTTACTGAATGGAACCGCTAAACGAAGCCTCGCCGAGTGGTAACTCACCAAGTGGCAATTTCTCCGGAGGAACGCTGCCAGCACGAAGCGGCCTGAAAACGCGGGCTCGGTACGGAATGCTGGCGCTCGTTTTCGTCAACGTGGTGATCAATTACTTGGATCGCACCAATCTGGCGGTAGCGGCTTCGGCGCTGAGCAAAGAATTACAGCTAGGGCCACAGGAATTAGGGTATATCTTTTCAGCGTTTGGATGGTCCTATGCCTTGTTGCAAATTCCGGGCGGACTGATCGCCGACCGGGTTGCTCCGCGTGTTCTATACGCGTTTTGTCTTATTACCTGGTCTTTAGCAACGCTTTGTCAGGCATTTGTTCGGGGATTTGCCAGTTTGTTTTCGCTTCGGTTGGCGACGGGTGCGTTCGAAGCACCTTCGTATCCGATCAACAACCGGGTAGTGACCAGCTGGTTTCCTGATCATGAACGGGCGTCGGCTATTTCGCTGTACGTTTCCGGGCAATTCATTGGCCTGGCCTTTCTGACCCCCGTTTTGGTGACGGTTCAGTACTATGCGGGCTGGAAAGGCTTGTTTATCGGTACGGGGCTGGTCGGTATCGTTTGGGGGCTGGTCTGGTACCTGTTCTACCGTGATCCGCTGGATCACAAGACCGTCAATCAGGCTGAGCTGGACTACATCGAAGAGGGAGGAGGGTTAATCAGTAGGAAACAGGCAGGACCAGCGCAAGCATCCGCCTGGAGCTGGCACAATGTCAAACAGGTCTTTTCGAGCCGAACCTTGTGGGGCGTGTACATCGGGCAGTTTGCCGTCAATGCTACGCTCTGGTTTTTTCTGACCTGGTTTCCAACCTATCTGGTGCAATATCGTGGTCTTGATTTTATCAAATCGGGTTATCTGGCTTCTGTACCGTTTCTGGCGGCTTGCGCCGGTTTGCTGCTGTCGGGCTTTGTGTCCGACTATCTGGTGAAGACCGGGACGTCGGTGAGCGTGGCGCGTAAGACACCCATTATTGCCGGGCTTTTGCTATCTGTCAGCATCATTGGTGCTAATTATACGAACGATACGACCATGATCATTTTCTTTATGGCGCTGGCTTTTTTTGGTTCGGGCATGGCCCTAATCTCATGGGTGTTTGTATCGATTCTGTCACCGAAACACCTGATTGGCTTAACCGGTGGCGTGTTTAATTTTATGGGTAACCTGGCGTCTATTGTCGTACCTATCGTAATCGGCTACCTGGCGAAGGAGGGAAATTTTAACCCGGCGCTCGTTTTTATCGGTACGTTAGGATTCGTTGGCGCTTGCTCGTACATATTTTTGGTTGGAAAAGCCGAGCGGGTTGTAATCCGAGAAAAATAACCTGGACGAATTAAGCACAAGAGGTTGACGTACTATAAGTAGCGGATCAATTGACACATCATCAAGGCTTTTTGTATTCTGTCTGCTTCGTGTTGGTCACTATGTCAACGAAGTGAATCGGTAATCAATTGATTAGTAGCGTCTAATCTTCATTAATACGTCAGGCTATTTTTTGACGACATCCTATTATGGGCTTTTACAATTCGTAGTAGAAGGGTGTCAATTCACAACGTTCTTAAGCTAGTTGGCACAAAAGTCGGTTGAACCGCTCCCCGTTCAGCGCCAATTTTGATCTGTCAATGATTGCTGATCAAGTCAGCTCAAAACCCGACAGATACACGGCTTATGAACCAGTTTACCTTAACCAATCGTACACTTGGTGCTATTGGTCTTCTGGGGGCTCACTACATGTTGATTGCTCCACTGCTCCCGATGCGCTATCCTGCTCTAGCGCAATCTGCTTTTGACGGCCTGGTCGGTTTATTTTTTATGCTTACCTGGATGGGCAGCTTAGTTGGCCTGATACGTTTGAATGCAACGGGCAACTCTTCCTTCGGTTACTTCATGATTCGGCTCAACTTGCTAACACTGGCCATTGCCAACATCTGGAACATTTACCAGGCTCTTGATCCTAATGCCAATACCGTTTTATACAGGATTCTGGATGCGTTCTGGCCTATTTGCATGGTCGTCATGCTCCTGGTAGGAATTATAGTAGTTCGAGCAGGGACCTTGCGCGGATGGCGACGCTATGTGCCGCTGGCTGTGGGGATGTGGCTTCCCCTGACGGCATTGGTAGGCAAACTGATGGGATCGGCCTTGGTTCACATGGATGCTGTTGCTGATAACGGTACGTTATACATCCTATTAATTTCTGGGGCATATGCTTCCATCTGCTGGAGTTTACTGGCTTATCTGGTCTGGACAACACCCCAACCGCAGCCCATTAGCCAAATGTAAGCTATTCTAGTATAAGCGAACCTGTATCTTAGGACGATCGATGTATTAACCGCTTCCGTAGAAGACGCTTGATCAATGAGCGAATGAACACTTTCGCCCGCTCAATTCACGTATTCAATGGGCTTTCGTAATTTCTATTCGCTCACGGGTGATTGCTCTATACGTAGAATTATCCAGTCGAGCTTTTTTCTAGAAAGAACACAAAGGAAAATAAAAAAGCCCCAAATTCAGTGGATTTAGGGCTTTTGGTAGGAAGTAGCGGGCTCGAACCGCTGACCTCTGCTCTGTCAAAGCAGCGCTCTGAACCAACTGAGCTAACCTCCTTTGCTGAACGAAAGCGTTGCTGCCTCCTTGATCGTGGTGCAAACTTACGAAAGTTCTGCATTCTCCACACGCAGACCGTAAATTTTTTGTGAAGGAATACGCCACAGCAGCATAAAACCGATAATAAATAAGACCAGCAAGGCTAAAATGCTGTTACGCATGTTGCCCGTTAATTGCTCGATCAGGCCGTATAAAAGCGTACCAAGCACGATCGATGCTTTTTCCGTTACGTCGTAAAAACTAAAGTACGAAGCCGTATCGGTACTCGCCGGAATCAGCTTGGAATAGGTCGAACGCGACAGCGACTGAATACCACCCATCACCAGACCCACAACGGCGGCTAAACCAAAAAACTGCGATTCGGTCTGCACAAAATAGGCGCAGGCGCAGACAACAATCCATATGGTAACGGCAATCATAAGCGCATAGGTGTTGCCCAGCCGTCCGGAGAGCCACGAAAAGCCGTAAGCGCCGGGAATAGCGACTAACTGAATCAAAAGAATTGTAACAATCAGGCTCTGACCGGGGAGTTTGAGTTCGTCGCTGCCGAAGATCGTCGCCACGTACATCACCGTCTGGACGCCCATGCTATAGATAAAAAAGGCGACCAAAAACCGTTTGGCTAGCGGCTGTTCCTGTAATTCCGTCCAGACGTGTCGCAGTTCTTTAAAGCCATTCAGCAGGTAATTGCCAGCCTGTTTCACTTTCTTCGTTCCGTCGGGCAGGCGGCTGAACGGGATCTGAGCAAAGCCAATCCACCATAGACCCACCGTCAGAAAAGCGATACGGGAGGCCAGTCCTTCGGAGATGTTACCGAACCAGTCACGTTTGAGAATGACAACCAGGTTGATGACCATCAGGATTACGCTGCCGATGTAACCCATCGAAAAGCCCCGCGCGCTCACCCGGTCAAACTGATCTTCGGTGGCAATGTCGGGCAGATAGGAATTGTAAAACACAATGCTACCGCTCCAACCGATCAAACTTAGCCAGAAACAGATCACGGCGAAGGTGGTCGTTTCCTTGGTAAAGAAATACAACAAACTGCAACTGATGGCTCCCGTATAGCAAAACACCTTCATGAATGTTTTCTTACGACCGCTGTAATCCGCAATGGCGGAGCAGACCGGCGACAGCAGCGCCGTGAACAGGAAAGCCGCTGAGATGGTGTAGGAAAACAGGACCGAGTTTTTGATGGATAAGCCGAGGAAATTAATAACCGGCCCACCGGTTTCATTTAAGGCGGTGGCTGAAAAATACACCGGAAATATGCTGGACACGATGACCAGCGAATGCACCGAGTTCGCCCAGTCGTAAAGGGTCCAGGCGGTCAGAATACGGGGAACGTTCTTCATTTCTCAACGAGTGATCGGGCAAATTAGCAAATGAATGGGAGGGAACGCAGCACTGGGGAAAATTATCGGTTCAAGGACTGTCTACTTCGCTTGGCCGGGTGGTACGTTATTCGTTAAAAAGTCGATTACGGCTCGCGTAAAGGCATGGTTGGAGTCACCGGCAACCATGTGGCCTGCCTGAGCGACGCTGATGCTCTGTGCGTGAGGAACTGCGTCCAGAAATTCGGCCATCACGTTTTCGCTCACCACATCGCTGATGCCTCCGCGCACGATCAGCGTCGGTACAGTTAGCGAGCGGGCTGCCCGATAAAGCCGTTCTTCGTGTTGTAACTGTTGGTCAGGAGCCGAATTGCGTTGCCATAACGCCAGCATCTTCGGGTCCCAATGCCAGTAATAGCGTCCCTGCCGAAAACGGAGATTTTTCTCCAATCGGCTGTGATCCGACGGTCGGGCTCGGTTGGGTAGATACGAAGCGACAGCGTCGGCGGCTTCGTCCAGACTGGCAAATCCATCCAGATTGCGGCTCATGAACGAAAAAATGCGCTCAATTCCTTTTTGCTCGGCACGGGGAGCGATATCGACAAGCACAATGGCCGTGCACAAGGAATCACTTCCGGCGGGCCGCTCTCCTTCGGCAATCAGTGCGGTCATGCCGCCCATGGATGCGCCGACAAGAGCGGGCTTCCGATCAAGCTGAGCAATCACCGCTCGCAAATCATGAGCCAGATCATCAAGGGTGTAATGCGCTTTGGGAGACCAATCGCTGTCGCCATGCCCGCGAGCGTCGAGGGCGATGGCGTACCAGCCCGCGTCGGCCAAAACGTGTGCAGAATCGCCCCATGAATGACGTGTTTGCCCACCACCGTGTAACAGTAACACCGGCTGGTTCGCAGGGTTTCCGACTGCTTCAGCTGTTACGAAAAAGCCGCGCTTCTTCAAGCCCGGCTCTTCCAAGCCGGACTTGGTTTCGAATCTGAGAAGTGGCATACAGTGTCGAATAAACGGTACGGAAGGTGGCCCGCTTCTTCTGTCAGCCTGTTAGAGCGATGGTTTAAATTCCAGATTGATATCTGATTCCACACCGCTGACCGGCGCCCGTTGACGAAGCGTCAATTTTGTACGCGTCAGTTCGACAATCGGGAAGTTTCCTTTAAACCCGTTCACATCTACGTCCATCGATTTGAAGTCGGGTGCCAGCTTCCAGGTTCCCCCGTTAGGAATCTGACTAGTCAAGCGATTGATTGCCCGAACGGTACCGTCCGATCGAAACTGCATATCAAGCTCGAACAGAACAAGTGTATTGGTACCCATCTGTCCCACGCTAATCGTTTGGTCGTTGGTGTTCGACACGCGGTCGAGAAGCCATTTGTTCGCTACCAGCAATTCCGTTTGCGAAGCAGCTGTCGGCTCCGGGCTGCTGTTATCTTTTTTGCAATTAAAAAGGAAGGCCAACAAAGGCAGTAAAAGAACAAATATGCGAACGTGCTTCATAATAGAGCAAAAGGCTTGTTTTATGGATGGAAGAAACGCGTGGTTTCCCAACATGCGTTTCCTGACCAGTCGATCTGATGGCTTAAAATTCACTAGTTTCCGTGAAAAAACATAGTTACTCACCAAAGAAAGAAGGCTAAACTGCTCGAATGGATACGATCGTATCGGGGAGCGTTGGCTAAGGCAAGCTCCTTGTAAGAGCCACTCCCAGCAGGGGAACAGAACCGGATGACCCTATGGATTGCAAGGATAACGGAAAGGAAAGCAGGCGGAGATGTAAGTGGAATCGTGAAGGTGCAAATTGCACTTACCGGAGATCGTGACTCAACTGCATGTGTTAGTAGTACAAAGAACCTGTTCAGCTATGACAAAGCCTATCGTTATGGTGCGTGGATAAAAACAGAAAGTTTGACAGTGAAAATCTGGCTTTATCAGCTGAACAGGTCTTTAAAAGACTGTGGACTACCTCTCTTTGATGACCCAAAGGTATCAAAACCTCCATAAAGCCACTTTCCGATTTGGGACAGTTTCTTACAGATCTGGGACATATCCAGTTAATTATGCTTAAATCATGCACTTTTTTGACACTTTTCGGACGCGATTGCTCAAAATGAAGCTAAGCTGGCACAGACGAGGTAAGTAACCAGCGAACTAGTTCGATAAGAAATCGCTGGGCGTTTTTTTGTAATATTCCTTGAAGACTGTCGTGAAATGGGAGGGTGTTTTGAAGCCTACCAGATAAGCCGTTTCGCTGGCACTATGACCGGCTCGTAATAAATCGACGGCCTTCCGCAGCCGGTAATTGCGAATGAGTTCGTTGGGGGCAAGGTCAGTCAGACTACCCAGCTTGCGGTACAAGGTTTTGCGGCTCATCGCCATATTCTCGGCCAGCCAGTCGACGGTCAGTGTGCTGTCACTAAGGCCAAGATGTTCTTCCAGTAAGGCGTAAATCTGATCGAGAAACGGGTTTTTTGTGTCTTCGGGTAATGTCGGTGCATCAGGTTGCGCCAGCTGCTGCCGGTATTGTTCACTTAATTTTTGCTGCCGACTAATGAGATTTCGTAACCGAAGCCGAAGTTCGTCCAGATTGAACGGTTTGTTTAAATAATCGTCGGCTCCTTCCTGCAATCCTTCCAGACGGCTCGGGTGCGACGATTTAGCGGTGAGCAGCAAAACCGCAATGTGGTCGGTTTCGGGATGACTTTTGATGTTTCGAGTAAGTTCGTAACCGTCCATAAGCGGCATCATTACGTCCGAAATGACCACATCGGGAAGTTCAGCCTGCACCAACTGCCAGCCTTCCTGACCGTTGGGGGCGCTCATTACCCGGTAGGCAGTAGCTAGTTCCGCAGCCATAAACTCGCGCAGGTCGTGGTTGTCTTCTACCAGCAGCAGCAGGGGCGCGGACGAAACATCAACAGGAGTCGTATCGGGCATGACCCCGGACGGTCCTGGGATAAGGTCAGGAAGAAGATCGCTGACCGAATGGATCGGTGTCGATGGCCTTGGCGAAACGATACCCTCCTCCGTGGTTGCCAACTCGACAGGAAGGAGAATAGTAAAGGTTGTTCCCACGCCCACCTGGCTGTCAACGGCAATGGTACCGCCCATCAACTCGATGAGTTCTTTAACCAGCGCCAGCCCAATACCAGTGCCTTCGTAAGCGCGGGTATGCGACGAATCGACTTGGTAAAAACGGTCGAACACGTGAGGGAGCGATTCGGCGGGAATACCCGAACCCGTATCGGAAACGACAAGCTGTAGCGTCGTTTTTTCGTCGGTGATCACCCCATCAAGGGGCTTTAGCGAGATGGTGATGCGTCCGCCCGAGGGGGTGAACTTTACCGCGTTTGATAGCAGATTCACGATTATCTTCTCCCACTTATCTGCATCAAATTGTTGGCGCGACGAACTTAGTTCGCTCGTGTACGTCAAGGCAATCGCTTTGTGCTCAGCCGCTGGCCCGAATGAATCGACAAGTTGCTGAACGAAGTCGTCGAGTTCGCCGTGCATCAGCGTCACGGGCATACTTGCCGCTTCGAGTTTCGCCAAATCCATCAGCTGATTGATGAGCCGTAGCAAATGCTGGGCATTCCGATTCACCAGCGACAAGGTTTGCCGAGTGGATGGATTAACAGCGGATTCCTGTATAAGCTTTTCAACGGGCGAAATGATAAGCGACAGGGGCGTCCGGAACTCATGCGTGATGTTGGCAAAAAATCGATTCTTTATTTCATTAACTGCTTGAAGTTGTTCGGCTTCGGATCGTCTGAGCGCTATTTCCTGCCGTTGACGAATGCGGTCGGTCTGAAAACGGAGGTAGGCCCAGATCATTCCGCCGAATGCCAGCAGGTAGAAACCATAAGCCCAGTAGGTAGCCCACCAGGGGGATTGAATTCTCAGATGCACAACGGCATTGTTCGCACTCCAGAGTCCGTCATTACTGGCTGCCTTTACGCGAAATGTATAATCGCCGGGAGACAGGTTCGTGTAATTAGCAAAATGACGGGTGCCGCTTGGAATCCACGTTTTATCGATGCCAACGAGCTGATAGGCATACTGACTTTGCTGGGGAAGGGTGTAGGTCAAGGCGGCAAACTCAAACGACAGAAAGTTTTCGTCGTGGTCTAATTGGATAAGCGTATCCAGCAAAGGCCGGCTTTGATTTTTGACTTTAAAGTCGGTGATCGTTACGGGAAAGGATTTATCATTAGCCTGAATACTGTCGGGGTTGAACGAAACAAGGCCGTTCAAACTACCGAAATAAACACGATTGCCTTCGTTGAAAACCGCGTTTTCCAGAAACTCATTGCTCGGAAGCCCCGCGTTGCTATCGTACGTTCGAACGGTTTTCGTGCGGGGCTCATAGCGGCACAGCCCTTTGTTGGTACTCAGCCATAAAAAGCCCGCTTTGTCGCCGGTAATAGCAACGACCCGGTTGCTAGGTAAACCATTCTCGGTTGTAATCGAGGAGAAGTGGCCTGTTTGCGGGTCAAAGCGATTCAGCCCGCTCTGGTTGGTCCCCGACCAGATAATACCCTGTCTATCTTCGTAGAACGTAAGGATTTCGTTGCTGTTTAGTTGGTTCGGTTTCGTTCCGGCTGAGAAGTGCGTGAAGCGAGACGTCGTTGGGTCTAACCGACTTATGCCTTTTCCATTAATACCAACCCAGATAGCACCGGTTCGGCTGGCCAGCAGCGCATAGACGAACTTATCGGATAGCCCGGTTGGATTGGCCGGGTCATACTTATAGTACGTATACTGACGCGTACCGGGGTCAAAGGAAGCGATGCCGCCTTCACCGCCGAGCCAGATCTTACCGTCGGGAGCGCGACTGAGTAATTGACCGGGAACCTCGGATGGATACGCTGTAAATCGTCCGGTTGCCTGACTGTAGTGATAAAGACCATCCCAGGTGCCGAGCCACATACCCGTTGCGCCATCGGGCAGCAGCGAGAAATAATAATTCGTATGCTGAGCCGTGCTGCCCAACGTCTGGGGCGGAACTACAGATGCGTGCTTGCGGGATGCGTCGATACGGTATACCGAAAACTGATTGCTGAGCCATAATTGATTTTTGGGATCGATCAGCAGGGTATTTACTTTGTTGTCCAGCAGATTGGCCGTGCCAAGACTGGGTTTTACCTGATAAGTAGTAAACGCTTTTCGGTTCGAAGCCTGTTCATCGATTCCATTGTCCGTACCCACCCAGATTGTACCGCTTCGGTCGATGTATACCGCCTGAACATTCGCGCTGCTTAGTCCGTTGGGCTGATCACCCTGCGGTCGGAGTGTGGTGATCTGGTGAAGAGTGGGATGAATACGCTGCAAACCGTTTGTCGTGCCGATCCAGATAAGACCCTGCGCATCAGCTTGTACAGTGTTCAAACAAACATACCGGTTGAGATTGCCACCTGGGTTGTACGGTACTAATTGCAGCGAAGGACGACGAAGGTCGAGTTGAAAAATGCCGTCGCCAGCCGTGCCAAGCCAGAGCGTTTGATTTTTGTCCAGATGGAACGAGTTGAAAACAGGCTCGTTACCTGTTTTGGTCATGTAGCTCAGTAGCGTATACCGACCCGTTGCCCGATCGAATTGATACAGTCCTTTTAACGTACCGACCCACAATCGGTGTTGCGGATCTTCAAATACGCTTTTGATGGGCATATCGCGCTGGGGCGTCGGATAAAGGCGGAAGCGCTGGGCCGACGGATCGTAGCGAACCAGTCCGTTATAGGTACTTAGCCAAAGAAAACCCTGACTGTCTTCATACACCGACAGCTGGTTGTTCCACCGGTGCGCGTTCTGCGTACGGATCGGATGCTGGGTCATCCGTCCTCTTTTTTTGTCAACCTCGTACAGTCCCCCGCCTTCGGTAGCTGCCCAAAGCCGACCGTGCCGATCTTCGCAAAGCCCGGCTATCCGACTGCTGTGCAGGCTGGTCAACTGCGCAGCTGAATCCGGTTGAACGACCGTAAACGCGTACCCATCGTACTTATTCAGGCCCTCGTTGGTACCAAACCACATAAAGCCGTCGCGGTCCTGAAGGATGCAGTTGACGGAGTTATGCGAGAGACCATCTTTGTTGGAGAGGTGGTTGAATCGAACCGTGGTTGACTGCGCAACAACAGGCGACAAACCAGCATGTCCAGTGATAGTGATTATTAGATAAGTACAAAAGAAGAATTGACGATACGCGGTTGTTGATCTAGTGTGTCGAGCAGAGAAAACGACTTCTGATTTATCGTGCTGATACTGAAAAAGAAAGCGACTAACCAGGAAACGAAGAAGCGCTTGAAGAACGATTGAGCTACGGGAGATAGATACGGTTGGCATTCGAACTGGCTCACTAGAGTATACAGCAAACGAAAACTAGTTTGTAATTCTACCTAGTACGCTAACCGATACTACGAGTAAGTAAGAATTAGTACGGGTATAAAATTAGTTTGGCTGCCTACCAAAGATACGCAGCCAAATTAATTTTTTGATGACTTAGAAAAGCTAAGACTTATTTTTCTGTACAATTCGCTAGCCGTTGATGTCATAGCAGAACCCGTAATCTGTTTGCTATTGCACTTGTTTGCGCTGCGCAAGATAATCGGCAACTTGTTTGATATTCCGACGAGAAACTTCTAAACGTAAATTGTTTATCATAATTACGTAACCGGATGGTTGTCTGCCACTTATGAGACTATATTCGGAAATTTTATCGACGTTGATAAGTGCGTTTTTGTGAATGCGGAGCAGATCAGGCCATCGTTCCAGGTACCATTTGAGGGTACGGCTACGGTGCAAACAATCGCCATTCAAAAAATAAACGTAACTATAGTTGACGTCGGCGGTAATGGCTACTACCTGGTCAATGTCGAATTTATGACGTACACCTGCTCCTGGACGAGCTTTCATAAGTGGATAATATTGGTGAGGATAGCGCAAAGTAAATACATCATTTTGATGAACAAAGTTTCGTTTTTAATCGCACCATAAAGATCGCACCAAAATTTATAATGCAATATGTTGATTCGTAGATATTTATACCAAACACTAAATAAATGCTCTGAGTGTATGTTTTCCTGCTACGTAGAAATGAAGGAAGCTAAGCAAGGACTCGTCATCCAGTGCTGCTATCTATAACGTAAGCACCAAAATCTATAAAAATAAATATACACGTTATGGCTTGTAGTGTACTTAATTGCTCAAGATAATCAACGGAAAGTGGAACGGACTTCGCATGACATAAGCAATACCACAAAATAAGGTTTTACTAATCATGTCGGTACGTTAAGATGAGTATAATATACCGTTTTGTGTAAGTAATAAATTAGTAGTTAGTATAATTTTTTACATGGATTTATATGAATATATTCATGTATATCGAATAATAAATTCTCGAGTGATTAGGTCTGTTAAAAAAACATTAATTACTCAATTTATTACTAGGTTTGTTCTAGTCAAAAACTATAATAAGTGCAATCCTGATAAACTATCCACGCTCATGAACTCTTCTTTACTTCTTCTCGTAAGGTTTACTTCGTTTACCCAACAGAATAGATAAAAGCCAGTAGCAGACAGAACGAAGGAAATACGGTTGCAGACGAAACGCGCATACCCGATCCTGCGATTTGTCAGGTACCAGTAACGTAACTGGTCACACGACCAGCCAAAATAAATAATCAGCGCCTTATCAATCAATAGCGGGCGCGATGCTTTTCACAAAAAGGCTAATTCTTAAAAACGACCCACAGGCGTGGGGTAGGGAATACTATGTCTAATTCAAATTCATACATCATCTTATTGCTATAACGGGTCATGTTGCGCTCATCGGATGCATGCTGTATGCCGGTTGCACGTCAACTGTTCCGCTCCATAATTACCTTAAATTTTTGTAATCAATCACCTTTAATAAGACTACCTCACACAAACCTTTACATGAGAACTGTACATTCACGCACTAGGTTATTTGCTTACGGATTATGTCTGGCGGCTGCCCTGTATAACTGTAAGACAAAAGAAGTAGAATCGGTCACGCCGTTTACCTACACGTTCAAGGGCCTCGACAATGTGAAACTGCCCGATGTTACGCCAACAGCCCCGGCTGCCGTTTCGGTGACAGCGGCATCGGTCAATTCGTCAACCGTAGCTGCGGCTGTTACCAGCGGCCTGTCTAGTATGACGGCGACGGGACAAGTACCCGCGTCTGTGCAACAAGCGGCTACCAATGTTAGCAAAGCCGTTTCGGCGGAAAAAGCGGCTGCCATCTCGGCTGAATTCACGCCAGCCGTAGTTAGCAACCTCGCATCAACCGGAACAATGCCCGCGAGCCTGAAAACGGAAGTAGCGGCCATCGCGAGCAACCCCGCTCTTCAAGCGTACTTGCCTACGTTTACGATGCCACAGGTCAATGGTAAAACGGTTGGCGGGCGCTTGGGCGCGGAAGGCATTAATGCACCCGTCGCTGTTGCGAACGCTACCACGGACGATGCCTGCGCAACGGCAGCCAACGCGGCTTACGCATCAGCCGTTGCCAGACTCGATGCTGCCAAGCAAACGCAATCGGCTCCTATTAACGCGCAGTATACATCGGCTCAGACAACCATTCAGGCAGATGCTACCGCTTGTAAAGGCAGCAAACCCGCTACGTACGATGGGTATAGAGCCGCTGCTCTGCAACAACTCAATCAGGGGTTGTCGAATCTGAATGGCGTTAAAACCATACTGGGCGATGCGACATTCAACCTGCTGACCGTGCTGTATTATGTGGCTTACAGCCAGGCTATAACCGGCATCAATACTTTACAATCGGCTGATACCAGCACCTGTGATGTTGTGGCCAGTGCCAAGCTTGCCAATGCGCAGGCCGCCCGGGATGCCGATCTAAGCAAAATCAATAGCAATTATAATGCAGCCGTTACCTCGCTTGCAACCGCTCGCAGTCAGGCTATCGCCAGTTGCCATAACCAGGGTAATGGAGGTCGGAAAGGTGCCGACGAATAAGAGTAAGGAATAAACATAGTCGCACCATCACGTAGTCATAAAACGATCTCATGAAAAAAAGATACTTCCCTTTATCATTCGCTACCCTGGCGCTGGGCCTGTTCATTCAGCCGTTGACTAGCCAGGCACAGGTTAATTTAAAATCCATCAGCGTTGGGGCCAGCTATTGGAATCCGTCGCTGGACTACTGGAATAAGCGTTCGTTTCTGGTGGAATACAATGGTGGTCAAGGCGCTAAACTGTCGGGAGCCATTATGCCGACTGCCGCGCTTGAAATCGGTCTTGTCAAAGGACTTTCGATTGGCGGACGGGTTGGCTACTGGTCGAAATCAGTGTCTAGCGCGCTGAGCAGTGGCGGTATCAACCGGACCGAGGAGTTGAAACTATCGATCATTCCCGTTTCGCTGGATCTGAAATACACCTTCGCCAAGCCACAGACGGACGGATCATCGGAAACAACGAAAGAGCCTTTCCTGACGCCGTACATTGGCGTGAGCGTCGCGCGGTATTTTGTCAATAACGATTTCTCCCGGCAGGTAACGAGCAATACGGGGTCGGTGAACGAAAAGCAGGCGGGCAACAGCTACGGTGCGCAGGTATTCGTCGGTGCCGAGCGGAAACTGGTGAAGAAACTGTACCTCGCGCTTGATGTACGCTACCATCTGGGCAACTACAATCAGGCCGTTCGGACGGAGACTACCAGCACGACCGAGAAAGTTAGTCTGAACGGCATCGAAGCCGGACTCTCGGCACGGTTTAAGTTCAACTAAGCGAAACGTACGATAATTCTGATTGACGCGTAAACGATTACCTGTAGTGATACCTGCCGTATATACATATCCGTTCAGAAAAGTGCAGCGCCGTAGGACCAGTAAAAAGGTTTTTATGGTTGGGCTGGTGCTGCTTTGCGGTATGTATTCCACGCGGCTCTGGGCGCAGGTAAACGTTTCCGGTAAATTAGGATTGATTTACATTCCAACGGCTGAAGTACAGGAGGACGGGACGTTTTCAGCGGGCTATGCGTATAACCCGAAAAACTATGCTTTCCGCTTCTACAAAAAGAATTCGGAAAGTATCGCGTTCGTCAATCTGGCTTTCCTGCCCCGGTTTGAAGTCAATATCAATCTGTTGAATCCGAACGGGCCTATACCATTCATGGGTAAAGGCATCGGAGATCGTCAGATTGATCTGAAATACGTGGTGCTGACCGAAAAAGCGAAGCGTCCATCGGTTGCGGTTATTCTTTCGGCGCCTTTCGGAATTGACAACTCGCTGATCACGAACGCAGTCGTTGCTACCAAGCACCTGACTCTGACTAAGTCGATCACGGCTGCGGTAACAGTCGGTGTGGGTAGTCCCTATTCGATTTATCGGGCCGAGGTAAAGAATAGTCAGAACTCGGATATTCTGTCTGGCTTTACGCTGACCGATAAACGGGATAAACCTTACTACTACCTGGCTGGACCCATTGGTGGCGTAAAATTCGACTTCGCCAAAAAGGGGGGAGTCATGGTTGAATGGGACTCGCAACACCTAAACGTGGGTGCTTATGCCTTGCTGTTCAAGCATTGGACCGTGCAGGCGGGTTTGCTAAATGGCGATCAGCTTACGCTGGGAACGTCCTGCGCGTTCAACGTTCTTCGGTTACCTAAAGGACTCAGGAAACATGAAGGGGCGTAGTCGCGTGGGAGAAAATGCACGGAGCATGGCGAGTGGGGGGCTGCGGAACGCGTTGCTGGTGGCACTACTCGGTCTGGGATTCGCTTGGGAAGGTGTTGCGCAACAGCGTAATGTACTGCTGAATTACGAAAACCTGTCGGTTGACAGTACGGCGCATCGGGTGTATTACGAGCAGCGGTTGTACCGCAACCCGCTAATCGGTATGCTGGAACTGGCAAAGCCCCTGGCGTCAACAGGCATTAACGAGTTTGTGCCGCTCTATCAGGGTGTCCCGATAGCTCGGTATAAACTGGCTTCGACGATTGGCACGACCGTTCTTTCGAAGGAGGAACGGAAGGCGTGGGCAAAAACGCACCGGTTTGATAGCCGCCGGTATAAGCTTGACTTTCGGTTGCAGCCTGAGTTTGTGGCTCAATTCGGCTTTCGGGAGCAGACGGTAGAAAGTAAAACCAATCTGCTGTTGCAAAGCCAGTTGTACCTGAGTCGTGGGCTGGTGCTGAACTGGGGCGTTTTGTTTCCAATCGTGAATAAGCTGGACAACCAGACGTTGAACGTGCGACCGGCTCCGACTTATCTGAACCAGTTTCTGGCGTTGGACGGAACGAATTTTATGAGTCTGTCGGCGGGGCTATTTTACAATGACCAGTACGGTGCCAATGTGCAGTACCGTCACGCGGACCCGACAAAAAACTGGTCGTTTGGGGCGGAAGCCAGCTATACGGGCTTTTATTACTTCCCGCAGAATGGCTTCTACTACGGATCGCCGGAGCACCTGATGCTCCTGGCAGATGTAACTTACCGCATGCCAACGCATGATATAACCATCAAGCTATCGGGTGGGCAGTACATGTACCAGGACCGGGGCGCGCGGCTGGATGTCATTCGGCAGATGGGCAGCGTCGAAATTGGGTTTTACGCCCAGAAAACGGTAAACGGAGGGACGGGCGGATTCAATTTTGCGATTCCTATTCCGCCCGGACGGATTGCACAGACACAACGGCTACGACTGCGGACCACCGAAGAGTTTCGCTGGGAGTATGCCTACAGTCGGGGCTATAACATCGGGACGAGGTATCGGCTCGGTTATCAGCTGGATGCGCTGCTTCGGCAGTACCATCAGCGTTATTTACAGAATCAGTATCAGTAGTTAATTGACGTGAGAGTATGAATTTGCGCAAAATACGGGCACAGGCGGTTTATCTGGTTATTGGCGTGTGCGCGTGCTTATCCAGTTGCATTTCCAGTAAAGAACTAGCGTTGTATCAGTCGGATGCGGCTGGGAAAGATACCATTGCGTTGGCTCCCCGCTACATACCGACCATTAAAGCCGGTGATGTGCTGTCGGTGCAGGTAAGCAGCCTGAGTCCCGAAGCGACGGCCTTCTTTAACCCCTACGCAACGATCACGATGGCGGAGCGGGCTGGTGGACCACAGACGACAACGCCAACGACCCCCTTGCCGTATACGCCGGGCTATCTGGTGAACGAAGAAGGAAAGATCGAACTGCCGTTGATTGGTCCGCAAACCGTTCTGGGGTTGACTAACACCCAGGCCGCAGCGCAGATTCGGCAGAAACTGCTTGAATACCTTAAAGAACCGACCGTGAACGTGCGTAACCTGAATTTTCAGATTGCCATATCGGGTGAGGTGGCGCGTCCGTCGCTTTTTTCGATTCCGAACGAGCAAATTTCGTTGCCCGCTGCCCTGGGTCTGGCTGGCGATATCACCATCTACGGTCGTCGGGACAACGTGCTGATCATTCGTGAAGAAAACGGACAGCGGACGTTCAACCGCGTTGACCTGACTAAACGGGATATGTTTAAGTCGCCTTACTATTACCTGCGTCCTAACGACGTGGTGTACGTTGAACCCGGCAAAGCACGCGTTGCCAACGCCGACCGGACGTACCAGACATTGCCGATTATTCTGAGTGCTCTATCCTTTATAGCCATTATTGCTAGCCGTTTTTAACACCAACCGACATGGTTACGAATCCAAACCCATATACTCCTTACCAGGCTTACGAGATCGAGCCACAGGTTAACCTCCGTGCCATGCTCATGCGGTATGTGCGCAACTGGCCCTGGTTCGTGGCTTCGTTGATCCTGGCGCTGGCGGCTGCCTACGTGTATTCGCTGTACCAGTCGCCGGTCTATAAAGTACAGGCCAGTCTGTTGATCAAAGACGAAAAGAAAGGCATGTCGCAGGAGAGCCTGATGAAAGAGCTTGACCTGTTCAGCAGCAGTAAGGTCGTGGAGAATGAAATGGAGATCCTAAAGTCCTTCACGCTGATGGACCGGGTTGTGAACAACCTGGGGCTGGATGTTCGGTATTACCATCCAACAAAAACCGTCAACAAAGAAATCTACAACGAATCACCCATTCGGTTGCTGGTCGAGAAGCCGGTTTCGGAGCTGTACAACGAAGAACTGGAAATCTCCTTTGTGGATGGGAAGACGGTAAAGCTGAACGGAACGGCTTACCCCGTGAATCAAAGCATCAAGACGCCCTACGGCCAGCTACGCGTATTTGCCCGTAAGCCCTTGACGAGCGTTCTGGAACCCGTTATTGTCGCAGTAGCCGATCATGCGGGTGCGGTAGAAGGCTACTTGGCCGGATTGAAAGTAGAGCCAACGGCGAAACAATCGACGGTTTTGGTGATGACGCTCGAAGAAACCGTACCAGACAAGGGCGAAGCCATTTTGAACCAGTTGATCAGCGAGTACAACCGGGAAGCCATCGTTGATAAGAACAAAGAAGCCAACAACACGCTCAACTTTATTGAAGACCGGCTGGCTCTCATTTCGGGTGAATTGTCAACCGTTGAGAAAGAGGTTGAACTGTATAAATCAACGCAGGGCATTACAGACCTGAGCGTACAGGCGCAAACGTTTCTGACGACGGTCAAAGAAAACGATACGCAACTGACGGAGACGAACATGCGGCTCAACGCCCTGAATGATATTGAGCGGTATATTCAACATCAATCGAATGAGAAAGGATTAGCCCCGGCCACGCTAGGATTCAGTGATCCGATTTTGACGGGCCTGCTGACGAAAGTAGCCGAACTGGAATTGAAGCGGGAAGAAGTATCGCGCACCATGTCGCCGAATAACCCGTTGCTGCAATCGCTGGATAGCCAGCTGAAAACGATGAAGGCCAGCATTGGGGAAAACGTTCAGACGATTCGCCAGCAGCTGACCAGCAACCAGAACCAGTTAGTTGCCAACAACAAGCGCATCGAAAGCATGATCCGTACGGTTCCCGGCAAAGAGCGGGCACTCCTGAACATTACCCGGCAACAGGCAATCAAAAACGGGCTGTATACGTACCTGTTGCAAAAGCGGGAAGAAACGGCCCTGTCGGCGGCTTCGACGGTATCGGACAGCCGGACGGTGGATGCGGCTCGGACCAGTAGTAAACCCATCAAGCCGGTTAAGCTGATGATCTTTGCCTTGTTTGCCGCCTTCGGTATGCTGGTTCCTATCGGGTTCATTACGGCCAAGGATGCCCTGAACAACCGCGTATTGCGTCGTTCGGACGTAGAAGACGTAACCCAGATTCCAATTTTGGGCGAAGTCGTAAAAAGTCGTCAGCTAACGGCGGACAACCTGGTATTCAGACCACGGATGCAGTCGGTCGTTGGCGAACAGATCCGGGCCATTCGGACGAACCTCCAGTTTTTACGGTCTGACCCGCACGACAGTCAGGTGCTGCTCTTTACGTCCAGCATTAGCGGAGAAGGAAAATCGTTTATTTCGTTGAACCTGGGGGCTAGTCTAGCGCTGGTAGACCGCCCGACGGTGATTCTAGAAATGGATTTGCGGAAGCCCAAGCTGCACAAGAGCCTACACATCGAAAACCGGGCCGGACTGAGCAACTACCTGATTGGCGAAGCAACCATTGATGAGCTGTTACAACCCATCATGGGGTACGAGAACTACTACATCATTACGGCGGGTCCGCTGCCCCCGAACCCGGCTGAGTTGTTGAGTTCACCCCGACTGGCTCAACTGTTCAGCGAATTGAAAGAGCGGTTTGACTACGTGCTTGTTGACTCGCCACCAGTAGGCCTGGTAACCGATTCACAACTGATTGCTCCCTTTGCCGATGCTACGATGTTCCTGGTGCGCCATGATCATACACCGAAGAACCACCTGAAAATGGTCGATACGATGTACAAGGAAAACCGCTTCCAGAAACTAAGCATCATCCTGAACGGTGTAGGCGAGGGCGAATCGTATTACTACAACTATAGCTACGGCGATTACTACGGCGGCTCTTCCAAAAAAGGTCAATTGGAGAGCGGTGCTTAGGTGCTAACCGAGTTCGTGACACGCAGATTGCTGATTCACTTTTTTACGTGCAACACCAACTACTTTAACGAAAATGCTTAGTCTTGACTCACACTACAAACCCTTGTATGTATACGCTGAGCTAGGTTCCAGGCGCAGCGACCTTACATACCAGCAGATGGGAAAGCGCATATTCGATGTGTGCTTTGCCCTGCTCGTCACCATCATGATTTTGTCCTGGATGATTCCCCTCGTGGGAATCGTCATACGGCTAACATCAATAGGACCGGTCCTGTACATTCAGAAGCGAACGGGGTATCGAGGAATTGCCTTTAATTGCCTGAAGTTTCGGACCATGACCCATAACCCGGTAGCGTCCTTTAAGCAGGCAATCAAGAACGACAACCGAGTAACACCAATCGGTCGATTCTTACGAAAAACCAATCTGGACGAGATGCCTCAATTTTTGAACGTACTGAAAGGCGACATGAGCATTGTAGGCCCTAGACCGCACGCATTGCAACATAGCGCTCAGTTCTGGAACACCATGCCAGAATACAGAAAACGATACCGCGTTAAGCCAGGAATAACAGGCTTAGCACAAGTTCGAGGTTGCCGTGGGGAAACAAGCGAACTCATTAAAATGGTGCATCGTGTAAAATATGATCGCTTTTATAATCGAAGAAAATCTCCATTTCTAGACTTATGGATTTGTTGGTTGACTGTTAAGTCAATGATGAAAGGTAATAAGGGCGTATGGTGAGCAATTGCATATTTATTTGTAATTAATTACAAATAAAACTTTGTAACTATAGTATTAGTCTATAAAAAAGTGTGTAATGAGTATTAAGAAAAACTATTTTTATAACAATATTCTATTGATTACTCAATACATAGTTCCATTAATAGTCTTTCCGTATGTGTCTAGAGTTTTAGGCATAGAAAAAATAGGAATTTTAAATTGGATAGACAATACTATAAATTATTTTATAATTATTAGCACGTTAGGCTTGACGCTGACAGGTGTAAGGGAGGTGTCTAAAGTAAAAAACGACAAAGTTGAGCTGAGTAAAGTATTTTCCGAGCTAATAATATTACATACTGTAATCACTTTGATGATAGTTATAATATATATGATTGTTCTGTTAAACAATGATAAATTTATTGAAAATAAAAACATATTTTTTATAGGTATAACCAAAATAGTTTTTAATATATTTCTAATTGAGTGGTTTTTTAAAGGACTTGAAGATTTCAAATACATAACAAATAGATCAATAGCAATAAAACTTATTTACGTGATTCTTATTTTAATTTTTGTTAAAAATGAAAATGATTACACTGTATATTATATTATAACCTGCTTAACATACGTTGTAAACTCTGTTGTTAATATTGTCTATGCTAAAAAATATATTTTGTTTCAATTGAATAATATCAATATAAAGCGACATTTTAGATCATACACAACAATAGGGCTTTACATAGTGCTCACTAGCATGTACACAACATTCAATGTGACTTTTCTGGGGTTTGTGTCAACAGAAGCTTCTGTTGGAAGCTATACGACAGCTTTAAAATTATATTCAATTATTCTTGGCTTATTCTCAGCCCTAAATTCAGTACTTATTCCTAAACTTTCATATCTTATCACCGAACGTGAAGATAGTCTGTTCAAAGATTTGATAAATAAATCTATGAACTTTATAATAACGATGAGTTTTCCGATAATATTTTGTGGGATAGCATTAGCACCACAAATTATAAATATAATAGCTGGGCCAGGATTTGAAAGATCTATCGTATGTTTTAAAGTAATTTTACCATTAATATTTATTGTCGGTATTGCTCAAATTTTATCTAATCAAATTTTGATACCAATAAATAAGGATAAACAGTTAGCGTATATATCTTTTATAGGAGCTTTTATTGGAGTCACTTTGAATATACTTTTAGTGCGAGTATATAAAGAAATTGGTACAGCGTTGGTCGTAGTAGTCTCCGAAATATGTGTAACAGTAATGTTATATTACTTGTGCTATCAATATACTAAGATAAAATTACCTTTTGTTCAAATAATATATAATATTATATTGAGCATTCCATATTTTTTGATCGCTTATTTAGTAAAAAGTGCATTTATAGATGCCTTATACGTACTAATAATTTCGATTGTTCTATCGTTAATATATTTTCTTTTAATTCAGGTCTATATCATTAAAAACAAGATAATAATCAGTCAAATAACTAGCATTTCCAGTAAAACCTTTGCCTGATAATGCAAATGAAACCTATATCAATGGAGAAAATAACAAATAATAAGTATGAGATGTCCGTAAGACATAAATATATAATAGCAGTTGTAATATTGTTTATTTTCGTGTTCATTCCAAAGTTTTTTTTAGTTGGAGCAGTAACTTTACTTATACCCTTCTTTTTTCTGATAGTGTGCTTAGCCCTATATAACAAGTCTGGCTGGAGCATACTAATTCTAGCTTTATCGTTTACATTTCCATATTCCGGCTACTTAAGCGAAGAAGATACTCATTTGTTATCTGAGGCAATGTGGCTCCCATTTAATGTTGTACGAGCATCTATATTATTCGTCTTTATATGCAAATTTATAAGACAAAATAATAACACATTTCCCAAATATAGTATAAAAACGTTTGGGTCATTTTTAGGCTTGTCCGTTTTTTATTTTATATACAACAAAGAATCAAAAGAAGTAGCAGATGTGTTGTCATGGTTTACTTATACGTACTTAGCATATTATGTAGCACATGAAGAAAAGATATCTTTGAAACAATTCTTCTTTTTTATAGATATAATCTTTTACTGTACTGCTTTTTACGTAGTCCAAGAATTTATATTTCATAGTTCACCTTATGAAGTAATATATAATAAATATATATATATCGAGAAAATTAGAGCTAAAGGGCTGCTAGGACATCCATTAATACTAAGTGTATTCTTATGCTATTATCAAGTGTGCCTGTATGGTAAAATGATTCTATTTAAGCAAAAGCCATATCTAACATTTTTATTGTTAATTATAATTGGTTTAATGACAGCATCGAGAACCACAATAATCCTCTTCATAGTAGTTTTTATTGTGTACATAATTGTTGAGATAAAGAACAATCGTCATAGTAAAGTTATTAGTATAGGTTTTACACTTATTGGTGCTATAATAATAATTATTTGTTTTTTTAGTACTTATATAGATAATACTTTTCAGCGTATTTATAATGCTGGAGCAGACCAACGAATAGGTGCCTATGACGTAATATGGCAAATATTCATTAAAAATCCGTTAGGGGTGGGTTTAACTGGCTTGAAAATGGAAATTGAAAGTGGTAACTACAGATTTTCTGAATTGTTCAGTAAAGAATTAATGGTAATAGACAATATGTATTTATCAGCTCTTGGTCATTATGGAATATTCTCTTTTTTAATTATTATCTTATATATATGCCCTTTAATTCATTTTAGATATTATGTAAAGGACACAAATAGTAAAAACCTATTTAGCCTGATGATAATGCTATACGTAATATGGTTTCTTCTAAACTTTTCTTTTGATACAAATGTGTAT
The DNA here is from genome assembly GCF_023196085.1 of Spirosoma liriopis. NCBI lineage: Bacteria > Pseudomonadati > Bacteroidota > Cytophagia > Cytophagales > Cytophagaceae > Spirosoma > Spirosoma liriopis. The sequence continues at coordinate 275,545 of NZ_JALPRF010000003.1, forward strand.
GTACCTATAAATTTGTTTTTATTTACTTTCATCTCTTTTTTAGGTAAGGAAATGAAGATGTATGTTCTTAACAAAAGTAATTTAGTGTTTAATGTATCTTGTCAAATAAAAAGATAACTTTTCTTATTTAGTTATGTCACAATATAGAATATCTAACTTCAACGAGGAATATACAGGGGTTCTTATTTTAAATTATAATAATCCAATAGATACAATAAACTGCGTAAAGTCAGTTATAAAACATTCTGAAAATTCGCTTGTAAAGATATTGGTAGTCGATAACGGATCTGAAGTTGAATTACAGAAACAATTATTTGACCTTTTAACTGTCTTAAACGAAAACATAAACTTTATAAACACACAAGTAAATGCGCAATCTTGTGACCTAAAGAAGTTGAATATAGTTAACTTGGATGTCAATGGAGGCTATGCTACAGGAAATAACATAGGACTTAGTTTCTTTTATAAAGATAGTAGTGTTAAATATATAATGGTTTTAAATAATGATATATTATTTACTGAAACTATTATTCCCACATTATTGAACTTTGTTAATACGCATATGAATGTTGCAGTTGTCTCCCCCTTGCTATACGACGGGAAAGGTGAAGTTGATTTAGAATGTGCTCGTACAAAAACAAATTCAATTGTGATGTTTGGTAAGCTTACAATTTTAGGGCGTATGTCTTTTTTTAGAAGACGTATGGAAAATACGAAAATGATATACTGCGATCCTAGTATTATAAACAAAGAGTATATAGAAATAGATTTACCCTCTGGCTCATGTATGTTTGCTAAAAAAGAAGTTTTTGAAAATGTCGGAGGGTTTGATCAAAATACTTTTTTGTACCACGAAGAAGATATAGTTGGTTCAAAATTTGAGAATGCAGGATTAAGCTCATACCTAATCACTACTGTCTCTTGTATACATCTTGGAGGAAATACAACTCGAAAAACTAATAGTAAATTTATAGAAAAATGTTACAGCGATAGCGGATTATATTATGCAAAGAACTATTTAAAGATGTCACATATTATTTACAGTATATTACATTATTACGTGAGATTGAAGTACATTATCAAAAATTAATTTTATTAATAATAAAAAATGAAAAACTTTATAAAAAGAACTTTGCCATCTATACACAGAGAGTATCTTACGCAAAGGTATGGAATTAATAGATTAGCGGTTGAGAAGAAACTTTCATCTTTAACCGAAAGGGGAGTAGAGGAGTCACAGCATAAAGTTATCGTCTCATTGACATCTTATGGAGATAGGATAAATGATATACATTTAACTATATTTTCATTGCTAGTACAAACGTATAAGCCTAATAGAATATTATTATGGTTGACTGCCAACGAATATCCTAATAGGGAACTCGATTTGCCAGATTCACTATTAAGTCTAAAAAATTTAGGTTTAGAAGTTAAATGGTGCAATGACTATAAGTCATATAATAAACTTATACCAGCCTTACTAGAATTTCCAGAATATACAATAGTAACCGCTGATGATGATGTTTTTTACGCCAAAGATTGGCTTAAGAAATTATTCGACTCCTACGTGGAGTTTCCACACTATATACACACTCATAAGGCTTCTAAAGTCAGGCATTTAAAAAATAGTTCTTTTGACCGATATACAAATTGGGAAGATGCTCTACCAGGGTCAGTTTCATATAAAAATTTTCTGAAAGGTGTAAGCGGAGTACTATATCCTCCCAGATCATTACATATAGATGCTACTAGAAGTGATATATTTCTTAGCCTATCTCCATACGCAGATGATGTATGGTTCTGGTCAATGGCGGTATTGAATAAAGTTAAGGTAAAAGTAATTAAAGATAATATTTCAAGTCACAGATATACCAATGTAGGTAGAGAGTTAGGTGGACTTTCTAAAACACTTCATGAAATCAATGTACAAGGTGGTAGAAATGATAGTCAGTTAATGAACGTACTTCTTTATTATCCTCAGATAAACAATATATTATTGGCAGAATATCAAATTTAATTAACTATTTACTATATGAAAGTCTTAGTTACTCATATTGACTTTAATGCTTATTTTCCTATTAGGCTTAATCATTTTCAGAATTATCTTGAGCAAAGAGGTCATGAGCTTTATATTATTGAAACACTTGGTAAAGCTGTATTATATTCTTTCTCAAATGTAAAAAAAGACGGATTAAACATCGAGTGTCTCTTGCCCAACGAAAGCTACAATAGTGTATCAGCTAGCTTAATAGATAAACAACTAACGACAAGATTAAATCATATCAATCCTGATGTTATTATTGCAGGTCCTATCGCTTTTCCTCCATCTGCAACTTCTATACGTTGGGCGAAAAAAAACAAAAAATCAGTAGTAATATTCGATAACGCTCATAAAGACACATTTCCTCGCGGACGCATCACGACATGGGTAAAAAAGAGTATTTATAGGAATGTTGATGCTTTTTTGTGCCCGTCCCCATCTTACGACGAAACCATGAAATACTGGGGCTTCACTAATAAACAAATATTTTATGGGCTTAATGTAACAGACAATGAGTTTTGGAGTGAAAAGGTTTCTGGAGATAGCTTTAGTTATTTACCCAATCAATATTTTTTAACTGTAGGTAGGCAGGTACCTTTTAAAAATTTAAATAATCTTATAGACGCTTATAGTAAATATAGAGATAAAGGTGGGAAAACTCCACTTGTAATGGTGGGAGAAGGGCCATCTCACGATGAATTACTAGAAAGAAGTAAACTAATAGAGAATATTATATTCTTACCCTTTCAAACTTATGAGAAAATTCGAGAAGTTTTTGTTAAAGCACAGTCTCTATTTTTACCTAGCTTAAAAACAGAAACTTGGGGCCTTATTGTAAATGAGGCAATGGCCGCAGGAGTTATTGTCGCTGTAAGTAACGAATGTGGTTGTCATGAAACACTCGTTAAAGACAATGGTTATCTGTTTAATCCTCATGATTGTGATGAAATAGCTTCAACTATGTTTAAGATTGATAAGTTATCAAACGAGGAAAAAGCAAATAAGAAAAAGATCGGACACGATATTATATCACAATGGGATTTGAATCGATTCTCTGAGGGGGCTTATGCAGCCATAACCTATTCTGTTGCACACAAGAAAAAAAGAAGGTTATTAGATAGTTTTATTGTAGATTTGTGGAAAGGAAAGTTGAAGAAACAACAAGGTTGTTAGTTATATGCGAGTTGCAATTGATCTCACTCCTTTGTATAACAGAAAGTATACGGGCGTTGAACGATATGGTGTAGAGTTATATTCAGCACTTAAGGACTTACCAGTTGAATTATATCCAATTTTTAGAAAAGAAAATAGTTTAGATTCACATCCTAACACTCAACTTATAGATGTAGAGAACAGGTTGTTAGTAGAAAACTTGTTACTTTCAAAAAAGTTAAGAAGTTTAGATATAGATGTAGCTCTATTCCCTATATTTCCACCTCCAGTAGATATATACTTTAATAAAAAGTTTTTAGTTGTTCCCACTATTCATGATTTAGCATTTAAGCTTTACCCATCAACTTTGTCTAAGAGTGCACGATATTACATGAAGCCCAAGTATCATATGGCTTTACGTTACTCGGATACAATATTAACTATTTCGAATAACACCAAGTTAGACATCGAGAAAAATACCTTTGTTAAGGTATTAAACTGGGGTGAGAATATTTCAAAAGATTTTATAGAAATAAGTAACAAGATAAACTTAAAAGTTCTTTCGAAATGGGCGCTGGATCCATACAGCTATTTCTTGTCAGTTTCCACAATTGAACCAAGAAAAAACTTTATCTATCTATTGCGTATTTTTAAGGAGTACAGAAAGCTTTATTCAAATGTCAGATTAGTATTGGTTGGGCGAAAAGGTTGGGGTGATTCACAAGAGTTAAAGATGTTGCTGGAGGACATGAAAGAATCTGTTGTTTTTACGGATTATGTCAGTAATGAAGAGTTAACAAGCTTATATTACTATTCTAAAGCTTTCATGCTTTTGTCAATATACGAAGGATTTGGTCGTACACCTCTTGAAGCTTTAGCTTGTAGTAGTAAAGTCTTTGTTTCAGATATTCCCGTTTTTAGAGAAACATTGGGAGATTCTGCTACTTATTTGCCTCTTGATGACGTGAGTAATAGTGTAAAGATATTAAATGAGTTTAACTTCGACACTTTATCCAAATTTAATGTCGATATACCTTTTAATGCTCTTGATGATAACGTAAAGAGGCATTTGTTTAATGATTTAATTGTAGTGTAATGGATAAGGTCGCAATTGTTAATGTACACATTCACAATGTTACAAAAACGTATTTATTAGATAATTTGAGAAGCGGTATGCTGATCACACCTAATGTAGATCATTTGGTAAGATTGCAGAAGGATAAAGAATTTTATGATGTTTATAAGGAGGCAGATTGGGTAATTTGTGATAGTAAGATCGTTGGTTTAGGATTAAATTTTCTTGGATCTCCTGTTAAAGAAGTCATACCTGGCTCTTCATTTTTTCCTGAGTTTTGTAAGTATAACAGATTTAATGATGAAGTGAAGATTTTTTTGCTAGGGGCTGCGCCAGGAGTTGCTTCATTGGCTATGAAGCGTATCAACGAGCGTATAGGTAGAGAAATTATTGTAGGTACTCATTCTCCTTCTTTTGGCTTCGAGAGTAACTCTGTAGAATGCGAACAAATAATAGGACTAATAAATCAAACTGATGCAACTGTTTTAGTTGTTGGTGTAGGTGCTCCAAAACAAGAAAAGTGGATTAGCAAGTACAGAGACGAATTTACGCGGATAAAACTTTTTATGGCACTTGGAGCGACTATTGATTTTGAAGCTGGTACAACTAAACGCGCTCCACAAATATTTCAGTCCTTGAATTTGGAATGGTTTCATCGAATGATTCTTAATCCCAGAAGGTTACTTAAACGTTATATAGTTGACGATATGCCTTTCTTTTATTATCTAGTAAAACAAAAACTAGGGTTTTACAAGGATCCTTACTTAAACGAATAGTTAGTTTGATGTATGATCGCATACTTATATTGTTGTTGATTTTGGCTTTTGCCATCTATTAAGGTGTTCTGTCAGTATTGATGTTAATGATAGCTTGTATTGAAGCCTAAAATGCTCGTTCCTACACGTAGAAAGATTTTGATGGTTTAACACAAATATTGTTTTATAAGCCCCAGCGCATGGCCGTGGCATACGCATCCCTTTGTTGTATATGGTATTGATACCATTGAATATAATAGTTTTTTCCACTGGCTAAAGTAAAAGTAGTAGTATATCACTTGATAGTGCTGCTCGTAAGGCGCCAGGTTTCGCCATTGATAACCAGTACGAAGCAGATAAATTATAGCGTCCATAAGCTATCGTAAGGCGTGCTTGCGTTTTGGTTAGAGCCGATTGAACAATGCCTTTGAAAAAGGAAATTGCTACCCACTGGTATGCGGTTGGTAGTTGCCCCTTGAGAGATCATATTCTTGCTGCTTGGCTGGTACAATGTTGACCTAACTACCAGCTTTCTAAGATTTCCTAACATGCTCGTAAGGTAGTCGTTTAGTTATATTTGGCTAAGTAAAATTGATTAAAATGAAAACATACCAACCTTTCATAGCCTATAGCCGGGGGTTCGCTATTACGACGATTGTACTCTACCATGTATTAAGACATACCCCTTTGCCTGGGTTCTTAGGAAAAGCAATTGCATTGGGTGGAGCAGGAGTTCACTTGTTTTTCTTTTTCTCAGGTTACGGGCTCGTTGCAAGCAGATATGCAGGAGCGAAGGAGTTTATTGTACGTCGATTCCAAAAAATTCTGCTGCCCTATTACTTAATAATAACGACCATCTTTTTGCTCAATATTTCTTTAAACGTATACAAAGATGGTTTTTATGAGTATCTAGGACATATCTTTTTGTTCAAGATGTTCTCTACCTCTATTAACAGTTTTGGGGGGCAGTTCTGGTACATGTCAACGTTGATTCAATTTTATCTTTGCTTTCCACTAATTCTGTTTTTAGTCAATTCGAGTAAACCAAAATTTGCATTATTTATAGCAATTGGACTTTCATTGTCTTATGGAGGCTGGGTTGCTTATATGGGTCAAGAAGAGGAACGTCACTATAATAGCTTCTTTTTTCAGTATTTGTGGGAGTTTGTTTTGGGAATGCTACTCTATAAAACTGAAATGCTACAGAAATTGATAGAGCGACCCATTTGGCAGTATTTTATGGTTATTGCAGTCGGATATAGTATTATGGGTATACTTGTGCTGAAGTTCGGTAGTATTGGAAAAATATACAATGACTACTTTTCTTTTATGGCTTATTTTAGCGTCTGTGTAGTTGCTTACCGATCTAGGTTTATGATCAAATTTTTCGATAGCATAGACGCGTTTTCGTATACTCTATATCTAACTCATTATTTTGTTATTGACCTTTACCGGAAATTAATTTCAGAAATGCCAAATTACAATTATCATGATGCATTCATCGTAATACTATTAACGTATTTATTGGGTTACTATACTAATGAAGTGATGAAGAAGGTTTTTTCCAAAGGAAAGCAGGCTGTTCCACGATCAATTTAAGAGCATGTTGGGAATCCATGTCCGGCTGTACGGTGCATTTCAGATTATCAATACGCTGACATTGCATAGCGATAATCTGAAATACATCTACGTGTAAAGATACCCTTAGGTAATGCACTATTTGCCAACTTACAAATTAATCACCATGCTCCTTGTAGCATCTTTTTGCGCTAGTTGCAAAGAGACCGTCATGATGCAACCAATGCAAGGGTTGACGGGCGATTACAGGCTTACCGGGACAGCTTCCTATACAATAGAAGGAGCCATTTCGTCAGAACCTGTTTCAGGAACGTTGTCCATTTTTGCGGGTAGCTCACCCCAATATTATTACTTTTTAGAGCGTACCAATAAGGGAAGAATCGGTTTTTTGACGACGCATACCAACACCCGTTTTAGCATCGAGTCGGTTCAGGATTATACCCGAGTTGGTAGCGCAACCTATTTCGGCTATTTGGATAATAACAGTCAGGGGACTGTGGAAAACGATAGTATTGTGTATGATCGGTACGCCGATACCGAAAACGTAGGTATCACCTCACCAACCGGCGAACGGATTACTTTCTCCAAGAAGATCCGTAAACACGTTCATCTGGTAGCAACCCGATAAAGGCCATTGGTACTATTTAGGACAACAACGTGCTGTTCAATAACGTCTGTTCTTCCAGCAATTTCATGGTTGATGGTTTAAAGAGCTGCTCCATGGCGGGCAGGTCGTTGGGGCGGTGCATGTCGCTGCCGATAAAGTCAACCCAGTGTTGTTGCAGTAAAAACCTGGCTTGCTTTTCGACCTGGGAGCCGTAGCGCCCACACAGCGACATCCAGTTCAGTTGAAACAGGCAGCCGGTTTCCCGTATTTTCGCCAGGGCGTTGCGGTCGGCATGGTAGTACTTGTAGCGTTCGGGGTGCGCCAGCACGGGAATGTAACCGTGCGTCTGTATCCGAAACAGAATGTCGGGCAGTCGGAGGGGGGCCGACGCCCAGCCGGTTTCAACCAGCAGATACCGTTTTTCGCCGAAGCTCAGCAAATCATCCTGTTCGAGAAACGACAGGAAAAAATCGTCCAGTAGATACTCGGCGGCTACGTCGATGGTCAGCGGCAACTGGTGTTCAGCAATGAGTTCCTGTACGGCTACCAGCCCCTGCCGAATGTCGGCGGTGCTGTTGGGGTACCAGTCGCGGCTAATGTGGGGTGTGGTGATCACCTTCTGAATACCCCAGTCGGCCAACTGTTTCAGGCAGGTCAGCGTTTCATTAAGATCAGCAACGCCATCGTCGATGCCGGGCAACATGTGTGAGTGCATGTCAACGCGCCAGTAACAAGCGTCTGCTGTGGGAGCGTGGGCGTCACGAGTAGGAATAAACCGTTGCCAAAAACCTTTAGTAAGCATCTGCTACAAAGATACGAAGTTAACTGTTATAATGGTTGGTCTATGATTGCATACCCCGGATCGGATGTATAACGACAAACCCGTGCCGTATACTCTTCGTCAACGGGTTCGCATTCTGATCAATGCCATCGTTTCACCGTTTTTAGATAGTTTTGGTGAAAAATTCACCTATGCGCCTTCAACCTGTCGTTCTTGTCCGGTGTCTGCTCGGTTTGCTGAGTCTGATGACGGCGGATGCGCTGGCCCAGCAAGTGTGTGCTGACCGGTTAACGTTTACTCCCGTCAACGTACCCAATCAGATCAATTGGAGCAGCTTCCCCGACTTTACCCTACCATTTCCGGTTATATACGGCGGTCCGCGTTTTGCCGATTCGCAGGCGAGTCCGTTGCGGCACGGCTTCAGCCACCTGGTTACGGCCAAGGACAACGAAGTGGGGGCACTGGTTACGGCCCGACAACGTGCCAACGTATACTATGGTTTCGCAACCGATATTAACCAGCCGTGGGAAACATTGTTTAGTCCGTGGAACAACGACCTAAACGCGTACCGGTCCAAGTGGGACCGCTATCTGTCCAGTCTGGCGAGTGGGCAGAAGAACGCGGCAGGGCAATACACCATTCCGTTCAGCCGGTTTGCGCTTGATATTGAACGCATCCTGCCCAGCGACACGCGGATTCTGGCGCTCAAGCAAAACGCGGCCATTCCCGACACCTATCGGCAATTGTCGGACGCGGCTTTTGTAACGGCTTATAAAACGGCCATGCGGAATCTCTACGCGGAAGGCATCACCTACGTCCGGCAACACACGGATCTGACAAATACGTCGGTGACCAGCTACGCCGATACGCCCATTCTGAACACGTATCTCAATGTTATCGGCAACACCTGGACTGACTGGATAACGAATTTGAGTCGGGTAAATTACCTCGTGAAAGAGTCGGAAAACAGCGGAGTCGGCGGGCCGTACTACAACCAGCTGGATGCCCTGTCGCCATCGGCCTATTACTACTACGACTACCCGAATCCACTGGCGCGGGATTATTTGCCGTACCTGTTGTTTCAGGTGGAAGTAAACCGAGCCTGGAGCAACAAACCCGTGGTGCCCTGGGTGTGGCTGCGGTATCACGACAGTTCGAGCAGTTATCCGAATTTCATTCAGCCGTTCATGGCCGAAGCAACGGCGATTTTTCCGTTCTTCTCGGGCGCATCGGGGCTTTGGCTGTGGGAAAATCCGTCGTTCGAGCAAACACGCACGGATACCTACGCGGCTTACGAACACTTCACGCATGGTTTGTACCGGCTGTCGCGCTTCGCCGATATGTTTCAGGGAGCCTATGAACTAGTGATCGAAACGCCCGCCCGCGATCTGATGGACAAGCAACTACCCGTTTGGCGGGGCGTGGTGAAAGACAACAAGATCCTGATTGCGGCTCATAACTCGTACGCAACCAGCGACGACCAGAAAACGAGTCTAGTTGTGCGGTACAAATCGTGGCAGCGGACCATTGAGCTGACGGGCCGGGAAGTGTACCTGTGTCAGTTCGACATGAGCGCGGTAACGGCTAACGAGCCTATTTTCGCGTCGGTCAGTGTCTCGCCGAACCCCGCCAGCACAGAGCTGACGGTAACTTTCCCGCAGCTACCAAACACCCCGACCGAACTAGAGTTACTAACGATACAAGGTCAGACGGTGGCGAAAAAGACGGTCGCCACCAGTCGGGAAGTGATTGCAACCGCTCACCTGCCCGCTGGCCTGTACGTACTCAACATTAAAAACGAACGTGGAAGCTATACCCAGCGGGTTTTGTTGACCCGGTAGGCTTACTTCTACCTTGCCATCATGCCCAATCAGCTTATCAACGAAACGAGTCCTTACCTGCTTCAGCACGCCCACAATCCGGTCAACTGGTACCCGTGGAATGAGGAAGCGCTCCGCCGGGCCATTGACGAAGACAAACCGATTCTGGTGAGTATTGGGTACTCCGCCTGCCACTGGTGTCACGTCATGGAGCGGGAATCCTTCGAAAAGGAAGAGGTGGCTCGGGTGATGAACGACAACTTTATCTGCATCAAAGTGGACCGGGAAGAGCGCCCGGATGTAGATGCGATCTACATGGATGCCGTGCAGGCGATGGGCGTTCAGGGCGGCTGGCCGCTGAACGTTTTCTTAATGCCGGATGCCAAACCGTTCTACGGGCTTACGTACCTGCCCCAACGCAACTGGATCAATCTGCTGGTCAGCATCCGGGATGCGTACGCCGAGCACCGGGGCGACCTCGAACAATCGGCGGAAGGTTTTGCGCGGGAGCTGAATCTGACCGACGTGGACCGCTACGGACTGACGCAGGGTGATCCGCTGTTTTCGCCCGAAACCCTGGATGTCTTTTACCGAAAAGTAGCCGTAAAAGCCGACGACGAAAAAGGCGGGATGCGTCGCGCACCGAAGTTTCCGATGCCGAGTGTCTGGCGGTTTCTGCTGCGCTACTACGATACTACGGTCGCCACGGGCGCGGGTAACGACGCGGCTTTGCACCAGGTCCGAATCACCCTCGACCGGATGGCCCTCGGCGGCATCTACGATCAGCTCGGCGGTGGTTTTGCCCGCTACTCGACCGATGCGGACTGGCTTGCGCCCCACTTCGAAAAAATGCTTTACGACAACGGGCAACTGCTGACCTTATACGCCGAAGCTTACAGCCTTACCAAAAGTCCGCTGTACCGACACGTTGTCTACCAGACGATTGGCTTTGCGCAACGCGAACTGCTCAGTCCGGAGGGTGGCTTTTATTCCGCGCTCGATGCCGACAGTGAAGGCGTAGAAGGTAAGTTTTACACGTTTACCACCCCGGAACTGCGCAGCATTCTGGGTGATGACTACGGCTGGTTTGCGGAACTGTACAACCTGACCGAAGAAGGCAACTGGGATCCGGGACACGGTCAACCGAGCACGAACATCCTGCACCGCACCGAATCCGACGAGTCGTTTATCGAACGCATGGGCTGGACACTGGCCGATCTGAACGTACGGCTGGATGCGACCCATACGCGGCTGTTGCGCGTGCGCGATCAACGCATTCGACCGGGCCTGGACGACAAGATTCTGTGCTCCTGGAACGGGTTGATGCTCAAAGGGCTGGCAACGGCTTACCGCGTGTTTGGCGAACTGGAGTTCCTGACGCTGGCCCTGCGGCTGGCGTATTTCCTGCTGAAAAACATGCGCGATAGTCGCAACGGTCGTTTGTGGCACACCTACAAGAACGGTCGTGCCCGGCAGGCGGGTTTCCTGGAAGATTATGCCGCCGTGATCGACGGACTAGTGGCGCTTTATCAGGCTACGTTTACCGAAAACTGGCTGTCGGAGGCTGACCAGCTAACGAAATACGTGCTGACCAATTTCACCGACCCGGACCCGGCATCCGACGACCTCCTTTTCTTTACGGACAAAAATGGCGAAGAACTGATTGCCCGGCGGAAAGAACTGATCGACAATGTGATTCCGTCGTCGAATTCGATCATGGCCGAAAATCTATACACGTTGAGTTTGCTGCTGGACCGTCCCGAATACGCCGAGCGAGCCGACCGGATGGTAGGGCGGGTGCAGTCGTTGATTCAGCAAAATGCCGATTACCTGACCAATTGGGCGGCCTTGTTTGCCCTGCGTGTCCGGCCAACGGCGGAGATTGCCATCGTCGGACCCGAAGCCGAATTATTCCGTCAGGAACTGGATGCCGAGTTTTACCCGAACAAAGTGCTATGTGGTACCACTGGAAAAGGTGATTTGCCCCTGTTGCAGCATCGCGGACCGATTGACGGAAAAACCGCCCTGTACGTTTGTTACAACCGCGCCTGTCAATTACCCGTTACGAGCGTCGCGGAGGTGTGGAAGCTGCTTCGGTAGGCTTATCTTTTCAAAAAAGGGTGGTGTCGGTTTCTCAAAACTGACACCACCCTTTTTTGAAAAGACGGTTTAGGAAGTAAATTCAGTATATAAAGGGGGAGGTGTCAGGTTCTCAAACCTGACACCTCCCCCTTTATATACTGACGCTGCAACAGCATCATTCGCCCAATTTCGGGAAGGAGCCTACTCGCCCCAGGCTGTCAGTACAAGCGTTCGGCGGCCCCCGTTATCACGGTGTTCACCCAAATATATTCCCTGCCAGGTGCCCAGATTAAGCTGACCATTCGTAATTGGAATGGTAACGGAATGACCCAGCATAGCCGCTTTCAAATGAGCGGGCATGTCATCGGAACCTTCGTAATTATACTGGTAATAGGGGGCGTTTTCCGGTACCGTCTTATTGAAAAATCGCTCGAAATCACCACGAACCGTTGGGTCCGCGTTCTCATTGATGGTCAGGCTGGCCGACGTGTGTTGAATAAACACCTGCAACAAACCCAACCGAATCTGTTGCATATCCGTAAACTCACGCTCAACAAGTCGGGTGATCAGGTGAAAACCGCGCGGGTAGGCGGGTAGATGAATCGTCTGCTGAAAAACCATAAGGTAAAATAAGAAGCAGTAAGCCATTTGGTATCTGATCGAAACCCGTAGGCAAGCCGGTTGTTTGCCGGGTACTTCTTCCGGATTAGCCGAAAAATAAAAAATTAGCATACAGGTATTCCTGTTTATAATTATTTTAATAAATAGTTGACAGTAAGCCGGTTCGAGGACTGGTTTATTCGGCTGTTTTCTGTTCATCACATGCGTAGGTGGTGATGATGCGTACGAATACGTAGTGCTAACTGTCCTCTTTAAACACAACCCATTATGATCACACACCGATTACTTACCTGTTTCATTGGGGTTTCGATCGCGTTAGGGCTGACAACCTGCTCCGATCACCACATTCCCGATGTTACCCCTGGTTCGACTGCTTCCCGGTTGCGGGTCAAAACGTTAACTTTAGAGCTACCGAATAATGTGGCGAAAGTCAGTTCGTTCCGGTACGATGGTCAGGGGCGGCTCAGCTCAATTTTTACGTATCAGACGCCGGATAGTACCGTTTCTGAACTAGAGACCAGCCTGTATCAGTACGACGCTCAGAATCGGTTGACACAGCTTCGGCGGCAGGCAATCCTGTATCCGAGGGGCAACCCGTTCAACCCTACGGAGCAGTACACATTCACTTACAATTCGGCGGGTCAGTTGTCAGGCTTAGCGTATCTCAATGGCTTCACCCTCGGATTTACCTACAACAGCGCTAATCAACTGATCCGCAGCGGTCGGCAGTTTTCGATAAGCGGGCTGAGTATAACGGGCTCTAACTCGTTTAGCTACACGGGCAACAATTTGACGCGCCTGACGGATAACCGAACGTTGCCGCTCAGAGGGCCAAGTGGAAATACGGAATCGGTCAGTGACTACACGCATGACGACAAAGTCAATCCGTTCTATGGGTTGTACGTGATTCCGGCACCTTATCCCAGTGGGTTTGTGAACATGGCTAACTCGCCAAACCTCGTAGCAACCTATTTCGGTGGGCTGGAAAATGTGCTGAACCTGAGCAAGAACAACGTAGTGAGGCAGGTGACAAACACCACGACCACGATTGGGTCACAGGTCTCGACGGGCACGGCCACTGTGGCGTATCAGTATGAATACAATACCGCCAATCTGCCCTCCGTTCGCCGAATGAGTGTGGACAACGTCATGACGCAAACCTTACGCTTCGACTATGAATCATACTAAGGGAAAGACGTAAAAAACGAATTGGCTGACTACGGAAAGCGTGGTCAGCCAATTCGTTTTTTAATGGTATAAGGGACCGAAGAAGATTATTACATAACACGCCCTGAATTTTCGCTCACAAAAGCGCCCCAGGCCCCTTTTTTTGTTTTCTTGTTCGACACCGTTGGTAGCGCGTTGGCGTGAAAATGGTGGCAAACGGCAATCGCCAGCGCGTCGGTTGCGTCGAAAAACTGCGGATTCAGGTTTTCGCCAAGCAGATGCCCGACCATGTGCGATACCTGATCTTTACTTGCGTTCCCGTTGCCCGTCACCGACTGTTTAATACGTCGGGGCGCGTATTCCACGATAGGAATATTGCGCGACAGGGCAGCGGCCATCACAACCCCCTGCGCCCGGCCCAGCTTCAGCATGGCCTGCACGTTTTTACCGAAGAATGGGTCTTCAATCGCCATCTCGTCGGGGTGGTACTCATCGATCAGCCGCAGAATGGTTTCGTAGAGTTTCTGGAGCTTCAGTTGGTAGGTCGTATATTTGCTCAACTGAACAACGCCATGCTCAATCATAGTCATCACGCCCGCTTTAACGGAAATGATGCCATAACCGGCGACCTGGGTGCCTGGGTCGACTCCCAGAATAATTTTTTCTGGGATACGGCTTTCCGGGGAAACGTTGGGTGATTTAGGAGTAATAATCATGAATGTAGCGTTGTGCTCTTTGCAAAGTAACGTGTTCTTATACGTTTTGTCGCTGAAACTAACTAAAAAAATCACGTTTTGGGCTAAAATCGTCGTTTTGGCCGGACTTGTCGTTTATATCGGCTACGTGTTACGGCAACAGCAGTTCGATTGGACTGTCGTAAACCGTCAGATCCGAACCGTCGCTCACCCCGAACGATGGATGCTGGCGCTGTTGATGCTGACGCCCGTAAACTGGGGCTTCGAAGCGCTCAAATGGCAGATTTTGCTCCGTCGTGTGGAAGGCGTCAATTTCTGGCAAGCCTACAAAGGTGTGCTGGCGGGTGTCGCGCTGGGGTTTGCGTTACCGGCTCAGTTGGGCGATACAGCCGGACGGGTGCTGTCGCTGCGTACAAACCGGGCGGGAGCTGTCGGTGCCTCGCTGGTATCGGGCGGCATGCAGTTTTACGTCGCACTCGTGTTTGGAGCCGCAGCCTGGTGGCATCATCTGACCGTCGTGCCGGAACGAAACACCCTCGGCGGACAGGGGCTGCTGGCGGTCCTGGCTGGTTTGTCTGGACTCGGCGTTGTATTCGGCTTCGTGCGTCGTCCGCTCGTGCGTTGGCTGGAACGGTTTCCAAACGCGCAGCGGTATGCGTCGTATTGGGCCGTTGCGGGACAGTACGATGACCGCGAGATTGGATTAGCACTTGTTGCGGCTGCCGTTCGTTACCTTGTTTTTTCGGCTCAGTTTTACATCGCTCTTCGCCTGCTGGGTATCACTCTGCCGGGCGCTGTCGCAGCCTCGGGCGTTGGGCTCGTTTTTCTGGCTAAAACCATGACGCCTGCCTTCAATTTGCTGAGTGATCTGGGCGTTCGGGAAGCTGCGTCGTTGTGGGTGTTTGCGCCATTCGGTATTCCGGCTCCGGTGTTGCTGACGGCCACGCTGACGCTCTGGTTCGCCAATGTATTGACACCCGTACTGGTCGGTTTGATTTGGGTGTGGAAACTAAAACTAACGGCTGAATGATTCTTTTTTTGTTGGCGGTTAGCGTGATCTACTTCCTGTTTACACTCCTGCTCTGGCTAACCTGGTTGCGGATACCCGCCGTTAATCCACCGCAAAACGGGTCAGCGGGACCGCTTGTGACGGTCATTATTCCGGTCCGCAATGAAGCCGACAACATCGGGGCGCTACTGACGGATCTCGACCGACAGACGTACCGAAACTTCGAGGTGATCGTGGCCGATGATTCGTCTACCGACCAGACAGGGGCTGTCGTGCAACAACATATTCGTCAGGCGTCGTTTCCGTTGCGGTTACTGGCGTTGTCCGATGAACGAACGGCTTCGCCCAAAAAGCGCGCTATCACCCAAAGTATCGCTATTGCGCAGGGTCATCTGATTCTAACGACCGATGGCGACTGCCGCGTGGGACCGGACTGGCTATCGGCTTTTGCCACGTTCTACCAAAAAACCGGATTAAAACTGATTTCGGGGCCTGTTACCTTCACAACCAATCAATCCGTTTTTGACTCCTTACAAACGGTAGAGTTTTCCAGTCTGATCGGGTCGGGAGCCTGCACGATGGCGCTTGGCTGGCCGACCATGTGCAACGGGGCTAACCTATGCTACGAAAAAGCGGCTTTTGCCGAGGTAGGTGGGTTTGCGGGGGTCGATCAGCTGGCTTCGGGCGACGATGAGTTTCTGATGCACAAAATGGCGGTTCGTTACCCCGGCGAGGTTGGTTTTCTGAAAAGCGAAAAAGCCGTTGTCAGGACGCAGCCACACCGGTCGTGGAAAGCATTTTACAACCAGCGAAAACGCTGGGCCAGCAAATGGCGTATGTACCAGAGCTGGGCGCCAACGGTACTGGCGGTATTTATTTTCCTAAGCAACATGGCCCCGCTATTGGCCGTAGTAGGCTGGTTACTCGGATTTTTAAACGGAACGGTTACACTTTCCGTTGTCGCCTTAAAGGTTCTGCCGGAGTTTTTGTTTTTACGGCAGGTTCTTGTTTTTTTACAAAAAAAATCGTCCGTGGCCGCAATTCCATTGACGCAGTTGTTCTATCCGGTTTATGTCGTATTCTTTGGTCTGGTTGCCCAGGGAAAAGGCTATCGTTGGAAAGGGCGCGATCTTAACTAAACAGGCTGATTGCGCATCGCTTTGGCCTGGTTACGTTGAGCGAGCTGGTAAACCATAGACCTGAGCCATAAATCTGAACCGTAAACTATAAACCGAAACAGCTTTGTCTTTCTTTCTGCATAAGTCAAATTTCCTACTCCGGACGGTTTATCCCGAATTTTGGTGGAAGATCGAGGATGCTGCCGAGCCAACAATCTACCTAACGTTCGATGACGGGCCAATTCCAGAGGTGACCGAATTTGTGCTCGAACAGCTGGATCGATACGCAGCTCAGGCAACTTTCTTTTGCATTGGTGATAACGTCAGAAAGCACCGGGATATGCTTTACAAAGTGCTGGAAGCGGGGCATATGGTTGGTAACCATACCTTCAATCACCTGAATGGCTGGAAAACGGACGATGCCGACTATCTGGAAAATATCCAAAAATGTCAGCAGGAACTAAGTATCGAAACCGCCCTATTTCGGCCCCCTTATGGCCGGATTAAGAAGACGCAGGCGGCTGAGGTAATGGAAAATTACGCCGTAGTGATGTGGGATGTACTAACCGGCGATTTCGACCGAACTTTGCATCCGGACGTATGCTTGCGTAAAACAATTCAGTACACCCAGCCTGGTTCTATTGTCGTTTTCCATGATAGCCTGAAAGCATTCCCGACCATGCGCTATGTGCTACCTCGGATGCTGGCTTATTTTGCCGAGCGAGGGTATTCATTCCGCGCCGTGCCGCAACCCGTTTATGCCGGATACTGACCGCCAGCCGAATGAGGTCAGCGCAAGCCGGTCTGGTGCTGGGGCGCTTGCTCCATCGGTCAGCATCCTGATTGCAGCCCGTAACGAAGAGTCCACCATTCTGAACTGTTTACAGGCTATAACGCAGCTTTCATTCCCGTTTGATGCGTTGGAAGTTCTCATTGGTAACGATCAATCGACGGACCAAACGGCCTCGCTTGTAGCTGCTTACATTGTCGATAAACCGCAGTATCGATTGATCGACATCACCGAAACCGTCGATGGATTGCGCGGGAAAGCGAATGTGCTGGCTCAACTGGCGCGTCGGGCTAATGGGGATTATTTTTTCTTCACGGATGCCGACACAACCGTACCGTCCGACTGGGTCCACGAACTGCTCCGACAACTGACGAACCCAGTGGGTATTGTTACGGGGGTGACCTTGCCTGAGGGGCCACGATTCTTTCACAAACTACAAACAATAGACTGGCTGTATAATTTAACGGTAACGTACCTGCTTGGCGCGGTCGGTATTCCAGTTACAGCGATGGGTAACAACATGGCTGTAAGTCGAATCGCCTATGAGGCCGTTGGCGGGTATGACGCATTGCCGTTTTCCGTGACCGAAGACTACACACTGTTTAGGGCGATTGTGCAGCAGGGGTACGATTTCCGAAATGTTCTCGACGAACGGGTTTTAGCCCGGACGAAAGCGGTCGATACGCTGTCTTCATTCCTGAACCAGCGCAAACGCTGGATGCGCGGAGCAGTTCAATTGCCGGGTTGGATCGTCACCGCGCTTTACCTTCAATACCTTGCTTTACCTCTGTTCATACTGTTATTTTGGGTTGCTCCAATGGCTGCCGTTGGTCTTTACGTGGTGCGGTTGATGATACAAACGCTGGCGATCTCGGTTGGATTAAGTCGCTTGCGGCAAACCAACTTGTGGCCGTATGCGTTGCTGTTTGATGGCTACCAACTGCTTATTGGCCCGTTATCCGTGTTGTTCTATTGGTTACCGACTCCGATCAACTGGAAGGAACGAAACTATAAATAGCTCACATACAGCATAAAAGTCAGTGGATTGCCGCTGGTAGCCATTGAATCAACGATGTAGAATGTTTATTGATACACACGCACATATTTACGACGATCAGTTTACCGACGAGCTTAATGCCATGTTGGAGCGGGCTGAATCGCAACAAATTGGCCAGATATGGATGCCGAACTGCGCCCGCGAAACCATTCCGGGTATGATGGCTTTGGCCGAGCAATACCCCGACCGCTGTTTACCAATGGTGGGTCTGCATCCGGCTTACGTCAACGACACAGTTGAGGACGAGTTAGCGGCTGTTGAGGATCATCTGAATCGAAATGCGTTCATGGGCGTTGGTGAAATCGGGCTGGATTTTTACTGGGACATGACATTTGTTGAGCAGCAGTTTGTCGCTTTCAAAACGCAGCTCCGGTGGGCCGCTGAACAAAAGTTGCCGGTGTCGATGCACACTCGTTCGGGCCACGACCGAAACGCATTTAAGGAAGCCGCCGATGTGATCGAAAAGCTCGCCCTGCCCGGACTTACCGGCATTTTTCACTGTTTCGTCGGGACCCTCGACGAAGCCAACCGAGCCATCGAAATGGGCTTTAAACTAGGAATCGGTGGCGTCAGTACCTTCAAAAACGGCGGTCTGGACAAGGTGCTACCCCATATTAGCCTGGATGCCCTGGTGCTGGAAACTGACGCGCCTTATCTAGCGCCCGTGCCTTACCGGGGCAAGCGAAATGAACCATCGTACATTCCACTAATTGCTCAGCGCGTCGCTGACCTCAAACAGATAAGCGTGGATGATATCGCGCGCCACACAACAGCAAACGCCCTGTCTCTTCTTCCGTCATTATACGACAACCTGCTACCGGGTTGATCGCCATACTATTCTACAGCATAAATGGAGTACAAAACAGTTCGCATAAATCCGGTTCGCCCAAAGCAACCCCGTTCGTCGGTGTTGGTTATTTATACAGGGGGCACTTTTGGAATGGTTTACGATCCCAAAGCCAGCCAGCTAATTCCGTTTAATTTTGAGCAAGTGCTTGAGCGAGTTCCTGAATTGAACCGGCTCGATTTCGAAATTACGATCTTGACGCTTCCCGAGATCATCGATTCATCGAACATGAAGCCCGCCGTTTGGGTAGAACTGGCGCAGTTGATCGAGCGGTATTATAACGAATACGATAGCTTTGTCATTCTGCACGGTACCGACACGATGGCCTACACGGCTTCGGCGCTGAGTTTTATGCTTACAGGCTTGACGAAGCCGGTTATTTTGACCGGGGCTCAATTACCAATCGGTGTCGCACGTACCGATGCCCGAGAGAATTTTATTACTGCACTGGAGATTGCCGCCGATGTTGATACGAGTTCGCAACAGGAGGGGCGTCCTATTGTGCCCGAAGTATGTGTCTATTTTAATTCATTTTTGTTGAGGGGAAACCGGGCCACCAAGCACGAAAGTGTTCAGTTCAACGCCTTCACGTCCGAAAATTATCCACCTCTCGCGACCGCAGGCGTTAGTATTGATTATAATCGACCTTACATCCGTCCTTACCAGGCCGATTTGTCGCTGCGCGTTCAAACAGCACTCGACTCAAACGTAACCATCCTGAAACTGTTTCCCGGAATTACTCAACCCGTCGTGGAATCGATTTTGACTATTCCGAATCTGCGTGGCGTTGTACTTGAAACGTTCGGAGCGGGTAACGCACCAACAGATAGCTGGTTTTTAAATACGCTCGAAAAAGCAATTGATAAGGGAATTGTCTTATTCAACGTATCACAATGTAACGGTGGGCGTGTGACGCAGGGACGCTACCAAACGAGTAAACGGCTGCAACAAATTGGTGTTATAAGCGGAGCAGATAGTACAACAGAGGCCGCCATCACAAAACTGATGGTTGTGTTAGGACGTGAAGCCGACCCGATTCAGGTGCGAAACCTGTTGAGTAAGTCAATAAGTGGTGAGATAAGCGAATAAACGCTATTTTTTGATAGGTGGGTATTGCGTCGAAGAAAACAATGATGCATATTTGCACTCCCAAACGAAACAGAGAGCTGCCGGAGTGGTCGAACGGGTCTGATTCGAAATCAGAAGTACTCGCAAGGGTACCGGGGGTTCGAATCCCTCGCTCTCTGCAAGAATGCATTTATAATGAACTGATGCCTGATACAAACCTGTATCAGGCTTTTTTTTTAGCCTTTTTTGGCCAATCTGCCTCGATTTTATTGCTTGATGACACCTGTGATGACACCCTTAGATCGCTGGTGACACCTGTGTAGGCTAGGATTAAAACCCGATTAAAAGGATTGCTGCCGCTTACACAACATTCGCCTTAACACGGTACCCTACTCTTCTCTCCACTCGCTGCACTAAATGCAGCGATATATGATCATTTCAAGAATGGACATTAGTTTCTGGCGTCGCAGAAGCAAACAAAAAGGTAAAGCCGTTATCTACTGCCGCATTTCGGTAGGCGGTGAACGAATTGACATCGGTAGTACAGGCGTCACTGTCGACTGGAACAACTGGGACGGTGAACGGGTTAAGGCCGCTGAACCGCAATCTGGTTTTTGGAATGAGCATCTTGATACAATGCGCAGCCAATTAAGAGCCCATTTTAATGATCTGTTCCGTAAGAAGGAACCGATCACCGCAGCCAAGATCAGACGCTTGTACGAGGGCCAGAATTCATCAGTAAGTTTGTTGTCGGCCTTCGAGCTTTACTTGAAGGAATGCCGTACGGATGTAGAGCGCAATCTGGTGGCTGAGACCATTACCGTCTACGACAACGTTCGCAAAAAACTCACTGATTTTCTCATCTCGCGAAAAGCCACTGATCTACTGGTCGAAGACTTTGATTTAACCTGGATAAAAGCCTACCGGAGTTGGATGAAGAAGTTTAAGCAGGAAAATGGCAAGGTTGGCCATGCTGATAGCTACATTGCTAAACAGACCCAGACAATCAAAAACGTCATTATCTGGGCTAAGCTAAACAAGCTCGCTGATAAGAACCCGTTAGACGGTTACAAAGTGAAAGGCATAACGTATGGTGACCCGGTGTTTCTGACTAATGAAGAATTTGAAAAGCTGTTAAAGCATCACTTTAAGAGTCCAAAGCTGCAACAGATAGCTGACCTATTCATCATATTATGTCGCACTGGCTTTCACTATGGTGATCTTGAAGACTTCATCAGAGAGCATAAGACGGCCCTGCGGCTTGGTATCGATGGCGAAGTATGGCTGATGAAAGCCCGCATTAAAACTGATGTGATGGCCAAAATTCCGCAATTTGATGAGGTCAAAAAGATCGTTGCTAAGTATGGTGGTTGGGACAAATTGCCACTTATCAGTTTGGTCAAGTTCAACTATTGGCTCAAGCTGGTAGCTGCTGAGATGAACCTGCATCCTGAACTTTCCAGCAAGGCTGGCCGCAAGACATTTACAGACTGGTGCTTCAATACTTTAGGATTGACCACTGACGCTATTAAAGTGCTGCTTGGTAGGAAGTCAGATAAAGGCATGGAAGTGTACGGCCGTCCCGATGAACGTCGGGTATCAGTCGAACTAAAAGCCAGTAAGGCGATGAAAGATCGTCGACGTAATAGGTCTATCTAGTAGTTGTTTACTAAAGCATCTTCAAGCTTGAAGATGCTTTAGTAAAGTAAAAAGCATTTTGGTTGTTTTAAAACAACCTACTATATTTGGATATGAAGAAAAAAATGACTCCAAAAGAATATGCAGAAATGAGATCTATATCTTTAAGCGCAGTTACAAAACAGATAAGACAAGGTGCTGATATACCATACGTTAAGAAAATAGAGAAGTTTGGTAGATTCTACCTTTTAACTATTGACTTAGATCAAAATGGTGAAATAAAATAATAAATTTGTTAGGTATTTGGTTGTTTCAAAACAACCAAATACCTTTGACTCATTAATTAGTAGAAGATTTAACAAAGACATATAGTTAATATGAAAACATATTCGGTTCGAGTATTACGCGAAGCAGGACAAGACCCTTTAACTGGTCATTTCACAGAGGAACAGGAGGAAACCTTAATTATCGAAGCTGAATCAGAAGACCAAGCAGCCAGACAATCGTATAGGAAATCTACTATTCAGTTTCGAGGACAAGAAAGAAGGACATTCATAGATGGAGCCGAGTATTTTGACCCTAGATATTGATTATATGTTTGAAGATAAAAAAGCTCAACATGTCTTGTTGGGCTTTTTTTATGTCCAAAAAAACGGTAAACACTGGACAGGGAATAATGGACAAGTATTGTGGACACAAATAGGGGCAAACAGCTTGTTGGTTCTTGTGTCTACAAAACCGTACGTTATATTTGACAGATGAAAATAGGCTACGCCCGCGTTTCAACGCACGATCAGAATTTAGATCTCCAGATTGCTGCTTTGCAAAAAGAAGAGTGTGGTTTGATTTTCCAGGAAAAGGTTGGTGGGGGGGGGAAGGATAGACCACAGCTAAATCATATGATGCAACGGTTGAGACCCGGTGATGAAGTAGTTGTCTGGAAGCTTGATCGCTTAGGTCGCAATCTGACCCATCTGATTGAAATAGTTGAAACCTTTGCTCAAATAGGTGTAACGTTCTTCAGTATTAATGATAAGATTGACACTAGCACAGCGAGTGGGAAACTGGTTTTTCACATTTTCTGTAGCTTGGCTGAATTCGAAAGAGCGCAAACCAGAGAGCGTACTATGGCAGGCTTAGTATCGGCTCGACTGAAGGGTAACATCGGCGGTAGGCCCAAAGGTTTGAGCGAAGAATCTCAGAAAGCCGCTAGAATTGCAGAATCATTATACTTAGAGGGTTACTCAATAAAGTTAATTGCAAATCAACTAAAGCTATCTAGAATGACTGTGTATAAGTATTTGAATTTCAGAGGAGTGAAAAATAGATGTAAAGTTGATTAGTTATAACATACTCTACATAAAGAGTAGTAAATGGCCATTGTTTACTTGTTATAAATAAATTAGGGTAATTATGAAAGTGTAGACAACTATAAACTTAAATACTTATTAGTAATAAGAGATTCTTATATTCAGAACTAGTATATAAAGACTAATAATACTTAAATGTTCTAATAGAAAGAATAAATTCACTCTTTAGCTAAAGATAAATATTTAGATATTGCGCAACAATGTATTATCTACATTGTGCAACTTACGGTAATGTTTAATTAGTCAATTTAATAAATTAAACTCATAATTTGTCAATAATGAGAAACTGTTTGGTTCTTTGTCAATATAGAGAGGATTCAAATTATAATGATTTTATTGGTAAGTTCTACCATTTTCCTGCTAATGAAAAGAAAACGTACTTGAATTCTTTTGATGAATTACCCTTAGAATTTATTTATTACGAACCGACAAAGTCAGGAAAAGGAGTATTTTTTGGGTATGGAAAAATCACTAAGCCACCATTCCCAGATAAGCGTCAGCCAGGATACTATTTCGTTGAATTAGATGATTTCAAGCCTTTTACACACGAAGTGTCATATAAAGATGAATCAGGTAAAATTCTTGAGTCTGAATCTCCCTACTATAATTCTCAAAATGCAGTTAGAAAGATTTCATCAAGACTATTAGATGAAATATGTTTAGATGGAGGAATCAGATTGAACTTTAAGACTGATGCTCATCTAATAAAAGTACTAGGCGAACAGTTAATCGGGTCTGAAAAGGTAGGAATTTTAGAGCTTGTAAAAAACGCACTAGATGCAGACGCTACATATTGTAGAGTGAGACTTGAAAAATTCCCAGACATTCCACCAGTAGAGCCATCGCTGTATGAATTCAATCAATATGATGGTCCTGTAATTGTAATAGAAGATGACGGTGTTGGAATGACGCGTCAAATAATAGAAGATGCATGGCTTCGGCCTGCAACAACTTTTAAAACAAACATAAAGGAACAAATAAGGTTAGAACGTAAAAAAGCCTTAGAAGCCGGTAGGTTAGGCAGTTATAATAGCTTACTTAACCAGTTTAAAAGAAACCGTGTTCCATTAGGAGAAAAAGGCGTTGGTCGCTTTGCCACCCATCGATTAGGACGCTTCTTAGAAATTCATACAAAAACTAAAGATATAGATTATGAACTTGTCTTAAAGATTGATTGGGATCTCTTCGATAACTATTCAAATGGACTTATTGATTTAGATTCTATTGGTGTTACTCTAAGTAGACAAAAGCAGTCTTGGAACTACGGTGTAAATAAAAGTGGAACTAGAATTATTATATATGGTGGAAGAGAAAACTTTACTTGGAGTAAAGAAATTATAGAAGATATAAATGATTCCATAATTGCCTTAAATTCTCCTAATCCAAAACCAGAGCAATATCATTCAATATTTAGAGTAAGTATTGAATGTCCTCAAATATCAGATCTACCGAATGAACCAATATATAAAGGCTTTATACCAAACTTCACTTTTTCAGCTCATGTAAATGAATACGGTGTTATGTCTTATAAGCTCTTGTTCAAACCATCACCTTCTATACCATTAGCAGAAGAAGCTTGGGCAGAAAAAGACTATGATTTACGAGTAAATAATACAAAAGGTTACTGGCTAAATAATCCTGATAACCCAAAATCAGGGTATCGTTCGCCAAAATGTGGCCCTTTTTTTATCTATATAGACGTATGGTATAGAGATGCTAAATGGACAGTTGGAAGAGCAGATGCTAAGACACTCTTTGAGTACCTGGATAATCATGGGGGCGTTTCTATATATCGAGATAATATAATCGTTTACCCGCCAGAAATTGGTCGAGCTCACGATTGGTTAGACTTAGCTCAACGTCAAATTAAGCAGACGTATAGAATGTCTTATTACCATATGATTGGTAATGTAGAGATTGAGCAGTTAGGAAATGATTTACTCGTAGATAAGACCAATCGTGAGGGCCTTATACAAAATATGGCTTTTGAGGATTTGAAGATGCTTGTTTCAACAGCTATCACAGCAATTCTTGAGGTACAGTATATTGGTAAACGAAATATGTACGGGGAACTCGTCAAAGGTGTTATTTCTGACCCTAAAAGACTAGGTAACGTTCTAAAAGACAATGCAGATTTGATTGGAAATATAACTACTCGTTACCCTGTTGTACAAGATCCTTTCACAATATTTGATCAGATCCCCGTTGAAGATAGATCTCAGAGACTCCTAAATCTAAGTAGCTCTTTAAGCTCTTTGAGACAAAGCCTGCAAATACTTGAAAGTAATCAAAACCTTTTTACTGAATGGGCTGGATATGGGATTTCAGTGGCTGTAGCTATTCATGAGCTAGCAAAAATCACATCTAATTTTTACAATGGCGCGATTAAGCTCTTAGAGCAAGGTGACACACAACCCGAAACTATAATAAATTTGAAAGATGCCTCAAAATCTTTCAGGTCAGAATTGAATCGGCTAGGGCCCCTAAGAGCAGTAAGAAATGAAAAGAAGAGTCAGTTCAATATTATGAAATCTGTTCAATACACAAAAGATTTGTATGAACGGAAGCTTAATCGTTCTGAAATAAATTTTCATGTTAATAGCGAAGAAGACTTTTTTGTTTGGGGTAGATATACTTCGCTTAATCAAGTATTATCTAATCTAATTGACAATAGTTGCCACTGGCTTGGATTCACTCGGAATAATAGAAGGATATCTATTATCTTAAATTCAAAAGCTAGAACTGTGATAATTGCTGATAATGGGCCAGGCGTTCATTCAAGTATAAGGCCTTACCTATTTCAGCCAGGTACTAGTATGAAGATTCCACCAAGTGGCTTGGGGTTGTATATATGCCGTCATTACATGCGCGATATTGGAGGTGATATATATGAAACCCATGAGAGAGAAAGAGTACCAGGCCTGAACGGTGCTCAATTTACATTAGACTTTGAAAATGTACCATCCAGTAGAGAGTTAGCAAAAATTTAAAAAATTTATTTATGGGCTTAAATATTACAGTTATTGATGACGGAGTTTTAGACGCATTACAATCGTTAGGAAATTCTATTAGTGGAACCAGTGCATTGCCAACCTCTATAATCAAGTTGTTAGTAGAAAAAGGAGAAGAAGAGTTTTCCGCTAATGAAGAAAGAGATTTGTATCGTCTTTTTCATGAACTAACAAGTACTCCTGAGAACGGTATATCATTTTGGAATAGTGTAACATGTTTTACACACCCTGAATTTTATTTGAAAGCTTTTGAAAATGAAATTTTTAGAAGTGACCTAATAATCTTTGATTGGACTTATAGATCACAACCAGTAGAGAATCATGTTGAAATCTTAGTGGAGATTCTTGAGTCATCTCATGCGTATCTGTATATATTTACAGCTGATAATAATGAAGATCAGGTAAGTGAAACACTTCAAGATCCTAAATTAAACCCTTATAGAGATAGGCTGGGTGTTTATAAAAAAGGTGAGGAAACAGAAGCTTTAATCAAGAAGGCTAATGAACTTCAAGAGAACAACTTTTCTGTTAAGTTTGGTAGTACAATTCGAAAAGTAACTAATAAATCTCTAGATAGAATTCTAGCCAAATTAGCTCATTTAAATATAGAGCGAGTCTTAAGTTTGCTAGCACGTCCTAATACTGCACAATTAGATCTAGATATCAAGCAGATGTTAGGTGAACAAATAAAAGTTCAACTGAGAAGTAGCTCTGAACTTAAGAAATTTTTTCAAGAAAATCAGTTTGGTACAGATGAAAGTGTAGTAGATGAACTAATAGATTTAGTTGCGGAGCGATTAAAAGGAAGTATTTCTTCTGAGGATATTGCTCATGAAGTGTTAGCCGCTAAGGAAGAAGCCAAGGACCTACAAGTAGTTACTGAACTTTGGTCTTATCGTTTGTATCATGTTCCACATACTGCAGACCATTATGTACGCAAAGGAGACATTTTGGCAAAAAGAAATGAAGATGGTACTTTTGACGTGTCAACTCTATACTTTGTTTTGACTCCAGATTGTGATTTAAATCACTTTTGGAAGAAAAACTTAGGATATATTCATTTAGTGCCTCTACTTTCAACAACATCTGAAAGCAGCAAAATAAAAGAGAGTCAAGAACTTACTAGGAGAAAGAACTTTGCAAAAACGATGAACGTAAATTCTTTAACTGCTCCTTTAAGTATGGGTGGTGACCCTCTATTGATGCCATACATCAAACATATAGATGGTACGTATAGTGATTATATCATGTTTCCTAAGGAGCTATCTTCGGCATTTATTGATATGCCAGCCGATTTAAAAGCAATACAAGAAGTTGCTGTTAGAGATGTACCAATCAAATATGATCATTTCAATGAATATGGCCGAGTGTGTACGTTGAATGAGCCTTTTTTAACTGCTACTGTTCAGCATATTTTTTCATCGTTGTCTGGATATGGGGTACCAGATTATCCTAGGGAAGCAAAGGAGGAGTTGTCAAAAACCATTCAAAACGCATTAGCATGAAATATTTAGCGGCAGATTTATTCGCTGGCTGTGGAGGCCTCACAGAAGGCATGCATGAAGCTGGGTTTGAAACTGTTTTAGCTTTTGAGTTAGAACCAGTTGCAGTGCAGACTTACCGTATGAATCATCCTGGTACAGAAGTAATAGAAGGTGACATACGGAATGTTGACTTAGAGAGTATAAAGAAGAAATTGAATGGACAAACGCTACATTTATTGGCCGGTTGCCCCCCTTGTCAGGGTTTTTCTTCTGTTAGAAGACTAAATCGAAAGCAAGCAGTAGATGATAAAAGGAATTCACTAATACTTGAGTTTCTACGATTTGTAAAAGAATTAAGGCCGTATACTATCATGATGGAAAATGTTCCTGGATTGAAAGAGTATGACCAATTTAAGAAGGTAGTATCTGAATTAACGAGTGATGAGTTGGGGTATCAAGTAGATGTGCGTGTCGTTAATGTAAAAGACTATGGAGTAGCACAAAGTAGAAAACGGCTTGTATTACTAGGGAGTAGATTAAAACAAAGCACACCAATTTTAGTAGCAGGACCAACTGGCGAACGTCGTACTGTGAGGCACGAAATTGAACATCTGCCATCACCTGACGAAACAGATGATGAGTTACATAAAATGGTTTCTACGCATACCGACGCAGTAATGAAGCGTATCCAGCTTACTCCAAAGAACGGCGGCAGTTGGAAAGATCTACCAAGCGAGTACGTACTTAACTGTCACTCTAAGCCAAATGTTGGTTTTAACGATATATACGGCAGGTTACGTTGGGATGATTATTCTTCAACTATAACAGGCGGTTGTCTAAATCCATCAAAAGGACGTTTTCTTCATCCTGTTCAGGATCGAGCTATAACGCCTCGTGAAGCCGCTTTACTACAATCGTTTCCAGATAATTATCGGTTTCCAGTTAGTATAAAAAAGGCAGATCTCGCATTGATGATAGGTAATGCTCTTCCGCCAAGATTCAGCAAGGTGCAATGTAACCATCTGAAAAATCATCTAGACACGTATTTGGAACCATCTGATATTTAGATATTTAAAAAAGTTGCACCTTTTGTGACGCGTAATGCATTGTTTTTTAGGTAATTAGGTATCTAAAACTTTAATTTTTCGGTGCATCTTTGTCTTTCGACCCCGCCCTTTGGCATTTTGGAAATTTCCAAAAATGGAAATGGCGAATAGCTGAAACGGTCGAGCCGCTCGCAGGTACTTGCAAAATCCTGGAGCGGCTCGACCGTTTTGAATTGGTGCGTGTTGCCGGTTGTAATTGGGGCTCGACACTCAGTCAGCTGGTTGACCCATCAGCTTGATCAGACTGCTGGTCACTGATTAAGCTGGCCAGCCTGATCAGTTTAAACAAAGCTGATCTCGAAGTCATCGTTGGCTTTGGCCAGGCCGAGTCGTATGCGTCGCATGATGTAGTAGTCGACCGTATCGGACAGGTGGGTTGCCAGCTCCTGCTCACCGCCCCCTTCTTCACTTGATTTGTCCTTCGAGTAGTCGGTCTGGATCGGGCTGTTCTCGATACTGATGACAGCCGCCTTTGCCTTCACCCCATCGATGCGCACCTTGAACTGCTCGGGCTCCTTCTCGGCCAGCACCCGGTTGATACTGTTGTGCTTATCCTTGTGCAGTGGGTTGAAGTTGAGTGGGGCTAGTACCACGTCCCAGCCTGCTTCTGTTAGTATCTCTTCTACCTGCATGAACATGGTCTTATTTGATCCCGCACTCTTGCTCCCCCCATTGCGGTCACCTGTCAGAATGATGTGCCTTTTTTTGTGCTCCCCATAAACCTGCTTGATGGAATGAGCCAGGGCTTGCGCCATCGTGCCCCCATCCTGAGCCTCTTTCACAAACACCACATCAACCAGCCGGGCATACTCATCATCCTCCTGCCACATGGTGGCACTGGTGAAGTGGGCATTGAAGTCAAGGGATGCCACCAGGTACTTGTTGGTCGAGTAGAACAACTCACCGTTCATTTTTAGAGGCTCGTCTTCGTCGTGATCTTCCAGAACGTGGGTCTCTCTGCTGAAAGAAGGGTAGAACGTTTTAGGCAGCTTCGAAATTCGCTTGCCATCAACTTCAACCTCGAATTCCATTTTGGTTAGAATCTTGCGCAGGCCGTCGATATAGTCATCAGGCAGAAAGGCTTGATTGTCTCTGGTGCGTACTTCCATATAATAGTACTTGTCGGGCTCTTTTTTGGCAAGCTCTTCAATCTCATACATCCATTGGCCATCGGGTGTCCAGGGGGGTGAGGAAAACACAAAAAAGCTATGGTGCAGAAAAGAGTCAAATTTTCCGACGTTCGCTCGAAGGGTGGGCAATACGATTTTGAGCCAGATTTTTTTAAAATTCAGCCCTTCGTCGACAACATACATATCGTAGTTGGCCCCCCGGTTTTCGTCAGCCGCCAGCTTGAATGATTCAAACTCGATGCAAAAGCCATTGGCGAAGGTGATGCAGTTTTCCCAGTTATCGGGTGCCTCATAAGGCCGGTCGAAGCCGGGTGGCGGCTCCCGCCAGAGCACATAGTCCCCTTCGCCGGTTTCCCATTCGTATTCGTGGCAATTCCAGCGTTTCCAGCCTGCCTTTAGCCCTGACGTTAATTTCGACTTTGCTTTTTTGACGGTTTTGACGCCCCAGCCGCATTTTGCCTTTGGTAGTTCTTCAGACGCTATCTTGAGTAGATCAGAAAGGCTAATCGACTTACCTGAGCCGCGACCGCCCACCATACCGACCATTTTGAAATGTCGTGAGGTGACAGCATCCAAAAAAGTGCCCTGTTTTTCATTGACCAGCAGTTCAATCTCGTCTTGGTCGGCAGGTTCATCGTATTTCTTCATGGCTGATGTCCTGAATTTGATTTTGGGCCACTGGCGCAGGGGCCACGGTGACCGATTTGATTTTGAAGACCACTTTGGTCGGTTTTTTCTTCGACTCGTTGTCGACTACCTTCTGATTGTCATAGGCACCGTCGATTTTGGCTGCTTTATCCATCAGGATGCCAAACGACACCAGGTCGCCCATTTGCTTGGCTTCAAATGCCGCACTGCGAAAGATTTCAGCGTACATATACTTGACGCCTTCTTTGTTCTTAGACTGGCGTAGCTCGGCAAACACCTCGTAGGCCAGCGTCAGGATTTCACGCGCCCGACGATCCTGAATTGAGCGGGTGTTTTTGAGCATGCTCAAAACGTCCTGATCCGAGTGGCCTGCGCGTAGCCAGGCCCGAACGGTGTCAATCTTTTCGTAGGTCTCAAACTGGGTCGGTGTCAGTTCGGTCTTGTCATCGAGCAGGTACTTTTGATAGACGCTCAACTCTTCCTGCACTTTGACCAGGTATTTATTGTGTTGTCTCATTGGGGTTGTCGATTGAGAAAAAAAATGGTCTATTCCAGAAAAAGCGTCAAATTTTAGAGCCCTTCATTTTTTAGCTCTTGTTTGTATTTTATCTCACCAAGCTCGGCTTCCAGAGCTTCGCGCAGGCCGATCAGCCGGTCAAGCTCGGCCTGCCAGACATCGGCTTTTTTGTGGTCGGGCTGCTCTTCGAGCTTTTGTTTGTTCTTGGAGATGTTGACGCGGGTGCGGGCTAGTTCAACTTTGATCTCGGCTTCACTCATGCCCAGGGGTATGGTCGTGGGTTTAGGCTCGGGCAGCTTGCGACGCTGCTGGCCGGTCTCGATCTCGAAGCGAACGTCTTTCCACTCTTCGCGCAGCTGCAGAATTTGTTTGACAACCGGCAAGCGGCCAGCAACGTCATTATCGGCAAAGTCAGCCAGCGTATTAGACAAAAGAGCAGCTCGACGGTGAAGGTCTTCGGCCTTCAACATCAGCTGCTCTTTTTCCAAGCCTACCGGGTTGTTACTTATTCGCTTTTTTTTTCCGGCTCGGTTGATTGGTTGGTTTGTTCGGTCGGCTGCTGATCACCCTGGTTACCCTCTTGCGTCTGGTCATCTTGTGGCTCGTCCTGGTCACCCTCTTGCGTCTGGTCATCGTTGTTGGCCATCGTTTCGGTGGCCGTCACTACGGGTGCAGCCGGTGCTGGAGCAACGGGCACAGCGGGTGCCACTGGCTTTGGAGCCGCTGGCGTCGCTGGCTTTGACGCTACTGGAGCCACTCTAGGAGCCGCTTTAGGCAGGGTCGGTTTAGCCGGTGCTGGTGCCACTGGCTTGGTCGAGGTGGGTGCTGCGGGCGCAGGGCTGGCAATGCCACCCTGTGCTAAAGCCGCATCATAAGCGGCTTTAGCTGCTGATAGAGCCGCTTCAGACTCTTTCGTCTGCTGTGAGCTATGATCCATTTGGGCCAGCTGATAGGCCGCTTTGAGTTGTTTTTTGTCTAGCATGACGGTAAAAGGGGTATCTTTTAAAATGGTCCTAATTTTTGCTTTAAGCTGTTCTATGGTTTCCATAAACCGGGTTTAGGACTCGGTTTCGGTCCCTTTGACTTTATCTTCGACTACTTCCAGGTACTGGCCAGGATATTGAGCCGCGACCGCTTCGGCCTGCTCCACGGTTAGGGCATCGGCCCGAAAACTCTCGTCACCTATCGAAAACGATACGTCTGGAGCGCACAGCAGCTTTATTTTTTTGGTTGTTGACTTTGCCATAACGAATCAGAAAAAAGGCTCCTGCCCTGGTAAGGCAGGAGCCGGTTGAGCGGTTGAAAAATAAAGACTAGGAAATGCCCGGTATTACAATCGTGTCTTTCAACGGCAAATAGCCATGCATGTAGCCGTCCTGCTTTGACTTGAGCGTCCATTCCCGACGATCACCGCCTTTGGCACCCGAGGTGTGAGTGATCTCAAACTGCTGGCCATTGATCGACGTGCCCACGACGATGCGCTGACCGTCGTTGCTGAGCTCGATGGCAACCACCTCCTGGTTGAGCAGCTTTTCGATAGCGGCCACCTACACTGGGTTAAAGCCCGCAATCTTAACTTCAATCATTTGCTCCCAGGACTGATAGCCCGACGAGCCTTTCATGTTCTGGTCGATCTTGAGCGAGTTGTCCGAAACAGCTACTTCGATGAACACCGCAGACGCTGCCAGTACGGGTGGGTTGATAATTTCCCCGTCAACGATGTCGCCTTTTTTTGGCCATTCACCAACGATGGAGTCAACCCCGATGAGCCACAATTTACGACCACCGCCAGGGTTGGCTTCACCCTGCGCAGGCCGCTTGATGGGAGACAACGCCCCGTACAAGGCCAGCGGACCACTCAACAGCGAAAGGCCGGTAAATGACTCGAAACCATACGTCAGCAATGGAATGCTGGCAATCCCTGCCAGTACGTTGCCGGTCTGCTCGGCCACCAGGCCCGCTATTGCAAAAAGGGCTAAGCCCAAAAACACTTTGAAAAACTTCATTTTTTTAGCTATCTGATAAAAACTTGTGAACTGGAAAAAATAGACTGGTGCAATGCCCTGGCTACCGTGAAGCAGCCAGGGCAAAGGGATTAAACCGCGTCGTTAATGAACAGCAGATCGGGTGATGCGAAGTCGAAACCGACCGACACCCGAATGCTGATCTGCCACGATTTGACCTGCTTGACGATGTTGATGTAATACACGCCCGGTGCCTCGTTGGCAATGAATTTGAGGTTGTCTTTGGGGGTAATGGCCATCGTTTGTTTGCCCGCAAGACCCGGATCGATCACAAAGCTGATCTGGCTATAATCGTCTAGTGCGGTTGGCTTGTCAGCCGGTCCAACGTGCTCGGGGAACAGGGCGCGACGGTTCCGACGGTACTTGTCGTAGCTCACCTGGGACAAGTAGAAGTTGAGCGGGACGGCAAGCATGTCTTCGCGGGTGCTGGCCACCAGCTGCGCCAGACCGTTCACCTGCTCGTAGGCATTGTCGTCGGTCAGGTCTTCTCCGTCGAAGACGTGGTTGGCACTAATCTTAGCCGCTGCATCGGTTGACGCACGAGCTACGGTGAACTTCTTCAGCAGACCGTCTGCGATGTTTTCGGCACCAACGGGCGTCGGGTTGTAAATACCCTTCCAAACCGTTTTAGTGCGCACAAACTGGAAGTGCTGACGAATGATCTGCCGGATAAAGAACAACTCGAAGGGATTGTCACGCACTTCAGCCTCGGTGCGGGTCGGCTCCAGCATCCAGCCGTAGTACGAACGGTACGCCTTTTTGATGTCATCCAGGGTGATCTCAAGATCAATGTCACCCTCGGTGAAATCGGCTTTGCGCGAACGAATCTCTAACGCCTTTTGGCCCTGGAAGCTGTTACTAGCCGCCTTGAAGGCATCTTTGATTTCGGCACTCACCAGTAAACCTTTGTCCCGAATGATCTCGGTCGAAAAGTCATTGCGCAAGGAGGCTACCCCGTCCAACGTCGAGTTGATCAGGACAATGTTGCCGCCCAGGTCTTGCACCGTCCGCATGAGGTCGGTGCCAAAATTTGAAAAATCAATTGTTTCATTCATTGCACTCTACTTGTTAAAACGTTAGCTGTCTAATTGAAAAAAATAGGGCCATTCGTGGCCGTTTACTTGGTGCGGTTGCGGTTCTGGAAAGCCGTTAGTACACTGGATGAA
This sequence comes from Spirosoma liriopis, assembly GCF_023196085.1. Classification (NCBI taxonomy): domain Bacteria; kingdom Pseudomonadati; phylum Bacteroidota; class Cytophagia; order Cytophagales; family Cytophagaceae; genus Spirosoma; species Spirosoma liriopis. The sequence goes on from NZ_JALPRF010000003.1 coordinate 309,902, forward strand.
GCCGCTGACAGCGTTGGCTGCTCGGTGTCTACCTGCTGGCCCCGGTTGCTGGCATCGGCAACGGGTAAGGCCGTGCCCTGGCCGGTCATTTTCTGGTACCAGGCTTTGTACTGGCCGAGCTCGTTGGTGGTGTTGGTCAGTTGAGCCGTCAGCGTGTTGACACTGGCTTCAGCCGTCGTAGCTCGGCTGGTCATGGCCGTCAGTTGGTTTGCCAGATCGCCCATCGGGGCTGGTATCTCCAGCGGCATGGTGCCCTGCGCGACGGGTGCGACAGGTGTGGTCACCGCTGGTGTAGCTGATGCGACGGGTGGCACTGCTGCCGTTGGCTGAGCCGGTGTGACGGGGGGCACTGCTGGCGGGGTGACCGTCGCTGCCTGCAGCTGCTGATGGATGACAGCCGCTTCCTGTTCGGCCTGGTTGACTTGTTCCTGCGTCGCATTGGCCAGGAACGTCAGTGCAAAGGAGGGCAATAGGCTCGCTAGAAAGCTGCCTGATACGGGGTTTTTAAGCATAGTTTTTAGATAATTGAAGTACTCGTTGGTAAGAAGTTTGCAGGTCGGCTACCTTGTCGGCCAGACCTTCTTTGATGGAATCCTGCGTATTGTAGAGCTTGCCGGTGTAGACATCGTCCGACTTGATCTTGGTGCCCCGTCCAATGCGCACGTCGGCTTTGAAGACTTTGTTGGAGGCATCGAGCCCTTTCTGAATCTCGGCTCTGGCTTCGTCATCGAGCGGCTCGATGTCGTTTTGCCGGTTCTTGTGAATACTGCCCGTCGAGCGGAAAATTTCGGGCTCTAAACCAGCTTGTGCCATCGCTTTGGCCCGGTTGACGTGCATGTACATGGTGCCGATGGAGCCGACCGAGCTCACGGTCCCTGGCTTCATGTGCACCTCATTGCCCTGGCTGCCCACCCAGTAGCCCGCTGATGCGCAGAACTGAACCGAGGAAACGACGGGCTTTTTTTCCTTCACCGCCCGCACTGCCTGCACAAACTCCGCAATGCCCGCTACCTGGCCCCCGCCCGTATTGAAGTCCAGAATGACCCCTTTCTTTTTATCATTGGCTGCGATGTTGTAGAGCATCGAAATGATAAAATCAGTAGAAAATACATTGCCATACAGATCACTGCGGGTTAGAATGCCGGTGACGGGAATGACGGGTACCTGCGCATCCTGGCCGATGCTGAGCCGGTCGGCCCAGTAGCCCTCAATGGTGTAGTCGGTCTGCGATGAGCAGGCTTCGAGCACCGTGGCCGGTACGTCGGGGTAACCCGTCAGGTAGGGCCGGAATTGATTAGCCTCCAGAGCCGCCATGACGGTTGAAACGTGAAGATAGGAGATGGCCCAAATGCCATTCAGATTGACAGACATTGCCGTAATGGTCTATTACGCTACGAAAGTCAGCAGGCAACTACCGTCAGGAAAGGACCAAAAAAAGCCCGCTGCTGACGGCTGGCGGGCTCTTGGTTGGTTAGTAGGAGTACAGCAGCTGAATCTCGGCCACGTTGCCATACGATTCATTGCCGGGCCAGTAGAGCCGCCAGTACTGAGCCGTGACGGCTGCGAAGGTGAAACTGAAGGTTTGGGTGTAGTTGTTACTGTCAACCCCCGATACGGTGTAAACCGTTGTCCAGCTTGCCCCATCGGTCGAATACTGGAATTGCCCCGTATTGATCTTGGTGCCGTAGTAGCTGTCAGGCCGGGGAATAAAGCTAATCTTGTTGAGCGTTTTAGCCACTCCCAGGTTGCGCCCGACGTACTTGCCCGCATCCCCATTGGCTGCATCGTAGAAGGTCTGCGCGTTACCGTCGAAGACCTTGTCAGGGGTTCGGGTGGTATCGCCCGAAAACACCCCGCCACCATCGTGAATGACGCTGCCCATGCTGCTATAGTCGATGGGTGCGTTGTCCGACGTGCTGGTTAGCAGCCGTCTGACCCCGTTGGGCCACAGCAGATAGTTGGCGTTAAAGGTGTTGGTCTTATTGTCCTGGCTGACCAGCACAAAGGTGAGCGTCGACGGGGTGCCCAGGGCCACCAGAGCCGGGTAGTTGAACACCGTCGTGAAGGCCACCCCACCGCTGGCGGGCGTTACCCATCCGGTGGCATAGTCCGTGTTACTCGATTTAGCGAGTACCTGGCCAGCCGTCCCGCCAGCGGGTAACAGTCGGGGGCGCAGGCTGTTGACATCCGTGACCACGGCAGTGGCAAACCCCTTTAGATCGGAAATGAGTTGATCGTACCAAGCCATTAAGCTGATTTTTTCTGCGTGTAGTAAGCGGCTAAATCAAAGCTCGGGTTGCCCAGTTGCGCTTTACTTACTCCCCCGATGTTATCCAGTGCCTGCTGCTGCTCGGTCGGGGTAAAGGTCTGCGCCTGATCGACGCGCACCCGTTTGCCCAGGGCCACCGCAATGGTGTCGAGCATGCTGGCGTCAGCTGTCATCTGTGCCGCCAGTTCTCTCAAGGTGTCCAGAGCCGCTGGTGCCCCGTCGACTAAAGCCGCAACGGCTGCATCGATGCTGCCCTGAATCTTGTTCGAGCTCCAGGTCGAGCCCGTTGCTGTAACGGCATCGTTAATGCCTGCGGCATTGGCGATCTTGGTATTGAGCGAGGTCAGCGCAGCCACCAGGTTGGTTTTGGTAACGTCAGCGGGTAACGTACTCAAATTGCCGATCATGCCAATGATGGCTTTATAATCGACCGCTAGGATGTCTACTAAGTCTTTTAACTCCTGTTCTAACATGGTTTATAAAAATTAAAGTTGTTTTTTAAGATTGTACAAAGCGGCAAAATCGGTCTTGGTGGTGATCTGACTGGCCTGGGTGCTGCCCCCAAAAATGACAACGCCTTTCTGGTTGATTAGCTGAACGGGTGGCACCGCTGAGCGCACCAGCTGCACCGTGACGGGTCCGGTGCGAATGAGTTTAACCGGCTCGGTGCGGGCCGGTCGGATGACTTTGATGACGTTCACGGTTCGACCTGCATTAAGAGTTGTACGAAAATTTCCCGTTCGTCATCGCGCACCCCGTACAGCAGCAGCGTGTAAGCCCCCGTTGCCAGTTCACCCATGCGGATGGTGTTCAGCGTCACCACGACGCTGTTGAGAGCTGGTCGGCTGATGCCCGACGTTTCGGACAAGGCCAGCAGCATGCCCTGGTTGTTGCTGAGCTCGGCACTGAAGCGGTAGCTGGTCAAATCCTGCTCGGTGGTTTCATCCGAAAAGACCTGGTACGCCCTGACGAACTGTTCGCGCCTGCTGACCTTGACGCGGTCGACGGGTGCGGTTAAATCCTGCTGAGTCATAGGCTGATAAAGGCTGATTGATTGAGAGTATTGAAGTTCTACCACAAAACTGACTCCGATAGCGCAGGCCCGAAAGGACGCACAAAAAAGGCTCCTGGTTATCCAGGAGCCTTTTAGTTGATCTTAGTTTACCCACCAGCGGTGGCCGAACCAGCGACAAGCCAGGTACATGCAGTAGTTACGAATCGGCTTGCGGGGTTCGACCGCTTTCAGCTGCTCGTACAGCTGCTCATCGGCCAGCCGCCTGGCTTGCTTTAGGCCGAGCTCTGCTTCAAACAGCCGATTGTCGTACCACCAGTCATGCAGCAGGGTGGCCCGGTTGTGCCGCCCGATTGGCGGGAAAAAGCCCCAAAGCAGCATAGGCACCGAGGCAAAGTCGGTCGTGTAGCCACTGGGAACAATCACCTGGCCTGCTTTGGTCATAAACGTGACTGAGCTCACCAGTTCCCACCGATCTGCCTTGAGCGGGTCTTCTTCTTTGTAGCGAACGACAATCGGCTGCTGGCTCATAATCCGCTGCGCGCGTCGATGTTGAGAATTTCCCCCGTCAACAGGGCATACAGTAGCGAAGCAAACGGTGTCTTGTCGTTAATGGTCATCCCTTTCTTTTTGAGATCACCCAGGGTGATGCCCTGAAAGTAATCGAGTTGGGGCATGGCACTCTCAGTGCCTTCAGCCACCACCTGGCCGGTCGCATCGACAAACGCCCCCATTGTCTGGCGGGTGACGATCTGATCGGCATACCGTTGCATGCCCGCCTGCTGCTGGTTGGTAGTCAGCGTCTGATCAGCCTGAATGCGCTCGGTGAGCGGCTGGCCACTGGCGTCGACGGTGATGACGCGCACCTGCTGCACCATATTCAAATCAGGGCCGATGTTAAAATTTTCGTGCCGGGCAATGCGCTTGAAGCTGGTGACGGGTTCGTCCGAAATCGGGGTTTGAATTGTGTCCATAGTAAAAAAGAAAAAGACGGTTGAAACGTGAAAGAAAACTACCAGGATGAAAACTGAATACGACGCCAGCCTTGCGTTGTTTTATGGTAAAACCAGGTGTCATCCCAACAAATATTGCCTGGCTGACCGTTGGGGTCGTTCGGCCCCGTGGGTGTATAGCGGTTCTCCAGTCGAAGCTGATCAAAGCCGTTAGGGCTCTTGACGTGTAGTCTGGCGGTTGGGTCAGGAGTACCAACGCCCATATTGCCGTTGGTGTCGATGCGCAGCCGTTCGGGAAAGGTGCCCCCACCATAGCCCTGAATGATAAACGCATCCGATCCCGCTGAAACACCATACCGCCAAATGCCAATACCTGCCTGGTGAATCTGTACTAGGGCACCGTTGCCCCCCGAAATGCGAGTGTTCTGGAATTGAGCCAGTATGCCATTAGCCGGGTTGTCGGCCTGCACGTCGAGTTTAAAGCCCGGTATCGCTACGCCAATACCGACCTGACCGTTGCCCAAAATAACCATCAGTAAGTTGCTCGTAGCCGGTGAGCTACCCGCATAAAACGCGTGTTTTGAGGCTAATGAATCCACCTGGTAGCGCAGCGTGTTCGGATTGATGCCAAAGCCGTAAAACTGGTTGTCGTTTTCGGTCGAATCGTTGAGCACGATTTTTTTGTTGGCTACATCATTGCTCAAGCGAAAGGCTTTTGTCAATCCATCAATTACGAACGCGAACGCGGCTCCCGACCCCCAGGTGCCATATTTAAATACCCCATCTTTATCAGTACCGATTTTGTCGATGCGAATGCCAGGGTGGTGAAGCTCGATGTAAGCTGGCCCGCCGTTCTGCGAACTTACCCGCAAGCCCGCCTGATCGTTGGGAACCTGTGAAAGCGATTTCGCGTCGGTATTTTTGGTGTAGGCTTCGATGCCACCTTTGAAGCGGGTGACACCCACCCGGTACACGTCATCGGAGTTGGCCCCACCTGGTTGACCATCGCTGGTGCGCAACCAGGTGGTTTGATTGTTGTTGATGGCATCGCGCACCCAGCGCACCAGCGTTTTCAAGAAAACCCGAATACCAACCGGCTTGATCTCGCGCGAGACATTGTCGGGGAAAGCCAGGTCGATCTGACTTTCAATCGGAGCGGAATCTAAAGGCATACTTATGAATCAAAAGAAAGGTTGAAACCAAAATCAAAAGCGGAATTAACAAATAGTACTTCAGGGTCGGTGCTTTCCAGCCGCCAGGCCGGGTGGTGACTCCGACCCGTAAACGTTAGCAGCAGCCCGTTGGTGGCTCCCTGCAGTCGGCTGGTGGTTAGGCGCAGGCCATTGTCGGGCTCTCCGGCAATCCAGCCCTGGCCGTTGTAGTCAACCCAGAACACTACCCACCGGGTGGCTGCGTACCGGCTCAGGTAGTCATCGAAGGCCGGTGATGGTTTGGGCATCGGAATCTGCAGCCGGGGTGCGTAGACAGAGCCCGCTGCTTCGCTATCGCCAGGCTCTTCAAAGGTGGCCGTCTTGGTCATGGGTTTGATGCGGCTCAGCATGGCCCCCGCCCGCACCAGCAGCCCCGCCTTGCTGACCGTCAGCGGCTGGCCCGCAACGGGCAATGCCTGCGGGCTGAGCACGTTCAGCACGTCGGCTGCGCGTAGCAGCCAAAGCTGACGAACGTAGCCCGCATTGGGCTCACCTGGTAGCAGGCCAAAGACTTGTTCGGTAATGGTCATAAGCCAAAAGTAGACCCCACAAACCCCGTCCGAAAGGACTAAATTTCGTAGCCGATTTTTAACAAAAAAGGCTCTGACGCATCGCCAGAGCCTTTTTTTGCCGGACTTTTTACGCACGAGCCGGACATTTCAGGTAAAAGCCGGACTTTTTAGTTCAAAACCGGACTTTTTACGCATAAATTTTTTCCATTTTTTCGACCATTGCGGGCTAAATAGTCCCGATACACCTTGCGCATGGTCTCGAAGTCAACGTCAACGTCGGCTTCGATGCTGTATCGCTCCAGAAAGGTGCGCACGTAGGGACCGTAATTGCCCCCCGCTAACTCGTGTACTTTGCGCACTTCACAGATCAGCGACCGCCGAAAAATCTCGTCTAGCTGCTTGGTCAGAGCCGGGATTTTGTCGGGTGGCACCTCGTAACTTTTCTCCCGGCAATAGTAGCTGATGATGACAGTGGTGCCACTGGGTTTCTCGACGCTCATCGGGAAAGGATAGGAGCGAGACACCAAATTCATCAAGGAACCGATCTCGCTCCACTTTTCGACGTGCAGGATGCCTGCCTGTGCTTCAAATTCACCCTCTAAAAACTTCTTTAAGTACTTTGGTACGGTTAACGTTAGACGTTTGAGCATTTAATGTTGAAGGTAATAATGGTCAGTAAAAGCTACATGATAAAATCAGGTGGAGGGCAACCATAAAGATAATTACTCTCCACCAAATGTTTATACTCCATAAAGCTAGTGTTAAACTTTCTTCGTTCACTGGCCCGATTATTTGCCCCCAAAGGTGCTGATTCCGGCAATGAGTGCATCTAATCGTCCCGCCTGGTTGGTTCCGTAAACCGCCCCCTCGACACCGTTCACCGCGCCCCGTACCTGCCAGACGGCCCCCTCAACTGAGTTGATGGAGCCTTTCAGGCTGCGCACTTCAACTGACAAGCCGTCGACCGAGCTCGTGGTGCGATTAGCCGAGTCTTTGAGAGCCGCTTCGGTCTTATCCCCCAGATTGCCCAGTGCCTGCTTCTGGTCCTTGTTGAGCACCTCCAGCGAGTCGGTCACCTCGTCGCTTAGTTTACCCAGTGCCTGCTGCTGATCCTTGTTCAACTCATCGAGTGAATCCGTAACCGCATCGCTTAGTTTCTCCAGTGCCTCTTTGGTGCTCTTGGCTGAATCGTCAACTGACTTGGTCACGTTCTTGCTCAAACTGTCGAGCGCATCGTCGGTGTCCTGGCTAAGCTCATCGAGTGACTTGGTGACCGCATCGCTTAATTTATCCAGTGCCTCGGTCTGATCCGTGTTCAGGTCTTTGAGCGCGTCGGTTACTTCATCGCTTAGTTTATCCAGTGCCTGCTGCTGGTCTTTGTTTAACTCATCGATTGAATCCGTTACTGCATCGCCTAGCTTCTCCAGCGTGTCTTTGGTGCTCTTGGTCGAATCGTCGACTGACTTGGTCACGTTCTTGCTCAGCGTGTCGATGGCCTTCGTCTGGTCTTTATTGAGCGTCTCCAGGCCGGTTTTGGTGGTGGTGGTCAACTTGTCCAGCGACTGGCGTTCGGCCAGCCCGTTGGTGTTGATGACCTTCTCGGTGCGGTTGCCCAGTGAGTTGAATAAAAACTCAAGATTCTCGGTCAGATCATTCAGGTTATTATCACCCCGTTTGAGCAGCTTGTCAAAGCCGTCTTCGGTGGTTTTAGCCAGTTTGATGGCATCCTGCTTGACCTGGTCCTGCACTTTCTCCAGGCCGGTTTTGGTGGTCTGGTTGAGTCCCATCAGTGAGAGTAGGAGCTTGTTGCCGCTGGCGTCAATGGCCTTCACCATTGCGTCGGTCGACTCACTAAAGCCGGTACCAAGTTTGATCGAGATGCCCGCTAACAGCAGCCGCTGGCTGTTGCCGCTGGTGTCGATGGCTTTGGTAATATCCCCACTGGTTTTCTCGCTGGCCGCTTTGATGGCCGCAATGATGCGGGTGCTTTCGCTGGTGCTGCGCGTCTCCAGGCTGCTCATGCCTTTGACGATGGCATCAACCAGCTCATCGGTGCTGGCGTTCTGGGTCAGCACCATGCTGAGCAAGACATTGCGCAGGGTGGTGTTGAGCTTATCGAACGATGAGCTCTGGCCGGTGCGCAGGGCTTCCAGCCCTTTGATGGTATCGCTCGATAGGTAGTTCAAGCCCTGGCGAAAGTCCAGAGCCAAATTGCCAAATAAGAGCTTTTGGTCCGAGCTCATCTTGTCGACCGAATCAACGATTTTGGCCAGCAGCTTGAGCTGCTCTTCACCCTGCTTTTCGGCTTTTTCCTGAGCCGCTTTGGCCTCGGCTGAGCCCGCCAAACTGCTGTAATCGTCCGAGCCGTAATCACCCGCACAAGCGGCTGCTGCTTCGGCATCGGCAGCGGCTTCAGCAGCGGCTGCTTCGGCTTCGCGTTGGGCTTCTTCAGCGGCTTTCTTAGCTTTCTTGGAGCCAAAGAGGTGCATTTCCTGCTTCCAGTAGGGGGTTATAAACAAGCCCCCGTCTTTGAAGCCTGCGGGTTTGCCCGTTGCTGAGCGGTCATTGAGCGTAACGGGTCGGTCCCGTTTGCTAGGGGTGCGGGCATTGCGGAACATCTCGTTGATGAGCGGCAGGTTGGCCGCTGTCTGCTCCCGACTGATAATGGCCTCATCGCCTTCCATTTCGCCCACGTCCCGACCCGTGGCCCGGTCGATGAGCGCAATGCCGCCCCGCCCGTACTCCGAGCCGTGTCGGCCCCCGCTTGGAATAAAGCCCCCATGCCGAAAGGCCGGTGCGGGCTGGCTCTTGATCATGGCCACCTGAATGCCGGTCATCACCGCCGTGGTCGCGGCAAACACCAGGTTGATCGGGAAAAAGCCCGACGCCAGGGCTTTGATGGTGGCCAGGGCTCCGGCAATCAGGGCCGATGCCACGTCGGCTTTTTTCTGAGCCTCCCAGGCTTTGCGCTTGGCCTCGGCTTCAGTGGCCGCTGCTTTCTTGTTTTCAGCCTCGATGCTGCGGTTGAGCTCTTTCTGGTTCTGAATGCGGGTCTGCTTTTCGGCTTCGACTTTTTTGAGCTTTTCGCGTTTCTCTTTCTCGGCTTCTTCAATTTTTTTGTCAGCCTCTTCTTTGGCCAGCCTGATCTTTTCTTTTTGATCGGCTTTGGCGTTGGCCAGGATTTCTTTGGCTGCTTTCTCATCACCCTTCTGCACCGCTTCGATGGCCTTGAGCTCGGCATCCTGCTCATCTTTGGCCAACTCGATCTTGGTTTTGGCCGTGTCCTTCGCCAGTTCAGTCTGCGCTTTAGCCGTGTCTTTAGCGGCATCAATTTTGTGCTCTGCTTCGTCGGTGGCCTGCTTTTTAGCCGTCTCAAAAGCGGCTTTGGCTTCGCTCAGCAGCTGCTGACGGGTGGCCTGGTCGATGTCCTTTCGCTTGTTGATGGCCGCAACCTCGGCATCGCGGGTGGCTTCAGCGGCATCAATTTTTTCGTTCTTCTCGTTGGTAGCCGATTTGATCGACTCTTTTTCGGTTCGCTGAGCGGCATCGATGGTTTGCTTGGCCTCATCCTGAGCGGCTTCGATAGCGGCTTGAGCGGTATCTTTAGCCGCTTCTTTCTTGCCATCGGCATTCTCTTTGTAGCCCGACAGCTGCTCATCGAGCTTTTTCTTTTCTTCACTGCTCGACAGCTGCCGATACTGCTGCTCTAAATGGAGATGGTCGCCTGGGTAGCGGATTTGATCGCTGAAATCTTGTCGTTCGACTCCTGGGTGACTTTCTGCTTTTCAAACTCGGCAGCATCCTGAGCCGCTTTCTCCGCTGCCAGCTGATCATTGAGCAGGGCAACTTTTTCATCGCGCTCTTTCTTGGCTGCTGTAATGTAATAGCGGCTTCGGCTTTCTTTTGGTCAAGCTGATTGAGAAACCCGACAGCGGCGGTGGCCATCTGTGCAGCGGCTTCAAAGCCCGCCATGTCATCTTGCAGCTTCTTCTGCCAGGCTGATTTATTACCCTGCACCAGCTTATCAGCATGCTCCACAAAGCCGCTCAGATCACCTTTCAGAAGCGAGGTGAACGCACTGGAAGCATGGCCCCAGTTCTCCTTTTTCTTTTCCTGGAGCTCTTTGTCGATCTTGGCAATTTCGTCGGCATGCTTCTTTTCGGCCAGTTGCCGCTCATTATGAAAGCGGCCTTCAATGGCGGTGATGGCCTGCTCTTTCTGCTCGGTGGTGGTGGCCTCTTTGGCGGCTTTGGCCTTCTCAGCCGCTTCTTCGGCATCGAGCTTGTCGATGGTGAGTCGTAGCTGCGAATCCGACCGCTCTTTGTGAATTCGGGTGAGCTCAGCGGCATTGCCTTTGGCCTTCAACTAGCGCCAGTCGAACAGGGCATTCTCGGCTTTCTGCTGCTGGTCGATGATGGTCTTTTCGACGGCCAGCCGCTTGGTTTCTTCTTCTTCAGCTTTCTTGCGTTTTTTCTCGGCAAACTCGCCAGCCACGCGGGTGATGTCTTCCTGCAGTTTTTTATCCAGGTTAGCCAGCTGCTTGTTTTTGATGGTCTCGTCCTGAATGCCCCGCATGATCTCCTCAGCGGCCAGATCGCGCTTGGCCTGCAGCTTGGCAAACTCGCGCTGCATATCGTCTTTGATGCCTGCAATGTGGGCTTCGGCTTCCAGTTTGGCCAGGTCTTCTAAGGCTTTCTGAAATTCTTTCAGGTGTTTTTCGTTGTCCGCTTCTTCTTTCTTTCTGGCTTTCTCAGCGGCTTTCTCTCGATCTTTGATGGCTTTTTCCTGCTCTTTGGTGAGCTCCTTTTGAAATTTACCACCCTGCTCTTTTCCGGCAAATTGGGCTGCAATACCTGCATTGGGGTCTTTCCAGGTATTAATGATCTGAGTGACGCCCGTTTTGATATTATCACCCATTGAGGTCAGAGCGGCCTTGCCATAGTTCTTGGTTTCGTCCCAGGTCTTTTTTGCTCCCTCCACATTGCCCGACGTGAGCTCAATCGCTGCTTTGGTGAGGCTAAACAGCATTTGCCCTGTATTGGTGAACGTCTCGACTATGCCAACCACGTAGGTTTTGGCAATCAACAAAACTGTTCCAATGGCTTTTCCTAACAGGCTCAAAGCAGGAATCGAGCGGCTGACTAAATCCAGAATAGCCACGAAAATGGGTCGTAAGCCGGTGCCTAGTTCGACCTTCAGGGCATCAAACGAATCACCCAGATTACTGCTTTTACCATTCAGGGTCTCCATCATTTGCGCATTCTGACCACCGACACCGTCCATCTTGCCTAATGCCGTCATCACGCCTAGTGTCGCATCTTCCTGGCTTTTGAAGGTATTGACGACTTTGCCGCTTTTCTTGTCGAGTACTTCAAACCCTTCGCCCGTATTCTTGATGACTAAATTGGCATCTTTAAATTTGAACGTGACTTCTTCACCCGCTTTGCTGGCCCTGGTGCCGAACTCTTTGAGTCGCTCAAATTCACCCGTAGCGGCATCGAGTAGCCCTTCAACGAGTTGATCAAACGTTTTGCCCTGGGATGCGGCCAGGTCCGTCAGGGCCACCATTTCGCTCTTGCTTGGCCTGATGCCCCGGTTGACTAACTTGATATAGCCATCGGTGAGCTCATCGACCGAAAAAGCCGTTGTTGCTCCCAGTTCCTTGAGAGCCGCCAATGATTCTTTAGCGAGTTTGACGTTACCACCAAATGCCGTCGTTAATACCTTTTCGTACTTCTCGAATTTGGCCGTTGTCTCAAAAATCGACTTGCCGATGTCAACAATGTAGCCGACGATCTGCAGGGCAACGAACGCCTGAAAGGCTTTCTGCACCGTACCGACGCCACTGGTGATCTTCGACCACATGGTTGGTTTGCCCAAATCGTCGGACTGGGTTTTGATGTCATCGATTTGCTTACCGACCGCTTTGAACTGCTTTTCAGCCTCGGCCAGCCGCTTGGCTGCGGCATTGAAATCGTCGGTGCCTGGCTTGAGCTTGGACAGGTCTTTGTTGAGTTGGCCCACCAGCGTTTTTAGCTGGCTGTAGCTGAGTTGGGTTAAATCAACTTCTTTACGGACTTTGGCCGTCTCGGTGTTGACTGCGGCCAGTTCGTTTTTGTACTTCTTCCATTCCTCCGAGCCTTTGCCACCATTTTTCTCAATGTCCTTCAGGGTGTCTTTGAGTTGTTTGGCTTTGGTGTTCAGCTGGAGCAGTTCGTTGTCGAAGTCTCGGGTGTTGCCCTTCAGGGTGAGTGTGGCTGTTTCGTTTAAATTGATAGCCATATTAGTCGTTAAAAAGGAGTTTGAAACCGCGCATGGCCGTCAGTTGGGCTGCTTCGAAAAGGTCTTTGAACAGGTAGGGCAGCACGTCCTGCAGCAGTGGGTCCGAATAGACGCCCCGGTAACCCCGCTTGACGTTGGGGTAATGCATGCGGTTGACCTTGATGCCCCAGGCAATGCGCTCGATGGCTGCCGTGTCCGAGGCTGGCCGCACCAGATTGGCGGTCGGGTAGCCGGGTATTCTGGCGAACTTGCCCAGGCCGGTAAGCTCGACTAATCGCTCTAATGCCGCCAGCGGTGGGGTGCGGGCATAATTGAGGTTTTGCATGTCGGCAATGCGCACCAGGGCCGACATCTGAATGCGGGCTTGTACAAAGCCTTCTCCTTCTTCAGCCGCGAAGATTCGAAAGGAGTTGAGCATGTCCTGAGTGAGCACGAGACCCGCCTGATGAATGCGTTGTTTAAAGAGCTCGACTGCCTTGATGGTGTAGCCGTCGAGCACTTTTGCTGCATCGCGGTTGGTGGTGAGCCAGGTGGCCCGCGCGTCCCCGCGCATGCCGCCTGAATAGCTGCCTGATTCTGCCATGCCACGAAGGTGAACAGGCATTTGGCAAGCTGGAAGGACACAAAAAAGCCCTCGCCAGTGCGGCGAGGGCTAGTTGATTTTTAAATTTAATCAATTACATAACAGCTACTATATCATAGATATGAGGTTTTTATTTAAGTAAAGAATAAGCCCTAATCATATGCCTTTTTTATTCTTTCTGTGATCTTGCTATATGAAATGGGGATTCCGACGGTGATATTTGTAAATGGGCTTGCACTCGTAATGCCTTTAATGTCAGCTGTTAAGGTGACATCAAGTACCTTAACAGTAGCTTGCGCTTTCAAACCTAATATAGCCTGTCTAATGGTAGGGGGGAAAATGGTCTCGTCTCCGCGTTGAATACGTTGTTTGGTGACTACAAAGCCAAAAGTAGGTTGGAAGAAAAGGTCAAATGCTTTGGTTGCCTTCTCAATCGCAAAACCCACGGATATATACTGCTGATAAATGTGTGAAGGGAAAGAGAAATAATTATCTCTACTAATTGGTGAATTTATAACGACAATTCGCTGGCTAGCTAATTGTTGACTATAAGGAATTGTATCAATAATAGCAGATTCGATAGATGTAATTGGAGAAACTCGTTGACGATAAACATATTCGTATCTTAAGAAAACGGAAATTCTTAAATCTTTATCCTCCGGATTAGTTAAGGTGCGAAAAACGTCAGCATAAAAGCCGTAACTTCTAGTAGTTATCTCTCTGTTCAGGCCATAACGTTGAACAGCAAGCTGGGTAGTATCAATCGCAAGCGGACTTCCTGGAATTGTATTTATATAAGCTGTTCGTTGAAATACAGCCGAATCTTTAGTGAAATTTCTATGTGAGTAGGCCCCAACACGCATATGCACCAATTTGGATATAGTGAACTTAAAAATGCCTTCAAAGGAGGTGCTAGTTACTGGGCTACCATCATTGTTAGGATCAATATTAGATCCTGCAAAAAGTAAAAAATCGTCTTTAATTAGTGTGTCAGCCCGTGCATTACTAGTAGTAGATGTAGTACTGGCACTAGCTGTCGTTGCACTGACTGTAGTACTACTAGTCGCACTTGTGCTGGAAGTAGTGGTACTTGTAGGCATTGCACTACTAGCCCTATTAGAACTAGTTTGCCCAAAGACATTTAGATATGTAAAAACAGTTAGAAAAGTTATAAGTATAGCGTTTTTCATAGGCAATTTCGATAACATTAAAGTGGAGAGTTCAGCTGGCAAGGTCTTTATGTAGAATTAGATTTTCCACGGGAATTTTCCCCTTTTTGAGAAATTCCCGTGGTTATTCCTGCTACAATCTCAACTCGCCATTCAATACAAATATTACGCGAGAATGTTTGTATTGAATGGCGAGTTGAGATTGTAGCAGTGTATTTTGACAAGTGTAACTACCGTTCTTAAGCAGCCACCAGCAAACAGTCGGCAGGCTTGATGATGGGTAGGCTCACATTCACGCTCAGTACGAAGTAATCGACGCCATTGATGTGCACTTTCTGGTGCCACCTGAGTCCCGCTAGGTCGGTCTCTGTCAGATCGAGTGCTTGTTTGGCATAAAACTGGGTTTGCCGCATGGCTTCGAGCTCGCGCCAGTGGTTTTCATAAAGCCCGTCTTCGCCATTCCAGTAGAGTGAATAAAAGCCTTTTTGGGGTGATGCATCGGGTTCGCCCGCAACAATGCCGTTCCAGAACAAGAGTCGGGGAGCGAATGTGTTGCCCAGTTGGCTGAATTGGGCCGTAATTCCAATCTGAGCGGCTTTCGTGCGGCCATCGATGTCATCGGTCATCAAGGTCGAAAAACGGCTCTTGAGGGGCGCAAAATTGGGTGGTGTGCCGGGCGTCAGGTAATCGGCCATGATTGCGGGCTTGTCCTTCATCAACCCATCGTTCGAATCCAGGTCGTAGCCCAGCTGCAGCCGGGTGTTGACCTCGGGCGTTTTGACCGCTTTACCGACTGCTTTCGCACTCCAGTCGACAACGGCTGCTTTGGTGATGGCATCCTGCCAGAAACCGATTGTGAGCCGACGGTCAGCGAAGTTGAAATCAAAGCGCAGGTTGAACAGCTTTCTGATCTCCAGCAAGAGCTCAGTCACCGTCAGGGTAGGCAAGTGCCGGTTGACGGTGGTGGCTGAGTCGAGTGCCCTGGTGTTGTAAAGTAGCAGCTTGGAAAAAACCGGGTGACTTACAAAGTCACCATCGATGGTGGTGCCGGTGGCCTGGCTTATTTTCTTAAGCAGCCAGGTGAGCAGAATCATGGGCGTTTGCGGCCCGGTGCCTGACGGGTCGTTTACCTTGCCGTTGTAATTGACCGCTGGCCCGTTGGTGCCGTAAAAGTCAGGGTTGCAAATGATGGGAAATGCAGCCGCTGTTATCCCGTCCGAGTTGATTTCTGCGTTGAGCAGCCCCGCCAGCGGTAACGACCCAAAGTCGAGCTCGGTGAGCGACTCGTTTTGCCAGTCACCAAAAAATTCACCGAGCGGCTCAACCATCTGGCCCACGTACCCCGCTGGCCCTGCCTCGGTCAGCACATACATGGCTTCCCGAATTAAATGCCCGCCCCAGTACCGCTCAAAGCGTCGACGTTGCAAAATGCCCCCCACCTGCGGCTGCTCCCAGTAGCCAAAGATTTGCTGGTTGCGCCTGCTGAGTGGGAACGCGGGCAGGTTGGCCGTCGAGCCGGGTATTTTGGTGTAGTCGAAGTGCGGGTTGACTAGATTCATGTCCAGGCTACTGCCTGCGGTCAACTCGACCGACTGGCCGTCAATGCGAATGTCTAAGCTCATCGATCTTCAAATTTTACGTAGTACAACTCACCCGATGCCGGTGCGGGTCCGGTGCCGTTTGCCCCCACCAGGCTCAAAAGCTCATAGCCGTCTTTGTTGTGGGTAAAGTCCTGGCTTCTCAGCAGCACTCCCAACAGCTTTACGGTACTCAGGTCATTAGTGATAGTACGGGAAAGAAAGCTTTCGGCCCTATAGAAGACGAAGCCAATGTTAACAAACGGCGAGCTGAAGTGGGATTAGGTCCAATAGAAGAATACGCTAAACAGTTTGGTTTAGACTATAATAAATCACTTAATCGCTAACGGGTTAGCTGGCTTTACGAGTGGAAAAGCTCTCAAAGTAGATAGCCGATGAGTCAAAATTCAGTAGTCAAGAAAGTTGACAGGCTCCTCTACTTCGGTCTTCGGCTATTAACAGGGACCAATTTGAACTGCCTGAGATTAGTCAATAGTTATTATGTGTTGGTGTATGATTGTACATACCGTGAAAGTAATCCTGTTGATTACTCTGTCTATGTTGGCACAAGCTAAAGTTAAGGCTCAGAGCGCACCATTAGACACCTATTCGCACTTGGACACGGTTCAAGCTGTCAAGCGCTTATTTGCCACCAAGCGAACAGCTAGTGAAGTTTATCTGGGCGTTGGCCTGCCTGTAACGCTAATTGGCGCGGGTAGTGCTTTTTTGGTTACCACCTTAGCCAGCACCATTAAACTAGGAAAAGGAAATTCAGCGCCTATCATCCTCGCCAGTAGTGGAGTGGGTCTAGTACCAACAGGCATTGGCTTAGTCCGATACATCCGTTTTAGTCGCAGTAAGGAGCAGGCTATTCTGGATGTTTATCAGGAAAACAGAAGGGTGCCTAAGCGGATCGAACGTCAACTAAAGCCTAAATATTTTTGGTAAATAGAAAACAGAAACCTAAGCCTGTTTACTTGAGATTGGTAATTGTTTTCAACATATATACTAGTTAAAAATAGATCACGATAAAGCGTAAAGCATAGTAAGTCGACTTATTAAATCGCTTTGCCCTTTATCGTGATGGCCTATTTCTTCATTTGACCTACATACAGCGATAGGTTCAGACCAACAAATGATCGCTTGGCGTTCAGATTACCAAAAGCCGTCAGACCAATCCCAAAATCTTTTGTTGAGGTGATGAATCGAATGTCGCCAGGTAAGCCAACGGCCAAGTAGCGAGCAGGCTCATAATAATTAGAACCATACAGGATTGGGTCACCGATTGTCGAGAGATACTTCCCCCGATTGACTCCCCATACAGTGCTTACGCCCGTCGAGAAACGAAATTTACCGGCTTTAATTCCATACAATAAAGCCATTTCCTGGCCCATAATGCCGGGACGGTTATCGGAAAACAATTCGCGATTATCCGTATAACGGGCAATCAGTAAGGTCGGTTTATCGGCGAACTCGTACCCTAAGGCCATCATTCCACTAGGAAACTGACTCACCCCCAATCCCACCCCAAGCCAGTAATTAGTTGAGTCAGACTTCTGGGAATAACTAATGCTAGCCGTCAGACAGATGAGCATTATAGCCCGACAGAATGTAAAGGATTTTATCATAACGTGGTAGCAAGTTAATATTGATGCAAAGTACAAGCTGCCCATTCTCTTCTGTCATAGTGACTACAGAATTTATCTCGGAGCGATAACTACCAGTGCTGTTGCGAAATAAGTATCGAATTGAAAGGTACTATTAAATAGACTGTTTTTCAATTATTTGCCGGATCCTAACTCATTCACGACTCCTGATCCTTAGCCAAATTAAGGGCGTACGAGTTTGACCTGCTGCCGCTCATTAGCTGTGCTTATATCCAGAAAGAGTACGCCCTGAACATCACCTAACGGCAGGCTTACCCGCTCCACGGCGCTCGCTTCTTCGATGTTATGCTTATAAAGCGGCTTACCTTGCTGGTCCACTAGCTGCAACTGCACGGTCTGACCGGTTACTCCGCTAATCTCAACCTGCGCCACTGGCCCGACAACCGGATTACCTAATACTTTGATGGACAAACCTACCCCATATTCTTGGTTACCGATGCGCGCCGACCTACCACAAGCGGCTAGCCAGTTATACGTGTAATTAACTACTGATGTACCCTGCCGAGCACTAAGTATGATAGCTGGATTATCAGTATAGAGCGTTAAGTCATAGGGTCCTGGGCTGCTCGTCGGTAACTTCTCGTTGACAACCGAGAAACTGATAGGTTCTCCGCTTACTCCTGCATACTGTGGAGTAAACGTTAGTAATCGTTTATTGGCGCTTAGCGCTTCACATTTGATCGTTGATGCCCCCGTAATGGTAAAGCTGGTAGGAGTCGAAGAGGTTTGTTTGATCGTTAGCGCAAAACTGGCCTTAACCGATAAACCCGCAGGGTCAAAGGCTGTAATGCTCACGGTAAATATACCCGTCTGTGAGGGTGTGCCCGTAATAACGCTTCCATTCAATTCTAAGCCTTGAGGAAGACCCAAAGCCGAATAAGTCAGCGTCTGACCGTCTGGATCCGTAAAGTAGCTACTCAATTGAAGCTGGTAAGGCTGACCTTGCAAAATCGTTTGGTTAGCGACTCCCGTAGTCGTCGGCGCTTGATTAGTACTTGTTCCTGACTGACAAGACGACAACCAATCGTAACGGAATCGGGCTTCGGGATTACCGGCTTGGTTGGCCACTAATGTAATAGTTGGATTGTCCCGATACAGACGAAGCGTATAAGGCGCTGGCCGATTAGTAGCAGAAAGCTCGTTGACTATTGAAAACGAAATAGGATTACTGTTCTGCCCTGTATACTGAGGAGCAAACTGAACATTGTATTCACCTCGATCAGCATTGACTAGCTGACAACTGACTCCGCCCACAGAGGTAATGGCAAAACCAACAGGCGGATGTTCATACACACCCATATCGATACGGTTCTGAAGAATACGGGGGTTTCCGTCGAGATCCTTGTCAGATGTGCTTACCTCCGTACTATTCGGATCACCAGCATTGATCGCCGGACTACCCGGCTTTAAATGGTAATCTCCCCGGTTGGCATCCACAAAAAGCGGATCTTGATTTATGTTGCCAACCCCCGTATAGCCACCTTGAATGTCAGAATAAGACGCTTCCAATTTACTTGTCTTAGCGTCTATATACATTCCTGATTTAAACACGGCCTGGTCCGGTGCAGTATTCTGCCAGATTAGACAGTTGGTCAGATAGATTTCATTGGGATTCGTAAGGCGGCCTCTTTCAGATCCCGTTCCGTAAAAGACTCCTCCTGTACTCGAAGCGGAGTTACTTATAAAATTGCAGTTTGTAAACTGTAGTTTCGTGTATGCCGATCGGGAGGTACTATATACTGCCCCGCCATCCACTGCCGAGTTATTGGCAAAGACGCAGTTTCTAAATGTAGGTTGCGATGCAGAAGCCTCAAGCGCCCCTCCTTCTGTATTGGCAGAATTAGCAATAAAACGACAATCTTCTATTAGGCAGCTACTCCCGATCAAAACCACAGCTCCTCCTGTAGGCGCACTGTTGTTTATATACGTGCATCGCTTCATAACAAGCTTCGAGGATAACCCATACTGTGAAACAGCGCCAGCACCAACTGTAGCCCTGTTTCCTTCGAAGTAGCAGTCCTCCATAAGCGTGTTTGTGGTTACACCACCATCTGGATTAAAGGCTATTGCTCCGCCTTCCCTACACAAATTATCTTTGAAGATGCAATTGAATAAATAAGTATTGCATTGGCTATTACCAAACGGAAAAACGCCGATTGCCCCGCCCGCTGACAACGATGAGGTCATATAATTATGTAGAAAGCTGGAATTCGTAATTTTTACGTTGACTTTGCTTCCAATAGATTGAATATGTATAGCGCAACTTCCGCTCAAGCCTTCAGAACCATT
Organism: Spirosoma liriopis; assembly: GCF_023196085.1. NCBI lineage: Bacteria > Pseudomonadati > Bacteroidota > Cytophagia > Cytophagales > Cytophagaceae > Spirosoma > Spirosoma liriopis. The sequence goes on from NZ_JALPRF010000003.1 coordinate 329,426, forward strand.
TTGAAATCCATCTCTAACGATCAATCCATCAATGTGCACACTATCGGCTACATTATTGATAACAATAATCCGCTGCGAATTATCCTGGTTGTAGTCTTGTACACCAATGTCACCTGACAGCGTGGTTTCATTAGTGCCCTTTAAGCGCTGGCTGGGAGAGGTCTCATTCCCAGCAAAACCACCGTAAATCGAAATACCCGATACAATGCTGAAAGACGCTGTCCTATCGGTTGTTGTTGTAGTCTTATAGATACCCTTCGCCAACCAGAACTGAGTTTTATTCGGAGCCAGTCCAATACGACTCTGTAGCTTGGTACCCGCTAACGCGTTACTCCAAGAGTCTCCCGACCCATTTCCTGAGCCTGACTCAGTAACGTAAACAACAGATTGGGCGTGAGCAAAAGCAAATAGAAATGGGAAAAAGAACGTAAACAGGTGCTTCATAAATAACTAGCTAATAAATCCTTACAAAGATAAGTCTCTTAGTGCAAAGCAAGGCCAAAGCACATAAACGAGTAGTAGCTCAAAAGTAAAATAGCGTGTAGTAAGTAGTATCTATGAATCAAAAATCTTGGGATGTTTACTGCTAATACCAAGATTTAGAGCAGATATTTACACTCTCGAACTGAAGTCATATCCGTTGCGCTAGAGAAAATAGGTAAACGTATACAAGTGCCAAAAAATCTAAATTTCAGGCTTTATTTGCTAAAAATTTGTTGTTGCTGAATCTAAAATAGCCTCTTATTAAGCTAGCATAAATAACTTAATACTATCCTGAATATAAGAAGCTTTAGGCACTGATTTGCTGAGCCGAAATCTGGTTTGTCTCCTATAAGAGAATCTCCTCCCGCAAATCACTCTCACGTGTATAACCAATACCACCTCCTAACTAGTTGCCCGCTCAAAGTTACCCTCTATACACGACGACGATTTACTAATCGATCTATTATCTATGGGCAATCTGCATATTTCGATATGATCCTGGTTTAGCTAGTTCGGGAGCTGACGCGATCGGCAATAATAAAAGCTATGGTCGTTACAAGATGATTGATGATACGGTTATCAGCAAAGGCATTTACGGAAAGGAGGGGAGGCTGATATATGATTCGTTAGTTATCGCTACCATCTGCTTAAGTCCACGACATACCCAATACTGGGCTTGGTAAACGTTCGGTTAACGGCAAGCGTCTTGTGCTCAATAGCCCTATGTCGGTAACTGATCGATCCTCCATAAGCCATTTATGACTCATTGGAATAAAGGTAAAGCTACAGTCTCTCCACGTACATTATTGAATAAAGCCATTGTACATAGTGAATAGAAGCTGTAAAAGATCTACACTCATTACGAAAACTTTGACAAGAAAATAATTGCCAACGGTTTGAAGGGCGTTGTTCAACACGGTTAGCGGATGCTACTCATCTTCCCAACTTTGATAAGTTTTAAGAAGAAGAGTAGCCTTAAAAACAAAAGATTCGAGCTGATATCTATCGATTTAAGAGACGGTTTTTAAGAGCGTTTTTAGAATCAACGAGTGCATTAGACTGACTTTATACCGGTAACACGTAAACGCTACCGGCTGTATTTGATCAAGCAGTGAAATAAATCAGACCGCAACGCTGATAAAATTTGGTAGGTAGTCAAAATTATATTGTTGCTGGTGGCTGAGAGTGAGCTAATCCACAAAACCTGCTGTTGACATTCGGATCAGGGTAGAGAAAACGCCTAACCTAGCATGTCTGACATAGGAAGAACTAACGGTTTTACGGAATGCTGTGTTACAGAAAGTATCTGATTGTTTCGAGTTGGCATGCTACACGAACTTAGCTTATTGGCATTTAAAACCACCGTCAGTTAGTAATCTGCAACCGGTCGAAGGTAAACACTGCTTAGTGGAGTATCGAATGAAAACCGGAATATGGTACTGTGTATTTGTCACGGAGCGGGTATGGGCCTTGATGGACAAAACGAAGGTTTTAATCTGCCCCTGCCTAAGTTGGAGGGATATAACTATCTGCTTCGGTAAATCAGTTCTCGATGGACATCGGCAAACGGATTATCTCACACGTGGCAGCCCAACATGTTTGTTTACTGCCGTATTGATGAATTGAGACTCAGTGAGGAAGCTACGATTGCTGCAATGGGTCAGAAGAACACTAAACAACCAACGCCGTACCGAAAGACTAGACCAAAGCAGATACAATCTGAGATTCTGACCGGCTTGATGCGTAGAGAAAGAGACCGAGTGTCGTTTAAGAGAATGGTTTAATCGTCGTAACATAAGCCGTGTAAAGGCGGGTAAAAGTAATCTTACCTATTGGCATTTCTGCGTAGGACGTGTATGCTATATGTTGATTATCGCCGATAGTTTTATCAAAGCAATTTAGAGGCCATAGACTCATCCGTCTAATGTCATAAGCAGTGCGCTGTTTAGCTACGCTTTCTTAAAATGGCAACAGTTTACTGGTTAGATGAAAAGCCCAGTCAATGTTGCGACCGGGCTTTTTACGTTGATTTAGTTAATACTCTACGGAACTGTTAGCCCGCTACAGTAAAGGAGTTACTGTGATAACTATATTGCCTGACAAGCCGGTAGTATTTGGCGCAATCTCCAACCCCATTGTGCCGGACCCTTTCTTATACCTTAGGTTGAACTGCTTACTATCATTATTGTAATTAATGCTATTGCCCACAATTGGGCTAGTACTATCTGATGCTCCATTATAAGTCAGTACACTTGGTAGAACGTATGACTGAGTAATTACTGTGTTGCCAGACTGCTCAAAATAGAGTTTTACCAAATATACTGTGTTATTTGCTAGCGTACCAGGAGGGACAATTTGTGTGTAAGATGAGGGGCTCCAGTTTATAGTATTGAACGAATACGTAAAGGCTGACGCATTTAACTTTCGACTCGTTTCTTCAGCTCGAATACCGGTATTAATTAGATTCAATACATCTCCGTTGTTGAACGTATAATCACTTGCGCCTGCCAGACGGATAAAAGACAAGTTGTGCTTTACCGTAGCAGTTCCCTCAAATTGAACACTAACTCGTTGCCCGACGTTCATCTTGATTTGAGTGATGTTTCCCGTCTGCGAAGCAGGCAGTATTATATAACTCGCCCGCGCTGATCGTAAATCAAGTTGCTTACCTTGACTCGCATCATTTGCGTTTACATCGGTAAGCGGTATGTCAATTTGGGAGCCATCGGCAGCATCAGCCGGGTAATTATCAAATATCTTATTATCGTGACTTAATGTACTGCTTACCAGTACTGTTGGTCCAGTGCCTGGTCTTTGAGCTTCCTCCCTGTGATTTCCGTTTATTCGACTGTACTCCCAAGGCGTCTGTAGCCATATCGCGGGTTTGTCATTAGGGTTCTCAGCGGAGGATATTCTTAATCTAAAATGATTGTTAGTAATTGTATTAAAGGAACTTTGATTCTGTGGGCCAGCAGCAGTTGCTAATATTCCATAGGGGTCATTGCTGGCAGTACCACTTGGCGGTGGAATGACGTAAAACCGATTGTCATTTATATCGAACTGAGAGCATTGGGCAAAAGCAATAAAGGAGGCATAATCCCCCGGATTGCTATTGCCTGTGTTGTACAACAAACAGTTGGTTATCCGGCCTTGGGAAAGATTATAAAGATAAATACTATTTCTGGCTGCATTAACATGGCAGTTGGTCACGCTCCAGAAGGGGGCTTGGTATGAGGCTTCCAGCACCATACCATCGTATACGCCGATAACAGTACAATGAGATATATGGACTCCTTCAATGCCCGGAATACCTGTATTTGTATTAGAGCTAATTTTCAAACCTGTGGTTACCATTCCTATCTTCACATTGTGAATTATCGTCTCTATGGAAGCTCGACTAGCGGTCATTTGGATGCCTACAGTTGCATTTGCTTTTTCCCCGGAAATACCCTGCATCTGAATGTCATTTAATGTCATCGTGTTAGGATTCTCGATAACGATGCTTTTTTTCCATTCACTTGTTGCCCCTGATGCATAAGAATCTTTGCCTGAGAAATAAAGCCGGGACAAGTGGCCGAAAGGCTTAGATTGTACTTCAGCAGCTTGACCCGAATACCCTAGTATGGTAAGGGCGGTAGCGGTAGAGAACTTTGCGCCAGCCTGAAAGCAAATTCCTTCGATTGTGGGCTCGTAGTTGATAGTCGTGTTGCTAATAACAAATAGATTAACATCAGTCATTTGTCTAACAATGCTTGTCTGCCCCGTTCCATACCATTTTACGGCTTTGTCAGTTACAGTGACCGTATTATTGGTTTCTATTATACCCTCTGGAAAAAACAAACTTACTCCCGAATCGACTGCTTTCTGTAGGGCCGTCGTATTCGCTGTACGAACGGCGTTACTTTTATTGGCTCCTAACTGAATGCCCCATTTTTCTACTGAAACAGCGCCATCATAAACACGCTTGTAACGCTTATTGGCTGCAGCTACTAATACCGTCCCGCTGTTGTCAGGGCTGCTGGTATCACTACCATCATAACGAAATAATCCTTCACGCCCCGGCTCGACCAGAATAAAGTTGTCATCGGTGATGGGCTGATTCTGTACCTCACTCAGCAAGTACGCCTTGATGGATTGTCCGCCACCAGCAGCCGCTACTCGGGCAGCAGCTTTAGTAGCCGTTTCGAAGCGCAGCCAGCGCGTGCCCTCCCAGTAGTAGTAACCCGGCGTTACGTCATTTACCGTTGCCGTATTGTAAATCAGCAAACCCGTGGCTGGCTTGGTAACCGGCGTTGATGCCGATGTCTTGCTTAAGGCTACTTTGGGGGGAGCAATGCCCCGGTACTCGCTACCACTCGGGTAGGGGCCCCCGCTGACATCCAAAGCCGCTGAGCCATCGGGGGGAGCCGTAGGTAGACCCGCTCGGATCTGGGCCTTGAGAATTGCTACTGGACTCGTCAACAAAAACAGGACAACGACAAGACGCTGCCAAACTAAACCACTGGTTTGCATAAGAGAGTGAAGAAAAGTTGAAAAAGGAATGGCCGTGAAAAGACTGATCGGCAGCTTATACCAACTAGCCCAAAGCTTAGGCTAGCCAAGAGCGGCTAGTCTACCCCACGATGCGGACGAACGATTACATTTATAGGTTTACTGCTTAACAAAACGACGACGTAGGCTGCGGCCCTGGCTGGTCTGCACCTCCAGCACATAGTTGCCCACTGGCAAAGGCGAGGTGTTAACCACGGAACCGGGAACACTGGGCCCAAACAAGCGACGGCCTTTCAAATCCAGTATGTGAATGGCATTAACCGGCTCCTGGCTAGTCAGCTCCACATTCAACACTCCTTTTGTGGGGTTGGGCCACAGCCTTAGCTCAGGGGCTTCCACCAACTCGGTTTGCCCAACCAAGCCAACGGCCAAGTCGGTTATACCCTCCACCAAGCTGCCCGTTACTGCCCAGCCGCTCCCCCAAGCACTTGCGGTGGCGGAGGTTTCGCTTAGGTCAATCCATTGACTGCCCGTCCAGCCCAGCAGGTGCAGATTGGCTCCGGCAATAACTGGCTGCTCCAGGGCAGGGGTGTAGACCGTCACACTCGTTGCTGAAGGGGCGCTGATACGCCAGCTGCCAATAGGCGAAATCCAGTCAATACCCTGGACCCGCGCGGCCTGCTGATACGGAGTTTGATGCACATAGCGCGCCGTTATTGCCCCTGCGGGTGCGGAGTTAATGGTTAAGGGATGATACGCGCTTTTATCGCCCGCAGCATCACCCAGGGGCAACGTGAAGGGGATGGTTACGCCTTCGACGCTGGCATAACCATCGATGTAGTTAGACCCATTGGCTCCGGAGACCGAAGCCGTCGGGGCAAAGATGACAGCGTTAGCGGCTGATTGGGGACTTGAGCAGTTAGGCGTGGTGATGACACTGCTCAGGCCAGGGCCATTGCCATTAAAGGCTAACAAAGTGGCAACGTACATGCCCCCTGCCAAGGGAAAGATACCGGTGCTGTTGAGTTGAATTGCTTCAAAGTTAGGTCGCCCGGCCCCGCTTCCCCCATGGCTTGCTGAAGCGCCTAGGATGCCTCGCCCCTGGTAAGCCAAGCCTGAGCCGATGCCAGGGGGCGCATAGCCAAAGTAGTCGGTACTGTTGGTTGCTTTGCCTTCAGCCGCAGGCTGATTCCAGAGTCCGTCTTGGGCTACGTAAAATTGGCCAAGGTGCTCAAACGTACCCCTGGTTTCAAACTGAACCCCTTCACCGGGCGAAGAGTGTAGTACTTCGGTGCCTGTTTGTCGAGCGCTACCGGAGTTGTCGGATGTAGCGGGAAGGAGACTGGCGTTGTTGATGGCGTTCTGAGCCGATACGGAAAAAGCGGTTAGTGCAAGACTGATCAGGCAGGTGGACAGGAAAAGGTTGTTCATAGGTGGTAAAGGGAGTAGGGATGGATACAGAACCAATCCTTAAATGAAGCGGCTCCTGGTAGTCTTAGTAGCGGATGCCGGTTACTGGTTGAGGGTTGGCTCAAATGTATTCATAAGCTTGCGTTTAATAGCCTACCGCTTAGTAAATAGATTCCGAGCGAAAGTAAACAAGCATACTTTTGCTGACCCACCAGCGAGAGCATATGTATACAGTCAGCTTGTATATGCTACCGTTATCATCTATTTATTATATCCACTTAATAACCTCCATTGCAGGAAATACAGCTACACTTTTCGCTATTTGTAGTGACTATCTATTCTATTAATATGGATTATCATTAGCGTCAATCAGCTACATGCTCAGATGCGGTTAGTTCTGCCCTCATCTGCATCGGATAAGTCAGTAAGTTTACATGGAAACAGCGTCCCATCTTCAAGTGGTAGTGATTCCCAGGGGGCACTACCTCCGAAAGCTGCTCTGACCCGTCACACTCGCAGTAGTACCTGTAGAAGGTAAATTAGTATATCGAACAGGAAGCTAAAAGGGTTTATAGAGTGAATACTGGAATCACAATTAGCTAGCTAAACTCAAGATTGCCGGTTCCGATGGAGCATTATTAGATTTCTCGAGTCTATTTGCTGGTACTGCTATTCCGGAAACAGGCTCAGGTAGCCCCTATACATAAGTAACTTCAGGGCTAGAGGACCTCGGAATTATAAGTCCAGGAAGGCCTGTTAAATGTATACCGTTTACAACGGTTAGTGGAGTTGACACGCTCACGGTATCTTTACAGCGGCTAGTTGTATATAGCTTTAGAGTGGCTATTGGGAATGGAGCAAACACTTATTTGCCTAATTTTTGAGGAGTCTCCTATTCCGACATTAACACCGCTTTTTGTATTAGGAGTGCATCCAATTCAGGCGAGGGAATTAATTTATTTAGTACTCGTATTTATAACAATATCCTTAGTGTTGATAGGCAAAATCCGAATGCAGGTTTTTGTTTGACCTTAGAATCTTTGGATTACAATGATGAACATGTGGCTATAATAGGCTGTATGTCATCTAGTCATACACGTACGTTGAAGGCAAATATAAGGAGTGGAACCTTATTTTTGCCAAACGGGTGTTTTAATGATTTTACATTTTATTATAGTATCAACACAAATTCTCATATTTAAGGACTCTGGCTAATAGGTGTTAATTCTGTTAAATTTGCCACCTTAACAGAATGTCAAAAGGTCAACCGGTAAAGCGATCCCCTGCTTGGGCAACTTGCATGGTAATATCAGTAAATAGTTTTAGTTGAAAAGAAATAGAAGACTCTATATACCTTGATGATGTGGTAATTACCTGAAAGTGAGTATTATTTCAATAAAAAACTCTGCTAATACTTTACAAATATATCCTTCAACCAACAACACCCGGACCGTCGCAGATTCGGGCGTTGTTATGTCTAGCGGTTGTATGTTGAATCATGTGCAATCGTACAAACGTAATAAAAGGCTAAAAGCCTATTAGAAAATAGTTAAGCCGTAGTTTTTCTACTCTTCTCCTTCTTCAACTGTAGCATATTTATTAGTGAAGTATACTTGTAATGCTTAAGAGTTTATTAGTGCTCTCAAAAGACCTTTGTAAACGCCAAATTCTTTTTACTTTTGGAAAAAATAACTAAGAAGAGTATGCGAATTGTTTTACTAATCATAGCGTTACTACTGCCTTTATCTGTAGTCGCTCAAGATAATATTATTGTTTAGTAACCAGTTAGCCCTTCGCCAGGATTTCATAACACCGCCCTAGGAATAGGTACTGCGCTTAACCTTATTTATAGTTCTGATAATGTCAGTGTAGGCTATAATGCTGGTTACTCATTGAGTGGGGGATCATACAATGTATTTGTTGGATCTAGGGCCGGTTATTCAAGTGTAGGAGCTACCGGTAATGTATTTTTAGGCAATGTAGTTGGACAGAAAAACACCTTAGGATCGTCAAATACGTTCGTAGGCTCACCCGCTAACGTAACGGGTCAATATAAGTTTCTCACCGTCGATGGAGCAGGTAACGTGATTCTGGGTAGCATAAATAGTTCGACTCGGGAAGCGGCTAATGAAAGCTTGTGGCAGCGTAACGGCAATAGGGTTGAGAGTGTACAAGGCGAGTCTGTTGTGATCGGAAAAGGACTGTCTAACACCCCTGCTGGCTACAAGCTGTTTGTGGAAGAGGGTATCCTGATGGAGAAGGTAAAAGTAGCCGTCAATAGTACGGCTGATTGGAGTGATAAGGTCTTTGAATCGGATTATCAGTTGAAAAGTCTTGTCGAAATAAGCAACTACATTCGGGTTCATAAGCACCTACCTGGTATCCCTTCGGCCAAGGAAATGGTTAAATGGGGTAATGACCTGCATCAGACCGATGCTAAGCTGCTGGAAAAGATTGAAGAGTTGACTCTATACAGTATCCAGTTAGAGAAGAATAGTCAGGAATTACAAGAAAACTACAAGAAACAGCAGGCAAAGATTGATGGACTCGAACAGTTCGTTAAGCAACTGCTTCAAAAGAAATAACAAATAAGTCGGTGACTACTACAATACCCAGTCGGACGCATCCGACTGGGTATTGTATGATAATTCCCTCAATTGTTAAAGACAGCCTAGAATCGGACGTGAACCCTCAAAAATATTTGCGGCCTTTCATGTATAGACTATATATGTAACGACATATATTTGTATGTCGGACAGGCTATAAATTCCTGTCTGATTATTTAGACCTATCGTCTAAATATGGTGTGGATAGAAGCGGAAAGCCTAACTCGTAATGCGGTTAGGCTTTTTTGTTGTTAATCAGTAAAGCATTAATGAGTAGCGCATGGGTGTTTCATTAATGCTTTGCTATTGAAAAATATATAATGTTCATAGTCATAAAAAGTTAGGAAGAGTAGTATAAGGCCATGCAAGTCAGGTTTGATTCGGTTATCTACTTAAACATTCCTGATGAAACTTGCAGTGGCCACTCGCTTTACCATCTCTGACTTGGTAAGCCTACTCATGCGTTTATTGACTGTCCCCTTACTAGGGGTTTACTAATGGACTATGTTGTCTGTATTGCGGGAGCTAACCCGACCACCACCGCATAAGTCGCCTAGATCTGTTTAAGAGTGTACTGATTTTCGTTCCACTTAAATCGTATCGCTGACTGTGTTGTCGAATGAAACACTTGTGGGGGTGAGCCATTGCCGTGGAATGCATACTGATATAAAACGTGAGGGTCAAACTTAAACTTGAGAAGGCTTTTCTGCGCAAATACTCCCTGTGTACAGTAAGTTCTTTTATGAAAAGTATAGGCTTGCTTCAATAATGCCGAGCGAACGTTCGTCCGGTATTATTTGTGTTTACTCGCTTATATTTAGTAACCTACATACAGAAGATAAGCTATTCTCCGATTTAGTACAGTGTACCAAGCTTAAACCATATGCTCTACGATGATATGACAGTTGAAAATGGATTGATAACCGTGTCAACGAGGTCTTTCTCAAGTCTGAGCATTAGAATTGCGTTTATCCATTGTATTAGAATGTTAGCCATGCGATTCCGTAGACCACCTGCTTCGGTTACACGTCGACATTGCAAGTACTACCCAACGCTGTATGGCGAGACGTTATGATATAACCGCTTGCTAAAGAGATTCATATGAGCCACCTCTTTGGGATTACTTTGCCGGAAACGTAATCGATAATTGCATGGCCTTTACCCAAATTGAAATCGAAAGCTATACCGTTGCGGTATACCGGGATTCAAGTACCCGTTTTGAAATTAAGCTCACCAGCAAAGCCCTTCAGCACGGCATCCGCTATCAGGCCCGGCTCCTGTTTGAAGATCCTGTCTCCAAGAATAAAGGGTACATTCAAAATGTGGATGGGCTTAATTTCGACCCCAGAACCTTGTTCGTCAACTATGATATGGCGGCCTTTATAGGTTTCTATCAGGTGCTTAGTACCGAAAGTCCCGTTTTTTATTTTATTGCCTACGAGGATAAAGTGACGAACAACACAAGCGTAGCTCCGTTAAACAGCCGTCTGATTATTCAGACCCAACTCAAAACTAATTCCGAAGTGCCCGGCGATTTCGAGAATAAATAAGCTGCTGTTGCCGCGCAAACTTTGGCTTCTGATTGTCTCACGTTGAATCGTATTTCGTTTCAACGTGAGACAATCAGAAGTTTTTTTTACTCCAGCTTTTCGGGGCTTTCAATAACCGCACTTGACACCTCTTTTCAAATTAGCCCGCGGGCTATGACCGAGGCTGCCTTTCGTAATGACTATCGGAAAGCAGAATGGTAAATGAACGCTCTTCAGTCAGTAACGGCTTGCCAAACCTCAGTTCTATCGCTTCTAGATTTAACAGACACACTAAATTTTTAAGGTATCTTTAGCAGAGGTGTAACAAATAGACCGGTCATGTATCAAAAGGTAAAAAACTGCTATCATGAGAATTGTCCGGCTCGTCTTACTCGTTACCTCACTACTCTTTTCACTTCGTACCCAAGCTCAGCAAACAGCTTTTACCGTAAAAGTCACTGGCCAGGGGGAGCCGGTACTCTTGTTGCCTGGATTCGCCTGTACCGCAGACGTGTGGAAGGAAACTGTTGCGGCTATTTCGGCGAACCATGAATGCCATGCGTTTACGTTCGCCGGGTTTGGGGATGTTCCACCGATCGGTTTTCCCTGGCTACCTACCATTAAGGAACAATTGATTGACTACGTTAAAAAGAAAAACCTAAAGCAAGCGACCATCATTGGGCACAGTTTGGGAGGAACATTAGGCATGTGGTTAGTGACTTCCGAACCGACTCTGTTTAAGAAACTAATTGCGGTCGATGCCTTACCCTGCACAGGTGCCTTACTAATGCCTACTTTTAAGGCAAGCCAGATGGTGTACGATAATCCCTACAGTAAACAACAACTGGCTATGGATAGCGTACATTTTCACCAGATGGCTCGACAGATGGCTTCCGGGATGAGTCTGAATCAAACGAAGCATGGTCAACTCGTTGACTGGATGATGAAGGCTGACCGAAAAACGTACGTGTATGGCTACATTGATTTATTGAGGTTAGACTTGCGGGACGATTTAGCGAACACAACCGTGCCCATAGTCGTTCTGGCCGCTACGCATCCCAATCGGCAACAGGTTGAAACGACCTGGAATCAACAGCTGGCGAAGCTAAAAGAAAAGCGGATCTATTACGCTGATCAGTCCGCTCACTTTATCATGTATGACCAGCCAGCGTGGTTTATCGCTAAAATTCGGGAGAACCTCCAATAACCAATGCCGCTACAAAAGGAGGAGTTCACCCAAATCTACAGCACCCATTTTACGAAGGTATTGCGTCTCTGTAAGGGTTACGTAAACGGGGATCAGGCCATCGCTACCGATCTGGCGCAAGAAGTGTTTATGAAAGTGTGGCAACATCGGGCTGAATTCAGAGCGGATGCTTCTGTCAGCACATGGATCTACAAGATAGCGGTTAATACCTGCCTGCTACAGCTTCGAAAGGCGGCTGTTAATAAAGAAATTCGAACGGATATCCTACCTGATCGGGCCGACGAAAGTGATACGCTAGCGACGGAAGAACGATTTCAGCAAATGTATGCGGGTATCTACCAACTCGACAGCACTGCCCGCTTAATTATCCTGCTGGTATTGGACGGACTGGCTTACGAAGAAATTGCGAGTATCGTCGGGATTTCGGAAAGTCTGTTACGCGTGAAAATTCACCGAATCAAAAAACGATTAGCGAAACTGATACAGTTATGACCGACTTTGAGCGTATTCAATCCCTTTGGAACCAGCAGCCAGACGCAAGTCAATCCGAGACAGCTATGGCCATTATGACGCGAGCCGAAACGGACAGTAAACGGTTACTGGCTACTCACCGCGGTACAATGGTCACTCTTTCGGCTACCGTACTCATACTGGCTGGCTACTTCTGGACTTACGGGACGACTAGCAATCGGACGGTTTTAGTGGGTAGTCTGCTCATGGTCGTTTCCCTGTTGTTGCGCATCGGTGTGGAATACGTCAGCTATCGCCGGTTCGCCCGTATAAAACTAAACACCGATTTGCGGACCTGTCTGGAGCAAATCAGCGCCTTTCATCGGGTAAGGCAACAGATTCAGTTCGTGGTGACGCCCCTGAGTTTTGGCAGTTATGTGTGGGGATTTATCTTGCTTTTGCCGTACATCAAAGCGGGGGTAAGCGAAGGATTCTATTTGTACATCATCTTTTCCGGCACCCTCTTTCTGCTACTCATCGGCGTTGTCATATACCGGCAAATTCGCGGTGAGATGTGCTTGCTGGCTCAGCTTAAAGCGAGCTATGCAACGCTGCTGGAAAATTGAACAGTGATCCCAAAACGGAATGATCCTGGTTCAGGCTGTCGCGCCTGGATGTGATTTGTGTTTCTTTATTGTGCCCGAGCGAAATTCCCTGGTAGACAGCTAAACGTAACTGTCTACCAGGGAATTTCGCTCTTAGATAGCTTTGATCATAAAGTTGGGCCGTACATAAGTAGAGGTTATCATACGCAAGTCAACCAAACTTAATCGTATTGGAAACAATCAAAACGTATTTTTGCGGTGTACTACTGATTAAAAGCGTGTTTTCTTCGTCGATAGGCGTCCTGACTTCTCCTGAGTGGCCTTCCTGTTTGCAAAGTCTGATTCACTCATACCGCCTAAAGTCAAAACGTACAGAAAATAGCTTTTCAACATGAATCCTGTAGTCTAAGCAGCCAACTTAGTAACTAAACAGAACGTTGCTACCAATAGCATCATGAAATACTTCAAAGCACTAAAATCAACGTATGATAGCCGAGCATAAACAAGCCCTCGCCATGCTAGCCAGCCAATTACTCAACATTGACGATGATCTGGAGCGTCTGGTGAGTGATATTGAAGAGGAGAGCGACCCTGCGGATACGGAAGCGGTCTGGGAACAGATTCGGGTAGTCGTATCGGCACTAGCTGTGGCCCGGACCAATCTGGAGGAGCTATTGGAATGAACAGGAATGGTAATCAGGTGGCTTGATCGAGCGGAAAGGCAACGAGAAGCCGACAGCGAATCAGGCTCCTGGTAAGACGTGAATACGAACGGCGCAACCGGTCTCGACCAGCAACTGCATGGAATTACAGCCGTAAGTAGCGCCGTATAAAATAGTCTTTACGGCTGTCCGTGATTAATGGGATGCCCCGCTTTTTCGACCTGGAGGGTTTGCGTGACTGTTTCGCGTTCCACGGGGTACAAGTCGTTTTCTTTTTTGCTCAAATTAAGCTTATTCAGCAGATTCTGTATTCGTGAGGGATCGTAGCCCGCCAGGTAAGCCAGGAGTGATACGGATACCGAAAATCGAAGATAGGATGAAGCGGTTATACCCGAAAAGCCACCCGCGTTACCTGGGTCGTTGGCAGACGTAAAATCGGTTAAGTACGATCCCGCGATAAAGATCATAAAGGTAACAAAGCCCCGAAGCAGCGAGACCAGCGGGTTTTCGGTCATGTACAGGTAGCTTTGAAAATCTTCGGAATGAGAGTTGATTTTCGATGGCTGTACGAGCGAAAACTTATTACTAGCCGCCAAATTACTGGCAATACCTCCCAAGGCTCCCGCCAGGGAAGCCAGCAGCGCCACGTTGATAGGCGTAAAACTTACGGCATATAACGTTAGGTAGTGGAAGCTTACTGTATCGGCGGGCGCAACGCATGGACGGTAATCGTTGGCGTCCAGACTCAGGCCCAGAATAAACAGCAGCAACCAGATCAAAAATAACCCCGTGCCCAGCAGGGTCTTGACGAGCTTCTGGCCAACCGACAACGGGCGGAACTCCGCGCTATTCTCAGCCGGAGCCGGAATTCGATGTGCTGACGATTCCATAATACCTAGTGGTTGGGAGGATTAAGACAATGACCTTCAGTTAGTCGTGCCCTTACCGGAGATAGGTATCAAACGAAGCTAAAAATAGCTAGTCCAACGGGGGATTCGGCAACTGGGCATCATCATCGGTTGATGAATTACTAGTAGCGGCATTCGAAAGAGGGGACGACAGTTATGAGACGGGTCGTTACTTAGTCACCTACTGTGCTGTCGGCTTTAAGAAACCGACAGCACAGTCGCACAGAAACCCAAGATCTCACCCAGCAAGCTGGGGCTGAACCTGATAAACCCGTCGAACGCATTCAGTAAGGCGATAGTTGTTGAACGGCTTTCTTAACAAAAGGAAAAGTTGGGTCGTTTTTAGTAGTGGTTCATCGACAGAGAAATGAAACGAAGCCATCAACTACCTTGTCGCGTCAGTTCGGTACGAACCGCTGTTTTTGCGGTAATCTTTCTTCTTTCAGGAGCGTATGGTTTTTCGCAAAAAGTCGCTATTTATTCGTACGGTAAGCCGGGTACAAAAGACTATGAGGAGATTGCATTCTGGGTTAGAAGCAACAAACGGGCTGAGATCAATTACGTATTTGGCGAAAACAGGCGTCCTTCACTATTGGGGTATGTTGGTAAGGACGTGCTCAACGGCGAGAAAGGATTCAAAGTGCAGTTTACCAACAAGCATGTTTTGTACGTGATCCCGAAGGAACAATCGCTTAAAATCTCAGACCTGTCCGGAAATTATCGAAAGAATTTTACCTGGAAATACGAAGGTCCGGTTGCTGGCATCGGTACATTCTGCGAACCGTGTGCCGACGATGAGAAAGAAGCTATGCAACTAATTCGATTGTATTACATGAAGTAAAGGCATTTTCTCGTTGATCAGGCATCTTTAGTTAACTCTTTCGGCACGCTTAACCGTCTCATAATCGGGCTGTTTCTGAGCAAACGTTTATTTTCAGACGAAGAATTGTTTACGTATATGGTAAATAGTTAGGGTAAATGACTCAATGAGTAATTCTACTACCGTTAACACAATATAGGCTCTTTGTTAAATCGGTGTATTGGTTAGTTTTCGTACATTCAGATAATACTAAGCCTGTACCTCTGTGGATTATAAGGGATTTACAATTAGATCTAGAACCGTTCTAACCGGTGATATTGACAACGATTATTATGTGGTAGACGGTGAAACCCAGGCCTATGAGGTCATCGAGCCAAAATCGGGATACATACTCAGCATCTTTTCTACGGCAGAACTCGCGAAAAAAGCCATTGACAAAAATGGCGAACGGTGGCTCAAGGCATAAGTGATAAGTAGCCGCAAAACTGTGTTGTACTGAAGCAGTTGGTCTTGCTAGTACTACTCAAACAGAATCTCCGCTTACGTTACTGCGCAATCGAGGCAACACCTGACTGGCACAGGTCGATTAACCGGCAAAAGTGGTTGGTTAACCGCAAACGATGGTAGCTGAGCAACATCTGCCGTCGACGCTGCGTATTCGTCAATACACCAATATTGACACCAAGCCAAGTGATGAAACGCAGTGAAGTTCTGATACAACGGTTAACCAATCTTCTCAATCGAGCCGTTCGAAGCCGCTTTGCCAGCGGGAGCCTGATTATCATCCTGATTCTGGGCGCATTAATTGCCTGCTCGAAAAGCGAGGATGCCGTAACCCCAGGCGGCACAACGACAACGGAAAACGCTGTCGCTATCGATAGCATAACCACTACTTCTACCACGAAAGAAGGGAATACAGGCACCGCAGCCAATGCCGATGACATATTGGCTAACTCCACCTTTTCGTCTACGGTGACAGTTGGTTTTGGTAGCTCCGTTACGATCACAAACCCACTAGCCGCGAGTGGCGTAGCGATAACCGAAAGCAATGGTGATGTCGTTATTAATGCTACCGCTACGGGTGTGGAATATATCCTGTCGGGGACGACGACAAATGGATCGGTGAAGATATACAGCGACAAAAAGTTTAAACTCACTTTAAACGGGGTTAACATCACCAACGCCGATGGACCCGCCATCAACATTCAGTCAAGCAAACGCGCTTTCGTGGTGTTGACCGACAACACGACTAACTCTCTAACCGACGGGACGACGTATACGGCCAACGGAACGGAAGACATGAAGGCCACGCTGTTTAGCGAAGGCCAGTTGATCGTCAGCGGCAAGGGCAGCCTGAGCGTAAAAGGAAACTACAAACATGCCATTTGCAGCGATGATTACGTGCGCGTGATGGGCGGGACGATTACCGTAACGGGGGCGGTTTCAGACGGTATTCACAGCAATGATGCGTTTATTGCAGATGGCGGTACGCTGAACATTACAACGTCGGGAGATGGTATTCAATGCGAACAAGGCTACATTGTCATCAACAGCGGTACCTTTACAATCAATGTGGTCGATAAAGGAATCTCTGCCAACTACGACGCCGACACGACGATTGACCCGTACGTAACCATCAACGGGGGAACGATCACGGTCAATTCGACGGCGGGCGAAGGTATTGAAAGTAAAAGTATACTGACCATCAACGATGGAATCATCACCGCAAAAACAAAGGACGATGGTTTGAATGCAGGGACGTTTATCTACATCAACGGAGGAACCGTCTACGCCTATAGCACTTCCAACGACGCTATTGATTCCAATGGTAAAATTACGGTCACGGGTGGTAAAGTAATTGCTGTTGGTTCGACCGCGCCCGAGGAAGGCTTCGATTGTGATCGAAACACGTTTAAAATAACGGGGGGTGTTCTTGTCGGCATTGCCGGGGCTACCAGTATGCCAACGGCTACGGTGAGCACGCAGCCTTCCGTCATTTTGGGCGGGAGCTCGGCTAACCAGTTGATTCATATTCGGTCGAATGAAGGTACCGAAGCGCTAACGTTTCTGATTCCCCGGACCTACGCAACTATGTTGTTTTCGAGCCCCAAGTTGAAAACGGGTCAGACGTATACGGTATACACGGGAGGAAGTGTGTCGAACGGGACCAGTCTCAATGGCTTGTATACGAGCGGTACGTATAGCATAGGTTCACAATCGTCTACCTTTACAACCAGCAGCATGGTTACCAGAGCAGGGGGCAGCACCGGACCCTAGCCGATGCGCCATACACCGCTCAAGTCAGCTCGTATAAAAAGGCCAAACACTTTCCAATACAAAAGGGGTTTGGCCTTTTTATACGAGTTGTTGCTACGGGTTTCTTATACGTTGACGCTATTCGTTTCAACAGGGCGGGTCGAGTGCTGGCCAAATTTGTACTGGCTGTCGTAAGCCAGACCAAGACCAACGCTGGAAAGCTTGTTTTCCTCGGCGATGGTCGCGTTGGGAAAGAGTCGCTTGAACTCGTTTTTCACCGAGTGGACTTCGGTTGAGCCACCAGTAAGAATGACCAGTTCAATAGCATGTTGTTTAACCCCAGCTTCCTGAAGGCACTGTCTGGCCGAAGCGGCTATTTTCTGGACTTCTTCGTGGATAGCTTCGTCAAAAAGTGTCCGTTTGACGGGGATAGAGAAGCCGCTCTCAATGAAATCAAGCGGAGCGTCGTGCTCTTCCTGAGCCGTAAGGGCAATTTTCGTTCCTTCGGCAGCGGCCAGGAGCGTGTGCCCCGTTTCGTGTTCGAGTACGTGCAACAGCCGTCCGTAGCGCTTTTTATCGTGCGATTGGTGGAGCAACTGCCGGGTTTGCATAATCGTCTTGGGGGTGTACAGAAAGTTAACCTTACTCCATTCGGCCAAATCGTGATACGGCTTCAGGGGCACTTCCAGCTGTTTAGGACCGTACGTAGTCCGGTAGCCAAGTTCGGGCATAATAGCCGCCAGACTCAACTCTTTATCAAAATCGTTGCCGCCAATGCGAACCCCGGTATTGGCCAGAATATCGGACGTGCGATCCGGTTTGTGAATGAATTGATTCGAAAGCCTGATGACCGTAAAGTCAGAGGTACCTCCGCCCAGATCGACAACAATCGCCAGTTTTTCGCCCGTAAGATTTACTTCGTGGGCAAAGGCCGCTGCAATGGGTTCGAACTGAAAGTCAATATTTTTGAACCCGATGCGTTGGGCAATCGCTTTTAATTCAGCCTGCGCGCGCGTGTCGGCTTCCGGGTCGTTGTCGACAAAATGAACGGGTCGCCCCATTACGACATTTTCGATTTCCTGACCCGCAACCGCATCGGCTTTGTCTTTTAAGTCCTTTAAGAAAGAGGTGATGATCGTCGCGAAGTTCATCGTCGCGCCGTTGACGACGGTCCCGTTCTTCATGAGCGAGGTTCCCAGAACGCGCTTCAGACTCCGCATGAAGCGTCCATCCTGACGATCAAGAAATAAATGAATCGCTGTTCGGCCATAGAATGGTTTGTTATCGACGCGCCGAAAGAAAATTGCGCTGGGAATGGTAACGTGCGTCTGCTCGACTGGCACCAGACTAACGTGACCGTCTTTGTTAAGGGCGACACTTGAATTTGATGTGCCAAAATCGATTCCGCAGGAAAGTGCTGTCATTCCGGTCTGGGATTGTATCATGCACAGGTCTGTCGGTTTGGGTTAACGGACGATGCGATGCATGATTTTAGTTAAAAAGGCCGCAAATGTACAACGAAAAAGGGTTACTATGGAAAAGCCTTTTAAAAATAGTATTAATACAAATTCGGGGGCCATTGCCTCATTTATAGGTGTTTGAACCAACGAATGAGGATTCGGCGATGTAATTTGCTTAGATCTTAAACGGAGGAGTCGCTGGGAATACGAGTCTTTGGCTTCGCTAATCAAGAGGATGGGTCTTATTCATCGCTTGTTGATCGTACTCTATAGTATAGCTTTAAATGATAAATAAGTATCGCCAGGCGAATAGAAGTTGCGAAATCAAAGTGCAGTCTTCTGGATCCTATTTTTTTAGCACTTTTCCTCTTTCGACGCAACGTGTACCAAAATACACCATGGTAAAGCATCAGGAAGATAGCCGGTTATTGGCTGCTGCCATATTCTTGCTTTTTTCGCTTAGTATCATCTCGGGCCTGTTTTTTCGGGAACCGTGGCTTTGGATGGACGAGGTACTTAGTTACGTACTTATTTCCGACCCATCGCCCACGCATCTGAACCAGGCGGTAGTGAGCAATATGGATGCCAACCCACCGCTCTTCCCGAATCTTTACTGGCTGGTTGGACACATGATCAGCTTGAAACCGATTTTTTTTCGGTCATTTTCGGTGCTTCTGTTTACAAGTACATTAGCGTTGTTTTTCTGGTATACAACCCGGCTGATCGGCAATGCAGTCACCAATTTTGTGCTGATCTCGGCAATGGTGTACCTCACCTACCAGAACTTCGAACACGCTACCCAGATTCGTTCCTACGCGCTTCTGCTACCAATTAGCTACGTCTACTTTATTGTTTTACAGCAGCTTATCAATCGACCCACTGATACGTGGCTACTGGCTCTGCACACGGTCATAGGCTTACTGATGGCGTTTTGTCACAACTACGGGTTATTCTATCTGGCGGCCTCCGGAGCCTTTTTTGGGGTGTTGCTGATTTGGTCCAAAGAAAAAAGTTACCTGCCAATCTTTGCTACCTACGCGCTGATTGGACTGGTCTGGCTGGTCGTTTGGTATCCCAGCTTTACAATTCAGTCCGACGCGGGCAAGCCACATTCCTGGATTCCCCTGCCAACGGTTAAATCGTTCTTCACCGGGGTTGGCGATCTGATTCCCAGCGTGTCGGATAAGCTCGAATGGCAATCCTCGTTCTGGTGGCTGGCGATCCTGCGCGTTAGTCTGGTAATCGGGTTGTTTGTGTACCTGGCTGTACCGAAGCTGAAACTGGGTTTCGATGCCATGCGCCGGGACAAAGCCTTTCAGTTTTTTCTGTTGTCAGGAAGTATCTATCTGGGGATACTCGTCATCGCCTTGATTATTTCGTTTACCTATACGTCTGTTTTTCTGCGCCGATACATGTGGCCGAGCCAGCTTCTGATCATGTTCGAACTGGTTTATGCCTATTATCAGTTCGTTGGTGAGCGACGGGTAATGCCTCAGTTTGCCCGGCTGCTACCCATCTATGCGTTCGTATTAGGCGGGGCAATCTTTTACAAGGTCTGGAAAATGCAAACGTCTTTTCAAAGCCGTATCCTGACGTATCTACCTCAGTTGAGCGCTCAGTATCCGGTATTTGTCGAACGGGCCGATTATTTCTTGCCGATCTGGTTTCACAATCAACATCCTAATGTGTCGTTTCTGCTAGATTGGCGAAACGCTGACCGACCGGGGAATATTAAAAGTGCGACGGTAGACTATAAGATCCTAAAATCACTAAAAGACAACTATAACGTGAGCGGTATTATACCTGTAGACCGCTTCAATGCTACCAACTATCCGCATTTCTATGTCGTTGATGAACAGGCTGTCTATCAGATTGAGGATTACATCAAAAGCGGACAAGTGAAAGTAATTAGTCAGCGACCTGTGTCTATTGCAGGCGTCCGGTTATTGGAATGTTCATTCGTGAGCCAGGATAGCCTGCCAGCGGGATCAGCAAAACACCTGATAAGTTTCAATAAATAGTCAATAACAACCCGCTTTAAACGGGGAGCTGTTCTAGCGCTCTGCCTGCGGATGCCTGTAAACTTTTCCCATAGCCGGTGGTAAACCTGACGCGATTTTACCTTTTATTGCCAGGTAATCCTCAGACTGTAATTAAAGCATTCATGATCAGGCAAACGTCGGTAGTAGGTTCAGTAGCTAGTTTTGTTCAGATAAGTATCAGTATAGCGTGTGTTATTGGGGGAATGACCGTTCCCGCGTCTGGACAACAAACCGCCGATCCCATTGCCAGGCCGACTGATCTCCACTGCGAATACCTGACGAATCCACTGGGTGTTGATGCCGCCCGTCCGCGCTTATCGTGGCGGCTGGCTGATGGCCGGCGAGGGGCGCGTCAGACCGCCTATCAACTGTACGTTGGCACCGATTCGCTGGCTGTGAGCCAAGGGAAAGCGGATCAGTGGAATACAGATAAGATTACCGCTGCACAGACCTTATTGACGTACGCCGGAAAGCCGCTGAAACCTTTTACCAAGTATTACTGGCGGGTCGATACCTGGGACAAGGATGGAAAGAAAAACCAGGCCGCCGTGCTAAGCCGTTTCGAAACGGGGATGATGAGCGACAGAAACTGGCAGGGGGCGTGGATCAGCGATAGCCGTGACGTAGCCACGAAGCCCGCTCCGTATTTCCGCAAGGCTTTCCAGACGACAAAAAAAGTACGCAGCGCCCGGGCTTACATCGCCGTTGCGGGCTTGTATGAGCTGTATATCAATGGTCAGAAAATAGGCAATCATCGCCTTGATCCGATGTATACCCGCTTCGACCGGCGGACGCTGTACGTAACGCACGACGTAACGGCGCAGCTGCAATCGGGTAAAAACGCAATTGGCG
The DNA here is from genome assembly GCF_023196085.1 of Spirosoma liriopis. Taxonomy (NCBI): domain Bacteria; kingdom Pseudomonadati; phylum Bacteroidota; class Cytophagia; order Cytophagales; family Cytophagaceae; genus Spirosoma; species Spirosoma liriopis. Next base: position 351,207 of record NZ_JALPRF010000003.1, read on the forward strand.
TGTTGTTGGGCAACGGTTGGTACAACCATCAGTCAACGGCGGTGTGGTATTTTCACGAAGCGCCCTGGCGTAACCGTCCGGCTTTTTGCCTGGACCTGCGCATCACTTACGACGACGGTTCTGTTGAAACCATACGCTCGGATAAGGATTGGAAAACGGCTTTAAGCCCGTTGGTTTTTAACAGCATTTATACCGCCGAGCATTATGACGCGCGACAGGAGCAAGCCAACTGGAACAAGGCTGATTTCGATGATGCCAAGTGGAAAGAGGTGATTTACCGGGCAACGCCGTCCGAAAATATCGTCGCGCAGGTTATGCATCCCATCCGGGCGGTGGAGCAGATTTCCGCAAAATCAGTCAAGAAACTAAACGATACTACTTACGTTTTTGACCTCGGAAGAAATATTTCCGGGGTTAGCCAGATCAACGTAAAGGGAAACGCTGGAACGACATTGCGCCTGAAACACGGCGAACGTTTATACGATAACGGACACGTTGATTTGTCCAACATTGACGTTCACTACCGCCCCACGGACAAAAGCGATCCGTTTCAAACCGACATTTTCATTCTGGGTGGGCGAGGAGAGGAAACGTTTATGCCCCGCTTCAACTACAAAGGTTTTCAGTACGTAGAGGTCACCAGTAGCAAACCCGTTGAACTGACGCAGGCCAGCCTAACGGGCCATTTCATGCACAGCGATGTGCCGCCCGTGGGCCGTGTCCAGACATCCAATCCGACGATTGATAAGATCTGGCAGGCAACGAACAACGCGTATTTATCGAACCTGTTTGGTTATCCCACGGACTGCCCCCAGCGGGAAAAAAACGGCTGGACGGGCGATGCGCACATTGCCGTTGAAACAGGGCTATACAATTTTGACGGAATTACTGTCTACGAAAAATGGCTGGCTGACCACCGCGACGAACAACAGCCGAACGGGGTCCTGCCCTCCATTATTCCGACGAGCGGCTGGGGCTACGAGTGGGGAAATGGCCCCGACTGGACAAGTACTATTGCCATTATCCCCTGGAACATCTACCTTTTTTACGGCGATACAAAATTGTTGGCAGACTGCTACGATAACATTAAGCGCTACGTCGATCACATCAATGAACAAAGCCCGTCGGGACTGACAAGCTGGGGACTTGGTGACTGGGTACCCGTCAAGTCGAAATCGCCGGTCGAGTTGACCTCGTCAGCGTATTACTTTACCGACGTGTCTATTCTGGCTAAAGCGGCCAAGGTGCTTGGTAAACAGGCTGATCACGCATACTATACTGCTTTGGCGTCCAAAATAAAGGCGGCTGTTAACAGCAAGTACCTGAACAAGGAAACGGGTGTTTATGGCAGTGGATTACAAACCGAACTGAGCGTACCGCTTATGTGGGGACTGGTTCCCGAGGAACTTAAAGCAAAGGTTGCGGCCAATTTAGCTAAACGCGTTGAGGCTGATAACAATCACCTGGATGTGGGTCTACTGGGGACTAAGGCTATCCTAAACGCACTCAGCGAAAACGGTTACGGTGATGTCGCCTACAAAATGGCTTCGCAGGAAACGTTTCCTTCCTGGGGCTGGTGGATTGTTAACGGAGCCACGACGCTTTACGAGAACTGGCCGATTGACGCGAAAAGCGATATTTCGATGAACCACATTATGTTCGGTGAGATTGGGGCCTGGCTTTACAAAGCACTAGGCGGCATCAAGCCCGATCCTGAGCAACCTGGTTTTAAGAATGTACTCCTCCAGCCCATTTTCGTTAGCGGACTGAACCGGGCCGATGTAACGCACAATGGACCTTACGGAGCCATTCGTTCGGCCTGGCAGCGAAATGCGGACGGACTAGCGTACGACGTAACCGTGCCGCCAAACTCGACCGCAACGCTTGTCCTGCCGCTGGCAAACGGCGCGAACGTTTACGAAAACAATAAACCTTTGACGGTCAGTTCGCCGGAGATTCATTTGCTGGAAAGTACTACGCGCCAATCTGGGCAGTATCGCTTACAGGCGGGTACCTATCGGTTTACAATTAAATAGCTGACGAGTGAACACTAGCGGAAAAACTCGGTTAAGAACGTAACCTAGTTTTAAGTATCATGTGGTGGAAAAAGGTAAAATCGTACGACAAACAAATACTCAGAAACGCTAATCTGGACCCTATCCCTTACGCCAAAGACCGCCTGAAGGTCGAGTTCGCAAAAGCGCTATTGGAGCCTTTGCCTGTTTCGCAAACCGACTTGGGGGATTCGGTTGAATTTCAGGCAGAAGCTATTTTGTTGTCTGTTCCGCAATGGCAGGCTATCAAAACGCAACTGGAAGAAGTCTCAGGGCTGGCTACTCAGGAACAGCAAGCGGTAATCGCACGCATCATTGCGACAGTTGAAGAAGCCGGGTAGGCTCAGTAATAATAGGGAAAGACAACGCTCTGGTATCGATGGTCTATCTTATCCGTTAATTTACAAGAACTGAATACACAAGAAGTGCCATTTTTGTACTTTTGCAGTACCTACTTCGTCTAAACATTAAAAACAGCACGTCAGGTTTCGTTGATCCTGCGCCAGTTTGTTAACGGACAAATTGCTCGGGAACGCTTCGTGTTATGCAACAAGCATGGCTTACCAATTTCCTATCTTACTCGTCGACGACGACCCTGCTGTTGCTGAGATACTACAGATTGCGGCTACAAGTAGCTTTCCTGAAGCGGTATTTATGCCTGTCGGTAGCTTCGAAGATGCGGTCAGCTACCTTGAAAACTTAGAAGGAAAAGGGCCGAAGCTAGTCTTGCTGGATGTTAATCTACATAGCCACGGCGAGGGGCTGGGTTTTTTATCCTTGTTGCGTGAACACCCTCAGGGACGTTTAGTGCCGGTGGTTATGCTTTCGGCCACCGAATCACCAGATCAAATTCGGCAGGCATACGAATTAGGAGCCGCTTCATTTACGGCTAAGCCATACAGCTATGCGGACTGGAAAGAGTACATGAGCCAGTTAAAAATGTACTGGTATAATACGGTGAGCTTACCCGGAATCTGGTTTGAAAAAGAAGTTTAGCCGAATAACCTACACACCGAAAGTTCTGTCTATCTCTTGAACCGTCTGCCTCTCGATCAGAAGAGGATAGCTATCCTGTGCCGCCAAAGCAACAACCGAAGAGTGACCTTTTTGCGTTCCTTCGTCCCAAAGCCTCAATCTTAAGTCGATCACAGTATATACAATGAACCGAGTTCGCTTCACCCTTTTGTTTGATTCCCTAAGTACCCTGGCCTGGTTAGTCGCGTTGATTATCACGGCTATTTACATGGTTCGCTTAGCGATGCATCCTACCCAGGCAGACTGGATGTTTACATTCTAGCGATCTACAAAAATTTTACAATGATGACCAATAAGAAATCATCGATTGATCTTACCAATGTAATTACTTGGCTATCGGTACTACTGATTACTGCGCTTTATACCGCTGGTATCGTTACGATCTTGTTTTAAAATAAGAGCAAACAAATCACTTCGCTTCTGCCAACTAAGTGGAAGGGCGAAGATCTGTTAACTAGCTACTACCGTCGCGCTTTCTGTAAGACGTATCAAGGTACCTTTTGGGGAGGTTATATACAGTTTAAAAGCATTTTCCGGTAAATGGTTTACCAAGCCAGCGCATCGTTTGTTGAACAGACTCACTTCCGCTCGTAAGCAGATCAAATTCGTGTATGCATCATCCGTTCGTCCCTGCTTCTTACGATAACCGATCACTTATTTGGTTAATTTAACCCTGCCGAATAATAAATTTTTTACTGCTACCATTAATTTAAGGGCAGAAGTTAAGTGCGCTAATTTTATAGAAAATAAAATTAGACTCCATAAAAGCTACCGATCTAGTCTTCTAGGTGGTGATTTAGTACTTTTTATAGTTACCGCTGGGCAAAAAGGTATATATCCTCCCTATACTCAATTGACGGATTCATTATATGAACACGCCTGGTTTTCTACTAAATTTAGACTTTACGCTTGTAAGTTCTGGGTTAGTTATGAAACAAAAATTATCCACGTCCAGGTATTCGGCTCCTCAGCCGTCAAAGCATAGTGAAGAGTTTTTGTTTGAAGAATTATATACCAATTACGTTGGTAAAGTATACAGTAAATGCCTTACCATGACTAAAGATTCTATCGCTGCACACGATTATACGCAGGATATTTTTCTTAAGGTTTGGGCAAAACTTGATACATTTAAGAACCGTTCAGCTGCCTCAACCTGGCTATATTCAATTGCTCATAATTACTGCTTAGACCGGATTCGGCTGGAAAAACGCTTCCAAAGCGAGAATCTAACCCAAATTGTTGCCGATAATCTTGCTGAAACAGACCCTCTGGAATCTACAGAGGCCCAGTTGCATAACTTGGAAATCGTTCTCAGTCGTCTGCCCGCCGAGGAAGTCTATTTTCTGCGCCTTCGGTACGAGCAAAACCTGTCCATAAAAGAGTTAGCGACTCGTTATCAACTTACGGAGAGTGCCGTCAAGATGCGCCTTAAACGCACCAGAGACAAAGTGAGGGACCTCTTTGACACGGCTGTGTATTGACTTATCGGTTAGTCCGACGAAGCGATTCCGCTTGCCCTTCGGTGCAAGACGTTCAGCACGGTCATGATGAAGCACAAAAATGACCCGTTGTTCTGTCTACTCATGGTTTCCTTTCGTCTCTTTGGCCACAAAGAACGAACAGCAGGAAGCAAGTAGCAACGAATAAATAAACACTTATTACTCAATTATACTACCCACCGTTCACAGTATTAATGCTGTAAACGGTGGGTATTTATTTTGGTTAGTTGTCTGATAGTTAGGGATTTACTTGCGGGGCGCTGGCTGAAAAATAACAGCCACACAGTAATACTCTACTATATGAGTGAACAAAACGTCGGTTGTTTGGTAAAATAAGGTATATCAATGGCCTAACCAACCTACGTCTCTATGTCGACAGTACTAGCTCCTGAACCGTTGTCGCGCACGGGTGTCTCCAAAATTGAGACTAAACCTGTGACTCTGACGATTAATGGCGAGAAAAAAGAAATCAATATTGCCCCCTGGACTTCACTGCTCGATGCTTTGCGTGAGTATTGCAATCTGACGGGAACGAAAAAAGGCTGCGACCACGGCCAGTGCGGTGCCTGTACGGTGCTCGTCGAAGGAAAGCGAGTAAACTCGTGCCTGACGCTGGCCGTTATGCACGACGACCACGCAATTACCACAATTGAAGGGATAGCCGACGCCGAGACACTACATCCGCTGCAACAGGCGTTCATTGACCATGATGCCTTTCAATGTGGCTATTGTACGCCCGGTCAGATTTGTTCGGCGGTGGGGCTGATCAGCGAAGGGCGGGCAAAAACGACCGCTGATATTCAGGAGTTGATGAGTGGCAACATCTGTCGCTGCGGAGCCTACCCACATATCGTTGATGCAATCAGCGATGTAATGGGTATAGACAATCAAAACCAGAAAGGTGCCGCAGCTTTATCCCCTGAACCCGCTAAATCCATCTAACCTATGAATTATTTCACCTATGCTCGTCCGCAGGAGGTTGATACTGCCGTGGATGAACTAGTCGCCGATCCACTCGCCAAGTTCATTGCCGGAGGTACGAACCTGCTTGACTTGATGAAGGAAAACATTGAGCGGCCCGACCGGCTGGTTGATATCAATCGGCTCCCTTTATCGACCATTGAAGAAGTAGAAGAGGGTTCGTTACGGCTCGGAGCGCTGGTCACCAATGCTGATACGGCGTATCATCCATTGGTCGAACAACGTTACCCGCTGTTGTCGCAGGCTATCCTGGCGGGTGCTTCGCCCCAGCTGCGCAATATGGCTACGAATGGTGGCAATTTGTTCCAGCGTACGCGCTGCTACTATTTCTATGATGTAGCCATGCCATGTAATAAGCGTGAGCCGGGTTCAGGATGCGGTGCTATCGGAGGCTACAACCGCATCCACGCAATTCTAGGAACGAGCGATGCGTGCATTGCGACCCACCCTTCGGATATGTGCGTAGCACTGGCTGCTCTTGACGCAACCATACGCATCAAAGGGCCAAACGGCGAACGTACCGTTCCCATTGCTGACTTTCACCGGTTGCCCGGCGACGAACCGCAGTACGATAACACGCTGAAGTCTGGTGAAATCGTAACGGCGATTGATCTACCCGCCAAAGGATTCTCGGAAAACCACGCCTACCTTAAATTACGTGACCGGGCGTCGTATGCATTTGCGCTTGTATCGGTAGCGGCAGCGCTGGAAATGGATGGCGATACAATCACGGATGCCCGGATAGCGCTGGGAGGAGTAGCCCACAAGCCCTGGCGCAAACCCGAAGCCGAAGCCTTACTGATCGGCAAGCCCGCAACGAAAGAAAATTACCACCTGGTGGCCGAAGCGTTGCTGGAAGGAGCGAAAGGGTTCGGCCACAATACCTTCAAGATCGAAATGGCGAAACGAGCGATTGTCCGAGCGCTCGGTATTGCCGCCAAACTGGAACCAACCGACTGAACATAATCCTATGAGCAATGCAATTGGAAAGCCCCTCAGCCGTGTTGATGGTCGGGCAAAAGTAACAGGAAGTGCCAAATATGCTGCCGAATATAATGTGCCGGAGTTGACCTACGGTTATGTTATCTCGAGTGCTATAGCCAAAGGTAAAATCACCAGTATTGACGATAGCGAAGCACTAAAGCTGGACGGTGTTTTAAAGGTGTTTACGCACGAGAACCGACCACATACCGCCTGGTTCGATATCAGTTACAAAGATCAGGACGCGCCACCGGGCTCACCGTTTCGCCCTCTGGAAGATGCGACCATCAAGTACAGCGGTCAGCCGATAGCGCTGGTTGTGGCTGAGACGTTTGAGTTAGCGCGCTATGCGGCTGGCCTGATCCAGGTTCAATACGAAACTGAAGAACACAACACGGACCTGGAAGCTCATTTGTCCAAAGCACACAAGCCATCTGTTGGTGTTGCGTCCTTGTTGAAACCACCACCGCCAAAACCACGGGGCGACTTTGATGGTGCTTACAGCAGTTCTGACGCAAAAGTTGCCGAGAGCTACGTCCACGCCGTTGAGCACCACAACCCGATGGAGCTGTTTGGCTCGACGGTTGTCTACGAAAAAGACGGAAAGCTGACCATCTATGACAAAACCCAGGGAGCGACGAACAGCAAGATGTACGTAACCCAGGTATTTGGTCTTTCTTCGGATGATGTACGAGTCATTTCTCCGTTCATGGGCGGGGGCTTTGGGTCGGGGTTGCGGCCCCAGTATCAGTTGTTTTTTGCGGTTATGGCCGCGCGTGACTTGCAGCGTTCGGTACGCGTTTCGTTGACGCGCCAGCAAATGTTTACGTTTGGTCACCGTCCGGCAACGGTTCAGAACATCGCGCTTGGTGGTTCGAAAGATGGTAAGCTCAATGCGTTATACCATCAGGCCTTTGGCGAAACATCGCAGTTTGAAGACTATACGGAAGTGGTCGTTAACTGGGGTGGTATGTTGTATCCGGCTGAGAACGTCACGCTTGACTACAAACTGGTTTCGCTCGATTTCAATAGCCCCCTCGATATGCGGGCACCCGGTGGTGTGACAGGCATGGCAGCCCTTGAAGTAGCTATCGATGAATTAGCCTATAAGATCGGGATCGATCCGCTGGAGTTTCGGTTAAAAAACTATACCGAAAAAGACATGAACGAGGATCGGCCTTATTCCAGCAAGGAACTACGGGCCTGCTTTCTGCAAGGTGCCGAACGGTTTGGCTGGTCCGAGCGCAATCCACAACCCCGCTCCATGCGCAAAGGACATAACCTGATCGGCTGGGGAATGGCTACGGGGATTTGGGATTCCAACCAAATGCCCGCTCGTGCGGAAGCAGTACTAACGGTCAACGGCAGACTACGCGTCAGCAGTGCTTCGGCGGATATCGGTACCGGAACGTACACGATCATGACGCAAATTGCAGCCGAAACGTTAGGGATGCCCGTGGAGGATGTGTTTTTCAAACTGGGTGATTCCGAGATGCCGTTTGCTCCGATTTCGGGAGGGTCCTGGACCGCTGCCACTGTAGGCTCTGCCGTGAAGAACGTCTGCGAAGAACTAGGCAAGAAGCTGTTTAAGCTAGCGAAAAAAATGCCTAATTCGCCGTTTGCCGATGTTAAACACGAGCAAATCGAATTTGCGGACAAACACCTTCGGTTGAAAAGCGATCCATCGGTATCGGTTTCGTTGCAGGCTATTGTCGATCAGAACAATGGTCGGGCCGTATCAGAAACGGCCACATCACTGCCTAATTTGCTAGAACAGCGTAAATACACCCGTAGCACTCACTCGGCGGTGTTCGTTGAGGTGCAGGTGGACGAAGACCTCGGAGCCGTGAAAGTTACCAGAGCCGTAACTGCCGTGGCTGGGGGACGTATCCTGAATCCGAAAACGGCGCGTAGTCAGATCATTGGTGGTATGGTGTGGGGTATCAGTAAGGCTTTGGAAGAAGAAAGCGCTGTCGATCATCGGTTTGGGCGCTTTATGAATCATAACCTCGCCGAATACCACGTAGCGGTCAACGCCGATATTCACGACCTGGACGTAATTTTTGTCGATGAAGTGGATACGATTGTTAACCCATTAGGCGTCAAAGGGTTGGGAGAGATCGGTATTGTTGGTATGCCAGCCGCCGTTGCCAATGCCATCTACCACGCTACCGGCAAGCGCGTGCGGGATTTGCCAATCCAGATTGACAAACTCTTGTAGCGGAGTTGGCAATAGCTAGCCTAAAAGCGGACTCCTATCTGTGTTTTCCGGTAGTCGTATCAGGTTTACGAGGAAGCGCAGACAGGAGTTCGCTTTTGTATTGATGAAACCCCATAAAGTTACGTCATTAGCGACTTTTTAGGCTTACCCACAGCCTTACTTGTTCAAACCGCTTGGGTAGCCATCGGTTTACCAATATGGTAAATCATCGTCTAAGAGCGTTTCATCAGATGTTCGTGGAACGCTTCGTAAAGCTAAAATTGTATGGAAAAACCAATCACCCGCAAGCAACACGGCTTCACGGATTATAGCTATATACCACTGGTAGCAGCTGCCCCCGTGCTGGCTAGCTTCGAGAACGAACCAACGGCCGTTACATTAACTCGGGTTTTAAGCGGCAGTATTCTCGCGTCGAGCTTGTTCACACGTGCTGAATGGGGTCTTGTCAAAGCATTACCCTTCAAGGCGCATCTGGCTGCTGATACGGCTGTTGGCGTACTGGCGGCATCGGCTCCCTGGCTATTTGGCTTTGCAAACAATACGCGCGCGCGAAACACATTCCTAGCGATAGGCGCTTTTGGGATAATGGCCGGGTTACTGTCAAAACCCGAAGAGATGCCTTAGATAGCCATAAACAGAGCTGACTACACAAGAGCCAATTTATCATTAATCAATCGATGCGCTAATGCATGATCGTGCCGATGAAAAATAGGTAGCGCGGATGTAGGGTCTGCTCAATCTTCTTTATTTGGCAAGACAGGCGGCTATTAAAACAAACTAGGTACCCGCTTCGCGAAGCGGGTACCTAGTTTGTTTTTGATCAATTATCAACCAGATCGGTAGATTATTTCCTTATGAAACAGGCTTGTGAACTGGTTTGGGGGATACGAACAGAGCTAGCCAGGTTCGGCGCGCCAATCGGAAGAAATAGGGTGTGAGCAAAATGATGGAAGGAATCAGTCCCATCAAATAGTAATCAAGATCAACGTTAAGCCAGCTCACCGCTACAAAGAAGGTCAGTAGGATCCAGAGGGTGAAAAGCGCATAACTAACGAACATAGACGCCCAATAAAATCCGGGTTCAGGCATAAAGTTCTCGCCACAGTGGGGGCAACGCTCGTGCATCTGGTCGAAATGACGGCTAAAGGCACTTTTTGTGACAAAGAAATCACCCTCCTGGCAGCGAGGACATTTATTGAATAAGATGCTGTATATACGACTATGAGTTGACATGACATGGAACGTTTAGGGTTCGATAAACCTGTTTTTTAAACGGGTTTCTATGTCACAAAGGTAGGTACAGGCCCGGTTTACTAAAAAGACAAACCAAGCCAAGTATGGTACAAATCAACGATGGATCGATGCGTTTTGACGAAACTCGGCGGGCGTTTGCCGCGTGTGTTTTTTGAAAAACCGGACGAAGTAGGAAGGGTCTTCAAAGCCTAATCGGAAAGCAATCTCCTTGACCGATTGATTGGTATGCGTTAACAAGCGTTGAGCTTCAACGATCAGGCGTTCGTACAACAACTGGCTGGCCGTCTTACCAAGTACACTTTTGCAGATGTGATTCAGGTAATTAGGCGACAAATTCATCTGGGCTGCGTATTCGTTGACTTCACGAACCGTCAGAAATTGATGTTCCAGCAAATCTTCGTATTGACGGATGTGGTCATAAAACAATGTATCGGCTCCCGGCCACTGCTGGTTGTAAATTCGATTAGCCGTTTCCAGCATCAGATGCAGATAGGACAAAAACACATCGGACCGGTTTGCCTGATGCTGGTCATACTCGTCCCAGGCATGCGTAAACAAATCACCCACCAGCTTTCGTTGGTCCGTTACGTTCAGGAGCGGCTGATGTTGGTGGGAGTGGTAAAAAGGGTACTCGTGCAGTCGGTTGCCAAAGCGGCTACGCAGGAAATTAGCTTCAAAAAACAGGTCATAGCCTTGAATATCGGCTGATAACTGCCAACTGTGCACTTGCCCCGGCGTGAGAAAATAAAGCTGGAAAGGTTTGACTTCGTGGGTCTTGAAGTCGATGGTATGAGTTCCGCTTCCGTGCGTGATCCACATCATCAGGTAAAACGTATGCGAATGAGAATCGCCAATCCGTTTGAATTCCTGGACCAGCTTTTCCAGCCGGGTCATGTAAAACGGTGCGTTAGGTTCGTGACGGGGAAATGACGTTAGTTTATAGACCGGGACAGATTTTGCCATACAGATTACGCGAATTAAACGGGGCTATTTAGTCATGCATGGTAAGCTTGTCTCGTTTGAAACGTCTTGAGTGAATTGCCGCTCTTACCAAGTTGGCTTGACAAGATAAGGCATTACCTTGTTCAGAAGCATAGCGACGATTTTCCCAGTCCTATAACGCTGTACAATCCATGCCTGGGTGGCTGTTAGTCCGGCCAGTCGATACAGCGTAAAGACTCGTTCTAGAGGCTAAGGTTCATAAAAACAACCGCTCCTTGCAAAGTTGTTTACCAACAATAAGCGACTTGGCGAGGAGCGCCCAGCTACTGGTTTCGTAACGATGTGTATAGGACTTATCCGAGAAATTGTTGAAAAGGACAAGCGAAGTGCGAGCAAGGCTACTAAACGGTTATCTTTACCGAGAGCGCACTAGAAGAACGTTGACTGATTGCTTTATCAAGAAGCGGAACAAGGGTTATTTAGCGCCTTAATGATCTTTCCTGTCAAATGGCCGGAGTCATCATACTCAGCCTGATACACAAACTTCTTAGAGCAAAATAACTTTCCACCTATTGATTTGACCTGGACAGGTTGTCCGTCTACGACAATACGAATAGGATATTTTCTTGGGGCTGGCATGCAGTAAAGTCTTTATGTCAATAGTACACAAAGACTTCAACGGATATGCTTTCTAAATCGTGCGTGGATCACCGCATAAACGTTGAGTAATCCTAGCTTTTCCTGCTATCTATCAATTACGACCAGTGTCAATAGCGCAGAAAGATTCTTCAACGACGGTTTGAGCGTTGTGATTAAACGGCTACTGGTAGGAAAATTTTAGAGCCACACAGGCGTGATTGAAACGCCCTGACCGAAAGATAAGGGTAAATAAACGTCATTCCCGCACTGGTAAGCCGTATAGCATTAGACCAGCTACGAGAGCTACGGCTAGTCCACCGTACGAGCAGGCTATTAGCGCGTGGTGAATACGGTCGCGTCGGGTCGTCTGATTGCCGAGCGCATACTGGATGTTGACCAGACTCATACCCAGTTGACTGATGGCTGCTAAACCAATGAAGTAGAACCGTATATCCATGAATGGCGTGTATAAACGACTAGCCAACAAATCATCCTGTTCGGCTCTGCAATATCATCGTATAAAGCGATCCGTACGTTTGTACTTAATGCCTTTTTCCTTATTTGTGATCCACTATTTTTTATACGGCTACGGTGTTTGATAAATAGCCATGCTGTCGATTTAAACATAGCATCATAACGTTTCGGCGTTAGCAATGTTGACGGCTTGCTCAGGATAGATGGTTGATCTCAGGCAGAGGATTTGGGCTTGACTTAGATCAGGAGTAATTCAGCGGCTAATTTCGTTCAAAATGAAATTTCGAATCACGGATGACGTACTTTTGAGACAGATTAGACAGTGGCGGTCCTCGTAAAAAGTAAGGCAAATAACGTGTTCAAGGCTGTTTGGATAGCCGTTTAACCGCCCGTTATACTAGGGTGTTGTTTGTTTCTCCCTATGCACCGACTGCTCCAGGAGGCCGTACGGTTTTTAGAATTCGTTATAATCAATATATGAAAAAAATTGCATTTATTGTTCAGCGTTATGGAGTCGAAGTTAATGGTGGTGCCGAATATTACTGCCGTATAATGGCCGAACGGCTGGCCAAAACGTATGAAGTCGATGTGTTGACCAGCTGCGCATTAGAATACGTCACCTGGGCTAACTGGTATCAGCCGGAAACCGTCATGATCAATGGTGTTCGCGTTCACCGGTTTGCTACGGAATACGAGCGTCAGGTGAAACAATCATCACGCATCGAGCACAAACTCAAAAAGTGGTCGCGACCCGAGGAGTGGGAGGGATTCGGTTGGCTAAAAATGTGGGCTCGTGCGCTCGTTGGGAAAACGGTTCGTCGCTATAGCCGGTTGTGGCCAAAATACCAGGGTCCGTACACGCCTGATCTGATTGACTATCTGAAGAAAAACCATCAGCAGTACGATGCAATGATCTTCATTACCTACCTGTATTATCCTACGATTGCCGGGCTGAATGTAGCCCCCAAGAAATCAATTTTTATTCCGACCGCGCACGATGAACCGCCAATCTATTTGCCGCTCTTTCGTCCGCTATTTAAGAAGCCGCGCGCTATCCTGTTCCTGACCCCCGCCGAGAAAACGTTCGTCAACCGGCAGTTTCAGAACGACGCGATCTACAACGATGTCGTTGGCGTCGGTATCGAACCGGCTACGGTTGTCTCGGACAAATCCGTAGCGGAACTGCTAGGGACAGCAGCCGACTACGTACTGTACATTGGCCGGATCGATGTGGCGAAAGGCTGTGATGCCTTGTTCGAGATGTTTACGCGGTACAAACAAGCAAATCCCTCGTCGCTAAAGCTGGTGCTGGTTGGTCAGTCGTTTATGCCCATACCCGAACATCCTGATTTCATCGCTGCCGGATTCGTGGACGAGCCGACGAAAGCATCCTTGTTAGCAGGGGCAAAAGCGTTGATTATGCCATCGCCTTACGAAAGCTTGTCGATGGTCACGCTGGAAAGCTTCGCGGTGGGCATTCCTGTCATTGCCAATGCCGATTGTGCCGTACTTCGTGATCACATTGAAGGCAGCCAGGCTGGCTATTCGTACCAGAATTACGATCAATTCGAACAAGCTATCAACCAGGTCCTGACCCAGGACACAACCACAATGGCTGATAACGCCCGTTCTTACGTCCAGCAATATTACACCTGGAGTGCCGTGCTTGCCAAGTTTGACAAAGCCGTAAATTACGTAGCGAACGGGCGGTAGTACCGTTATTGAAGTACTTCGTGCATGGTATTAAGCCGCCGGTAAATGCTGTCTTTGTTGCTGATGAGGTCGTAGTGATTACCACGTTCGATAATCTCGCCCCCTTCCATAATCAGGATCTCATCAGCTTCTTTGATGGTGCTGAGCCGGTGAGCAATGACCAGGGTCGTGCGTCCTTCCATCAGGTTGTCCAGTGCCTCCTGAACGGATTTTTCAGATTCAATGTCTAACGCCGACGTTGCTTCGTCGAGAATAAGAATCGACGGCTTTTTGAATACCGCACGGGCAATGCTCAGCCGTTGACGCTGACCGCCACTCAGTCGAATACCCCGGTCGCCGATATTGGTGTTATAGCCATCTTCCGTATTCATGATGAAATCATGGGCATTGGCTATTTTGGCCGCTTCGATAACGTCTTCCAGACGGGCATCCGGTTTTCCGAGAGCGATGTTGTTGAAGATTGTGTCGTTGAACAGAATGATTTCCTGCGTGACAAAGCTCATCTGCGCCCGCAACGATTCCATCGTGTACTCGCGTACGTCGATGCCATCGATTTTGACGCTACCCTGCGTTGCTTCGTAAAACCGGGGGATCAGATCGGCAATGGTTGATTTTCCGACGCCTGACGGACCGACCAGTGCAATTTTCTTGCCTTTGGCAATGCGAAGATCAATGTTTTTCAGAACCGGTTTGTCGCCGTATTGGAAGCTAACGTTTTCAAAGACGATATCCCGACGAAAGGGTTCCATCGCCTGGGCATTGGGCTTATCCAGGATTTCGATTGGCTTGTCGAGAAGTTCAAGAATGCGTTCACCGGCGGCTTGTCCCTGCTGAATATTGGTCAGGGCAACAACAATGGCTTTGGCCGGACGGATGACCTGCGAAAAGATGGCGATAAATGCAATAAACGAACTAGCCTGTAAATTGCTTTCGCTGTTCAGGACCAGACTTCCCCCGTAGACGAGAATACAGGCTACCACAAATACGCCGGAAGCTTCAGAAAAGGCCGGAGCCAGTTCCCGGCGCTTAAACCCTTCTAAACTGGCTCTCCGGTAAAAATCGTTTTCGATACTGAACCGTTTCAGTACAAAGGATGTCGCGTTAAACGACCGGATGATGCGCATACCGAGCAACGTCTCATCCATGAGCGTGAGCATCCGCCCCATCGACGACTGCACGTCCTGCGCTTCTTTTTTAAGTTTCTTGGTTACAGCGGCTATACCGACGGCGGAAATCGGAATGATGATCAGCGTAAAAAACGTTAGCTGGGTCGAAATGGTAAATAGCGCTATAAAGTAACCGATAAACATGTACGGCTCTTTAAAGATAACCTCGATGGAACTGCTTGCTACACCTTCAATCGCGTATACGTCGCCGTTTAGCCGGGACAGTAGATCGCCTTTGTGCTCTTTTGTAAAGTACCCCAGATGCAGGTGGTTAATTTTTTCGAACAGTGCTTCCCGAAGGCGCTTCACCAGCAAGGTTCGGGTGCTGAGCAGGCATCGTTGCGCCAGAAACCGGAACAGATTGGTCATCACCACCGCCACTACAATCATACCCGCCAGAAAATAAAGGGCATAAACCGGGTTGGTCGTCTTGAAATTGTAGATCAGGTGGTAAAATGCGTCTTTAAAGTAAGTAGGATCAAACCGAAACGCAGGCATCGACGCATATTTTGTGGCGTCGCCTGTGTTGATGGGGTCAAACAAAAAATTGAGCAGAGGTATGATCAACGCAAACTGAAAGACGTTGAAAAATACACTAATAATGGTGAAGATAAAGAAGGGGACAATGAACTTTCCATAAGGCTTGGCATACACCATTAGCCGTTTATAAATCTTCATTCGTTGACGTTAATGTGACATAACTGCTAAGATAGCAAGATTGACGCTAATTTCAGCTTATTCAGCCAACGAGCGGTATACGTCAATGTACTTCCGGGCCGAATCTTCCCAGTTAAACGTTGCACTGTATGCCTTCATGGCTTCTTTCATCTGGCTGCCCGCATTCTTGTACTGCCGCATGCCAGCCGCGAAATCGTCGTGCATGTTTTCGAAATCGTGAAAGTAAAACGCCATGTCTTTCCCTATTTCGGGCAGGGCCGTATGCCGGGAAAGAAATACCGGCTTACCAACCGACATAGCTTCGGTCACGGGCAGGCCAAAACCTTCGGCCAGCGACGGCATTACTACCGCCTGACAGTTATGGTAATACCACGATTTTTCGCCTTCCGTGATCTCATCGACCAGGTGCATTCGGTCTTCTACGTTTAGGTCAGACGCGTGTTGTCGCAGAAAACGGGCGTAGTCTTTATCCTCATGCCGACCGGCCAGTACCAGTTCCAGGCGTGGGTTGGATTGCAGCAGCGGCAGAATGCGGTGCTGGTTCTTTTTCCGGGCGATCACGCCAATGTTAAACAGGAAAGGATCAGTGGGCCGGTACGATTTGGCCTCCAGTTCGGGCGTAGGCAAACCGTTGGTGCCATTATAGATCACATGAACCGGTTTTCCTTTGGTGTCGCAGTGCGTTAGTACGTCCTTTTTGCTGAACTCAGATATGCAGACTATCGCATCGCTCCGGTCAATGTTCTGTTGGAGATAAGCCAGACAGCGCGCTTTTTTCTGCTCGGTCTTATCTTCGTGCAGAAAGTTGAGATCATGAATCGTCAGCAGCACCTTTATCTTCTTGTTCCTTCGGGGCAGATACTGCGAACTCTGATACGTGCTGTGCCAGATGTCAAACTTGCCCAGCGAAGGCATAAAGAACTTCTGTAGCGAATGCTGAGCAATGTAGGGCAACGAAGGATCAAGCGTCGAGCGGACATGCTCAGGGATAAATAAGGATATATGCTCTTGGCTTTTGTTTTGCAGAATGGCTTTGCCCAGATTAAGGCAATAGTAGTACAGTCCTGTGTTAACGTACTTCATTCTCTCGCAATCGAATATAATACGAATCATAACACAATAGTCTCACAAGGTTGTATAATTGTTCCAGAAGAACTAAAACGCACCATCGATAAAAAAGTTAACCTCACACTACAACGGTTTCATGCGAACATGGACCCCTGTTTTTACTAGGATACCGAAAGCGAGGTAAAGGTTGGAGCGACTCGTTGCTCCGCCGTGAATAATACCTGCGAATGGTAACTAATGTTGCACAAAATCAAAAAATGCGATTCTGGGGTACTCCCCCTGCTTATTTCTCTACTTTATGTCCCGAATTATTCTTGATTGCGAGTTAATGAAGTTCCCTCACTCCGGCCTGTATCAGTACTGCCAAAACCTGGGAGAACACGTCAATAAACTACTCGCTGAAGAAAATCAGCCCTTTATGCAGATGTATATTCCGCCCAGGAAGAAACTTACCCTTCCTTGGGAACCCTATCATCTGGTAGAACAGAAGTGGCATAAACTCGTTAAACCGTTTCTGCGGAGCTGTCAGGTCTGGCACGCACCGTTCCAATCCGGACGGATTGTGCCCAACAAAAGGTTGTATCCCGCCATAAAGGTAGTGCTAACGATCCATGATTTAAACATGTTACACGAAGGTAAGTCCGATACTTACCAGCAGAAAAGCCTTGCTCGTACCCAATCATTGATCAATCGAAGCGATGCAATCGTCTGTATTTCAGAGTTTACGAAAGGTGATGTACTGTCTCATTGCTCTGTCGGCAACAAACCTATTCATGTTATTTACAATGGCCTCAACAAGAAAACGGCGTCGGTAGATAAGCCCGTAGCGTATAAACCTGATCGGGCGTTTTTGCTGGGCATCGGATACCTGAACAGTAAGAAGAATTACCACGTTCTGTTGCCTTTGTTACAAGCCAATCCCGACCTGGAAATGATTATTCTGGGCCGCCACGACGACCCGCAGTACGTAACCATGATGCACGAAACGGCTCAGAAGATGGGGGTTGAGAATCGATTACACCTGCCCGGTACGGTTTCGGAAGACGATAAAATCTGGTACTTAAAGAACTGCAACGCTTTTCTGCATCCGTCGCTTGCCGAGGGTTTCGGTTTACCCGTGATCGAAGCGATGCAATTCGGAAAACCAGTGTTTCTTTCCCGGCTTACGTCGCTACCGGAAGTGGGTGGAGATGCGGCATTTTACTTTCCTGATTTCGACGCCAGCACCGTCCAGGCGGTGTACCAACAAGGGATGCAGGCTTACAAGCTATCGAACATGGCGAATTCCATCATAGAGCACGCCAACCGCTTTAGCTGGGATAAAACGGCAAGGCAGTATCTGGAGGTGTATCAGTCATTAATTGGGTAGTAGTGCTGGTCCGTTAAGGCAGGTTAATTACACGTTTTAAGGGAGTAAAGTCGTTTATTTTGTTTATATGAAGATTGTTTTAATAATAAAATGTTGATTTAGTATTTATTTGCGTAAATATGAAGGATTATCTAATTGGCATAAGTATTATATGCCAATTGTGCTTGGTCGCCAATTACGTTCACGAAGCAATTCAGGCTAGATCAGACATGCGCGAACGTATTCTGGCTAGTATCAAAGCACTGGTTTGTGGGTTTATCGCTGTGTTGCTGGCGATTGGATTAATCAAGTTCGGCTTTTCGCAAAGCGCTACTTAAACTCTCTCCGTTGCGGTTAAGAAATTACTGTGCACAACAACGGCTGTGTGCTATTCCTCACGAATGGCAGCCTGTCTTTTTTCTTTCTAGAAAAGTTTAGCAGTATAAGCCTTTTTTGTATATTTGTATATACTTTGCGTGCAGATGGTTACCCAGCGTCTTTGGCTGCGTTGTCCGAAGCATTCCTAGTCGATTAGCTTCTTCTTTTAAGTCGTTTATACGACACTTCCTTGTAACCAATGTTCTGGTTTTTCAGAACGCCTACCACCTACACTATTCCTGAATTGGTCTTTGCTAAACCTTTTTGAATTAGGTCATGCACAACGCTGAATTGAATGGGACGCCCTGCCCGGTGTGTGGGCATGAGCAAACCTGGTGGCGCCATTGTTCGAATTTATGCGACAATGGCTATATCGACGATGCGAGTGATTCGCTGCTTTACAGTTGGGTAGCCAGCCCGGTACCTTGCTCCGAATGTCGCGGAACAAGCATTGAGGTGTGGTGTCAGGGATGCGGAGTAAACATATCGGGTATCCGAATCCCTGAAGAAGATTTCTACAACGAAAAAGCCTGATTGACTCAATCAGGCTTTTTCATTTTTAGATCGGCTGGTCTTGCTTACTGACCAACGGATGTGGCGTATAACTGGTTAAACAATAGTTTGAACGTTCCTTGTGCCTGAGCCCGGAAGGTAATTTCCGGACCAAAAGCGTAGAGCTTGCCCGACCCAACCGGGGCCATGAACGCGGCAACACCGTCCTGTAAATAGGACTGACCCCAGGCCCAGCCGCTACGCAGCGGCTTATTCGTGGAGAACCAGGCCAGGGGCTTCACGGTGCCTTTAGCAATAGCATCCGGGGCTAGTTTAAACACGGGACTAGCATCGAAATACACGTCCGTCTGAGAAGGCATACCCCAGGTAGCCTGTTGCGTCGAATCCAGTGTGACGCGTAAAATGCTGCCTGGAATGTAATATTTTTCAGCGGGTAGCGGACGCTCCTGACCCGCATTGGTCATTTCAACCAACGCGTTTTTAACGGGTAATCCCAAATGATAAGCCAAATTCGTGCTGGAACCGATGGTTACCACGTTACCGCCTGCTTCGAGAAACTTCTTTAGCTGAGGAATCGATTTGTCGGCGGTAATCCGGCCTACCCACGGGCGATACTCGGCGGGTAGCTCTTCCGTTTTCGGCTCCCGCATCTGGTATTCGCCTTCGCCACGGGTGCCACCACCTGAGTTGCTCACGGGTGGGATCGCCCGCGTAACAAACACAATGACATCGTACTTTTTGCGAAGATCACCGGCGTCGATGTCCTGTGCGCGAATAATGTTCATGGGAAAATGATACTGTTCCATCAGCCAGCGTACCCAGCCCGACGGCATCGAACCGCCGTACGTATCCCAGAGAGCGATTCGCATCGGCGAAACTTTGACCAGCGCCCCCGAAGGTCGCTTGGCAAGTCCCGTTGCATCGATACCAAATTCTCTGGACGCTTTTTCCAGAGCCGCTTTCGCTTTCGCCGACGCCGGAATAAAGAATGTCCCTGGTTCGACGGACGATTTGCCGGTGCTTCCCGACGGGAGCCGGTAAACGTCAACGCCCGATTTGAGCAGGTCATTGACCGCAATAAACGAGTTGTTGGCTTGTGCGTTCAAGACATAACCCGCGCCCGCCGACGCGTCCATACGGCCTTTTGGTGTTTGCAGTTCGCCGTAGGGCAGTTTCTTGAACGGACCATCAAACGCGTCCAAAATCCGGTCGAACTGAACGTTCATCTGGTAAGCCAGCGTCCAGCCAGCGGCATCGTACGGACGGATGGGCGGGCCACCTGGATACGGAAAATCGTTGGGGTGATCCTGTGGTTCGAACATATCGAGTATGTGCGGACGGAACGCCTGATCGGTCTTGACAACGTACGAACCCGCTGGGTACTTCTTGCCCGCTACGGTAAAATCGGCGGTTGCCTGCTGGATAAGAATACCTGTTTTAATCAGGGCATTCACAAAGTTAACGGTGGTTGCCGGATCGGTCTGATTCGCAGTAATGATGAAACCACGCGGATCGCGCAGCTTCGGATCTTTCAGGACTGCATCGTAGTATTTGATTGGCATACCACCCCCGCGCGAGCCTTCGCTGGCTGCCGGGCGTGCTGAGGAGTCGGAACGGGGCTTCTTCAGATCCGCCTGATAGGCTTGCGTGATGGCATCAACCCGTTTTGGGGAAAGTGTCCAGTAATCGCTGCTGCCGCGCTCAATGGAATTTTGGCCCATCCGGTAAATGTTGAGCAGCAGTTCATCACGATGGCGGGCTGCGTAATCGAGCGTTGCGTAGTTGAGCGAGAGCGAGTAATCAATCGACTGTTTGAAGTGCCACTTTTGCGGAGTCACCGGAAACGGGGTGTTGCCGTTCGGGATCAGCCGTTGTGGAACCAAAGGCACGGTTTCGGGGGTCGGATTGCCAATAATCTCGGTTAGTAGGCCGATCATGTTGTGGAAGTGCGTTGTTGTGCGCAAACCGCCGTTGTACCAGGTTGAGAAAACAGAGCCGCCCAGCCGCGTAAAACCGGGTTTGTCTTCCGCGTTCAACCGGTTGATCATGGCCGCGCCCAAGGCGTCGATACCCGTAATCATCAGCGGGTCGAAGACGTAGTTGAACGGATCGCGGTACGGCGGCCCAGCCAGTACCGAACCCGCCGGTCCGCGCTGGTGGTGGTTGTACATGATCTGCGGAATCCACTCGACAAACAACTGCCGTCCGATATTCTGCGATTCTTTCATGTTCATAATAAAGAAGTCGCGGTTGTTGTCGTGCCCAACGTATTTCTGGTATAGCCGGGGCAAATAATCCAGCGTACGCTTTTCGGGTTTTGGCTCACGCATGTACCAGTTGCTGACAATTTCCTGCCCATCGGGGTTGGCGTGGGTCAGCAGAATCACGACATTATCCAGAATGCGAAGCGTTTCGGGGTCTTTCCGGCTGACCAGTTGCCAGGCTGTTTCGATCAGTTGATGCGTACCGACCGTTTCGGTAGCGTGGAGACCCCCGTCAATCCAGACGATTGCTTTGCCTTCGGTCGCCATCGCCATCGCCTGTTCCTTGGTAATGCCTTCAGCCCGGGCTAATTTCTGTGAGATCTCTTTGTAACGGTCCAGTTTCTTGATATTCGCTGGTGACGATACAATGAGCATGTACTGGTGACGACCTTCTTCGGTCATGCCGATATCAACCAGTTTCGTGCGGTCCGACGTAGCCAGCTTTTTAAAATACGCTTCGGTCTGCGTGTAGGTTGCCAATTGATAGTCATCGCCGATGGTAAAGCCAAAATGCTCTTTGGGTGATGGAAGTGTTTGTGACCATCCCGTTGTCTGAACAAACAACAGTAGGACAGTAACCAATCGGAAAAATTGGAACATAATAAACGAAGTTAGTTGAGGGGATTATCGATAACGGTAGCCGTTACGGGTCCGTGTGGAAGTCATACGAAGCAGACTGCCCAATTCCGTCGTATATCTTCTTTTCAGAGTCCAATAACTGCTAATCAGCGGGTTATTGCGTATAAACTTAGTTAAGAAAAGGGGAGCTTACTCTATCTTTTTGAAATAGATTCCTGAATTTTTTTTGTTGATGGTCCCGCTCAAATAGATCTTTTGGCCAGCCGGGTGGACCAACCGTATAAGTATAATTCCGGGGCGGTCGTTTCAGTAAATTATCAGTAATTTCCTTTAAAACAATCACTTACTCGAAAAGCGGATTTTCCTCTTCTCCGACTTATTACTCATAACAAAGAAGACTACTGTTTAAAGTCGAAAAGGGCCATAAACTCAGATGAATATTTGGTAAGTGTATTGCCGTTCATCATAAAAGTTTGGTAATTGATCGTATTTTTGACCATATTCGCGTTTCTGATGCCCGTAAGCCCGACGGAATGCGATCAGAGAAAGCCAGTTTTTTATTATTCATCACATGAACAGAAGAGATTTCATTCAATTGTCTGGCATGGGTATGGGAGCCTTACTGACCGCCGGAATTCCGGCCAGTGGGGTGCCTATATTGGGCCATTCCGTGCCGTCCGAGTACTTGCTCGAACCGGGTGTGGATGTGGCCACCAAAAAACGGTTTGCCGACATCGCACTGAATGCGGCCAAAAGCAAAGGCGCTACCTACACCGACGTGCGCATTGGACGGTACTTGCAACAGTACATGTTTACGCGCGAAAAAAAGGTGCAGAACATTGTCAATGCCGAATCCTACGGCATCGGTATCCGGGTGATTGCCAATGGAACCTGGGGCTTTGCCGCTACCAGCGACGTTACTCCGGATGCCATTGCCCGCTGTGCGGAGACCGCTGTCGCCATTGCCAAGGCCAACGCCAAACTGCAAACCGAACCGGTTGTGCTGGCTCCGCAGAAAGGGGTAGGGGAAGTAAGCTGGAAGACGCCGATTAAAAAAAATGCGTTTGAAATCCCAGTACAACAGAAAATCGATCTGTTGATGAAAGTCAACGGGGCAGCTATCGACAACGGGGCGGCTTTTGTTACTTCGAACTTGTTTTTGGTCAACGAACAGAAATATTTTGCCTCGACCGATGGGTCGTATATCGATCAGGATATTCACCGCATCTGGCCGACGTTCACGGTTACCGCTCTGGACAAAGGGGCGGGTAAGTTCAAAACGCGCGACGCGCTCAGTTCGCCAATGGGCATGGGCTACGAATACCTTGATGGGGTAGCGTCCGAAAAAATAGCGGCTCCCAATGGCCTGGTCGGCTATCGGTACTCGTACGACATGGTCGAAGACGCGGTGCTGGCGGCCAAGCAGGCGAAGCAGAAACTGACGGCCAAATCGGTTCAGCCCGGTAAATACGATCTGGTTCTCGATCCAAACCATTTAGGGCTTACCATTCACGAGTCGGTTGGTCACCCGCTGGAACTGGACCGCGTACTAGGCTATGAAGCCAACTACGCCGGTACCAGCTTTGCCACCCTCGACAAGTGGAAAACAAAAAGTTTTAACTACGGTAGCAAGCTGGTTAATATCGTTGCTGATAAGCAACAGCCGTACACCCTCGGAACCGTCGGATACGATGATGAAGGGGTTCCGAGCAAAGAATGGGACTTGATCAAAGACGGTATTCTGGTAAACTATCAGGCCATTCGTGATCAGGCGGCTATTCTGGGCGAAAAAGAATCGAACGGCTGTTGCTATGCCGATAACTGGAGTTCGGTGCAGTTTCAGCGGATGCCGAACGTCTCGCTGAAGCACGGCGACGAAAAACGCTCCGTTTTCGATATGATCAAAGGCGTCGAAAAAGGTATTTATATCATCGGTCGCGGGTCCTATTCGATTGATCAGCAGCGCTACAACTTCCAGTTTGGCGGTCAGCTATTCTACGAAATCAAAAACGGTCAGATTGCCGGAATGCTCGACGATGTGGCATACCAGTCGAACACCCAGGAATTCTGGAACTCCTGCGCTCAGCTTTGCGACAAAGACGATTACCGCACATTCGGCTCGTTCTTCGACGGGAAAGGCCAGCCTTCTCAGGTAAGTGCCGTCTCCCACGGTAGCGCAACGACTCGCTTCAACGGCGTTAATGTGATCAATACAGCTCGGAAAATATAGGCATTACCTTGTCATTGATGGGCGTTGGCTGTCGTTTGCTGCCTGAATAAAGAAGGACGACAAATGACGATCAATAGCAATTGATGACACTTGAATGACACTAAAATGGCGATCTTAACCAAAGACGAAGCAAAGACGATCATTGATAAAGTGCTGTCCTACTCGAAGGCTGACGAGATGAGCGTCAACCTGTCGGGCGGACGGACGGGAAACATTCGGTACGCGCGGAATGCCGTCTCTACCAGTGGCGAAAGTACCAACCTGTCGCTGGCCGTTACGGCGGTTTTCGGCAAACGGTCAGGTACGGCAACGGTCAACGAATTTGACGATGCCTCGCTCGAAAAAACGGTTCGTCGGGCCGAGGAGATTGCCCGACTGGCTCCCGAAAACCCGGAATACGTGCCCATGCTGGGGCCTCAAACGTATCTGTCGGCAGACCCTTACGCGGAAAGTACCGCTAAGATTGACCCTGCTTTCCGATCGCAGGCGACCTTCGATAGTCTTGATCCCTGCCGAAAAAATAACCTGACGGCGGCTGGCTACATGGAAGATTCGTCCCGGTTCACGGCCCTTGGCAACACGAAAGGCTTATCGGCCTACAACCGCGAAACATCGGTTGAGTTTTCGGTTACGGTACGTACTGCCGACGGACTAGGCTCCGGATACGCGACCCGCGACGTAACGGATGTGTCGAAGTTAAGCACCAAAGACGCTACCGAAGTCGCCATGCAAAAAGCAAAAGCGTCGGCGAGTGCGCGGGCGTTAGAGCCGGGGAAATATACCGTTATTCTGGAACCCGCTGCTCTTTTGGCAAACGTAGACGCTTCGCTGCTGGCCGCGATGATGGGTTCGCTTGATGCGCGGAGTGCCGAAGAAGGCCGCAGTTTTTTGAGTAAAAAAGGGGGCGGTACGCGCCTGGGCGAAAAGCTGTTTGATGAGCGCATTACCATTTATTCCGATCCGACCAATCCCGAAGTACCGGCGTCGCCGTTCGGTGGGGGCGGTGGTGGCCGCTTTGGGGGTGGCAGCGATGGCCGTCCGCAGGAAAAAGTAACCTGGATCGAGAAAGGCGTCGTTAAAAACCTTTCGTATTCGCGCTACTGGGCCGAGAAGAAAGGCGTGAAAGCCATTCCGGCACCTGCAAATTTCATCATGGAAGGCGGTACGCAGTCCTTGGCCGACATGATCAAAAGTACGGAGAAAGGTATTCTGGTGACGCGTTTCTGGTACATCCGCCCCGTCGATCCGCAGACGTTACTTTACACGGGCCTGACCCGCGACGGAACATTTTACATCGAGAACGGGCAGATCAAGTTTCCGGTTAAGAATTTCCGCTTCAACGAAAGCCCCGTCATTATGCTTAACAACCTCGAAGCCCTGGGTAAACCCGTTCGGATGGGTGGCAATCTGGTGCCGCCGATGAAAATTCGGGACTTTACGTTCACGAGCCTGTCCGATGCTGTATAATTTTCACACGCGGAACACCGCGCTTTCTACCAGAAAACGCCGGGTGTTCTCTGTGCCATCTTCCTTCGTGTCTAAAACACTTTTTCAATGAACCGTCGAGATTTTAATCAGCTTCTGGGTATGGGGGCCGCTGGTATTTTGATGCCATCCTTGCCCGCCTTCTCGCGTACCGTCGCCCCCGAAGCATTGCTGGAGCCCGGTCTGGATATAGCCGTGAAAAAACGGCTGGCCGATGCCGCCCTGAATGCGGCCAAAGCGAAAGGAGCCACCTACGCCGACGTACGGATTGGTCGCTACCTGAATCAGTTTGTCCTCACGCGTGAAAACAAAGTGCAGGGAATCGTCAACTCCGAATCCTTCGGGGTGGGCGTCCGCGTGATTGCCGACGGTTGCTGGGGCTTTGCGTCGGTCGGTGATGCCCGCGACGAGTCCGTTGTGGCCAAAGCCGCCGAAACCGCCGTAACGATTGCGAAGGCCAACGCCCGGCTCCTGACCGAACCCGTACAACTGGCCCCCCAGAAAGGATTCGGGGAAGTAAGCTGGAAAGCGCCGATCAAGAAAAATGCCTTCGAAGTACCCATCAAGGAGAAAGTCGATCTGCTGCTGTCGTGCAACGCTGCGGCCATGAAAAACGGTGCCAACTTTGTCAACAACGTGATGTTTCAGGTCAACGAGCAGAAATACTTCGCATCGACCGATGGGACGTACGCCGACCAGGACATTCACCGGATTGGACCCAGCTTTACCGTAACTGCCGTTGATCCTGCCAATGGCCGCTTTGCGACCCGCAATTCGCTCAGCGCCCCAATGGGTATGGGCTACGAATACCTGCAAGTCAACCCATCGGATAAGGTTACGGGCGTTACGACCCGCTACAACAAAGGGTACGATATGCTCGAAGACATCACGGCAGCCGCTAAACAAGCCAAAGAAAAATTATCGGCGAAATCGGTTGAAGCGGGTAAGTATGACCTTGTCCTCGATCCGTCGCACACCTGGCTGACCATCCACGAATCGGTCGGTCACCCGCTGGAACTGGACCGCGTACTAGGCTATGAAGCCAACTACGCCGGTACCAGCTTCGCGACCCTCGATAAGTGGCAAAGCAAAAACTTTCAGTACGGTAGCCCCGCCGTCAATTTCTTTGCCGACAAAACGCAGGTTGGGTCCTTGGGTGCTGTGGGCTGGGACGACGAAGGGGTCAAAACCAAACAGTGGGATTTGATCAAGGACGGTGTGCTGGTCAACTACCAGGCCATTCGCGACCAGGCGCACATCATCGGCGAAAAAGAATCGCAGGGCTGCTGCTACGCCGATAACTGGAGTTCGGTGCAGTTTCAACGCATGGCCAACGTATCGCTGGCGGCTGGTAAAACACCCCTGTCGGTGCAGCAAATGATTAAGGATGTCAAGCGCGGTGTCTACATCATCGGCGACGGCTCGTTCTCGATTGATCAGCAACGATACAACTTCCAGTTTGGCGGTCAGCTGTTCTACGAAATCAAAAACGGTGAAATCGTGGGGATGCTCAAAGATGTCGCTTATCAGGCCAACACCCGCGAATTCTGGAACTCCTGCGTAGCCGTCTGCGACGAAAGCGATTACCGGCTGGGTGGAGCGTTCAACGATGGGAAAGGACAACCCTCCCAATCTAGCGCCGTTTCGCACGGCAGCGCAACGGCCCGTTTCAACGGAGTAAACGTCATCAATACCGCTCGAAAAATCTAGTCATCGACAATAACGAACTATGGCCATTCTAACCAAAGACGAAGCCAAAAAAATCATTGATAAAGTACTGTCCTACTCGAAAGCTGACGAAACCAGCGTTAGCGTTAGTGGCAGTCGAACGGGCAACATTCGATACGCCCGTAACTCCGTGTCAACCAGCGGTGAAACCAATAACCTCTCGGTTGCCGTTACGTCGGTTTTCGGCAAGCGGTCGGGTACAGCGACGATCAACGAGCTTGACGATGCCTCGCTTGAAAAAACGGTTCGCCGGGCGGAAGAAATCGCCCGCTTAGCGCCCGAAAATCCGGAATACATGGCCATGCTGGGACCGCAGACGTATCTGGAATCAAACACCTACGACGAAAGCACCGCCAAGATTGACCCTGAGTTCCGGGCGCAGGCGGCTTTCGATAGTATTGACCCTTGTCGCCAGAAAAACCTGACGGCGGCCGGTTACATGGAAGATAACACGGGTTTTACGGCTATCGGCAACAGCAAAGGACTGTTTGGCTACAACCGTTCGACCGGCGTTGATTTTTCCATTACGGTCCGCACCGCGGATGGGAAAGGGTCGGGTTATGCCAACCCGGATGTCAACGATGTCAGTAAGCTCAGCACGAAAGCCTCCACCGAAATCGCCATGCAGAAGGCGCTGGCGTCGGCAAGTGCGCGGGCGCTGGAACCGGGAAAGTACACGGTTATTCTGGAGCCAACGGCGTCGGTTGAATTGCTGCAAAACATGATGCGCAGCATGGACGCGCGCAGTGCTGACGAAGGCCGTAGCTTTCTAAGTAAAAAAGGAGGGGGAACCCGACTGAATGAAAAGCTTTTCGATGAGCGGGTTACGATTATTACCGATCCGTTGAATGCCGATCTGCCTCTTTCGCCCTTTGGCGGGGGCGGTGGTGGTCGCTTCGGTGGGGGCGGTGGCGAAGGCGTTCCTCAGGAAAAAATAACCTGGATCGAGAAAGGCGTTGTCAAGAATATGTTCTACTCGCGGTACTGGGCCGACAAGAAAGGGGCTAAAGCCGTTCCGCCCCCGTCGGGATTTATTCTTCAGGGGGGTACGCAGTCGCTGGCCGAGCTGATCAAGAGTACCGATAAAGGTATCCTGGTGACGCGGTTCTGGTACATCCGTGCCGTTGATCCGCAAACGCAGCTCTACACGGGTCTGACCCGCGACGGAACGTTCTACATCGAGAACGGGCAGATTAAGTTTCCGGTCAAGAATTTCCGCTTCAACGAAAGCCCCGTCATCATGCTTAATAACGTCGAAGCCCTGGGTAAACCCGTTCGGGCGGGTGGCAACCTGATTCCGCCGATGAAGATTCGTGACTTTACGTTTACCAGTTTGTCGGACGCGGTATAATGATTCTGGGACGCGGATTTGTGTGTAATCCGCGTCCCGATTATTTTCGTCCACACAAACAAATCCCAACCTATCTAATGTACTCGCATGAACCGCCGAAACTTTAATCAATTAATGGGCATGGGCACGGCCGGGATCTTGCTGCCCAAGCTCCCGGCTTTTTCCCGCAACGTCAGTCCGGAAGCCTTACTGGAGCCGGGCGTCGATGTGGCGACCAAGAAACGGCTGGCCGATGCCGCCCTCAATGCGGCTAAAAGTAAAGGAGCCACCTATTCCGACGTGCGGATTGGTCGTTACCTGAATCAGTACGTGATCACCCGCGAGGACAAAGTACAGAACATCGTCAACACGGAGTCGTACGGCGTTGGTGTTCGCGTTATTGCCGACGGTTGCTGGGGCTTTGCCGCCGTGGTTGATGCGAAAAATGAAGCCGATACTGCGAAAGCGGCCGAAAAAGCTGTGGCCATCGCCAAAGCGAATGCCAAGCTGATGAAACAACCGGTTCAACTGGCTCCCCAGAAAGGCTACGGCGAAGTAAGCTGGAAAGCACCCATCCAGAAAAACGCCTTTGAAGTACCCATCAAAGAAAAGGTCGATCTGCTGCTTGGGGTGAACAATGCCGCCCTGAAGAACGGGGCAAACTATGTTAATTCGGTGCTGTTCATGGTCAACGAGCAGAAATACTTCGCGTCAACCGACGGGACCTATGCTGATCAGGACATTCACCGCATCTGGCCGATATTCAATGTAACGGCTATCGACCCAAAAACGGGCAAATTTGAAACGCGCAACGCCCTAAGCGCTCCGGTCGGCATGGGCTACGAGTACCTGCAAGTCAACCCGTCGGACAAGGTTACGGGCATTACGACCCGCTACAGCAAGGGCTACGATATGCTCGAAGACGTGACGTCTGCCGCCAAGCAGGCACGGGCGAAACACACCGCCAAATCGGTTGAAGCGGGCAAATACGATCTGGTTCTTGATCCGTCGCATCTCTGGCTGACGATTCACGAATCGGTGGGTCACCCGCTGGAGCTGGACCGCGTGCTGGGCTACGAAGCCAACTTTGCCGGTACCAGCTTTGCTACCCTCGATAAGTGGCAAAGTAAGAACTTTCAATACGGTAGTAAGCAGGTTAACCTGTTCGCCGACAAAACGCAGGTCGGTTCGCTGGGTGCCGTGGGATGGGATGACGAAGGGGTCAAAACCAAACAGTGGGATCTGGTAAAAGACGGAACGCTCGTCAACTACCAGGCCATCCGGGATCAGGTACATATTATCGGTGAGAATGAATCGCAGGGCTGCTGCTATGCCGATAGCTGGGGTTCGGTGCAGTTTCAGCGGATGGCCAACGTATCGCTGGCGGCTGGTAAAACACCCCTGTCGGTGCAGCAGATGATTAAGGATGTCAAAAAAGGAATCTACATCATTGGTGACGGCTCGTTCTCGATTGATCAGCAGCGCTACAACTTCCAGTTTGGTGGTCAGCTGTTTTACGAAATCAAAAACGGCGAGATTGCGGGTATGCTCAAGGACGTGGCTTACCAGTCGAACACCCAGGAATTCTGGAACTCCTGCGTAGCCGTTTGCGATGAGCGTGATTATCGGTTAGGCGGCTCATTCTTTGACGGAAAAGGGCAGCCCCCGCAGTCGAGCGCGGTTTCGCACGGTAGTTCGACCGCTCGCTTCAACGGGGTCAATGTCATCAACACAGCTCGAAAAATCTAGTCATCGACCACAACTATGGCAATCATACTCACCGAAGCCGAAGCAAAGGCGCTACTCACCAAAGTACTAAGCTATTCGAAAGCCGACGAATGCGAAGTCAATCTGTTGGGCGAAGAGCGGGGTAACCTGCGTTACGCTCGTAACGAAGTATCCACCAGCGGCTCCACGACAAACCAGAACCTACAGGTCCAGTCCGCATTTGGTAAAAAAGTTGGTACCGCAACAATCGACGAATTCGACGACGCGTCGCTCGAAAAGGTCGTGCGTCGTGCTGAAGAATTAGCCCGGCTGGCTCCCGAAAACCCTGAATATGTGAGCGTTCTCGGTCCGCAACAGTACATGAAAACCAACGGGTTTGTGGAGGCTACGGCCAACATCACGCCCGACACGCGGGCCGATGCCGTGGCGAAAAGCTTACAACTGGCGCGCGACCAGAAGCTGACGGCGGCTGGCTTTTTACAGGACTATCATGGGTATACGGCCATGATGAACTCCAAAGGGCTTTTTGCGTATTACCCCAGCACCAACGTCAATTTTTCGCTGACCGTCCGCACCGACGATGGCAAAGGGTCCGGCTACGTAGCGCGCGGCTATAACGACATAACAAAACTGGATACGGTGGCCGCAACGCGCATTGCGATGCAGAAGGCGCAGGGGTCCGCTGAGGCACGGGCTATTGAGCCGGGTAAGTACACCGTTATCCTGGAGCCGACAGCCGCAGCCGTGTTGCTGGAAAACATCTATTTCAATATGGATGCCCGCAGCGCCGACGAAGGCCGGTCGTATTTCAGTAAGATGGGCGGCAAGTCCCGGCTTGGCGACAAAATCGTCGATGAGCGCGTAACGATCTATTCCGATCCGGCTAATACCGAGCTCCCCGCGTCGCCCTGGTCGGGTGACGGGCGACCCCAGGAAAAAACGATGTGGATCGAGAAAGGCGTCGTCAAGAACCTGTCGTATTCGCGGTATTGGGCGCAGAAAACTGGTAAAAAGGCGATTCCTGGTCCCAACAATGTGATTATGATGGGCGGCAACGCGTCGCTGGAGGAGATGATCCGAACCACGCAGCGCGGTATTCTGGTAACCAAACTCTGGTACATCCGGGAGGTCGATCCGCAGACGATTCTGCTGACGGGCCTGACCCGCGACGGAACGTTTTACATCGAAAACGGAAAGATCAAGCATCCAGTCAAGAACTTCCGTTTCAACGAAAGCCCGATCATTATGCTCAACAACCTCGAAGCCCTGGGTAAACCGGAGCGGGTAGTCAGTACCGAGTCTGATCAGAATTACCTGGTGCCGCCGATGAAAATTCGGGAATTTACGTTCACGAGCCTGTCTGATGCGGTGTAACTAATCGCCCACTAGTGTGGTGTCAGTGGGCGGCCCGTGCGGCTCTCAAATTAGCTTAGCATTGTCCGAAATCCGTAAAACGCATAACCTAGTCCTTCTAGAGTGGTGTCGGTTTCTCAAAATCGACATCACTCTAGAAGGACATCGAATCAGGGTAAATCCAACATTTCGGACAATACTGTTTCTCAAATCTGACGATACCAAACGAGCAAAAATAATCGTAACTTCATAGGCTATTAACCGTATCGAAACATGCTTGAAAACCGCGTTGCTGACCTACTGGAAGCGCCTGATGCCAAATTGGTGATCGAGCGGGCGCAGGCTATTCTGGCCGACGAAGCCCAGCGCCGTCGTGCGTTTCGGGAGTGGCTGCGGGATGACGTTAAGGCCGAATTCATCAACGGCGAAGTGGTTATGCACTCGCCCGTCAAACGCCGTCATCTGGATGCAACGCAGAACTTGACAACATTGCTTCGGGTGTATGTACATCTGCATGACCTGGGCGCTGTTGATTCTGAAAAAGCGCTGGTTGGCCTCACGCGGAATGATTATGAACCGGATATTTGCTTCTGGAACCGCGAAACAGCCCGTTCGTTTACTGATGATCAGATGGAGCATCCTGCCCCGGATCTGGTTGTCGAGATTCTTTCCCGAAGCACCACCGGACGCGACCGGGGAATTAAGTTTGAGGACTACGCAGCCCACGGTGTTCTTGAATACTGGATTATCGACCCGGTTCGGAAGTCCGTTGAGCAATACCAGTTGGACGAACCGACAATGGCCTTTGCATCGGTGGCAACCGTGTACAGCGACGATACACTCGAAGCCTTGACTGTACTAGGCTTTCGGATTCCGATACGGGCTATTTTCGACAGGCAAGCGAATATGGAAGCTTTGCAGCGAATCATGACCAAGGCCGACTGATGATTTCTGATTATAAAACACTTCGCAACAACCGCTTTTGAAACCATTTATTTTCACTCGACTCCAATACACCTCCGGCGACTGGGATACCGACCAGCGAATGCCCTCCAATCTGTTGCATTCCCTGATCGAATACACAACCATTCCGGTTGACCAGAAGGAAAAAGTGGTTCAGTTGAGCAGCCCCGACTTGTTTAAAAGCCCGTTCTGTTACCTGAGCGGGCATAAACTGGTTGAGTTTTCGGCGCAGGAACGCGATCACTTCAAACGATACGTGCAGAACGGGGGCTTTGTGTTCGTTGACGATTGCAATCACGACATCGACGCTTTGTTTGCCCGGTCGTTTGAGCAGGAAATGGCCCGCACGTTCGGACCGAAGGCGTTGCAGAAAATTCCGAATAATCACCCGCTCTACACCTGCTTTTTTACGTTTGAGGAGGGTCCGCCCACGACTTCGTTCGAGCTGAACGGCTGGGGCGACGATCTGGTACACGATTACCTGAAAGCCATCACTGTCAACGGTCGAATCGGGGTATTGTACAGCAACAAGGATTACGGCTGTGAGTGGGATTATGATTTTCGAAACAAACGGTTTCTGGCCGAGGACAACACGAAGTTTGGCGTAAATATCATTACCTATGCCTTAACCGCCTGATTGGTTGTAATCGCATTTTTGTCATCCCGACAACGGAGGGATCTCCGGCACTAGTAAATAAAGATCCCTTCGTTGTCGGGATGACAAAAACAGCTAATACGGCTTGAAAATGAAACGCTTAAATGAGTCTGTAGAATAGGCAACGATCAATTCTACATCACGTACCGTTTACCTCTTTATACAACCTGATAAAAACTTGGAATCAACAGACCTAACCCATTACAAAACACTGGTGGCCAGGCTGCCGCAGCTACGCAACGAAATCGGCAAAGTGATTATCGGACAACAGGAGGTGATCAGCGAGGTGCTGATTGCGCTTTTAGCGGGTGGTCACTGCCTGCTGGAAGGCGTACCCGGACTTGCCAAAACGCTGATGGTCAAGACGATGGCCGATGCGCTGGCCATGCGCTTTAAACGCATCCAGTTTACGCCCGACCTGATGCCCGGCGATATCGTCGGAACCGAGATTCTGGAAGAAGACCACGAGACCGGTAAAAAATTCTTTCAGTTCAACAAAGGCCCTTTGTTTGCCAACGTCGTACTGGCCGATGAGATCAACCGGACACCCCCCAAAACGCAGGCCGCCATGCTGGAAGCCATGCAGGAATACAAGGTCACGTATGGGGGTAACGACTATGCCTTACCACGTCCGTTCCTGATCATTGCCACACAAAATCCCATCGAGCAGGCCGGTACCTATCCATTGCCCGAAGCCCAGCTCGACCGTTTTTTGCTGTACATCAAACTAAGCTATCCGTCGGAGCAGGAAGAGCTTACCGTATTGCAAAGCACAACGGGTACCAAACGCCCCGTGCTGAATACGATCCTCTCCGACGAGGATATTTTGAATCTACAAAGCCTTACCCGGCAGGTGCACATCAGCGATGGACTGATTGCGTACATCAACCGGCTGGTACGGGCTACGCGTCCGCAGGATAGTCCCTCGGCGTTCGTGAAGCAGTGGTGCGAATGGGGGGCGGGTCCGCGTGCCGGACAGGCGCTGGTCTTGTGTGCCAAAGCCCGCGCAGTGCTCAATGAGCGTTTTTCCGTTATTCCCGACGATATTCAGACGCTGGCTTATCCGGTATTGCGCCATCGAATCGCCTTGAACTTTCGCGCCGATTCGGAGGGGATCACCACCGATAAGGTCATCAGCGAACTACTCAAAGGGGTAAAGTAAAACGAACGCTCGTAGGGTAGGGCATCGGTTTAACGCGTGCGTATCTGATGTACCCCGGCTGCGGTTCAATCTCATTCCCATCAAAAGCTATAGAAACAGGATTTCCTGGAAATCCCTGCGTTCTTGCTGCTTCGGTATTCATCAACAATGGCTACACTGACTTCTGATCTGATCCGTTTAAACAACCTGCAACTGGCCAGCAAGCTTGTCAGCGATGAGCTGATGCTGGGTATTCAGACCAGCCGCCGGTCGGGCATAGGAACCGAGTTTGAACAGTATCGGCACTACGAACCGGGCGACGATCCCAAACGTATCGACTGGAAACTGTTTGCGCGGAGTGGCAATTACCTGGTTCGGGAATCGGCAACAGAGAGTAACCAGCAGGTTCGGCTTTTGCTGGATCTGTCGGGGTCGATGAATTACGACGAGTTGGGAATTAGCCGGTTACATTACGCGAAGATTCTTCTGGCGTCACTGGCGTACCTGGGCTATCGGCAAAACGATCAACTAAGCTTGTACGGGTTGCAAAATGGCGACGTTCAGGCGCTGGTTCCACCGGGCAAGCAATCGTTTCTGAAGATTGTGGGTACACTGGAAACGGCGCAGGCATCCGGAGCGTGGGTGGTCAAGCAACCCTCGTTTCCGGAGTTCAGCCGCAAGCAAAGCGAACTGCTGATTATTGCGTCCGACTTTTTGCAGGTGGGCGACGAGTGGTTGCACCTGATTCAGAACGTGGCCGGGCCGCGTCGGGAAATCGTTATTTTTCAGATTCTTGGCGATCAGGAGCTGGACTTTAACCTGACGGGTTTCTACCGCTTTCAGGATCTGGAAACGGGCCGCGAGATCGAACTACAGGCCGATGCGGCTCGGGAAACCGTTCGGCAGACGGCTACGGCGTATCTGGCGAAGTTGGACGATGCGCTACGAATCCCGCACGTCCGGCTAATTCGCGTTCGGCTGAGCGATCCGATTGGCCGGGTCCTGAGCGGATTCCTGACCGGAAAACAATTGTGATCGTGCGAAACGCGACCTGCACAGCGAAGGGCCATCGGCCCTGTATTTACCTGTTGGATCTGATGGTTGATCGGTATCCAGTGTCTTTCTAGTATAAATGGCTTTTTTAGAACCGTTTTTGTTGTGGGGTGCGCTGGCGGTACTTAGTCCGATCATCATCCATTTCTGGCACCAGAAAAAAGGAAAACCATTGGCGTGGGCGGCTACGCAGTGGCTTGTCGAAAAAAATCAGCAGCAACAGCGCGGATTGAAACTCGAAAACATCGTTCTGCTGATTCTTCGGTGTTTGTTGCTACTTGTGCTGGTCGCCCTGCTCAGTCAGCTCGTGCTGAACAACCTGAAAAGCAAGGCCGACAATCAGCCCATTCATTTGATTCAGCCCAATGCGCTGCTTTCGTCGAACTACCGTTTTGAACTGGAAGAGGCCCGCAAACGGGGCGAAAAGCTGTACTGGATGGATGAAAATACGGAGCCGGTCGATGGGCTTACCGAGCTGCCCGCGAAGCCGAATTTTTCGCCGTTGCTGCTTCAGGCGGCTATCGACAAACGGCGTCACGACGAGGCCGAGGTGCATCTGTACCTGCTGAATACCGACGGACTGGCAACCGTTCCGGCGGTGTATGTTCCCGCCCGGTTTCGACTGCATACGATAACCGATTCGAGCCAAAAACCACGGGCGTACCTGGCGACAAAAGGCGGACAAAAGCTGTTTGTCAATCAGGCCGGACGCTTGACGACCAGTGCGGTGCTGGACCCGACGTTGAAGTTTCAATCGGCACCGGCCCATACGGGTCCGTTGCGGGTGTTGGTCCAGTACAGCAATCAACGTGAACAGCGTACGGTCGAAGCGGCCTTGAATGCGCTGGCTGAGGTCTACGATCTTGACCTGTCGATTGACCATACGCCGACGAGAGCCACACCCTACGACTGGGTCCTGACGGATCGAATAAACCAGAATCCGACTCCGCAAACGTTATACATCGTGTCGGGCAAATCGGCGGCTTCGGCGGCACCGAACGTACGGTTTCATGCGTACGCTTTTACCCCGCAAACGGATGAACGGGTCGCCAGTGGTCAGCTGCCCGAGTGGTTGGGCGAACGCTTGATTGAACACTACGGCCTGCGGGTTAGCTCGGAGCCACTGAGTCAGCAGGAATTAAAATCGCTGTTCGTCGTAGCGAGCCGGTCGGACCGGAAGCCGCAAACATTAGTTCATAACGTACTCGTACTGCTGTTCGTCGTTTTGCTTATCGCAGAACGCTGGATCGCCTTAACAAAAAACGCATGACGGATCCCAAGCAAATCATATCGTCGGTCAGCAATCAACTTTACGCCAACGCGCTACTGCGGTGTCTGGTCCTCGCTGCTTCGGCCTTTCTCCTGACGTTTACCTTCACCCACTCGCTGCTGATCGCGGGCCTGGCTGGGCTGGCTGGCCTGGTAGCCGGTATGGTGCTGGGTAAGCTGTTCGAGGACAAGAAACCGCAGGCCGTTCGGCTTATTCACCAGACCGTCGGCGATGCGGAATACAGTTTGCCGCTCCTGGAGAAAACGCAGCTGAACGTAGCCGAACAGCTTCAGCTCGAAAGGCTGCACGAGCGTATCCGCGACGCGAAAATTCCGACCGTTCTGTTCGCGCAGCTAAAAGTCTACGCGCTTATCCTGCTGGCTGCACTGGCTGTTTACGTCGCTTATCCGCTTCTTCAACGGTCTGCGGCCATGAGTCCAAAGCCGGGAGAAAGCCGTCGGGCAGCATTAGTGACCGAAGAAAAGCCCGTTGCACCTTCGTTCGAGTCGGCGCAGCTACGGATTCAGCCCCCCGCTTACACCCAACTGCCGGAGCGGGTATCGTCGGATCTGAACGCGTCTTCCATCAACGGCTCGATGCTTACTTGGCGCATTGCGTTCAGCGATAGCCGTAACGTGTCGGTTCGGCTGGTGAGCAACCGGGGGGTCGAGGTTCGCTTCAAACCGTCCGACGATGGGTTTGTGTACCAGGATCGGCTCATCAATTCGGGATTGTACGCCATCAAAGCGTACTGGTCCGGGCTGGGTAAGGATTCGTTGGTTTACCAGTCGGATTTCTACCGGCTCGAAGCGCAACCCGATTTAGCGCCTAAGATCGTTCCCGAATCCAAAGAATTGTACCGCTACCATTATTTGAAAGATCCAAAAAACATCGCTCTGTCCGCTACGATGTCCGACGATTTCAAGGTGATACAGGCGTTTATTGTGGCTACTGTAGCGCGCGGATCGGGCGAGAATGTGAAGTTTCGGGAGGTGAAAATGCCGTTGGACCGGAGTAATTTCAAGGAAGCCAAGCTGACAAAACAGATTGATCTGAAAGCGCTCAACTTTGCGCCCGGCGATGAGCTGTACTACTACTGGGCCGCGTTCGACAATCGGCAACCCGAACCGAATTTTACGAAGTCAGACACGTATTTTCTCGTTTACAAAGACACGACCAAGCTGGAAGAAAGCGAACTGGCTACGATGGCCGTGAACATCATGCCGGAGTATTTTCGGAGTCAGCGACAGATCATTATCGATACCGAAAAGCTGATCGCCAAACGCAAAACGATGGCCGACAAAGCGAATCCGAATCATGCGTTCAAAAGCGCGTCGAACGAAATCGGCTTCGATCAGAAAGCACTGCGCCTACGCTATGGTCAGTTTCTGGGCGAAGAATTCGAAAAATCCATCGGGGGAGACGGTGCTCCGCCCATACCGACTAACAGCGAAGGGGTAGTCGTGGCGGGCATGGCGGCTATTCAGGCGTACATGCACAAGCACGATGAGGGAGAAGGCGAACAAACGGCGGCTCCGCAACGTCCGGTGCATTCCGCCGACGACGGGCACAACCACGGGGGCGGTGGCGGATCGTCCGACGAGGGCAAAGATCCCGTGGCCGCCTTGATGGAACAGTACGTGCACAATCACGACGATGCCGAAACAAACACCTTCCACGAGCAATCGACCCGGAGCCTGTTGAAAATGGCGCTGGAACAGATGTGGGAATCAGAATTGCATCTGCGGATGTACGAGCCCGAAAAAGCCTTGCCGTACGAGAAAAAAGCGCTTGAATACCTGAAGCTGTCGCAGCAGAAAGCGCGCTCGTTCGTCAAAAAAACCGGCTTCGACCCGCCCCCGATCAAAGAACAGGAAACGCGGCTAACCGGCGAACTGAAAAACGTGAACGCCAATACAAGCCAACAGCGGATGTACGATCAGCCCCGGCTGGAATTGCTGGTAGGACAGGTGCTCGGCTTTTTGTCACTGGATCAACTCAATGCTACCCAACGGCAGTCCGTACAGCAATTGGGCAATACCCTGGCCGACCGGGTTGTCAACAGCGGCCTGACGAACTGGTCGGTGCTAACGGGACTACAGAAACTGGCGGGTGGTAAACCGCTTGCCGATGCCGAGAAAAAACAGCTGAAAACCAAACTGTATGAACTGGCCGGAACGTCGCAGCAAACCAATCGTTCCTACACCAGCGAACGTAAACTCGAACGGTCATTCTGGCGCCACTTACAATGATTTCTTTCCAATTCGACCGATCACAGCCCATCAGCTGGCTTACTATGGGGCTTGTTGCGCTGCTGCTCGCGGTACAGCTCTGGCTTACCCTCCGCAACGAGACGATTACTGGACAACGGAAAACGGTTCGGCTGGTGTTGAACGGACTGCTGTGGCTGGTGGTACTCGGCTATGTCTTGCAACCAACCTGGACCGTTACGGCCAGTACCCGACACGCGCTGCTGGCCGGTGAGGACGTTCCCGACGACTTTCGGCAAAAAATCGGCGATAGCCTGCATATCCGGGAGGTGCTTACCCGGCAGACGTTTAAGTCCGAGCGATATGATTCCGTCACGTTGGTTGGGCAGGATTTTTCGCCCGAATTGCTTAGCCGGTTGAGTCGGCAGGTAATTCGCTGGATTCCGTATACCGCTCCCGATCAGGTACAAACCATCGGCTGGAAAGGAATTGTTCAGAAAGGCGAGATGCAGCAGGTAACGGGCAGCATTCAGTCGTCCAAAAAGCAACGCATCAAGCTGATGTACGGGGGGCGCACGCTCGACAGTCTGGACGTACCAAAAGGAGCCGCGTCGTTTACGCTTCAATTTCCGGTGTTTACGCTGGGTCGAACCGAAACCGAGCTGGTTCTGGACAATACTCCGCTGGATACGATTCGTTTTTTTGCCCGTCCACTAAAGCCGCTGGCCTTTCAGTTTGTGCTCGGAACGCCCGATTTCGAAAGCAGAGCGCTGGCCGACTGGTTAGGGAAAAATGGTCATTCGGTACAGGTTACGTCTACACTGTCGAAAGATATTACCAACAAGCTGACGATCAACCGGACATCCGCCAAACCCGACGTGATCGTTACGGACCCGAGCAATGCGGGTAGCGCTGTGGTTAAGAGAGCCGTAGCCGACGGCAAATCGGTGCTGTTTATCAACCTGACCAGTCCTGAGGCTGATTTTCGACTGATCAATCAGGCGTTGGGAAGCCGCTGGCAAGCAAAGAAAGTATCCAACGAGCCGTTGGTTCCGGTTGGTAGTGGCCTCAACGCCTTGCCCTATACCTTCGTGACGAATGCCGCTCAGACGATTGTTCCAGGGTACCCGGTTGGGGTTCAGCGGACGACTGGTACGATTGGCGTCAGTCTCCTGGGCGAAACCTTTCCGCTCAAACTGAGTGGCGATAGCATGGCGTATAACCGGGTCTGGAATGCCGTTCTGGCCCGGCTTCAACCGGCAACCAGCAATAGTGTCGATCTGGACGCGCCCGTTTTTGCCCGGTTCCGGGAAGCGATTCGGGTCAACAATCTGCCGACACGCCCAAGTGCGGTTCGGCTCGGCAGTGATACGGTTGCCTTGACGTATTCAGCCATTAATCCCTTGTCGGCGGATGGACATTTTCGAGTAAGTCAGGCGGGGTGGTTGCCGATAGGCGATTCGCTGGCGACCTACGCGGAAGGATCAGGCTTACCCACGCTGGCCAAAAGCCGGATGGTCAACGCCTATGCACTGGTGCACGCCAACGATCAGACGAATCGCGTAGTGGCGGATCGGGTAACTGAAACCCGGCTGCCGGGCTGGGCGTGGCTACTGCTTTTTGTCGTCTGCCTGACGAGCCTGTGGGTCGAACCAAAGCTAGGTTGATTTAGGCCGCTTTACTGCCTACGTAGTATCGGTGGGGCCGTCCGTGGTGTCGGTTTTGAGAAACCGACACCACGTGGGCGCCCCCGCCGACATCATTCTGTCTGCGTTATCGTTAAACTTGCGGGACCATTCGGAGGTTATAGGCCAAAACGCAAATCGTATGTGGGAGGAAAAAGACAATCAACTGACGCGTGAGTTTATGTTCACCGATTTTTCGGAAGCGTTTGCTTTCATGACCCGCGTGGCGCTTATCGCCGAAAAAATGGATCACCATCCGTGGTGGTCGAACGTGTACAACAAGGTAACGATCCGGCTTTCTACGCATGATGCGGGCAATACCGTGACGGAAAAGGATCAGAAGATGGCGGCTGCTATCGATAAATTGATTGTTGGCGAAGTGTGGTAAAACAAAGGTCTCCTCGTCTGGCGCTGGTACAACTGGTGTACCTGCTGGTGAGCTGTCTCGTACTCGGAGCGATGCTGGCGTTACCCCGAAATTATGATTGGCTAACGACCACTGTCCGGCATTTTTACGAACAACGGCAAACGTTGGGCGAGCAGATGGGCAAGGAAAGCCGAATGCGGAAAGGCTACGGCACGGCGTACACGTACACTACGCTGATCAAACAACAGGGCAAGCCCAACGATTACCTATTGATTCCTCCGCAACGGTATCTCATTCGAAACGCCTACAAACAGGGAGCCGCTGACGGGTTTGTCTGGCTGTACCCCAGCGTACTTTATTACCACCTCGGTCAATCAATTCACCTGCTCGAAATGACCACTCTGGACGCTATGCGCCAACGGGCTACGTACACCCTTTGGGTAACGAACGGTCGGTTGGAACTGCTCCGGCTTACGGACCGGAATCGGGCGGCAGTGCTAGATACGTTCGGCAAGTATGATCCCCATTTTTTTGCGTACACACCCGCTCAGGCTAAACGATATTATTCAAAGCGATGATTTGGCCCGTAGTGTTGGTAGTTTGTATGCAGTGGATGCTCGGCTTTGGCATGGTCACGCGGCTGAAAGCGGTCCGTAATGGGATGAGCCTTTCAGGACTTTCTATGCTGGTTGGCCTGGGCGTAAGTTCGCTGGTGCCGTTTATCGTTGAGTTCGCGCAGCTACCGATTACGGCTACTCCGGTATTCGTGGGGCTGGGTGTACTCACCGGACTTTCGGCCCTCCTGCTGCGGGGGCAGGGCAAGTATCTGCGAGCGGTATTTTCGGGTCAACGAACTGCTATCCGACTGTATGAGCTACCGTTTCTGGGGTTCTGGGCTTATCTGCTGTTCATCAGCGCCTGGAAATGTGCGTGGTTTCCGAATACCCCTTTCGATACGATTGTCGGTCCTGATCTGGTGGCAACGGCTGCCGTACGGGAGCAAACGCTGGCGTCGTCGGTGTTTACCGAGCATCTGCCGTCGGTGTCGGTCTTTAGCAACCAACCGTTCTATGCGCCTTTTACGGCCATGCAGCAGGTGATCTACCTGCTGGCGGCTCAGAACGAAGGACCCTTTGTGTTCGGGAAAATCTGGCTCACGGTACTGGTCGTTGGTTTCGGATTATGGCTGTACGCGGAACTACGCGAGCGCATTCATCCGCTGCTGGCTGGTATGCTGATAACGGTGCTGGCCTGTACACCCGAACTGTTTTCGTACACGTTTCTGGTGCAGACTGATTGGGCGAATGCCGCGTTCTTTGTGGTGGGGGTTATGCTGCTTCAGCGCTATCTGGCATCGGGCGGGCGGGGCGTACTGGCGGGGAGCGCCTTGCTGATGGCACTGGCCTGCTGGACCCGTACGGAAACTATATTCTTTGCCGCGATTGGATCGTTACTCCTGTTCGTTCGATTGGTTAGAAGACATCCCGTAAGGGCAGTTGTTCTTGCGGCTGGTTATTCGCTGGCGGGTTTACTGCCGGTGCTGTTCTGGAATTACGGATTTCTGCGGGGGTATGTGCCGCTGCCACCCCAGGCTCATTTGGGCGTCATTCATGGCGTGACGGACGGGTATGTCGGCAAACTGCTGGCGGTCTTTTCGGCCATGAATAAAACCGTGGTCTTCGATGCGGACTACTGGAATTATACGGTTTATATTTTCGTCGGGCTTGCCCTGCTGAATCTCGTACTCTTTCGGGACAAACGCGGCTGGATAACTCTGGTCTGGCTTATCGGTATCTACGGACTGTTTGGTTTGATTATTCAGCACGTAGACGGTGCCAATATTGCCTATACCTTTCGGCGGGGTTTTTTCAAACTGCTGTTCTTGATGTACGTCTACCTCGCGGACACGACGTTAGTAAACCGGTTGTCCGTGTGGTTGTATCGGTGGGAAGACCGGGCAATTCCGTTGTCTGACGAAACACCGGCTCCGCCAGGAATCGTTTAGTAGTGTTCGGGGCGGCCCCGCCGACACCACCCCGAACGAATACATTGATCAACAACGGTGCCGATCTATTCGCCACTTGGTCGCTTTATCCAGTCCGTCAGGGGCGTAGGCGAGCCAAAATCCGGTGCACCGTCGGCTTTCCAGCCGAAGGGCTGCATGCGTAACGAACGCTGGTCCCCGCAACCCTGGCCGGGGGCCGCGTTGGCGTGGTAGACAAGCCAGTTCTGGGTGCCATCGGCTGACGTGAAAAAGCCGTTGTGGCCTACGCTGTAAGCGCCATTACCCGAATATGGACCAAAGACCGGCGTTGCTGATTTCGTCCAGGAGGAAGGTGTCAACAGGTTGGCGTTGGTAGGGGCGGAGAGCTGGCCTAAAGCGTAGAAATCGGTACCGCAGAAACTAGCCGAGTAAATCAGATAAACCGTGTTGTTGTGCACCAGAAACTCCGGGCCTTCGTTGACACCGAACCCTTGTTTTTCCCAGGTATAATCAGGTGTCGATACGCGAATCCGTGGCCCTTCGGCGGTGTACGGATTGGTTAGCTTGCAGAGGTACAGGTTCTGCTGACCACCCAAGTCATTCTCCCAGCCCGACCACGCGAAATAAAGCTGGTTGTCCAGTTGCAGTACGGTTCCGTCAATGGCCCATTTGTTGTCAGCCAGGTTTAGCTGACCTCTGTCAACCCAGGTGCCTTGCGTGGGGTCCGCCGATTCGTTTTCGAGCACAAACATCCGGTGGGTCGCATCGACACCGTTGTTGTCGGCGGCATAATAGATATACCACTTGTTGTTGATATTGAACAGCTCGGGAGCCCAGATGTCCCGCGAGTTAGGACCCGTAGCCGGTGGTGTCCAGACAGTAACGGGCCGGGCCTGATTCAGTCGGCTCATCGAGCGGGTTTTGTAGATGCGGAGGCTGTTGCCGGTGGTGTGCATCACGTAATAAAACCCGTCTTTGCTGGTTACCCACGGATCGGGGGCCGCCGTTAACTGGGGGTTCTGAAATCTGCCGACGGTATCGACCGCTGCTACCGGTGGGTTAGGGGTGGGGTTAGGCTTATCGCCAGATTTGCAGCCGCCAAATTCGGTCAGCGACAGTACTACGAGTACATAAAGAAACCAGTTTTTCATGCTTTGTTAACAAAAAAACACGGCAACGAATTCTCCGTAGAGAAACGCGTTACCGTGTTGGTCGATGGCTTAGTAATTCGGGTTCTGGATCAGGTTTGGGTTCAGGTCACGATCCAGCTGCGGAATGGGAAGCAATTCGCTTTTTCCTTTTACGAACGTCGAAAAAGCCGGGTCACGGCTAGCCAACTGCGGCCCCAGATCACCCCAGCGGGCCAGGTCATTCCAGCGGTGGCCTTCACCCGATAATTCCGTAACACGTTCGTGCTTGAGCTGAGCCAGAAACTGATCCTGCGTTAACCCCGGTCTTGCCGCCGTGAGCGTTGGCAATCCAGCCCGGCGTCGTACCTGATCGACATACGCATACGCCTGGGTGGTTTTGCCCGTGGCGTTCAAGGCTTCGGCGTACATCAGCAGCACGTCGGCATAGCGGATATAACGCCAGTTGTTGGGCGAGCGGTAGCCTTCCTCATTTTTCCAATGGTCGTTCTGAAACTTCCGGAACCACACCCGCTTGTTGTCCCGACCGTACCGTTGGGTAAACGTCTGGCCGTAGATCAGCGTGGAATCTGGTCCTTTCACGTTGGTTGAATCAAACAGAAACGAAGCTTCCAGGCGCGGGTCGCGGGCACCCGTAGTCGTTGGTTCGTAGAACTCGCGGGTTGGCCAGCGGTTCGCTTCGCCG
Source organism: Spirosoma liriopis (assembly GCF_023196085.1). Classification (NCBI taxonomy): domain Bacteria; kingdom Pseudomonadati; phylum Bacteroidota; class Cytophagia; order Cytophagales; family Cytophagaceae; genus Spirosoma; species Spirosoma liriopis. The sequence goes on from NZ_JALPRF010000003.1 coordinate 396,009, forward strand.
TCGGACCAGCCAATGCTTGGAGGGCCGAAGAACTGGGCCAGCGACGTGCCGTAGTTCTGATTGGGGGTTTCCGTATCGTCATCCGTCGTTTCCGCCGGGTTGATCTGAAACTGCCATTCAAAGATAGACTCCCGGTTGTTTTCCGTCGAGATCAAAAAGTTGTCGCGGTAGTTCGTCGTCAAGGCGTAGATACCCTTGCCTTCGCCATCCGCCAGCCATTGTAGGGGCGTAAGCGACTCGGTGTATTTGCGCTGCTGCATGTACGAACGCGCCAGCAGGGCATAAGCCGCCCCTCGGGTTGCCCGGCCCAGCTCCGCCGAAGCGTAGGTTGTTGGCAGGACAGGAGCCGCTTCGGTCAGATCTTTTTCGATCTGCGCCCAAACCTGCGCACTGGTTGCCGAACTAGGTCGGTCGCCCACTACCGATACCTGCAAAACAAGCGGCACATTGCCCCACAACGTAACCAGGTGAAAGTAGTACATGGCCCGCAAGAACTTTGCTTCGCCGATGTAGCGTTGCTTCAGCGTTTCGTCCATCTGAATGGCAGGCAGGTAGTTGATCACCTGATTAGCCCGGTTGATGCCGATGTAGTTATCGTTCCAGACGCCGTAGGCATTGCCGTAGTTGTAATCCGTGATCAGGAACTGATCCATGTTGTTGACGATGTCGGTCGCTGGACTTTGGCTGCGGCCCTCGTCGGAACGGATAATGTAATAAAACGGCATCCACCGCGAAATGCCACCCCGGTGCATGGTGCTGTAGACAGAATTGACTCCCGCCAGGGCATCGTCGGACGTTTTCCAGAACGACTCGGTCGTTACCTGGTTGGGGTTTACAATGGTTAAGCTTCGGTCGCAGCTCGTCAGTCCCAGAACGGTAACCAGACTCAAAGCGCTCAGTATGTTTTTCATAAGTAGAATGAGTTGTCGTTAAAAATCACCCGTCAAACCGACCGAAATGACGCGGGGCGAGGGCCAGTGGCCATTATCGACACCGCGTTCCTGAATGTTCGACCCGGTTACGTCGGGATCAAGTCCCGTGTACTTCGTGATGGTGAACAGGTTCTGACCGCTTACAAACACCCGCCCGTTCCGGACCGCGATTTTGCTCAGCAGCGCTTTGGGAAGCGTATAGCCGATCTCCACGTTCCGCACCCGCACGTACGAAGCGTCTTCCAGCCAGCGGTCCGTGTACCCAAAGTTGTTTGAAATGATTCCCTGCGGATTGTACACATTCGCGTTGGGTGTTGCCTGCAACGCAATGCGGGGGTCGTTGGTGTTCGTGTTGGTCGGCGACCACGGGTTGACGTCCCGGCGGAAATTGGTGTTCTGGTAGCTGTCCAGCGTCCGGCGAACATCGTTGTACACGGTGTAGCCAAACACACCCACCAACTGCACGTTCAGACTAAACTGCTTGTAGCTGCCGTTGAACTGCGCCCCCGTCTGTAACCTGGGCCAGGGCGTACTAACAAACTGGCGGTCATCGTTTTGCGTAATCTGACCGTCGCCGTTGGTATCTACATAGCGAATATCACCAGGACGGGCATCGGGCTGGATGAGGTTGCCATTCGGTCCCCGGTAATTGTTGACTTCTTCCTGACTCTGGAAAATACCGGCTGTTTTCAGGACGTACCACTGGCCCACGGGCAAGCCTACCTGCGAGCGGGTGTTGCCACTCTGAATGTAGTTTACGTTCTGCCCCTGATTGCCAACGTTTTCGACCCGGTTTTTGATCGTGGTGAAGTTAGCCGATACATCCCACTTCACAGCGTGTTCATTGTTGCGATACGTAGCCGAAAACTCAACACCCCGGTTGCGGATCGACGCCGTATTGACGTACGGATTGCCGCGCAGATTACCCAGATAGCCCGGTACGGCCAGGTTCAGAATCGCATCCGACGACAAAGAATTATAGTAGTTGATTTCCGCCGAAAGCCGGTTGTTGAGGAAGCTGGCGGTTACCCCGTAGTTCTGCGAAATCCGCTGTTCCCAACGCAGATCCGGGTTCGCCAACTGCGCCTGGTAAGCACCCACGCTGGCGTTCTGATCGATCCCGAAAATGGCTCTGGGGTTGTTGTTGATAAAGGCAGTGTACGGAAACGAACCAAGGGTTGGAACGACAATACCCAATTTGCCGTACGAGGCATTCAGCTTCAGATCCGAGATCCAGTCGACGTGGAAAAACTTTTCCTGACTGATGCGCCAGGCACCAGCCACCGACGGGAAGAAACCCGTGCGGTAGTTCTCCCCAAAGCGCGAATCCTGGTCAACCCGACCCGTCAGCGTCAGCAGGTATTTGTCGTTGTAGGTATAGTTCACCCGTCCGATGTACCCCAAAATTCGGTAGTTGTCGGGCGTGCCACCGGCGGAGTTCGAAATGCCCGTAGCCGCGTTGATGGTCGTGAAATACTGACCACCCGCGTACCCCAGATTGGTGCGGGAACCCGACGTGACGTCACGCGTGGCCGTTTGCTGGCTGATCCCGACTACGCCGTTGATGTTGTGGACGCCAACCGTTTTGTTAAAGTTCAGCGTATGCTCGAACAGCAGACTCAGGTAGCGGGAACGGTCTTCGCCGACGGAACTGGGCACCACAGCCGCGCTGTACTGATAAATACCGATCCGGCGCAGGTTCTGCGTGTAATCGAAACTTACTTCCAGACCCGCGTTGGCGCGGTAGTTCAACCAGTCGGTCAGCTTGACATCGAGGTAAGCGTTTCCGACCAGCTTGGCGAAGTTACTTTTGTTCGATACCAGATTACGCGCGGCCACCGGATTGTAGGCGTAGGTTACTGCACCGGGATTGGTACCGATCCCGTAGCCTTCCGGGTTGCTGGCGTTGATAAAACTAGGGTCCTGCACCGGGATAACGGGCAGCATGCTGGCCATATCGTAGATCGGGTTGCCCGCCGGGAAATTTCGAATGTTGGAGTTGGTCAGCACGGCATTCTCGCCAAACGTAAAGCGACCGATGGTGCTCCGGGTATTGATCCGCAGGCTGGCCCGGTCGAAGTTGCTACCGATCACATAGCCCACGTTATTAAAGTAGCTGCCCGAAATCAGATACGAACCGGTCTTCGAGCCGCCCGACAAGGTCAGGTTGTAGTCTTGTAAACTACCCGTACGGAGAACTTCGTCCTGCCAGTTGGTATTGATGGCCGGGTTAAACGTTGCTTCGGCTACACTGGACGGGGGCGTCTGGCTGGAGTTCTGGTATTGCTGCCGTTGCAGAGCCGCAAAACCCGACGCGTCGGTAAGATCCCAGCGTTTGTAAGTCTGTTGCACGCCGTATTTGGCCGCGAACGACACGCGCACCGGACCTTCTTTCCCTTGTTTCGTCGTGATGATAATCACGCCGTTGGCAGCTCTTGATCCGTAGATAGCCGCTGCGGACGCATCTTTCAACACTTGAATGGACTCGATGTCGTCGTTGTTGATGGTCGGGTTCGCGTCGGCAATCATCCCGTCGATGATGTACAGCGGATCGGTGTTCAGGAAGCTGGCAACCCCGCGAATCTGGATCGACGCCTGCTGCCCCGGCACCCCCGTATTCCGAACCGTGACGCCGGGCGAAAGACCCTGGATGGATTCGGCGACGGAGTTAGCCGTTACCCGGTTCGACTGCGCTACGCTGATCACGTCGTTGGCTCCCGTAACGTCCCGCTTACGAACGGTCTGGTACCCAATAACCACGACTTCTTCGAGGGTGCGGTTGTCGGGGACCAGCTTTACATTGATCGTCGACTGGTTGTTTATGGCTACGTCCTGGTTCACGTAGCCGACGCTCGACACGGTGAGCGTTGTTGCCGCATCACTGACGTTCAGGGTGAAGTTGCCGTTCGCGTCGGTGGTGGTACCGTTGGTGGTGCCTTTTTCCAGGACGTTGGCCCCCGGTAAACCCGCATTGGTTTCGTCGGTAATCTGACCGGTGATGCGCCGGACAGCGGTGACTTCCCGCAGCTCGACCGGACGGGCTTCGTCGGGTGCGACGGGAGCGTTTACCGAAACGGGTTCCTTTTTGGGAATAGGCTGGATAACGTACAGATTATCCTTGATTTTCCGGTAACGTAATCCCTGTTCGTTAAGCAGCTGATTCAGCGACTGTTCCAGCGTGCTGCCATCCGGTTCGGTTTCGGTCAGGCGGTTGGCCAGCAGCGACTCATCATACGCAAAGCTGACTTTGTACCGCTTTTCCAACTCGCTCAACACTTTCTTTAAGGAGCGAGCCCGACTCGGCTTATTTTCGGGAAACGTGTGTTCTGTCCTGCTTTGAGCCCGGGTCAGCAACTGGGCCGCAGCTACAGACGGTAGACTGAGTACCACCGTTCCTGCCATCCAGAGCGAAAGGGGTAAAACCATTCTTTTCATACCACGAAGAGTTAATTGATTGCAATTGATTATTTACTTGTGCGTGTAGCGCCTGAATTACTGTCGGTGCAGGTAGATCCGGTCCTTATCCCGGACAACCTGTAAGTCGAACGTAGCTGCCAGCGTTGTTAACAGCGTCTCTACATCCTGACTGGATAAATTGCCCGTAAACCGTCGTTCGGCCAGCGCGTCATCATCGAAAACAAGCGTCAGGCCCCAACCATCATTCAGCTGTTGGGCAATGGCGCGCAGCGGGGTGTTTTCGAAGGCAAACTCCTGCTTAGTCCAGGCCGTATACAGTTGCGGTTTGGCCGGTTTGATCGCGACCGGTGTGGCTTCCGACTGGGCCGTGGCTAGTTCGCCGGGTTTCATCAGCATCACACGAGTTGCCGGACCGTTCGGTTGTGACAACTGAATTTTTCCTTCCGACAGTACGACCTGCGTTTGTCCCCGGCGGGTGTTGACATTAAACCGGGTTCCTAGCACCGATATGTCCAGGTTGGGCGTGTGGGTAATGAATTTGAGCCGCCCCGACGACGTGCGCTGTTTGGTGACGGTAAAAAAAGCTTCGCCTTCGAGCCATACCTCGCGGTCGCGGGCGTTTGTCCAGTCGGTTGGGTAGGAAAGCGTTGAGTTCCCGTTCAGCCGCACCTGCGACCCGTCGGGAAGCGTAACGGTCAGCAACTGGCCGTAATTCGTATGCACCTCCTGCCGTTGCCCGTAGTGCCAGTAGGCCCAGCCACCGCCCGCCAGTACCAGCAAACCCGTTAGCGAGGCCGCCAATTGCCAACGCCGGAATGGATTGACCCAACGTTGCCAGCGTGGTTTGACTTCGCCGGATGGCTGCATCTGCTGCTCGTAGGCCGTATCCAACACCTGCCAGATGCGTTCCTGGCGGCTGTCCGTCAAATCGTCCTGCCGAATGCGAAGGTGCAGTAAAATGGCACTGGCTTCCTCAATGACGGGCTGCTGTTCGGGATGCCTGAGCATAAACGAATGCCAGAACGACATCGTCTCTTCGTCGGGCTGTAGCACCCACCGACGAAATGATTCGTCCAGAACAAACTCGTTGATGGAGTAATGACTATAATCCGGTAGATCTGAGGCATTCATGCGATGAGGGTAGCAGATGACAAAAAACAAAGGCGTTCATCGGCTTTATTATCCCTCGCAGTCGCGATTATTTTACAAAATTTATCGGATCAGTGCCAGGACGGCGAGAATAGTGTGCAGGGCCATCCGCTTTTGGAGCGAGGCAATGGCTTTATAGACAATCTTGTAAACGGAGCTTTGCTCGATGCCCATGACGCCCGCTATCTCCTCGTAGCTCAAATTGTCGAAATACTTCAAAAAAAGGGCTTCCTTCTGGCGGGCGGGCAGGCTATTCAGCTCATGCAGTAAGAGCGTCGATTGTTCCTGAGAAATCTGGGCGTCCAGCCAGGTGGGTTCGTAGTAGAACTCGATCTTAAAATCGAGCGTGTCCAGTTCGTGATCGAATCGTTGTTCGCGGGTAAGCTTGCGGACGATATCCCGTCGAAGCGCCCGCATCAGGTAAAATTTAATGGAATCGGTGCGGCCTAACCGCTCGCGTGTTTCGAGGATGGTCAGAAACAGATCTTGCAGACAGTCCTCGGTCATTTCCCGATTCTGAGCGATCTTGTATCCATAGTTATAGAGTGTTTTGGCGTACTTACCGTAGAGATAGGCATAGGCCGCTTTATTGCCGTTTAAAAAATCATCCCAGAGTACGGTATCCGTTGAGTAAGAGTAACTTAAGGAGGCATCCAACTGAATAAGTGTTTAGCACATACTAAATGTAAAGAATTAACGGGAATAGTCATAATTGTTCCACAAAAAAGGATGTTTGGCGTAGCTGTGGTGTCGGCGGGTGGGTGGTGTTGGCGGGGCCGTCCGCATACTGTGGTGTCGGTTTCTCAAAACCGACATGCCTTGCCAACAGTCTGTGTCGGTTTTAAGAAACCGACATCACTAAAAAAACAAACAAGCCGAAAGCGTTAGCTCTCGGCTTGCAAACCGGAATGGATGGTCAACCGGCCACCGTGGCGCGGATCAGTTAGTCGGATACGAGAACTCATAATCGCCGGAGCCGACTTCCAGGGTAAGATCGTTCTGACCCGCTTTGATGTTGCGGAAATCGGCCCCCTGCGCGAGAGCTTTGCCGCCTTCGGTCACACGCGACGCGTCCGCTTTGGGGAGTCGGATGGTGGCCGTCGTGTTGGCCGGAACACTCACCCGGACGATCATCTGCCCGTTTTTACGCTCCCAGCCCGATTTGATATCACCGTACGAACTCTTCAGCGACGATTTGGCGTACGTCAACCGGTCGGTCGGCTGAGGCTGAATCAGCACATGTTTGTAGCCCGGCTTACCAATTTCGATGCCGCTCACGACCCGGTACATCCAATCGCCAATGGCCCCGTACGCATAGTGGTTGAACGAGTTCATGCCCGCATCCTGGAAAGTACTGTCGGGACGAATACCATCCCAGCGCTCCCAGATCGTTGTTGCCCCCATCTTGACGGGGTACAACCACGACGGGAAAGATTCTTGCAGCAGCAGATCATATCCTACATCCGTAAAGCCGTTGTCGGAGAGCACCTGACACAGGTAAGGCGTTCCCAGGAAACCCGTCGACAGGTGATTTTTGCGGCTCTTAATGTCATCGACCAGGTGCTGGGCCGCCAGCGGACGAAGTTCGTCGGGGAGTAGATTGAACATCAGGGCCAGCACGTACGCCGTTTGGGAATCCGAAGCAATTCGTCCGGTCGGGGTGATGTATTCGCGCTGGAACGTCGTCTTGATTTTGCTGAACAAGTCCGCGTACTGGCGCGCGTCGTCCGTTTTGCCCAGTACGGTAGCGGCTTGTCGCAAAAGGTCAGTCGAGTACGCGTAGAACGCCGTTGCGATCATGTCGTTGTTGGTGTAGCCATCAGGTTCGGCGTGGCTGTACATGTGCGGCTTGTAGAACAGCCAGTCGCCGAAAACGCTGCCGCCTTTCCAGATGTAGCTATCTCCGGCTTTCTTGTGAATGTACTCGACGTACGCTTTCATACTTGGGTACTGCGTTTCGAGAATGCGCTGGTCACCATAAAGCTGATAGATGGTCCAGGGGGCAATCGTGGCTACATCGCCCCAGCCCGCCGACGTCGCTGCATCTTTGCCAAGGGGATTCAGAATATCGGGAACGACGAACGGTACGGCTCCGTCCGCCCGTTGGTCGGCGGCAACGTCGGCCAGCCAGCGCGTGAAGAGAGCCGCCACATCGCGGTTAAAGCCAGCGGTCCGGCAGAAGGCCTGCGCGTCGCCGGTCCAGCCGAGCCGTTCATCGCGTTGCGGACAGTCGGTCGGTACGTCTACGAAGTTTCCTTTTTGCCCCCACTGGATGTTGTGCTGCAACTGGTTGACGAGCGGATTTGAACAGTCGAACTGACCCGTCTGCGGCATGTCGGTATGAATCACAACACCCGCCAGATTGTCCGGTTTAAGATCGCCGGGGAAACCGTCAACGGCGACGTACCGAAAGCCCATAAACGTAAACCGAGGCTCGTAGACTTCTGTACCATTGCCTTTCAGCGTGTAATGCAGTTCCTGTTTCGCTCTGCGCAGGTTGGTCGTGTAAAATTCGCCTTGTTTGTCCAGTACTTCGGCATGACGAATCTTGATGGTCGTACCCGCCGGGCCGCTTACGTTTAGTCGAACCCAACCCGTCATGTTCTGACCGAAATCGGCGACGAGTGTTCCCGATGGCGTTTTGAAAATACGGATCGGCTTGATCGTCTCTTGCCGACGTACCGGCTGACTGACGGTTGAAACAAGCGTATGGGTCGGATAGTTGGCTACCTGAACCGCCGACCAGTTGGTACCCGTAAAGTTGGGCGTATCCCAACCGGCCCGCTCCATCCGGGCGTCGTAAATCTCGCCGTTGTACAGTTCCGACTTGCGAATGGGGCCATCCGTGCTGGCTTGCCAGCTACCGTCCGTACCAATCACGTCGGTTGTTCCATCGGTGTATTGGATCACCAGTTGGGCCAATAACGCGGTGTTGTTCCCGTAAAACGCCGAATTGTCTTCATAGCCGAGAGCGCCTTTGTACCAGCCTTCGCCCAGCATCGCGCCGATGACATTCGCCCCCGATTTCAGTTGGTCGGTTATGTCGTACACTTGGTACTGAAGCCGTTTCGGGTAAACCGTCCAGCCCGGTGTGAGCAGGTCTTCGCCGACGCGCTGGCCGTTCAGGTGCAATTCGTATAAACCATGCGCCGTAGCGTACGCCCGTGCCGACGCCACTTTTTTGTTGATCGAAAAGGGTTTCCGCAACATCGCTACCGGACCCGCTGCTTTAGGATTGACACTGACCGGCAGTTCAACCCACTTCGCCTTTTGCCAGTCAGCGGGTTGCAGCAGGCCCATTTCCCAGTACGCCGGACTGCTCCACGACCCTTCTTTACCGGAGCCATCCCAAACCTTGACCCGCCAGTAAACCCGCTGGCCCGATGTGAGCGCTGGCCCCGAATATGGGCGGAGCACCGATTCATCGGAGGCTACTTTCTGGGAATTCCAGACCTGACTTTTACCCGCGAACGTTGGCGTGGTGGCTGCCTGAATCTGGTAAGCGGTCTGGTGGAGGTTACGGCCCTTGCCGGACAATTTCCAGCTCAGTCGGGGCTTGGTTTCGGCAATACCCAGCGGGTTGGTACGGTGTTCGCAGGTCAGCTCGCCGGGCGTGAGCTGGGCCAATGCCGTCCGGGTCAGCAGCAGACTCGTCAGCAGAAATAAGGAGGGTTTCATGAAAATGGGTTTAGAAAGGCTCTTAAAACAAGCATTCACGCCTGAAACGAGTAGGTACGTAAAGAACAGATCAAAATAAAAGCAATTCCAAATCGCCACTGTTCTGTGGTGTCATGGTCAAGCCGCATCTGTATGGTCATACACTTATTTACCGGTGGTTAGCTGCTTGATGACTGCCGTTTCCTTCGGGTTGAAAACGGAACCGTCGGGGCGGAACACGTCGTGAAACCAGACTTTTGGTTCTTCACCACTAGGCATGGGAGCATCCCAGGCGTAGATCGTGTTTGTTTTGCCTTTGACCAGGCCCCAGTTGATGGCCCCAACTTTATACTTTTTGAAGACGGGCAGGCAGGTTTCAAAGGTGCTGTTGCGCGTACGGGCCATGTATTCGGTGCAGATAAGCGGGCGGCCTTGCTTCTGCAAGTCAAGAATTTGCGCTTCCAGCTTGGGCGCTTCGGCGTAGTTGTGAAAGCTGATGATGTCCGACTGGGCGTACATAAGGTCGTTTGATAGGGGATGGTCGTGCCAGCTACCGACCGTAATGGGCTGCGACGGACGAACGGCCTGCGCCCAGACAAACGTTTTGGTCAACAAGGGTAACACGGCATCGTTGTAGCCGCTGTTGGTTGGTTCATTGAACAAATCCCAGGCGACAACCCGCTTGTCATTGGCGAAAGCCGAAAGGACGCCCTTGGTATACTGTTCTAATCCTTCCCACGTCCGTGAATCGAACAGCCGTTTGGTACCGGGACCACGCACCCAACCCGAATTGTGCTTGCCGACAACCGGATCGGGCTGTTTGCCGAGTTTAGGCTCGTCGTTCCAGCAGGAGTCGAACAGCACAAACATGATTTTGATGTGGTGCTTATCGGCAATCTGCAAAAATTGATCGATGCGTTTTTTATAGCCTTCGGCGTCCTGCTCCCAAACCAGATTGTGTAGAAATACCCGCATAACGTTCATGCCAATGCTTTCGGCGTAGCCCAGTTCACGATCGATGGTAGCCGGATCGAACGATTCAGCCTGCCACATTTCCAATTGATTGATAGCGGTGCTTGGAATAAAATTAGCGCCAACCAGGAATGGCTGCGTCTTGTACCAATCGTTGGCCTGTTGGGCTGTCCAGCGTTGAGCAATAGCTGAAAACCAGCTCATGTGGCCGATCAGCAGCAGAAAAAGAAACCGGGAAAACCGCAATGACGGACGTTGCATAAATAGTGGAGAGGTTTATATCTACAAAGACGATTTCTCGCTAATCTATTCGACTGCACGAAGTTTTTGTGATTGAGGTTAACTTGCAGCATGAAACTGTACCTCGTACCGACGCCCATCGGTAACCTCGACGATATTACGCTTCGGGCCATCAAAGTCCTGCAACAGGCCGACGCCATTCTGGCCGAAGATACCCGCACATCGGGCGTATTGCTGCGTCACCTGAACATCAGCAAGCCCCTGCACAGCTACCATATTTTCAACGAACACCAGACCGTACAGCGACTGGTGAATCAGTTGAAGGAAGGAAAAACCCTGGCGCTGGTGTCTGATGCCGGAACGCCGGGTATCTCGGACCCTGGATTTTTGCTGGTACGGGAGTGCATCAAAAATAACATTCCGGTCGAATGCCTGCCGGGGCCAACGGCTTTCGTTCCGGCGCTGGTCAATTCGGGTCTGCCCAACGACCGCTTTACGTTCGAAGGGTTTTTGCCCCACAAAAAAGGACGGCAAACGCGGTTGACTGAGCTGGCGGAGGAAGAGCGGACGATGGTGTTTTACGAGTCGCCCCACCGCTTGTTGAAAACCTTACAGCAGTTTGCGGACGTGTTTGGCGCGGACCGTCCGGCCAGCGTATCGCGTGAGCTGACGAAGGTATTCGAAGAAAATCAGCGTGGGCCTTTGTCCGAACTAATTGCGTATTTTGCCCAAAAAACCATAAAAGGTGAGATTGTTATCTGCGTACAGGGAAGAGAGCCTAAAAAATCGGGCCGGCGTTCGGATCAGCGGGAAGGAAGAGAAATCGACAATGACGACGAAGATGAATAAGCCAGTCGAGAAAAGTAGGGGTAGCGTACCGCTTGCAGCGTGGCTTTGCGGCTTGCTGGGTAGTCTTTTGTTGCTGACCCATCAGGCTTCGGTCGCGCAGGTACCTACGTTGTCGCCCGCTTCGCGCGTGAGCCTGGTTACCTACGGACCGGGGGATGACGACATTTCATCGGCCTTCGGGCATACCGAGATCCGAATCGTTGACCCGGCGCTTGGTCTTGACCGGAATTACAGCTACGGTGGCTTCGACTATCGGACGGACTCATTCATCATCAAGTTTCTGCGGGGTACCTTGCCGTACCTGCTGGATGTTCATAATCTGTACCAGGTGATGTTCTATTACCAGCAGACCAACCGGAGCATTCGCGAACAGCAGCTTAATCTGTCGACCACGCAGCAGCAACGGTTGCTGGCCGCGCTGGAAAAAAATTACCTACCCGAAAATCGGCAATACCAGTACCAGTTTTATTACGACAACTGCGCCACCCGGCCCCGCGATATGATTGCCGAAGCCTGCGGGGATAGCCTGACAATCCCATCGCGGTCGCGCATGACGGGTAAATCGTACCGCGACCTGATGAACGATTACCTGAACGAAAAGCCCTGGTATCAATTAGGCATGAACCTCGCCATTGGGCATCCCGCCGATGAGCAGACCGATGGCTGGCACGCCATGTACCTACCCAATCAGGTGTACGACCAGTTTGCGCACGCAACGCTGGTTCGGGCGAACGGTCAGACGGTGCCGTTGGTACAGGGTGAGCAAACGATTTTTGCCGCGCAGAAGCTGTTCCGGCAGCAGCTCCCTTTTCTCCTGGACCCCGATGTAGTCTTTACTATTTTCGGCGTTGTTATCGCTTTGTTTACGATCCGGCGGTATAGGACGGCCGGGAAAGTTGATCGCTGGCTTGACCGGCTGCTGTTCGGGACAGTAGGCTTTCTCGGCTGGTTTCTGCTTACCCTGTGGCTGATTCGCGATGACGGCGTAACGGCCTGGAACCCGACGTTGCTTTATCTGATGCCTTTTCACCTGCCGCTGATCTACTGGGCGACAAGCGCAAAAGCCACCGCCCGACGTCGGACAACATATTTCACCGTTACGTCTATTCTAATCGTACTGGGCATCTTCCTGTCTAACATACCGGGTGGGTTCGATGTGATTTTCCCGTTAACGCTGCTTATTCGCTGTATCGTCAACATACAGCGGGTTCGGCGGGGCTACGAGACGCCCGCGCGTGTGGCCTGAACAGAAACGAGACTAAGAGAAGGGAACGACAAGGGTTCGTCGGTAGAAATGAGTAGGCCGAAAACGTACCTAGCTTCTACCGTAAACTACGTTCCCATCTTTCATGAAACGACTACTTCTTGTTCTTTGTCTTTTTCGTTGTCTTGATCTCGTTGCTCAACCGTCTGAGCGGTTTGTAAAAATCGTTGTCTCTCCCGACCACGCCGACTGGCAGTATAAGATCGGGGAACCCGTCAGGTTTACCATAGCGGTCTACCGAAACAATGTCCTGCTGAAAGGAGCGAAGCTTCGCTACGAGATTGGCCCCGAGAAGATGGAGCCCACCAAAAAGGAAACCGTTACCCTGCGGGACGGAACCTTGGCGCTGGATGGGGGGACGATGCGAACGGGCGGTTTTCTGCGCTGCATCGCTACGGTTGAGGTTGACGGGAAAGAGTATCGCGGCCTGACAACGGCTGGCTTTGACCCGCAGACCATCAAACCCACGGTTGAAAACCCCACCGATTTTCAGGCGTTCTGGAATAAGGCCAAGGCCGATCTGGCGGCTGTTCCGGTTGATGCCCGCATGACCCTGCTGCCGGAGCGGTGTACGGAACGGACAAACGTGTATCACCTGAATCTACAGAATATCAACAATTCGCGCTTTTACGGTATTCTGTGCGTCCCGAAAAAAGAAGGAAAGTATCCCGCCATTTTGCGCGTTCCTGGCGCGGGGGTTCGTCCGTACAATGGCATGATTGCTGAAGCCGATAAAGGGTTTATAACCCTCGAAGTAGGCATTCATGGGGTGCCGGTTACGATGGAGCCGGTTGTGTACGAAAACCTCAGCCGGGGGCCGCTCAATGGTTACCCAGCCGCTAATCTGGACGACCGGGACCGGTATTACTACAAGCGTGTCTACCTGGGCTGCGTACGGGCGGTGGATTTTCTGACGAGTTTACCTCAGTACGACGGTCAGAATCTGGCCGTTACGGGTGGTAGTCAGGGGGGCGCTTTGTCCATTGTGACGGCGGGGCTCGATTCGCGCATCAAACGGCTGGCCGCTTTTTATCCGGCGTTGTGCGACGTAACCGGGTATCTGCACGGGCGGGCTGGTGGCTGGCCGCATCTGTTTACGGGGAACGATCTGGCCTACAACAACAAACCGGATCGCATCAAAACGACGGGCTACTACGATGTTGTCAATTTCGCCCGACTAGTCAACGTGCCTGGTCGCTACGCGTGGGGGTTCAACGACGAAACCTGCCCGCCAACGTCCATGTACGCAGCTTACAATGTCATTCCCGGCCCCAAGACGCTGGACATCGAATCGCTTGATCCGGGACACTGGACCTATCCGGAACAGACCGAACGAATGACCAATTGGCTGTTAGCTCAGCTAAAAGGAGAAAAGTAGGGCACAATCTATCTTGTCCTGCCACGCTGATCCGAAAAGTTGTTTGTCCGCACGAACGCAACCAAATTGACCTGAATTACGTAAATCTAGTATGCAACTATTTGTCAATACCACGCTCAACGACACGTTAAAGACAACGCTCCGCCAGCAACTGCCCGGCGATATAACGCCTGTCTTTCGCCATGACTTACCGGCTGATCAACAACAGGACGCCTTCAAAGCCGCCAATATCGTACTAGGAAACCCGCCCCCTGCCTGGTTTGCTGAGCCGCTGACTAATCTGCAATTCTGGCAACTGGATTCGGCGGGATTCGATGGTTACCGCGACGCACAAGTAAACGCCCAGATCGCGAACATGGGTGATTACTTTGCCTGGCCCTGCGCCGAAACGATGATCGCCGGAATCCTGGCGTTCTACCGGCGCATTCCTGAACTGGTAACCTTGCAAAACCAGAGCCAGTGGATTGGTGCACCGATTCGGGAGCGAACTGGTTTGCTGCGCGACAAGCGCGTGATTATTCTGGGTACGGGAACCATCGGTCAGGCGGTACGCCAAATGCTGACGGGCTTCTTCTGCCAAACAAAAATGCTGGCTCGTACGGATCCACAGGCCGATTTGCACTCGGTTGATGAGCTGAAAGCCGCCTTGCCGGAGACGGATATTGTAGTCAACTGTCTGCCCGGTACGGCCAGGGGTTTTTTCTCGGCTGAACTGATTGCCGCCATGCACCCCAACAGCATTTATGCCAACGTTGGACGAGGCACGACAACCGACGAAACGGCATTGATCGACGCGCTGCAATCCGGTCAGATTGGGGGTGCTGTTCTCGACGTGACCGCCACGGAACCGCTGCCCGCCGATAGCCCGCTCTGGACGTTACCGAATGTGCTATTGACGCAACATACGGGCGGTGGACAGCCCAACGAAGATGACGGGAAAGTGCTTCAGTTCGTGCGAAATCTTGGTCGGTTCCGGGCTGGTGAACCGCTGGAAAATGCCGTCGAACTGGGCCGGGGATACTAGCGGGAAATAGAAAGCTGGATTAGGGTATTTTGTGCATTTTTAGCCGTAAAAAGCCGTTTTTTCAACTTTTTTTAGTAAATTTAAGGAGTCGAACACAAGGTTTGCCGTTCGGCAGATCCCGCCTAATTATCCAGTGAAATAGTACCTATAACAATTCATGATGAACGAAGAAAATCAGGAACCGATAGACGACGAACAGGGCCTGCCCGAAGCAGCGTTTTCTGCCGATGACGCGGAGCCAGTAGAGGCTATCGGACCGGATGAGCAACCGATTGATACCGTCAACGAAGTGCTGCACGACCAAACGGTCGTTTCGGGACTTTACGAAAATTACTTTCTGGATTATGCCTCGTACGTCATTCTCGAACGCGCCGTTCCGGCTGTTGAGGACGGTCTGAAACCGGTTCAGCGCCGTATTCTGCACGCGCTTAAAGAGATGGACGATGGCCGCTTCAATAAAGTGGCCAATGTGATCGGGCAAACCATGCAATATCACCCCCACGGTGATGCGTCCATCGGCGAAGCGCTTGTCAACATCGGCCAGAAGGAACTGCTCTTCGATACGCAGGGCAGCTGGGGCGATGTTCGCACGGGCGATGGCGCAGCCGCTCCGCGTTACATCGAAGTTCGGCTTTCGAAGTTTGCGCTCGATGCCATCTACAACGATAAGACCACGGAATGGCAGCTTTCTTACGATGGTCGTAAGCGCGAACCCGTTACGTTGCCCGTAAAATTCCCGTTGCTGCTGGCGCAGGGTGTCGAAGGGATTGCCGTTGGGCTTTCGACCAAGATTCTGCCGCACAACTTCAACGAACTGATCGATGCGTCGATTCAGATACTCAAAGACAAACCGGTTCAGTTGTTCCCCGACTTTCAGACGGGCGGCCTGATCGACGTTAGCAACTACAACGACGGGCACCGGGGCGGTAAAGTTCGGGTTCGGGCGCGTATCGAAGAGGTTGACAAGAAGACGCTGGCCATTCGCGATGTGCCGTTCGGCGTGACGACCCCCCAACTGATCGAATCCATCGTAAAAGCCGCTGAACTGGGAAAAATCAGAATTAAAGCGCCAAGCCGGAATGTGGCCGCTGTGGTGGATAACACGGCGAGGGACGTTGAGATTCTGGTTCACCTTCAACCCGGTGTATCGCCCGACGTGTCAATCGACGCGCTCTACGCCTTCACCGATTGCGAGGTTTCGATCTCGCCCAACGCCTGCGTGATCATTGGCGATAAACCCCATTTCGTCAGTGTCGCGGACATCCTGCGCGTCAACACGCACCAAACGGTCCAGTTGTTGCAACGCGAGCTTGAAATTCGGCGTAGTGAGTTAATGGAGCGGTTGCTGTACAGCTCGCTCGAAAAGATCTTTATCGAAAACCGGATTTACCGCAAGATTGAGGAGTGCGAATCGTTCGAGGCTGTTCTGGCAACGATTGACAAGGCGCTGAAACCGTTCAAGAAGCAGTTTTACCGTGCGATTACGGAAGACGATCTGATTCGTCTGACGGAGATTAAAATCAAGCGTATTTCGAAATACGACGGATTCAAGGCGGAGGAACTGATGCGTAAGCTGGAGCAGGATCTGGCCGAAACCGAAGACAATCTGGCGAATATTACGCGTTATGCCATTGCGTATTTTAAGGACCTCCAAAAGAAATACGGGAAAGGACGGGAGCGTAAAACCGAAATCCGGGCGTTCAATACCATTGCGGCTAGTGTCGTAGCGGCTGCCAACCAGAAACTTTACGTTGATCGGGAGGGTGGCTTTATCGGATACGGCCTGAAGAAAGACGAGTACGTCAGCGACTGTTCGGACATTGACGACATAATCATTTTCCGGCGTGACGGTAAATGCCTGGTGACGAAAGTGCAGGACAAGGTATTCGTTGGCAAGGATATTGTTTACGTTTCGGTATTTAAAAAGAATGACGAGCGTAAAATTTATAACCTTATTTATCTCGATGGTAAGTCAGGCATTTCGATGGCGAAGCGATTCCCGGTAACGGGCGTCACGCGTGATCGGGAATACGATCTGACCATGGGTAATCCGAAATCGAAGATAACGTATTTCAGCGCGAACGATAATGGCGAAGCAGAGGTTATCTCCATTAATTTGACCGCGCAGTCTACGGCAAAGGTTAAACAGTTCGATTTTGACTTTGCTTCGGTGGGTATCAAAAACCGGGGAGCGCAGGGTAATATCCTGACCAAGTATAACGTGCGGAAGATTACCCAGAAAACGGGTGGTGTATCGACATTGGGTGGGGTAGATATCTGGTACGACGATCACCTCGGACGGTTGAATCGGGACGAGCGCGGACGAATGCTCGGTAATTTTGATGCGAAAGACAGCATTCTGGTCGTTTATAAAGACGGGCAGTATGAATTGACCAGCTTCGATCTGACCAATCGGTACGAGCCCAACGAAATCGCGGTGCTGATGAAGTTCGATCCCGAAACGGTACTCTCAGCGGTTTACTACGAAGCGAATCAGAAGGCCTGGTACGTAAAACGGTTTAAAGTCGAGACAACATCGCTCGATAAGAAATTCAGCTTTATCGGCGACGTTAAAGGCTCTAAAAACCTGGCTGTAACGGTTGATCAGTACCCGCGGATCGAGCTTGTTCATCAGGTGAAAGAGCGGGGACCACTTGAAAAAATGGTACTCGAACCCGAGGGATTCATCGAAGTACGGGGTTGGAAGGCATTAGGACAGAAATTACCGTTTGTCAAAGTGAAAGAGGTCAAGCTGCTCCCGCCCAAAGTTGTTACTGCCAATACGCCCAAAAGCGATGTACAGCCTGCTGCGGTACTGGAAGCGGGCAATACAACCGAAACCGAAGAAAAAGAGTCTATTCAGTTAGGGTTGTTTTCTTAGAAGGTGTCAAAACCTTATAGAACCCGATGCTGGGTTCTATAAGGTTTATCGATCAACCCAGCGGTCAGCAGGTAAAGCGGAAAGTATCGGTTCAGGTACGCTGCTTTCGCCGAAAATGCAGAACGTACGTGGCAAAATGCAACCGCAGTAAATAAAGATCCATTTGGTAATGTTGTTGGATTAACGAAAAATCCACATTTTAGCGAATAGAATGAACACGACGTTTGCCACCGACTATAGTGACGACACTCCGCGCGAAGCGGTTGGCATTCGTATGGTCAAATGGACGATTAAGATTGCTATTGCCCTTACTTTCAGTGGCTCTATCATCGTATTGATCTGCAACTGGTGGGTTGTGCAAAGCACAAAAGATCAGATTTTCTTCGACATTAGTGAATTGCCGGCCAATGACGTTGGCCTTGTTCTCGGCACCAGTAAGTTCGTCCGGTCGGGAAAAGAAAATCTGTTTTTTCGTTACCGCATGGAAGCAACTGCCCGATTATGGAAAGAAGGCAAAGTCAAGTACCTTATCCTGAGCGGTAATAACGACTCCGAGTATTACAACGAACCGGTCGATATGCAGCGGGCGCTGGTGAAGTTAGGCGTTCCGGCTTCTGTGATGACCCTCGATTACGCCGGTTACCGAACGTTCGATTCGGTCGTGCGCTGCAAAGACGTGTTCAACCAGGAGAAGATCACGATTATCTCGCAAAACTTTCATAATGCCCGCGCCCTCTACATCGGCAATCACGAGGGTATGGAAGCCATTGCCTTTGCCGCTCAGGACGTTCCCGACGGCTATTCCCTCCGGACGCTCATCCGCGAGTACCTCGCCCGGCCCAACGCGATCCTTGACGTGTATGTCCTGCGCCCGCAGACCGAAAAAGGGAACTGGGAGCGAAAATAAGCACAAACGCATTCCTGCATTTACTAGAAGTTCTGTTCTTACCTCGTTTACCAAAGAGTAAGGATGTAACGTTTATTTTACTGGATTGACTATTTCGTAATACTAAGCTGAGCGACCTACCGTTTAATCAACAAATAGACGGTTTATCTGCTTATGAAAATCACCTACCTGTTAGGCGTACTTGCCTTAGTTGGCGCTACTGCTGCCTGTCAGTCCGACCGGGAAACAACGCAAACGCCCGCACCCGTAACCTCGTCCGTTTACAAAGAAGGGGGCGTTGGCGAAACCCTTGGTATGACACCCGATTTGTCGGGGGCGCGGGCGGCAGCATCAACCTCAACCCAGCAGCAGGAAGTATTAACCTACATCAATCAGGCTCGCTCGAAGCCTTGTCAATGTGGGACAACCGTTTACCCGGCGGTTCCGGCCTTGGCGTTGAACAGCCTGCTAACGTCGGCTTCGGACAAACACGCGGTCGATATGGCGACCAACAATTACTTTAGCCATACCGGTAAGGATGGATCGCAGCCGTGGGACCGCATGACGCGCGAAGGATACAAATGGCGGGCGGCTGGCGAAAACATTGCCGCTGGTTACTCAACAACGCGTGCGGTTGTCGATGGCTGGCTTAAATCGGAAGGCCACTGCAAAAACATTATGAGCGCTAACTTCAAAGAAGTAGGCGTCGGCTACGGATACTCCGCCAGCAGTACCTACAAACATTACTGGGTGACTGATTTTGGTACGAAATACTAATCGAATTGACACTCGTTTATGTAGAAAACCCCCTGATTGAAGTCAGGGGGGGGTCTTGATCCGTGAATTGCTTTGTAAAGCTTAATAGATTGCCGTCCCCGCCGACATCACAGCCACGCCGACACCACGGATGGTACCGCTGATCCCACGCCTATACGTGGGTTTGTCATTTCGACGACAGAAGCCATGCCAAAAGGAATAAGAAAGACCATTTTTAGACGGCCTATTAAGCTACGAACTTCCGGCCCGAATTAACTTTACTTTTTCAGCGGGTGCCCCAGATAAATCAAAACCAGCGGAATCAGCAGAAATGGGATCTCAAGTAAAGCCGTTTTCAGATTACCTACATTCAGGGACAGCGCCATGATGAGTAGTATAATGCCTGCGTTGATGAGATTACCCGCAAAAAACGTCTGCGGAAACAGGACCAATAAGGCAACGCTTAACGTAAGTACGCTTATCAGATAAAGGATGGTTCTGTTGGTTCCTAACCCCAGTTCGGTAAGCATATCGGATGTTTCCGGTTTCATGGAAAGTCCTGCCCAGCCATGCCGTACACTTAGGATAACAGTGATGATCAGCAGTGCCCCGCTCAGTAGTTTCATGGCTGATTAGATCGCTTGACCGCCCGATACTTCAATGCGTTGACCGTTGATCCAGCGGGCGTCATCCGTACACAGAAACGCGACCACGCCCCCAATGTCGTCGGGCAAACCTACGCGGCCCAGGGCGGTCTGACTGGCTATTTGTGCGTTTAGATCCTGGTTATCCCGTACGCGCCCGCCACCAAAATCGGTTTCAATCGCTCCGGGAGCTACTACGTTCGCAGCAATACCTCGGGGGCCTAATTCTTTCGCCAGATAACGCGTAAGCACTTCGACCGCACCTTTCATGGAGCCGTATGCCGATGAACCCGGATAGGTAATGCGGGCCAATCCCGACGAAATGTTGATGATGCGTCCTCCGTCGTTGATAAACGGTAATGCTTTCTGGGTGAGGAAAAACACACCTTTATAATGAACATTCAGGACCGTGTCGAACTGTTCTTCGGTGGTTTCGGCAAATAAAGAATAGAGAGCTGTTCCAGCATTGTTGATCAGGAAATCAAAGCGGGGAGCGCCGTACGTATCGTTCAGGTAGGCGGTCACCTGCCCGAAAAAGCCTTCGAACGATTTCACGTTGCTGGCATCCAATTGAAAGGCGCTGGCTTTCTGGCCGAGTGCCTGGATTTCCGCTACTACTTTATCCGCTTCCTCCTGATTGCTGTTGTAGGTAAGTACGACATCAATCCCTTTTTTGGCAAGGTTGATCGCCATATTCCGGCCTAACCCTCGGCTTCCGCCGGTAACCAATGCGATTTTACTTTGTGCGTCCATATCGTTGTGATTTGAGTAGGACAAAGTTGGCGCATTATCTGGTTTAAGCAGTTGCAAGCATCAATCCATTGTTTGCAAGATTCAAATGCTGCCCCGTTTTCAGGCTCGGAAAGCGAGTGGAGAAAACGAGGTTTGTTTTCGGAAAAAGTTGGAGAAATGGGCGACTTCCTCAAAACCCAGGCTGTAGGCAATTTCAGTAATGCTCCAATCCGTTTTCTTCAGGAGGATTTTTGCTTCCTGAACGACTCGGCTACTGATCAGACTGGTCGTGGTTTTCCCCGTATTTTCTTTCAGAACTTTATTCAAATGATTGACGTGGACCGACAGTTGATCGGCGAAATCTTTAGCGGTGCGGAGGTTGAGCTTCTGGTGGGGCGATTCGATGGGAAATTGCCGCTCAAGCAATTCGATAAACAACGAGGAAACCCGTGCGGAAGCAGTATGAGTCGGGTAAAGAGCCGTAGCGGGCTGTAATTTCTGACCGTAGTGAATCAGTTCCAGCACGTAGTTACGCAGTAGATCGTACTTGTAGGCGTAATCCGACGATAGCTCTTTGTGCATTTTCTGGAAAATATACAGCAACTCAGTAACCTCTTCGTCAGACAGTTGAAAAATAGGGTAGCCCCCCGGCTTGAAAATCGGTAGCTCGTCCAAGATGACGCTACTTTTTGACTGGACCAGGAAATCATCCGTAAAAATGCAGAAGAAGCCGGATTGGTTGTCGTCCTGTGGCAGGTAGTGATACGGAATTTTCGGCGTGGCAAACAAGAGCGCATTCTTTTCGATGTCGATAACTTTGTCAGCGTATTCCGCTTTGTTGTGCCCAATGATCAAACTGATTTTATAGTAGGACCGCCGGTTGTAAGGCATAAACGGCTTTAGCTTGTATTTAGCGCTTATGTCCGCTATTTTGAAAACGTTGAAATGCCCGATCTCTTTGTTTATATCCTTGGGAATGAGATCCGATATTTCTTTGTAAAAGCCTTCCAGCGTTGTCGTTTCCATACTAGGTCCGATTTGTAAAAATCAAATGTACGTATTTTCGCTACTAGTCCGTATGTTATTGTATAAAGCCGTGCTGGGCGAGTAGTGTCGGTTTTGAGAACCGCGCGGGCGGCCCCGCCGACGTCACTCATCCAGCATCACATCACGTTTCTTTGCGGATTCCGGACAATACTGTTTCTCAAAAACCGACCCGGTGAGAAATCTTAACGGTCAGGTTTAAGAACCTGACCGCACGCTAGTTCAAATCAGTTTAGCTATAAAACCAAACAGCCGGGCTACTTAGCAGTACGCCCGGCTGTTTGGTGTATGGTTGTGATGATTATTTCGGCATCGCCAACAGGAAACCAATCGTGAAGTTCGAATCCCAGTCGAACACGAATTGATCGCAGCCAGTCGCGTCGGCGATGGCTTTGTAGATGTTTAAACCCGCTTTCGACTTAGCGTTGTCCAGTTTGTAGGCCGAAGGTGCATCAAGTACCGTGTAGCGCTCTTTGCCTTTCCGAACCGCTTTGGCCAGTTCGAAGGGTACGCCACCAATGATAAAACAGGTTTTGCGATGATCGTCCGGTACTTGCTTTGCTTTGGCTTTTACTTCCGTAGCAACCGCTTCGTCGCTCGTGCCGTTCTGAAAATACTTGGCTCCGTACGTTTCCAACGCCTTGGTCGAACCACCTTCTTTCCATGAAATCTTGGTGTTTCCCGAACCGATATCGACAACGAATGAATTGCTCTCGTAGTCGGCGGGCAGCACCGACCGCAGGCCCAACGAACCTTCCTGCTCCGGCGTTACGGTATTGACGAAGTAATTAAGTGATTTCAGCGCACGGATAATTTTCTGCGTTCCATCCGCTTTCACTGCGCCCGAGCTGACCACAAAGTGAATGTCGCGGCCACTAACGCCGAAGTCAAGCATTTTGCCGATGTAGCTTTTCAATCCCGAACGGACATCGTCGTCGGACGCCATATTCTCGATAACGAGGCTATTGCCAAACTCTGCTTTTTCGAGCTTCCAGTTTTTCTGGTCGTCAACGCGAATAATGAACGAGTTAAATCCGCTGGCTCCCAGTTCGACCACGCCTTTTAACTTTCCACCGTTGGGAGCAGGAGGGGTATAATTGAACGACCGCCCGGCATTACTGCTGCTTGACGCTTCATCCGATGACGAACTGGACGATGATCTATTGTCAGAAGCCGACGATTCATCCGACGAGGCTGTGGAGGTCTGGTCGTCAGACCGGGGAAGGGTAGCGGACTCTTCTGATTGTTTCGGGGATAGTTTGCGCAGGGCATCGTTGCCGCCAAAGTAGCGGAATCCGAAAAAGATAGCGGCTAAAATGAGAGCCGTAATAAGCAGCCGACCGGCTACGGTTAATCGTTGCATAGTTTTATTGAGTGATTGGGTGAATGTGCGATTGTGTGAAAAAAAAGCGGCTGAGTGATAATTCGCTGCATCACTCATTCACTCAACCGCTCGATGAAATTAGTCTAGCAAGTTCCGATAACCAGCGTCTTTGGGAGGGTTCGGAGCCGTGATGACTGGCTGAGCGGGGGCGTCGAGCTGTACCATCTTGAACTCGCCTTTGTTGTAAGCTTCCAGCAACGCTTCTCCTTTGTCGGACAGGATACCGTTCTGGATGTCTACGCCATTGATGAAGTCCATCGAGAGGTCCATCGCCCGTTTCATCTCGCCGAGTTTCTGGCTCATATCGTCCTGAATGTATTCCATCGACTGGTCGAAGTAAAACTTCTTGTCTGGGTCGCCTTTGAAAATACTCACGGCAGTTTTTAGCGCGTTCGAGCTTTCTTTAACGATCTGGTATTCTGTTTCTTTGAGCCGGACTTTGATTTCGGTTTCTTTAATGATGTAATCGGCGCTCTGGTTTACTTTTTCCATGAAAGCCAGCACCTGTTTCATGTTCCGCTGAAGAGGCAGTAGCTTTTCGTTCATCTCCTGCAAGCCTGCGCCTTCGATGGTCGCCAGTTGAGCCGACTCGCGCATACCCGGCTTGTCGCTCATCGAGTTTGCTTTGTTTGCTTCCGCAAATTTCTGCTTGATCGATTCGTTATTTTCGTTGATGCGCTTGTTCAGCTTTACCAGTTGCCCCGCCAGCGTGTTGATCTGGCCCTGCATTTTCTGACGCTTGTCTTTCAGATCCTGCACGTAGATTTTCATGATGGCAATCGGGTTCAACTGAATGACCGTACCCGTAATGCTGCGCATCAACGATTTAAAAAGAAAGAACATCGCCGTCCGCACGTCGCGGCTGGTAAATAGAAAAATAAGAACGCCTAACGCGCCCAGTAGAAGCGCCAGTTCAAGCACGTTTGAGGTGGCCCGAATCAGAAATTCGAGAATTGCGTTCAGGTGATAGAGGCTGAAACCGGCAATGCCAGCCAGCACGATCATACCAAAAAGACCTTCGGGGCGGCTCCAGAACGAACGTTTTTCGGCGTCCGTACTGCCACCAAGTTGTGAAAAATCAGGAGTAGCCATGTATGTAGTAGTACGTTTAGGGGTTCTGCTTATAAGCTTATAATAGGCTCAGCGTGGGTTAGTCTCTGAAAACTAATGTCTTGAAAACAAAGTCCTTATTTCAGATACTGGGTTAGTTTCGCCATATCGCTTTTGATCTGCTCGGTGAAGTGCGCAAAGGTCACTTCGTAATTCTGCCGATTCTGCGTAATCTTCGCGCTTTGCTCGGTAATCTCTCCACCAATGGCCGACAGTCGGTCGTTGTTAGCGTTGATCTTCTGCTGAATCTCAACCAATTGTTTGGCCAGCGCTTCGTTTTCGGTTTGTAGCCGCTTTTCCTCGTTCTGCAAACCGCCAACCCGATCCGCCAGCGCAACGTCGACGCTTTTGCTGAACGCATCGCGGTCGTTGTTAAGCGCTGCAATATACCCATTTGCCGTTTTGGTCAGTACCGAAATGTCGTTCGGCCCGCCAAGCGCTTTAAAACTCGCCCAGGCCGCCTGAAACTGCTTGTCTTCGGGCAGGCCCAGATTGGACAGGCTTCGCAGGGTTTCGCTAAACTCAAAATAATCGGGACCGGGCGGGTTGTTCTGAGCCAGCACATTCGCCAGGTGTTCCGCAAACTTCGAGTCTATGGCACCCGCCGGGGTTGCCGCTGTGGGCTGCGTGGGTTGCGGATTGGGGGCACTGGCTGGACGTGGTGCCGTCGGGGCAGGGGTAGGTTTAGTGCCTGTGGCGATTCCCGGATCTTCTTCTTTTACGAAGAAATTCAAAATTTTTCGACCGAGCGATTTATCAGGTTCTGGCATAGTTTGTTTTCATTTCGGGGTCACCCGTGTGTGAAATACAGAACAATGTTACTAGGTCTGGGCCGATCATGCGGTATGATTCTGGCCGAACGGTTGCCTAGCCTGATAATAAGTACTAGGGCGGGCCGAATGTTTGATTAATCGTTTTAGAAAGCCACAAATAAGCTAAGTAGTGTAATCAAAATTTTTGTCATGCTGACGTACAAAGCATCTTCGAAGGTGACCTTTTTGCCTGCTACCGAAGATGCTTCCTGCCGCACCGGCGGACCGGTCAGCATGACAAAAACGCTCTTATCATGCAAGCTATCCTATCTATGCATGAATACTCATTCTTTCAGGTGATTCCGCATCCGTTCCTCAAACTTCTTTACTTTCGGTTCCGAAACCAGATGAATATACAAGCTGTACGGATGCTGCTCGTAGTAGTTCTGGTGGTACATCTCTGCCGGGTAAAACGCGGTAAAGGGAACCACCTGGGTGACGATGGGCGCTTTGTGATTGGCCGATTCACGCTGGATAGCGGCTTCGATTTGCGCTTTTTCGACGGAAGTGCGGTAAAAAACAGCCGAGCGGTAATGCTTGCCCACGTCAGGACCCTGCCGGTTAAGCTGGGTCGCATCGTGACCCGCGAAAAAAGCATCGAGTAGGGTATCGTACGAAAGTTGGCGAGGATCGTAATAAACCTGAACCGTTTCGGCATGGCCCGTCTGACCGGTGCCGACCTGCTCATACGTTGGGTATTCCAGATCACCACCCGCGTAGCCCGAAATGACCGCCCGAACGCCCTTCAATGATCTCATTTCTTTTTCCGTCGCCCAGAAACAGCCGCCTGCCAGCGTGGCAATGGCCTCGCCCGGTTTTGGTGCCGGAAGCGTTGCCAGGCGGGTATCGACTGGATTGGTGTTCTCCGTAGCTGCCGTTGTCGGAGCCTGCTGGCAGGATAAAAAAAAGAGATTTGTTCCTAAGAACAGGCTTATAAAAACCCAGGCGTTTTTCCAGTACATCATAGCGTAAACCGTACCTGTAAAACAGCGTAGCCCCGGTTCAGATTCCGGATCGGTGACCAAAACCTCAATTTTTATCCCATAAGCTGGACTCGCTGCCGGTTTGGAAACAAAAGAATGAGTACGCGGATGAAGACCTAACAATCAAATTGGATATCTCAACGCTCTATGAAAACAACGTACTGGCCAACCCGGCTCCTGGCGCTGGCATTTTTTGCCGCAATGGGCTGTAACACCAAAGACGAAGATGGTCAGGACCCGCTGCCGGGGGCTACGCTGACCGAAGTGGCAACGTCGCAGGTGCAGTGGACGGGGGTTGCCGTAGCGCGGGATGGCCGCGTTTTCGCCAACTACCCCCGCATGGAAACCGACACCATACCGTACTCCGTCGCTTACGTAAGCGGAGCGCAGGCGACGCCCTTCCCCAATGCGGACTGGAACAACTGGAATCCGTCGCTTCCTCCGCAGGATCATTTTATCTGCGTGCAAAGTGTCCACGTTGACGATCAGAACAACCTGTGGGTGCTCGACCCGGCTTCTCCCCAGATGCGGGGCGTGGTAAAAGGTGGGGCCAAGCTGCTGAAGTTCAATCCAGCGACGGGTGCTCTTATTCAACGCATCGTTTTCGACGATGAGATGATCGTTTATCCGACCAGCTACTTGAATGATGTACGCATCGATACGCAGAAAAACTACGCGTACATCACGGATTCGGGCCAGGGTGCATTAATCGTGGTAAACCTAACTACGGGGAAAGCCCGGCGGTTGCTCAGCCGCAGTCCGACCACAAAATCGGAAGGGGTTGTCGTTACGGCTGAAGGGCGCGTCTGGCGCAACAATGCTGGTAAGGTTCCTTCATTCGACGCCGATGGTATCGGTCTGACACCCCAGCGCGATTATGTATATTTCCACGCTATCACCGCGCGGCCACTGTACCGGATTGCAACGGCGGCTTTGCAGGACGAAAGCCTGTCGGAAAGCCAGCTGAACCAGCGGGTCGAAAAAGTACGGGATACGGACCCCGTTGACGGCATGTTGTTCGACCCAGCCGGAAATCTGTACCTGACGTACATTCAGCAAAATGCCGTTGAGCGGCTGACCCCCGCCGGTGATTTACAGCGCGTTGTCGAAGATACCCGCCTGAAATGGCCCGACAGCTTTGCGTACGGTCCCGACAGTTCGGTGTACGTGACGACTTCGCAATTACACATCCCGCGTCTGGAGCGCACTGATCCGTATCGGCTGTTCAAATTCAAAGCGCCGAGATAAGCGTAAAAACAGATACGCATCGGTCGGTAGTCGTCCGTCAAATGTGGCTAACTTTGTTTCGTTTTAATTGACAAACGACTACCGACTTTTTTCATGTCGCTTACAACTTTAGGACTCGAACTGCCTACCGACCCGCGCTGGGTGAACATTGCCGAAATGAACATCGGCGAGATCCTTATTGATCACGCGTACTGCGAACAGAAAGCCGCTTCATCGTGCATTTCGCTGATTCTACAATACTTCGACAAAGAAGAGTTGGTGGAGGCACTGACGCCAATTGTTGCCGAGGAGTGGGGGCATTTTCAGCGGGTGCTGAAAGAGCTGCGCAAACGAAATATTCCGTTGGGTCGTCAGCGGAAAGATGAGTACGTGAACCAGTTGCGGTCCCGGTTGCGCCGGTCGACCAATGATCAGAAAGAGCAGTTGATGGATAACATGTTAATGAATGCGTTGATCGAAGCTCGCAGCTGCGAACGCTTCAAACTGCTTTCGGAAAACATTGCCGATGAAGGCTTGAAAAAGTTTTACCGTGAACTGATGATTTCCGAAGCGGGCCATTACCGTAATTTCATCGAACTGGCCGAAACGTACCTGCCCGCCGAACGGGTACGGGAGCGGTGGAAAGAATTTCTGGCCGTGGAAGCCGACATCATAGCGAATCTGGACGTGCGGGGTGACCGGATGCACTAAAACGAGTTGAGCGGGAAAGAAAGTGTCAGGCAGTGGCCAACAAGTTGTACCTTTACTGTCTGACTAACGAGTAATACCAGTTGACTTTTCTTCAACAAACCGCTCAACGCATATTTGACACGCACGGCCCTAGCCTTAGCGATGTTTGGGTTATTTTGCCTACGCGCCGGGCCGTTTCCGTCTTTCTGGAAGAATTGGCCGCGCTTTCGGACCGCCCGTTTCTGGCTCC
Organism: Spirosoma liriopis; assembly: GCF_023196085.1. Lineage (NCBI taxonomy): Bacteria > Pseudomonadati > Bacteroidota > Cytophagia > Cytophagales > Cytophagaceae > Spirosoma > Spirosoma liriopis. The sequence goes on from NZ_JALPRF010000003.1 coordinate 424,290, forward strand.
TCATGCCTTAGCCGTCGATGATTTTATCACCCAGGCGGCTGGTGTACAGCTCACGGATTCGGTCAGTCTGTTATTCGATCTCTACGACGTTTTCCGGGAAATAGACCCGCTGGTTGAATTCGAACAGTTTATCGGCTGGGCATCAGTATTGTTGACTGACTTTGACCGGATCGATCAGTATCTTATTAGTACGAGTGAACTGTTTAGTTACCTGACAGCGGCTAAAGCCCTTGAACGCTGGCAGGTCAACCAACCGTCGTCGGCTAAACCAATTGTTGAGACGCCCGGTACCGCCCGCTACTTCAAGCTCTTCGAAAATCTGCAAACGGCGTATCACGCCCTGCAAAAGCGGCTCATGGATCAGGGGCTGGCTTACCGGGGTATGGCCTACCGACAGTTGGCCCAAAACGTTGAATCGCTAATTCGGGATAATCTGGCGTACGAGCGCGTTTATTTCGTGGGGTTTAACGCTCTGAGCCGGGCCGAGGAACAGATTATCCGCGTGTTGGTAGATGCCAATAAAGCCGAGCTAATCTGGGATGCCGACCAATATTACATCAACGACTGGGGGCAGGAAGCCGGTGAGTTTTTGCGTCGCTACCGCGACAACGGCTGGTTATTCTCCAAACAAAACCGGGAAGATCTGGATCAGTTGTCCAACAACCTGCTCGGTACCGAAAAAAATATCCGCGTGGTAGGTGTTCCCAACGCCAGCATGCAGGCGAAGGTAGCGGGCAAGATTTATCAGGATTGGCAGACTACAGGAGGGGATGAGTCTAAAACGCCACGCCCGAAAACGGCGATTGTGCTGGCTGACGAAACGCTGCTGATGCCCGTTCTGTACGCATTGGACGAAAGCGTGACCGATCTAAACGTAACGATGGGTCTTTCGCTGCGCAGTTCCCTGCTGTTTACGCTGGTCGATACCCTGTTCGAGATGCAGCGGACGGTGCACGAGTTCCGCACGAAAGATGGTCGTAACCTACGGATTCCGAAGTACCACCACCGGCACGTTGTCAAGGTGTTGAACCACCCCTTCATCAAACAGTACGAACGGATCCATGGGCTTCAATGGCCGGGTGAGGTGCTTGAATCAGGGGAAGTGTTGCCGCCGGAACCGTTGTTTCAGTGGATCGCCAAAACCATCGTTAAGGACCAGCGTGTATACCTGACCGAACGCGAGATGGCCGAACTGGGCCAGAATGATCCGCTGGTTCGGGTGTTGTTTTCGCGCTGGCCCAACGAAGAGCCGATAAAAGCGATCCAGTGCCTGTACGACCTGATTGAATTGCTGCGCGAGGTGTACCGAACCAGTCAGGATGCTATTGAAATCGAATACCTGTACCTATTCTTTACGCTGCTCAAACAACTGGAAGCCACGCTCGAACGGCAAGACCAATCCGTTCATGCCGACACCGCCGTTACGGTACGGAGCTTTCGGCAGTTTTTGTACGAATTGATCCGGCAGACGAGCATTCCGTTTACGAGCGAAGGCAAAAGCCAGTTGCAGGTGATGGGGATGCTGGAAACGCGGGCGCTCGACTTCGAACGGGTTATTATCTTATCCGTCAACGAAGGTATTCTGCCGCAGTCGCGCAAGTTGAACTCGCTGATTCCGTTCGACATTGCCAGCGAGTTGGGCATGCCTACCTACCGGGAGCAGGAATCCGTCATGGCGTACCACTTCTACCGATTGCTGCAACGAGCCAGCGATATTGTGCTGCTACACACTACCTCCACCGACGCTTATGGCAGCAGCAAAGGAGAGCCTAGCCGGTTTATTCGGCAAATCGAGCATGAACTGGTTCCCCGTGCGAATGGTCTCATCCGCATTAGCCACCCGACGGTGCGCTTTGGTCGGGTGGGTACGGGGCAGGCGGTGGATACAACCGATCTAAGCGTCCCCAAAACGGATAGCGTTCGCGCGGATCTGATCAAGCTACTGACGACCAAAGGACTATACCCTTCGTATCTGAATCAGTTCGTTACCTGTTCGATGCGATTTTATTTCAGCCGGATTGTGAACATCAGCGAGGAAGAAGAAATTGAGGAAAAGATGGGCGCGGCTGAGTTCGGTAGCTGGCTGCACAAAGTGCTCGAACGCATGGACGTGGATTACCGGCTCAAAGGCGAACCTGTTGACGAGTCGATTGTCCAGAAACTGCTGGAAGAGGAGTTCGCCGTGTCCATGAAAGGTCGGGTAATCGAGTCGGGTATGAACCTGTTGCTGTACGATCTGGCTAAAAAACTCATGCTCGACTTCTACCGCCAGCAAAGCGAACAAACAAACCTGACGGTTATTGGAACCGAGCAAACCCTTGAAACCTACCTGACCGTACCGCTGTCAACGGGAGAATCGATTCGGGTGCGCATTGCCGGAAAGATTGACCGCATTGAGCGCGTTGGCGATCAGATTCGCATCGTCGATTACAAAACCGGCAAAGTCGATCTACCCGAAAAAGCGCCCAAAGATTTGGCCGAAAAACTGTTGAACGACGGTCGGGAGGATAAAATGCGTCAGCTTTGGCTGTATCGGTATCTGGCGCTCAAAAACATCAACGATCACGGCGGCCTGCCCCGAGACCGGGCGAAACAAAATATCTACCCGGCCACAAACCTGCCTGTAGAAGCTGGATTTTACTCATTTCGCGATCTCAAGGGCGGATTTAAATCCAATCCGGTTGCCTTCGGGACGGACGATAGCCCGGCGCAGTACATCACCGATTCGGAAGCGTTGTTGAAGGCGTTGATCCAAAAAATGCTCGATGGCGCGGAGCCGTTTCGTAAGACTGATCAGATTGAAGTGTGTCAGTACTGCGATTTTAAGGGGATCTGCGGTCGATAAAGCGCGCTTCTTTTGATCTGAAATTCGCGTAAAAACGATTGACTGTGCTGTGAGCCTCGTGTGCGGTCAGGTTCTCAAACTAGTATTGTCTGAAATCCGTAAAATGCGTGATATGATGCCGGGTGAGTGGTGTCGGCGGGGCCGCCCGCGCGGTTTCTCAAAACCGACACTTCGCGTCAGCAATTTGTGTCGGTTTTGAGAAACCGACACCACCAAAGAAGAGAATAGGACCGGAGCAAACTCAACATTTCGGACAATACTGGTTCTCAAACCTGACCGCACACAAGGCTCACACGTTTTGTTATGATCCGAACGGCTGTCACCTTTCTTGAACAGGTCTTACCAGAATTTTTTCTCGAACGACATCTATTGCTCCGACTCAAACGTATGTGTAATAAAATGATAACTAGCTGTTTATCTGGTAGATAGATTTTGTGGCGTCAATGGATACAAATTCGCTTGTTATCGTTTTGGTTCTTTAGATTATAGGAGCTAGTATTTACGTTTTGTCGCCTATTTAAACTTAAAACGTTATGAAAAATGTCCTCATGCTTTTGTTAACCCTGTGTGCTGCACAAATGCCGGGTCAGGCACAAAACGCAAAGAATTTAACGCAGGCCATTCAATACATCAAACTGGCGAATACTCTTCGCGAAGTAGATAAATCGCAGGAATCCATCAGCCTGTTGCAACGGGCGATGCCAGCGGTTAAGTCAAAAAATTTATACTGGGAGGCCATTACCAATGAATTGATGGGCCTTTCGTTCAAGGATATTAAAGACACCACTAGTGCGCTTCGCTATCTGGAACTTGCACGAAGCCAGTACGCCAAGCTCAAATACGTAGCCAGCGGTTGGGCCGTCAACGAAGTGATCCGGGATATTTCCAGCAAAAACGTTTACGCCGGTATTCAGGTGGGCGCTGCGGGGGTGAAGGTAGCTATCTTCAAAACCAGGTACGAAAGCGATTTTTATGAGAAAGATATTCGCTCCAGCTTTACGATTCCGACCGAGGTGCTGGTTGCCGATGCTTCCAAATCGTTTAAAGGGGGGCAGGATGCGTTACGGATCGGCCTGGATTCGATCCGGCGGTACAACATTCCCAACGAGCGCATTTTTATCGTCTTCAACAGCGACGTAAACGAAGGATTGACCCGGTCGCCGGAAAGCAAATTGGCCCTTTACCGACAGTTGATGCGCGTGATTCCGAACGGAGCCGTTCAGATCGATACGACACTAACGCCCACCCGTGAAGCCCAGTTATTTACGGTAGGCGCGATTCCCCGTAAAGTATGGCCGACGACCTCGGCGCTCAATATCGGGAGCGCGAATACAATGGGTGGCTATTTTGACAAAGAAGCCAGCCGAAAGGATATCAACCAGGTCGATAAAGGGTTCCATGCCTTAGCCTTGCCCGTTGGGGTTAATACCCTTGTCAATCAGATCGACAGCAAGCGTTCGCTGGGGATGGATGCCTACAAGCGGGAAGCACAGCGAGTCGTTGATAATCTGGCTAACACTGACCTCAAGGCTCGTCTGAAAGAAGCAGGAGCCGGCCTACAGAATCACCAGACGGTAGGCGTTGGGGGCGATGTGGCGCTGGCACTGGTTACGTACCTTTATCCTGATCGGGCGAACGTAGCCGCTGTTGCCATCACTACTGAAGATGTTGAGCGATTCAAGCGTTTAGCCCTGACGGATTATAAAGCGTTAATACAACCTGATTTAGCCGATGTGACAAACCCTGACGTGCGCAGTAAAGCCGAAAAAGACGTAATCGCCCTCCAAAATCAGTTCAACGAGAAACAGCTGATTGCCGGGGCGTTGTGGCTGGAAGCGATCATGAAAGCGTACAACACCGGTTCGGAACCGAAACGGTTTGTGTTTGTCCGCAACTCGGATATTGGCTGGGTGACCGGTAAATTTCTGGAAACAATCAGCGGTGAATACGAATCGACCATTGCCAAAGGTAATCTGTATACGCGCTAGAACCTCACTGGGTGAGTGGTGTCGGCGGGGCCGCCCGCGCGGTTCTCAAAACCGACACCACCGAAAACCGACACCACACCGTCTGCCGTTTATACTGTCTGAGAGAACAGGCGCGTTTGGGGCTGGGCGTAATTGAGCCGCTCATCGAACGCCATGCAGATGTTGCGCAGGAATGGCCGCCCTTCTGAATGGACGCGCAAGCCTTCCACATCGTAATCCAGCAGTCCGTCGAGCCAGAACGATTCCAGCCGGGCACTCAACACTTCCCATTCCTTTCTTGACCAGCTGCCCAGCGGCCATTGCGTCTGCCCCTGACACATGATGTTCAAGATCTGTCGGCGTAAAAACTGGTCCTGATCGTCGAGGACGTGCCCCCGCAGCAGCGGCAGTTCTCCGGCATTGGCCCGGTTTATATACGTATCCAGGTCTTTCTCATTCTGGGCAAACGCCGACCAGACATCGCTGATGGACGATGCCCCAAGACCGAGCAACAGGCGCGTCTGGGTCGTGGTATAGCCCATGAAGTTCCGGTGCAGCGTCTTGTTTTCCAGAGCTTTGTACAGGGAATCGTGAGGGAGGGCAAAATGGTCCATTCCGATCTCAACGTATCCCGCCTGTTCCAGTAAGTCGCGTCCGGTTTCGTAGAGAATGCGTTTCTGATCGCCGGTGGGCAAATCCTTGTCCTGAAAACCCCGCTGTCCGTTGACGCCTTCGATCCAGGGGACGTGTGCGTAGGAGTAAAACGCGATACGGTCGGGGCGGAGCGTCAGCGTTTTGTAAATGGTGTCGGTGATCGTGTCGGCGGTCTGAAAGGGTAGCCCAAACACCAGATCATGGCTGATCGACGTATAGCCAATCTGCCGCGCCCAGTCCGTCACCTGCTTCACGTTCTCGAACGGCTGAATGCGGTGAATGGCCCGCTGGACTTTCGGGTCGTAATCCTGCACGCCAAAGCTGACGCGCCGAAAGCCAAAATCGTAAAGCGTTTGCAAATGCTCGCGGGTGGTATTGTTGGGGTGTCCTTCCCAGCCATAATCGGTTGATTCGGCTGGCGTGGCCTGACTGAAAATGCCGGTCAGCAAGCGGTTAAGCTGGTCCGGCGAAAAAAAGCTCGGTGTACCCCCGCCCAGATGCAGTTCGGCAATGCGCGGGCGTTCCGATCCAGCACTCTGAAGTAGATCACAGTAGGTATTCCACTCGGTCAGCAGTGCGTCGATGTACGGACCTTCGACATTGTGGTTCCGGGTGATGCGCTTGTTGCAACCACAGAACGTACACAGGCTTTCGCAGTAGGGCAGGTGAATGTACAGGCTGATGCCCGTTGTGCTGTTGCTGACCGAAAAAGCCCGGCGCAGGTTGCGTACCCAGGCCGTTTCGCTGAACGTAGAGTCATCCCAGAACGGTACGGTTGGGTAACTGGTATAGCGCGGACCGGGAACGTTGTATTTCTGAATGAGTGCGTTCATAGCGATTCGTTGGTTCGGTAGACAAAGTTTGCCCGAGACGGCTACCCAAACGTTGAGCCGTATCAGGTCAGCGGCTGATAAACGTCAGGGTTTAACGCGCTGGCGGTTGCCAACTTGCTTTAAATTTCTGAGGTATGAATACGGCAACGATTGCATCAACGACCTGCTACCACTGCGGTAACGACTGCACCGATCACGACATCCGGTACGAGGAAAAGTACTTCTGCTGCGACGGCTGCAAAACGGTGTACAGCATCCTGAGCCAGCACCAGCTTTGTCAATACTATACTCTGAAAGAGAGCCTTGATGACCAGTCCAGATCAGGAGTCAACCATAAGGAGAACAGGGCCCGCACCACCCAATTCGATTTTCTGGATCATCCCGATATTGTAGCGCAGTTGCTGGAGTTTTCGAACGACTCGGTTGCCAAGGTTACGTTTTACGTACCGACCATTCACTGTAGTTCGTGTTTGTGGCTGCTTGAGCACCTGTATCGAATCGACCCCGGTATTCAGCACTCGCGCGTTGACTTTCTGAAAAAGCAGGTTCACCTGACCTACCAACCCAGTAAGCTAACGCTCCGGCAAGTGGTCGAACTGCTTACGTCGGTGGGTTATGAGCCGCTGATTAGTCTGAACGATGTAGTGAAAGAGCAGCAAAAACCGTCGTATCGTCCGTTGCTGTATCGGCTGGCGCTGGCCGGATTTTGTTCGGGAAACATCATGCTGTTCAGCTTCCCCGAATACCTTGGCCTTGATGACCCGTCGTTCAAGCATTTGTTTGGGATTGTCAATATGCTGCTGGCGATTCCGGTCGTGGCGTATTCGGCGTCAGGGCATTTCGAATCCGTCTGGACGAGCTTGAAGAAAGGGATGATCAACATTGATTTGCCTATTCTATTGGGTATTCTCGTGGCTTTCGTTCGGGGGAGTTACGAAGTACTGTTTCTCGATGGCGCGGGTTATTTCGATTCGCTCACCGGATTGATATTCTTTCTGTTATGCGGAAAATGGTTTCAGCAGCGGACTCACGAATTTCTGTCTTTCGAACGCGACTATAAGTCGTATTTCCCGCTGGCCGTAACGGTTTTGAAAGCGAGTGGCGAAACCGCCGTTCCGGTGGCGCAGCTGCGTAAAGGCGACCGAATCCGGGTGCGAAACCACGAACTGATTCCCGCCGATGGAATACTGTACAAAGGGCAGGGGATGATCGACTACAGCTTCGTAACGGGTGAGTCGGAGCCGGAAGCCCGGCAACCCGGTGCGTTGCTTTACGCCGGAGGCAAGCAGATTGGTGAAGCCATCGAGCTAGAAGTCGTTCGGGACGTATCGCAAAGCTACCTGACGCAACTCTGGAACAACGACGCCTTCCGCAAGGGCGACAGTTCACGCATTTTAACCTTCGCTGATTCAGTCGGTAGGTACTTCACCCTAACGGTCATTACGCTGGCGACGCTCGTCAGTTTGTACTGGTACACCCACGATCCGGCCCGTGCCATCAACGCGTTTACGGCGGTACTGATCATTGCCTGTCCCTGCGCACTCTCGCTGTCGTATCCGTTTGCGCTCGGCAACGGTCTGCGCAAGCTGAGTAAACAAAAGCTTTACCTCAAAAATGCGGAAGTTATCGAGCAGATGGCCGCCTGCGATACGGTCGTTTTTGATAAAACCGGCACGCTGACGACCACGACACCAACCTTGGTAGTGGACTCGTTCGACCAGCCGCTGACCGCCTACGAACGGTCGTTGGTCGCGTCGCTGGTGCGGCAGTCGGCTCACCCGCTGAGCCGCAAACTGACTTCACACCTAACGGACGCCCTGCCGTTGCGGATTGACGGATTCACCGAAATTCCCGGCCACGGTATCCAGGGGCTCGTTGACGACTGGCTGATCAAAATAGGTTCCCGCGCGTTTGTCAATGGGGGAAACGATACCTCAACGGACGGACACCTATCGACCGGCACAACCGTTCATCTGTCGATTGAAGGCAAATACCGGGGCTGTTTTTGCTTTCCGAATCAATACCGGCCGGGCCTGGATGCGATGCTGGATGCGCTGAAAACGACGCACGCGCTTTACCTGCTTTCGGGCGATAACGATACGGCCCGACCCGAACTGGCCCGTTGGTTTACGCCGGATGCGATGACATTTAATTGCCAGCCGCAGCAAAAACTTACCGTCGTTCAGCAGTTGCAGCAACAGGGGCGTCGCGTCATGATGATTGGTGACGGACTGAATGATGCCGGGGCGTTGAAACAGGCCGACGTAGGCATTGCGCTTACCGACGACACCATCCAGTTTACGCCCGCCAGCGATGCCATTCTCGAAGCGTCGTTCCTGCCCAAAATGCCCGGTATGTTGCGTTACACCCGCTTCGGTATGCGGGTAATCCGGTTCAGCTTTATCGTGTCGCTGTTGTATAATTTTGTCGGGTTGTCCTACGCCTTGACGGGTAATCTGTCGCCGGTAGTAGCGGCTATTCTAATGCCCGTCAGTTCAGCGACGATGCTGCTGATTGCCACCATTGGCATGCGTTGGAAGAAGCTTGGCGCGTAGTCCCGGAGCAAGCGTATGACCGTCGCCTGCTAGCGCTGAATCGCTATCTTTGGGGATGTTTTTTTCCTCGCGCGTCAATGGTCAGTTACTGGTTGTAGTCTTTGCCCAGTTTGCGGGTACGTCGCTTTGGTTTGCCGGTAACGCCATTTTGCCAGAGCTGCAACCGCTGCTGAAAGCGGACACGCTGATTAGCTGGATTACGTCCTCGGTTCAGATTGGCTTTATTGCCGGGACGCTGCTTTACGCGATACTCGCCATTCCCGACCGCTTTCGGTCAACGACTGTTTTTCTGGTTTCGGTAGGGCTGGCAGCACTGGCGAATCTTGTCTGGTTGATTTTTCCAATCAACGCAACACTCATTTTAGCCAGTCGATTTATGACCGGCTTTTTTCTGGCGGGCGTCTATCCCGTCGGAATGAAAATTGCCGCCGACCGCTTCAAAACCGGGCTGGGGCGGGCGATGGGATTTCTGGTTGGCGCGTTGGTGTTGGGTACCGCTTTCCCGCATCTGATCCGGGGGTTGGGCGCGAGTATACCGTACCGAACCCTGATGCTGTCGGTTAGTTTGTTAGCCGTTGGCGGGGGTATTTTGCTGTTCCTGACTGTACCTTCGGAACCAGCCCGGAACAAGCATAGTCTCTTCCGCTTTCAGGCGTTACTGACCTTGGGTAGGCCCTCGGCCTTTCGACCGGCCATGCTCGGCTATTTCGGGCATATGTGGGAAGTGTACACCCTATGGGCTTTCCTGCCCGCTTTAGTCAGTTACTACAGCCAGCTCCATCCCGAAACCCGAATAGAACACGCCCTATGGGCGTTCGGAGCGATTGCTTCGGGCGCTATTGGCTGCGTGGGAGGTGGGTACCTTGCCGGGCGAATCGGTAGTACGCGGGTGGCCCAATACTTTCTGCTGATCTCAGCAATCTGTATTCTGCTGCTGCCGTGGTTGCTGACCCTGCCTCCGTTGTGGTTCGGATTATTTCTCCTTGTCTGGGGTGCTGCCGCTGCGGGAGACTCTCCGCAATTTTCAACGCTTGTCGCCAGCCGGGCTACGGCTGATAGTCGGGGCAGTATTCTGACGCTCGTTACCAGTTTGGGCTTTCTGCTGACAGTCCTGTCCATTCAACTGATGGCGTGGTTGCTGACCCACCTCGGTCTATCGGGCGAATTGTTTTACGTGCTGCTGCCTGGGCCACTGCTGGGACTACTGGCTATGCGCAAATAACCCGGCCATGTATCGGTAATCCGATCTGACCAGGTCATCTGGAGAATGTACGGGCTGGCGAAAGCTACATGTACGCTTCGTCGCGGCCAACGCGCAACTTGATCACGTTCAGCGAGTCCAGTATCTTGAGAAGCGGGTAAGCGGGATCAAATTCGTGCCAGCGGAAGCCGCCGAAGTTCGGGCGACCCCCGAATTTGTGGTGATTGTTGTGGTACGATTCGCCCATCATTAGAAAATCAAAGGGCAGTAAATTCTTCGCGGTATCGTTTACTGTGAAGTTCGTGTAGCCGTAGCGGTGGGCGTACCAGTTGATAATCGCTCCGTGAACCGGTCCCATCAAAAAATGAACCGGTAGCAGCAGAAATAACCAAGGGGACACCGCAAACTGCACGTAAATCAGCGTGTAAACCGCGATCCAGGCCAGTCGCACCGGCCAACGGTCTCCGAACCGCTCCATCCATGCCCAGTTGGGCACCCCCTTTTTGAACCTGGCCGGAATCGAATCCCGGTTGTTCAGGATGTCGTTATAATACTGCCGCGTCTTCCACATCATATCGAACAGATTCTTGGAAAATTCGGGCGAGTGCGGGTCCTGCTCGGTATCGGCGTGGGCGTGATGCAAACGGTGCATGATGCCGTACGCGCGTGGACTCAGAAACGAAGACCCCTGCCCAACGAAGGTCAGCACGTAAAAGATTTTTTCCCAGCCTTTGCTCATCGTGAACATCTGGTGGGCCGCATAGCGGTGTAAGAAAATGGTCTGCATCAGAACCGACAGGTACCAGTGCGCGAGGAAGAAAAAAAGAATAACCATCAAGGAAAAACGTAAGCCGGTGGGGTAAAACCAAGTGTGGATTAAAGCAGATTCAAGGTGACCATGACCGATAAAAACTGGTAGCATCCGGCCTGGATTCGGTTCAGGTCGTCGGTTAGCGCGTGGAAACGGGATTCGATGGTCGCATACAGACTGAACCGGGGCTCCCGGCAGCTCTGCCGTTGTGTATGCGAACAATCCATCGTCTGACAGATTGTATCCAGTCGCAACCGTTGAAAGCCGCTTTTCAGGTGGTTCAGATCGCCGTAATAATTGACAGCGCGGTGGCGCAGACTTTGGTAATTGTGGTGTTCCAGTAAATCGTTCAGGAGAGCCAGGAGCTGGTCAATTTCCTGTTCGTGCTGAGCAATGGTAGCAGCCCAGGTCTGGTGTTGGGTGCGGCAGGTCTGAACCAGCGCGGATTCTTCGCCCAACGGCGCGTTGATCAGTGTATCGGTCATGGCGTAAACGAGAGAGGTGAGAAACTTTGTGGGGTAAAAGTAGACGGTTCTTCGAGCCTTATTCCTGACGGCTGTCATCGTCCCGGCTGAGTTTAATCACCCCGATTCCGGCTTGAATTTTATCAGCCGTTCGCCTGACGAATCTCATAGATCGCCCGCCGAATTACCCACACTTTTGAGCCAGCAAATCGATACGCCCATGAGCATTATCTTTTTTATGATTGGCATTAGTCTGCTGCTGGCCCTGGGTTTTTTAGGCGCTTTTCTATGGTCAATGCGTACTGGTCAGCAGGATGACCTCTACACCCCGTCGATCCGGATGCTGCTCGAAGACGATGCGCCCGAGACCAGTCAACCCCAATCTAACGCTTAGTAACCCCTGTACTCGTTCAGCTATGAATGTTTCGTTTAATCAATCCACTACACTTACGTCGCCCGAGCGGGACAAGTCGGGCCGATTGACGCCTGGCCAGGCCGATATCGGTCATCAGCCGCCCGGTCATGATACACCCGTCGAGCGATTCGCCTACGACAACCTGATTGTCCGCAATTTTGCCGTAGCAACCGTCATATGGGGCATTATCGGTATGCTCGTCGGGGTGTTAATCGCCAGTCAGTTGTTTGCGCCCGCCGTCAACCTCAACAACCAGTACACAACGTTTGGTCGGATTCGTCCGCTGCACACCAACGCGGTCATTTTTGCCTTTGTCGGTAACGCCATCTTTATGGCCGTTTACTATTCGTTGCAGCGGCTGTGCAAGGCGCGCATGTTTTCGGATGCACTGAGCAAAATTCACTTCTGGGGCTGGCAGCTGATTATCCTATCGGCTGTGGTCACGCTGCCGCTGGGCTTTACCACCTCGCACGAATACGCGGAACTCGAATGGCCCATCGACATTGCCATCACGCTGATCTGGGTGGTGTTCGGTATCAACATGTTCGGTACCATTATCAAACGGCGCGAACGGCACCTGTACGTGGCAATCTGGTTCTACATTGCGACGTTCGTCACCATCGCGGTCCTGCACATCGTCAACTCGTTTGAGATGCCGGTTAGCCTGTTCAAAAGCTATTACCTCTACGCCGGAGTGCAGGATGCGCTGGTGCAGTGGTGGTACGGGCACAACGCGGTCGCGTTCTTTCTGACGACGCCTTACCTGGGTATGATGTACTACTACCTGCCCAAAATGGCGAATCGCCCCGTTTACTCGTACCGACTGTCGATCTTACACTTCTGGGCCTTGATTTTCATCTACATCTGGGCCGGTCCGCACCACTTGCTGTACAATTCCGTACCCGACTGGGCGCAGTCGCTGGGGACCGTGTTCTCGATCATGCTTATTGCGCCATCGTGGGGTGGTATGATCAATGGTCTGCTGACCCTGCGGGGTGCCTGGAACAAAGTGCGTGAAGATACCGTCCTGAAATTCATGGTGGTCGCCCTGACCGCTTACGGAATGGCTACGTTCGAAGGGCCGATGCTGTCGCTCAAAAACATCAACGGCATTGCCCACTTTACCGACTGGATCGTCGCACACGTGCACGTGGGGGCGCTGGGCCTGAACGGTTTCCTGACGTTTGCGGTGCTGTACTGGCTTATTCCGCGTATGTACCGTACGCCCTTGTATTCGCAGAAATTGCTGAATGCGCACTTCTGGATTGGCACGCTGGGCATCCTGTTCTACGCCGTACCGATGTACATCGCGGGCTTCACCCAGGGGCTGATGTGGAAAGAGTTTACGAATGAAAGCGTTCTGAAATACCCGACGTTCCTCGAGACAACGCTGCAAATTCTGCCGATGCACAAGATGCGGGCCATTGGCGGTGGCCTTTACCTGATCGGGGCGATTCTGATGGCGTATAACCTGTTCAAAACGATGGCCGTCGGTAATCTGGTTGTCAACGAAGAGGCCGAAGCGCATGCACTGTCCAAGGTCTACAAACCAACGGGTTCGGATACGTTCTGGCATCGTTGGATCGAGCGTCGGCCTTTCCAGTTGCTGGTCGCTTCGCTGCTAACGATTCTGATCGGTTCGATGGTTGAGCTGGTTCCAACGTTCATGGTGAAGTCGAATATCCCCACCATTCCGTCGGTACAGCCTTACACCGCGCTTGAGGTTCAGGGTCGCGATCTGTACATCCGCGAAGGCTGCGTAAACTGCCACAGTCAGATGGTCCGTCCGTTCCGCTCCGAAACCGAACGCTATGGCGAGTACTCAAAAGCGGGCGAGTTCGTGTACGATCACCCGTTCCTGTGGGGAAGCAAGCGAACCGGACCGGATTTGCACCGCGAAGGCGGGAAGTACCCGGACTCATGGCACTACCACCACATGAACGAACCCACATCGATGTCACCGGGCTCCGTGATGCCTCCGTACCCCTGGCTGATTACGCAGCAACTCGACATCTCCAACACGTCGGCTAAACTAAATGCCCTGCGTAAAGTAGGTGTTCCGTACGATGATCAGGCGATTTCGTACGCCAACGACGACCTTAAAATCCAGGCCGATCAGGTGAGCGCCCGTTTAGCGAAGGAAGGAATCAAGGTTAAATCCGACCGGGAGATCGTGGCTCTTATCGCGTACCTACAGCGGTTGGGAACCGATATTAAGAAAATGGAAACGACCGATAAATAGTGGTGGGCAGGGGTTGCGGGGATAGCAGGGACAATAACTACCCCGCAATCCCCGCCATTCCCTGCAATTCCCCGCAATCCCCTGCTATTATGTTCAAGCAATTCATCTCAACACTTCCCGGAGCAGACATCTACATGGTCGGCTCGTTCCTGACGTTTTTCGTCTTTTTTCTCTTAGTCGGTCTGTACTTACTGCTGGCCGACAAACGCCATCTTCGGCAAATGGGCAACCTGCCGCTCGATGAGTCGTCCACCCACTAACACTACGTACTACTCATGAATCAAATCGTATTAGTCGGTCGTGTCCTGATGATTCAGGAGCCCGCTACCTCCATGTGGGCTATCTCAACCGGTCAGGATCTCGCGTTGCTCGTCTTGGCAATTGTCGTGCTGGTCGGCGCGGTGCTGGTGGGAGCCGTAGCCGTGTACCTGCTCGTTATCCTCAAAAAAGTGCTGGAACCAACGGAAGCTACTAAACCGGTTGATACCCGGACCTGGTGGCAACGGGTATCGGGTCTGCGTCCATTGAGTCAGGAGAAAGAGCTGGAAATGGAACACGCGTACGATGGTATCGCCGAGCTGGATAACCCAACGCCCCCCTGGTTTATGGGCCTGTTTTACGGAACAATTGCCTTCGCGGTCATCTACTGGCTGGTCTTTCACACCTTCCGTACGGGCAGTATCATGGAGCAGGAATACACGCAGGAAGTAGCCATCGCCGAAAAAGAACGCGCAGCTTACATCAAACTCGTGGCGGGTAAGATCAACGAAAATACGGTGACCATGCTGACCGACAAGAAAGGGATTGAAGCGGGTCAGGCCTTGTTTACGCAGTACTGTACGGCCTGCCACGGTCAGAATGCCGAAGGTAAAGTCGGTCCAAACTTAACGGATGAGTACTGGCTGCACGGCGGCACCGTCAAAGACGTGTTCCATACCATAACGGAGGGGGTTCCCGATAAAGGAATGATCTCGTGGAAACGTCAGCTGAACCCGCTCCAGATTCAGCAGGTGACCAGTTATGTACTCTCGTTGCAGGGTACTAAACCGGCGGGCGCGAAAGAGCCGCAGGGCGAAAAGGTGGCACCCGCAGCCGCGCCGACGCCTAAAGTAGCCATGAACTAATCGGTCGGTCATTCATTGCCCTTGACGGCAAGGGCAATGAATGACCACCTATTGACAACAAAACCAATGAACTCCCAACTCAACGTTCAGGCACCGGACGACGGACCTATTCGTCAATTGACAACCAAACCGGCCGACAACCGCCAGTGGCTTTACCCGCGCGTGGTAAAAGGTCGTTATTACCGCTGGCGGACCGTCGTCGCCTGGGTTTTGTTGACCGCCTTGTTTGCCGGGCCGTTTCTGCGGTACGATGGTCAGCCCTTGTTTTTGTTCAACGTGCTCGAACGGAAGTTTATCTTTTTTGGCGTAACCTTCTGGCCTCAGGATTTTTACCTGGTTGCCATCGGATTGCTGGCGTTCATCGTCTTTGTCGCCTTGTTTACGGTTATTTACGGGCGTGTTTTCTGCGGGTGGGCGTGTCCGCAAACTATTTTTCTGGAGATGGTTTTTCGCCGGATCGAGATCTGGATCGAAGGCGATCAGAATAGCCGCAAACGACTCGATGCCGCGCCCTGGACGACGGAAAAGATCGGGAAGAAGATACTCAAACACAGCCTTTTCTTTTTGATCTCATTCGCTATCAGCAATACGTTTCTGGCCTATATCATCGGTACGGATGCGTTGCTGGCGATCATGACCGACAACCCGGTAAATCACCTGGTCGGCCTGGCATCGATTCTGATTTTTACGGGTGTTTTTTACGGGGTGTTTGCCCATGTCCGTGAAATCGTCTGTACCACCATCTGTCCCTACGGTCGGCTGCAAAGCGTCTTGCTGGATAAGCAATCGGTGATGGTTACGTACGATGCTATACGGGGAGAGCCGCGCGGTAAAATCAAAAAGCACAACATTCGTACGGATCGCCAAACGCAGACAAACCACCTGACTGGTAGGCCGGTTGCGGAGCGTACAACGGTGGCTGCCCGGCTGGATAAAGCCTTTCTTGAATCGGGCGTAACCGACGCGGGAACGGTTGAAACGGCTCCTGTCGTTGGCGATTGCATTGATTGCAAGCTGTGCGTGCAGGTCTGCCCGACGGGTATCGACATCCGCAATGGCGTTCAGATGGAATGCGTAAACTGTACCCTTTGTATCGACGCCTGCGACAGTATCATGGACAAGATCGAGCGGCCACGCGGTCTGATCCGGTACGATTCGCTGGAAGGGATTCAAACCCGTCGGCCCTGGCGGATGACCCCGCGCATGATCGGGTATAGCGTGGTGCTGGTTTTGCTGATGAGCGTTTGGGTGTTTCTGCTGGTGGGCCGTAGTGATCTCGATACCACGATTCTGCGGGCACCGGGTCAGCTTTACCAGCGCGAAGCCGAACGTGGACCGATGGGCGCGATGGTATCGAATCTGTATCTGGTGGAACTGGTCAATAAAACGCATCGGACCAAGCCCGTCTCGTTTCGCGTAAATTTTCCCGGCGCTACGCTGCGGATGGTGCAGCCACTGACCGAAGCACCCGCCGATGAACTGACCAAAGGTATGTTTTTTATTTTGTTGCCCGAAAAGGCCATTCGACAAAGCAGTACGAAGCTTACCGTCGAAGTGGTCTCCGAAGGTACCGTGCTCGATGAGGTGGAAACCACATTTTTGGGGCCGGTAGAGTAGCCTGGGGCGCGGAGCAGAAAGACTAACCGTACCGTTTGCTCTTGACCCACCAAACTGTCAATCCTATGAACTGGGGAAAATCAATCATTCTTGTCTTTGTGCTGTTTGCCGGATTTATCGGCACCATGGTGTACCGGATGACGCGCGAACGGGTCGATCTGGTGAGCGATAATTATTACCAGAACGAAATTGACTATCAGCAACACATCGACCGGGTGACCAACGCCCGGACCAACGATTCTGTAACGATGACCTATCAGGCCGACCTGGAGCGGGTAGTCGTGGTGCTACCCAGCGACCTTCGAAAAGGAGAAATTAACTTTTACCGTCCCAGCGACCGGCAGCAGGATTTTCGGGTCGCCATTCCCGCGAGACACGCCATTCGGCAGATTATTTCGACCAAAGACCTCGACAAAGGCATCTGGCGCGTTCAGTTCACCTGGTCGGATGGGCAGCGGGAGTATTATAAAGAAGAACAATTATTTCTGTAAACGATGTCACCCTGGCTTGCTACCGCTTTCCTGACCGGCCTCATTAGCAGTCTGCACTGCGTGGGCATGTGTGGTCCGCTGGTGGCTGCGTTGCCCGTTGGCCGACTACCGCACCGGCACCGGTGGCAGGCTATTGGTTTGTACCATGCCGGGCGGATTGCCACGTACGGCGTACTAGGCGCTTTTGCCGGGACCATGAGTCTGGGCCTGCACCTGCTCGGCTGGCAGCGACCACTGGCCATTGGCTGTGGTGTATTGCTGTTGATAAACTCCGTCTGGCGAAAAGGCGTACCCGCCCGCTTGCGCTGGTCCTGGCTGGATCGGCAGATTGCCCAGCGCTTTCGTCAGCACCTGCGCCAGCCGGGTAGAGCGGGTTTCGCCGGGCTCGGCATGTTGAACGGCCTGTTGCCCTGCGGCTTTACCTACCTGGCGCTGGCCGGTACACTCGCTACCAACACGCCCCTGGCGGGGGCATCGTACATGCTGCTGTTTGGTTTCGGTACGTTGCCTGCGCTGTTGGGAGTCAATCTGGTTATGGGCTGGCTAACGGTGGTAGGTCGTCAGCGGGTGAATCGGCTTCTTTCGGTCGCTACGGTGGTGGTCGCGTTGCTGCTGATCGGGCGGGGTGTCGCTCAGTACCCGGCGCTGGCTCACTCGGTCGATACCATTCCCATTTGCCACGGTCTGCTGACGGAGTAAGGGAGTGATGCAGCCCACGAACAACGGAGCAAATGGGCACTGACGAAGATCAGTTAGCGGGCTAATCGCTATCAACCGCTAGCCTGGAGCGCCCGTGTATTTTTGATCGTATTCCAATCATTTTAGAAAAGTCTGGTTCTATGCATACACGAATAAGTAAGCTGTTGATTTTAGCCTTGCTAATGGGCTGTTCGGCAGTTTTTGCGCAAACGATTGACTCGCCCAAAACGAATACCGCCACCAGTGCAGCCTCCGGTCAACCGTTGAAAACAAGCCTACTGCCACCGATGCAGGCGATGGCCCAAAAGTTAAAGACGGTAAAAATCACTGGTGA
This sequence comes from Spirosoma liriopis, assembly GCF_023196085.1. Classification (NCBI taxonomy): domain Bacteria; kingdom Pseudomonadati; phylum Bacteroidota; class Cytophagia; order Cytophagales; family Cytophagaceae; genus Spirosoma; species Spirosoma liriopis. Next base: position 442,542 of record NZ_JALPRF010000003.1, read on the forward strand.
CCCCGACGCGGATTATATCACTCTGGCAAAAATTCATACGCAGGGGACGCACGATTTGTTGAAAGCCGTTCTGGAAGTACAGTCGGACTCGGCCTTGACGCAGGCGGCTAAAACCATGCTTTCCACCGCCGAGACGGATCTGGCGTCGCTGAACACGATTCAAAAAGAGCTAAAACCGGGCAGGGCGAATGCCGCTTTCGCGAAGCAGCAACGGCGTGTGGTGGCCGCCATCCAGGAGAAAATAAAGCAGTCGGCGTCGAGCTATAAACTGACTGATCAACCCGGTAAAAACCTGGCTATTGTATTGAAGGATCAGCGGCAGGATGCAGCGAATCTGGCAACCAGTTACTTACAGTTCGGGAAGGAAACGGAACTGCGCAATTTTGCCCAGCAATCCATTGAGAAAGTAAAACTCGATCTGGGTATTATTGAGAATCTGTTCAAGTAAATGAAGCTAGGGTGGCGACAAACGGGTTTGTGATAGCCGGTTTGTCGCCACTCTGATTTATGAAAAAGAGAATCAGTTCTATCAGTGGGTATCGATCAGCGCCATCAGGTTAGGGGCATTGACAATGTCCTCTCCCGTCGTTGGAATGCCTTCCTGTCGCCATAGTTCGATGCCCTGCTGTACCAGTATAAACGCGGGAAACTGTCGGACATCAAAGCTGCGAACGACATCGGGGTGCATGGTTTCGTCAATCTTTAACACGCGAACCGAGCTGCCCAATTTTTGCTGTAAGGGCGAAACCAGCTTCGTTACCGCCAGGCTTTGGCCAACGCTTTCCTGAGTAGGAGCTGCCGGAATAAAAACCAATAGGACTGCCGTTTTTGCCGGAATCAGTATGGGTTGATGGGTGCTTAGTGCCATGATAGCTGTATGCGTTCGCCAGTTGATGTCGAGATCGTAGAATCGACTGTAAAAATGGGATTTCCCGCTAGCACGCTGTATGATGGTGGTCAAAAAGTTGACTGATTTTCGACATATTTGCCCGAATAGACGTTAAGTTGGTGCGGTTCATTGCTTTCATTTTTCGAGAATAGACCCGCGTAGATGCGTTCCGCGCTTATCCCTCATAATCCGTTTGACTATACCCTCCATGAATCTAACCGACTTACTTTTTGAGCAGAGCGATGATTTTATCGGCGTCTATCAAACGGATGTAGAGCGGTTTACGCGGGTCAATCGGGCGGGTGCTCGTATGTTGGGGTTTGCGTCTGAACAGGCGTTTCTGGACAATCCGATCTGGTCCCGCTCGCTGCCTACGCCCCCGCAAACAAACGAACAACGCACGGCGCTCATCGACGAAATTGTTCACGCAGGGCAGTACGAACACGAAACCGAACTAAACCGACAGGACGGGACCCGATTCTGGGGGCGGGTGGTTATCACCGCTGTCAATGAAGACAAATCAACCTTACTCGTCCGTTTGATTAATCAGGGGCGGTTGCGTCAGGCCGAGCATGAATTGGAACAAAGTGTCCAGCGCTACGAAGCCGTATTTACGAATGCCACCATCGGAGTCATTGTTTCCAATCAGCAGGGCAAGATCGTCTCGGTGAATCGACTGGCGAAACAACTGTTCGGTTATCCAAACGATGAACTGATTGGCCAGTCAATTGATGTATTGGTTCCAACCCAAGTAAGTGAGTACCATGAACGACTACGGCAGTCGTTCAACGCGAATCCGCAGGTGCGGGCCATGGGGCACAACCGGGATCTGCACGCCCGGCGGAAGGACGGCTCCGTGTTTCCGGTCGAGGTTAGTCTGAGTTATTTTCGGCTGGATGATGATCTGCACGCCGTTGCCTACATCATTGACATCACGTTCAAGAAAGAAGCAGAACAGCAACTCTTGGCCCATCGTGATCGCATCGAGCGACTCAACGCCGATCTGGAGCAGAAAGTAGCCGACCGGACCCATGCCTTGATGAACACGCTGGAACAACTTGAACAATCGAAGGACGAACTGGCGAAAGCCCTGACCGACGAACGGCAGTTGGGTGAGCTGAAATCTCGGTTTGTATCGATGGCGTCGCACGAGTTTCGTACCCCGCTTACCACCGTACTTACATCCGCTACACTCATCGAGAAATATCCCGGCAGCGACCAGCAGGACAAGCGCCTGAAGCATCTCGAACGCATCCGCTCGTCGGTCAACCACCTGAACGACATCCTGGAAGAATTTCTGTCGGTCGGTCGCCTGGAGGAAGGTCGAATCGAACCCAACCCGGTGCAGGTCGACATAACCCGACTGATTGGGGATACCATTGCCGACCTACAGGGTATGCGCAAAGCCGGGCAAACGATTCAGTCCCATATCCAGTGCATGGTTCCGGTTTGGGTCGATCCGTCGTTGCTGCGCAAGGTGCTGGTCAACTTACTGTCCAATGCAATCAAGTATTCTAAAGCCGATTCGGTCGTCACGGTGCGGGCAGATTGCACGGATAATCGGTTGACCATAACGGTAACCGATCAGGGAATCGGTATTTCGGCGGACGATCAGAAACACCTGTTCGAACGCTTCTTTCGGGCCAAAAATGTCGTTAATATTCCGGGTACCGGTCTAGGACTGCACATTGTAGCCCGCTATGTTGACTTAATGGGCGGAACCCTCGAGCTGCAAAGTGAGCTGAACCAGGGAACGACCGTCACGATAACACTACCGTATGAAAACCTTACTGTTGATTGAAGACAACGACGACATTCGCGAGAATACCGCGGAGATTCTGGAGTTGGCGGGTTATGCCGTCTTGACGGCTGAGAATGGAAAGATCGGCGTCGAAAAGGCCCTAAGCCAACGCCCCGATCTGGTCATCTGTGACATCATGATGCCCGTACTGGATGGGTACGGCGTCCTGCATATTTTCAATAAAAATCCGCAACTGGCGGGAATCCCGTTTATTTTCCTGACGGCCAAAACCGAACGTACCGATTTTCGGAAAGGGATGGAGCTAGGCGCGGATGACTACCTGACCAAGCCGTTTGACGAAAGTGAACTGTTAAGCGCGATCGAAGGGCGGCTCAATCGCTTCGAAAAAGTTAGTGGGGGACAGGCCCAGCCGCTCACTGCCAACTACGACCTGCAACACGATGGACTGAACCAGTTCCTGAACGATGCCCGACAGGTCGGTAATCTGGAAAGCTTATCGGCTGACCGTAAAACCCACCCGGTTCGTAAAAAACAATACATCTACACCGAGGGCGACGATCCGACAAGATTGTATTTGCTAAAGTCGGGAAAGGTGAAGACGGTACGGACCAACGCCGATGGGAAGGAATTGATCACGGGTTTGTACAACGCCGGGGAGTTTTTTGGGTATTTAGCCTTGCTGGAAAATACAGAATATACCGATTCGGCTATTACCCTGGAAGATTCCGAGCTGATTTATATTCCCAACGAAGATTTTAAGCAACTGCTATTAGCCAATAACGATGTCAGCCAGCAATTCATTAAACTCTTGGCTGGACGAGTCAGTGATCGGGAGCATCAACTGGTTGGTATGGCGTATAGCTCGTTACGACGGCGTGTAGCCGATACCTTGCTGCGGTTGCACGAGCAACAGGCCGCCGAGCACTCGCACGGATTGATTCAACTGTCGCGCGACGATCTGGCATCGGTCGTCGGTACGGCCACCGAGTCGCTGATTCGTACGTTGAGTGAATTCAAGCAGGATGGGTTGATCGAACTGGTCGGTGCGGGCATCCGGGTATTGCAACCCGACAAACTTCGCCGGGCCAATTGGTGAGACGAATTGGTGGTACCGGTGTGGTGTCGGTTTTGAGAAACCGACACCACGGATTGCTGACGCCAAGGGTCGGTTTTGAGAAACCGACAACACCCGGTACTACTGATAATAGTCAGTGCATCGGCTGATTCTGCTCATAGGCCAGTTCCTTAGGGGTGACTAGTTTTGTTAAGTCTTCCCACTATCCAAAGATGGCTTTATGAAAACGGTTTTTTTTCTGACTGACTGCTCGGTTGATTCCGCTCTTTTTGTGCGTCGCTGGCTCACGGACCAGAACGAAGCAGTAATCCGTCTGACGATCGTGCATCCTTATGATATTGAAGCTGGAGATGCGCTTACGAAAGAAACCCATCGAGTGGCTAAACAGCAGGCGGTAACCCGGCTGGCGCGTTGGCTGGACATGATTCCTGCATCAACGTCGGTCGAGTTAAAGCCGGAAACGCTACTAGCCTCGCCCGAACTGGCTGCCAAGATTCATCAGCATCTGCGCGCTTACGACTATATACTCGTTGATGAGCCAGCTGGAGTTTTGATGGCTTAGCGCATCTCCCTGGATAAAAATAGTCTCCAATAAGCCCGTGCTGACAGTACACGGGCTTATTACGTTGGCGGCCTACTTGTTCGTGACTGCCGCAGGTACGCCCGAGGGTTGTTTTTGAGGCTTTGTAGTGGGTCCTGAGATCGTTATTTTGCCGTCTTTCACCTGCATACGGTCGATGAACACAACCCGTTCGTCGCCGGTTTTTTCGGTTCTGCCGTGGTAGACACAAAACATTTCTTTACCATCCGGTGAGTACGTAACACTGTTGTGTCCGGTACCCGTCACCTGGCCTCCTTTGTCGCTGTTTTTCTGCAAAACAGGATTGTTAGTCGCTTTTTTAAACGGACCCAACGGCGAGTTAGCCGTCGCGTAGCCAATAGCGTAATACTGACCGCCGAAATGATTGGCTGAGTACATGATGTAATACGTATTGTCTTTTTTGAAGGTCACAGAACCCTCGGTCCATCGGCGGTTTACTTCGCGGGCTGTAACCGACCGGCTTTCCCATTCAGACTGTTTATCGCTGAGTTGGACGGGGGGGCGCAGGAGTAAAACCGGTTCGCCGATGACGCCGGAAAAATCAGGCTTAAGTTCGACACCGTACACCCAACTTTCTTCAATCTCCTTGTACCATCCGTTCTTACGCGCTAGATCCGCCACTTCGCTTTCAACCGGGTGTTTGTAGCAGCAGCGTGAAAAATAGAGATAGGCTTTGCCGTTGGTATCGAAAAACACATTGGCATCGATAACGGGATAGCCGGGATCAAAAACGGGCTTGTTGGCCAGGTCGATAAAAGGGCCGGTTGGCTTGTCGGCGACGGCGACACCGATGCGAAAATTTTCGGCTTCCTGAGTGGGATTCTCCTTCCACTGAGCACTATAGAACAGGTAAAATTTACCATTAACCTCATACACTTCAGGCGCCCAGTAAGCACCTCCCCAGTTCGCTTTCGGGTCGCTCCAGCCATTTTTATTATCGTGGAAGTAAACCTGACCTTCGGCCTTCCAGTTCATAAGATCTTTTGACGAATAAGCCGCAAAACCTTTGTCGGCACCTCCGCCCGTACCGTACATATAATACGTACCTTTTGAGAACAAGATGTAAGGATCGCCAAATTGTACCGGTAGAGGATTGGCAAACGTGGCTTTATCAACAGCGATACGCTGTGCCGTTTGAGCAAGAGCCGGACGTAGAAACAGGCTGGCAAAAAAGAGGGATAGGAAAGCTACTTTTTTCATTACAACGATTTTTTTTCGTCAACGCCAGAAATTTCTGCATAGTTTCTGAATAAGCACGAATGGGGTAAATCGTAAAACCTTCAGGAAGATTGCTTTGCACAAGAGCCGTAAAAACCATGAAAAATGCTTCAAGTTTTTTCTTTCTGAGATGATGATACTGGACCAAGTAAAAAGTTTGGGAGCTTTAAGAATAGGACAATCATCTACTATAACAAAGCGGTTTCGAACCATTCAGGTAGGGGTAAATGCAGAAAAGTATCTGACTGACAAGACGGAAAATTTTGCCGTTTTCATAAAGGCCGGTTTCAGGCTCATACCTGTGGTATGAGCCTGAAACCGGCAGTTGGAAGGTATCAACCCGAGCCATTAACTCAACACAAGAAGCTGGACTAGACACCCTTAGAAACGATCAGGAACTGATGAGTGCGATTAAAAAGCCAACTCAAACGCACTTCCTATTTACGGCGAAGATAACCAGACGCTGCTGGGACTAGCTGCAAGCAAGGATGGAGTATAGACAATGAAAAGCCTTTCAAAGAGGCTATTGTTGATAGAAACGGCCTCAATACGATTGACCCAGAAAGTCGAATTATAAGGTGGTTAACTTGGAAAACAAAATTTATATCAATTCCCAGAGTTTCAACGAGTGGCAGTAGGCTGTTGACACCCGTGACCACAAGGCTTCGCTCGGGTACAGATCGAGTTAGACGACAATAAGACGCTGCCGACGCGGGACGAATTAAAGGTGTTGATTTAGATGGGTAATAATCGCACGATTTTAGGAAGTTTGTATCAACGTTCGTATGCATCACTTTCTGCCAGTCGTTAGAGTGAAAGCGATGCATGCATTTTTCTAGAAGTTAAAAATTAGTTCCTATGAAAAAATCGATTTTGTCTTTTCTTTTATTTACGATTTGCAATGTGTCTTTTGCTCAGTATCAAATGCCTTCAAAATCGTTTCGTGTAGCTATCGAAGCTAACCACGTAGGCGGTAATGCATCTGGACAAGCCAAGGCAGTGAAGTATTCATATATTTATAGTGAACAGATTAAGTTAAGCAGATGGGACTATGAGATTAGTGTAGGTTACATCAACTATTATCGCAAAGAAAAATTCTCGCCATTTGATTATTACTACAAGGGGAACCATTCCCAGCGCGTAGTGGGTGATGCGAGCATCTTATACAGTATTCTCAAAAAAGAAAGGCACGCTTTTCGAATCGGTCTAGGTCCGTCTGTTTGGTACCAACGCAATGGTGATGTCACAAATTTATCGGCAACAACCAATGGTCAGCAAATCGAAAATCTTACCTTCAATAGAGAATATAGTTCTGAATTCAACGTTGGAGCCAATCTGAAAACTGATTACGAATACTTAATAACTCCTAAATTGATCGTTGGTCTCAGAGCTGGAGTAACCACCAACTTTCTAACTCCTGATGCAAGAGCTAGTCTATTGGGCACATTATCCTCTGTGGGGGTCAGCGTAGGATATCGTTTCTGATACAGAGAAAAATCCCGACGAAGAAAGTCAATCGGGATTAAGTAGTTGCCACACAAAAGGAGCTATAATGGTACATGTATTGAAGTGAAGCTAGAAGCTATATGTCCCTATATAATTTAGATTGCCCATCCGCAGATACTTCAATTCGTACGTCGTTATGGACGTTTCCTCCTGTGGCTTGTCGTGTTCTGTGTACCTTTCCATCAGGGGTCTTTTCGTAGACAACGATAAGCCCTCTTTCCTCTTCTAATCGCTGGAACTTCCCTTCAACGATCTTATCTATTCGTAGTAAGCCTTGGAAAACTGTAATTTGTTCTCAACTCCGGAACGAATTAATACGAGGACACCATCAAAGTAAGCGTATTGGGATGGAACACAACGGGTTGTGAAGTAGGAGTGACGTTCTTTGTCAATAAGACTTAGCAGAAGTTGGTGCCCATTTAGCTGTCGGTTATGCTGTAGAACAACGATACCTGTTGAATCTTTAATTAGATTCAATAGCCTACATTCAGCTATGTAAGTACGTAAATGCGTTGTTAGTTCTTTATCCTTAATTTCAGTCTTTGGAAGGACTTGAGCGAACAAGCTAATATTTAGTAGTGAGAGTAGTATAATAAGGTATTTCATAGTAATAAATGAGTTGAAAGTATTAGCGCCAAAAGTTTTCATTTTGACGCTGCACTGAAAAAATTACTGACAATCAATGCTTGGTGTGGACGATTCAACAGTGCTATTAGAATTACATGGAATTAAGTTTCACATGTAAGTATATAATGATTCGGTTTCGGATTACTGATGGCTATGGTATTCATGTCTTCAGCACTAAGTACATCGCTTGAATGATCAGGCCGGTTGATCCATGGATGTGTATGTACCGTACCTATGTGTTCTTGATGCTGTCTTGATAACCACTTGATGCGCATTTTGTAGGGTAGGATGTCTGTTTTCAATGGCTGACTGAAGACCGCGCTTGAAGCTTGTCAACCGGGCCGTTTACAACCGTTTACTAAGTATGGCTTTGGGGAGGTTTAGCCAAGATGTCTTACCTATAAAGAAAAAACGCCCTCAATTCGTCAGAAGAAGGCGTCTTTTACCCGTATTTGAATACAACCTGAATTGAAAAAAGTAATGTCGGCGCTACTCTTCAAGCGAGAAGCAAGTGGATCAAAATTGGTAAATAAAAAGAATTAATACAACTTTTTGGGTAAATAATATTTAAGACGTCAAATCGCTGGTTGCTCGACCCCGAGATTCATTCGAGCCTACCTTATGCATCTGGTTGATTATCAGAGAAACAGATAAGAATTACTGGTTTGCTATTTCGAAGGGGACGAAATGTTTCTGATTTAACGGTAGATTCTCGGCTGTCCAGTCTACATCCCGCAGAAAAGCAGAGGCTCTTACCGGACAGTCGGCTACCCGGCAGTAGTGACAGCACTCCTTCACGCAGGGGTCAGTATGCACGAAGATCTCTACTTCGCCCTGAAAACCGTCTTTGAGCGTGTCTTCAAAATGATGCACTTCATCGTGCACCTGCGTCAGCTCCCAGTAATACGGTAGCGTTAGGTGACAATCGACGTGAAGGTCAGCGCCGTACTTCTGCACGCGCAGGTTGTGTACGTCGATCCAGGTGCGGTCTTTATGCACATTCAGCAAAGCGGTTACCCGTTCGAGGGTTGGTGCATCGGTTTCATCCATGAGCCTGGCCACCGACTGGCGAATGAGTTGAAAGCCGTTGTAAACAATGGCAAACGAAAGCAGCAGAGAGAGCGCAGTGTCGATCCAGAGTTTGCCCGTCAGCGCTACCAGCGTTACGCCGATCATAACCACGATACTACTGAACGTATCGGTAAGTAAATGACGCCCATCGGCGGTTAGCGCCAGCGAGTCGGTTTGTTTGCCCGACCGAATGAGCATGTAGCCAACAAAGGCATTCGCCAGCGCTGTTAGCCCCACCAGTACTAAACCCACATCCAGGTTGCTGAGCACTTTGGGCTCAAAAAAATTAAGAATAGCCTGCCAGAAAATGACAATACCAGCCGACAAAATCATGGCGCCTTCGAAACCCGACGACAAAAACTCAATTTTCCCGTGACCGTACGGGTGATTCTGGTCGCGGGGCTGACCAGCCAGATAGATACTGTAAAAGGCAAATCCGCTGGCAATGACATTGACAATCGACTCGATTGCATCGCTGAGGATGGCCGTCGAATAGGTCAGAAAATAAGCGGTAAACTTAAGGATCAGCAAGACGATGCTTAGTCCCAGCGACACGCTCATCCAGCGGTATTTTGTGCGTTGGTGGGTGCTCATCCAGCGTTACGGACAATGGTTAGAAAAGGACAAAGGTAGCAATTCGTAGCCGTATTGTTTGTACTTTCGTCCCTATGAACGAGACTGAAAACCCCTGGCAGACGCTGGAATCGTCGGTTAAATACGAAAATCCCTGGCTTTCAATTCGGCACGAAGAGGTCATTACACCCGCCGGTACACCGGGTATCTACGGTGTTGTGAGCTTTAAGAACAAAGCGGTGGGTGTTATTCCGATCGATGCCGAAGGCAACACGTACCTGGTCGGCCAATATCGGTATCCCTTAAACGAATACTCGTGGGAAATACCGGAAGGTGGCTCACCGCTCGGCACCGATCCACTCGAATCCGCTAAGCGTGAACTCCGCGAAGAAACGGGGCTCGAAGCGCGCCAATGGACTAAAATTGCCCGTATTCATACCTCTAATTCGGCAACCGATGAGGAAGGGTTTCTTTACATTGCAGAAGACCTTGCGCAGGGAGACCACGAACCCGAAGAGACCGAAGACCTGCGTATCTGGAAGCTGCCTTTGGCCGAAGCCGTTGAGATGGCTATGACGAGTCGGATTACCGATGCGCTCAGCGTTAGTGGCCTGTTGATCGTTGCCCGGCTGCGAGGAATCTAAACACCGTCTGTTATTTATAGTTACCGGTTTATGTCGTATGGTTTAATAGAACCATGCATCTGCATTCAAAAACCGTAAACCAGCTTCTATCTGTGTTTTTACCTGTTCTTTTTGGTTTCTTAGTTGGCGTTGCCCTTTGCCTGACCTTCGGTACGGTTTTTTTTGCCCTGATTCAGAATAGCGTTGACAATGGCTTTCGCTCGGGCTTGAAAATTGTTTTAGGCGTCATTACCGGTGATACGCTGTTTGTTTTGGCCGCTCTGCTGGGTACGGCCTTTCTCCCGAAAATCGATGGTTTTGAAACCCTGATGGCCCTTGTCGGAGTCTTGTTTCTGACGGCAATGGGTTTAGTTAATATATTCAAGGGCACCCCCCGGCTGGCGTATCCCAAAACCAGCTTTGGTAATTTTGTTTACTATTTTACAACGGGTTTCTTTCTGAACGCGCTCAACCCCGTCAACTTTGTGTCGTGGGTGGCGATTGTTGCTTACATCCGGTCGCACCTGCACTACAGCGTAGGGCAGCAGTACGCTTTCATGGCTGCCAGTCTGGTCGGCGTGTTTGTTACAGAAACGGCACTGGCTTATTATGCCAACCGACTCAAGCGATTTTTTACGCCCCGCGTTGTTACGATCTTTAACCGGACGACCGGTGTGGTGTTTCTGCTTGGAGCGATCAATATTGCCTATTCGCGCTTACTGGAACCACTGTCAAAAGCAATGAACTGGTAAGCAATGCCTGTATGCCGTATGATACAGCGGTAGATAAAGTGCCCTGTATCATACGGTACACACGCTACGCTGCGTCATACGTTTTTCAAAAAATTCTCCCACTCGGCAATCAGGTTCTTTTTCAGAACGCGCGGGAACTTGTGCTGACCACCCATTTTGCCGCGTGATTCCATCCAATCGTAAAAGGTTTTGACCGGCAGTACGGTTACCGTAATTTCTTTCAAAGCGTGCCGGCGTTCAACGGCGTAATCGTCGTTAAGCTCGTTTAATTTGGCGTCGATTCGGTCGCGAAGATCCGTGGCGTCAACGGCGTCGTCGGTGCCAACGTACCAGTGGTGCGCAAACAACGTGTCGTAGGATACGCCCGCAACGGTAAATTCCCGGATTGAAATGCCCAGATCATGCGATACCAGCTCAACGGCCTTGTTCATGTTATCAACCGACAGGTGTTCACCGCATAGACTCAGGAAATGCTTGGTCCGTCCGGTGATGACGATCTCGGAGCGCTTTTTACTGACAAACCGGATGGTATCGCCGATCAGGTAACGCCAGGCTCCCGAACAGGTCGATAGCAGCAAGGCGTATTCTTTGCCTTCCTCGACCTCATCAATCATCAGCGTTTGGGGCTTTGCTACCAGCTCCCCATCGGAAGAGAAGTTTTGCTCGTTGAATGGGATAAATTCGAAAAACAAGCCATTGTTAAGGACCAGTTGCATGCCTTCCGCGTTGGGATGAGACTGGTAGGCAATAAATCCCTCCGACGCCAGATAAGTCTCGATGTACGTGATGGGGTGGGCGAGAAGTTTTTCAAATCCCTGCCGGTACGGTTCAAACGACACGCCACCGTGGCAGAAAACCATCAGATTCGGCCAGACATCGTGAATCGTTTTCACGTTGTAGCGAGCGATGATTTTTTCCATCAGCAGCTGAATCCAGGCCGGAACGCCTACCACGTAGCCAATGTCCCAACTGCCCGCCTGCTCGGTGATCTCGTCCAGTTTAAGCGCCCAGTCGCGCTCCTGCGCGATTTCCCGACCGGGTTTGTAGAAACGCTGGAACCAGAACGGAATCTGACTGGCCGTAATGCCGCTCAGGTCGCCTTCGTAGTGGCCTTCCCGAGCGTTCAGCTGGGTGCTTCCTCCCAACATCAGATACCCTTTTTCGTACAGCGTTGACGGTAGGTTCTGGTAGCGGCCAAGCGTCAGAATCTGGCGGATGCTGGTGCGCTGGATGGCTTTCGACATCGATTTCGTAACCGGAATGTATTTCGAGGCCGCTTCCGAAGTGCCCGAGCTAAGCGCAAAATACTTTACCCGCCCTGGCCAGACAATGTCTTTTTCGCCCGCCAACGACCGTTTCCACCAGCCGTCGAACATCGAATTATAATCGTGGATGGGGACGAGTTGTTTGTATTTCTCGTAGAACTCGCGTGGCGTTCCAAACTCCGCCGAACTGAGTAATTCTTCGAAATGAAAAGCCTTGCCAAACTCCGTAAAGCGTGCTTTGCTGACGAGTTTACGGAACGCTTTGCGCTGTTGCTTGAACGGATTCGTTTTACGCAGCCGGACGGCGTTGGTCAACCGAATACCGTTTTTGAGCATACTGCCTAATAGAGCCATAGTCTACGGTGTGCTATACGATGTATTCTGATTACACCGTAAATTCTTATAAGTTCCAATTCTTCAACTCGTTTACCATCGCGTACGAAGTCAGATCGTACTGGCAGGGGACAACGGACGTGTAGTTCTGCGAAAGCGCGTACTCGTCGGTGTCTTCGGCGTGGGTATCGAAATTGACGAAATCGCCCGCCAGCCAGAAATACCGGCGTCCGTGCGGATCGCGCCGTTCGTCGAACACTTCCTGCCATTTGGCATGCGCCTGACGGCATATCCGAATGCCTTTCAGCGGCTCGGCTGCTTTGGCCGGGAAGTTGACGTTCAGCGCGGTACCGCGTTTTATGCCGCGTTCCAGCACGGTTTGAGTAATGGCCAGGATGTGCTCGTGGGTATGCGAAAAATCGGCCTGCCGCGTAAAGTCGCCCAGCGAAAAGCCGATGGCGGGAATGCCTTCAATGGCGGCTTCGATGGCTGCCGACATCGTACCCGAATACAGAACACTGATAGCCGAGTTGCTGCCGTGGTTGATGCCGCTTACCACCAGATCGGGAGCGCGATCTTTCAAAACGTGGTTCTTGGCTATTTTCACGCAGTCGGCGGGCGTACCCGAACATTCGTAAGCCGGTACATCGCCGAAAATGTCGGAGGGGTACAGTCGAATCGGATGAGCAATGGTGATGGCGTGTCCCATCCCCGACTGAGGGCTGTTCGGGGCGACCACCACCACTGAACCGAGGGTTTTCATCAATTCAACGAGTGTCCGAATGCCGGGGGCGGTGATACCGTCGTCGTTCGTTACTAAAATCAGAGGCTTATGTTCGGCCATAAAAAGTTGCTAATCGTCCGGTATCCGTCAACAGTTGCTGATCGGCAGGGTAGGTGCCACCACACAGTGCTATTAATGGACTTAGTATATTTGCTACAAAACTACGTAAATAGACCAAACGTGCCGTTTAAACTTCGTACTGCTTCGCCCGACGACATCCCGGCCATTATCCGGTTGCAGGAACAGATTTGGGAACCGACCTACCGATCCATTTTGGCGCCCGATCAGATCGCGTACATGTTTACGATGATGTACTCGCCCGAAGCGCTTCAGGAACAGATGACTACACGGGGTCATACGTTTGTGCTGCTTGAAATAGAACACGACGATCAGGCGCCGGAACTACGCGGATTTGCGGCTTTTTCGGCGTACAGACCCGACGATAAATCGTTTAAATTGCATAAGATCTACGTGCTGCCCGCCACGCAGGGAAGCGGTTTGGGTCGAGCGCTCCTCACTGAAGTTGAAAATCGATGCCGGGCAAAGGGTGGCGAGGAACTGCTGCTGAATGTGAATCGGTACAACAAAGCGCGGACCTTCTATGAAAAGGTAGGCTTTCGGGTGGTCGGCGAAGAGGATATTGCCATCGGTCCGTACTGGATGAACGATTATAGCATGAGCAAATCCCTGGTTGATCAGTCCGCCCATAATTCCGCTTCGGTATGACGGCTCCTGTGCTGGTGTCGGTTGTCGTGCCGCTGTACAACGAAGCGGATAATGTCGGTCCACTGCTGGACCGTATTCGTGCCGCCCTGACGACGCTTTCGTACGAACTGATTCTGGTGGATGATGGATCGCGGGATGAAACCGTGGCCAAAGTCCGGCAGTTGGCTGATGCCCAGACGAAGCTGATAATTCTGGCCCGTAATTACGGACAGACAACGGCCCTTGCCGCCGGTATTGATGCCGCAACCGGTACGTATGTCGCGACGCTGGACGGCGATTTGCAGAATGATCCCATTGATATTCCCGTGATGCTGCAACACGCACAAAGCGGCAACTGGGATGTGGTGGCGGGTAATCGGGCCAACCGACAGGACGGCATGCTCCTGCGCAAACTACCGAGTCGAATGGCCAACGCGCTGATCCGGCGGCTGACGGGGGTTTACCTACAGGATTACGGCTGTACGCTCAAAATATTCCGTCGGGAGGTGGCCCAGGCTTTGGGGCTTTATGGTGAGCTGCACCGCTTCATTCCCGTGCTGGCCGCCATGCAAGGAAGCCGCATGACACAGATGGATGTTCGGCATCATCCCCGTATCCACGGCGTTTCCAAGTACGGTCTGGGACGCATTGGTCCCGTATTGAACGATTTACTGCTCGTCCTATTCCTGCAACGGTATTTCCGCCGGCCCATGCGGTTGTTTGGCCCCGCAGCTGCGCTTTCGCTGCTAACCGGACTGGTAGTGAGTGTTTACATCCTCGTCCAGAGACTGATGGGCGAAGCACTCAACCTAATCGCCTGGCTAACCCTGGTAGCCGTACTGATTCTCGGCGGATTACAGTTGCTTGCCTTTGGCCTGATTGCCGAAATGCAGATGCGAACCTATTTTGAAGGCGGACGCAAACCGACGTATCGAATACGTGAAGTCGTTCAGAAATAAACGCTTAGTCTGCTTTCGTTAATGTCAACGGTGTGGTGTTCTTTTGACCCCGCTGACTAACGAAACCCTGCATTGGCGAGTAACTTTGGGTTTGTTTGCCGTAATAACCCGTTCCATCGTAAGGCCGTAGTGCCGGGTCTTGTTTGCAGTCGTCCGAGCAGGTACCCTGGTGTTCATGCCCGCAGTCGTCGCACAGCGTAACGTGGTTGTTGCAGACCGGACTCGCGCAGTTGATCATCCGGTTGGTTTGGCTACCGCAGCGGTAACAGGTCGATATCGTTTCGGGGTTGATGTGGTTAACGGGAACCGTTACGCGGTTGTCAAAGACGTAACACTGCCCGTCGAAGTCTTCTCCGCCCGCTTCCATGCCGTACTTGATGATGCCACCGTGCAGCTGGTATACGTTTTCGAAACCCTGGGCCAGCAGGTAAGCCGACGCTTTTTCGCACTTGATACCACCCGTGCAGTACGTAATGACTTTCTTGTCTTTGAGGTGTTCGATTTCGTGGATATGCTCCGGCAGTTCGCGCAGATTTTCCATGTCGAACGTGATGGCTCCTTTGAACTTACCGACCGCGTGTTCGTAGTTCGACCGCATATCGACCAGCACAACGTCGGGATCGTTTTTAAGCTTTTTAAACTCGTCGGGTTCCAGATACTGACCGGTCTGCCGCAATGGATCGACAGGAAGGTCGGAATGGACGATTTCGCTTTTGATCCGAACGTGAAGTTTCTGAAAAGTATGGTCATCCGCTTCGTCCACTTTAAACTCAATACCGGCAAAACGCGGGTCGGCGTGTAAAGCGGCCATGTACGCTTCGCAATCGGCGGTCAGGCCGGAAACAGTTCCGTTCAATCCTTCGGGCGCGACAATCACACGGCCCAGCAAGTTTAGTTGCAGACACAGCAAATGATGTTCCTCGCGGTATTGGTCGGGGTTCTCGATGGGCGAATAGATATAGTACAGAAGAACGCGATATGGTTTCATTGTCGAAAGCGGATGCGTGAAAAAGCAATCGTTACGGTTGCCGATCGCTCGTTTTGTTCACAACTCTTGAAATTTCCTACAAAAATAAACCCATTTCGTTGAAGTTCGTTCCCTAATTTAGTCGTTTGCTTTCCGTTGTCCGGCCTCAGAAGCCGAGGAAGGGCGACCACTTAACTGCTACCGCATGCACATTGCAATAACCGGAAATATTGGCGCTGGCAAAACAACGCTGGCCGAACTGCTGGCCCGGCATTATGGCTGGGAGGTTTTGTACGAAGCCGTCGATGGAAATCCGTACCTGTCCGATTTCTACGAAGACATGCCCCGCTGGGCGTTTAACCTTCAGATTTACTTTCTGAACAGCCGGTTTGCGCAGATGCGTCTGATACTGGACCTTAGCAAGCAGCAACAAACATCGGTTATCCAGGATCGGACCATCTACGAAGACGCGTCTATCTTCGCTCGTAACCTGTATTTGCTGGGTACGTTGAGCGAGCGTGATTACCAGACGTACTACGGCGTATTCGAAAACATGATGAGTCTGGTCCGCCCCCCTGATCTGATGATTTACCTCCGGGCCGATTTACCCAAACTCCGCAAGCAGATCCGGAAGCGTGGCCGCTCCTTCGAACAGTCAATCAGCGACGAGTACCTGAGCAGCCTGAATGAGCTTTACGAAGAATTTGTGGCTGCTTACACCATCGGCGAATTATTGATTGTTGATGTGAACGAGCTGGACTATACGGAGCACCCCGCCGATTTTCTGGAGATCGTGCGTCAGATTGATGGGCGGCTGGCCGAGCTACGTAGCGTGGAGCGCCCCGCGTAGGTGGTAGGAGCGATGCCTTTGTAAAGTGATCCGGGTAAGTAAAGCGGGGAACGTCAAAAAGGGGTATTCGGCTGAACTACTTACTAAGGTTAACCTTGTTTTTGGGCAGTTTATTGAGAACCAGCCAATATGTGCATACTGACTCGTAGAGCGTCTGGAACTGCGTGAGTCCATCCGGTTTTCCAAGGAATGAGTTAACGCCTGCTTCGTAGCAGGAAGCGATTTCGGCCTGATCAACGGTATTGCTCATCATAACGACCGGAATATGCCGCCACTGCGGATGTTGCTTTAAATACCGCAATGTCTGGTGGCCGTTTAGAACGGGCATGTGCAGATCCAGGATAATCAAGGCAGGCTGCTCGGGTGGTTCGGTCAGTATATGCTGTTGTAATTCACTACCAGACGTAAAGAATCGAACGGGGTACTGGGGCAAAAAACGCGTAAAAACCTGACCAGTCAAGAACCGGTAGTCGGCTTCGTCATCGACGATAAAAACTCGGAACTCAGTCTGCATAAAAATTCATATACCGTATTGACGTTAGCTAATTTGCAATCAACTTGTATTTGTCATTCATGGCGAGAATGAATCCTAATTAGTTATGCACTGGACCACCTGCATTTGAGCTTGTATACAAATAACGATTGAACCGATTCGTACCCTATACGGCCACAAATCATGGAGGAGTGAAAATTAATTTCGGCGGGCGTAGGGGTTTACCGATAACTAGGTGTCTTAGAACAGACCAGGCGCATCTGTAGCGAAAATGATAGCTTTGCCGTATCCAACCACTCACCCCCCTACGTCAGTGCAACCAACTGAAGAGGACGTATTAGCGGCTATTCGGCAGGGCAACGAGCGCGTTTTCGAAACCGTCTTTCGGCTGCACTACGCGCCGTTATGCCGGTACGCCCGCCAATTCCTGCCCGATGCCGACGATGCCGAAGAAGAAGTGCAGGCTATGTTTCTCGCGTTCTGGGAAAAGCGTGAAGGGCTTCTGATTACAACATCGCTGAAGTCGTACCTATTTCGGGCCGTACACAATCGGTGCCTGAACCGGATCAAGCATTTTGCTATCCGCGATGAACACCGGCAGCATACGCTTTACGCGGGCGACACGACAGCGGAGTCACCGGTACAGGCGCTCCTGGGCGACGAACTGTCCGACCGGATACAGACGGCCATCCAAAAATTACCCGAACAGTGCCGGCTGGCCTTTACGCTAAGTCGGTTCGACGAACTGAAATACCAGGAGATTGCCGATCAATTGGGAATTTCGGTGAAAACGGTCGAAAATCAGATTGGCAAGGCACTCCGTATCCTGCGTACCGAATTGAGCGATTATTTACCACTGGCTTTACTGACGTGGCTGTTAAGTCACCCCTGAATCATGGCAGACCAACGACCCATAGATGACGCTTTGCTGGCAAAATTCCTGGCGGGCGAAACCGACCCTAGTGAGTCGGCGCGGGTACAGCAGTGGCTCGCCAGTCAGGATTCAGCCCCGAACGAACCCAGCCAGGCGGATTTTGAGCGTTTTGCGCAGCTATGGCAGAACGCTACTCCCGCCGACGAGAAGCCAATTGACACCAATGCAGCCTGGCTATTGGTGCAGCAGAAAATGCAGGCGACTGAATCTCGCACTTCGGCGAAAGCCGATTCTGTTGTCAAGCCAATGCCCGTTCAAAAACCGCAACCGGGTAGGTCAGCCGAACCCCAGCCGCCACGTCATCAGCCGATCTGGAATCGGGCTATCTGGCGGGCTGCTGCCGTGCTGGTCGTAGCCGTTGGGGTAGGGTGGCTGGTCTTTCAATTCCAGAACAAGCAGCGTCCGGCGGAGGCTTACCTGACTCTTACAACAACGGATCAACGGGCTGAGCGAATCCTACCCGATGGCACGAAAGTGTGGCTAAATCACCACTCGACCCTGCGTTATCCGACCCTTTTTGACGACGATAGCCGAGCGGTCACGCTAACGGGTGAAGCGTATTTTGAGGTCATGCCGGATGCCGGGCGACCGTTTCGCATTCAGGCCCGGCAAACCACGGTGCAGGTGCTGGGGACTTCGTTCAACGTTCGGGCTTATGATGCAAACGTCAGCGTGGCCGTTCAGACGGGGAAAGTGCGATTCGCCAGTAAACGCAAAGCGGTGTTGCTGACCAAAAATCAGCAGGCCACCTTCGATCTGAAAGGGGACACCATTCGCCGGTCGCTTCAATTGGCTACGAATGTGTTTGCCTACAAAACCGGGCAGTTGGTGTTCGACAATGAGCCGCTCCGGGACGTAGTGAAAACGCTGAATCAGGTGTATAACGCCGACGTACGACTCGGTAATGAGCCGCTGGGCAGTTGTCGGTTAACGACCCGCTTCGACAATGCACCGTTGAACGCGGTCGTTGCAATCACCGCCGAAACGCTTGGCCTGCGGGTCCGGCACGTTGGCAGGCAGGTAATTTTAGACGGAACCTGTCAGTGAGTAGGGGATAAGTTCCCATCAGCTGTCTTGGTTGAAAATTAGCTGTACAATGACTTTTCTTCGTTCCTGGATTTCTCTATTTCTCTTTTGTTCCGCCATCGGGTTACGGGCGCAATCGGCACCCCCGCTCGAACGGCTAATTACGGTCAATATTCGAAACCAGCGGGTTGAGGAAGCCCTCCGCCAGATCAGCACTGCCGGCCATTTCGCGTTTTCGTACAACCCGGCGCACATCGACAAAAGTGCTGTTGTAAGCGTTCGGTTGACGAACGGGACGGTTCGGCAGGTGCTAAATCAGGTGTTTGCCAATGGTATGACCTTTAAATCGCGGGGGAATCACGTCATTCTGCTGCGGGTGGACCCAACCGAACCGACGCCCAAGAATCTGCTGCTGGACGGTTATATCCTCGATGAACAGACCGGAAAGCGAATTGCCCAGGCCAGTATTTTTGAAAAAACAACCCTTGCCTCAACCGTCAGCAACCCATTCGGCTACTACCGCATCAAACTCCCCGCTGATTTGCCAAGCATTCGGCTCGACGTGCGTAAACAAGCGTACGTGCGGGAGACCGTTACGATTCGCGGTACGTTTACGCATACGGTCAATGTCCGCCTGAAACCGCTACCCCAGCAAATCAGCGTCGAAACCATACCCATTCGCATAACCGACGATACCACCCGGTCGGCGATGGCGTTGGCCGTCAATAGCGTTCCCGTGGAGATGCCTGCGATGGTTAATGACACAACACCGGAACAGAAACCCTGGTCAATAATCGAACGCGGCCGAATCGGCATCATGAATTTGTTTGTATCGACGCAACAAGCCATTCACGACATCAACCTCAGCCGCGATACGCTTTACCGCGACTGGCAGGTGTCTCTGGTGCCTTACATCGGCACGAACCACCGGCTGAGCGGTCGAATCATCAACCGGCTTTCATTCAACGCCTTAGTGGGGTATTCGTTTGGTGTCCGTTCGTTTGAGGTGGGTGGGTTGCTCAACCTTGTACAAGCTGATGTTCATGGTTTCCAGGCGGGTGGACTCGGTAACCTTGTCGGACGCAACGTGACAGGAGCGCAGTTTGGCGGCTTGTTTAACGTCGCTGGAGGGCAGGTAAATGGCTTTCAGGCGGGTGGGCTATTCAACGTCAATTTAAAGCAGGCGTCGGGTGTTCAGGTTGGTGGTTTGTTCAACGCTACCCTGGGCGACCAGCCGGGGATGGTGCAGATCGGCGGTTTATTAAACTTCGCCGGTGGCTCGATCGACGGAGTGCAGTTAGCCGGGTTGGTCAACTACGCGCGCAATGACGTGCGGGGCTGGCAGATCAGCGGGTTGCTGAACCGGGCGCGGACCGTTACGCGGGGGCACCAAATCGGGTTGATAAACTTAGCTGATTCCGTCGAAAAGGTGCCGATTGGCTTATTTAGCCACGTACGGAAAGGCGGTTATCGACGGATTGAGGTAGCCACGGACGAGGTAAATCTGCTTAATATAGCCTACCGAACGGGCGTCCGGCGTTTCTATAACATTTTCACCGCGGGGACGAGTTTCGAGCGAATCGGTAGCCCCACAGTAAGTGCGGGGTACGGGTTAGGAACGGCGTTTACCCTATCGCGACGGACGATGATGAGCCTTGAAGCGACAGCGCATCACTTGTTCTACAACCGGGGTTATTACGAAAATAATCAACAGATTCGTCTGGGCACGTTGATCGAGACACGATTCAGCAAACACCTGTCACTTGCTTTTGGCCCTTCCGTCAACTGGTATTTTAGCGAGGACGAAGCCAGTCGCCCCGTCACGCAGCCGACCCTTTCGCTTTTCGATAATCGCGTTTCAGCTTTCGGCTCTACCTACCACTGGGGCTGGATTGGCTTTCAGGCCGGACTACGGTTCGGTAATTCGTGACCTTTTTTTTTGGAGCAAAAAAAAGCACGGCGCATAGGGGTATTCGCTAATTCGATTGTCCTGATTGCGAAGTCTGAGATTTGGGATCACTACTTTGCTACAAAACGGTATAGGTTCCTGAAACGACTCGCTGTTAGGGAAACAACAATGAATTAACACCATGAAGCGTAAATCATTTTTTCAGTTCCTGTGCACTGCCTTTCTGATTATCAACCTTATCTCCTGTGGCTGGCGTCGGGAAGACATCGGTCCTTTTCAAAGCGATCAGCGAACGTTCGGTCTAGGCAATTTTGACCGGCTCGACATGGGCAGCGCATTTACCATAACGGTTCAACCAGGAAACGACTACCGCATCCTGGCCGAGGGCGACCGACGAAACCTGGATGATCTGGATGTGTACACCCGCAACGGAACCTTGTATGCCCGCTACCGCAATTCCCGCAACCGGCAGTACGAAACGTCGTTTACGATTACCATGCCGACGCTGCGGGGCGTTGCCTTTTCGGGAGCCAGTCAATCGTCGATAGCGGGTTTTTTGGATCTGAACGAGTTCGATATTGAGCTGTCGGGGGCCTCGAAGGGTCAGTTTACGGTACAGGCCAGACAAGTGAAGGTTGCGTTATCGGGTGCGTCAAATCTGCAACTCAGTGGTGCCGGAACTTCGCTCGGAACGGATTTGTCGGGAGCGTCGATGCTCCAGGCGTTTGCGTATCCGGTCGATGCGGCAAACCTGAATCTGTCCGGGGCCAGTAAAGCAAATGTGAGCGTATCGGGTTCGCTGGACATCGAGGCCAGCGGAGCGAGTAACGTCCGGTACCGGGGAAGACCTTCGGTGCGGCAGCGGTTGAGCGGAGCCAGTTCGGTTGAGACCGATTAACCCAATCGAACCGTGGTAGCGTCGCTAAGTTGACTTGTAAACGTACGAGTAGCGACGCTGCCAGTCAGAAATGGGGCCTTCGGCACAATCATCGAGGCTTGTTCAGATCGGCTTTCAGAGCATTCAGCCTGCGAATGGACTGCACCACGGATCGTACGGTATGGTAGTTGATCTTCCAGGAATGACTCATATGCGTCCAGATCGGAATGCCCTGCCGGGTCATCAGCGGCCACCATTCACCAACGGAGTGATTGACCATTTTGTCCATGACAAAGCGGTGAACGTTCTCGTAAGCCTGCCAGTAGCGTTCGTCGCCGAATAGGCGGTAGGCGTCCAGAAAGCCAATGAGCACCTCGGCCTGCTGCCAGAATTCTTTTTCCCGGTCATACACCTCGCCCGCGTGTGACCCTTCGACGAAGACCCCGCCAAACGCCCAGTCGACGCCATGCTCAACGGCGTGGACAAAGGATTTCACGAACTGATCGCGGTATAAATCATAAGTCAGATTCAGGACGGAGAGCGCGTGGAGCAGGAGCCAGGCGAATTCAACATTATGGCCGTAACTGGTATTGTCTTCGGCGGCTCGCTTAACCCCGTCTTCCGTGAAGCGGTCCCAGCCCCAGATAACATCGAATTTGATTTGGGGCGCTACCTGCCAGTCGGCCCAGAACTGCGGTATGCCCGTTCCGTACACCGGATGCATGATTCGCTTGACCAGCAGTTCGATCACTTCCAGCAACTTTCGCCGATGAAGCGGTTGACGTGTGCACTCGTACAAGGTGGTAAACGCTTCCATCAGGTGCATGTGTACATCGAGTGTTTTGCGGTCACCGCCACCAGCCTCCGGTCCGTTGAGCGTCCAGTCGCGGTGAAACATCTCGAAATAGCCGCCGTAGGTCGTATCGGTGGCGTGTTTCTGCAAGAGATCAAACACGTTACGGGCGTATTTTATCCCGCGCGGATCGCCCGTTGCGAGCGTGTACTCACTCAGGCAATAAATCGCGAAACTCTGCCCGTACACAATTTTCTGGTCGTTCAGCACCTCGCCTTTCCGGTTGGTCATCCAGTAAAAACCGCCGTATTCTTCATCCCACATCGAGTTTAAAAGGTAATCAACTCCGTGCCGGGCCAGCTCCGCCAGGGTACCCTCGCCATAACCCGCCCGATGGGCCGATGCGTAGGTGTAGATGGACCGGGTCTGGGCAATGAGCGATTTTTCGTCTTCGCCGGAGTCGTTGCCGTACTGATCAAAATGAGTGATGAAACCACCATTCACTGCATCGACGGTTCGGGTTGTCCAGAAGGGGAGCAGTTCGTTAGTCAGGTGCACGTGGAGTTCCTGAATGTGCTGGTCGAAGACTTCGTTAGTCATGGGCGTAGTGGCTATGGTGTAACGCGAGGATTTCGGATAAACAGGCCGTACCGGTCTGATTGCACTTCTGGACGGTCACGGCGGCTGCCAAGTTCGCCAGCGTCAGGGCCTGGCTCATGGACGCGCCCGCTCCCTGACAAGCCGCCCAGGTCGCAACGACGGTATCGCCCGCGCCAACGGTATCCAGCGGCCCTGCCAGTGTCAGCCCGTCGACGCGCTTCGTTTCGGCTTGGTCGATACACAAAATACCGGCGGGACCACGGGTTATCAGCAAGGGTCCGCCAATTCGTTTTTGCAAAACTTCCCCGTGTTGGAGACACCAGTTCAGGTCTGGTTCGTTTGGGTGGTCGATAGCCAGAAAACGGGCTAGTTCGGCGGTGTTTACTTTTAGCGTAGCCCCCTGCACCTGCGTTCCTTCCCTGCGCATATCAGCAATGAACCGCACGTTGGGAAATCGGGCGATCCGCTCGTTCAATTGGGCAACCCGCTCGCCCGTGAGCAGCGGGTGGGCAAACTGCTGATTGATAACCAACACGTCTAGTTTGGGCAGCAACTGGTCCAGATCGGCCAATAGCGACCCAAAAAACAGGTCGGATACGGTATTACCCGTGCCGAAATCAATCCGATTGGCCTCCCGACCGTTTCGCGCTGGCTTGGTATACAGGCAGGTGTCCCATCCGTCGGCGATCGTGTACAAGTACCTCGTATCAACACCCAGTGAATCGAACAGGTAGCGCATTTCCCGCCCGAACAGGTCGTTACCCACGCAGCCGATCACCTGAATGCTGGATACGCCCAGGGCCGCCAGGTTTTGAACGACGTTGCCTGCTGCTCCCAGTGATGCCCTCGGATGGCTTCCCCAGAACACATCCAGCCCTGTTTCCAGCGATTGTTCTCCGGTGTCGGTCCGGAGGTCGACGTATAAATCCACCGCAAAATCGCCGATAACGCCGACCCTGACGCCCGTGAACCGGTCGAAAAGAAGGTTGATGTCGGTACTCGTCATTGAATCAGGACCGCAGTCGGGCGGGCAACCAAATTGGCTAGACAACGGGGTAGTAGCGGCTGAATTCTTTGTCATCGAAAAGGCTACAGATTCAGGATGAGGCACTTTGAGTATAAAAGGAGGTTTGTATCAATTTATAACTAAATGGGTCAGTTCAGGCTGCTTTTCCGACATTTCGGTAGCGGTCAGCGCTGGTCTGCCGCACCGCAGCGGTATATTTAGTCGCGCATGGAAAAGCTGAACGACCGATGGATGCGGCTGGTGGGGGTGCCACTCATCTGCCTGGTATCCAATTTTATTTTCTTTCAACCCGCCAACGATGCCCACCACATCAGCCGGTGGGTTGCCCTGAGTGCGAGTCTGGTGGAGTGCCTATTGATTTGGGAAATCGCCCGGCTGGGTATCATCCGGGCGCGTCGGCATCACCCGACATTGAAGCAGACAACACCCCGCATTATCGAACAGGTGCTTTGGTTTAGCGTTACGACCGTTGTGCAGCGGCTTGCCCTTGTTTATCTGTACGATGTGACGGAGTTTTGGGGCTATCCCATGACGGAGCGATCTTATTGGGTCAATACGCTGATTCCGTTTCTGTTCACCGTGCCGCTGGCCGCCATTTACGAAGCCCGTTATCTTTACCGCCAGTGGTGGGCCACGTACTACGAAGCCGAACAGCTCAAAAAACAAGCGTTGCAAAGCCAGCTCGATTCGCTCAAAGCGCAGATAAATCCCCATTTTCTGTTCAACAGCCTGAGCACACTTTCCTCGCTGGTCAGCGAAAATCCTAAACAGGCCGAGCGGTTCATCGAAGAATTAGCCCTGGTGTACCGCTATGTTCTGCAAACCAACGAACAGGCCCTAACAACACTCGACAGTGAATTGCAGTTTATCCGGGCGTACTTTCACCTGCTGCAAATGCGTTTCGGACGAAGCGTAGAACTCTACATCGCCGTGGACGAATCCTGTCGTTCGTTACTTATCCCGCCCCTGACGTTGCAACTACTGGTTGAGAACGCGGTCAAGCATAACACCGCCTTACCCAATCGCCCGTTGCTCATAAGCATTGACACCGATCCGGACCGACGGTTGTTTGTGCGCAATACATTGCATAAAAAACAAATTCGGGTGCCTTCGAATGGAACCGGGCTGGCGAATATCACCGCCAAATACAGGCTTATGGGCCAACCCGCCGTTGTCATCGAACAGACCGACACGCATTTTCAGGTAATGATTCCGCTTATTCACCAAACCCGCTATGACTACGCTCATCATTGAAGACGAAGAACTGACGGCCCGTAAACTTGGGCGATTGCTGGTGGAGGTTGACCCCGCCGTCCGGGTGGTCGGTACGACCGTCAGCGTAGACGAATCGGTTGAATGGCTTCGGACAAACCCGCGTCCCGACCTGATTTTTATGGATATCGAACTGGCTGATGGGCAGAGTTTTGCGATTTTTGATCAGGTGCCGATAACGAGTCCGGTTATTTTTACGACCGCCTACGACGAATACGCCATTAAAGCCTTCAAGGTCAATAGCATCGACTACCTGCTCAAGCCGGTCAAAGAAGATGATCTTCGGCAGGCATTGGCTAAATTACAAACGCTTAGACACGTACTGACGTCCCAAACCGCCGGAATGGGATCGCTGGAAGGAGCATTGGCTACGTTGCTTCAACAAGTGCGTGACGCATCGGTAGCCGCGCCCGTAACAACGACAGTCGTTCTAGCACACACGTCTACAAACGGAACCTACCGGGAGCGATTTATGATCAAGCAGGGGCAGCGGTTGTTTTCGATTGGTGTTGACGAGGTGGCTTATTTCGTGACCCGCAACAAGATGTCGTTTCTCAAAACCCGCGACGATTCGGAATGGCTGCTTGATTATACCATGGACGAACTGGCGCAGATGCTCGACCCACAACGCTTTTTCCGGCTCAATCGGCAGATCATTGCCGAGATGCGGGCCGTGGATAAAGTGCACCTGTATTTTAACGGAAAACTTAAGGTGATACTCCGTCCCGCTTTTGACGAAGAAGTGGTGGTCAGTCGGGAGCGGGCGGGCGATTTCAAGCGTTGGCTGGGTGAATAAAACCGACGCTCCGGCCCTAAATCCGGGCAGTTCAGGTGGTGATAGATTTTCGTTACGGCCCGCACTAGCCATGTTTGTGTCGTTTACCACAAAACTAACGACGACTGATGAACCGCATTGGATTAATCGCTTTACTCGGCATTACGCTCCACTTGCCACTGTTTGGCCAGACCCTTACGCCGGAGCAGCTACAGGCTGATTTTACCCGTTTTCGAACCGCCCTGGCGGAGGTGCATCCCGAAATGTACCGCTATACACCCAAGGCCACGTTCGATTCGCTTTTTACCGCAACGGAGGCCCGGCTCAACCGGCCCATGAGCCAGCAGGAATTCTACGTGACGATGGTGCCCCTGCTGGTTGCCCTGCGCGATGGACACATAAAATGGATTGTCGCGGGCCGGGATGAACATTATCCGTTTGCTACCGATAAGCTGTTTCCGCTGAAGCTTTATTTCCTTGGTCAGAAGGCGTGGGTTGTCGGAAATTACGGCGCAGACACCGTTCCTGCCGGAGCCGAGATTCGGTCGATCAATGGCCAGTCGATTGCCGCTATTATTGAAAAGCTCTTACCCATGATGACGTTTGCTGACGGTAATCGCATCGGTGGGAAATACGAAGACTTAAATCAAAACTTCTCCGGTTTTTACGCGACGTTTATAGGAGCACCCGACGCATTCACGGTAGTTTACAAAACGGGTGATGAAGAAAAAACAGTCATCGTATCGCCCGTTGCCGAAGTAACGATCAAGGACTACGTTGCGAAAAAGAAGCCGGTTGCGCAAAAGCCGTTTCGCCTTTCCTTCGCCAATCCGCAAACTGCGGTAATGACCATTGAGCGCTTCTGGTCCGATAAAACCGACCCTGATTTCAAGGCTTTTCTAAAAGAGTCCTTTCGGGCGATCAAGCAGAACGGGGTGCAAAAGCTGGTGCTTGATCTGCGCAGCAACGAAGGAGGGGAGGAGTCGTGGGGGATCAGGCTGGCTTCTTATCTGACCGATAAACCGTTTCGCTATTATGACCACATCAGCGTGCGACAAAAGAAAAAATACTCGTTTCCGGTCTGGACATCAACCTTGTACAAAAAATTCCGGTGGCTCGCCATACGAAAACGGGGTGATGGCTATGTGTTTACCCTACAGCGCGGACTCCGGCAGCAGAAGCCGAACCGTGACGCGTATCGGGGTAAAGTATACGTGCTGATCAATGGAGCCAGTTTTTCGGTCACCACTGAATTAGCCGCTCATCTGCACGCCAACCGGAAGCAACGCGCGGGTGAGGTTGTGTTCGTCGGGCAGGAAACCGGCGGAGGGTACAACCTCGACGTTAGCGGTCTCTTCGCCATTACGCAATTGCCCAATTCAAAAATCGATCTGGGCATTGGCATGTTTGGTTTCAACATGGCAAACAGTACAGAGTCCCCGCACGCGGATCGCGGAGTTATCCCCGACCAGTTGATCGAGCCCACCATTACCGATATCCTGAACGGCTACGACCGCACACTCGATTACGTACTACGAATCAGTCAACCAGAAAAATCGGCGCTCAGCCGGACGGATACAAAGTAAGTCGCTGGTTTGCAAAAGAATCGGCCAGGAGCGTTTCCTGGCCGATTCTTGGACTTTTAGGTGAATAGTTACGTCTTCGAGCTAACGTTCATTGTGTCAATTAATTAGAAGATACTCTTTATTATACAAACTCTATAGTATATTTATGGTTTAAAGTACTATACCTTCCCTATTTAAGGAAAATGGCTACTCTTAAACGAACCAACGTTAGCAGGACCAATTCTAAATGTACAAAAATCTTTGCGGTCGAAGATAACGATGATCACTGGACGCTTATTCAGCGGGCCATCCAGCAAGTGATACCCGAAGCGGACACGATACGGGCTTCGTCGCAGCAGGAAGCCTCGGGTTATCTGGAGGATTGGGCCGTTCAGGAGTGGGACATGCCCAATTTGGTTCTGCTGGATCTGTACATTCCAGAACGCACCGGCGGATTGCAGTTACTTGAACAGGTTCGTGCCATGCCTGTACCCTGCAAGTGGGTTCCCGTCATTGTTTTCAGTAGCTCCACGGTTCAGGACGATATTCTGGACTTGTACGAAAAAGGCTGTTCATCGTACATCGTCAAACCACTTGACTACGGCGATTGGCTTCTTTACTTCCAGCATTTGCGTACGTACTGGTGGGGGACATCTACACTGCCCCCCACCCGTATGCTAATCTAATTCGTTGTCCGGTATGTCGATAATTGGCAACGCAACGGTTTGCAACCAGAACTGCCCGATTCGCTCGGCGACGGCTACCAACGTCGCGGGCTGGTCGGGCAGTGCAATTACTGAGTTTGCGTAGCGCTCGTATCCTTCCGCAATGGCGTTGTGATTCGTTGGGGTGATCAGCAACACCGGAATCCGACTACAGTTTGGTAATTCTTTCAGCCTCCGGAGTGCGTGCAACCGTTCCGCTCTGGCTTTTCGGGCGTCCATCAAAATAAGCGCCGGTCGCTCGTGGGCGGGTAGATCGGCCAGCATTTCTGGCAAAAGGGTACCATGCCGCATGGCGTGTAGAATGAACCGGGGCCATTTCGTTTCAATAATGTGTTTGAACGCCTGAGCGTCGTCGGTCTCGTCTGTAACTAGCAGGATGGAGGCCTGGACTTGTTGAGCCGTTGACGTAGTGGCAGCGCTGTTGGCAACGTGTTCTCGGTCAGAGATCTCGTTGTCAAGGAAAGGTTGCAGGACTTCGGCTACCTGCTGCCAGCGTCGGCGGCTAACCGGCAATTCAACCCCGTTTTCCAGTTGAACCGCTCCCGGCATCCGGCGGCTCGGCGGGCTTTGCAGGCTTTTCACGCAAACCGGATTGATCAATGCCGTTTTATGAACGCGCACAAAGCCAGTTAATAAGGTGTGTAGATAGCTGAGCGATTTGGCCAGCATTTTTTTCTCGCCATTCCGAAAGTAAAGCCAGGAGTAGTTGTTTGCTCCCGCCAGATGCGAAATGAGAGCCGGTTCCTGAAGGGCTGGTTTAACTGTGCTCATAGGATAGAGGAAGCTGTCGAATTGATTGATTCACTACTGTTTACTACGTCCAGAAATACGCTGTTCCATTCATCGACAAAGCGGTCCAGGCCAAAGCGACGCTGGGCGAGGGCTCGGGCATTATCACCGAGTTTCTTGGCCTCATCGGGATTGTCGAGCAGGTACTGCATCCGGTCGGCCAACTCATCGATATTAGCCGACACGAAACCATGCACCCCATTCTCGATGACGGTCGGCAACTCGGTTGTTGCCAGGGCAATGATAGGCATTCCGATGGTCATGGCTTCGATAACGGCCAGCGGCAAACTGCTGTAGCGCATCGGGCTGAACAGAAAGCGGTACTCGGCTACGCGCTTATGCAGGTTGCGATAATGGATTTCACCAATGCCGCCAATGTCCTGCGCTTTCATGCCCGCAACGGTCAGAGGTACACGTTTTCGCAGTTGCTCGTATAAGTCGAAGCCCGCCATTCGACCCCGCCTTTGTAACTCATTGACGACAATAATGCCTTCGTCGCGTCTCCCTTCGTACCGGAGCGCCGGGTCAATGGCGACGCTATGTTCAACAACGCGGGTCGGCGTCTGGCCGTTGTCCCACATAAGCTGGTTGTAATACGTAACGTGAACGAGTGTTGCGTTGGGGTCATCGGCGGCTGGATGGCGGGAGTTGGTTGGGTGCGGTTCGGGTGTGTTGTGTTCCAGATAAATCACCGGTAACTGCTGTTGTTCAGGCGAAAGAATGTCGAACCGGTCAACCTGGTAGTTCTTGGGTGTCTGGCAAATAATCAGGTCTAAATCAAGGTTTTGCACCTGGTCGGCGGGAACTTCGCGCACGTAGTCGGGCATGGTCGAATCAAGACCCCGTCCTGCGTAACCCTCACCGCCTTCGGGGCGGGTAGGGACGTACCAATTGTGTTGCGTAGACGTAATAGCGGTTAAATAAGCACCGTGAATGTGCCAGATCAGAATATTGAGTTGTCGCATTAAAAAAGAGTGTCTATTGGGGCCGTAACGTGGTTAAGCTGACGAATGTTTAGGGCGATCTAAAACTCGCCTGTTTCAAGGGTGATGGGCGCCGAATCCTCACAAATTGAACATAAACGGTCCGTCATGTTAGCCATTCCCAAACCTTCTCCAGAACGGAACGTTTGCCTACTCAGAAGTAAGTAAAGAGTAAGCGGGTTTTCCTCTAACCCAGACATGAAACGATAATTTTATGACCTCACGCATTGCATTAATTTCTGATCATGCCTCGCCCCTGGCTACCATTGGGGGCATTGATGCAGGCGGTCAGAACATTGCTGTAGCCGAACTAGCGAAGGAGCTGGCCCGGTTGGGTTATTGGGTAGACGTCTTTACCCGGCTTGATTCGCCTTCGGTGCCCGATGTTGTTCACTGGCAGCCGCGCGTTCGGGTTATTCACGTAGCAGCTGGCCCGCCCAAGTACATTCCTAAAGAGCATTTGCTTCCGGTGATGGACGATTTTGCGGAGAAGATGGCCCAGTTTATTCAACGGGAGAATAGCACGTACCGGGTTATTCACGCTCACTTCTTTATGTCGGGGGTTGTAGCAATGCGCCTTCGGCAACTGCTTGGTATCCCTTTCGTTATAACGTTTCATGCGTTGGGAGCCGTCAGGCAATTGTGTCAGGGGACTAAGGACGGATTTCCCGCTGAACGAACGGCCATTGAAAAGCAGCTCGTGCAGAAAGCCAGTGGCGTCGTAGCACTTTGCCCGCAGGATGCCGCCGATCTGCAAACCCTGTACGGTGCCAACCCCGCCAAGCTGACGATTATTCCGAACGGCTATAATCCAACCGATTTCTTCCCGCTGGATCAGGGGCTGGCGCGCGCCAGTGCCGGACTCGACCCCGAAGAACCGGTTATTCTTCAACTGGGGCGGCTTGTTCCGCGAAAAGGAATCGATAATGTCGTACGCGCGCTGGCCGTATTACCGCCGATCAACGGTCGGAAAGCCCGGCTGCTTGTTGTGGGTGGGGAAAGCGCTACGCCCGACCCGGTACTGACCCCGGAGATTGGCCGGTTGCAACAACTCGCCACCAGTTTAGGAGTCGCGGATCAAGTGACGTTTATAGGTAGCCGTGCGCGCTCCCAATTGCGTACGTACTACAGTGCCGCCGATGTTTTTGTGACTACACCCTGGTATGAGCCGTTTGGTATTACGCCCCTGGAATCGATGGCCTGCGGTACGCCCGTTGTAGGTTCGTCGGTTGGGGGAATCAAACATACCGTTATTCCGGGTGTGACGGGGTACCTGGTGCCGCCGGAAAGTCCCAAGCTGTTGGCCGATCAACTGGCGGTTGTGCTTGGTAATGAGAACCTGCGTCAACGCATGGGCAAAGCGGCCGTTAAACACGTACAGGCGGGCTACACCTGGAAGCATGTGGCCCAGCAAACGGCCGATCTGTATGATCTGGTCTGTACAGGTCGCACCCGCGTCGGCATCCGAATGAAGGCTGCTCATTAAGCGGACTACCTGAAACAATGAACAAAGCGATTTTTTGGGATAAAGATGGGACACTGATACCGGATATTCCGTACAACGTAAATCCAGAACGGATTAGCCTTTACGCTGATGTACAAGCCAATCTAAACAGGTTGCAGACCGCCGGTTTCAGGCAGTTTATCGTTTCAAATCAAGCCGGAGTTGCGTACGGATTGTTTGACGAAGCGGCTTTAACACCCGTTTGGAAACGGCTCTCGACGCTACTGGCTTCCGTCGGCGTTCATCTGGACGGCGTTTACTACTGTCCCCATCACCCCGGAGGAAAGGTTGACGAATACGCAAAAGCCTGTGCTTGTCGCAAGCCGGAACCCGGTATGTTGCTGAAGGCAGCGCAAGACCATGCCATCAACTTAAGCGAATCGTGGATGATTGGCGATATCCTGAACGATGTGGAAGCTGGGAATCGGGCGGGGTGCCGAACCGTACTCGTTGACCGGGGCAACGAAACCGAGTGGCTCGACGGCCCCAACAGAACCCCGACGGCTGTCGTAAACAGCATTGAGGAAGCCGCTGATTTCATCCTGGACTACCATGACTAAAACCGCTATCGATCCAATACTTACTCAGGAAACACACTGGCCGGACGGACTTCGGATTCTGTGCGTTCGACCGGACAATCTTGGCGACGTACTGATGACAACGCCCGCCTTTCGGGCCATGAAAGAAACTTGGCCCGCCTGCCATCTGACGTTGCTTACGTCATCGGCGGGCGCGGCTGTTGCGCAATACATTGATGAACTGGACGCGGTCATTACGTTCGATGTGCCCTGGGTGGCGGGTCGGTCAGGTACGCCAAAGGCGGTGTCAGACGTAGCCGATAGACTGCGAGCCGGTCATTATGATGCGGCTGTCGTGTTTACGGTACAAAGTCAGAATCCGCTGCCAGCCGCGATGTTGTGTTACCTGGCCGGTATTCCGAATGTGCTGGGCTATTGCCGCGAAAACCCGTATCAGTTGCTTACGCATTGGGTACCCGACACGGAGATTTTGGTGGCAACGCGTCATGAAGTCGAACGGCAGTTGGCCTTGGTTGAATCGGTGGGGTGTCGTACGAGTCAGCAACAGCTTTCCCTGCGAATCGCCGAAGCGGACCGGCTCCTGGCCCGACAAGCGTTGGTAAGGGCTGGTGTCGATACGGACCGGCCCTGGCTGGTTGTGCATCCGGGAGCAAGTGAAGAAAAACGGCGCTATCCGCTTGACTGCTTTATCGAAGCGGCCGACCTGCTTATCCGGGAGCACGCCTATCAACTGGTACTGACGGGTACAGCGAACGAGCGCCCCCTGGCCGAAACCTTTCGGCAACAACTGGGTGAGAAAGCCGTGAATCTGGCGGGAGAACTGCCACTTAGCCAGTTTATGGGGCTACTCGCCGACGCGCCTTTGCTGCTGTCTAACAATACCGGGCCGGTGCACATTGCGGCTGCGCTGCAAACCCCGGTCGTCGTGCTGTACGCCAAAACGAATCCACAGCACACCCCCTGGCAGGTTCCCAGCCGTGTTCTGTACTTTGATGTTCCCCAGTCATTGCGCTCGCGTAACGTACTGCTTCAACAATTTCCCCAACCGGCACAGCCCGTCGCTTCACCAGCGGCTATTGTTCAGGCCGTGCGCGCGTTGTCGATTGTCTATAATCCATAGTACTTGGCAGCGTCGCTGTCGCAAACCCTCAAACTACAACCATAAACGCACAACCAGCATGTACACATTAGGCATCAACGCGGTATTTCACGATTCTGCGGCCACGCTCGTTAAGGACGGAGTTGTCCTAGCCGCGGCCGAGGAAGAACGGTTTTCCCGGATCAAGCACGGCAAACGACCCATCCCGTTCTCGACCTATGAGATACCTTACAATGCCATTGATTTCTGCCTGAAAACGGCGAAAATTACCCTTGCCGACATTGATCATATTGCCTATTCGTTTGATCCTGAATTAATCCTTGGTAGCCGCGCAGGAAGCAACACCGTTGAGATTCCCCTGAATCCCGCTGGCGTGGCCGCTCTTGCCACCACGGGTGAAAATCCGTACGAAGGCTTATTTTTATCGGCTATCCTGAATGCACCGGGGCATCTGGTCGATGGAGTTCCGCATCACCTGACCGAACGTTTCCGGGGAGCGACCGTCGATGGACCGTACCAATGGCATTACGTCAATCACCATCTGGCGCACGCAGCCAGCGCCTTCTTGCCGAGTCCCTACGAGCGGGCGGCTGTATTGGTACTGGATGGTCGGGGGGAGGTCGCGACGACAAGCTACTGGCTGGGCGAAGGCAATACCATGACCAAGCTGGGTGAGGTTAACCTGCCGCACTCGCTCGGGTTGCTGTATGAGCAGATGACGACGTACCTCGGTTTTCTGCATTCGTCCGACGAGTACAAGGTGATGGCCGTGGCATCTTACGGCGATCCGGTGTATGCCGATTATTTCCGGAGCCTGATTCATCTGGATGGGCAGGGCGGTTACACCATTGACCCGCTACGACTCAACGAAACGTTCGGCCCGGCCCGGCAACGGGGCGGCCCGCTCGAAAAACGCCATTTCGACATTGCTCACTCGGTTCAGCTGGTACTCGAAGAAACCGTCTTGCAGCTGATCACGTGGCTGCATAAGCAAACCGGTGCGGATAGCCTGTGCATGGCCGGCGGGGTGGCGCTCAACTGCGTGATGAACGCTCAGCTGCGCGATCGGGGACCGTTCAAAAACATCTGGGTACAGCCAGCGGCTGGCGATGCCGGAACAGCCCTCGGGGCAGCGATGTGGATCGATGCACAGGAAAGCAAGCGCCCGGATCGGCGGTACCGCATGGATCACGCGTATCTCGGGCCGAACTACACGGATGATGACATTGAAACGTTTCTGAACTGGTCGAAACTGCCGTACCGCCGTCTGGCAAATCCCGCACAGGATGT
The DNA here is from genome assembly GCF_023196085.1 of Spirosoma liriopis. Classification (NCBI taxonomy): domain Bacteria; kingdom Pseudomonadati; phylum Bacteroidota; class Cytophagia; order Cytophagales; family Cytophagaceae; genus Spirosoma; species Spirosoma liriopis. The sequence goes on from NZ_JALPRF010000003.1 coordinate 477,302, forward strand.
CGCTGCGTATCTGGCCGAAGGGCACGTGATTGGCTGGTTTCAGCAAGGCATGGAGTTTGGTCCCCGCGCGTTGGGTGCCCGGTCAATACTGGCCCCGCCGTTCCCGGCCCAGATGCAGGCTCGACTCAATGACCTGAAAGACCGCGAGGATTTCCGACCGGTGGCTCCGGTTGTGCTGGAAGAAGCCGCCGACACGTATTTCCTCAACGCGCGCCAGTCGCCGTTTATGCTGTTCGTGAATCAGGTGCGCCCCGAACGAGTAGCCGACATTCCGGCCGTAACGCATACCGACCGGACGGCCCGGATTCAGACGGTTAACGAACAACAAAACAAGCCATACTACGATTTGATCCGCGAATTTGGGAACCTGACGGGCGTGCCGGTGCTGGTTAACACCTCATTCAACACACGGGGCGAACCGGTCGTTTGTTCACCCCGCGACGCGGTTGAGTCGTTCTGGACGTCTCCGCTGGATGCGTTGGTCATCGGCTCGTTTATGCTCGAAAAAAAGCCCGCTATCCGGCAAGATGAAGCCGCTGTTGCTCTGGAAGAAACCGATGTTCAGCGAGGATAACATATCTGAAATGATGGAACCCTTAATCACCGTTGTTGTGCCAACTTACCGCCGACCGGATCTGTTGCGCAAGTGTCTGCTGGCTTTAGCGCAGCAACAACTGGAGCGTAGTCTCTTTCGCGTTGTGGTGGTGGATGATGGAAACGAAGCCCAGACAGCTCAGGCAGTGCAGGGCATTGTTGGGCAGACAGGCCTACCGATTCAGTACCTTGGTCAGCCGGTGCGTCGGGGTCCGGCAGCAGCCCGGAACCGGGGTTGGCAATCGGCGCAGACGGCGTACATTGCCTTTACGGACGACGATTGCCTGCCGCAACCGGCCTGGCTTACAACCGGGTTGCTTGCCCTGCAACGCGGGGCGCAGGTGATCACAGGCCGGGTAAAAATACCGTTGCCCGATCAGCCAACCGCCCACGACCGCACAACCGCTCTGCTCGAAACCGCCGAGTTTGTCACGGCCAATCTATTTTGCCGCCGGTCGGCGCTGGCACGGGTTGGTGGCTTCGACGAAGCGTTCGACATTGCCTGGCGGGAAGACAGTGATTTGCAGTTTAAATTGCTGGAAGCGAATATTTCGATTAGTACGTGCCCCGAGGCTGTAATCGTTCACCCGATTCGGTCAGCACCCTGGTACGCGAGTCTGCGCGACGAGCGAAAAAATCGGTACGACGCGCTGCTTTACAAACGACATCCGGTTTTGTTTCGTCAGCGTATTCCGGCGTATCGGTCGCTCGTCATGCAGTACTATGCATTCGTCATAACGTTTGTGGCGGGTTTGCTAGCGCTTGCCCTTGGCCATACGAGTGTTGCCCTTGGCGTATTCGCCATCTGGCTGCTGCTGACAATAACGATTATTAGCCGACAACTGCCTGATTCTCCACTGAAGTGGGAAAACCTCAGAACGGCCATTCTGACCGGCGTATCTAAGCCATTTCTGTCAATTTACTGGCGGCTTTACGGGGCGTTTCGGTATAAAACCTGGTATTGGTAGATGGACAAGCTAACCGCGTATTTGGGCCATCGCCCCCGCACCATTGCGATCTTCCGGGCGATCAAACTGGGTGATCTGCTGTGCGCTGTACCCGCGTTCCGGGCTTTACGAGCGGCCTACCCGGAGGCCCATATTGCGCTGATTAGCCTACCCTGGGCGGAGGAATTTGCGGCCTGTTACCCACAGTATGTTGACGAGTTTATCGCTTTCCCCGGCTGGCCCGGCTTGCCCGAGCAACCCGTTGACCCTGAGAAAACGGTTGCTTTTCTGCAAGCAATGCAGGACCGAAAATGGGACGTTATGGTGCAGATGCAGGGGAACGGAACGCTGGTGAATGCCATGCTTGGTTTGTGCGGAGCGACTGTTCTAGCGGGTTATTATTTGCCCGATGTTTCGAGTGAGCAGTGGGCGGCCGACAAGGGATTATTTCAGCCTTACCCGGAGAAAAAACATGAGGTACTGCGGCATGTAGGACTGATGAATTTTTTAGGCATTGAAACACAGGGTGATGCGTTAGAGCCGCCCCATCCCGCCATTGGAAGCCCTGAAATAAAGCTGTTTTCAGCGCAGTCTAAGGGATTTGTTCAGGAATACGTCTGTATTCACGCGGGAGGCATCTCCGGGCGTCGCTGGCCCGAAGTCAAGTTCGCAGCTGTGGCCGATGCGTTGGCCGAACAGGGATACGCCGTTGTGCTAACAGGAACGAAGGCCGAAGAACCCATCATCGAGGCCGTTCGGCGGCTGATGAAACACCCGGCGATCTCGCTAGCGGGGCAAACGAATTTAGCCAGTCTAACCGGTCTGCTCAAAAAAGCAGCTTTGGTCGTCAGCAACGACACGGGCGTAGCTCATCTGGCCGTAGCCTGCCAAACGCCCAGCGTCGTGGTGTTTACATCGGCTGATCCTGCCGAGTGGGGGCCGTTGAATACCGACAGGCACCGGATCGTGCTGGAAGCTGACCCCGACAGTGTACAACTCGTTATCCAGGAGGCAACGCATTTACTGAAAGAATTAAAAACAGACTTGCTTCTGTAGACGAGGATTTAGACCGGTAATCGGTCGGCTGTTCAGTAAAAAAATAGCGGCAAAAACCTGCTTTCTGCCAACGGAAAAACGCGACGATTTTGCGCACGAATTCAGAAATCACCCGATAAATTTTTTAATTATTCGGTGTTAAAAAACAGAAATAAAAACCCTGGGCCGTTGCCTTAATTTTTCATCATTTTTCTGAGCAAAAGTCTACTAAATCTATTAATAGTATGGTCTCGTAAAAAGGCTTTTTCATTAATCCAATTTATCCTTTGTTATGGAAAAACTCAACGAAGTTCAATCCAAAAAAACTACACCAACCATCCCGGCCATTCCATCGGTCGAGCGCCGAATGTTCATGCGGCAACTCGGTTTAGTTTCGGCTACCACAGCCGCTTTTCTTGCTTCCTGTACCCGTGAAGTAACTGACGAGTCCATCAATCCAAAGACCGGCCGTTCGGGAGCACGGGTTGGCGCGTCTATCCTGCCAGACGGTACCGTTGATCTGGGTTCTGGCGACATTGGTATTTCCAACCTGGCTTTCATGCTGGACCAACTTGAAACGGCTTTCTACGGAACGGCCGTCGAAAAAGCCTACGGCATCAGCCAGGAAGATCGTAAAGTGCTGGCGGAACTGCACGACCACGAACTGGTTCACCGCGAATTCTTCCGGGGTATACTGACAAACAATGGCATACCGGATCTGGAGTTTGATTTCAGCGGCATCAATTTCGGGGATCGCTACGCCATTTTCGACGCTGCCCAGAAGTTTGAAGATGTTGGTGTGGCTGCTTTTAATGGGGCAGGGCCACTTATCCAGGACGTGGAAGTGCTGAAGATTGCCGGTAAAATGGTGTCTATCGAAGCGCGTCATGCAACGTTAGCCCGGTACATGATCCGGCCCAAAACCTACTTCTCGCTGGGTCACGAACTGATCGATGCACAGGGCCGCGACTGGGCTTTGTCGGCTCAGGAGGTAATGATGAAAGCACAACCGTTTATCAAACAAAAAATTAGTGTCGCCAACCTTCCTAAATAACCCAACTCTCGTATGAACCTGTTCAACATTTTATCTGACATTGAGAAACGTGATGCTGAAGCGTACGAACGAGTTGAGTTTACGCGTCGCAATTTATTAAAGAAAACAGCGGTTGCCGCTGTTGGTACCACGGGGTTTCTGGCAACAACGCTCAACAAAGCGTTTGCCGCCGATAGCGAAGTTGTCGATGTGCTCAACTTTGCCTTGACGCTGGAATACCTGGAGGCCGAATTTTACGAAATGGGTCTGTCGAAAGGGGGGCTGATTCCAGAAGCCGACCGCATGGTATTTATGAAGATTGGCGAGCACGAAAAACAGCACGTCGAATTTCTGAAATCGGCCCTGGGTGGCAGCGCCGTAGGCAAACCAACGTTCGACTTCACGGCTGGCGGTAAGTTTGCCGATGTGTTTTCTAATTACGCAACTTTCCTGGTGTTGTCACAGTCGTTCGAGGATCTAGGGGTACGCGCTTACAAAGGGCAGGCTCCTCGTCTCAAAGGCAATCAGGACGTTCTGTTGTCAGCGTTAAAAATTCACTCGGTCGAAGCGCGCCATGCCGCCGATGTACGCCTGATTCGTGGCCTGCGAGTATGGGCTTCGGAACAAGAAACGGGCGGTGCACCCGCTGCGGTTTATGAAGGCGAAAACAACATTCGTCAGCACGATCTGGTTGACTTGATCTCGGTTACCGCTCCCCGACTACTTGTCAAAGACGGTTCTCCAGAGATGGTTGCCGAGAAAATCGTTCGGGAAGCGTTTGATGAACCCCTGACGAAGGAAAAAGTCCTGGCTATTGCAGGACCGTTCATTAAATAAACTCTAGTTATCAATAAAGTAAGGGGTCAGTTTAGGCGAAATGTCGCTTAAACTGACCCCTTACTTTTGCGTTACTTTCGTAAGTTCTCCTGACGGAGTGAAAAACCGATTGCCGTTAATCAATGGTCCGTGTTCCACTGTATACGGTCACGCTACAAGGAGAGAGACGGACCAATTGACTGGCCTGCACCTGATCGGGTAACAACGCTTCTGACGAAACGCCGTCTTCCTGCCATTGTCCTTCTTTAGAATCCAGTAATTTCTGCCAGGCATTGACCCAGCCGGGTAAGGTGTAGTCAATCGCTTCGTCGGAAAGATTGAATAGGCAAGCGAGGTGTTGTAGGCCATCTTCCGTTTGTCGGTGTAGCACGAATCCGGCCTGGTTCAAAACGGTGACCCGAACGCTGCTTTTGTCCATGTGTTGGAGGGGAGCCAGCGAACGACGCAGCTGAATCAAGGTTTGGTGCCATTTCAGCATGAGTCGATGCTTCCCTTTTGTGCGATCGCTCCACTGGATTTTTGATTTGGTAAACGTTGCTTCGTCGTCGGGTTCGGGGAACTCCTCGCCATCATTAAACGACCCGAATTCTTCCTTTCTGCCTTCCCGTATGGCTTTGATCAGCTCCTGATCGGAATGACTGATAAAGTAATAGAATGGCGTTTTGTCGGCATATTCTTCGCCCATGAACAACAAGGGAACATAGGGGGAAAGAAGTATGGCGGCTGCGGCAATTTTCTGCCGGTCAAAATTCACCAGATTCGACAGGCGTTCCTTACCGGTGAGGTTGCCTACCTGATCGTGGTTGAGATTAAAAACCACGTATCGCTCCGCCGGTACACCCGCCGAAGAGCGGCCAAATTGTCGCTTTCGGGAAGGGGCATACTCTCCGGTAAAGACAAATCCGTCCGTATACGCTTTCGCCAGCTGTTCCATACGCCCAAAATCGACGTATCGTTTTTGGGCATCTTTGTAGATCAGCACAAAAAACGAATGGTGAAAATCGTCGAGCCATTGCGCGTTGAATCCGTGACCACCCAACGCCGGGGGTGTAACAACTTTCGGGCTGTTGAGATCTGATTCGGCCACAATATACAGCGAACGACCGAGCCGCTGCTCCAGTTGGCTTACCCGGTCATGCATCAACTCCCATATGGATACGGCACTCATGTCGAATACTTCATGGGTAGCGTCCAATCTTAGGCCGTCAATGTGGTACTGTTCCAGCCAGAACAGCGCGTTGTTGGCAAAGAAATTGCGTACACCATCGGCCCATACCCCATCAAAGTTCAACGCATCACCCCAGGGCGTACAGTATTTGCTAGTAAAGTAAGGGCCAAACTGACTGAAGTGATTGCCTTCAGGACCCATGTGGTTGTACACTACATCCAGAAACACAGCAATGCCACGGGCGTGGCAGGCATCGACGAGCTTTTTAAGACCCTCCGGTCCACCGTACGAATGTTGAACGGAATACGGATACACGCCGTCGTAGCCCCAGTTCCGTCCGCCGGGAAACTGGCAGACCGGCATGAGTTCGAGCGCGTTGATGCCGACCTCGGCCAAGTCATCCAGCCGCTCAATAATGGCTTCGAAAGTACCTTCGGGCGTAAACGTGCCCACATGTAATTCGTAGAAAATAAGGTCACGGAACGGCAATCCCCGCCAGGCTTGATCGTGCCATTGGTAGGCCGACTGATCGATTACCTCGGAAGGCCCGTGTACATCCTCCGGCTGAAAATGAGAGGCTGGATCGGGGTATTCGTGCTCATCATCCAACTTGTAAAAATAGCGGGTACCCGGTTTCGCCGACGCTACGTCCAGTTGAAAATACCCCAGACCTTTAGGCTGCATCGGCAACTCTTGCTCCGTTGGGTGCACGATATGCAGGGTAACGCTTTCTTTTTCGGGAGCCCATACCGTAAATACACAGTTACCGTTTCCGGTATACGTTGCGCCAATCGTCTTCATGTAGTGATTGCAATAATTAGTCTAATCGAATTAACAGGCCATCGTCCCCGCCCAAACTGATTGAGTTGGTCACTCGGTTACCTTCCCACTCCGGAGCCGTAGCGAGTACAACGACGCCGTTGATTGATGAATCGTTTAGTGTTAGGTAACAGGGACGGTGGCTTAAATTGAGCAGTACGAGAAAACGAGGCTGCCCGTCGAACTGACGCATGTACCCAAGGACCTGCTCGCTGGCGTACACCGGCACGTAATCACCAACCATCAGCGAGGGTTCCTGCTGCCGGAGTTTGATGAGTCGTTTGTAGAACGAAAGCATCGAGTAGGGGTCCTGCTGCTGACGCTCGACGTTTTCCCGCGAAAAATTTCGGGCCAGCCGAAGCCAGGGCTTCCCTTCCGTAAATCCGGCGTTTGGGCTGTCGTCCCATTGCATGGGTGTTCGGACTGGGTCGCGGCTCAGATTTTTGTCGGGCATGTTCAACCCCTGGGGGTCCTGCACCTCATCGAACGGAATCGGAACATCCTGCATTCCGATTTCTTCCCCGTAGTAGATCGTGGGGGTACCGCGTAAGGTCAATAGCATCAGCGCGGCTACCCGAGCCTGTTCTCTACCTATGCGGCTGGTTATCCGGGGCTGATCGTGGTTGCCAAGTACCCAGTTCGGCCAGCCGTTGGCGGGCAAAAGGCCTTCATACTGGTCGATGGCGGTAGCTAGCTGACGGGCTTCCCAGGGCAGCGTCAATAGCTGAAAATTGAACGGAAGGTGAGCACCCTTGCCATCAATACCGTAGTAGGTAACGAGTTGGTGGATAGGGAGATAGATTTCGCCGATCAGCAACCGGTCGGTGTAGCCATCCAGAACGTGCCGCATCTGCCTGACTAGGTCGTGTACCTCCGGTTGATCGGTAGAGTAGACTGGCAGCAATTGATCGTAGGTAGCCATGTGCGGCTGGTAGTCAGGGTTGACCGGGTTGTCGCGCAGGTTTTTGTCTTTGATAAGATGCCACATAACATCCACCCGAAACCCATCAACGCCTTTGTCTAGCCAAAAGCGCATTACGTTCAACATCGCTTCCTGCACTTCCGGATTTCGCCAGTTTAGATCGGGCTGTTCCTTCAGAAAAGCGTGGTAATAAAATTGCCCCGTTGTTTCGTCCCATTCCCAGGCGTTGCCACCAAACACACTTAGCCAGTTGTTGGGTGGAGAGCCGTCGGGAAGTTTATCCTGCCAGATGTACCAATCCCGCTTTGGGTTGTCGCGCGACGAGCGGGACTCCAGAAACCAGGGATGCTGATCGGACGTATGGTTTGGCACCAGATCCAGAATCAGTTTCATGCCGCGCTGGTGGATTGCTTCGATTAACGCATCAAAATCGTTGAGTGATCCGAACAGCGGGTGTACACCTTGATAGTCAGCGATGTCGTACCCGAAGTCAGCCATTGGCGACGGATAAATGGGAGATAGCCAGACGGCTGTAATGCCTAGCGCTGAGAGATAATTCAGTCGTTGCAAAACCCCCTGAAGATCACCAATGCCATCGCCATTGCTATCCTGGAACGACCGGGGGTAAATTTGATAAATAATTCCTTCCTGCCACCATACGTATCTAGTCAGGCCTTCGTTCATCATATCGTTCCGTATTGTAGAGTAGTTTTTCCGCAGGTAGTTGATCTGCTCACTTTATAGAAGGCAGTTAAACACCTTACCAGGGTATAACCTCGTGAATGAGCATAAGGGTTATTCCAACGCTGAAATAAACGGTGTAGTAGGGGACGCGTTATAGAAGCACAGCGATTGGTGCGCGATTTTCAGCTCAGAGAATCAGGCTATGGGACAGTGGTCTTTGTGACTCGAATCGAAAACAGTCACTCGTGACGACCAGAAAAAATACGTACTTTCTTAATTGGTTAAAGCGTTACTCTACGCTTAAGAAAGAAGAAGCCAGCGTAGGAGTAGAGGAGAATCGCTGCCGTTTCAAAGGTGGCTTCCAGATAACTTGTTGTATACACGCCTGTTTGAAAATCCTGTATCCAATCGATCAGCGCAGCACAGTAGCCGAACAAACAAAGGATACTGCTGATAACGACGGCAAGAATAAGCAAGGATTGGCGCATACTTTTGTGCTGTTTAATGAATTGCTGGACGGTGTTATGATAGACAAATTATTTGCCAAGCCGTTTCAGTACAAACCGTGCGTATGAATACACGCGCAAAAACCTGGTTAATCAGGACTTTACTTACTCTTTAGATAGTTGTCGCTAAAAAAATTAGGTAGTTTTATCAGGTGAGTAGCTGTGCACTATGAGGTGAAATATCCACAGGTTGAGCAAATTAGGATACAGCGCACAGCTAACGGATACAGACGAGAAAATAGACCGGTTCTTAATAGTGTCAGTCTATTTTCAAGATCAGTAAGCTACATAACGAGATAGACATGGTATATACGTCTTTGTCGATTCATTTGGATTCAGCGTCACGTAAATTCATAGATGTTCCAGACTACGGCCAATTCAGCGCATGTTGCGGTTAGCGACTAGCGACAGGGTCCAAGATCTGCTGCACCGCCTTGGTCGATACTTTCGTACCAGTTTTAGCCGCCTGAAAAATTGCTTCAATCAGTTGAACATCGCGCATACCCATCTCGCCGGGTACGGTAGTCGGTTTATCGTTTAGGACACATTCGGCAAAAGCATCCATTTGTCGAGCCTGCTGCGGTACATTTTCTATGTTCATCTTGCCTTGACTAGTTTGCCCTTTAAGGCCATCATATTGGTAAGCGGGGTCGAGTTCGAACCAACCCTTGGCCGCTTCGGCGCGTAATTTATTGTACTGATCGTTGTAGCTGGTTCGGCATTCGGCAACGGTACCATCCGCAAAGTGGAGTTGAAAATCGACGCCTTCCTCTACTTTCGCAAACTTTTTAGGGTCGGTTATCGGGTGGTATTTGGCGGTTACGGCAATGGGTACCTGTCCTTTGGTGTAAATGGCCCCTTGCAGACAGTAAATGCCGACATCGCGTAACGGCCCACCGCCACCTACACCACCGCCAAGACGCCAGGGTGTATCATTCTCCTGTTTCTGCGCATTTTGGGCAATGATTTTGTTTACCTTACCAAAAACTTCTTTCTGGCCTAACCGCATCATTTCCTGATTATGCGGCTCAAAATGAAGCCGGTAGCCAACCGAAAGCTTCTTGTTGGCTTTTTTGCAAGCGTCGATCATCTTCTGACATTCGTCTGATGTCAGCGCCATCGGTTTTTCGCAAATAACGTGTTTACCGGCCTGTGCTGCTCGAATGACGTATTCGGCATGCATCGAGTTCGGCAATACTACGTAAACGATATCAATGTCGGGGTTGTCCGCAATTTTGTCAAACGTCTTGTAGTTATAGACGTTCTTATCGGGAATGTCGTATTTTTTCTTCCAGGTTTCGGCCTTGTCGGGTGTTCCCGTGACAATACCGGCCAGTCGGCAAAAGGTTGTTTTCTCCAGCGCTGGCGCTAATTCCCCTTCGCTGTACTTGCCCAATCCGACCAGCGCAATTCCTAGCTTGCGTTCCGAACCTGAATTGGTTGTCGTCGATGAAGCCGATTCCGCCGATGACTCGCTGCTTTTGGAACCACATCCCTGAAGCCCTGATAACGTGGTCAGACTTGGGATGACTAAGGCTGTCGCGCCAAGCTTCTGAATAAAATTCCGTCGGGAAAAAGGCATTTGTTGCATAGAACCAGTTTGTCTTACCGTGTCAAAAACAGGAGGGAAGTGCTCCCTGCTATTTCAACCATAGGTATAGTAGAATGTTTGTCGTTCGGTAGAACTCAGGCTTTTGTGCTTCTGCGGTGTCGGTTTCAACAAACCGGCAGAGCCATTGCCTCACTTATTCTGGAAATAACTTTACTTTAGACCATAAGTCCACTCAATTTTAGAGAGTTTTGTCTAGTAGTATAACTACGGCCTTTTGGTACAATTTCACTGGCTTAGCTTGCCGATGCTGTTATAGCAAAAACGGTCAGGCCTTCCTATTCACACCCATACGAGTTCGATACAACCTGAAACTATATTTTCTATGGGTACTTTTTATGACGGGATCAGTCCGGCTGTGCTTCGTCAACGTGACGTTAGCGTTAACCGTCCACGAGCGCTGAGCCTGGGTGTCGGCATTTTTGTGCTGTTATCGGTAAGCTTGATAACGTCGTTGTTTTTGAAAAACAGCTGGTTATGGATGGATGAGGTACTTAGTGACATCCTGATCGCTGACCCGTCCATCGCACATATGAACAAAGCGGTGGTAAGTGGAATGGACGCTAACCCGCCCCTTTTTGCGAATCTGTATTGGCTGATCGGGCATTCTATCAGTCTGAATACGCAGTTTTTGCGGGTCGTATCAATTATTATTTTTTCTCTGACGATAGCCCTATTCTTTTACTATTCAACTAAGCTGATTGGTACACCGATTCAAAACTTTGTTCTTGTCACGTGCATGGTCAGTTTGACGTTTTTGAGTCTGTCGCTGGCTACTCAGATTCGTGCCTACGCCTTGTTTCTGTTGATTGGCTGCGGCTATTTTATTACGATACACCAACTCAGTATAACCCCCAACCGGCCTAAGCTGCTCGTCGCCCATGTGCTGCTCGGGGTAGGTTTGTTGTTTGCCCATAATTTTGGCTTGTTTTATCTGGCGGCTTCGGGCGCTTTTTTTGCCTTGTTATGGCTGTGGTCAAAGGAGCGTAAGTACCTGCTGGTCATTGGAACGCATGGTCTGATTCTGCTTGTTTGGTTGGTCAGCTGGTACCCCAGCTTCGCCATCCAGTCTCAAGCTGGTAAGCCCCATTCCTGGATTCCGCTGCCAACTTTTTTGTCGTTCTTCAACACCGTTGGGGAGATTGCGCCGAATCTGTCGTCAAAACTGGACTATAACCCGTTTCTGCTGTGGTTACCAATCGCTCGGTTTGTGGTGATCGCCGGTTTGTTTCTGTACATCGTCCTTAAAAAAACAAAAGCTCCTTTTCGAGAGGTCATTCGCGATAAAGCGTTTGTCTTTTATGGCTTGTCGGGCTTTATTTACCTGCTCACAATCGGTATTGCGCTGACCGTCTCGCTGGTTCATACATCCATTTTTTTGAGTCGGTATTTATGGCCGAGTTCACTGTTGGTTATCTATCAGCTGATCTACGCCTATTATTACTTTTTCGGTTACCGAACCTATAATCGTTTGTCGAGCGGTCTATTATGGGTGTATGTGCTGTTTGTAGGGACGTTTATCGTGTACCAGAACCGGAAGCTGCCTCATTTTTCCGGCGACATCCTACCTTACTTTGAAGGGCTGGACAAAAGCTACCCTATTTTTGTCGAAACGGCGGATTATTTTCTGCCTATCTGGTTTCATAAACTAGCGCCCAGGGTTTGTTATTTGCTGGACTGGCAAACGGCTGTTACACCGGGCAACTACCTGAACGCTACCGTTGAACACAAAATCCTTAAATCGGTACGGGACAATTATCAGGTCAACGACATAGTGCCCAAAGCGAGCTTTAACAAAACTAATTTTCCTCATTTCTACATTGTCGATGAAGATAGCCAATACCAGATTGAGGAGTTTATCAAACAGGGGCAGGTGAAAGTCGTGAAAACGATTCCCGTTGCGATACAAGGACACCGGATTTTGGAGTGTACATTTTAAAGACAATGAGTAAGCCGTTAAAGCCCACGCTTTGAACGGATAGTGGTTCATCGTCGTCGGTCAGTTCGTACAACTGTAGGCGCACAGCCGGTCATTCTGGAACCGGGCTGTGCGCCTACTTTTTTTTCGCCCAAGCCCGTTCACGAATGCGAACGTATTAAGGCAATTGCGAAAAAAAAAGGCGCATCGGCATTCACGTTTTGTAGGGGTAGTCTATAAACAGATAAGTTGGAATACTTTTCGAATAAACGATTGCCGGAAAGCGACCGGTGTTAACCCAAGGAATCGAACTATGCTGGTTCTTTTGCTGCTATGGCTTCTACTGTACTTTCTATTCTGGGTATTCGGTGAAGGAGTTATTCACCTGATGCCTCGTCGGTGGGCGATCAGGGCATCGCCCACCGAAACGATTCTAACGGGTCTTATCGGTGCGGTTGGCCTGCTGCAACTTGCGTCTATTTTCATTCCCATCAACCTTGCTTCCGTTGTCGGATTGGTGTTACTAGCCGCTTTTATAAACGGGCGTCTGCTAAACCAGTCGATTCGTAACGCTACGATCTACCTGCGAACGATAGGCCGAGAGCCTGTATGGTGGCTGCTGGTTGCGGTGGTGCTTTTGTACGCGATCCAACGCCCGACTAACCCGGATAGTGGCGCTTATCATTTGCCCGCTATCCGGTATGCCGAACGATTTGCGACGATTCCCGGACTCGGAAATCTATTCAGTCGATTGGCGTTCAATTCAAGCTTTTTTGCGATTGGAGCCGCTGTTGGATGTACCGACCTGGTGGGGCAAACCTTGTTTCCGCTGAATGGATTCCTCTTGCTGGTGTTCGGTAGCTACGTCATCCAGCAACTCTGGCGAGCCGATACGACGCCTGCCTTACAAGTTTTTCAGGTTGGTGTACTAGGACTGAGCCTGTTCTTTCTGATCCGTCAGGTAAACGCACCTACGCCCGACGTGTGGGCCACTCTGTTAACCCTGTTCTTTTTTTTGTTCTGGCTGAATGGACGAACGCAGGACAACAAGTTTCTGACTTTCTTGCTGCTGGCCCTCGTGTTTACGTGCCTGACTGTTAAACTGGCTACACTTCCGTTGCTGCTTGCTCTGCCATTGCTGGGGTACGGCTGCCGACGGTGGGTAACCTGGCAAAACAGCGTGGCCGCGATGGCGTTAGGGGGTTTCCTGCTTATTCCCTGGCTGGTCAAAAACGTTATTTTGTCCGGCTACCTGCTTTTCCCGCTTACAGAACCAGACCTGTTTTCTGTTGACTGGAAAGTAGATCCTGTCCTGGCACAGTACGAACAACAGATCATTACGTACTGGGCACGGTTCCATGTGGCTGAGACCGAGTTTGATCCCGAAAAGCTGACCTGGCCGTTGGGACGCTGGGTGTCGTGGTGGTGGACGCACTGGTGGTTCTGGTACAACTGGCCCAATCGGCCAACCTTTCTGCTGGCCTTTGCTTCGCCCGTATTCGTGCTCTTCCTGTGGGTGTCTGCCCGGAAGCGGGTACAGAGCTGGAGCTGGCTGACTGTTTATGCCGTGGCGTTTGCCGGATTTGTCTTCTGGTTTATCAAAGCACCGGAGTTCCGGTTTGGTTACGCGTTTATCTGGACAGCCGCCCTGTTGCCCATCGGTGCGTTGGTACGGCACCCGATTCACCCACTTGTCGTGCGCGTACCGATAATCGTATTAATGACTGGCCTGCTTGGCTACTTCGTCGTAGGTGAAGACACACGTAAACGGGATCGGATGAGTAGCTTATTATGGAAGCCCCAGCCCTTGAGCCACCGGTATGCCGGATCGATTCCTTACCAACGACGATGGACGCGCAGTAAGCTCGCTGTCCTGGTCCCGAAGGCTCCCTGCAAATCCTGTTTCGATATTGAGCAGCCTTGCACGCCTTTTTTCTTCAACGATCTTCAGTTGCGGGGCCGCACCATTGCCGACGGCTTCCGCCGAAACCCGAACCCCACCGACTCATTAGCAATTAATTCCAATCTATCCAAATGAAGCTGAGTATCATCATTCCCGCTTACAACGAAGAGCGCACCATCTACGCGTTGTTAGACAAAGTTTTGGCTGCTCCGTTGCCTGCACACATTCAGAAAGAAATCATTGTGATTGACGATTGCTCAATCGATCAGACCGGTCTGTTGGTCCAGACATTTAAGGACGAGCATCCGGATTTTTGTCTCCAGTATGTTCGTCACGCAACCAATCAAGGCAAAGGAGCCGCTTTGCAGACCGGTATTCGGCTGGCTACCGGCAATTGGCTTATTATACAGGATGCCGATCTGGAATATGATCCTAACGAATACGGATTGCTGTTACAGCCGCTGCTCGACGGTAAAGCCGATGTTGTTTTTGGCACCCGTTTCGTTGGCAATCAGCCGCACCGGGTTTTGTACTTCTGGCATTCGGTAGGCAACAAGATCCTGACGCTATTATCAAACGTCTTTACGGATCTGAATCTAACGGATATGGAGAGTTGCTATAAGGTGTTTAAGACCAATCTGATTCAGGGGATTAATTTGCAGGAAAAACGATTTGGTTTTGAACCGGAAGTAACGGCGAAACTGGCCCGGATACCGGCTATCCGAATCTATGAAGTAGGAATTTCGTACTATGGACGTACCTATGCGGAGGGAAAGAAAATAGGCTGGCGCGATGGCTTTCGGGCGATCTATGCCATTTTGAAATACAATCTATTTCGGAGTGATCGGCCAGCGGTTAACATCCAAAAGCATTCAAACGAATTGAGTGTATACTGACAAGAACCATATGCTCACTAGTTTATCAGAGTGATAACTTCTTATCCGTGCCAGGAAATTAACCAGTGATTTGTTTTTCTGAATAGATAGTGCATAACGCCCGACTTCAATGAGGTCGGGCGTTATTGCTGAATGTTTTGCCGTTGCCTCATTACAAGGGGTAACTGTATGGGTACTTTCGTTGAATGGCTGTAATACGGACAGATAAGAGGGTTTGCTTAAGTCCGGGGTAATCTAAAGTCCCGGACTTATTTGTACTCCTGCCGGAAAGTTGAAGCACTATGTCTTTAAGGTCTCGAACGTATGGTAAGTTGTCTTAACTCACGGCTGCGTGGAACGGTCGCACGAAGTGATGCAGTTGCCGAGCAGCCAATTCTGGCGCAGTTGAAGAATAACTTTATTTAGCCCCTTGATGTCCGCTGGTTTGGTGATAAAATCGTTGGCTCCTAGTTTCAGCGCTTGTTGCTGATCGAAGGGGTTGCTCGATGTAGTCAGGATAACAATGGCTATTGACTGGTACTTTGGTTCCCGACGAATGAACCGCAGAGCTTCCATACCGCTCATAAACGGCATGTTTAAATCCAGCAAAATTAAACTCGGTAAGACAGCGGCTGTAGCTAACGCGTTGATTAACTGTTCGCCATTAAACAGGGATTTGATCTGACACTCTGGGCTGAGTTGCTTGAAAACTTGCTGTACTAAGAAGCGGTCATCTTCATCGTCGTCTACCAGAAAGACGCAATCGGTGTCAAGTGGGGTCATTGTATAAGTTGTTCCTTAGGGTAACTGTGTTTATTCGCCAAACGTTCGATTCGGCCCTATTAAAATAATCTTATGTACATATGGCTGCTAACAATATACTAATGTCGTCTCACAGGGCATTGGACGTGTTTTGTATCAGCTACTACTTGTGTTAACCCGCGCGATCATCTTGGCTTAATCCAATCAGTTCGACAAGAAACGCGTCACTTCTCACCATCCTAATCCTGCTTTATGAAGCCCGAAACCAGTGCCTTAAATCCGTCAAAACCTACCATCCTTGTTGTTGAAGATAATGCCGATCAGTGGTTTCTTATTCGATGGACTTTGCTTCAGCAGTTTCCGGAACTGGAGGCAGTCTGGATTGACGAGGAAAGTCGCGTAATGCCTTACCTGAACGCGAGTGTGGTGAATAGGAACGAACTTCCCGTACTGATTTTATTAGATCTGTATTTACCTAGTGCTGCTATGGGCTACTCGGTCCTGAAAGCGATTAAGAACCACCCCGTATACCAACATCTGCCAACTATCGTCCTGAGCCAGTCGGCCGATCCCGACGATATCAACGAATCATTCAATTGCGCTACTAATTCGTATATCGTTAAGCCAATTCGTTACCAGGACTGGCTGGAGGCTTTTTCCTTGCTTCGTACGTACTGGAAAGGCTCTGGAACGTTGCATTAGCGCATCGACTAATTACCATCTCCGGTAAGTTATATCATCAAAAAGGTGGTAAATGAACGTGGGTAACCCAGCCAAATCGCCCGTGGATGATGCTCCAGAGCCGTTAGAAAAGCAGGTTCAGCCCACTAAAGACAAGGAAACATGGTCTTAGTGCGGGCTCCACGGATTTCTGTCCGCAAGTGAACAATAGTTGTCCAAATACGGACAGCGTTTGACAAGGTATTTATTATAACTATCTGATAATCAGTTATTGGACTATGTTGGCACAACCTTTGGCTTAGTAGTAGTGAACACGTAAACAACACTAAACGCACTACTACCATGTTATTACCAATGATTAACAAACTGGCTCTTTCCGCACTCATCAGCGCTGCTACACTGAGCAATCCAACTACGCCGAAGACGCTTTCCTTCGATGCCAGCGCTTATGTGACGACCAACAACCAGATTCGCGTTGCGGTCAGCAAGACGGCGCAGATACCGGTGGTAATCCTGCTTCGGGACGATGCTAACCAGGTGATTTACCGGCAGAATATCAACAAGAACGATGCTAAGTACGCCGTAAAACTAAACGTCGCTGAACTGGCCGACGGCAAATACGAGCTGGAAGTACAATCGTCGGAAGGTAGCATCCGTAAGCAGTTAAACCTGTCGACCCAACCCGCTCAGCAGATCAGCCGGGTGGTGGCTATGCAATAGCACGTTTATCGTCAACGTACTGGTCAAACTATCGGAGGTAGCGTTGACCGAACCTTCAACCGTATGCTTTCTCTTATCACTGCTCTTTCACGACTAGACAATTACGTTGACCGGTTGATCGTCCGTTTGGTAGACTATTTGCTACCGGGAGGATGCGCCATTAACCAGTCCCGCTCCTGATCAAAGCACTACAGCATGCCTGAGCGAAACGCCATTACAGTGGCTGCACGATCTGTTAGGCTAGACAAGGTGATTAGTCGCAAAAATAAGAACGTCCGGTAGCAGGAGCTAACCGGACGTTTGGTGTAGTGTATGAGCCCGCTACTGCGTTAGTTCAAGAGGACCCAACGCCATTTGCGGGAGGTAGAATTGAGGCCACTGTTCGTATCGAGCCAGAAATACGTTGAACAACAAGGCTTTGCTGCCATCCCCGCCCGGATCATCGATCTGTTGCAAATGGGTAATATGGGCTACCACATAGCAAGGCCAGGTTGCAGGGGCGTCAGTTACACGACCTACCCTTACAAGCTGATTGTAGCCATAATCCGGTAATACGTCCGTTGGAATATCCGGGTGAATTTGAGTTGTGGTCTGTCGATCCGGGCTGTCGTAGCATAAAAATCGCGTATAAAATTGCATAAAGTCATTTGTTGTATACTGCCTTAAAAATAAGAAATTATAATTAAAGTATATACTAACTATAGCAAATCTATAGCATAATTACGCTACCGGAACACGTATTTCAAACCAGCGAATTGACAGTCAGCACCCATAAATTGCCTATAAATGCTGACTACAGAGATTAAGCGGTTTCCAATAAATCAAAACTCTGTTGGGCAATTTCTAACTCTTCGTTGGTGGGTATCACGAGAATCTTAACCGCAGAATCGGACCGGTTGACCTCCCGTACATCCCCCGTAGCGACCCTGTTTTTGTCCGAATCGAGGTAAACAGCCAGGAAGTCGAGGTTGGCACAGATCTGTTCGCGCATGGCACTATCGTTCTCACCCACACCTGCGGTAAAAATCAACGCATCCAGGCCGTTCAGGACAGCCGCATAACTACCGATGTACTTCTGAATACGATAGGCGTAGATGTCGAGGGCAAGGGCGGCTGCCTGATTGCCCGCTTCCAGCGCCTTTCGAATGTCGCGCATGTCATTTAAACCCGTCAGACCCTGCATACCGGATTGTTTGTTAAGCAGGTTATTTACCGCATCGGCACTATAGCCTTTGGCGATCAGATGAAAAATAACGGAAGGGTCAATATCACCAGAGCGGGTTCCCATAACCAGACCCGCGAGTGGGCTAAACCCCATGCTGGTATCCAGCGATTTACCGTTTTGAACGGCGGTGATACTACATCCATTGCCCAGGTGAATACTGATGAGCTTGGCGTCGGGTTTGCCCAGCCAGGCTGCCGCTTTCTCGCTTACGTATTTGTGGCTCGTGCCGTGAAAGCCATAGACCCGAATGCCTTCATCGGTGTACAGGGATTCTGGAATGGCGTAGCGGAAAGCGTATTCCGGCATGGTCTGGTGAAACGCGGTGTCGAAGACCGCAATTTGCCGTGCGTTCGGAAACGTTTTTTCGGCAATCTCAATGCATTGGTAATTGATGGGGTTATGAAGGGGGGCCAGCGGAAACAGATCTTTGATCGTTTCTTTAACCGCCGGTGTGATCAGAGTGGCGTTGGCAAACCGTTCGCCCCCGTGTACGACCCGGTGCCCGACGGCCTTGATATCGTCGGCTGAATGGATCAAACCAATCTCAGCGTCTGACAGTAGCTCTACCATTTGCTGAAGCCCTGCTGAGTGATCCGCAATCGCTTCCTGCCGCTCGATGGTTTGAGTTGGATCGACTGTCAATATTTTGTGCCGGATGAATGCCTCGTTCGTACCAATCCGTTCAATTAATCCCGTGCACAGAGGCTTATCTAAGGGCATGTCGAACAGCTGGTATTTCAACGAACTGCTGCCCGCGTTAATTACAAGAATATACATACTGGTTTGTTTTCTGACAGGATCAACAAGATAAGGCACGATTAAAAATTAGGTAAAACGCTATCTCATCCTGGTAATCCTGTCAAACTAGGAAATAGTATCCTGACATTGAATGGCCGTGATGACGACGGTATTAAACACATCATCGACGGTGCAGCCCCGGCTCAGGTCATTAATGGGTTTGTTGAGTCCTTGTAACATTGGACCGATGGCGAGCGCACCCGTTTCCCGTTGTACGGCTTTGTACGTATTGTTGCCGGTATTCAAATCGGGAAAAATCAACACGCTGGCCCGACCCGCTACATCGGAATTGGGTAGTTTCTGACTGCCTACCAGCGGATCGACGGCGGCATCGTACTGAATCGGTCCTTCGATTTTTAAGTCAGGGCGCTTGTGTCGAACAATGGCCGTGGCCTGTCGTACCTTTTCCACGTCTTCGCCTTCACCCGACGTTCCCGACGAGTAAGAAAGCATGGCAATGCGCGGCTCAATACCGAAGCGTGCACTGCTTTCAGCGGATGAAATGGCGATTTCGGCCAGTTGAGAAGCGGTTGGATTCGGGTTTACGGCGCAGTCGCCGAAGACGGATACGCGGTCGGGCAGGCACATAAAAAAGACCGATGACACCAGCGAGACACCCGGCTTGGTTTTGATAAATTGCAGGGCAGGTCGGATGGTGTGCTGGGTGGTATGGACCGCGCCCGAAACCATACCATCAGCATGACCCTGGTAGACCATCATCGTACCAAAGTACGAAACGTCCAGCATCATATCGCGCGCCATGTCCAGGTTCACGTTTTTCGCTTTGCGCAGTTCGTACAACGTCGCTGCGTACGCGTCGTAGTTTTCCGAAGTGGCCGGGTTTATGATGGTCACCGAGCCGGGTTCGAGCGTAATCCCCAATCGCTTTGTTGCCGCCAATATCTCGGCTTCATCGCCCAGAATAGTCAGCTCGACAACATTTTGAGCGACCAGACGGGCGGCCGCTTTCAGGATCCGATCGTCGTTTCCTTCCGGTAGAACAATGTGTTTTTTCTGACTTCTGGCCGTTTTGACGAGCTGATACTGGAACATGTGCGGAGTGATACCTTCGGACTGGAACGTAACCAGTCGGTCGTCCAGCGCTTTGGTATCCACGTTCTTTTCAAATACGTCGATAGCCAGTTCGATTTTCTTTCGGTTGTCGGCGGTGATGCGGGAATGAATGGCCCCGATGGCGGTTGTCGTACCAAACGTACCCTGCTGTACCGTGAGGATGGGAATAACCGTTTGAAGGCCTGCAATCAAGCGGGTGACGGGCTCGTCCGGCTCCGTCCCTGCGGTCAGCACGATACCCGCTACTTTTGGGTAATTGGCCGACAGATTCGCCTGCAACGCGCCAATGATGATGTCGCCCCGGTCGCCGGGCGTCACGATAAGTACGTTTTCCTTGATGTAATTCAGGAAGTTTGGCAGCATCATGGCACCCGTCACAAAGTTGTCTACCTGATTGGAAAGCAGACTTTCGCCAACGAGTACTTTCGCGCCGAGCGCGTCCCTGATCTCTTTCATGGTCGGACTCTGGAGCTGCTTTTCCCACGGTATGACGGTAAGCATCATGCCGGCGGGTAGTTGCATCCGAAGCAGTTCCCGAACGTCGTCTACCTGCTCCGCTTTGACCCGGTTGGCAACCAGACCCAGCACCTGAACCTCCCGGCTCTCAAAACCTTGCAGTGCACTCAGGGCTGCGCTGATAATCTGGGCGGTCGATTTAGACTCTCCACTGATGATGATCAGGACGGGAGCGCCGAGATTTTTAGCAATAGCGGCATTCGATTCAAACTCAAAAGCAATACCCTCCCCCAGAAAATCACTACCTTCAATGACCGTAAAGTCGCAGGATTCTTCCAGTTTCTTGTACTTGCTGATGATGGTGTTAAGCATTTCGCCCCGCTCTTCCTGTTCCATATGCTGGAGGGCTTCCTGCCGGGTAAACGCATACGTGTCCTCGTAAGGAATGGGTAGGGCGAAGTAATCCAGAATGGCCTCGATATGAATCTCTTTCTGGCCGGGAAGCTGTGGAGTGATAATGGGTTTGAAGTAACCAACTTTCTGTGTTTTACCCAAAAGGCTGTTTACCAGGCCGAGCGCTAACAAGGATTTACCCGTGTAAGGCTCTACCGATGCGATAAATATGGATTTCGTCATATGCTGTTCAAAAATCACTGACCGAATGTACAGGAAGTTGACAACACCTCCGCTGATCGTGTCAACTGGGTCAAAGAAAAAGGCTTCGTTACGAGCTAGGGATCGAGTACATACCATCTCCCGACCGTCATACAATGTTTATGTTTCCGAACGAGGAATCTCGATGATTGTTTGATGAGAAGCTAGCGGATGAATCAACCACGGATAAGCGCTAAAAGCAAGAAACAGGAGTTTGTTTTCCGTAAAAAATAAGTCAAAGGCCATATAGGTCAAACCATGTTGCGTTCGTTTCAGCCGTAATCGCGACCGGTTGACTTTATTCGCCAGTTAAATCATTTAAGATACGAAAGGGTAGGACACCATACATAATCACGCTAAGCAGGATAAAACAATCTAGCTCGATGCCGGTACCCGCAAAGATGCGCTTCCTGATTGCATCTGGTCCTGAGCAGGGTCAACTTTTTGGCTGATGATTGTTAGGATATAAGCCTGAACGGCTAAGGCTTACAAGCTACTGATTTTTCTGATGCTGAGGATTCAGGCAATGCAAATCGCTAAAGGAACTACTTTCATCTTTCTAGTTTATCAATGATCTGAAAAAACGAGCAGTGATAGCTTGTGATTTACTAGGAAGCAGGGTGATCGGAGAAGTAGTTTCGCAGGAAAATAAAAAAATCCGCTGTAACGTTGTGTTATTCAGCGGATTACATAAATAGTCGAGTGACCACGGGGAGACTCGAACTCCCATGCCTTGCAGCACCACCCCCTCAAGATGGCGTGTCTACCAGTTTCACCACGTGGCCATTTCCTGATTGCGGGTGCAAACATAGGCTTTTTATTCTGTCAATGCAAATAAGGGCGTTTTTCTTTTCATTTTTTAGTGAAAAAGCTCCCAAAAATGACCCAAAATTTGTAATTTTATCGTTCTTAATAACGATCAATAGTTTAACTAGTATGGCACTGGAATTAGTAGGGAAGCTCGTAAAAGTATTGCCAGAAGTGACGGGGCAGGGCAAAAATGGGGCATGGAACAAACAAGAGTTTGTTATCGAAACTCTTGATAGTCAATATCCTAAAAAAGTGTGTCTGACGGCCTGGGGCGATAAAGCAAACGATCTAAAGCAATTCGCGGATGGCGATACGCTGAAAGCAACGTTTAGCGCCGAATCACGGGAGTACAACGATCGGTGGTATACCGAGTTGCGCGCTTTTCGTATCGAACTAGCTGAAGGAGGAGGAGAGAGCGGTTATGCGGCTCCATCGCGTCCGGCACAGGCACAACCGGCTCGTCCTGCGGGGCAAAGTCAACCGGCTGCTATGCCGTTCAATACGACCTTTGACGATGAAAGTAACGATCTGCCTTTCTAAGGCTTTATAGATTAAAAAGAAAAGAGGAAGTTGTATCAACTTCCTCTTTTCTTTTGGTGATTCGGCTGGGATTCGAACCCAGGACCCATACATTAAAAGTGTATTGCTCTACCAGCTGAGCTACCAAATCATAAATGGTGGGCGCTTATGATAACAGGTGTGTTTCTCAAATGCAGTGCAAAATTATAGCCTTATTTAATTCAATGCAAGCCTTTCTCCTTAAAATAAGCCTATTTTTTTGTCTGACGCTTGCATGGCTACCGGGAAAAGCATCTCAGGCAGATACGATTCGTCGGGCCGATTCGTTGTTTGCCGCTGGTGCTCAAGAGGATGCAGCCAAACTTTATGAGACGGCCATTGCTGAGGGACATTCTGCCACGGATGGCATGTTGCTTAAACTGGCCAGCGCGTACGAGCGTCAGAATGACGTGCCGCGATTGCTTTATTTTTTGCAGGTTTATTTCGACCGTCATCCCGACGATGCCGTACTGCACCGAATGAACGAAGTGGCTCGCTCGAACAACCTCAACGGCTACGAAACCGACGATCTGAATTACTTCTACTTGTTTTATAAAAAGTACGGGATTTATTTTCTGCTTTTTCTACTGATTCCGGCGGGGTATGCCTTCGGGGTAATCAGCGTAAAACTGATTCGAAAAGAGCCAATCGCCGTTCGTCAGAAATGGGTACTGTTTCTTTATCTGATTGGGCTGTTGCTCTTTGTGAATCTGCCGGAGGGCGTTCAATCGGGTATCATAAGCCATGACCGCGTGTTACTGCGGACAAACCCATCCGCTGCCGCGCCCGTTGCCGAGATTATTGGACGCGGTAATAAAGTAAACATCATTGGCAGTGAGGATATTTACCTGCGCGTGTTCTGGCACAACGAGCTTTATTACATCCGGCGGGACAATGTATGGGTGATCTAATGGCCACCATGCTGGTAGATTATCTTCGATTTCGAATCATTCGCTGTCCGTACGAATTAAGTGAAAACCGTCCTTATCGGAGCAGCGTCACGGGGCCTTTAAACGTTCGGGTAGAGGTTTGAATAAGGTAGTAGTAAGTGCCTATCGGGTCGTTCGTGCCATACCAGCGAAATTTAGGATCGGTAGACGTAAATACACTTTTGCCGTAACGATTTGAAATGTCGACCGATTTAAACTGCTCGGCGCACGAATTTTCCGGTAGATCACTAACACCAAAATAATCATTGATACCGTCACCGTTTGGCGTAAAGACGTTGGGTACTTTAATATCCGCTACGACCGATGGGTCTTTGACGAGAAACGTTACGGTGGTCGTGTCCGTATGATTGGGCTGGCACGATCGGTCATCGGCAATAAAATCAATGACGAAGGTAGCTTCTGTCCTGCCAGCCATCAGCTCACAGGTCGGTTTCCAGTCGAATGGGGACTGAAGAGCCGCCTGACCCGTTTTGTCCGTAAAGTTCATGCCTGAAACCTTGTAATTAAAGCCGCGCCCGACGGCTGTTAACCGAATGGTATCCCGGTCGGCGTCATCTCCAATGACGGTAAACGTGCTGCCCGCCGATTCTTTCGAACCAACCGTTAGTTCAACAACGGGCTGGGCTAAGGTTGTCCGAACGGTTGGCGGCTGGCTAGGCAAGCCCATAGCGGACAGGTTGACAGTAACCGTATCACGCAGATTTCCGTTACA
Source organism: Spirosoma liriopis (assembly GCF_023196085.1). Taxonomy (NCBI): domain Bacteria; kingdom Pseudomonadati; phylum Bacteroidota; class Cytophagia; order Cytophagales; family Cytophagaceae; genus Spirosoma; species Spirosoma liriopis. The sequence continues at coordinate 501,552 of NZ_JALPRF010000003.1, forward strand.
GCGCGTATCTGTGACAATGAAATCAACGATGTACTCGGCTCGCGTGGCATCGGTGCAGGTTGGTTTCCAGGTAAACGGTTGCGCTACTTTGCCGATTCCCGTTGCCGACCCGAAGCTCATACCAGCCTGCGCCAGTGTAAAGCCGCGCCCGACAGCCTGAATCGTGATGTTATCGTTGTCGATGTCGTTGCCAAAGGCCGTAAAGCTCAAGGAGGTGCCGACGGTTACTGTACTCTTATTGTTCAGCAGGTTCGTACTGGCGAGTGGTTTGTTGTTGGGCGACGGAACGATATTCAGACGAATGCTGATCGTGTCGCTCAGGCCCTGTGGACAACCTTCGTCCGTGGCTCGAATCAGGAGTGTAAAAGGCTGACCATTGCCGACGCACCGGCCAAAGCAAAATTTAGTGCGGAGGGTGTCGCGGGTAGATCGGGTAAACAGGTCGCCGGGAGCCAATGTCAGGCCGGGTAACGAACCGCTCATGTTGATGATCCGAATGCGCTGGTTCGGGTTCGGGTCCGTGACGTACAGGTCGAGACAGTTGGTGTCTTTTTCGGCAATTGTCAGCACGGTCCCCTGGGTATAAAACGAGGCCTGCCCTTCGGGACGGAACAGTAATTTGGGCGGATCATTTTTTTGGCAATCGACAACCAATATCTGATAGTCGCGCCGGACGCGCCCGATTCGAACGCCTTTGCGGTATTCGTCCACCTGAACCGAGAACACGTTCAAGCCGGTACGGTTGGGTGTTACAGTCAATAATCCAGAGCGGGCGTTAACCCGAAGCGGTTGAGAGCCCGGAATTTCATTCGCTTCTGAAACGCCCGAAATCCACGAAACGGGTGTATAGGGCGCGGGAAAGAAAATGGGAAAGTTTGCTGCGGAGTAGCCGGGGTTCGGAACATTTCGGGTGCTGTGACCATTGTAGGGCGTTACCAGTGCATACGTCAGACTGTCACCGTCGACATCTTTGGCGCTGAAGTCAAGGGTAAAGGGCTGATTGATACACGCATAATCACCTCTGGGAATCGTAAAAACGGGGGATGAGTTCCTGACCGATAGAGCCGGAAATTCCAGGTAAAAGGTAGAACCCGCGTTGGCGGGGTTTTGAATATTAACAATGGTGCTGTTGCGGCAACAGCGCTCCCAGGATATGTAATAGCCACCCGGATCGTTGAAAACGTTAGGGTCAAGATTGATATCCTGGCTATGGCGAATAAGTCGGGTGCGCAGATTGGCTATCTGGCAGGAGTTGTTGGTATAAGCCACGTACTCGCTGCTGATGCGACGGAGGGAAACAAACCCAATAAGTTCATCGGTTCGTTTCGAAAAGACGCCTACGGACACAAAACCGTCGTCGGCTCCTGAGTCGCCGTTTACGTCGTCAAAGTACAAATTCAGAACAACACGGTGAGAAAAGGCGCTCTGGGGGCCTAGATAGCGAAGTTCCAGTTCTCCACCAACGATATGCGTAGCGCGCACAACTCCACTGATAATCAGCAACACACTGATTAAGCACACCATCAAAAAGCGTCTACGGTAAAGATGCACCATAAAGGAATACACGGGTTTAGTAAGATCGTCCGGAAACGGATGCTTAAATTAGCAGTTTTTTAGGATACTTATGCGTAGAAGGAGTCATAAAGCCCCCGAACGGTTGTACGCAGTTTCGGTTGATGCTGTGGCAGCGGAGGGGAAGTGTATTGTACGGACTGAAGACGGCGTTATTTTTGTCGATAACCCAACCGGAGGACCCGGTGTTGCACCCGGCGATGTGGTTGACCTGCGAGTTACGAACCGGAAAAAGCAATACCGTGAAGCTGTTGCTGAACACATCCACGAATTGTCGCCGGTGCGAACAGAGCCGTTTTGCGAACATTTCGGCACCTGTGGCGGCTGTAAATGGCAGCACATTCGTTACGATGAACAGTTGCGGTTCAAACACCAGCAGGTTGTTGATCATCTGACGCGGATCGGCAAAGTGCCACTGCCTGATATCCGGGCTATTCTGGCGGCCCATCCAACGCAGTATTACCGCAATAAACTCGAATTTACCTGCGCCGAAGGACGCTGGCTAACGCAGGCCGAAGTAGGAACCACCGAGACGATTGACCCGAGAGCCGTTGGCTTTCACGTGCCGGGTCGTTTCGATAAAGTGTTACCCATCAGGCATTGTTACCTTCAGCCTGATCCGTCCAACGCGATTCGACTGGCTGTTGCGAATTATGCGTTCGAAAATGAACTGAGTTTGTACAATTTAAAAGTACATACGGGTTTTTTGCGGACGCTGATCATCCGGACAGCAGAGTCGTCGGGGCAGTTGATGGTGACGGTTCAGGTGGCGCAGGACAAGCCCGAGACGCTAGCCGGCCTACTGAATTTTCTGCAAACAACCTTCCCGCAGATCACGTCGCTGAATTACATCATCAACACAAAGAAAAACGATAGCTATCAGGATCAGGAAGTAATCAACTGGTCGGGCAAGCCGTACATCGAAGAACGGATGGATGCCGGGAGTGGTCTTGGCGGTGAGTCGCAGACGCTTACGTTTCGGGTTGGTCCCAAGTCGTTTTACCAAACCAACGCTCAGCAGGCTTTCACCCTTTACAAAGTCGCGCGTGACTGGGCTGGGTTGACGGGTAAGGAACGGGTGTATGACCTGTACACCGGTACGGGGACAATTGCGTTGTTTGTTGCCCGGATGGCGCAGCATGTCGTCGGCGTGGAATATGTTGAAGCGTCGGTGGCCGATGCGCGGGTCAATGCGCAGGTAAATGGGATCACGAACACCACATTTGTGGCGGGCGATATGCGTGACATTCTAACCGATGGGTTCTTCGATCAGCATGGCCGTCCCGACGTGGTCATCACCGATCCGCCACGGGCTGGAATGGATGAAGCCGTAACGCGCCAATTGCTTAAAGCGGCTCCCGAACGCATCGTGTACGTAAGCTGTAACACGGCTACGCAAGCCCGCGATTTGGGCATTCTGGACGAAGGCTATCGGGTCGCCGATGTTCAGCCAGTGGATATGTTTCCTCACACCCACCACGTAGAAAATATCGCCCTGCTGGTGAAAAAGTAACGGGAACTGCCGGTCCGCATCGAAGTAGCACTGAAAAGTAAACATGTGCTTATGATGCGGACCAGAGGTTCCCGTTCCGTTAAAATGGGGTTTCCTGACCAGGGTCGGCGTGGCCGAAGTTCGAACGGTCGTTCGCCTTACTCTTGAAGACGTTGCCCACTGGCGGAGCGTCGAAACTGCTTAGCCCGTTCATTTCGGGGGTGAATCCCTGCGTCGGTACGGGTTCGAAGTACGAATCCAGATCGCAGAATTTCGTGAATTTGTTGATAAACCGGAGTTGGATCGTGTCGAGCGAACCGCTTCGGTTTTTGGCAATGATAACCTCGCCAATGCCGGCGGTTGAGTTTCCGTTTTCGTCCTGGGTGATGTTGTAGTACTCGGGGCGGTACAGGAAGCACACCATGTCAGCATCTTGCTCGATAGATCCCGATTCCCGAAGGTCGGAAAGCTGCGGCTTCTTGTCACCACCGCGCGTTTCAACGGCCCGGCTCAACTGCGACAGCGCGATGACGGGTACGTTCAGTTCTTTTGCCAGGTTTTTCAGCGCCCGCGAAATCGAGGCAATTTCCTGCTCGCGGTTGCCGCCACCCTTGCCTGATGTATCACCCGACATAAGCTGAAGGTAGTCAATGACGACCATCTGAATATCGTGTTGTGCTTTCAGACGGCGGCATTTTGCCCGCAGTTCCAGAATAGACAGGGCAGGCGTGTCGTCAATAAAGATCGGCGCTTCGGTCAGCCGCTGAATCTTATGGTGGAGTTGCGTCCACTCGTGGGGAGCCAGCGTTCCTTTCCGTATTTTTTCGGAATCGATCTCGGCTTCCGCCGAAATAAGCCGGTTGACCAGCTGTACCGACGACATCTCCAGCGAGAAAATAGCGACGGGTTTGCCGTGGTCGACGGCGGCATTGCGCAGGGCCGAAACGACAAACGCCGTTTTACCCATCGCAGGTCTGGCCGCCAGAATAATCAATTCCGTTGGTTGCCAGCCCGATGTTACCCGATCAAGGTTCGTAAAGCCTGATGGTACGCCTGTCAGCCCCTCCTGGTTTTTCTTTGTTTCCAGTTCATTGAGGGCCATCCTGACGATGGTGCTCATGTCGGCGTAGTTCTTCTTGATGTTCGATTCAGAAATCTTGAAGAGCGATTGCTCGGTACGGTCGAGCAGTTCAAAAACGTCGGTTGTGTCCTCGTAGGCGTCGCGCAGAATCGTAGACGACATCGAGATCAGCGCCCGTTTCAGGGCCTGCTCGGATATAACCCGCGCGTGATACTCGATGTTAGCCGCCGAGTTAACCCGGAATGTAAGTTCAGAAACGTAACCGCCACCACCGACAATTTCGATCTCGCCCGTTTTGCGCAGTTGCTGCGTAACGGTCAATAGATCAATCGGATCGGAGTTGCCAAACAGGGTCAGAATGGCGTTGTAAATTCGCTGATGCGCTTCTTTGTAAAACGTTTCCGGCTTCAGAATGTCAACAACCGAAGAAAGCGCGTCTTTTTCGATCATGAGAGCCCCCAACACGGCCTCTTCCAGATCAAGAGCCTGTGGTGGCAACTTACCGAGCCCGGTATCGAGCCAGTGATTGCCTGCTTGCTGACGACCGCCGGCGAAGGCGGAGGGTTTGCGAAGGTGTTGGTTAGGACGTGCGTTATTTTCCATCTCTTACTGCAAGTTTACGCATTCCTCCCTGCATAAGGCAAGCCTCTGCCAATTGTCGTATAGGCTGCGCAAACCTGGATTTGCTCGTAACATTCTGGTAATGTTAATGGTATCAAGCCGAAAAAAAAATATCTTTTTTAAGCAACGGCGCAAGGGTATTCTAGCGTATACCGATAAAACCGATGGAGTCTGTATGTCAGCAAGGTAACATTTTCTTCATACAAATCCAGCCGTTTTTATCCATTGGCCTTGGCAAATAAGAATTAAATCGAAACGAATAAATTTTTGTTTAAATGTGTTGTAGGAGTAGAGAAATCGCTTACTTTTCGGAATCACACTTAAAACGCTATTTATCATTTGGTCGAAAAAGTCATCACCCTCGACAACGTATCGCTCATCGACTTTTTGGGCGTAGAGAACCACAATATTAAAGAAGTGGCTGCTGCGTTCCCGATGAGCAAAATCATCTCGCGCGGTAACGAAATCCGCATTAAAGGCACGACGCCCGAGATTACCCGCATCAGTGATATCCTGGATTCGCTGATGGAGCATTACCAGAAATACGGCAAATTAACCCACGAGAACGTGCAGAGCTACATCAGTCATAGCGGTCAGCCAACGGGCGTTAACCCGGGACAGCCCGTGTTGCCCGACGATGACGAAGTGCTCGTTTACGGGAACCGGGGCATTGTCGTCCGGGCTAAGACGGACAACCAGAAACGCCTGGTCGAAGCCGCTGAGAAACACGATCTCGTATTTGCGATTGGGCCAGCTGGTACGGGTAAAACCTACACCGCTGTGGCTATTGCCGTACGTGCGTTGAAAAATAAAGAGGTAAAGAAAATCATTATTACGCGTCCTGCGGTCGAAGCAGGTGAAAATCTGGGTTTTCTACCGGGCGATCTGAAGGAAAAGATCGATCCGTACCTGCGCCCGATTTATGATGCGCTTGATGACATGATCCCGGCGGAAAAACTAAAGTTTTACACCGAAAACCGGATCATCGAAATCGCACCGCTGGCTTACATGCGTGGTCGGACACTCAACAACGCGTTTATTTTGCTCGACGAAGCGCAGAATACGACGCCGATGCAGATGAAGATGTTCCTGACCCGGATGGGGCCGTCGTCGAAAGCAATCATTACGGGTGACCGCTCACAGATTGACTTGCCCAACAAGCAGAAGTCTGGTTTGGTTGAGTCAATTGACATCCTGAAATCAATAAAAGGAATCTCGTTCGTTGAACTCGACGGTCGTGATGTGGTGCGGCACCGGCTTGTGCGGGAAATTATTACAGCGTATGAAAAAGCAGGGCAATAGCCTGAAAAACCTACTCAAAAGAACCGACTGGCTTTGGCTGGCCGGTTCTTTTGTATGCCTGTTGGTAGCAACGACGAAGGCGCAAACGGTTGATGAAACAAGCCTGAAACGGTGCGGTACCAGCGAATACGAAAAGCGTGTCCTGCAAATTCGTAATCCAAATCGGCTGCATCAGATCAACGAACTCAACCGCCGGATTCTGGAAGCCGAAAAAAACGGCATGTCGGGGCGCCAGGCTGCTGATGAGACCGTTTATCGAATCCCCGTCGTCGTGCATGTTGTACACGGCAATGCGTCTGGTCAAATTGGTGGTGCCAACAATACCAATATTTCCGACGAACAGATCGCTTCGCAGATCCAGGTACTCAACGAAGATTACCGCCGGAAAGAAGGCACCAACGGCTACAACACAAGTGCCATCGGGGCGGATGCAAAGATTGAGTTTTTTCTGGCGACGGCTGACCCGAACGGACAGGCGACAAACGGCATTACCCGGCATTATTACGCGCAAAAATCATCATTCGATATTTTTACGGACGATGTGCTTTTATCGCGGATTGCATACTGGCCCAGCGACCGCTATCTGAACATCTGGGTTACGACATTACAAAATAACTATCTGGGTTATACGCAGTTTCCGACGGAGGCTGATACGTTGAAAGGATTACCCGGTGAGTCCGACGAGTTTGTGGATGGGTCCATCATTGATTATCGGTACTTCGGACGAAAAACTGGGACGGTGACCAGCGCTAGCTATTCGCTTGGCCGGACGGCAACGCACGAAATTGGGCACTGGCTGGGGCTGATACACACCTGGGGCGATGGCGATGGATGCGCCGAAGACTACGTAGCAGACACCCCGCCAACCAAAGCCGCTAACCAGACCACCCAATGTCGAACCACGTATTCCACGTGTTTCAACGGTATACAAACGCGTGATCTGACCGAAGATTACATGGATTACTCGCCTGACGCCTGCATGAATCTGTTCACGCAGGGGCAAGTCAGCCGAATGCGGGCGGTATTGCAGTTCAGTCCTCGGCGGGCCAAGCTCATCAAATCACTTGCTGCATTGCCCGAAACGGAAAACCTGACCATCAACGTTTATCCCAATCCCGCTGTATCCGACCCTACGGTTGATGTGCAGTTGAAGGGGTTTCAGTCGTTTACGGTTGATCTGGAAGACATGAGCGGACGGCAAGTGCGGAAGCTGAACTACACCAACGCACCGAGCACGCGCGTCAGTGTTCCAATCAGCGGTTTACCAACGGGCTTATACATTTTGCGGGTTAAAACGGAGGACGAAACGACCAGTAAGCGCTTGCTGGTGCAGTAGAAATTAGGACCAGGGGTTGCGGTGCGGTTAACAGAATAAATCGTATACTTGGCAATTGTATCCCCGAAAAGCCTAATCGCCAGTCCGTATGATTACCGTTTTACCAGTAGCCAACGAGAAGGAGCTGAACGACGCTTTTGCCATTCGACGAATTGTTTTTGTGGATGAGCAAAACGTGCATCCTGATGAAGAATACGATGAATTTGAGACGACCAGCACGCATTTCCTGGCCCGGGCCGATGGAGAACCCTGCGGCACAGCGCGCTGGCGACGCACATCGAATGGGGTTAAACTGGAACGCTTTGCCGTTTTGCCCACCTGCCGGGGAAAGGGCGTCGGTAAAGCGCTGGTTCAGACGGTGCTGAACGACGTTTTCAGTCAGCAGCCGGAGCCTATCGAAAGCATATACCTTCACGCCCAGGTAACGGCTATGCCGCTCTACGCGGGTTTTGGATTCGTTCCCGTCGGGGCAATATTTGACGAAGCCGGTATACCTCATTGTAAGATGGTATTGCCGGGCTCAGCCTACACGAAAGAATGAGTCCGCAGGGTACAGTCGGACAACCGTTTGTTCGCTTCGCAGCTGCGTTGATTGCGGGCATTGTCGTTTACGATCAATGGCCCCACGCTTGTGCCATTGCCTTATTGGCGCTGGTAGTTGGAACAGGATTGTTCGGTTTCGGATTTGTCCAGAATCGAAACCGTATACTGAAACCGATACAGATCAAGCAGGGTCTCGGCGGACTATTGATCCTACTGGCATTGGGGTGGGGTATTGCCTACCAGCATACGGCTAGCAATCGCCCGAATAACATCAGTCACCTACGCGATACCTTGCAGGCCTACGAGGGCGTGATTGCTGCCCAGCCCGAAGAACGGGCTAAAACTTACCGCGTCGAACTGGAAATCCGACGGGGCAACTGGCTGAGTAGCGACAGTGCCCAACAGTGGCAGCCGCTTAGTGGCCGGGTGATCGTTTATCTGGATAAAGCCGCTCAGAAGGTAACAGAAGGGGATAGTGCCAAAGCTGTTGGGTCGCTAGTGGCCCGACCTCGGTACGGTGATGTATGGGTCGTGTTGGGATCTCCTCGGCCAATTGATCCGCCCCTGAATCCTGGCGAGTTTAATTACAAGCGATACCTCAGCTACCGCAACATCTACCACCAGCAATACCTACGTCCGTTTCAGCGAACGATAATAGGCTACGACCCACCGAATCCGGTGACAAGGCTGGCGACTGCGGTCAACAGTTGGGCGGATAGCGTATTCACCCGGCAGATTGGTTCCCGCGCTGAATACGGCATCGTTAACGCCATGATTCTGGGCGTACGGGACGATCTGGATACCGAACTCTACCGCGCTTATTCAGCCGCCGGGGCCGTTCACGTCTTGTCTGTATCGGGCTTGCACGTAGGTATTTTGTTTGCCGTGCTGACGTTTCTGTTGAGTTTTTTGACCAAGCGACCACGCGGAAAGCTGCTGATGGCGGTGCTACAATTGGCTATTTTGTGGTTTTACGCCCTGGTAACCGGGTTTTCGCCCCCCGTGCTGCGGTCGGCAGGAATGTTTACGCTGGTTATCGTAGCCAATGCGTTCGGGCGGCAGCAGCAGCTGATGAACACGCTGGGCGCATCGGCTTTTTTTATTCTGTGCTTTGATCCGTATGCGGTGTTTTCGGCCGGGTTCCAGTTGTCGTATTTGGCGGTGGCCGGTATTGGTGCCTGGCAATCGTCGCTTTACCAGACGTACACGTTTCGAAACAAGTGGGTCAACCGGCTATGGGAGCTAACAGCGGTAGCACTGGTAGCCCAGCTTATCACGTTTCCCTTGGGAGTCTTTTATTTCCACCAGTTCCCGACTTACTTTCTGCTGGCAAATCCGATCGTTATCGTCATGTCGGAAATCCTGTTGCCACTAGCGATGGTAACGCTGGCATTGAGTTGGGTTCCTTATGTAAATGAACTGCTCGGTTGGCTGTTGCAGAAAACGGCCTGGTTATTAAACTATGCCGTTTCGCAAACGGGTCAGTTGCCCGGTGCTGCCTGGGAAGGATTGTGGTTATCGTCCGTGGCGATGCTGTTGACCTATGCCGTTATCTTTTGTGCTGTCGCGCTGGTTATGGTTCGTAACCGCGCGTATCTGTGGGCTGCTTGCGTCAGCGCCTTGCTGTTATCAAGTGTGTTGCTCTGGAACCAATACGAACAGGCGCATCAGCAGCGACTGGCTGTTCATTTCCTGCCTCACCGAACGGCTATTAGTCTGACTTACGGCCACGAAAGCACATTGCTGACGGATGTAGACCCGACTGATACCCGTTCGTTCGATTTTTACCTAAAGAATACGTTCGGACAATGGGGTGTTTCCAGGCTCATGGTTAACAACCTGCGTTATGACGTCAAACAAACGGCCAGCCCACCAAAAAAGGATGCGGCCTTTTACCAGACCAAGGAATACGCCCTTTGGGTGTGGCGTGGTAAAACCCTGTTGCTGGTCAACAAATTGACCGGACGTAATCGGTGGAAGCTCCCGGCGGTGGTTGATTACCTGATTATTCGTCGGAACGCCCTGCGCGAGTGGGACCAGTTAAACGGGCGAGTCGTGGCCCGACACATCATCTTCGATGATTCGAGCAAGACACCACTGACTGATAAGCTGTTAGCCGAAGCGGAGCAACGCGGCATAACGTGCTACTCGGTCCGGCAGATGGGCGCCTACGTGACCGATTTATAGCAGGGCTATTTCCTGTTAAACGAAGTGCGGTCAGGTTTGAGAACCTGACCGCACACCCATTAAAAACTGTCGGCTTTACCAGACCGCGTTGTGGATCAATGATTGACCGCCTTGTTGGTTGAATCTTTTTTGGGAGCGGGTGGGCGGTACCCGCCGATGTCCTTCTGCATCGCTTCCTTTTTCGACTGATAAAGCGACCATTGATCAGCAGTCAGGATCGGACGAAGTTTATCTTCTTTTTCTTCGTTCATCATCAGCATCATATCCTGAATCTGCTTGATCGTTTCGGGTGAAGGGCGTTCCCCTTTCGTACCAACGATGTCCTTGATAGCGTCCTGCTGCTGACTGGCGTATTCATTGTTGAGCTGTTTGACCGCCTTCGCCTGATCTTTCGTCAGCGCCAGATTGTCTTTCAGCCACTTCGTTTCTTTGTTTGCCATGTCACCGGCGATGTTGGGAATCGACGCTCGTGGCGAGGAACTCGGCATGCTTTGCATACCACCCATGCGCCCATAACCGCCACCGCCATAGCCGCCCCCGTAGCCCCCGTACTGACCAAAGCTCACATGCGTGAGCATCAGTCCCGTACCCAGGCATACACTAGACAACAATACGCTTAAACGAATCCGAAATTTCATGATAATTGCTTCTTGGACAAGTACAGTTGTTAAACGGCAAAGTTCGCTAAAAATTAAAGGAAACCCATATTTCTTTGCGTAATCATTCGTTCGAAGGCCAAGCCGATAATTAAGGCTTTAAGGCCCTGTTAAGGACGGTTTTTCCTAAACTTTTCTTTCCAACAGTCCGTTAGTTAAGTATATGGAAACGCTCGAAAAAATTCGTAAAGCGTACACCGAGTACGTCCTCGAAAACGGAAAACAACCCACCTCTGTCTTCCAGTTTGCCAAGAAGCTAAAACTAGCCGAAGCCGATTTCTACAAGGACTATGCGTCCTTCGACGCCATTGAGGCTGATGTCTGGCTCACGTTTTTCAACGAAGCGAAAGCAACCGTTGAAGCCGACGAAACGTACCAAGGCTATTCGGTGCGGGAAAAAGTACTGGCTTTTTATTACACCTGGATTGAATTGCTCAAAACGCAGCGCAGCTTTGTCGTCTACAGCGTTGGGCGATTGCGGGAAGAAAGAAAGAACCAGCGCGGGCCGGGTGCTTCCAGATCGCAGGTTCTTCAACCCTTTAAAGACGCTTTTTTCGACTACGCCCGCGACCTGCTGGCCGAAGGTCGCGAAAGTAAGGAAGTCGAGCCTCGTCCGTTTATTACGGACCGCTATCCGAACGCGCTCTGGGCGCAAACCCTTTATCTGCTCGATTTCTGGGTGCGCGACGTGAGTAAAAACTTCGAAAAAACTGATACCGCTATCGAAAAAGCGGTCAATACGGCGTTCGATCTTATCGGTCGCTCACCACTCGATACCCTTGTTGATTTCGCCAAGTTCATGCACCAAAATAAATGAGTGATCGCGAATGTATGATTGAGCGAACAGCTATCGGTAGACCGGTGTCTGGCGCGAAACTTACTCATTCATCCATTCGCTTAATTACCTATTGAGAAAATGAAAACCCAAAGCTCCGTCCCAACGACCAAAGTTGCCCGTGCCAGCCAGTTTGTGAAGGCCGGAGTAAAGGTCGGCGGGAATTACATCAAGCATTACAGTAAGAAACTGATTGATCCAAGCCTGTCGCGCGAAGAACTGCACCAGGACAACGCGGCTGATATTTACAATGCCCTGAGCGAATTGAAAGGATCGGCCCTGAAAATGGCGCAGATGCTCAGTATGGACCGGGGCCTGCTGCCGGTGGCTTATTCCGACAAATTCACGATGGCGCAGTATTCGGCTCCGCCCTTATCGGGGCCGCTGGTTGTCAAAACATTCCGGACGTATTTCGGTAAAGCACCGTCTCAACTGTTTGATAAGTTTGACAGTGAAGCGATGAACGCGGCTAGTATCGGGCAGGTGCATCAGGCGTGGAAAGACGGTAAAAAGCTGGCTGTCAAAGTGCAGTATCCGGGGGTAGCCGACGCGGTAAGCTCTGACTTAAAGATTGCAAAACCACTGGCGGTTCGGCTGCTTAGTCTCAACGAGCGCGACATTGACCGGTACATGGGCGAAGTAGAATCGAAGCTGCTCGAAGAAACTGATTACGAACTCGAACTTCGGCGGTCGATCGAGATTTCGGAAGCCTGCGCGCACATTCCGGGCTTGATCTTTCCAAAATACTATCCCGAACTATCGTCGAAGCGCATCCTAACCATGGACTGGCTCGATGGGTTGCATTTAAAAGATTTCCTGAAAACAAATCCCTCGCAGGAGGTGCGTAACCGCATTGGGCAGTCGCTGTGGGATTTTTACGATTACCAGATCCATACGCTGCGTCAGGTTCACGCCGATCCCCATCCGGGCAACTTCCTGATGCGCCCGGACGGTACGATGGGCGTTATTGATTTCGGCTGTGTAAAAGTCATTCCGGATTTCTACTATGACAATTACTTCCGGCTTGTTAACCCCGACACGATTGATGATGATGCGCTGACGGAGACGATTTTTGAGAACCTGGAGTTTTTAAATCCGCAGGATTCGCCGAGAGACCGTGCGTTTTTCTCCGATCTATTCAAGCAGATGATCCGGATGTTAGGCGAACCCTTTGCCGTCGATGAATTCGACTTTGGCGATGATGCTTATTTTAACAAAGTGTACGCCTTTGCCGAAGATTTGTCGAAAGTAGAGGAGTTGAAAAGCTCGAAGGTCGCCCGGGGATCGCAGGATGGGTTATACGTAAACCGAACCTATTACGGCTTGTACGCGATGCTCAATGAATTAAAAGCCAAGGTGGTGACGACCAAACCCGAATGGCTTCGCTCAAAGAAAGTACTAGCATAACATATGCTTTTAAAAACCCGCTGGTCAAACAACCAGCGGGTTTTTTATGGACTTTACTGCCGACGCTGCACAGTGAATGGAATGCAGGGCGTTGGTTTGCACACCGACAGTTCGTAAGCTCCCATATCCACCCGGCCATCCTGAATCCGGGCTTGTCCGGCGAGATCGGTGGCCGGTAAACGCGTGACAGTTGGATCACCCGCGTTTAGCGCGGGGCTCGTCGGCTTTAGGCGAAAATTGCCGTTGTCAGGATCCGCAAAGAGCGGGTCGGCGTTGAGGTTGTTGCCTAAGTTGTATTCAGCTGGGGCTCCTGCGTACTCCTGCGTGAGAAACGTACCGTTAACAATGGAGTTTTTGACCGTCGGAAAAGCGTTGTAGCCGAAGGAGATCGATTCGTTTTTGTACGAAAAGTTATCCCAGATAATGCAGTTTTTAAGAATCGGGTGGGGAAGGTATGCGCTGGTCGATTTGGTGTAGCCGTCACTGTAAACACTATCTTGAATGGCAAGGGCTCCACCGGCCGCCGACAAGGATTTGTTTTGCGTAAAGCTGCAATTGATGAACTGAGGAGTACTCGTCCCGCTGAGGAACGAACCCGTAAAAACAGCCCCGCCACCGGTGGCCTGGTTGTTGGTAAACAGGCAGTTGTAAAGCGATGGGCTACTATCCTGATTGAACGCGTCGACAAACAAAGCGCCACCGCTGCCGCCGTTATTCGACCCGGCCAGGTTGCCGTTGAACGTACAATTGGTTAACTGCGGATTGCAGTTGAAAACGAAAATACCACCACCCCAGAAAGAGCTATTGTTAACGAATGTACACGCTTGAATGACCAGATTCCTGACGGAGTTGATATAAACGGCTCCACCGCTCCCCAGACCAATCGCTTTGTTGTTTCTGAACAAGCAATTGATGATCCGGGATGAAGCAGCCGTAGCGCAAGCCGCCCCGCTGCTGTACAGACCGCAGCCAAAACTAGCTCGGTTCTGTTCGATGGTGCAGTTGATAATCGATGGTGTACTGCATTTTTTGACGCTGATATTTTGAATGCCACCGCCTGTTTTTCCAATGTCATTGGCCTGCACGCCTTCGCCAAGCACGTAAGACGTTGAGCCGTTAGCCAGATTGGCTACGCCACCGCTGATGGTGAGGCCGTTGAGCTGGGTCGTTTCGTCAGCATCCTGGATGAAAACGACGTGATAGGAATTGTCGGCCTGCGACGCGGGTAGGTCCGAACCGTCTCCCGAGTCGTAGGGCAAGCCAATATCGCCCGATAAAATGGTGGTGTTGATCGTGTAATTGCGCTGGTCCAGTGCTGTCTCCGTTCCGGCAAATCCGCCGTACACCGATACGCCCGTAGCGATACTGAATGACGCTGTTCGATCGGTAGTCGTGGTCGGTTTGTAGGTACCAGCGGCTAGCCAGTACTGGGTTCCTGTGGCGGCCCTTGCCACACGGCTCGCCAGTTGGGTACCGGGTAGCGAATTAGACCAGGAGTTTCCTGACCTGTTACCACCGCCGGAGGGCGTTACGTAGACGATGGATTGGGCCAGCGAAGCGACTGAAACGAAGCAGTAGAGTAGCAAAAAGGACAAACTTTTCATTAAGATCGATAGAATAGGGCGGCTTAAATGACAAACATAGTTAAAAAGCAGTATCCCAGGACAAATACCCTTGTGTTCAGCAACGGAGGAAGGCGGTATACGCTGATCGGGCAAGAAACATGCCACCCTTGGATGAATAAGACAAACCAGCCATTACGATTATCAAAATAAAATGGTTGAACTTTGCGTAATCATACAAAGCACGTAAACCACCGCAACGATTAAGATCGATGTTACTTTCTGCGCAAACGCCCGAATCCCACACCAGACCGCGATTCGACGATATATTTATGGAACTGGCCGTCAATCTGGCCCGACGGTCGCACTGCATCAAGGCGCAGGTTGGGGCGGTACTGGCCCGCGACACCCGGATTATTTCCATTGGCTATAACGGACCACCGGCGGGTACGCACAACTGCGATGAAGAGTATCCGGGAGTCGGTTGCCCGCGTGACTCGAAGGGATCCTGCTCGTTGGCGCTCCATGCCGAACAAAACGCAATTTTATACGCGGCAAAAAACGGTTCCGAAATTGAAGGCGCAACGATCTATGTCACGCTGTCGCCTTGTATCGCCTGCGCGCGGATTATTTATAGCATGAAAATCGCTCGGGTGATCTATTTGCATTCGTACGCGGAGTACAAAGGCATACCGTCCGACGAAGGCGTTGATTTCCTGCGTCGGTTTGGCGTTACGGTCGAACGGTATCAGCCGGGCGAAGGTGTTACGCTACTGGCAGAACCACCGTTGTCTAGTGCCGTCACGTCGCAGAAAACCGTTGGAACGCCGGAACGCGATTCGTCGATCCGATGAACATACTGGCGCATGGCTATCTATCGGACCGTAACGATGGGTTACTGATCGGTAACTTTATTGGCGATTTTATCAAGGGCGATCCCACTCACCCGCGTCATCGGCTTAGTCCCATCGAAATTGCGGGGGTCCGTCTGCACCGGGAAATCGATACGTTTACCGATACGCACCCCGACGTGGCAGCCGTGCGCGATCTCCTGCACCCGCGTTGCCACAAGTACGCGGGTGTTGCTGTCGATGTGTTTTTCGATCATTTCCTGGCGGTCCATTTTGAGGAATTGACAAATGAGCCATTGGCCCTTTTCACCGATTTTTTTTACGGATCGCTACAACGGCTGTCGGTACGGTTTCCGTCACCGGCGGTCCGCATGCTCGATGCAATGGTTCAGTACGACTGGATCATGCAGTACCAGACCCTGGCGGGCATCGACCGTTCGCTAAAGGGCATTGCCCGCCGGACCGCATTTCCCTCTGGATTGGATACCGCTATTATTGATTTAGAACGCTATTACAGTCAGATTGACAGACATTTCACGTATTTTTGGACTGCTTTAGTCGCGCATAGCCAACAAACGCGCATCGCCTTACTTGCTGACTTATGAACCGGACCGTCAAATTTTCCTCGCTTGCCGTCATTCTTGTCTTTCTATGTGCTGCGATTGCGCAGATCAGCTGGAAAAACGCGGAACCCTGGCGACCTGACCAGCTCATGGAAACCGCTGACCTGGCGGCTATGATTTCAGGCACGGATGCCAGCAAGCCACTAATTATCAGCATAGGACCAGCGGCCACCATCAAAGAATCGGTAGGCGTGGGGCCTGCTCGCGAAGCGGAGAATCTGGCCAAGCTAGAACAGTTGTTGAGCAAGGAATCGAAAGACCGGGCAATTGTCATTTACTGCGGTTGTTGTCCGTTCAAGAACTGCCCAAACATTCGTCCGGCTTTTACCAAACTCAACGAAATGGGCTTCAAAAACCATAAGCTGCTGAATATCACCCAAAACCTAAAAGTCGATTGGCTCGACAAAGGCTATCCGGCTATCGACTGATCCGTACGGCTGGCTGTTTAAGCGAGGCTATGATTTGGTTCGTTGATCAACGATCAGTAATTGACTGGTGTTTCCTGTAAGATGTTTCGGTGCATTTGTCCGGGCAGCACGCGGTACACCGGAATGTCGATCTTAAACTCTTTACACAGGCTTTTCAGTTTGCCGTCGATCTGCTCGTGCGTGTAACGTGACGAAAAATGCCCCAGGATTAAAGCACCGAGGGTAAGTTCGGAAACCATTTTCAGCACATCTTCGAGGCTACTATGTTTATTATATCGGGTATCCGAGCTATCGATGTCGTTACGATCCAGAAAAGTCGCTTCGTGAATAAGAATTTGCGTGTTGTTCCATTTATCGAAATTCTCGACGGGGGTATCGCCTGAGTATGCCAGCAGATTCGTTCTGACCTCGTGGGTCATGGTCTCCCGACCAATAGAACGCGCCAGCTGGACGATTTCCGATTGGGGCAACGCTAGGTATTCTTCCTTTAATTTGGCTTTTGTTTGATAAACTAGAAAGCCAAAGCTTTTGTGTTCGTTCGGCGCTGCTCGGACGTGGTTGTTTTTAACGGCCTGAACAAACGTATTTTTGTTGATCTGGACAGGTTCCTCTTCTTTCATCCCGCTCCAAACCGTTTGCTTTACGCGCCTGTCGAAGTTTTTGGAAAACTCTTCCAGCGCCCGAAACGAATTCGAATCGTTGGGGAAATAAATATGCGGAAAACCCTCGCGGGCGTTCAGTTGATTTAGTTGTAACAAACCGGTCAGATGATCCCGGTCGGCGTGGGAAATAAAGACATTTTCTATTTTTCTGGACTTTTGTAACAGCGAAGAAATCAGTCCGTCACCGGCATCAAAGAGCAGTCCCAACTCTTCGATGAAATACCAGGTTGCAAATAAGGCGGTAGAATAAGCTGTTATGTTTAGATTCATCCAGAGAGCAGTTGTGTTCGTCGCTTACCTTGTGCGACAGGTAGGTTGGGTCAGCGTATTGCACCCGTTATGACAAGCGAACGTCAGGAGAAAAGTTTGTGCCGTGCTTTATAGATTATCGTGTGGTTTTCGCCGTCCCAGGCAAGAACAGCTTATCAATATCAGCAGAAGCGTATGGATCATAGCATAAAGGATATAAGGCAGGCCGTAGACGAACTGAAACACCAACTTGTTTACTGCAAACGGTTAGGTAAATCGGCTTCCGACTCCTCGGCACGGGTCAGGCAGCAGCTACAAAAAACGAAACAGCGACAGGCTACAATTGACGAACAAATTTGTCAAACCAGGTCAACTTATGTCAGCTGGCAAGCGCGTTTGGATGGTCTGGCCGCCAAGTTGCATTTAATTAAGAGCGAGTTGACGAAAACAACTCTTAACTAAAGAGACGGAATTACATTTAATGGCACTGCCTTCCGTTATCCATTGCCTTTAGTGCGGTATGAATGGTCAGGAACTATTAATTTTGCCTTATTATCCAGTATCTAGTTTTTCGGCTTATCGTTGCGAAGCCTGTTGCAACTGATTCATCAGAAGCGATGAACCGCCAATGAAAGCCTACAGACTACAAACTCAGTTCGTTTTGATTCCTGCCGTTGACGCTTTATTGAAAGACATCCGAAACAAGCGGATTGCTCCTGTTTACCTGATTCATGGTGATGAGCCTTATTACCTTGACCGTATTGCCGAAGAACTCGAAAAAGTAGCTATTCCGTTTGCCGAACGTGGGTTTAATCAATTTGTGCTTTTCGGAAAAGACACCGACGCCGGGGCGGTGCTGAACTACGCCCGACGCTATCCGTTTATGGCCGAACGTCAACTGGTGATCGTCAAGGAAGCGCAACAGATGGCCGGAATCGGGGACAAATCAACGCAAACGCTGTTCGAGGATTATGCGCTAAATCCGCTGCCCAGTACCATCTTAATGCTCTGCTACGTCAAGGAAGAAGGTAAATCGGGCCTCGACGAGCGTAAATCCTGGGTGAAAGCTTTTGGGTCGAAGGGTAAGTTGCTCGGCGTTAAAAAGCTGTACGATAACAAGATACCGGACTGGGTGGGGGAGTACTGCCGCGAACAGGGCGCTAAGATCAGTCCCAAGGCCTGCCAACTCCTGGCCGACCACATCGGCAACGATTTGAAACGACTGGCGGGTGAGATCGACAAAATACTGATCAACCTGCACGTTGGTGAAGAAATTTCGGCTGCGACCGTCGAACGACTGGTGGGTATCAGCAAAGAATACAACGTTTTTGAACTGCAAAAGGCGCTGACTCAGCGCGATGTGGTCAAGGCAAATCAGATTGTCGATTACTTCGCCCGCAACCCGAAAGACAATCCACTGGTGGTCATTCTGGCCCAGTTGTTTGGTTATTTTAGTAAAGTGCTGCTGGTGCAGTCGTCCAAAGACCAGACCGACAAAGGGCTGGCTCCGCTTTTGGGCGTTAATCCGTTCTTTTTAAAAGATTACCTTACTGCGGCCCGCACGTTCACGTTGCCAAAAGTCGCGGATATCATTCATGCCATTCGCCGGGCCGATGCGCAAAGTAAGGGAATCGATACGCCAACGATGAACGAAGGGGATATTCTTCGCGAACTGGTGTTTAGTATTCTGCATTAGACACTTGACTTTTTATTGCCAAAGCCGCTTTACTGACCCAGTAAAGCGGCTTTTTGCTGACTACGGAGTACCCGAAAACAAGCCAGCCATTTTTCGCCAAAAACAAATTTCAGCCAGTAAGCACCCGACGATGGGTGGAGAGTCATACCTTTTTGTTAATATTGCAACATAGTTGCATTAATAACCGTTTACTTGGTTAAGACGGGTAAGACGACAGAGAGCTGATGCGTGTTTTAAGGAAGCTTGGCTTGTTAGCTGGGTTGCTCATCAGCACAATTACGTCGGGATGGTCGCAGTCGGCAACCTGCCCGACGGTGTTGAGTGGGAAAATTATAGGAAAAGACAACCGGGAACCGTTGATGGGAGCCACCGTGTATGTTCGCGAACTGACGACGGGTGCCGTGGCTGATTCAACGGGTGGTTTTCGCCTGGAGAAGTTATGTCCAGGAAATTATACAATTGACTATCAGTTTGTTGGTTATAAATCGGTTACGCTTTCTGTAGTCGTTGGTACAGAGCCGCTGATTACGCAGCCAACAATCACGCTCGCTCCTGAAAACGAAACCTTGAAGGAGGTGGTCGTTACGGAACGTCGTTCGGAAGCGCAGCAGCTGCTTCAGGTGCAAACCGAGCTTTCGGGGAACGCCCTCGACGCATCGCGCGGACAATCGCTGGGGGAAAGTCTGAAAACGCTGCCCGGCTTATACTCCATTCAAACCGGACCGTCTATATCCAAGCCCGTTATTCACGGTTTGTACAGCAACCGAATTTTGACGCTCAACAACGGGGTTCGGCAGGAAGATCAGCAGTGGGGCAGCGAACACGCTCCGCAGATCGACCCGTTTCTGGCGTCCCGGCTGACGGTGATCAAGGGTGCGGCCAGCATCCGGTACGGTTCTGATGCCATTGGCGGGGTAATTCTGGTCGAGCCTAAAGCGTTGCCCACAATCCCCGGTATTGGTGGGGTGGTGAACGCGGTAGCTGGTACAAACGGTCGGCAGGGAACGGTTTCAGGATTGGTTGAACAAGCATTCGGGAAAAAACTAACCGGCCTGAGCTGGCGGTTGCAGGGGACGCTCAAGCGCGTCGGGTACGCCAAAACACCGAATTACTACCTGGAAAACAGTAGTTACCGCGAGAATAACCTATCGGGAACGATCAATTACACGCGTAAGCACGTAGGAGCCGAGGTGTTTTACAGTCAGTTTTATACGAAAGTTGGCTTATTTACCGGA
This sequence comes from Spirosoma liriopis, assembly GCF_023196085.1. Lineage (NCBI taxonomy): Bacteria > Pseudomonadati > Bacteroidota > Cytophagia > Cytophagales > Cytophagaceae > Spirosoma > Spirosoma liriopis. Next base: position 521,890 of record NZ_JALPRF010000003.1, read on the forward strand.
GCGCAGGTCGGTAGCCTGACGGATTTTTATGCCGCTATCGCCCGGCCCGAACCGCTGAGCCAGCCCGGTTTTTCGTATGATCTGGGCCGACCCTATCAACAGGTTCAGCACGATTTGCTGAAAGTGCGGGCGTTTGTCCGGTCGGAGCGGTTCGGTACGGTAACGGCGGTTGTTGCCCGTCAGCAGAATGTTCGGCGCGAGTATGATATTCAGTCGTTTAGCCGCGTTACTGATCCTGAACTGTACCTGAAACTCGTTACGCAAACCGTTGATGTGACGTGGGAGCACCAACCCGTTAAAACTGCAAACGGTGGTCAGTGGTCGGGAACGGTCGGCTTTAACGGGATTACGCAGGGAAACGTCCGAAGGTATCTGTTTTTGATTCCGAACTACCGCAACTACGGGGCTGGTTTGTTTGCCATTGAGCGGTACGCCCGCGACCGCTGGACGGTAGAAGGCGGCATTCGATACGATTACCGTTGGCTACGGGCATTTTTTCTGGACGAGCGAACGAACCTGACCACGGCGCGTACCCGCGATTGGCGTAACCTGACCGGTTCGTTGGGTACTACCTATCAGATGAGCCATAATCTAACCCTGTCGGGTAATCTGAGTACGGCCTGGCGCGCCCCCACGGTCAGCGATCTGTATTCCGATGGGCTGCACCAGAGCGCCGTGGCTTATGAGCGGGGCAATCCGAATTTGAATCCGGAACAGGCGTATAATCTGACGGTTTCGGTTGAATACACGGGTAAACGGTTGTATGCGGACTTGGGGCTGTACAACAACTGGATCAACAATTACATTTATCTAAAACCCGACTCGGTACCCATCGTCCGGCAGCGGGGGGCTTTCCCGGCGTATTCGTACAGCCAGGTGCGGGCAACCTTTCGGGGTGTTGATGCAACCATTCGCTATAAGTTGACCGATCAGCTGACGTTTACGTCCAAAACATCGCTGCTGTTCGCTTACGATCACACGAACGACGATTACCTGGTTTATATTCCGGCGAACCACACCGATAACGGGTTACGCTACGATTTTGCCACCGATAAGCAGCGACGCATTGCGGACGTGTATGTCAGTCTGAGCAGCCAATACGTAGCCCGGCAAAATCGGGTGCCGACGGTTACGCAGCGGCAGGAAAACGGGCAGATCATTTTTACCGGCGATTTTGCTCCCCCGCCACCCGCTTATTCGTTGCTGGGCGCCGAGGTTGGTTTCGCCTGGCGGTTGGGGACGCGACCCATGACCATTATCGTTACCGGAACCAATTTGCTGAACCGCGCTTACCGGGACTACCTCGACCGGTTCCGTTATTTCGCGGATGAGCCCGGACGCAACATCATGCTAAAAGTAAAACTACCTCTGTCGTTTGATCAGCGTAGTTGACTTCGTCTTTGCTAATTTTTTGTTTCACTATAACCTGACGTACGTTATGCAATTAATGAGAAAAGCCCTGTGGATGGTGTTGCCCGTTATGCTGTTGGCCGGAGCCTGTAAAAAAGACGAAGAAAACGTAGCCCCAACGGACGACAACGAAGCGATTACAACGGCGACGCTGACGTTGACGAACAAAGCGAACGCGAGTGATGTCGTCACCGCTACCGTCGAAAACCTGAATACCACCGCCGATTTCAGCAAAGCAACGTTGAATCTAAAGGCAAACACAACCTACTCGGGCGTAGTAACCCTGCTCGATAAAACCAAGACGCCGACGCTCGATGCTACGGAAGAGATAAAAGAAAAGGCTAACGAGCACTTGTTCGTATATACGTACACGGCAACGACTGGCGCGGCTTCGTCACTGGCTGTTACCATCACTGATGAAGATAGCAACCCGGCACCGGGGCCTTACCCAATCGGGCTAACAACGGACATGAAAACAGGCGCTGCCGGGACGGGAAAATTAAAGGTTGTATTGCGTCACCAGCCAAATACCAAGAACGGTACGGCTACACCTGGCTCCTCAGACCTCGATACTGATTTTTCAGTTGTCGTTCAGTAACAGAGCAGTGTCGTAAAATTGCCCCAACCGGACGACATTACGCATGAATCGTCCGGTTGGGGCAATTAGGTTTATCAGGAAAGAGGCTGCGGGGGTGGCGTACCCGATGGTCTGGACCGGTCTTCGGGAAAACCTGTCGGTAAGCCAAATCGAGTACCGGTTTGTAAAACAACGTGCGTATAAAATAAAGGAGAGTGCGTTTTAACAGCGTTGTGAAGGCCAAACGCATCGCCCGCAATCAGGCGCATCCAGATTCCTTTATCCGTGAAGATGGGTAGTTCGTGGGGGTGATAATTGTCGAAAGTAGGGGTACTTTCTTCATCGGCTTCGGGTAGAGCCACCCAAGTTTGGATCAATTCCAGCGTTCCGCCAGCCAGCATAGCCGGGTCTTCGAACCGCTCCGAATGCGCAATACCGCTGCCCGCCGTCATCCAGTTTACTTCGCCGGGGCGGATTAGCTGCTGAACTCCCAGGCTGTCACGGTGGGTAACCTGCCCATCAAACAGATAACTAACGGTTGACAGGTCAATGTGCGAATGCGGCAACACATCCATGTTCGTTATCTGGTTCGGATCAATAGAAACGGGGCCACCGTGATCCATAAAAATGAACGGGCCAAGCATCCGTTGCAACTGATAGGGCAGAATGCGCTTTACCGTAAATCCATTGCCCAGCGAAGCCGGACGCACGTCAATAACCAGGTCTCACATAGCCGAAATTGGAATGGATCATCTTAAAAATGCGGAATCGCTTTTACAACAAGCAAGCGTTTGTCAGAAAGCGCACTGCTGAGTTACTTACGCCGTTTACGCGTCAAATTCGCCCATTTACGTTAAATCTAGTCGATGAAAATTTACGGGTAGTTATAAAACATAGCGCGTAACGAAGCCGTTAGCTAAGTGTAAAAGAGAATTTTTTAAAGCTTGGCTCGTATTGAAGTCCGGCTTTTTTGTCTTTTGAACGATAGCTTTGTAGGTACCATAAAGCCGTTGATGGCTGCAAAAAGCTAGTCTGGCCAGTAACACGTTGAATCAGTCCCAGAATCGCAAAATAATTCACATTGACATGGATGCCTTTTACGCATCCGTCGAGCAACGGGACAATGAACATCTTCGGGGAAAGCCCGTTGCGGTAGGGGGCTCCCGGCAGCGTGGCGTTGTAGCCGCTGCCAGTTATGAAGCGCGTCAATTCGGGGTTCGCTCGGCAATGGCGTCGTCCATCGCGATTCGAAAATGCCCCGATCTTATTTTTGTAAAACCTCGCTTTGACGTGTATAAAGCCGTGTCGGCGCAAATACGGGGTATTTTTTCCCAGTACACCCCACTTATTGAACCGCTCTCACTCGATGAAGCGTATCTGGACGTAACCAACAACCTAGTCAATAATCCGTCCGCTACCCGAATTGCCCAGGCCATCAAAGAGCAGATCCGACAAGAGACGGGGCTGACCGCTTCGGCTGGTGTGTCGTACAACAAATTTCTGGCTAAGCTGGCATCGGATTACCGCAAGCCCGATGGCTTATTTGTTATCAGACCCACTGAGGGCGCAGCCTTTGTGGAAGGATTGGCTGTTGGGCAGTTTCACGGGGTTGGCCGGGTTACCGCAGCAAAAATGAATCAGTTGGGTATTTTCACCGGCGCGGATTTGCGCCAGAAAAGCGAAGCTTTTTTGACCCAGCACTTTGGTAAAGTTGGACATCATTACTATTCCATTGCCAACGCAGTCGATCACCGCCCGGTAACGCCTGACCGGGTACGAAAATCAGTGGGTTCCGAGACAACGTTCGAGCAGGATCTCACCGATGCTCCCGACCTGCAAAATTCCCTCGAACCACTACTGGACAGTGTATGGAGCTATTGCCAGCGGACGAATGTGTTGGGGCGAACGGTGACGCTGAAAGTCAAGTACGCCGATTTTCAACAAATTACCCGCAGCCGTACCACGCCTAGCCTGATTACGGATCGCACGCTGCTCAAACAGGTGAGTAATGAATTGCTAACCTCTTTGCTTCCCGTGCAAAAGGGTGTACGGTTGCTAGGTGTAGCGCTGTCAAGCCTACAGGACTGGTCGACAGCCAGAAATGGGCAATTATCGCTGGATCTGTGAGCAAAGCACGACAGAATGCAGTTACTCTCTGGGTGGTATAAACCGATTAATAAGTAGCTATTTTGTCTATAAGTTTTTATATAGTTCCAATTAATAAGATTTTGTTAACTTATTATTCCTGTAAGGTAACTCACGTTAAATTAGCTTTAGCTTTACAGTACTAACGTTAATTGCTATGCAGTACGCAGGGTTTATCATTGAAGAAAAGGCTATACCGACGTGTGTTTTTCACGAAGACAGCTATGAACAGGTAGGAACAAGTGTTGCTTACTCGATCAATAATACGCGCACCGGGCTGACCTACGGGCTTAAGCACAGTCTGGAGTCGGCAAAGAAAGCCATCGATAAAAATGGTGCTCGATGGCTTTCTGAATTACCGTCTCATCAGATGGGTCAGGAGGCTCCGGTCGTCGCTTAGACGAACTGGTTATCGACCGTCTTTGTCGTCGTTACTAATCTTCTTTCCTTTTTTACCGCCACCCGTGTTCATTTGGCCAAACCGCCACTCGAACGTCAACCGTACGGAACGGCGAAAGAATGCGTAATTGGTTTGCGACTCAAACGTTGGCGCTGATTGCCGGTTTGTCTGGTACACGCGCTGGTAAAATGGATTGTTGAGTCCCAGGGTCAGGCTAGCCTGTTTGTTCATAAACTCCCGTTTGGCCGAGATACTGTGCCAGTAGAAGCCTGTGTATTGCCCCTGTAAGCTGATCCAGCCCGAGTTGAAATTACCGTTTGCCTGAATCGTGTAATTATTGGGCAGTTTGTAGCTGGTATTCAGATTGGTACTCCATACAATACCACTATTCCCCTGATTCAAAGCCGGGCTGCGCAGATCCACGTAACGCAGATCGACACCTCCGTTGAGGCTCCAGTTTTTTGTCGGCTGGCTCGTTATGTTCGTGTTGAGGCCATACGCCTTACGCTGGGCAATATTCTGAGGGGTCGTGAGGGAGGTCCCCGAAGCATCGACCGTTGCCAGGTATTCGATGGCATTGTTTGTGAATCGCCAGTATAAGGCGGTATTCAGGGACAGTCCTTTTTTTGTGCTGACGTTGTAGGACAGTTCCGTGGCGTGGCTCAGCTCGGGATTTAAATAAGGGTTACCGGTCTGGATATTTTTAGGGTCGCTCTGGTTCAGCCAGGGGTTCAGATACCACACCATCGGGCGTTGTATCCGTTGCGTATAGCTAACTTTAATCGTCTGACCCTTGATGCCTTTGGATAAGGTGATGCTGGGAATCAGATTGTTGTACTGACTGGCCAGCTTTGTTTTTGTCGTAACAAAATCACCCTGAATAGCGGTATGTTCAAACCGCGCTCCGGCGTTAAGACTCCATTTGCGTTTTGTGTCGAGCCGTAATGACGTATACCCGGAATAAACCTTTTGGACGTAGTTGAACTCATTTGATTGAGTCGAGTCCAGTACCAGTTCGCCCAAGCCATCCAGCGACTGGGTCACCCGGTATTCGCTGCCAATATCACGCAGAATACCCTTGAGACCTGCTTCCAGTTTAATTGTCGTGGTATCCCGGCGTCCGTTTATGGTGAATGGATGCGTGTAATCCGTCTGGAATGTGTATTCTTTGTTGCGACTGTAGTTGGTACTGTGTTGACGGTAAATAAGCTGCTCGGCGGTATTATACCGGTCGGTGTCGTAAAAGTAGTTATCGGGCATGCGGCTGAACTGCGTCAGAATCGAAAATTCCTGTCCCGTCTTTTTAAACGTTTTGGTATAGCCCAGATCGAGCTGGCCATTGCCGTACGGGTTGCTGAATCGAATATCGTTGCGAAACGCTTGCAATTCCTCACCCGACGGGTTGGTCAGCCGGTTGAACACGGTGCTATTGTTTGGATAGTACCCACCCCAGACGTTGGCCGAAAAGTTGATGTGATTGGTTGAATCGGGGTCATACTCGGCGCTCATTTCCCCGTAGCCACCGGTGCCTGTATTGTCAGCGCTATTTTGTTGGGTCAAAATAGAAACGGGCTGGCGAGTGCCGTCACTGGCTGTTGTAAAGCCGGTGCGAGTTGACTCGATTTGCCGCTGATTGCGAAACTGGTAACCATTTGCCGAGAGCGAAAAGCCAAATTTTTTCTTTCTTAGGTTCAGACTGGTACCGATTCCCCGGTTTAGATTGCCTGCCGTGGCATTAGCCGACCCGTTGAAGCCTTGAAGTGCTTTTTTGGTGATGATATTGATAATGCCTGCGGACCCTTCGGCATCGTATTTAGCCCCTGGGCTGGTTATAACTTCAATGGATTTGATGGTATTAGCGGGCATCTGGCGCAGAGCATCGGCGAGGTTGCGAGCCATCATGGCCGAAGGCTTCCCGTTGATCAGCACTTTGATATTACCGTTGCCACGCATCTGCACATTACCATCGAGGTCGACGCTTAACGTGGGCACTTTACGCAGCACATCCGCAGCTGTACCGCCAGCGTTCGAAATGTCTTTCTCGGCGTTATACACCAGCCGGTCGCCTTTGTCCTCCACCAGCGCCTTCTGACCTGCTACGGTTACTTCGCTTAATGTTTTCCCTTCGGCAATCATTCGGATCGAGCCAACGTGCAGGATTGGCTGGGCGTCGGTAAGCGTTACAGCCAGCGGTTTTGAACGGTAGCCAACAAACGACAGCATAAGGGTGTATCGGCCTAACGGTAAATTTGGTAAAACAAACGCGCCAGCGCCGTCTGTGGTGGTGCCCGTAACGAGTTTGGTACCATCCATTAACGCTACGGTAGCGAAAGGAACAGGTTTTGTGGTGCTGGAGTCGGTAAGCGATCCGGTCAGCTTACCTGGGTTAGATACTTGCGCCAGGGCACTAGTCAGCCAGGCACCCAGCAAGAGCAGCGTGAGAAGGTGTTTCATCGATATGGTTGAAGGAAGTTGTTTGGACAGGTGCAGGTACCTGAAGCGTCAGTGTTTGTTAGAAGCGTTTAACGTGCCCCGGTAGCACGCTTATTCGCTCGTTGAACCAAAGAGGTCAGCTAGTAGCGGTGTGTTGCATCGTTGCTGAAAATAATTTTGAATGCTGTCGCCCGTAAAACCTACTTTCAGGAATGAAGACGATCCAGTCATCGAATCATTACAAATAGTCCAGTCTTTTTTCTAGGAAAATGTAAAAAGGCTGGGACTGCTAAAAGAAGCGATGCTAAGAAATTAAATAATTTATATTAGCTGATATGTCGCAAATACTTAAGTATATTTGCTTAGGTTGTTTTAGCGAAAAATAAATTATTGGTTGCGTTCTGTATGAAGTCTATTGTAATGATGTTGTCGGTATTCGGGCTGTTATCGATGTCCGGCCTGTTTTTGAAGGAATGCATCCAGACACCTTTGGGAACACTATGCCGGGTCAAGACGGGTTTAGCCGCAATGGCTTACGGAACCCTGGCCGTGCTTATGATATGGGGTTTGTTAAATTATTCTATCGAATGAAAGTGACTCCTTGATCTGGTGACACGCTTGAAAGCAAAGCGGTCATAGATGCTGGTTATCAGGTTATATAGTTCGTGTAGAAAATCCAGCAAAGCGTTTCTGTCGTATATGTAGTCAATTATGGCTTCCGCTTCTCCACAACTGAAGCCCGCCATTACTACTATCAAGACCCGGTCTGCACGTATTGCGCAGGCCGGGTTTTTCTGCTTTAAAGCGGTAGTGTGTCCATTGGATGAAGTACTGCAACGGGCTGTGGTCTGGTTTTGGACGCGTTGATGAGCTAGCCGAGGAATGATTGCCGTCATTTAATGGTTAACCCTGTGCATGCCGCTTCTGGAGCCATTTTAGGCCGATTAGCTAACCCTACACACGTATGATCCATTTCGACACCCTTGCTCTCCGTGCTACGCACCAACCTGATCCAACGACCGGAGCCGTCATACCACCCATTTACCTGTCTACCACGTTTGCCCGCGATGAAGCCAATGAATTACCGGCTGACTTCATGTACACACGTCCTAACAATCCTACCCGTGAAGCATTGGAGAAAGCACTGGCCGCGCTTGAAGGGGGGGCGGTTGCTATGGCCTTCGGATCGGGACAGGCCGCTACCATGACGCTGTTTCAGGCGTTGCGGCCGGGTGATCACGTCTTACTATCTGCTGATTCCTATTACGGTACGCCCGCCCTCCTCGAACAGGTATTTCATCCGTGGGGGCTAACGTATACACGCGTCGATATGAGTGATCTTGATGCGGTGCAGCAGTCGATTCACGAAAATACCCGTGTCGTCTGGTGCGAAACGCCTTCGAACCCTATGTTGTCGATTACCGACCTGCTGACCGTAAGTCGGCTGGCTCACGAAGCCGGAGCTATCTGCGTTTGTGATAATACCTGGGCGACGCCCGCTCTGCAACGCCCTTTCGACTTCAATTGCGATGTGGTTATGCACTCGACCACCAAATACCTCAGTGGTCATAGCGATGTGTTGGGAGGAGCGCTGATTTTTAAGCATGACAATGCATTTGCCCAGCGTGTTCGTATGTTGCAGGGTTTGTCGGGGGCGGTACCGTCGCCGTTTGACTGCTGGCTGATTAGTCGGGGCATTAAAACGCTTGGCGTCCGGATTCGGGCGCAAACGGCTACGGCACAAGCTATAGCTGATTTTCTGGATGGGCATCCTGCGGTCGAGCAAGTACACTACCCCGGCTTGGCCAACCACCCCGACCGTGCCTTGATTCATCAGCAAATGAACGCGCCGGGGGCTATGCTGTCCGTCCAGGTCAAGGGAGAAGCCGCCGAAGCCCTGCGATTCATCGGTAAGCTAAAACTGTTCACAAGGGCCACGAGCTTGGGCGGGGTGGAGAGCCTGATCGAGCACCGCGCCAGTGTTGAGGGCCCCAATTCCGCAACACCACAGAATCTGTTGCGAATCTCCATTGGCCTGGAACACGCTGAAGATCTAATTGCCGACCTGGCTCAAGCGTTACGCTAAGGCTTTTTCGGTACGTGCTGGCGCCAATGCCTTTCCCCAGGCATTGGCGTTTGTTTGTCTGGCGGGTAGCTGGGTCGATACCGTTGCAGGGTATAATAGGTAGACGAGTCAGGAATTTTGACTGGCATATTGTCCAGGGTGGCCCGGACCACATTATCGGGGTCAGTAGGCTGTCGGTAAAACGAGTTGGCCGGTAGTAGCGTCGGCATTGCCCGCTGAGTATCGGGCAGGGAGTCGCGCCGGATGGTTGTGGCGGGGAGCTGGGCGTAGGCAAAGCCGGTAGCCAGCAGCATGAGCAGCAGGGATTTCATCGTGTCAGTTCGGTTAAACCGGGTGAATTTACACAAAGACCCTTTTTGGGACTTATGCGTTGCAAAACCTGTGCTGAAACTAAACCCTAATCACGGTGGTTTCTCAACCATACGAAGCAACCTACCCCAATGAAAATCGCTTTGATTTCTACCTCCTCGCGTAAAAACAGTAACTCACTGCGTTTCATCAATTACGTTCGGCAACTGCTGACGGCAGATGAACAGCACGAGGTGTCAATCGTTACGTTTGAGCAGTACGATATTCCCTATGTTGGACAAGGATCCGTTAAGCCGGAGACGCTCACGCCTTTTCAGCAAGAACTGATCGACGCCTGGGAATCGGCGGACCTGGTGATCTTTGCCATGCCCGAATACAACTGGACGGCTCCGCCACAAGCCACCAATACGATTCATCAATTAGGCGGACCGGCCTACAAGCACCTGTTCGATAACAAGGTTTTTGCTATGGTCGGCGTTTCTAATGGCCGGGGTGGCCGGCAACCTGCGCTGGACATGACAACGGTGGTGAACAAGATTATTAGCTTTACCAACAGCTACTCAATCGTTTCACCAAAGTTGTACGAATCGCACGAAACCGATAAGAACCTGGATGAGAACGGCAACTTCGTCGGGCATGACGTGTACGAACGGACCGCGAAAGCGTTTGTTGACTATACCCTTCAGGTCGCCCAACGCTGGATCGGTAGCGAACAGTTAACGGAACGGTAAGGGCTGGGCTAGCATGGCCAGCCTGGTTTTAGGAGAGCCTCACCCATGAACAACAGCGCGTTGTTTGTCGGTGAGGCTTTTCAGTGTTATTGGGTATCAGAACGGGCGATCATCCGTTGCTTTAAGGCATTGATCAACTCAACAAACGGTTGAACACTGCGCAGCGATCGCTGGTATTCGTATTCAGAAAGTACGTGTTGCCGCATATCGGCTGCCGATTTGCTTACTTCCCGATCAAGGCTGGTTTTTAGGCCACGGTTTACAATGCTGATGCTGGCGATCCGGTATTTAAACAAGCCATTTTTTACTTGTATCTCAACCGGTACTTCGTAATAAGCCTGCGCTCGTGAATTGGGAACTTCTGTTTGGCTGTTGGTTATAGGAATGAACAACCTTCCTTTTCCCGTAACCAGTCCTTTGGCCTGGTCTGCGGATTTAATAACCTGATTATCTTTTGGAAATAGATTTTGTAGCGATGACCTGGCCCGCAGATACAATTGATCAGCCATAACGCCCGGAACCTCAACCATACCTCGGTATACAATGCCTCCCGATGCGGAATCAAGCTCAAAGGGCATATCGGCCAATGAGTATGTTCGCTTTTGGGAATAGCCATGCCCTGCCAACAGGCAGAACGCTACAAATAACCATTTCTTCATCTGAACGTTTCTTAGGTTTATATTTAGCCATAAAGAAAGGGCTAAATTGGGCGCAGGCCAATAGTCAGTACGCAATCGGCTGAAAAAGTTGATTATAGGGTTGAATGATACGGACTTGCAAGCCGACATCAAGTTGCGGGTTTGTATCCCTGAATGGATCAAAGCGGAAAGGCTATCGGTTAAACCAATCGACGGTTGTACGAATCGTAACGCTTAGGCAGCCAATGGTGGCTAGCAGATTCACACCAGGCATAAACGCTATAGGTACCGCAATCTGCATGGTGTCTTCCTGGGCGTCGGTCAATAGCCCACACATCAGTATGAATAGCATTGGAAGGAAATAGCACGTAAAAAAGAGTATAAACATAGTAGTAGGTGTGTTTGTAAAGCCCTAATCTGAAACAACGGCGGTATTCCAGAGATGATGGTACAGGCTTATTCGGGCTACACAGTAGTTATAAAATCATCAAAAATTGTATTCGCTTACGACAAGAAGCTGTTTTACTTATGACTACCAAAAGGTAGGTAAGTCATTAAGTGCGGTTATTGAATCTATAGAATTTGCGGAAAGAGAGTCACCACTCCACCCGATAAGCGACGGGCATACACCGTGAATGCGCTCCATGATCAGCTGTAAAAGGTAGTTTCTAAAAGCGAACGAGCTTCCTTGTAGCGTGTTCGATTTTCCGTAATTATGCTACCTTTACGACAATTGTATGCAAGCATACTATCGCTATGGAAACGACGTATCAGTCTTTGTCTCTTACCGCTGCTGACGGTATCATGATGGTTACTTTGTTAGGTCCCGGAAAAGGCAATGCGATGGGTCCCGAGTTTTGGGAGGAGTTTCCCAAAGCAATGGACGCCATCAACGGCATATCCGACATTCGTTGCGTTATTGTTCGGGGTAGTGGTGACCATTACAGCTATGGTTTAAATCTGCCCCACATGATACCAAGACTGGCAGCCATGACAACGGGTGCGGTAGTGGCTCACCAGCGTAACGAGCTAATGGCGCAGATCCGCCACATGCAGTCCGGTTTTCAGAAGATGCACGAATCGCCCAAACCTGTTATTGCGGCTGTACACGGTTGGTGCATCGGGGGAGGGGTTAACATGATTGCGGCTGCTGATATTCGACTTTGTTCCCGCGAAGCCAGGTTTAGTCTGCGCGAAACCAAACTGGCGATCACACCCGATATTGGTGGGTTACAGTTTCTGCCTCCTATCATCGGGCAGGGGTTTACGCGAGAAATGGCGTTTACGGGGGCTGACTATGATGCCGCTTTTGCCGAGCGTATTGGTTTGGTCAATCACGTGTATGATACGCCCGACGCGCTTTTTCAGGCGGCTAATCAGCTAGCCCGGCAGATTGCCGATAATCCGGCGACGGCCGTGCAGGGAGCCAAGCGTGTACTTAATTATAGCCTGAACAAATCCATCGAAGACGGGCTGCAATACGTTGCCGTCTGGAATTCATCACAGCTGCAATCCGATGATTTCAGCGAAGCCATCCAGGCTACGATGGAAAAACGCAAGGCGGAGTTTAACAAGAAAACAAACCGGGGCTACTAACGAGTGACTCGTTCACTGAAATGCTCTTTCACTTAGCTGATATGAACACAACAGGAATGCTCCGTGATGGAGCCATGCAGGGAAAAACCATTATTGTGACGGGTGGCGGAACCGGACTCGGCAAGTCCATAAGCCGGTATTTATTACAGTTAGGAGCCTCGGTTACCATCTGTAGCCGTCGGCAAGCTGTTCTCGACGAGACCGCGCAGGAACTGATGAACGAAACGAACGGGCAAGTCCTGGCTGTAGCCTGCGATGTGCGCAAACCGGCAGAGATTGAACACGTTATCGAACGGACTACCGAGAAATTTGGTCGAATCGACGGGCTTCTGAACAACTCAGCCGGTAACTTTATCAGCCCTACCGAACGCTTGTCCTACAAAGCATTTGATACGATTGTTGATATCGTGCTTCGGGGTACGTATTATTTCACCCTGGCAGTGGGCAAATATTGGATCGATAACAAAATACCGGGTACCGTGCTGAACATCGCGACTACCTACGCGACAACTGGTTCGGGCTACGTCGTTCCCTCGGCGGTAGCGAAAGGGGGCGCCTTGATTATGACCAAATCGCTGGCTGCTGAATGGGGGAAGTACGGTATTCGGCTTAACGCCATTGCACCGGGGCCATTCCCGACCAAAGGGGCATGGGACCGGTTGTTTCCCGAACCCTTAGCCAGTATCATGGACCCGACGAGCCGTATCCCACTAAAACGGGTTGGCGAACACGGCGAATTAGCCAATCTGGCGGCTTATTTACTGTCGGATTATTCGGGCTACGTCACTGGCGAAACCATTACCATTGATGGGGGGGAAGTGCTTGCTGCCGGTGAGTTTAACCACCTGGAGCAAGTGACCAACGAGCAGTGGGACATGATCGAACAAAGCATTAAGCAGGCTAATCGCGCCAGTAAGCAAGAAGGTCAGGGCTAATTTTTCTGTCCATTGCCTGAAGCACTTTTCCGACTATAGGGCTTTCTCGTAGGCCAGGAATCGTAATCCTGGCCGAAAGCTTAAGGTGATTTCACCAGCGTACCGGTAGCCTAATTTGGGAAATAACTTTTGGGTTACCTGATTTTCGGAGTTTGTATCAATCCGCAGAAAACTAACGGAGCGCTCCTTTGCAATCTGTTCGGCTTGAGCCAGTAAAGCGGCTGCCACTCCCTGACCGCGAAAAGCGGGATCAACAGCGAGACGATGCGTGACAATGGCGCGCTGGCTGAGGTCGAAACCGACCTGTGCGTATTCGGGCTCCTGATCTTCGGTCAGGGCGGCTACGCCAGCCAGTTGGTCGTTCACGTCAGCAACCCACAATTGCTCCTTGCTGATGTCTTCATGAAAAACGGTTGCGTTGGGGTAATGGTCGTCCCACTGCAAATTGCCCGCTTCGCGCATGAGTGGAATTACCTTTTTTAAAAGCGTTAACAAAGCCGGAAGATCGGCAGGGGTGGCAAGTCGGATGGTCATAATAGAGTACTCTGTAAACCCAATTTATTCGGGAGAATTGGTGTTTTCTGTAGAAAGTGGGAGGGAAATGGATTCGTACTGTTTCAACGCAATTCCGGTGGCCGTTTTCCATTCCACCTGACCGTTTGCGCTTCTGCCCAGAATGACGGATGCCGCTGTTGACGGACTGCTGAAAATAAAGTCTTCCGTAAAGACATACGCTTCTTCGGTTTGCTGAAGTTTATTTTCGGCTACTAACCGGGTGCGTAGTTGGTTTAACGTATCCGGAAAAGAAGGAACTGCCGTAAGAGAGGCTTTAGAACCCTGGAAAACAACGAAACCCTCGGCTGTTGGCTCTCCCTGAGCATCGACACCCCTTGGCCCTTTTAACACAAAGGATGATTTAGTCTGCTCATAAGGTGCGTGGGATTCGCGCTTTTCTTCTAGAACTTTATGACCTAACGTATTCAGGAGAAGCCGAACATTCTCAATAAACTCTTGCATTTCGGCCTGATCGGGCTCGGATATGGCCGACCGTGTTGGTGTAACCTCATTGAGAACGGTGTATCTTCTCGCTGATTTCGCCAATTCGTAAATCCTGTTTTCGAGAAATTTAATGTGGGCTTTGTTAAGGTTTTCGTCCTTACTGGTAAATACAATTGTTTCGTACCAAAAATCTTTCTTTGCTAAATGCTGATTCAAACGGTCCAGCACGACCTCCGCTTCACCAATATACACCAGTTCGTTACCCTGTTCATTTCTGCCGAACAAAAGATATAGGCCAGTTCCTTTTAACTCCTTTCTGTCGATACAGTCTTTGACTTTTGTTCTGGGTATCCTGAATGCTTTTCCCGTCCAGTTTGATAATTCGCAACTCATTCTTCCATTAGGATCTCCTTCGATGAGAAAGAGTCTAATCGTTTTACCGATCGCCATCGTAAGCTAAAAGAGTTTGAGGTATAGTAGGTCTGTTGATTACTTTTCGTCTTTTAACATCTCTACGACCAGCGTCAATTCATTCACGGTGGTTTCCGGGTCGCCGGAGTAGCCAATCTGGCGGTAGCGTACACGACCTTTCGGATCAATAACGACCTTGGTTGGAATACCCTGCACTTTGTACGCCCGCGACACGCGCTGACTAGCGTCAATCGGTACCGTAAAGCCGTAAGAACCATACGGTTGCCGGTTCATAAAGTTGTGTACCCGCTGTAAAGGACCGCCTTCACGGGTATTGACAAACAAAAACTGCACCTTGGAGTCATTCTCAAACTTCGATTGCGCCTGTTTCATAGCCGGGAACGATGCGATGCAAGGACCACACCAGGTTGCCCAGAAATCCAGTACGATCACCTTGCCGCGCAGCGAAGCCGACGAAATGGTCCGTCCCTGCAAATCGGTCATCGAGAAAGCGGGGGCGGGCTCATTGATGAGGATGTCCCGGAGTTCGTCCGTCTGGTCGGCCCGCAGGTCGGCTTCCAGTTCAGTCAGGTACGTATCGGCTTTGGCGACTGTGTTGCCGGATTGTTTAGCGTACCAGTCCCGAAAAACGGTTTTCAGCCGGGGGGTAGCTTTCCCAACCCGGATAGCGGATTCGGTTACCGCCTGAGCATCAGCGGCATGGTTAGCCTGAAGCGCGCACAGGAAATACCGTTCGTTGAGCCGTGGGTCGCTGTCTTCTATGGCATTCGGATTGATAACGTCCTGATAGGCTGTGTACGCTTCGGCGTATTTACCCTGCTGCTCCAGTACGCGGGCGTAGGTATTCATCAACTGCCGTTGCCGATCATCACCGTTGCCGGATTTCGGCTGTGTTTTCTGGATCATCATAGCACGCTTGATCAACTGCTCGGCTTCCGGCAGGGATCGCCGTTCGTCTGCTAGTTGAAAAGCCATTGTGTTCAGCATCAGTACATCGGTATGCGCTACGGGTTGCTGCTCGACAAAAGCGACCAAACCGCGGATATCGTTGTTTTTGAAGTAACCGTCCGTCATCATAACGGTCAGCGGAGGCAGGTAGGATGCGTTCGGAAATTCCTTCTGATAAGCCTGGTATGCCAGTTTTTTGCGAGTCCAGTCCGTTTCATTTCGAACTGCGGTGGCCCGATCTCGTTGTACAAGTGATCCGGCGGGGTCGAGCGATTTCATGCGTTCGCGCAGGGCGTTGGCCTTGGGGAAGTCGCCCATGTTTTCGTATAGCTGAGCGCCCGCTGTTAGCTCTGCCGCCGTAAGAGCCGGTCGGGATGCCAGATACGTTTCGATACCCAGCTTTACTTTCGGGCCGTAACCGGGTTTTTTCTGCTTGATTTGGGAGGCCAGATAATCCGACCAGTACATCGGATAAAGGGTAGGGTTGGCCTGAAACTCCTGCGCGTACAACGAAACCACCCGGTTCTGATCAGGACGACTACCCAGTTCGTACAGAAAATGACTACGGGTAAAAACCGACGATTGTCCCGCGATAGCGTGCGGAACGGTCTGACCCGTGGCGTCGTAAACCGGAATCACGTACAACTGGCCCTTGTTCAGGTCGATGCGTTGAGGTTGTTTGCTATTGCGAAAGGCCAGCATCGCGCCCGTTACTCCTTTCAACGGAATCAGTACCTGCCCGACGAACACGTTGCCCTGCCGCATAAGCGCAGCGGTTGTCGGACGACTCAGGTGCATGGCTGTTGGTGCGCCGTAATATACAAACCGTCCTTCGAGTGTGCTGTCCGTCGCCAGCGGGGTGGCCTGTGGCGTATAGGTAAACGAAACGGTTTGACCAACCTGCGGCTTTTCGGGCGAGAAACGAAACTGAGCCAGCACCGATGCCTGCGTGGCTACGAGTAAAAGAAAAAAACTACTAATACATTTCATAACGTAAAAAGGAAAGGCGTTGCAAGTTATACGACCACTGGCTCTTCTTTTTTGACCGGTTTGGATACCGCCAGTAAACCGACGAAGGTAAATAACCCATTGAGCAGTAAACGCTCGAACCCAAACTGATAGCCGCCAAACCAGGCCGCTGAATTTTCATTGACAATGTACGTGAATACGGGTGAAGCCAGGCAAATGAACGGTACAAAACGATCAATAACCGGGCGTTTGCTGAAAATACCGAACGCATACAAGCCAAGCAGTGGCCCGTACGTATAACCCGCAATATCGAATACAGCGGTGATTACTTCTTTGCTGTTTAGTTGGCGGAAAACAATAATGACAACGTAAAAAAGCAGCGAAAAGCCGATGTGGACAATGTGCTTAATCCGGGAACGGTCGGACTCCGACCGTTTCTCAACGTTCATAAAATCAACGCAGAACGAGGTTGTGAGGGCCGTCAGGGCGGAGTCGGCACTGGCGTAGGTAGCCGCCGTGATTCCAAGCAGGAACGTAATTGCAACCACTAAACCAAGATGGTTCAGGGCCAGCAACGGGTATAAATCGTCGGTACGGGCTGGAATCGCGATGCCTTCTTTCTGCGCATACTGATACAGCAAAACTCCTAAACTAAGGAATAGAAAATTAACGATCACGAGCGTAACGGTAAACCAGAACATGTTCTTCTGGGCTTCCCCGATGTTTTTGCACGTCAGGTTTTTCTGCATCAAATCCTGATCCAGACCCGTCATCACGATGGCGATAAAGGCACCCGAAATAAATTGTTTGAAGAAGTTTTTGGAATCATTGCCTTCCCAGTAAAAAACCTGCGACATCGGGCTGTCACTGACCGTTTTTATCAGGCCACCGAAGGATAAGTTCAGTTCTTTAGAAATCAGAAAAATCGTCAGGATAACGGCGGTGATTAAGAATAACGTTTGAAGCGTGTCCGTGACAATAATCGTTTTAACGCCACCTTTGAACGTGTATATCCAGATCAGACCAATGGTGATCAGCACGGAGACCTCAAACGGAACGCCCAGCGGACTGAACAACGCGATTTGCAACACCCCGGCGGCAACGTAAAGCCGGACGGCAGAACCCACCGTTCGGGATAGCAGAAAAAAGCCTGCTCCAGTCTTGTACGACCAGAAGCCAAAGCGCTTTTCGAGGTAGCCGTAAATAGAGATCAGATTTAATCGGTAGTAGAGCGGCATGAGTACCGAGCCGATGACGAAGTAGCCGATGATGTATCCGAGTACAACCTGAAAATACGAAAAGCCGATTTTACCCACGGCTCCCGGCACCGATATAAACGTAACACCTGACAGCGAAGTGCCAATCATGCCGAACGCAACCAGCCACCAGGGCGACTGTCGGTTGGCGGTAAAAAAGGTGTTGGTATCAGCTCCCCTGGCAGTATAGAAGGATACCGCGATCAACATGCCGAAATAGGCAATCAAAATCACTAAAGCAACGGTGGTATTCATGCAGCGAAAAGCACTTTTTTATAAACTGAGGTTGTCTAAGGTACGATAAGGCTGGTAAAATGGCTTGTTGTTGTGCAATTTATCCATCATCGCTAACAAGCACCCGATTGAACGTTGAAAGTAGCCGATAAGCACATTACCGAGTTTGTATTGGCGCAATTTACGGATAAATATAAAGTTCTGGTTCGTCAGGCTCACTGCGTAGGCTATTCTTACCTACGCGTGACGGATCGCTGTACGATTGTACTGAACGAAACGGTAGCTTACCGGCTTGCCCAACGGATATTGATAACCAGTCTTTAAACTACCGGAGCTTTACGGGGTTTATAAGGTGAACATACCTTTAAACAGTATTGCTATGAAGATGAACACACAGCCCCTGCAAAATCTGCAAGTCAGCCTTGATGAGTTAGTGAACGCTTTTAGTAGTCTGCCTGAACAACCACAGGAGAACAATCTCCACGCTGTAAAATTTCCCGTGACCAACGATTACGGGAATCCGTGTGAGCGAGAGTTAATGTTTAAATGGAATCCGCAGCACAATGACTGGGAACTGAATACGAAAGGACACGATCTGCTTATTACGGCGGTCGAACGATAAACAGTGATATCTACCATAAAACAGCAGGCCCCCAAGCGTAGGGGGCCTGCTGTTTTATGGACGGTGAAGCGGTCGCTCTTTTGTCGCAATTATTATTCGGCTGACAAATCCAGTTTCCTTCGCTGAACGTATAAGTAAGTATAACACATCACTTCTCAACTGACTTACTGGCCCATGCCCAAACTGTACATTTTATCATCAACGTTTGTGCATGACTACGCTAAAAGTAGCTGGATTAGATAAACCCATAGTTAATAGTTCGATCGTGTGGATTGAAGGCGACGGTAATTACGCCCGATTACACTTTATTGATAGCCACTCTTATCTGGCTTCTCAGACCCTGAAAGGTTTTGAAGCGAAGCTACCTGCATTTGTTCGCGTCCATAAATCGGTACTCATCAATCCTAAACACATTGTTCGCTTTGAACAGACCAAAGCCAAGCAGGCATGGATAGTGATGAGTACAGGACAGCACATTGAGATCGCTCACCGACGCATCAACCAGGTTCGTCATACGCTTGGTATGGCCTCGTTCAGCGCACAAAGCTTCCCCGTGGAAAGCTAAAAAACTGGCTACCCTGTCGTTAACTGATTTAACTTAAGAAGGGAGCTGACTTGCTTCAAACCAGTATTCGCACAATTGACGAACGATGTGTACCAGGCCAGATAGGCTAGGGGATTTGAGTAATACGGAGTTAGCTCCTGCCTGATAGCATTGGGTGATTTGCCCCTTCTCCAGGGAACCTGACCAGACAATAACCGGAATCATGTTGGTGCGAGAATCCTGTTTCAGAACCGCTAGTACATCCAGGGCGTTACTCGGGGGAATATTGAAATCCAGCAGAATAAGGTCTGGTAACGAGTCTAAGTGCAACAGCGATTCCAATAGCTCGGTAACCGTCTGCTGGTGCGAAAGAGTAACTTGCTTCGAGTAATTCCCGAATGCCTGATTGAGTAGATAGTAATCGTCCTCGTCGTCATCGATTAGCATGACGTTAGCACGCTGATCGGTTCGCATTGCCATTTCGTTGAGTGATAAACATCGAACGAAGGTAGCTTGTAGGCAACTACCATGATCGAAAACTTTTTAAGCGGACCCTGGTAAACGAATCAACTCAACTCCCAGTCCTGTACCAGTTGACCAAACAAGACCAATAACAAGTCCATGGAGGGTGGCTTTGTCAGAAAACCATTGGCACCTAGTCGGGCGGCTTTTTCCTGATCTTCCCGATGCGAAGAGGTGGTCAGTACAATGACGGGTACGTGTTGGTAGGGTGGGGTTTGACGCAGTTGCTTGAGCGTTTCGAAGCCATTGAGCCGGGGCATGTTCAGATCCAGAATGATCAGATTGGGCAGGTCCGACGTTTGCATAAGCGCGGGAATCAACTCTTCTCCATCGTCGAGAAGCTTAATCTCTACGGGGGGAACAAGCCGCTTAAACGCAATTTCGAACAGGTACTGATCATCGGTATCATCATCAACAATCCAGACGCGGGGGCAAGTTGTTAGCATAGGCAGCGAAATGGCGGGTACGATTAGGGCTTTCGGCGGTATACGATGAAACTACGTTTAAAATTAGTAAACAGCTCCCAAGAAACAGGATAAAAAGCACATTCTACCCGTACCTAGCCTATTAAAATCTGTTAAGCTAGATCAGGTCATGTTACCCAGCAACCACAGACTGTCCTCGACAGTGGCTGTGGTTGCTGGGCAGCACAACAAATTTCAAACTTTATAATGCGCCTAGCCGGGAAGATATGAGCTTGCAAGGAGTACGCGTACGGGCTGAAAATTCATTTGCTTGCAGTACCTTGGCAACATAGAGCGGTCTGAAAACACTTGACCAGTCGGTGGTACCTACAAATAGCCTTTCTTCGCTTCGTCCAGGTCCATCTCCGTCAAGAGTCCCATTTGCCCTAACGTCGTTAGTCCTTCAACAGTATGAACACGCTGTGGGTCATTCGGTTCGGTTTCTTCAGAATCCCCATAAACTGCCTGGTCTACAGCTTCCCGTAGCTGAGTAACATTCTCAAGAGCAAACACATCATGAGCTTGACCGGCTTGGCCAACCGGTTCATGACTGATTGGCTGAAGGTTTTTTTTAAGTCTTGCCATTGGAGTAGATTACAGATTTCTCCCTATAAACCGCAAATTGTAGATTAGGTTAAAAATTATGGGAAGGAGCTAACAAAAAGCGTCCGCTTTACTGCCGCTAAACGGCTGGCTGTCGAAAGTCAATAAGGCAGCGATAGGGGCAACAACGTTCGGGGGCATTGGGCACGAGCTTGAAATGCATCGTACTCATTCCTCCAGGAATCCGTAGTTTCATAGACTTCCCGGCTTTCTTTTCTGAATAAAGGGGCAAGCTAAATTTGGTTTATACTGAATCAATGATCATTCTATTTGTTAATACATATTATAGTAAAGTAATTATTTTGTTTGTTTTATATAAAAATCGTTAACTATAAGTTTTTTGTAGTATCTTGCATCATTAATTTCTTAGGTTAGGTATTTGTTTAAATGGGCTGCCTAGAGGGCGGCCCGTTTTTTTAATCAATTACCGTGCTGGTCGATATGGCTCATAACAAACTGCGGTCAACAGCTCCGATGAATTGATATGTCTACCAGACTTTAGAGAATTTATATTTTTTACCGTAACTCCTTAACAATTAGCTTGTAAATTACCTGATGAGCCGCTTTTCGCTTATTTACGCTAAAGATGGTCAATACCAACAGCTCTACTGTACATCTCAGAATGAAGCGATTGGCCTGTTACAACATATCTCAGTAGGGCAAATCGGCATTCCGATTGGCGTTTATGATGCCAAGACAGAACTGTTTTCGTGGGAAACGAATCGGCAACAGCAATACAACCGGATGAGCATTGAAGAGCAGGGTCGATTGGGGAGTCAGATTATCGCTGTGGCCCAGACGTTACGACGTCAGCAGGAACACGGAGCCGCACTAGCAGGCTTGCATCAGACCCAAGCCAACCTTGCCAATTTTATTAATCGTATTTAAGCGAGTTTATCACTACACTCCACCTTAGCTTGCCAGTGGCAGACCAAATGATTCTTAACGGATTAGCATCCGCTCTCTTCTAATAAACCTATATCCCGATAGACTATTAGCTAATTGATTGATAATCATTTTTTTACAAAGCACTTGCAAAAATAAAATCGGCTACCCAACTTTGCCCGTCTATTAACTGTAGCACTATCCAGGTTTGTCTGTAGCAACCTTATCTGAATAGGTTGAGTGGTTTAATACACCTGTCGTCACGCTATCTAATCAATGATGTTCACCGATGAGTAAATGTAAGTAATGGGTTATAATCTATAAATTCTATAGATATAATTATAAATGCGTCAACCAATTGCGTTCAAAATCGAGATGTATCGCTTCTTATAAACCAATATAATCAATCCCACATGTGTAGATAGATAATTTATTGGTGCCGTAGCACCGGTAACCTGTGGTTCGTAATTCAGCGGCAACTGAATTATAGAGCGCAAAAAAAAGTCGAAACGGCGGCAACCGTTTCGACTGGCTAACAATAAGGCTCTGGCAACCGAAGCGTCGGACCGGCCTCACTTTTTTTCTCATAACCAATACAAAGTAATGCAAAAACTTTTATTTGCAGGAGTAGTCTGGCTATTCTCTTGCGGATGGTTGCTGGCACAATCAACCGGATCACGCATAACCGGCACCGTTAGGACCGACAACGGTGAACCTTTACCCGGCGCGAACGTGGTTGTTAAAAGCCAAACAAAAGGGGCGACGACCGATGCGGATGGCCGTTTTAACCTGGATGCCCGTTCGGGTGATCAACTTGTTGTCTCCGCCATCGGCTATCAAACGGCAACACTGGCCGTTAGCGGTAGTGCTCCGCTGACCATAACGCTCCGCGAATCAACGTCTCAACTGAATGAAGTAGTGGTTGTGGGCTATGGTACCCAGGATCGTAGGAATCTGGTCGGTTCGGTCACGCAGGTCAATGCCGATGAAATCAAGAATCGTCCGGTCGCCAGTTTCGACCAGCAGTTGCAGGGGCGGGCGGCTGGTGTGCAGGTAGCGGCCAACACGGGTGTGCCCGGTGATGGTATTTTCTTCCGCATCCGGGGAACAACCTCGATCAATGCAAGCAACGACCCGCTTTACGTGGTTGACGGTGTATTTGTCAACAACCAGTCGCTGCAAAAAATTACGACCCAGGGCCAGTCCAACAATCCGCTGGCCGATATTAATCCCGCTGATATTGAATCCATTTCGATTCTGAAAGATGCGGAAGCGACGGCCATCTATGGAGCCAGAGCGGCCAATGGTGTTGTCCTGATCACGACCAAACGGGGAAGCTACAACAGCAAAACCAAGGTGTCCCTGAATACATCCGTTGGGCAGGCCTGGGCCCCTAAACTTTGGGACTTAGTAACGGGTCCCGAGCACGCAACCATCATCAACGAAGCCTGGATTAACGACGGTAAGCCGGCATCTACTCGTCCGTTTCGCCCGGTTTCCGAAGGAGGGCGCGGTCTGCCGGAAGAACAACCTACCTACGACCGTTTAGGCGATATTTTCCGGACCGGTGCGCTTCAGAATTACGACCTCGCTGTGTCGGGTGGTACGAAGCAAACCCGGTTTTACATCGGTGGCGGGTATACCAGTCAACAGGCTACGCTGCGGACCAACGACTTCGCCCGCGCCAGTTTCAAACTAAATCTGGATCAGGATATTACCGATAAAATTCGCATTGGAACGAGCAACATCCTGTCGCAATCCAACCGGACCAACGCCCGGGTTGGTGATGGCCCTCAGGGTGGAATTTTACAGGCCGCTTTGCATACGCCTACCTACTTACCCAAGTTCAACACTGACGGCACCTACGCAAAGTGGGCGGGCTTTGATAACCTGGATGTGCTGATCAACAATACCGATATGCACTCGACCAGCAGCCGGTACATTGGTAACATCTACGGCGAGTACGACATTTTAAGCGGGCTGAAACTGCGCAGTAGCTGGAGCATCGATTACAACGATTACAACGAATACGAATATTGGAACACCCTGACCAACCGGGGTAGTGCCAGCAAAGGACTAGCCACGTCGAGCGTTAGTAAGAACACAATCTGGATCAACGAACAGACACTTTCGTACCGACAAACGTTTGGTAGTCAGCATAGTTTCGGCGCGTTGGTTGGGAATACGTTCCAGGGGAATGTGTCAACGCAAACGCTGGGCCAGGGTACGAATTTTCCGTCGGATGCCTTTAAACAAATCGCGTCGGCTTCGGTAACGACGTCGTCATCGAACCGAAATGAGTACAATCTGGTGTCTTTCTTCGGCCGGGTCGATTACAATTTTGCCAAGAAATACTTCCTGGAAGCCAGCCTGCGGGCCGATGCTTCGTCGAAATTCGCGGTTGGCCATCGCTGGGGCTATTTCCCGTCGGCGGGGGTGGCCTGGCAGCTCAAACAGGAGAACTTCCTGCGGGATGTGAATTTTTTGAGCGATCTGAAAGTACGCGCCAGCATTGGCTGGACGGGTAATCAGAACGGCATCGGCAACTACGCATCGCGCGGACTGTGGGGCGGGGGAAACAATTACCAGGACAATCCGGGTACGGTACCCGTGCAACTGGCTAATCCGGAGCTGAAGTGGGAAACGACCCGGCAGGCAAACATTGGCCTGAACGTTGGGTTGCTGAACAACCGGATCGGGCTAGAACTGAACGCGTATTCAAAGTACACGTACGATCTGTTGCTACAGGTGCCGCTGGCCCAAAGCTCAGGTTTCGCCAGCATCTACCGCAACGACGGCGAAATCAGCAACCGGGGCCTCGAATTTGCTATTAATTCGTTGAACATCAACAGGAACGGGTTTCAGTGGAACACGAGTTTCAACATTGCTGGTAACGTGAACCGGATCGAGAAACTGTCCATTCCGGTTGATGCCAGTTATGCCACCGAGCGCATGGCGGAAGGCCAATCGTTCCACTCATTCTATGTCTACAAACAGTTGTACGTTGATCCGAAAACGGGCGATGCTGTTTACGATGACGTGAACAAGGACGGTAAAATTACCGTAGCCGACCGCCAGTTTTACGGGAGTGCATTGCCCAAATTCTTTGGTGGCCTGAACAACACCTTTTCTTACAAAGGCTTCGACTTGTCCGTCTTTTTTAATTTCAGCTCCGGGAATAAAGTCTTTAACAACAACCGCTTTTTCCACGAATCGGGTGGAACGCGCGACGACCGGCGGGCCATCAACAAAAATCAGCTCAACCGCTGGCAAAAAGAAGGAGATATCACGGATGTACCGCGCGTAACGACGCTGGGTAACAATTACAACCTCAGCCCGATCAGCCGCTTTGTCGAAGACGGGTCCTTTATCCGACTGAACTCGCTGGTATTTGGCTACACGATCCCCAAAGAGATTCTTCGTAAAATCGGTATCTCATCGGCCCGGATTTATTACAGCGGTTCCAACCTGTGGTTGCTGAGCCGTTACCAGGGACCAGACCCCGAAGTAAACGTCACCGGCGATCCAACGACGC
The DNA here is from genome assembly GCF_023196085.1 of Spirosoma liriopis. Classification (NCBI taxonomy): domain Bacteria; kingdom Pseudomonadati; phylum Bacteroidota; class Cytophagia; order Cytophagales; family Cytophagaceae; genus Spirosoma; species Spirosoma liriopis. Next base: position 547,163 of record NZ_JALPRF010000003.1, read on the forward strand.
AAGGGTACGATCTGGGTACGCCACCACAGCCCCGGACGGCTCAGTTTGGCCTTAATCTTACCTTGTAACCGCGTGAGTGGTCTACCGATAATTCCTCTTTTTTCAATCCGACAGTCTGCGTAGAAAGCAATAATTTTTATGAAACATAGTAGCAAGCTCATTGCGTTGATCGTGCTGTTTACCAGTTGCCAGCGTTTTTTAGACGTGCAGCCGGAGTTACAGGTCGATCAATCGCAGGCCATCACGAATGCCAGTACCGCCGAAGCAGCCGTCAATGGCCTGTATAACCGCCTGGGAAGTGATGGGTATTACGGCTCCAACTTTCCGGCTATCGCGTATCTGTCGGGGGGAGACATCCAGTGGACCGGATCGCAGTCGGCTCCGCAGGAGATTACCGCCCGCAAACTGACCGCCGATAATGGGTATGTCGGCTCGGCCTGGTCGGCTATCTACCGAACCATCCTGCAAGCCAATTACCTGCTTGAAGCCGTTCCGAACCTGACCGATCCACAGCTTACCGCTGATCGGAAAAACCAGATTCAGGGAGAAGCCTACGCCATTCGGGCGTTATCGTATTTCGACCTCGTTCGCGGATGGGGCGGGGTTCAACTGATTACCAAGCCAACGCGTACGCCCGCTGACAATACCGGCATTACCCGGAGCAGCGTCGAGGATACCTACGCGCAGGTGCTGAAGGATTTGACAACGGCGGAACCCCTGTTGAGCAATACAACCAACCGGAACAAAATTACCCGCAAAACAGTCTGGGCGCTGCGGGCGCGGTATCATCTGTACCGGCAGGAGTGGGAACAAGCGGAAACCTACGCCAGCAAGCTCATCGACGATGCTACGAATTACAAACTGGCTAAACCCTACAGCGCCTTTTACACCAACAATGCGGTGGCTACTTCGGAGTCCGTTTTTGAAATCGCTTACACGAACTCGTTTAAAAACGGGCACTACAACTGGTGGCTGCCTCCTGCACTCAGTGGCCGACGCGAATGGGCTCCCAATGGTACGTTGGTTTCGTTGCTGAATGACCCCGCTGTTGGTGGCAACCGAAAAGAGTTGATCGCGCAAACCGCTCCTCCAGGTAATCTGTGGTACGGCAAACTGTATTATCGTACGCCACTCGGTACTGATCCGGCCTATGTCATTCGCATCGCTGAGCTTTACCTGATTCGCGCCGAAGCCCGCGCCCAACTGGGTAAAACAACAACGGCGCTGGCCGATCTGAACGCGGTTCGCGACCGGGCCGGCGTACCCCTCTCGCAAGTCGCTACCAAGGACGCGCTGCTGCTGGCTATTGAAGCCGAGCGGCAGGTGGAGTTTCCCTTCGAAGCCGACCGCTGGTTCAATCTGGTTCGTACGGGACGGGTAGCTACGGTGCTGGGTATCAGCGATGCCAGCAAGTACGTACTGCCTATCCCGAACAGCGAAATCCTGGCGGACAAGGCACTCACGCAGAATCCGGGCTATTGATCAACCCGATACCGATCCGACGTTTTTAACTAAATAAGACAATGACTAAAGCAGAATCCACTTCACAACCCGCCTGGACCAAGGGGGAAGTCCTTGCGTTCCGCTTTGCCTTTATTTACTTCCTGATTCAGGCGGTACCCCTCAGCGGACGGTTTTATTACGATCTGTTGACCATTGATTGGGGTGCTTCTTACTACCGCGACTTATTTCGATTATCGCATTACGCCCCCCACTTTTTCGGGCCGACCGATACGTTTGCGGACTGGGCCGTTGTCGCCCTTATCTCGGCGGTTGGAACCGTGATTTGGACCATGCGCGATGCAACGCGGACGGACTACACCGCCTTGCAGTACTGGTTGCGGGTTGTGCTGCGGTATCGGCTGTCTATCGGTGTCATTGCCTACGGGTTCATCAAATTGTTTCCGCTACAGGCTCCGCTGCCATCCATCAGCAACCTGAATACACCTTACGGTGATTTTACCGCCTGGAAGTTGTTTTCGTTGAGTCTCGGCATTGTTCCTTCATATGAATCCTTTCTGGGGCTAGTCGAAATCCTAGGCGGTCTGTTGTTGCTTAACCGGAAAACGACGGCCATCGGTACGTTGGTTGTCATTCCGTTTCTGGGCAATATTTTCGTGTCCAATCTGGCGTACGAAGGGGGTGAATACGTGTATAGTTTTCTGCTGACAACGTTCGCCCTTTTCCTGTTTGCGTTCGATGCCATTCGGTTGTTACGGCTTGTCTCACTGGAGCAGCCGACTCTGCCCAACCGGTTTCGACCTGTCTTTAGCGAGCAGTGGCAGCGGTACGGTCGGTTAGCGCTCAAAAGTGCGTTTATCTTCTTTGCGGTTGTGGTCTACGGCTACAAAACGTACGCGGCCTACAAAACGGGACCTTACCAGTTTCCCCAGTCGCCGGGTTTAGCCGGGGCTGCGGGTCTGTATGATGTCGCGGAGTTCAGCGTGGCGGGTAAAGCCATTCCGTACGCGAATACCGATCCGGTTCGTTGGCAGGACGTTGTGTTTGAAACCTGGAATACCATCAGCATCCGGTCGAACCGGCCTGTCAAGCTGGTTACCGATAATACCGAACAAATTTACACGGCTGATGCGGATCGGACGTACGAGCTGGCAGGATCGGCTAGCCGACATTATTACAGCTATCAGGTAGATTCCGTACAGCACTTGCTAACCCTGAAAAACCGGAACCCGAACTATCCGAACGAAACGCTGACGCTTCATTACGAGCGGTTGGGGGCAACCGGGATTATCTTATCCGGACGGAATGAGAACCGGGATTCGGTGTATGCGGTGCTGAATCGACTAGACAAAAAATACCTCCTCAATGAAGCGGCCAAAGCAGGTCGCCGGGGAACGCTCAAACTCTAACCTACGCTGAACAATGGCATTCCCGAATATCAACCCCGAACGGCTGGACTTAGGGCTGGTTTCCCCCGAAGAATTAGCCGAAGCCAATCCGGTTAACAGCGCATTTGATACGGCCAATGCACCGGCTCCATCAAAACCCCTGCCAACCGAAAAGTCGAACCGGCACCAGAACTGGACAACTGGTCAGAAGATCAGCTTCCGCATCGCCTTCCTTTTTTTTATCGCGATCTCGCTGCCAACGGGTGCTTCCTGGTATAAAAATGTCTTCTCGCTCGACTGGTTGCACCTGCATTATCGTGATTTATACGATGTCGCGCGTTTTCAGCCTAATATTCTCGGTCGGGCGAAGTGGTGGCCTGCCTGGATGGGTTACGGCGAATGGGTCTTCATTCTACTCGTTGCAGGTGGACTTGGGCTGGTTTGGACGGCTGTCGTGCGGTGGCGAAAAACCGAGCCCAGGAATTATAACCTGCTTTACTACTGGCTGCGGGTAGTGGTGCGCTACCGGGCGGGCATTGGCATTATTGGCTTTGGCTTTACCAAACTCATGCCCACCCAACTGCCGTATCCGTCGCTGGGTCTGCTGAACACAAATTTCGGCGATCTGACGGCGCAGAAGATTTACTGGTTGTCCATCGGTATTGTTCCCTGGTATGAAGTGTTTGCGGGCGTTGTCGAAGTGCTGGCGGGGGCTCTGCTATTTTTTCGGGCTACCACGTTCTGGGGTGCCGTTCTGCTGTTTGGGGCGCTGGCCGATATCGTTTACGTCAACCTGGCTTATGACGGAGGTGTACACGGCTACAGCTCGTATTTTGTGCTATTGGCGGGATTTTTACTAGTGTATTACGTTCGGGATTTGTACAACCTGCTGATTCGTGAGCGACTTACAGTTCCGGTTCATTTCTACCCAACGTTCAGGGGCTGGCAGCAGGTGGCACGTATCGGTCTGAAAAGCGCGACGATTGGTATTTTTCTGGTGCTGTTATTCTGGATCCAGTACCTTAATTTTCGCTACGATCCGTACAAACAGCCCGCTCAGAAAGGCGTTCGGGAATTGCGGGGAAATTATCAGGTGAGTGAGTTTCGGGTTAATAACAAAGTAATTCCGTACACACCGCTGGATTCGATTCGTTGGCAGCAAGCTACGTTCGAAAACTGGTCGACGCTGACGTTTAAGGTGAACCGTGCAGTCCCGCTTGATCTATCGAACGGGGGTGGCTCACCCATGCGCGACATTAACCGAACCTTCGAGCTAACGGGCGTTGCGGGGGGACAGCGGGTATTCTATTACGTTGCTGATCCAGTCAATCACGTGTTGTACTTACAGGACAAATACCGACCATTCGACGGCCGCCGGGGGGAGGGTAGCGAAGGAGAAGGCAGCCCATCGCCCAAGCGAAATAAAGAGAAGGCACGGTCTAAAGGCAATCCCACCGATAACTGGATACCAACCACGGCTCAGGCCCGTATTGGTCCCGAAGACGCTAAAATTGAGGCTATTGCTCGCACTACCCGGCGAACGAAAGGTATACAATCCGAAGCGCGGCAGGAAGACGGCAAACGCAAGCGTATGATTCTTCATTACCAAACGACAGACGGATCACATGTGGTGCTGACGGGGATAGACGAAAACAAGGATTCCATTCGGGTTGTGCTGGACCGCATCAATAGACCCTACGCTTTGTCGGAAAGTACCCTGAACGCGGGTTCGTATTAATCAAATGAACGGCATCTTATGTGTAGTCATTTTGGTCGTTGCCGATAGGATGCCGTGCCCTTAGCCGATCGTGTACTTCGGGCGAAAGACAAGATTTATTGCCAATAAAAAAGGGACGGGCTTTATCGAAAGCCCGTCCCTTTTTTTGTTGGCGTAATGGTTGCTTACTCCTTAATAACCTTCACGGTTTGCGTCTGCTGGGCGGTGCCCGCTTGAAGAAGCAACAAACCTGGTTTTACGTTGGTCAGCAGGAAATGTTGCTCCTCTACGGTACCTGGCTGTTCGATGGTCCGGCTTTCCAGCAGGCGACCCTGCAAATCCATCAATCGTAGTTGGACCGGCTGACCCTGAGCACCCCGAATCTGAACGCCTACCTGCTCGTGCGCCGGATTGCCCAGCACTTGTAGCGAAAACGCTTCGGCAAATTCAGCTGCACTTACACCGACACGTGCCCGACCGCAAGCCGCTTTCAAATCCCAGATGTAGGTAACGGTCTGTCCGTTCTGACGCGCCATCAGCGTGAAAGGCTGTACATCGCTCACTGTGCGGCTCTCTCGATCGACAAACTGATTCGGGTTCGTTGACCAGTCCGTAATGCCAATAGCTTTAAATTCGATGGTCGAGCCGTCGCCACCGGTGGTGTTGAATGTAATCGCTCCCGTAGCGCAGTCGTACGTTGGTTTGGCGAGGGCTAATGTATTTCCCGTTGGGGGTTGTACGTTGTTGCAGAAGGCCGCAAAATCAAACGTATACCGAACGGTATAACCACTTTGCGTTGCTTGTATAATAATTGGCTTTGGGTCATTCCGCAATTCCTGTTCAACAATACCGACCGTGCTGGTAACATCGGTGCGTGTTACGCCGGGTACGGTGTAGGTGATCGGTGAGCCGTCGCCACCGTTGGTGTAGAATTGGATCAGTCCAGACTGACAATTATAAAAAGGAGGCAGAATGGCTAGCCCTGTCGTATTTGTCTGGTCGGAAACGATCAGGTTAAAGGTTGCGCTTACCGGACCGCAGTAGCCGTTGCTGGCCGTAATGGTTACCGGATACACACCCGCTTTGGCCGGAGCCTTGCCCCGAAACTTGGCGACCAGGCCCCAAGTTACTCCCCCCTGCGATGTACCTTCCGTCGAATAGGTCATTCCCTCTGGTAAGCCCTGGGCGGAGAACGAATAGATAACCGAGCGTTCGTAGCGGTTGATGTACGCAAAATTAGGATCCTGAAAGTACTTACTGATATCGTACGCGTTCAGGGTTTGGCCCGGCGACAAGGTCAGGTCCGGGATGGTATTGATGGTCATTGGTTTACCAATGTAGGTGAATCGGCACACGTCTTTCAGAACGAACGAATAGTTGGTGGTGTAGCCGCTCTGCATCGCCTGAATCGTTATCGGTTTTTCGGGATCGATGCATTGTATGTTAACCGTGTTGCTGGTAGGAGACGTAAGTGCCAGATCCGATAAGGAATACGTGATCGGTGAGCCGTCGCCACCGGTAGTATTGAACTTGGCGACAGCCCCAACCGTGAAGCAGCTAAAGGTAGGCGCGATTAGTTTAAGCGGATCGCCGGTGGGCGGGGTGCTACAAAAAGCCTTTAAGTCGAACGTGTAGCTCGCTGTATAGCCGCGCTGCGTAGCCTGGATTAGAATGGGTTTAGGGTCATTCCGCAGGTTCTGCTCAACGACACCCACGCTATCGCTCGATGATGAACGGGTGACACCCGATGCAGAATAAACAATGGGTGAACCGTCTCCGCCACTTTTGTTAAATGTAATTGCGCCGGTTGTACAGTTGTAGGAAGGCGGCAGCAGGGTTAGGGTGGACTGGGAAAAGACACTGGCTGGCAAGGCGAAACACAATAGCCATACGTAAACCAGCCATGGCTGGCTGGCTACTAATCCGTAATTGTTTTTCATGTAAAAGTGGACTGGTTTTAACGATTTGTGCAATAGTAGATAAAGAGTAGCTAGTAATCGCCATATACGGCTTATTTAATTGTAACTAATTGTGTACAATCAGCATGTAAGCTTGATAGAAGCTGATCAAAGAATTTTTCGGTGAAAGATTGCTTGTGTAGTGTTGAAAACATAGCGTGTTGAGTGATATGAAACGTATAACTAGTTCAGTGCAATAATTAATCCATTTTCGCAAAAGTAGACTAATTAGTTTTCAATAATAGACAAAAAGTTAAAAATAGATCTATTATTTAGTATAGTAGTTAATATTATTTCATTGCCAATAATAAATAGGCATTTAGGTTACTATAAGGCTATAGTCTGGCATTATATTTTTGATAGGCCACACGCAAAGCACTGGTTAGTGCTTTTTTGCCAGGATATCATCACACTGGTGGTTATCGAAGAGAACGTATCAACTAGGTAATGGATAGCGACTGCTTTCAGAAGAAAAAGTTAGCGGGTAACGTTCACAGCTCATAACGAATGGAGAGGAACCCCGGCGCGCGCTAAATGAGTAGTAGAGAGGCTTTTGGATGCTTTATGCCTGTAGATAAATTGGACAATGGCCAAAAACGCTGCGGGGATGACAGTAAACCAACATCATTGTTTACGTGGGCTGATTCAATCGAGCCAATTGCTGATTTTGCCAGTCGTACTGGCTATCTTCCTGAATGGATCGGCGATTTTTGGTCAATCGCCCGGAAAGACAGCGTCACTGTTTGACGGAAAAACCCTGACCGGTTGGAAAACTGTCAATCCGGCTCATGCTGCGCTGTGGTTTGTCAAAGACAGTGTTATCCGAAGCGGGGATGGCATCAATAAGATTCCGGAGAATACGTATCTGCACACCCTGAAAGAGTACGGCGACTTTGAATTTCGTTGCCTGTTTCGGTTGTCGGGCAATCCGGCAACGGGTATGATCAACAGCGGCATTCAGTATCGCTCGATTATCGAAGGCGATAAAATTATCGGCTATCAGGCTGACATCGGCAATGGGTTCTGGGGTGATCTGTACGACGAACACCGGCGCGAAAAACTGGTCAGTGGTGATCTGCGTACCCTCAAACGCATGTTGAACGAAGAGGGCTGGAACAGCTACATCATTCGCTGCAAGGGCAACCACCATGAGCTATACATCAACGGCGTTAAAACCTGCGACTACATCGAGCAGGACAGCAACATTCCGCAGAAAGGCGTAATCGCCGTGCAGATTCACAGCGGAGGAGCTGCCCAGGTCGAATTCCGGGACCTGACTATCGCTGAGCTTTGAGACTTTTCATAATCTAGCTAAAGAGCAGTCGCGTCGAAACGATTCCGATAACTTATTCCTTTAATCCTATGCCTATACTTTACCTAATCGTTACGCTGCTTTCGGGCTTTGTGCTATTGCCTAAAACGGTCTGTAGAGCGCAGGCTCCTAAACCAAAACCGGTTCAGGATACCACGGCGATTAACCGCGAGTATGCGCTGGAAGCAACGATGCTGGGTTTCTTCGCCAAAAATGGCTCCCGCAATCCGACGTTGAAAGCGAACAAGGGCGACCGCGTCCGCATTACAATCACCAACGGTGAGGTTATGACGCACGATATTGCGCTGGAAAAACTGGGCTTGAAAAGTAAAACCCTTCAGGATAAAGGTAAGAGCACCAGCATTACTTTCACCGCCGACAAAAGTGACACCTACTTTTGTACGGTTCCGGGACACCGGGCTGCTGGCATGGTTGGAAGCTTTGAGGTGGTGGAGGGCGCTATCGCTGATGCGACAATTGCCGGACAGGTGCCGATGAAAAACGGTCAGCCGCTGAACCTGAATTTCGAAACAGGTACCCTACAGGACTGGACCGCCACGGGCGATGCGTTTGCTAACCCCGTTTTTGCCCAGGACGACCCATCGCCGGTTCACGAAAAAGACATGCATATCGGCTATGCGGGCAATTACTTCTTAAGCAGTGGTGGGACAGCCAACGCCAAACGGACCGGTACATTGACCTCTGTCCCATTTACCGTAACACAGCCCTTTGCCGCCTTCATGGTGTCGGGTGGGGCATTGCAGGATACGCGCGTCGAACTGGTGCAGGCCGGAACGAATACTGTACTTTTTCACAGCACCGGACAAGGCCGGGCCACGCTTCAGCCGGTTGTTGTCGATCTGCAACCGTACCTGAACAAAGACATTTACATTCGGATCGTCGATAATGAAACCGGTATTTCGCAGATTCCGTACATTCCGCACGACAAGTGGGCGCACATCAACTTTGATGATTTTCAGTTTTATCCCACTCGCCCTACCTTTCCGAATGAGCTGAAACAGAAAGATATCATTATCCTGCCGCCCCTCGATCCTGTCTTGCACGCTGGTCTTTCTGGTACCGAAGCGGCCAAAGTCATGACCCTGTCGAAAGGGTTCACGATTACCCTGGCGGCCGCCGAACCGGAACTGGTCAAACCCATTTGTTTCACCGTTGACGCACGCGGTCGATTGTGGGTGGTCGAAAGCCATACGTACCCCGTTCGTGCACCGGAAGGGCAGGGCCGGGACCGTATTCTGATTTTTGAAGATACAGACGGTGATGGAACGTTGGACAAGAAAAAAATCTTTATCGACGGGCTAAACCTGGTTAGTGGTATGGAGGTGGGCATGGGGGGCGTATGGGTGGGAGCCGCTCCCTACCTGCTGTTTATCCCGGCAGATTTCAAGAACGATAAACCCGCCGGACCACCTCAGAAACTGCTCGATGGCTGGGGACTGGAAGACACGCACGAAACGCTGAACAGCCTGCGCTGGGGCCCCGATGGCTGGCTCTACGGTACGCACGGGGTATTTACGCACTCGAACGTCGGGAAGCCGGGTGCACCAGATTCGGAACGGACGAAGCTGAACGCGGGCGTCTGGCGCTACCACCCAACTACGCACCAGTTTGAGTTGTTTGCCGAAGGAACCAGCAATCCGTGGGGGCTTGATTTTAACGAGTACGGTCATGCCTTTATCACCGCTTGTGTCATTCCGCACATGTACCACATGATTCAGGGTGGGCGCTACCAACGACAGGCGGGCAAGCATTTTAATCCGTATACGTACGACGATATCAAAACCCACGCCGATCATGTGCATTGGGTGGGCGAACGAGGACCACACGCGGGAAACTTCCGGTCGGCTTCGGCGGGAGGGGGGCACGCTCACGCGGGGGCAATGATCTACCTCGGCAATAGCTGGCCGCAGGAATACCGCAACGATATATTTATGAACAATATTAACGGGGCCAAGCTCAATCAGGACCATCCGGTTCGGGCGGGATCGGGCTATATCGTTACCCACAAGCCGGATTTTCTGACCATGAACGATTCGTGGTCGCAGTGGCTGAACATGAAATACGACCCCAGCGGCTCGGTGTGGGCCATCGACTGGTACGACAAAAATCAGTGCCATAGCCCAAACCCCGATGTGCACAACAAAACGATGGGGCGAATTTTTAAGATTACCCACGACAACGACAAATGGGTACAGGTCGATCTGACGAAGGCATCGGATAAGGAACTGGTCAACTATCAGCTCAACGGCAACGACTGGTACGTACGCCAGGCCCGGACGATTTTGCAGGAACGTGGCCCAAACAAAAAAGTGCATAAAGCCCTGAAAGAGATTCTGGCAAAAAATCCCGATCCGACCCGCAAACTTCGGGCGCTCTGGGCGTTGCACGTGACCGGCGGACTTACCGAAAAAGAGCTGATCGATTTACTGGCGAACGACAACGAATACATCCGAAGCTGGGCGATACAATTGCTGGCCGAAGACAAAACCGTTTCCCCCGAAGCGCTGAAGCAGTTTGCCGCGATAGCCAGACAGGACAATTCGTCGCTGGTCCGGTTGTACCTGACATCGGCCATGCTGCGACTGGAACCGAATCAGCGTTGGGATGTACTGGACGCGCTTGTTCAGAAAGCGTCCGATAAAGACGATCATAATTTGCCGCTGATGCTGTGGTATGCCGCTGAACCGCTGGCCGCTGTGGATATGAAACGAGCGTTGGAACTGGCTCAGAAATCAACAATGCCGAAGCATTTGCCGTACACTGTGCAGCGGATTGGCGCTATCGGTACGGAGGAGTCTAAAAAGTTGCTGAAAGAATTGCAGGACCGAGTCGGGAAACGGGAGCACTCACCCAAAAATCACGAGATTCAGGTGCTGATCGTGAAAGCATTGGAAGAGTAGCGATGGGCGGAACTAGGTTTTTTAACAAACGAATCGGGATGTCATGAACGTGAAAACAGATCAGAACAGCCGGTGGGTGTTGGGCGGAGTCTTGCTTCTCTGCTGGATGACAAACGCCTATAGCCAGGATAAAACGTTGTTTAACGTACGCCAGCAACAGGCCACAAACACCAGCAGTACCAATCGGGCAACGAAATCGGTCACGCCATCCGGCGACTTCAGGAAAACGGAGCTTACGCGCGATTTTATTTCCGAAGGGGTAGCCGTCGCTGATCTGAACAACGATGGAAAACCAGACATCGTGGCCGGTTATTACTGGTTCGAAGCGCCCAACTGGACGCGCCATGAGCTCGCTCCGTCCCGTGCGTTCGATCCGCGCAAGGAGTACAGCAACTCGTTCCTGAACCTGGGTATGGACGTCAATCAGGATGGTTGGGACGATGTCGTAGTGGTAGATTTTCCCGGAAAGCCGGGCTTCTGGTTTGAGAACCCCAAAAACAACCAGCCGGGCGAATGGAAAAAACATATCCTGGCGGATTCGGTGGGCATCGCCAACGAGTCGCCGGGTTTTATCGACATCGATGGCGATGGCCGACCCGATATTTTGTGCGGGGATACGAAGAAGAAACAGATTGTCTGGCTAAAGTCGCCGTCCAAACCCGGTGAGACCGAATGGAAACGCTTTGCCCTGAGCAAGGAGAATGTGCCCGGCACCGAAATCTTTTCGCACGGCATTGGTTATGGCGATGTGAATAAAGACGGTTTCAACGATGTCGTGGTTCGCGAAGGCTGGTACGAAGGAACCGCCGACAAAGCATCAGGTAACTGGGTCTTTCATCCGGCCAATCTGGGCGAACCTTGCTCGCACATGCAGGTGCTGGATGTAAACGGCGACGGAAAAAACGATGTGGTAAGCGCTTCGGCTCATGCCCTGGGTGTCTGGTGGCACGAACAAATTACCGACGAACAGGGTAAAATCGACTTTAAAACCCATTTGATGAGCAATACGACGGCGCAAACGCACGCGTCCATTATGGCCGATCTGAACGGCGATGGCCGTGCCGATTACATCACCGGAAAGCGATACTTGGCGCATAACGGCCACGATCCCGGCGATAGTGACGCCCCCATCCTGATGTGGTTTGAATTTACGCCCGGCAGGGAGCCGTATTACAAAGAGCACATCATCGATACCGATTCCGGGGCGGGTCTTAACATCGTGGTGCGGGATATGAACGGCGACAAAAAGCCGGATATCGTTATTGCCAATAAAAATGGTGTGTTCCTGCTAGAGAATAAAATCAGCAAATCGCGTTAGTCGGGCGGTTTCAACGGTTTGTTTACACCTTTCGGAGCAAGGGCCGCAATAAAACAAACTTAAGCGGTGATTTCGATCCGGTTCTGTTCAGGGTCTAGCACAACGCTTTCGTAATAGCCATCGCCCGTTTGTCGTGGTTCGCCCACGATGAGGTAGCCATCCGCCCGGAGCCGTTCCGTCAGCGCATCAACAGCGTCCCGGCTGCCAACCGACACCGCAAAATGAGTAAGACCGATAAACTGTTGTAGGGAATCATGCGGGCTGTCCGGAATGGTAGGCATGTGCATGAGTTCCAGGCGCGACCCACCGTCGAAACGTAGAAAATAGGACGAAAAGCCCTTCTGGTGATTGGTGTATTTCTGGTTAGCGATTGCGCTAAAGTAAGTCTGATAAAATGTCCGCATCTGCTCAAGATCGCGAACCCAGATAGCCAGGTGTTCGATATGCATAGTGGCAAAAATAGAGCCCAGACGGCTTGTCTGCCTAGTGCTTGGTTGATAACTATCAATGCCCGATAAGCGGATTGCCGATCACGAATACGACGGATCAAAAAACCAGCTGGATATAAGCCAAAGGGGCCGGTAATGACGTTTGGTAAACCATTCGTTATGGCTTGTGGACGTATACCTTTTACTCAATCATCGTTTGAAAGCCACTACAGGTAGTGTAGATTCGCACCCTGCGGTAATTATCTCGTTCGCAACGAAATTCGGTTGCCAATGCATGATTTTGTTGTAAAACACAATTGGCTGCTTCAATCGAAAAAGCGTATCGTAGATTCGTCGAAAATAGCGATAATTTACCTAACTTACGTTTTAATCGAAGTGGCAGAAGGTACAACTATTTATTAGTAATTAATTCAATTAATTATTGAATTAATTCGTGATTATCTGATCGTGTTCTCGAAAAAACACCTTCTAATCGGTTAAAACTGGCGCTTTCTATCTGCCCACTAACGCGTGATTTATGCCTGATCGTAGTAATAAATACTCGGATACCTTTACTGAACAGCAGTATGCATCTATCATCGCAGACTGGGTTGAAGCAATGAAGCAACTTCAGCAATGGTACAACCTGCTTGATACGGCTATTGACGGGCAAAGTAATCCCTACGGCTCTGAAAATTCACGCGAAGAGAAGGGGAAGACGGCCGTAGCCGATCTAATCAAGCTAAGAACGAAGATTGACGATGGGTTGATACGCCTGACAAAGGAAGTTAGTGCGGATGATAAAGCCGCGAATGTCCCGCTGGAGCTACTCAGATTAGTGGAACACACCGAAACCGTTCTGCTATGGTGTATCGAAGTTAAACAAGTCCTCGGGATGAACTCAGGGTCTGAATACCAATGGATCAGCGCTAATTAACCCCGCGCTTTTTACCGGTGAGCTGAATTACTCTTTCCGTAAAGCAATCAAAAATAACGCCCGCTATATCGGTTAGAAAGATACGGGAATCGCTCCGACAGCTGCCTCTGGAAATATAACGCGAAGCCGGAAATGACCATCACGAAACCGATAAAGAAATCATCAGGTTAGCGGTTGTATTCAGCAGTATAAAGCAACTTTTTTGGCAAAAAAGCGGTTCTCTTAAAGCAAGACAACAGCTTTTAAAAGCGGCTGTTATGCCGTAAATTTGCTTAATAAACACCTTTTACTCGCCCATGCAACCTTTTGAAGAAACCGAAGTGGACGTTCTTGAAGAAGTCGTTGAAACAGACGTTCATAGCCTCGTAGTCTTCAATGACGACGTAAACACGTTTGATCACGTGATTGATACGCTGATCGACGTTTGTCATCACACGCCCGAACAGGCTGAGCAGTGCACCCTGTTAATTCACTACAAAGGGAAATGTGCCGTTAAAAATGGTTCGTGGGAAGAGCTTGTGCCGATGCGCAACGAAATCTGCCGCCGAGGCATTTCGGCCGAAGTTGTAAACTAGTCAAGAATGATCAGTCAATAAGGTAATCGCCCTTATTGGCTTTTAACTCAACACTAACCTCTTGGAGTATCCATCCAAACTTATAGAAGACGCAGTAAATGAGGTAGCGAAACTGCCGGGTATCGGTAAAAAAACCGCCCTCCGGTTAGTGCTCCACTTACTCAAACGGGACGAAGAACAAACCGAAACGTTGGCGCAGAGTCTGACAACGATGCGCACGCAGGTCAAATACTGCCGCAAGTGTCATAATCTGTCGGACCACGAGTTGTGCACGATTTGCGCCAGCAACAAACGGGATCAATCGCTGATCTGCGTTGTTGAAGATACGCGCGACGTGCTGGCCATCGAGAACACGGCTCAGTACAAAGGGCTTTATCACGTGCTGGGAGGGATTATTTCACCCGTCGAAGGGATCGGCCCGAGTGATTTACAGATCGATTCGCTTATCGCACGATTGCGGGGTACGGAAGGCGAACAGGTTCGGGAAATCATTCTGGCTATCAGCCCAACCATGGAAGGTGATACAACGGCGTTTTACCTACAGAAAAAGCTCCGGCCGTTCAACCTTAAGATCTCGACCATTGCCCGAGGGGTGCCTATCGGCGGTGATCTTGAGTACGCCGATGAGGTTACGTTAGGACGAAGTATTTTAAGCCGTATCGCTTACGATTAACAAAAAAGGCACTGCTTGCAGTGCCTTTTTTGTTAATCGTACGTCACTAACCTAGCGATGAGCAGCCCAATAACGTTGAAGCGGCAATTCTAGGCTATCTGGCCCCGCGCCGTCATATAACCCCGATTTTCGCGGAAATATGCCTTTCTTTGCGTTCGCAACCCATTCACTGAACATCCTTCCGAAGGATGAGTTGTACGATAAACGTTAGTTATACTTTTATAAACCAACATTCGCATGAATCGCTCCGAGTTTTTGAAATTGGCCTTTGGTGCTTCGGCCGGTTTAGTTGCTTTCCCTTCTTTTGGCTTTGCTCAGGCCGAAGGTCCGTTCAAGCTGGCTCCTCTGCCGTTTGACGCGGGCGCGTTGGAACCGCACATCGACAAAACCACGATGGAGATCCACCACGATAAGCACCACAAAGCGTATGTGGACAATCTAAACAAAGCCGTAGCCGGAACCGATATGGCGAAGATGGATATCGAGGCTCTGGTGAAAAGCATAGCCAGCAGTACACCCGCTGCCGTGCGTAACAACGCTGGTGGACACTGGAATCACACGTTCTTCTGGAATATCCTCGGTCCGAACGGAGGTGGTGCACCGAAAGGCGCGCTAGCCGATGCGATCAACAAAAAATTCAACTCGTTCGATAACTTCAAAACGGAGTGGGCAAAGGCTGCTGCGGGACGTTTTGGTTCCGGTTGGGTGTGGCTTATCAAAAACGGAAACGACATTGAAATCACGTCAACCCCCAATCAGGATAACCCACTAATGGGTATAGCCGAGAAGAAAGGTACGCCCATCATGGGACTCGATGTATGGGAGCATGCCTACTACCTCAAGTACCAGAACCGGCGGCCTGAGTACGTCACGGCAGTCTGGAATGTATTTGACTGGAATAAAATCGGAAAGAATTTTGCCAGCTAGTACGCAGTACGTTCATGGTTTACGGGTTTCTTTCGTGAACCATGAACATCATTGTATCTTCTGAGCCGTTGTATGCAGCGGCAGGTAGACATGAAAGGTAGTGCCGTAATTGACTTTGCTTTCCAGCGTAATCGTACCGCCATGATTTTCCGCTACCCGCTTGCAGGTCGCCAGACCAATCCCCGACCCAGTGAACTGCTGTCGCCCGTGCAGTCGGGTAAATAAGCCAAAAATCATTTCGAAGTTTTCGGGGTCAATCCCAATACCGTTGTCCTCAATACTGAACAGGGCATACTCCTGAAGGTGATCGACACCGGGAAATTCAGGCACATCGCCACCGCGAACAAGCCGGCCGGTGATACTTACCTCAGGGCGTTGGGTAGGCCGCACAAACTTTATGGCGTTCGTCAGTAGATTTTGGAATAGCTGTCGTAGCTGCGTTTCATCGCCCGGCACTATCGGTAGATTTAGGTCCGATTTAATTACCGCTCCTCGTTCTTGAATGGCAATTTCCAGGTCATTCTGAATGCCGCTCAGCAGTTCGCTGACATTAATCAACTCTTGTTTCTGAAACTTGGCCAGACCACTGGGCGTTGTAATACGCGCGTAAGAGAGCAGGCTCTTGATAAGATCGTTCATCCGGTCGGCGGCTGACTGCATCCGGTGGACTATATCAACGCCGGTTTCATCGAGCTGCTTCGTATACCGTTCACCTAGTATATCGCCGAACGATTTTATTTTTCGGAGCGGTTCCTGCAAATCGTGGCTGGCAACGTAAGCAAATTGTTCCAGGCTGTGGTTCGATTGCTTCAGATCATGGTTCATTCGTTGCAGCGTCTGCTGCTGGCGGAACTGTTCCGATATATCCCGGTAGACGCAGATACCCATGACAATGTTGCCTCGTTCATTGCGTACCGGCCCCACGTAGCATTCACACCGCCAGCCACCCCAATGATCGCTGAACGAGTGCTGCTCCCCCATCAATGCCGTGCTGATGTATCGTTTCCAATCGTCCTGATAGTTGGGTAAGATGGTGTCGGTAATACGCTGGCCGATCAGTTCATCGGCGTTGCTGCTTTTGAACAGTCCCGGCAGATTACCATTGGCAAAAAGGACTTTTTGAAAATAGTTAACAACGACCACGCTCATGCCCGGTACGCTGGACGACAGAGTTTTAAACAAAATCGATTCACCCAGCAGCGTCTGTGAAGCGTTTTTTAACGCGGTAATGTCGGTAAACGAAAGTACGGCGCACTGCCCATCGCCCAGCGGTTCGATGCAAAGGTCAAACCACAGTTCTTGCCTGGTATACGACGTTTGGTAATAAAAATCGCTGTGCTGACTTTCTCCGCTTTCAACTACGTCGGCAACTTTACTCCAGAGAGGAGCCAGCGTCTGCGGCAGGAGCTCCGCAACTGTATGCCCCAGCATGCTCTCCCGCTTGTGTCTGAGCGTTTTTTCGGCCTGTCGATTGGCCAGTTGAATGGTAAATGTTTCAATATCGCCATCCTTGTTACGGATGGCCTGGGCTACTAAAATGCCACTGGCCGACTGATCCAACGCTTTTTGCCAAAGAGTAGCAGGCGTTTGTAGTGGATCGGCGATGTTTACTTTCATAGCAGTGGAAGGCATGCCGCCGGCCGCCGGGGCCGAGCAGTTAAAAAGACTTAAGCACAAATTAACAGTCGAGTGCGTAGAGTTGTTAACAAAATTTATTCTACAGCACTTGACTTATTCTTGGTTTCCTGATGTCGTGAGGCTTCTAAAGCCTCGTGGACAGATTGAGTAATCTTTTGTACTTTTGTAAAAACAGTTTAGTGTATGTCATCACAAGAGTTATACGATGAAATCCCGTCCCTGGATTTGGCCGATTTCACGTCGGGAGATCCGGAACGTAAGGCGCGCTTTGTTGCGGATTTAGGTCGGGCGTTTAATCAGATTGGCTTTGTTGCCATCCGTAATCATGGCTTAACCGATGAACTGACGCAGCGGCTTTACGATACGGCCAAGGCGTTTTTCTCGGCTCCGGACGACATCAAGAAAAAATACGAGCACCCTGAGCTGCACGGTCAGCGGGGCTATATCGGAAAAGGAAAGGAGACGGCAAAGGGATTTAAAGTTGCTGATCTAAAGGAGTTTTACCACATCGGCCAGCCTGCGCCAGTAGGAGATATGCCTGCTAATGTGTTTCCCGACGAATACCCGGAATTTGGAGAGGTTACCGTAAAAACGTATCAAACGCTTGAAAACGCGGGCAAACAGTTGTTACGGGCCATTGCTTTATACCTGGAGCTACCCGAAACCTACTTCGACGACAAAGTCAAAAATGGGGATAGTATTCTGCGGGCGCTTCACTACTTCCCGCTCGACCCGGACAAAACGCCCGAAGGTGCCGTACGGGCTGCTGCCCACGGCGATATCAACCTCATCACGTTGTTGATGGGTGCGTCGGCGGACGGCCTGGAAGTTCTTCGTCGGGACGGTAAATGGATTGGTATTACGGCGCTACCGGATCAGGTTGTGGTTAACGTTGGCGATATGCTCGACCGGCTGACGAACCATAAGCTGAAGTCAACGATTCATCAGGTGGTAAACCCACCCCGCGAAAAAATGAATCAGTCGCGCTACTCGATTCCTTTCTTCATGCATCCCCGCAGTGATATGGATCTGACGAGTCTCGAAAGTTGCATTGATGCTGAGCATCCAAAGCTATACGTGGACATGACAGCTGGTGATTTCCTGAACGAGCGGTTGATGGAACTGGGACTCAAAAAAGCGTGATAACGCGGCCTTTCTTACCTACTGCCTTGCCAACCTGCCGATCAAATCAGTCGTCAGTCGTTTATACCAGAATTTAACTCGTTTCGGGCTGAATAACACGATTTTTCAGCCCGAAACGAGTTAAATTTCCTATGTCGTTTGCTTTTGTGTTTACTATGCCGCCCTATCTGACACCCGTCAAGCCCGTACGGCGAATCCGCTATCTTATTTTCATGAAAGATGTGCTGATTCTTGCCCTAACTACCTTCGGTGGGCCGCAGGTGCATTTGGCTATGTTGTACGAGCGGTTTGTGAAGAAACGACGATACCTGACCGAGTCGGAATTGATGGAGCTTAACGCGCTGTGCCAGATTCTGCCCGGTCCAACCTCTACGCAGACCATAACCGCCGTCGGTTTCAAGATAGGCGGTCCTAACTTAGCTTACATCACGCTGTTGATTTGGGTATTGCCCGCCGTGAGCATCATGACTGCCGTTGGTATGGGTATGTATTATCTCGAACAGCATAATCTGTCGCTGCGGTTTGCCCGGTTTATCCAGCCGATGGCCGTTGGTTTTCTGATTGTCGCCGGTTACCGCATCGGGCAGAAGGTAATTAAAGATCAGATCAGTCTGGCGTTGGCGATAACAGCCGCGCTGGTGGCTTACGTATTTCGGTCGCCGGTAATGACGCCTATCGTTATCGTGGCGGGGGGCCTGATAACCGCACTCACCTACCAGAAGCACGAACGAATGGAGAAGAAGCCCCTGAAAATTCAGTGGGCTAACTTTTTTTTGTGGGCAGGCGTGTTTATTGGCGCAGCGGGTTTGGGAGCCATTACGCAGTCGTTGCCCGTACGTCTGTTTGAGAACTTCTACCGCAACGGTAGCCTGGTGTTTGGGGGAGGGCAGGTCCTGACGCCGATGCTCTACAATGAGTTCGTGGCCTTTAAACATTACCTCACCCGCGAAGAGTTTCTGTCGGGCTTGGGGCTGGTGCAGGCTTTGCCGGGTCCCACGTTTTGCTTTGCTTCCTACATTGGGGCCTTATCCATGCGGCATTCCGGATGGTCGGGTCAGTTCTGGGGGAGCTTTGTATCGACGGCGGGTATTTTTCTGCCGGGTACCTTCCTGATTTATTTTGTGTACCGTTTCTGGGAACAACTGAAACGCTACCGAGTGGTGAGGGCTTCCCTGGATGGGGTCAACGCGGCTAGTAGTGGCCTAACGGCGGCTGCGGCTATTGCGCTTTTCGAGCCGATGGCTCCTTATTGGCCGTCGGTAGCTGTTGTGCTGATCACCATGGGCATATTATTCTTCACCCGAATTCCTCCCGTTGTCATTGTTATCTGCGGCTTACTGGCTGGTGTGGTATTGTAACGTATACCGTTCGACAAAGTACCTTATTAGCCGTGCCAGATTCCTTCAGCAATTAATTTAGTTCGTCCGCCCACCTTGATGGTAAACCAATCGTTTGTCAGTTGGCCGTCGAGGTACAGATAGGAATGACGCCCCATTTGAAAACCCTGCTCGACAATTGCGTTGATGGTCGTTGTTCGGTAGGTGAGCAGATACGCCAGCAGACACCCATTCGCGCTACCCGTCGCTGCGTCTTCGGAGAGTTTGTCGTTTTCAATCAAAAACATACGGGTGTTGTAGTCTGAATCGGCGTTGGAGGTTTCGCTGGTAAAGAAAAACAAAGACGTTGAGTGGCCGGTCGGGCTATTTGTTCGGTATTTGCCGTTTGCGAGTAGAAAGGCTTTGAACGATTGATAATCCAGGGAAAGGCTGTCGATGGCGGCTAGACTTTGTAGCGGGATCAGAATGTAAGGTAAGCCGGTACTAATTTCCTGAACCGGCAACGAAGTGTCCAGATGGGAGAGGGCTATGCCCAACCCTTCTGAAATGACTTCGTGCGTAAAGGTATTTCCGAATTCAGGTTGGGCCTGCTGCATGTAAAAAATGCTGTCTTCCAGATTGGCGGGGTCCAGAATGGATATGGTGATGTCGCTATGGGCTAGTTCCAGGATCAGCGAAGCAGGAGCGGACGGGGTCAAAAACCGGGCTATGATATAGCTCGTTCCCAGGGAAGGATGCCCCGCAAACGGCACTTCGTGTTCCGGCGTGAATATTCGGACGACAAACCGCTGATTGTCTTTGTTGTCTTTGATGAAGGTGGTTTCCGCAAAGTTGATCTCTCTGGCCATCCGTTGCATTTGCTGCTCCGAAAGCTGGTTGTCCAGGTCCAGGAAGACCGCCAACTGGTTTCCTTCGTATTTCTGGTTGGCAAAAACATCGACAATGTAAAAGGGGATACCGGGCATAGCTGGCAAAAATAAAAATGCCTACGTGTAATCCCAACGAATGCAGAGGGATTCGCCGAGTGAACCGAACGTCAATCAGGCCATTTCTTTCTTCGAAATGGCCTGATTGACTATTTTCTGAAACATAAAACCAGGATTTTCTCCTTTCTCAGTCGGGTCTTTTATTGGCTTGCAACGCCAGATAAACGCCATTTGTCCAGCCAAAGCCGTCCTGATTCGGGTATTCGCCCCCACCCGCCGTCAAGCTAGTGTCTATGACGTTGTATTTCTCCATCATTTTACCGGTATCCCGGAATACTTTATCGTTAAGAGCCAGCCAGCGTTTTTTTAATTCATCGGCGGTCTGCGTAAAGCCAAACGCCAACAACCCTTGGTGCGTAATCCATTGCAAAGGAGCCCATCCATTCGGAGCATCCCACTGCTGGCCGCTTTCTTCTACTGCGGATACGACACCGCCTTCTTTCAAAAAGCTTTTTTCGATGTGGGCATGAACAGAAGCTGCTTGCTCGTCGGTTGCCAGTCCAACGTACAGGGGAAACATAGCTGCCAGCGACCAGACTGGCGTAGGCTTGTGCAAAACGATGTTGTAATCCACGAAAAATTGTCGCTGCTCATCCCACAGATAAGTCATTATCGCCTGTCGACGCGTTGCTGCTTTTTGTTTGTAGTGTTCCGCGGGTTCCTGAAATGAACTTTGCCGGTAAGCATCCGACAAGGTCAGTTCCAGATCGTACATCAACGCGTTAAGATCCACGGGAATGATGTCCGTAGTGTGAATGGTAGCCAGCCGTTGTGAATCACCAAACCATCGGCAGCTAAAATCCCAGCCCGATTCGCAGGCGGCCCGAATGTGCCGGTACAAGGCACTGGGCGATATACCATAGGGAGCCGCTTCGTGCGCGAGTTCAACGTCCTCCCGGTACGATTCGGGACGAGGAGCCGCCAGATCATCCCAGTAGCGATTCAGGACACTGCCATCGGGTAGCAGCACCACGCGCCGGAACGCTGCTTCGTGATCACTAAGCCGAAAATAACCATCCATCCAGTAATTATATTCTTTCTGCATGTGGGGCAGGTAGCGAACCAGAACGTCTGCACCGTCAATATCGGCCAGTAAGCGCACCATTCGGGCAAAAAAGGGCGGCTGCGACCGGGATAAGTAATAGCTGCGGTTGGCGTTGGGGATATGGCCGTAGGCATCGATCAGATGAGCGAAGTTATCAACCATGTCCCGGATCAGTTCGTTCTCACCCGATACGCGCAGGCCGAGCATGGTAAAATAACTGTCCCAGTAGTAAAGACCCCGGAAACGCCCGCCGGGAACGATATAAGGTTTGGGGACCGGCAGCATCGAACACGATGGTTCTGACTGACGCTTAAAGATCGGCCAGATACGGTTGAGGTGCACTGCCGTCGGTAAGCTCTGATCGCTAACGTGACCGGTTTCTATGTTTTTGGGCAGGTGAAAATACGTGTGGACAAAATCGGTCAGTCGAAACTCGCTCTGGTGCTTCTCAATCTCATAACGGCTCAAGATTTCTTCCGGTGCCCGTCTGGGATAGCAGTCGGCAAAGGTGATGGAATCATCAAATACGGGCTGCATCTGTACGTCATGAAACAGAGGGCCAAAGAGTTGATCGGGGGGAAGTATGGCAGGAACTACACTATAAATCTGAGGGGGAAGTTGCGGCTTTTCGGGCATAATAATCAGGTTACGTTTATACTATAAACCCAGTGCAATAAGGTTGGTTATGATTTTTGCGATTCCAACCGGCAGTACCAGCGCCACGTAGCCTCCTGCATAAACCCTAAACGCGGAATGCGCGGCTGTCTATGAAGCAACCGCGCATTCCGCGTTTTTTTAGATAAGTCGGATAAGAAATTCCTGCCTACTACATATCATCGGACAAAAACTTGCGCACACTCTGATAGGGTCGTAAGCCCTGCGGTTTCCCGTTCGTGCCGTTAACGGGCGTAGCCGACGTGTTGCCCGGTGGGCGAGTTTCGCCGGACCGGGCGCGATTGCCGTTTTGAAGCGTCAGCATTTCCTTGCGCAACTGCCGCTGTTCGTCGTCACTCAACACAGTACGCGTGGCTTCTCCCTGACCGTACCCATCGTTGAAGTTACTGATCCGGCTGTCGGTCTGTGCCAGTTTCAGTTCGGCGTATAACTCGTTGAGGTCTTCGGTGGCCGACTGCCGTCTTTCTTTCAACTCGTTGAGATTGGGAAGCAGGTCGAGATTGTGCTGTAGCACATTCTGCTGAATGCGTTGTTCGGCCAGTTGTGCTTCAAGGGGAGCCAATACTCCGTCGATTCGTTTGATACGACGACGTAATTTCCAAAGCTTGATATCCGCCTGTAACCATCGAAACCAGAAGGCCGACAGGACGGGAAGCGCTATCCCCAGACAGACCGCTCCGGCCAGCGCGAACAGGATACCGCTCAGTACGAATGACAACAAGGCCCAGGGACTGTTGACCAGCGCGAGATTTAACTCGCTGGACTCGCTCAACTGTTTTTCAATTTTGTTGATCGTCGATGGGCTGAGTGTTTGTGTAGCCGCCGTCGGGTCGGTGTTTAGTTGAAGCTGGCGGACCGATTTGTTGATAGCCGCTTTCAACTGATCGGTGCGGTACGCTTCATACCGGAACCAGCCCAGTACGGCCAGCGTCAGTACCGAAAAAACAGCCAGCGCAATTTTAAACCGTTCGTATTTGGTCCGGTTCTGCTCCGGATTTTCCTGGTAAGGCTGCTCGATAAGCCGATCATAAGCCGGTTTCAGCAAGATCGATACCATCGCTAAGCCAACGGCAAACGCCCAGGCTTCATTCGTGTTGCGAATGTTCAGGGCATAGGCTACAATCTCGTGGGAGATAATCAAATCACCGGCTAGAAACGAAATACCGGCAACCAGAAACAACAGCCCCGCCAGCAAGGAATAATCAGGGGCGGCTTTGGTGCGACGCTCGCGAAGGTTGTCGCGGTCGGTTTCCAATGCCTGCCGGTCGGCTTCGTGGTGTTTGACCTGCTTGTCCAGGCGCTCTACCTGGAGGGCGTGAGTTTGCAGCTCTGCGTAAGCCGTGCGGTGGGCTTCCGTCGCTTGGGTCAACTGCTGGTCGGTTCCCGTAATTTCGGTGCGCTTCTCCTGAATGCGTTCCTGAAGCCAGTCCTTGTTTACCTGACTTGATAAATAGCCTTCGTATGTTTCCCGGTTGACACCTTCAATACCGCTGTTGTAGCCGTGCTGAAAATCGGGATTCTCTGTTGGTTCCATGCTAAATCGTTTACAGCGGACGATTGGTAGTACTGCTATGAACCCTCCACTCAGTTAAATAGTGCTTCTCGCTGTTGCTCCGAGAGTCGATGCTCCGGGAGCCGATCCCGGATGCTGCGAGCAATCTGGTATTCACTCAAAAACAAGCTAACAAGCTGATCGCGTTTGGCGTTCAAACGGGCTAAATCCGTTTCCAGCTGTTTCAAGGTCGTAACAAGCGGCCACTGCTGGTTGCGGATGGCTTCTACTTCCCGAACCAGTCGCTCACGGTCGGTTGCCCAAACGGGTAGGTTCTGCTGTTTGTCAATAAGCAACTGACGATTCTGTCGAATCGCCTGAAATCCGTTCTGAAGCCGCGTTAACGTACTGAGGAGTAACTTTCCCGTCAGCAGAAACAGAAAAAAGATAAAGACAAACAACGAACCCGCCTGCCAGATCGACTGCGTTTGCACAGCCTGAGCAAGTACAAACAAAGCTGCTGCCATCGGTAAGGCGACCTCTTCGATAAGCCGCCGACCACTTAGTCGAGTGCCTTCCTCGTAGAAAAACGATGTGCGTCCGAATAAATTGAACATACCCGCCAGAAATACGCCCACGGCAATCCAGCGATTCGGAAAGGCAGGCCGCAGGGTTTCATCCACCAAGTAAAAATTGCCGATGCTCATCCCGATTGCCAGCAACAGGCTCACGCTGGTTCGGAGCAGATCATGGGTAATCGGCAGCTGTTCCTGTAAGGCTTCGATCTGGCTTTTTAGGCTAGCAATCCGGCTTTCCCGTTCATGGATTACCTGATTCAGTTCCTCTACTTTTTGGGTGTACTGCTCCACCATTTTTTCGATTGGCGCAGCCTGCTTGTCAACATGCGCCCGTATTTCAGCTATTTTCTCGTCGGTCTGGGCGTCCGCTAAGCCAAATAACACACCTTCGTCGCGCAGGGCTTCTTCGTCTGCAAGCCAGGACGGCAGCGAATCTTCCAGAGCATGTACGGTCGGTGCAACGTGGTAAGCCTGTTGATTGTTAGTTGGTACAAAGACATCCGAAATAGCGGGTGCCACGGTAACCGGAGTGGAAACGGCTGGGACCGGTGTGCGCACAAATAAAGAGCAAAGGCGTTCAATAAACGTCATTAGTCAAACCCGATGGCGGGTTATCGGGACAGGTTGCTGGTACGAAAACGGTTGTAAATACGCAAAAAGTGCCCTAATAACACAATTCTGCTTAAAGGGCACAGCGATGAATGACCGGGAAAGCAAAAAAAATAGTCAGGGAGTGCTTTGTCCCTGACTTTATGGGCGGTTAGCGAATTACCGTTGCAAAAAGACGCGTTGGAGCGCTCCCCAGAGCCGTTTCTTTAAATTTTGGTCGGCTTCGATGGTCGGCAGTGAATCGGCCATTAAAAAGGTAATGCCGAAAAAACGGATGGGCTGATACCGGTCCATCGCAATATCCAGGTGGATACGGCTGAAGGGTACGCCAAACGTAATAAAATGGTGAATCTTTTTGTCCTGAACCAGTTCGGCAAAGTCAAGGTCACCCGCACCGTGCAGATTGAGCAGATCGACACCGTCGATGTTGAGATTAACCGCTTTCAGGATTTTTTCGAGGAAAAGCAGGTTACTGGGGTCCAGTTCTTCATCGGCGAGCAGCAACACTTTGTGGTTAAGCTGGGGTAGCCGGGGCTGCTGTGTCGGCGGAACAACCGATGGCGTTGTCGGGCGTGGGACCGGCTGTGGTAACGGTTCGGGTGTCGCGGTTAACGCAATGGGTTCCGGGGCTGGCGCTTGTACGACGGGTATATCGACAATAGGTTCAACCAGCCGTTTTTCGTCCGAGTGCGTAAGTGGTGACGCGGCCAATGCATCCAGTTCGTCCAGTAAATCGGCGGTGACCACCGGGATTATCTCGTCAGTCGGTTCACTAACTAAATGAGTCACGTCGGGCGCACTCGCTGTTTCGACAAGCGGTTGCGTGCTGTAACTCCACGATTCTCCCGCCAACCGGAATAGCTGGTCGTTTTGGTAAAGCGTCTTATATAAATTCTTTGCTGACATGCGGCTTGTTAACGTCCGGTTTCTAATTTATGCCACTTTGTCGCCTTGAGTGGTTCGCGTCGGCCATCGAAGGGTTGGTCAATTGGTCCGTAATGTTTCACCAGATAAGCCAGAATAGCCGGTTCCGATTCGCCCAGATCCCATAACTTCTGCGTACGCTGCATCCATCGGATTCGCTCGATCCATTTATCGCGTGAAAAATGACTTTGCAGAATGAGCTTACTCGAATGGCAGGCTGTACACTGACCTTTCACCAGCGTAAGATGCTCGTCAACGGCTAGGCCGGTTTCAGGATCGGTTTTCACCGAGTCCGCTGGTGCATAGGTACTATAGACTGTTTCTGGCGCACCATTCTTGGCAATGAGTCCCGATCTGGTTTGCGCGGCTACGGTGATCAGCGCAGCCAACGCAAAAGCCAATGCTGGCCATTTTTTCATTTGTTTCATGTTGTTTCGTTATGCACCGACTTTCACGGCAATGCGGTGGCAGGCGTTGTTGCAATACCCCTCCGGATTCCACTGGGGCATAACCATGGGTTGTGATACACCCGCATCGTCGGTTGCCCGCGCCCATAGTTCGTAATAGCCCGGTTGGGGAAATTTAATCGTTGCGGTCCAGTGCTGCCAGGCCAGACGATTCTTCGGTGGTTTTAGGTCGGCTTTCTGCCAGGTGGCCCCAAAATCATGCGACACTGCTACCTCGCGAACCGAACGATCACCTGCCCAGGCGTGGCCGCGTAAGTTGAGCGTCTGACCTTTGGTAAGCATAGCACCCGTTTGGGGAAACGTAACGAGCGATTTCACCGGCATGGACTCAATAATTTTGAACTGACTTTCGGGTGGATCGACGCCGGGTTCGACGGGATTGATGGGCACTTTGTAGCTTTTGCCCGTCATTTTTGTCCCATCGTGGACTTTGTTGCGGACCGCAATCGTGTGCAGCCATTTGCCCGAGGTCGAAGCGGGCCAGCCGCCGACGACCAGCCGCAGCGGAGCGCCGTTGACAAGCGGAATATCCTGCCCGTTCATGGCCCAGGCAACCAGCGTTTCGTCTTCGAGGGCTTTGCGCATCGGCACTCCGCGCGATATGGCTTCTTTTTTCGGGTCCAGACTGATGTGTACATCCTTGCCGTAATAACCAATGTAGACCGCATCGTCTTTCAAGCCCACATCGGCCAAAATATCTTTCAGCCGAACCCCGGTCCATTCGGCACAGCCAACGCCCCCATCCGTCCACTGGTTGCCCGATGTTTTAGGAAAATAACCAGAGCGTCCGTTGCCAGCGCATTCGAGCACCAGCTGGTACGTGTAGTGCTTAAAGTGTTTCTTTAAGTCGTCGAGTTTGTAGGTCTTTGCCTGCTTCACCGACTCGCCGTTGATCGTCAACGTCCAGCTAGCGGGGTCTACTTTTTCGGGCATCAGACCATTATTGCGAATAAACAGCTTATCGGCAGGTGTAATGGCATCATCCAGCAGGTGCGCGGGCGTTTCGACGTTCCAGGGTTTGTCGCTCAACACAACCAGACCTTTATTTTTCGTCGCCATTGGATCAACCTCAAACGCCATTGGCAAATAATGCTGAGGCAGTTTGTCGGCAAAAACGATGTCGGTACCGAGCAGGGTAGTGAGCGTTGCCAGGGCGCTTTTCTGGAGAAAACCCCGGCGGTCAAAAAGGTTATCGGATGGGTTTAGTGATGCCATTGGTAAAAACGGGCCAGATTGAGTTCTCAAAAATACGCAAAAAAAGCCAGCCCTGGCGTAGTTGCAGGACTGGCTTTTAGAAGACCAGAGCCGATTAGTGGGCTTAGGCAATACCTACCGCCTGACGGTAGATGATAGCCTCCCGGTCGGGACTGGTCGAAATGAAACTAATCGGTAAACCAAGTGTTTCTTCCAGGTAATTGACGTAATCCGCCAGTTCAGCGGGCATGTCATCGAACGCGTGGATGTTCGCCAGATCCGTTTTCCAGCCCTTGAACGATTTGTAGATCGGAGTCACGTCCGTGTCGCAGAGATCGTACGGAAGCTGTTCCGTCGTGGTGCCGTCAGGAAGCTGGTAATGCGTGCAAACCTGAATTTCGTCGAAGATATTCAGCACGTCTACTTTCATCATAACCAGCTGCGTAACGCCATTGATCATGATCGCGTATTTGAGAGCAGGCAGGTCGAGCCAGCCGCACCGACGCGGACGACCAGTCGTCGCGCCGAATTCGCGCCCTTCCTGGCGGATTAGCTCACCGGTTTCGTTGGAAAGCTCCGTTGGGAAGGGGCCGCTGCCAACCCGTGTGCAGTATGCTTTAAAGATACCAAAGACTTCACCGATCTGGCGGGGTGCCACGCCCAGACCTGTGCAGGCACCAGCCGTCATGGTGTTGGATGAGGTCACGAACGGATAAGAGCCAAAATCAATATCGAGCAGCGAACCTTGAGCACCTTCGGCCAACACGTTACGGCCATCGTGCAAGGCCTGATTGACTTCGTATTCGCTGTCGGTCAGTTGAAACTGCTTCATGAATTCGACCGCTGCGAAGAATTCGGTTTCCGCCTGCGGCAACACCGACGCATAATCAAAGTTGTTCTGTTCCAGAATGACCTTATGAATAGCAACCAGCTTTCCGTACTTGTCCGCAAAATTTGGCGACAGAATATCCCCAACGCGAAGTCCCTGACGAGCTACTTTATCCTGATAGGTAGGACCGATACCCCGGAGCGTCGAACCAATTTTAGACTCACCTTTAGCCTGCTCGTAGGCCGCGTCCAGCAGCCGGTGGGTCGGGATAATGATCGACGCTTTCTTCGAAATCTGTAGGTTCTTTGTGAGTGCCAGATTGTACTTAGCCAGCCCGTCGATTTCTTTCTTGAAAACAATCGGGTCGAGCACCACACCATTGCCGATGATATTCAGGATATCGTCCCGGAAGATTCCAGACGGAATCTGGTGCAAAACATGCTTGAACCCGTTGAATTCGAGCGTGTGACCGGCATTGGGACCGCCTTGAAAGCGGGCCACAACCTGATACTGTGGTGCTAGCACATCCACAATTTTACCTTTTCCTTCGTCGCCCCACTGGAGGCCTAATAAAACATCTACCATTCTGATTGGCCGCTGAAACGGCTGTGATTAGACTAATTTCTCTGAGTTTTTCTTCCGTCGGCTCGTACCCACTGACCAACCAAACGCTGAAGAATACGTTCATGGACGAACGTAAGTAAAAGCAGGGGGCCTGGATTTACTCCTCGACCGGTATCTGAATACCCTGCGCATCTTTCGCCGTATGCTGCCGGTTTTCGCAGAAATCGCGGGCGCAGGCACCGTAGAAAATCAGCGAATGGTGCATGACGTTGAATTTCAGCATGTCGCCAACCATGTTCTGGATATTCTGAACCCGTGGGTCACAGAACTCCATCACCTTGTGGCAATCCGTACAGATGAGGTGGTCGTGCTGACGGTAACCGTACGATTTCTCGTACTGGGCCAGGTTACGGCCAAACTGATGTTTGGTAACCAGATCGCAGTCGACCAGTACATCGAGCGTATTATAAACCGTAGCTCGGCTTACGCGATAATTCTTGTTTTTCATCGAGATGTACAACTCGTCCACGTCAAAGTGGTCTTCCCGGTTGTAGATCTCTTCCAGAATAGCGAATCGTTCGGGTGTTTTCCGCAGCCCCTTGTTTTCTAAGTAAGCCGTGAAAATCGTCCGGGCAGATTCTAAGTTTGATAATTTCGGCGCAGCCATATCCGTTCCGATGATTGAAAGTGCAAAAATAAAAGTTATAGCCTATAGTTCATGGTTTATGGACTATAGTTTGTTCGATTACGAACAAACGGGAAACCACGAAGTACACACTACGAAAAAATCAGGAGTCGAACCGCACGACCTCGAAGACGCCCTGAACCCGTTCCAGTTTACGCATGAGCGTTTCGAGATGCCCCGTATCATGAACGTAAAGCCGGATGTTACCCTCAAAGATACCATCTTTCGAGTCAATCGTTACCGAACGCATGTTGATGTGTAGTTCATTGCTGATAACCCGCGTTACGTCGTTCACTAAACCGACACGGTCCATTCCCGTGATGCGCAGACCCGCCAGGAACGCCAGTTCTTTCTGGGAAGTCCATTTGGCTTTGATGATCCGGTTACCGTGGTTCGACATCAATTCGACGGCGTTTGGACAGGTGACCCGGTGAATTTTGATGCCGTCGTTGATGGTTACAAATCCGAATACGTCGTCGCCCGAAATTGGGTTGCAGCACTTCGAGAGCGTGTAGTCGATGCGGTCCATGTCCTCACCAATGAGCAGCATGTCGGCATCAGCCCGTTCCCCGTGGATTCGTTTTAGTTCTTTGGTAAACGACTTGGCGTCCTGTAGGGCATCGGTATTGAGTTTGTTCAGGCGGTTCTCTTTCGCTTCCTTGTCGGATTTGAATTTCTTTAGTTCCTGAACGTCGATGTGTCCTTTGCCAACGCGGTAAAAGAAATCGTCGCTGGTTTTGGAGCCGAAATATGCCCGGAGCTGATTGATGGTTTCGTTGGTCATCTCCATCCGCAGCACCCGCAGTTTTTTCTGCACCAGATCACGGCCATCGGTCACGAACCGTTTATTTTCTTCCTTGATTAAGTCCTTGATCTTGGTCTTAGCCTTGGACGTAACCACGAACCGCAGCCAGTCTTCGCTCGGTTTCTGACGATTCGAGGTAATGACTTCAACCTGATCGCCGTTTTGCAACACATGGCTCAGCGGTACGAGTGTGTTGTTGACCTTGGCGGCCATACAGCGAGCCCCGATCTGGGTGTGAATATCGAAGGCAAAATCCAAGGCCGTAGCCCCCCGCTGCAAGACTTTCAAGTCGCCTTTGGGCGTAAACACAAAAACTTCCTCGCTGTACAGGTTGCTTCGAAAATCGTCGACAAACTCGATAGCGGCTTTTTTATCGCCCGTACCTGCCGACTCGATCATATCGCGCACCTGACTGATCCAGGCTTCAATGCCCGCACCCGTCTGGGTATCGTTGCCTTTGTATTTCCAGTGGGCTGCGTAGCCTTTCTCAGCAATTTCATTCATTCGCTCGGTGCGGATCTGTACTTCTACCCACTGACCGGAGCGGCTCATCACCGTCGTATGAAGCGATTCATACCCGTTGGCACGGGGCGTACTGATCCAGTCCTTCAACCGGTCGGGATTGGGTTTGAAATGATCCGTAACGATGGAGTACGCCCGCCAACAGGCCGCTTTTTCTTCTTCGGGGGGCACGCTCAGTATAATCCGGACGGCGAACAAATCGTAAATCTCTTCGAACGGCTTTTTCGATTTGCTGAGCTTGTTCCAGATCGAATAAATTGATTTGGGACGGCCTTTGATCATGTATTTGATCTTTGTTTCGCCCAGGTCTTTCTCAATCGGTTCGATAAACCGACCGATGAACCGGTCGCGGGCTACGCGGGTTTCGCGCAGTTTTTTGGCGATATCCTTGTACGCTTCCGGCTCAACGTACTTCAGGTACATGTCTTCAAGCTCCGACTTAATTGCATACAAACCCAGTCGGTGGGCCAGGGGCGCATAAATGTAAATCGTTTCCGAAGCGATCTTTAACTGCTTGTCGCGGGGCATGGAGTCCAGCGTTCGCATGTTATGGAGTCGGTCGGCCAGCTTGACCAGGATTACCCGAACATCGTCCGAAAGTGTCAGCAGCATCTTACGGAAGTTTTCGGCCTGCTGCGACGTGCCGTACTCGAAGATGCCCGAAATTTTGGTTAGCCCATCGATGATTTTGGCTACTTTGGAGCCGAATGCCCGCTCAATGTCGGCAATCGTCGTATCTGTATCTTCCACGACATCGTGCAGCAGAGCTGCCACGATACTCGTTGTGCCCAACCCAATTTCTTCAACCGCAATCTGGGCAACGGCCAACGGGTGGTAGATGTACGGTTCTCCCGACCGCCTGCGCATATTTTTGTGCGCTTCGGCGGAGGTGTTGAACGCTTTTTTGATCAGTTTGGCGTCATCGCCTTTCAGCATTGGCTTTGCCGCCCGCAGTAGTCGTCGGTAGCGTTTCAGGATTTCCTGGCGCTCCAGCTCTAGATTGATCGCAGGTTCGGCGGTGGCATTCATCATGGTTGGCGTCTTTGCAGGTGGTTGTACTCGCTCTACCAAGATAACAAAATAATATGGTAAAAAAGACGCTACATCCACTAAAAATAAAACCTTTGAAAATTTTTCTTGACATGTATAAATTCTTTTGTACCTTTGCACCTCCAAAACACGAGTTGATGAGCGCTAGACAGACAAATCTGGCTTGACGACTTCTCAACCTCCAGGCCGCGGGTGTGGCGAAATTGGTAGACGTGCCAGACTTAGGATCTGGTGCCGCAAGGCATGGGGGTTCGAGTCCCTCCACCCGTACATCGTTTAAAAGCGAAAGACTGAAAGAGTGAAAGAGCGTTTGTCTGTGAATGACTCACTCTCCCTTCTTTCAGTCTTTCGCTCTTTTATTTTAAAACCGACACAAACGTGGATATTACTTTAGAAAAAGCCAGTGATACCAATGCTTCGCTGAAAATCGTCTTGACCCCAGCCGACTACAAACCAGAAGTTGACAAAAAACTGAAAGACTACGGTCGGAAGGTTCAACTGAAAGGCTTCCGGCCTGGCCATGTTCCTGCTTCGCTCGTGCAGAAAATGTACGGTAAAAGCATCCTGGTGGACGAAATCAACTCGATGCTAAGCAAAACGGTTAGCCAGTATATTCGCGAAAACAAGTTGCAGGTCGTTGGTGATCCTGTGCCAAATCGTGAAGAGGCCGATGCCATCGATTGGGATAACCAAACCGATTTCGCGTTTAGCTACACGCTGGGTCTGGCATCGGAATTCGATATCGATTTCAACGATCTGCCGGGTGTAACGCAGTACGAAATTCAGGCTGGTGATGCCGAAGTCAATTCAACCATTGCCGAACTGCAACAACGTTTCCATGCGCACGCTCATGGCGAAGAAGTAGGCGATGGTGATACGATCTATGGTGAACTGAAGCAGGTGAACGCACCCGCTGAAGGTGAAGCGTTTACGGCCAAAACGGCTTTCCCGATGAATCAGATGGCTGAAGAAGCCAAAGGACAGTTTATCGGTAAGAAAAAAGGTGACGTGGTTACGTTCAATCTGGAAGCTGCGTTCCCGGACGAAAAAGCACGGGCTACGGCAACCGGTGCACCAAAAGAAGACATTGCTAACCTGACCGGTGAGTTTACGTTCGAGGTAGACGATATCACCCGTCATGAGCCAGCCGCGTTGGATCAGGAGTTCTTTGACAAAGTGCTGGGTGCTGGTGCCGTCGAGAACGAAGAGCAGTTCCGCGTGAAAGTAGCCGAAATCATCCGGGGCAACTACGGACGTGAAGCCGCTCAACTGCTGCGACTGGACATCGAAAAGATGTTGCTCGAAAACACGCCGATTCTGCTGCCCGACGAGTTCCTGAAAAACTGGTTGCTGGAAGTAAACGAAGGAAAGTTCACCCCAGAACAAATTGATGAGCAGTACGATGACTTTACGAAGTCCGTAAAACTGCAACTCATCAAGAATAAAATCGCCGATAAAGCCGACATCAAAGTTGAGTTCGAGGAAGTGCTGGAAGTAACGCGTCAAATGGTACGCGAGCAGTTCGGTTTTGCCGGTGCTGAAAATGAGGAGATGAACCAAACCATCGATCGCATTGCCCGGAACTACCTGCTGGACGAGAAAAACAACGGCCAGAATTACACCAGCACGTTCAACCGGGTGTACGATGATAAAGTAATCGACTACGCCAAGACTCAGTTGACAATTGCTACCCAGGAGGTAACGGTTGATGAGTTTAAAGCACTGGTTGAAAATCGCTAGTACTGCCTGTATACACGTAATCAAGGCCCGGTCATTGACCGGGCCTTTTGCGTTTTATGAACACCAGAGCCGCATAACTTACTAGTTGGTATGTTTTTTAGCTAAATCTGCCGGAGTAAGCAGTATATTTTGACAAAATGGGCTATTGCTTAGTAGCCATACGCTACGTTCATGGCGTCTGTGAACGATTAAGCAAGCACTAGCTAAGCCCTGTATGAAAACAAGTTTACTGATTTTATTCTTACTGCCTCTTTTGACGTTCGCTCAATCAAAAAGCGATCAATCAGTTGTCATAAAAGGAATACTTCTTGACGAACAAACGAAGCCCATTCCGTTCGGGACCGTTACGTTACATCAGAAAGCAGACTCTACGCTGATAACTGGAGCGATCTCCGATGAAGCGGGTACGTTTGAACTTCGGGCCAAGCCAGGGACGTACTGGGTAAAAATTTCCGTTGTGTCATACACCGAAAGACGTATCCCGGCAATCCAGGTCGTGAATAAGCCGATCGATCTTGGTAAACTAATACTAAAAGCAAGCACCAAACGGCTAGACGAGGTCGTTGTGAAGGGCGAGCGCAGTCAGATGGAACTGGCGCTGGACAAAAAAATATTTAACGTAGGAAAAGACCTGGCCAATGCGGGAGGAACGGCTGCGGATATTTTGAGCAACGTGCCGTCCGTGGCTGTCGATGCGGAAGGGAATGTGAGTTTGCGGGGTAGTAATAGCGTCCGGATTCTGATTGACGGAAAGCCATCAGGATTGGTCAGTTTAAAAGGAGGGAGTGGGTTGCAACAGTTGCAGGGCAGCAGTATTGAGCGGGTCGAGGTGATCACAAATCCGTCGGCGCGCTATGAGGCCGAAGGAATGGGGGGCATTATCAATATTGTCTTGAAAAAAGAGCACAGAGAAGGTATCAATGGCTCATTTGATGTTATTACAGGTTATCCGGCCAATTTCGGACTGGCGGCTAATGTAAACTACCGCCGTAAAAACCTTAACTTCTTCGTTAATTATACGGCGTCGTACCGGAACACGCCCGGTCGGAGTTCGCTGTATCAGGAGGTGTACCGTGATGATACCACGTTTATTACTCAGCAAAATTCGACAAACCGGTTGAAGGGATTGAACAACAATGCCCGCGCGGGTCTGGATTATTTTTTCAATCCCAAGAACGTGCTGACGGCTTCCTACACCTGGCGGCTGAGCAAAGGAAAACGCTACGCGGATATACTTTACCGGGATTACCAGTTTTCGACCCAAAATCTCCGCAGTATAACCAGCCGCACGCAGGACGAAACCGAAACGGAGCCCAATTCGGAATATGCGTTGACGTACAAACGAACCTTTGCCCGCGAAGGCCACGAACTTACCGCCGATGTACGCTATCTGGATAACTGGGAAAGTTCCGATCAGTTATTTAATCAGCAGACCGTTGGGCCTGACGGATTTATGGCTACCACGCCCGCTGTGCTGCAACGGTCGCTTAACGACGAAACCGAAAAGCAATTACTCGTTCAAATTGATTACGTTCGACCGTTTAGCAAGAATGGGAAAGTCGAAGCCGGACTACGGAGCAGTTCGCGCGATATGACGAACGATTACTCGGTGACGCAACGGGGTGACAATGGCGTGTGGCAGCCGTTACCCGGACTAACCAACGATTTTCTGTATGAGGAACGCATTCACGCGCTGTACGGAATCATCGGCAATAAGTCGCGCAAGCTCTCCTACCAGGCGGGACTGCGTGGTGAATTAACGGATGTGACGACAACACTTCGCCGGACAAACGACGTCAATCCGCGCCATTACGCTAATCTGTTTCCAAGCATGCACGTTACCTACGATCTGCCTCGTCAGCACGCGTTGCAACTGAGCTACAGCCGCCGGATTCGCCGACCGCAGTATAACGATCTGAGTCCGTTCATGACGTTCAGCGACAACCGAAACTTTTTCAGCGGAAATCCGAACCTCAACCCTGAATTCACCAACGCCTTCGAAATTGGTCACGTCAAATATTTCAGCAAAGGGTCGATTAGTTCGTCTGTGTATTACCGGCATACGAACGACAAAATTCTGTCCATTCGCCGGGTCAACGAGCAGGGGTATTCGACAACCCGACCCGAAAACTTGGCGAGTGAAAATTCATATGGAGCGGAGTTTGCCGGTTCCTACTCGCCTTTTACCTGGTGGAAACTGGACGGTAGTTTCAACTTTTTCCGGGCTATGACCAACGGGAGTAACCTCGACGTGAATTATCAAAGCGATACCTATAGCTGGTTTACCCGGATGATTTCACGCTTTACGCTCCCAAAATCCACGGATGTCCAACTGCGGGGTAATTACGAAGCGCCCCAGAAAACACCGCAGGGAAGACGTAAAGCCTTGGCGACACTCGATCTGGCCATCAGTAAAGATTTGTTTAATAACAACGGGACGCTGACCTTGAACGTCGTTGACGTATTCAACTCCCGTCGATTTCGGTCCATTACCGAAGGCGAAAACTTTTATACCGAAAGTAGTTCGCAGTACCGGCTTCGTCAGGTCAACCTGACCCTTAGCTACCGACTACGGCAGGCGAAAAAGAAAGAAAAACCGGCTGAAGGCGAGTTCTAGCCCCGTTCAGGCAATTACGGCGTAAAACGAAAAGCGGAGACGTGTTCGGCCTCCGCTTCTCGGTATTATTTTGGGGTATTTCTCTAGGACCTACTGGTACTGGATGTACATAGGCTTGGGAGTCAGCGCCAGTACTTCTTCGGGAGTCATAATGCGCGAACCGGGCTTTCTGAAATCGTTGTCGTAAAACAATTTAAAGCCTGTATACTGCACTGGCTCTTTCTGGATGTAGTCGTGATACGAATCTTTCTTAAGCACCGGCGGGCCCCAACCGTCCATATCCATAACAATCTGGACATTAGGGTTGAGTTTGATGTTTTTGTAGTTCTTGATCATCCCCTGCGTAAAGCGGTGAACCACCAGTACTTTAGGCGGTATGTTATTTTCTTTGACAACGTTACTCAGAAATTGAACCGCCTGGTTGACGTCAGCCGCATCGTAACTGCCGATTTTAGTGCCGGGCTTGGCGCCGGTGACCATCGAAAATTCAGGATCGATACCCAGATGCACAAAAGGCAATTTAAGGTATTTCTCCAGGAATTTCATTTCGGGACCAAGTGGAGCGTGACCCCGTTGAATATCGAGAAACACGATAGCCTTGTGCTCGTTGCCCCACTTAAGCACTTTCTTGATCGTTTTGTCGGACATCCGCATCCGGTAGCCGCCGTCTTTGCCGGGAGCCCCCTGCGCCGAGATCGCTACCAGATGCAACGCGGGCTGAATCGGTGTCGCCGGATCGGCTTTTTCCCAGTTCTTGATTTCCCGGTCGAGCCGTTGCAGCATTTCCTCTTTGGGGTACTTTCCCAAAATACCCATCTTTTTAGAGTGCGGATTGCCGTAGTAAGCAAAGATCCGTTTTTTGGGCAGGATGGCTTCCGTAGGGGCGTACGTTAGCGAATCGAGGGTCGAGTCGCCGGTACTTACCGAGCGGGAAGAGGCAAGTGAATTTTTTTCGGCTTCGGGCTTTTCAGCCGAATCCGTTTTCGCAACGTTGGATTCAGCCGATGCCTCTGTGGTGATTTTACCTGTTTTGGACGAACTTTCCTGTTTCGATTCGGAAGAGCAGCCAGTAAGTTGACTGAGAGCCAGCAGAGTAAGCGCGGCCAGGGGAAAACGCATGGTAATCAACTAAGTTTAAAAAAAAGCATGAGAAGGTTGAGCTGCAAGTCAGCGTATACCCGGATAGTGCAAGTATAGAGGCTTATGGTAACTTTTCAAAGCATAAGTTCGCCTAGTCCCTGACGAATTATCGAAAAGTTATCGTCGGTTGCGTCAACAATGGTGGAAGCTACATTACCACCGTAACCACCGTCAATGACGATATCGACTTGGTGCTGGAATTTCTCGAAGATCAGTTCCGGATCGGTCGAATACTCGATTACTTCGTCTTCATCCCGGATCGACGTAGTGATAATTGGGTTACCCAGCTCATGAACGATGTCGCGCGGGATGTTGTGATCCGGCACGCGGATACCCACCGTTTTTTTATTGGTGTTGAGTAGTTTAGGAACGCTGCCGCTGGCTTCCAGGATAAACGTAAACGGACCCGGCAAGACTTTTTTCATCAGCTTAAACGCCTGATTACTCACCCTGGCGTAATCGGCAATGTGACTTAAATCGTAGCAAATGAATGAAAAGTCGTTCTTGGTAGGTTTAATTCCTTTGATACGGGCTACCCGTTCTACGGCGCGGGCATTATGAATGTCGCAGCCCATCCCGTAAATGGTATCGGTTGGGTAGATGACGACGGCACCGTCGCGCAACGCTTTTACGATGTGATCAATCCGGCGCGGATCGGGATTCTGCGGATATAACTTGATGAATTCAGCCGACATAAAAAACGTTTTTAGTTAATAGATGTCCGCTAAGGACGAACGACTAACCATAAACTACAAACTACCTAAACCAGTTTAGCCGGTTGATAGGCTGGCTGGTGCGGATGGTTCCATTTGAGGTAACGTCGGTACAGTTTATTGACGGGTAAATGAAAACGGCTAAGGCTAAGAATCAGCGATGTAAGCGCACCCGGCGAATCCATTCGTTGGAGCAACTGACCAAATTCCAGCGCTAGGTCAAACTGTTCGGCATAGAAGGCTTTACGGATAAATTGCCGAACCCGGCCCGCCAGTGCTTTGTATTCGGCCGGGTGGTTGCAACGATCAAATGCTTTGTAACAGACGGTCAGCGAGGAACTGAGTAATTGATTTCCGGGCATGATTACCTGGGCCTGCATCGAGTTGGGAAGCCGTCTTTTCTGGGTCAAGACTTCGTCGAGGTAGGCGTAGTGGTAAAGCCGCGAGGAGCGAACCCAAAAATCAAAATCTTCAAACGACAGCGTTTCGTCGTAGCCGCCCAGCTCGTTCAACACATCCCGGCGCATCATCATGGTTGGCGTACAGATGAAATGCGACTCCAGCACGTTTTTAAACACATCGCCCGAAGGGACTTTAAAACGGGCACGACCCTCGGCATCAACGGCGTAATGAAGCGCTGTCTGATTGCCGAGTTCATCGACGTAAGCCGCGTTGGAAAAGACAACCGCGTAAGGGCCCGCCAGTTGTTCGAACAGGTCGGCCTGTCGGGCAATTCGGTTGGGCAGGAGCACATCGTCAGCGGCCAGATCGATCACGTAGCGACCACTGGCCAAGGCCAGTCCTTGATTAAACGCCTGATTCAGCCCGCGATTGGTAGGATTTTTGATAAAGCGTACCGCCGGATGTTTCTGCACAAACCGTTCGATTCGTTTCGCTGATTGGTCGGAGCTGCCGTTATCAATAACAATCAGTTCAACGTTTGGGTAGTGCTGATCGACTACCGATTGAAGCCCCTGTTCAACGTAGGCTTCCTGGTTAAAACTGGTGCAAATTACACTAACCCAGGGCTTTATCCGGTTGAGGTAAGGACTCATCGGTAAGGGGTTAGATTGGCCAGTAACGGAAATCATTCGGTCTGGTTAAGAAGGTATTGGCGTATAAGCAGAAAAAGCCGTGCCGATTTCTGGGGTTGACTAAAAGACAATAGTACGAACCATTTGTCACCAAAAGTCTACTTTTTGAGCAAACGGAGATAAGAATGAAGGGATGTTGATTAGCGCGTAGCGTTGGCACGGTTTTTCCGTAAGAGTCAGGAACGGTTTACAAGATGACATCGCCTGATGTGTGGCCGTTTTCCTTTTATGGGTTAGCGTTTGCAAACGTCATCCTAGGTATTCGGGGTGACGTTTGTTGTTTTCTGGGCAACGTCAGGGTCCCGGTCGCCTTCCAGGTTGTAGAGTGCGACGTTCATTTCAAAGCCAATAATAAGCAGCAGAGAAACCAGATTGATCCAGATCATCAACGCGATGAGGGTACCGATCGAACCGTACACTTTGTTGTAGGAACCAAAGTTGGAGACGTAAAACGAAAAGCCCAGCGTTGTCAACACAATCAACACGGAGGCCGTGATGGCTCCCGGCGCAACAAAAGCCCATTTCATGCGCACGTCGGGGCCAAAGTGGTAAATAACCGAAACAGCCGCTACAAACACGGCAAAAACCAGCAGATAGCGGCCCAGCGCCAGTAGATTGACGAAAACGGCATTGTTCAGAATACCGAAGTGTAGCAAGTAATCGCTGACAACACCCCCCACGATCAGCACAACAATGGCCAAAACGAGCGCAAAGGCCAGAATGATGGTTAAGCCAACCGCCACGCCCCGCACTTCAAAAAAGCCACGCCGATCCTGCGTCTCGTTGGTCGAGTTAAAGGCGTTCATCAGGGCCACCACACCACTCGTTGCGGAGTACAGCGCCAGCAGAAAGCCAAACGACAGCACGCCACCCCGTGGGCGGCTGATAATGTCGCGAATTGTTGTCTCAACCGAACTAAAGGTGTCACCCGGCAATACTTCTTTGAGGAAGCCCATGATCTGTTCCTCCAGATTGGGTACGGGGATGTACGGGATAAGCGTAAAGAAAAAGATAACGGTAGGAAAGACGGATAGAATCAGGCTGTAGGATACCGATGCGGCCCGCTCACTAGTGTCGTTTTCCGCGATTTTGGCACCCATTTTTCGCAGAAAGGTGTACCAGCTGATTTTTGAGTTAAACGGTTTGTGCTCGCGAAGCCAGGCGCGTGTCACCCGAAATGCTTTCAAGCTCCATAGTTTTTCAAGCATACACAGGTCAGTAAGTTGTAAGCCGGTAAAACCGCATAAACGGTGCCATTCACCGGCTTATTGACTATTTTTTAACCGGCTAGTCAAAAAAAGGTTTCGCAGCGTCGAGCAAATCGGCGGGAGCCGGACCTGGTCGGCCCGTAGCCGATCGGAGAAAAATAAGCGTCGTTTCGCCCGTATTGAGCAATTGTCCGTCCTGGTTGAAGATTTCGTAGCGAAACACGATGCGCGTATTCGGCAACTGAGGAATCGTAACCCGGATGGTCAGCAAATCGTCGTATTTAGCCGGTCGGATAAAGCGGCAACTCATATCGTAGACCGGCATCCCGATACCGCTTTCTTCGAGCGCTTTGTACTCCATGCCCAAATGACGGAGCGCTTCTACGCGGCCAATTTCGTAAAATCGGGCGTAGTTGCCGTAATAAACGATACCCATCTGGTCAGTGTCGTAATACCGAACGCGGATACCCGTAACGTCGTGGGTAAACATAGGTGGGGCTATTTCATAATTTTCATTCGGGTCAGGGCCTGCTGATACAACCGCGCATTCGCCAAATGTTCCGATAAGGTTTTCGAGAACGTATGATAGCCGTTGAAACTAGCGTTGACCACAAAATAAAGGTATTCGTGCTGTTCGGCGTTCAGCACAGCATCGATGGTAGCGGGAGCGGGGAGATTGATTGGTCCCGGTGGCAAACCCGTGTAGCGATACGTATTGTACGGTGAATCGACCGCTAGTTGCCGATTCAGCAGACGCCGGATGCCAAAATCGCGCAGGGCAAAAATAACCGTTGGGTCGGCTTCGAGTTTGATACCCCGTTTGAGTCGATTCAGGTAAACGCCCGCCACCCGTGGCTGCTCATCCCGCTTGTTGGTTTCGGCGGCCACAATGGAAGCCAGTACCTGCGCCTGCGTTTGGGTCAGACCCAGTGCTTTCGCTTTTGCCTGACGTTCGGGAGTCCAGAATTTCTTGTATTCTTTACCCATCCGTTCCAGAAACGCTTCCGGCTTGATGGTCCAGAAGAATTCGTAGGTATTGGGCAGGAACAGACAGACGATGGTTGTCGTATCGAAGCCAAACTTCTCGCAGGTTGCCGGATCGTTGAGCAGCGTACCAAGCGCAGCAGGGCCGAATTCGAATTTGCTGCCCAACCGCTGGATCAGGTCGCTTTTCATCCGGATGTTGTTAAACG
This sequence comes from Spirosoma liriopis, assembly GCF_023196085.1. Taxonomy (NCBI): domain Bacteria; kingdom Pseudomonadati; phylum Bacteroidota; class Cytophagia; order Cytophagales; family Cytophagaceae; genus Spirosoma; species Spirosoma liriopis. The sequence continues at coordinate 589,026 of NZ_JALPRF010000003.1, forward strand.
TAACGGGCATCGCGTCCTGACTGCCGTTGCGCAGCTTGACCAGAGCCTCGCGGTTGCCCATCCTGGGTTTGATCTCGTAGCGCCCTTCTTTTACCCGTTCGGGATACTTCATCAGTTTTGCCAGAAAGCGAAACGACGTTTCGTCGTTGACAACCTTGTGTGTTTTAAGGGTGTCCATGACCGACTCGAACGTTGACCCTCGGGGAATAAGCAGCGCAAAGGTTTTGTCGTTTTCCTGGACTTGAAGATTCGGGCTTTTGAAAACCTGCCAGAAGTAAAACGTAAACGTCGTCAGCAGGATGGATACGGTGAGGAACAGGCCAATTTTGAGGTTACGCGACATAATACAGAATCAAGTTGTGCTTTACAGAAGCTGCCCCGGTTTTGCCGTCATTTTAGCTACAGACGGGTTTTGTTTCGAATCACAAATCGTCCGTGAGACGTAATGCGGAAGCGGACCTCTTGTAAACTTTTTGCAAATGTACGGCAAGGAGCTTTATGAGATCGATTTTATGCGCTGAACCGTAAATTTTACCCACACAAATTGCGCTTCGTTACGCTCTACCGAAAAGTTACTATTGTTGGCAGATAGTATCTCATAGATTACTTAAAGTTATATTTGGATGTATTGTCCTATTTTCATTAAACAAACGCAATCCTGATCCGCTTTACTCAGCGTATTTACTTAGCCCAAGTTCAGGCTTGAGTAATTTTAACAGGTAGTTAATAGCCATTTAATGATGAATTAACCGTAAGACTGGTACTTGCGGCCCTAATCACCTTGTTCCAATTACAGATTCTATCTTATGAATTTTCGAACGATCGCCAGAAAAGCAAGTCCTGCATTTGTCCTTGGCTGGTTGTTGACAATACCAACGCTGTTTGCACAAACAGTGGGCATTCAGCCGGATACGGTTCAACAAACGTTACCTCAACTTGAACAGCAGTTTCTGGACCGAAATTTTCAGTTGCTTGCCCAACGCTATCAGATCAGCGTCGCTGAGGCCAACGTCATTCAGGCAGGGTTGCGTTACAATCCAAATGTTCAGTTTCAATCCAACTTTTTCAATCCGCAAACGGGTAAGTTTTTCCAGTACGGACAAAACTCGGCGGCCGACGTGGCTAACAGCCAGTTCAACCGGGGGGGGATGACGATCCAGGTGCAGCAATTGCTGATGCTGGCCGGGAAGCGCGGCAAGCTGGTTGCGGTGGCCGAAAGTAACCGGGCGCTGGCCGCGCTGGCCTTTCGCGACATTCTACGGACGCTGCGTTATCAGCTAAATACCACCTACGCCAACCTGTTCTACGACCTCCAGGCCGTCGCCCTGCTGCGAGGGGAAGAAGGGCGTCAGCAGCAATTGATTGAGTCGTATCGAATTGCCCAGCGTACGGGTGGAGTTGCTCCTTACGAGGTAACGCGCCTGGAAGCGGCTCTGCGCGACCTGCGGGCCACGATTGCCAATTATCAAAGCCAGATTGCCGATGAGCAGGCTACACTGCGGGTACTGCTCCGGCAAACGGGAAATCGCTTCATCCTGCCTACGGATGTTCCGGTTGCTACACCACCTTTGCCGCAACTCAGTGTGGCAATCGACTCCGCCCTGCACAACCGACCCGATGCAGCCATTGCTCTGGAACAGATCAACTACGCGGAACGGAGCTTAAGCCTGGAAAAAGCCCGTCGGACACCAGACCTGCTTGCTGGTTTTGTTTTCGACAAATACGGCAACGCTTTCAACAACTTCACGGGTCTGTATACCGCTATGGACTTGCCAATTCGCAACCGAAATCAGGGCGCGATCAAAGCGGCTGAATTTAACGTGAAAAGCTCACAGGCGGGTGCCGACAACCAGCAAACGATTGTACAAAGTGATGTGCTTAATGCATACGATAAACTAAGCACTTACTACAATCAATACAGTACCCTGCCCACGGATTACATCAGCCGATTGCAAAATATCTCCGTTGAAGCTACCCGCAGCTACAACGCCCGAACGATTGGTCTGCTCGATTATCTGGACAAAATCCGTACCTACCAGCAAGCGCAGTTGAACTTGATTAACCTTCGAAACAACCTGTTTCAATCGCAGCAGCTGCTGAATTTCGTAACCTCCACCCGATTTTATTAGATAGTAACCACGTCGTTGTATGAAATCTTTGCTATGCATTGCGGCTACCGGTTTGTTGCTGGCGGCTTGTGGACATAAAAATGCTGAAGACGAAAAAGTGCCGACCTCGGCTGCCGATTCAACCAGCAGTTATCTGACCGATTCCGTCCGGCGCATGAGCCCCGAGGCTGAGTTAACCCTTAACGGAACGGTGACATTTGATCAGGATAATGTCGTGCGCGTTTTCCCGCTGGTGAGTGGAAACGTTCAAAAAACGACGGCTTCGCTGGGCGCTTACGTGCAGAAAGGCCAGGACCTGGCCCTAATTCGGTCGGGCGACATCTCGAATTATACCAACGACTACCAGGCCGACAAGTCGGATCTGGACGTTGCCAAGCAAAACTTCAAAAACGTCGAGGCACAGTACAAAGCCGGATTTGCTTCGCAAACGGATTACCTGACCGCCCAGAGCAATTTGAAAAAGGCGCAGGACGAATTAGGGAAATCAACGAATATCCTGCGCGTCTACGGCGGAAGTACGGCTGGAACAGGACAGCCTTATTTTACCGTAAAAGCACCCATTGCTGGTTATATTGTTGAGAAAAATGTAAACACAGGGCAGGACTTACGATCTGATAATCAGGACCCGCTCTATACCATTTCGAGTCTGCAAAAGATATGGGTGCTTGCCAACGTCTATGAGCAGGACATTCCCGAAATCAAACAAAACCAGGCCGTCGATATTCAGGTACTGGCTTATCCCGACAAAACCTTCAAGGGTATAATCAGCAACGTCAGCAGCGTACTGGACGAACAGGCGCGGGTGCTGAAGGTGCGGATCGTACTGGACAACAAGGACGGTTTGCTCAAGCCCGATATGTTTGCCACCATTCATGTGCATCTGCCCAATACGGGGGTGGCGGGAACGGATCAGGCGCTGGCCGTGGCGCAGAAAGCCGTTGTATTCGACCGGGACCATTATTACGTAATCGTGCAGACGGGCCGGGACAAGTACGAAGTCCGGGAGGTTAAAGTGGTAAAAAATACGACCCGCTACGCCTTCGTGGAGGGCGGGAACCTGAAGCCCGGCGATACGGTGGTGACCGAAGGTAGCTTGCTGCTGTACAACGATTTGACCGATTAGGTTTCGAGGGAACGGGTTGTTGCAGGCGGTTGCAAACGTAGCAATTGTGACCGCGCTCAATCGCCCAGGTACTCATTCACTCAATTGTTTCCATGAACAAGTTCATTCGTAGCCTGATCAGCTTTGCCCTGACTAACCGGCTCACCATATTTTTTACCATCGGCCTGATCGTAGTGGCCGGGGTGGTTAGTTTTCTGAATACACCCGTTGAAACGTTTCCGGACGTTACCAATACGAACGTTATCGTTATTACGCAATGGCCGGGTCGTTCGGCGGAAGAGGTAGAACGGTTTGTGACCTTACCCCTCGAAACCGAACTGAACTCCGTTCCGCGCAAAAGCACGCTGCGGTCCGTGTCCCTTTTTGGCCTGTCGGTGGTGACGATGATCTTTGAGGATGGCGTCGATAACTTCACGGCCCAGACTAACGTCGCCAACCGCATTGCCGGGGTTGATCTGCCCGATGGCGTTACGGCTGAAGTTGAACCACCCTATGGTCCAACCGGTGAAATCTACCGATTTACGCTCGAAAGCAAAACCAAAGACATCACCGAGCTAAAAACGCTTCAGGACTGGGTGATCGAGCGCCAAATCAAAAGTGTGCCCGGCATTGCGGATGTCGTTAGTTTCGGTGGTAAAGTAAAAACCATCGAGGTGAGTCTGAATCCAACGCTACTGGCCAATTACGGTTTTACCGCGCTGGACGTTGATCAGGCTATTCAGCAAAGCAACATCAACGTGGGGGGCGATGTCATCAAGCAGGGCAACCAGTCGCTGGTGGTGCGTGGCATCGGTTTGCTCACCAAACCCGAGGACGTAGCCGGTATCATCATCGACAACGTAAACGGCGCTCCGGTCCGGGTGCGCGACGTGGCAACGGTTCGTGAATCGTTTCAGCCCCGGCTGGGTATTGTCGGGCGCGACAAGCAGGACGATGTCGTTGAATGTATCGTGGTTATGCGGAAAGGCGAAAATCCAAACGACGTTATCCCGGCCCTTAAAGCCAAGATCGATGAGCTGAACAACCAGATCTTACCCAAAGACGTAAAAATCAAAACGTTCTACGACCGCACCACGCTGAACAACTACACCTTGCATACGGTGGGCGAAAACGTGGGCATGGGTATCTTCCTGGTAACGGTTATTCTTCTCGTATTCCTGGCCGACTGGCGCACCACCGTAACAGTAGCCATTGTTATTCCGCTGGCGTTGCTGTTTGCCTTTATCTGCCTGCGGCTGCGCGGTATGACCGCTAACCTGCTGAGTATCGGAGCGCTTGACTTCGGTATCATCATCGATGGCGCCGTCGTGATGGTCGAGGGCTTGTTCGTGATGCTGGCCGTGCGGGCCGAGAAGCTGGGAATGACCAAATTTAACGGGCGCGCCAAACTGAGTTGGATCACGAGTACGGCTACGGAGTTGGGTAAGTCGATCTTTACCTCCAAGCTCATTATCATTACGGCCCTGTTGCCGATCTTCAGCTTCCAGAAAGTCGAAGGTAAATTGTTTAGTCCGCTGGCCTGGACCATCGGTTTTGCGTTGCTTGGTTCGCTTATTGTGAGTCTTACGTTGATTCCGTTGCTGTGTAGCATCCTGCTGAAGAAAAACGTGCGGGAGCGGCATAACCCGGTTGTGGAAGGACTCGAAAAAGGCTACGTGCCCGCGCTGGCCTGGGCCATTCGCAAACCACGTACCATCATTGGTATTGCGCTGGGCGGCCTGGCTTTTGCGATCTATTTGTTTCTGTTTCACATTGGTTCCGAGTTTTTGCCGCAGCTCAACGAAGGCTCGATCTACGTGCGGGCCAGCTTGCCTTATTCTGTTTCGCTGGACGAAAGCTACGCGTATACCCGCAAATTCCGGGCGGTGTTTGACGAGTTTCCCGAAGTGCGGGGTGTGATCTCACAAACCGGGCGACCTAACGACGGAACCGACCCAACGGGCTTTTTTAACAACGAATTCTTTGTTGACCTGTACCCCAAAGAGGAGTGGAAGCGCGATATAACGAAGGATGAACTGATTGCAGAAATGCAGCAGAAATTAGCGCGTTTCCGGGGTGTGTCCTTTAACTTTTCCCAACCGATATCGGATAACGTCGAAGAAGCGGTTTCGGGGGTGAAAGGATCGATGGCGATTAAAATCGTTGGGCAGGACCTGAACGTACTTGATCAGGAAGCTACGCGCGTGTTCAACGTGATGCGGACGATTCCGGGCGTGAGCGATCTGGGTGTGTTCCGGAACCTGGGCCAGCCTGAATTCAGAATCCAGCTCGATCAGCAAAAAATGGCGTTGTATAACGTACCCACCGACGTCGCCCAGTCGGTTATCGAAACGGCCATTGGTGGTAAAACCGTGACGCAGTATTACGAAGGAGAGCGCCGGTTTGATGTTAAAGTGCGCTATGACGAGCGGTTTCGGTACTCACCCGAGCTAATCGAAAACTTGCTGGTGCCTACGCGTTCGGGTAGTAAAATTCCACTGAAGGAGCTAGCTGACATCGGTACCCGTTCGGGACCGGCGTTTATCTACCGGGAAAACAACGCCCGCTTTATTGCCATCAAGTTTTCGGTACGGGGCCGCGATTTGGGAAGCACCATTGCCGAAGCACAGCAGAAAGTTGGTCAGCAGGTCAAACTGCCCGAAGGTTTCCAGATGCGCTGGGCGGGTGAATTCGAGAATCAGACGCGGGCCGAGCGGCAGTTGTCGATTGTGGTACCCATCAGTATCACGATTATCTTCCTGATCCTGCTCTTTACGTTTGGTAGCGCCCTGGACGCGGCACTGATTATCCTGAACGTACCCTTTGCCCTGATTGGCGGTATCCTGGCACTCTGGCTGACGGGTATCAACTTTAGTATTTCGGCGGGGGTTGGTTTCATTTGCCTGTTCGGTGTTTCGGTGCAGGATGGCGTGATTCTGATCAACCGCTTCAAGGAAAATCTGCACAATAAGCTGCCGTTGGTACAGGCCGTGCGGGAGGGGGCGCAGACGCGGGTACGACCCGTGGTTATGACGGCGTTGATGGCTTCGCTGGGCTTATTACCCGCGGCTCTTAGTACGGGAATCGGGTCCGAAACGCAGAAACCGCTGGCAATCGTCATGATCGGTGGTCTAATGACCTGTACCGTTCTGTCCCTGTTGATCTTACCCGTTACGTACGAACTGATCCACAAAGGCCGGGCCTGGCGCAAAGAGAAAAAAGCGGCTCTGGCCTCAAACAAAACAGTTTAGGTATTTTGCTGTCGGGGTGGTGTCAGGTTTGAGAACCTGACACCACCCCGACATACCACCCCGACATACCACCCCGACATACCACCCCGACATACCACCCCGACATACCACCCCGACATACCACCCCGACATACCACCCCGACATACCACCCCGATAGTGCGTTTGGGCGTTACCACAGAGCAATACAGTTTATTGTTCGGGCTCAATGATTGGGGAGAACGGCCTACCTTTGCAGCCGGAACCTTCAATAGATCAACTTGTCAATCACGCATTCATTATCAGGGGCACAAACCGTACGTGGCCCGTCGTTGTACACGTTTTCGTTCTGGCTGCTGTGCCTCAGTAATTTTTTGTTTTCAGCCAGTTTTCAAATGATGATTCCGGAATTGCCAGCTTACCTGACAAAGTTGGGCGGGCGGGAATATGTCGGGTTAATCATTGCGCTTTTCACGCTTACGGCGGGTGTCTCCCGGCCTTTCAGCGGTAAGATTACCGATACCGTCGGGCGCGTTCCCGTCATGGCGTTTGGGTCGATTGTGTGTTTTGTGTGTGGTTTTCTGTATCCGTACCTGCTGACGGTCTGGGGGTTTCTGACCCTGCGGCTCATCCACGGTTTCTCGACTGGCACCAAACCGACAGCCACCGCTGCCTACGTAGCGGATGTGGTTCCGGCCAATCGTCGGGGCGAAGCCATGGGAACGCTGGGTTTGTTTACGGCTATGGGCATGTCGCTCGGACCGGCCATCGGGAGCTGGCTGGCGGATGATTACTCCATGAACGTGATGTTCTGGACATCGTCGGCATTTGCCTTGCTGTCCATCGGTATCCTGCTGCGGATGCCCGAAACGCTGGTTAACCGGCAACCGTTCCGGTTCAGTCTGTTGCGGTTAAAAAAAGACGAAATTTTCGATAAACAGGCCGTTCCACCGTTCACGGTTCAACTGCTTCAGGCGTTTTCGTCTGGCGTCGTGCTGACCGTGATCGCTACGGTGAGTATGTCGCTTGGTATTGCCAATAAAGGGTTGTTTTTCAGCGTATATACCGTGGCGTCGCTGGCCGTTCGCCTACTGTTCAGCAAAGCGTCGGATCGGTACGGACGGGTGCCTGTGCTGTTGGTATCCTCCACGGCACTAGCTATCTCGATGGTTTTGTTGACGATTACCGACCCGGCTGATCCGAACGCGTACCTGTGGTTCTGGAGTGCGGCCATTGTGTATGGAATGTCGTGGGGCATGAATTCACCTACCATTCAGGCCTGGACGGCAGATCTGAGCGACGAAGCAACGCGAGGGCGCGCCATGGCGACGATGTACATAGCCCTGGAAGCCGGAATTGGCTTGGGCGCGGTGGCATCGGGCTGGCTATTGAATCACTTTGCGGGTGAGGCCGGGATTGATGCGTCGTTTATCCTGTCCGGCGTATTGGCTATAGTTGCTGTGCTTTACCTAAGCTGGAAGTGGCGCCAGCGGCAACCGCCCGAAACGCACCGGATGAACGATGCCGATGAAATGGCCTTGGTGGACGGAGAGCCATGATGGAAGAAATTGAACCGCAGATTCGACCGTTGGTTGACGCCCTGAATGCCACCGGTCTGGTCCGGACGTTTTCGAGCTGCGAGGGGCATTATAGCGCCGAGGAACAGACGCTTGTTGATCGGAACCGCGCCGACGTTCGGTTTGTGCCTGCTGAAGGAGTTACCGAAAAAGAAATCCAAGGATTGCTGACGTATTTGTTAACCCGCTTTAAAGGGCAGCATGGTGTACTGCCCGTTCAGGTAGTCGGCTATAAAGTGTATACGCCAATTGATGATGAGGCCGTTGACGAAACGTTTGTGCTGGAACTCCGTCCGTTTAACCGCTTCGAGCCACCTGACCGGAAGCGAGCTGATACCGACCGGGCCATTGAAAAACTAACCCGCCTGGTTGTCGCGTGGGCAAAATAAGATTCGTCTACGCGACAACCAGGCAGATCAACTACAAAATAAACTGACTCAAATCCCGGTTTTTGACCAGACCGTTCAGTTTTTCACCCACTAACTCTTTCGTCACCACGACGTGCGCATTGGCCCCAATCGCGTCGGGAATGTCGAACATAAAGTCATTCATCAGATGACTCAGTACCGTTTGCAACCGGCGAGCCCCGATGTTTTCGACTTCCGCGTTAACCTCGAAGGCAATCCGGGCCAGTTCGCGAAGGGCATCGTCCTGAAAGGTAAGTTCTACCTGTTCGGCGCCTAACATGGCTTCGTATTGCTTCGTCAGCGCGTTTTTTGGTTCTTTGAGGATCTGGTAAAAATCGTCCTCCGACAAGCTCTGCAACTCCACCCGAATCGGGAAACGGCCTTGTAACTCAGGAATCAGATCGCTGGGTTTGGCGACGTGGAAAGCACCAGCGGCAATAAACAGAATGTGGTCGGTATGAACGACACCGTGCTTGGTATTGACCGCGCTGCCTTCCACAATGGGAAGCAAATCACGCTGTACACCTTCCCGGCTGACGTCCGGTCCGCCACCGCCGTTACCCGACCGGGCCGAGGCTACTTTGTCGATTTCGTCGATGAAAATAATTCCTGCATCTTCGGCTTTTCGAATGGCTTCTTCTTTCACTTCATCCATATCGATCAGCTTGGCGGCTTCTTCTTCGAGCAAAATTGTCCGGGCTTCGGCAATGGTCACCTTGCGTTTTTTGCCCCGTTTAGGCATCATGCCACCGATCATTTCCTGAATGTTCATCATGGAAAGATCATCCACGGCACCGCCCATAATACCGATATTAGGCGCTTGGGATTGCTGAACGTCGATCTCAATTTTACGGTCGTCCATCTCGCCCGAGCGGATTTTGTCCCGAAAGCGTTCACGAGTTCGTTCGTTGAGCTCCGCATCGGCGTCTTTCGGCTGATTCTCAAAACCGAGCTGATTAGTGTTGCCAGCAGGTTTGACGGGCGGGATCAGGATATCCAGGATAGCGTCTTCGACGAGTTGCTGAGCCCGCACCTTGACGGCTTCCTTTTTCGCGGACCGCACCATGTTGACGGCCTGTTCGACTAGATCGCGCACCATGCTTTCCACATCGCGCCCGACGTAACCTACTTCGGTGAATTTCGACGCTTCAACTTTTATAAAGGGCGCATCGGCTATTTTAGCGAGCCGACGGGCAATTTCGGTCTTGCCGACACCCGTTGCGCCAATCATTAGAATATTGTTCGGCGTAATTTCGTGCTGCATGTCCGCAGCACTGTTCATCCGACGCCAGCGGTTACGCAGCGCGATGGCTACGTTGCGTTTCGCGTCGTTCTGGCCAATAATGTACTGATCTAACTCAGCAACGATTTGCCGAGGGGTAAGGTCTTTGAGTAATTCGGTCATCGAAAAAAAAGAAGCGTATGATACGCGCTGCCTAGTAATGAAACGCAGGAATTAGAAAAATGTCTCCACAAGGCGTAAAAAATGCACTTCGTACGCCTACGGGCTTTGGGCTATGGACTAGATTGCCTGTTGTGTAGCAGCGAGTTCTTTCCGAATCACGGGGGCTACCTGGGTGCCAAATAATTCAATAGCCCGTAGCAGTTTCGGATGGTCGGCCGACTGTCCACCAATGAGTTGGGCCAGGTAGCGCGTATTCTGAAACAGCTCATGGAACGTCAGTAGCTTGTCGATGACCTGCTGCGGACTACCCACCAGCAAAGGGCCGTGCTGCCGCAGGTATTCGTACTGTTCGCGACCGAGCGGGGGCCAGCCGCGCTCCCGACCAATCCGATTCATCAGCACCGCGTAGAACGGGTAAAAATCGTTGGCGGCCTGTTGCGAGTTATCCGCCACGTAAAAGTGGGAATTGACGGCGAGCGGGATCTGGTCGTGTCCCGCTTTCCGGGCCGCCTGCCGGTACATGTTCACTAGGGGCACAAACCGGTCGGGCGTGCCACCCAGCATGGCCAGCGTCATCGGCAGGTTCATACTGCCCGCCCGAACCGCCGAAGCGGGCGTACCCCCAACAGCCAGCCAGATCGGAAGCGTTGGTTTGTAGGGGCGAGGATACACACCTACGTTCGGAATAGATGGCCGGAAGTGGCCCTGCCAGCTAACCACTTCCTGCTGGTTGATGGCCATCAACAACTCCAGCTTTTCGGTGAATAGATCATCATAATCGTTCAAGTCATAACCGAATAGGGGAAACGACTCGATAAACGAACCCCGTCCGGCCATGATTTCGGCCCGCCCGTTCGAAATAAGATCCAGCGAGGCAAAATTCTGGTACACCCGCACCGGATCGGCCGAACTCAAAACCGTTACGGCGCTCGACAACCGAATGGTCTTTGTCTGGGTAGCCGCAGCGGCTAGAATCACTTCGGGAGCGGAGATAATGAAATCAGGCCGGTGGTGTTCGCCCAGGGCAAAAACATCCAGACCCACCTGATCGGCCAGTTTTATTTCTTCCAGCAACTGCTGCATGCGCGTGTGGGCGTTGAGGGCCCTGCCCGCTACCTGATCGGGAATGACCTCGCCAAAACTACTGATACCTAGTTCCATCGCTTCGTCGTTAAAGGAGTTGTTTGCTATGCTGCGGGCCTGTTGCCGAAAGGCGGGTGCCGCCCGCTTTTTAGTTCATCAATCGATTCAGGTCAACACGTAACGATAGCTGGCTGGTTCCGGCGGTTGGTACCGACGAGAAGCGACCGTACGTCAGTTGAAACCCCCGCGCCTGTACCGAGGCTCCGAACGAAATACCGGCTCCACCGCCACCGGTTGTCAACTTTCCTTCCTGACGTTTCTGGTGATTATAGCCTACCAGCAAATGAACATGCCGGCTAAGCAGCAGTTCGGCGCTGACAATCAGATGGCGCGCTATTTTTTCGGTCACGCTGGTCGGCTGCGAAATGATGTTGCCGTTCAAATCGTACCGAACGTTCAGGCTCGGGTCGTTGTAGCTGATGTCGAAGCGTTGCAGGTGATGCGCCGTCAAGGTCAGGCGTACAGGGGCGTGTTTCGGCTTTACGGTTACGCCCGCTTGCAGGTCAAACGGTAAATCGGCGTCGGCTGGGCCGTAGTTTTTAAGCAGGTAACCCACATTTTTGGCCACCAGACCAAACGTTAAGTCCTGTTTCGGATGTCTCCAGATGCCCCCCAAATCGGCCAGTATACCAAATGCTGAGTACGTTTCGATGCTCGACCCAACCGCTTTAAGGGTAGCGCCAAGCGTAAAGTTACCTTCGGTACGGGCATGGGACAGGCTTAGGGCGTAGTCATTGGCTGAGAAGGTGCCGAGCGAATTGCCTGCCGGGTCGGTTAGTGTAAACTCGCCATAGGTAAGATACTGTAAGCCTGCGGCCCACCGCGCCCGACGGTTGGGATCATTGGCCTGAATGGGTAAACCGTATTGCAACGTGTAATATTTAGCCGCGGCCAGATAAGGCATCAGGTTAATGGACAGCTCATTATCCCGAACCGAATCGGCTAGGGCGGGATTGTTAAGATGATAGGAGCCATCGGGTTGTGTTGCCGAAGCCAGCTGTCCACCCAGGGCGGCAACGCGCGCATGGGTCGGCAAATCCAGAAACGGAAAGATACGCTGGCCACCGAGCGGTTGAGCCTCGGCCATGTGGCAGAAGAGTAGCCCAAGAAGCAGGCTCAGTAGCGGTTTTAGCACGTATCAGAAATGAAAAGTCTGGGGCAAATGTCGGTGAAAAAGCGGGAAAGCTCAACGGCAGAATGGAAAACCTCCTGCCCGCCGATACGACCCGCTTTCTTTGTCCGTTAGCTCTGTCATTACGATGTTAGCTTTGATCAAGAGAAAATGGAACAAAATCGGTAGAATTGGGTAGAACAATTAACTTTGCCTAACGCGCTTTCGCTAAACTCTACCTCATGCAACCGGAAATTCAGCCCGAAACCGATTTGTCACCAACTGTCAAACCATCCAAAACGGCTGTCCTGGCCCAAAAAAACGCCGAAGCTGAACTCGGTGGCGGTCAGAAGCGGATCGACAACCAGCACGCCAAAGGCAAGTTAACGGCTCGCGAACGAATCGGTTTACTCGTTGACGAAGGGTCGTTTGAGGAAATCGGGAAGTTCGTCATGCACCGTACCCGCGATTTTGGACTCGACAAAGAGCATTACTTGGGCGATGGTGTTGTAACGGGTTACGGTACTGTAGACGGACGGCTGGTGTACGTGTTTGCGCAGGATTTTACCGTCTTTGGCGGTGCCCTTTCGGAAACCCACGCGGAGAAAATCTGCAAGCTGATGGATCTGGCTATGCAAAATGGCGCGCCAATCATTGGGCTGAACGATTCGGGTGGGGCCCGGATTCAGGAAGGGGTATTGTCACTGGCGGGTTATGCTGATATTTTCTACCGAAATACGAAGGCGTCGGGCGTAATTCCGCAATTATCGGCGGTGATGGGTCCCTGCGCGGGCGGAGCGGTCTACAGCCCGGCCATTACCGATTTTATTTTCATGGTCGAACATACGAGCTACATGTTCGTGACGGGGCCGAACGTAGTCAAAACGGTTACGCATGAAACCGTTACGGCGGAAGAATTGGGCGGAGCCAGCACGCACAGCACGAAGTCGGGGGTGACGCATTTCGCCTGCGAAAACGAACTGGCGTGCATCCAGCACCTCAAGCGGCTGCTGAGCTATATTCCCCAGAACTGCGAGGACGAGCCCGCGCTGCTGCCTTACGACGCGCAGGACGAAACCCGACTGGCGCTTAACAGCATCATCCCCGACAATCCAAACCAACCTTATGACATGCGCGAAGTCATTGAGGAACTGGTGGATGCGGGTACGTTTATGGAAGTACACCGGAATTTTGCCGAAAACATTGTGGTTGGCTTTGCCCGAATTGGTGGGCGCAGCATCGGCGTGGTTGGCAACCAGCCCGCCGTATTAGCCGGCGTTCTGGACATTAACGCGAGCACCAAAGCCGCCCGTTTTGTCCGTTTCTGCGATTGCTTCAACATTCCCTTGCTGGTCCTGGAAGATGTGCCGGGTTTTCTGCCGGGAACCGATCAGGAGTGGAATGGTATCATCACGAACGGAGCCAAGCTGCTGTACGCCTTTTGCGAAGCCACGGTTCCCCGCGTGACGGTGATCACGCGAAAAGCGTACGGAGGGGCTTACGATGTGATGAATTCGAAGCACATCGGGGCTGATCTGAACTACGCGTGGCCGTCTGCCGAGATTGCGGTGATGGGAGCCAGCGGGGCCGCCGAAATTATTTTTAAACGCGAAATTGCGGAAGCTGACGACCCGCAGGCCAAGTTGCAGGAGAAAGTACAGGAGTATACCGAGAAGTTTGCCAACCCGTACCGGGCTGCCAATCGGGGCTATATCGACGAAGTAATCATGCCCGACCAGACTCGTCACAAGCTCATTCGGGCCTTTGGTATGTTGGAAAATAAGGTGGCTAGTATGCCGAAGAAAAAGCACGGCAATATTCCCCTTTAGGGCTGCTTTTGACAGCATGTGCTGTGGAGTACTCCGGCAATAACCAACTACCCGCAATGAAATTATACAATTCTTTATGCATATTTGTGTAAAATCCGAACGTACTTGCGCATGCCTATGGACAATCAATCGACCAAACAACCAGGAGGTTTACTGAAAACAGTGCTGATCGGTTTGCTGATTATTTTTAGCCTCGCGCTGATTGTCGGAACCTTATCGGTCGTATTCCCGTGACGCTCAGGCGTCAATTGCTTGTAGAATGATCGAACAGGCTTCCCGGATCTGCTCTTCCGTAATAACGAGTGGTGGCGCAATGCGCATGGAGTTATCGCAGAATAGAAACCAGTCCGTAATGATGCCTAAGCCTGTCCCGTTGCCCGCAATGGCCCGGTCGATAACGGATTTCAGAATAGGAAAGGAGTCGAACTCAACCGCCAGCATCAACCCTTTTCCGCGCACTTCCCGAATGGCTGGATGGGTTAGCAATTGCTTGAAAAGTTGCCCTTTGGCTTCGGCAGCTTCGTAAAGACCTTCCTCCCGGATGACCTGAAGCGTGGCCAGCGAAGCCGCGCACGAAACCGGATGACCGCCGAATGTGGTAATATGGCCGAGGATCGGGTTATTTTTGAAGACGCTCATAATCTCAGCCGAACTGATAAACGCGCCAATCGGCATTCCTCCGCCCATTCCCTTCGCGCACAGTAAAATGTCCGGCGTAACGGCCACGCCTTCAAACGCCCAGAACGTTCCCGTACGGCCAAATCCCGTTTGAATTTCGTCAAAAACCAGCAGAGCACCCACCTCCGTACAACGCTGACGGACCGCTTGTAAATAACCGGCTGGTGGAATACGGACGCCCGCTTCACCCCCGATTACTTCGATGACTACAGCGGCAGTACGCGTCGTAATCTTCTCAATATCATCCCAGTTACCATGCCGGATATGCCGGACGTCGGGTAGGAGAGGGCGGTAGTTGCGCTTGAAATTTTCGTCGCCCGAGAGTGAAAGCGCCCCTTGCGTCGAGCCGTGGTACGCGTTGAAGCAGCTGATGATTTCGGTCCGGTTGGTATAGCGTTTCGCTACTTTCATCGCCCCTTCTACGGCTTCGGTTCCCGAGTTGGTAAAGTATACCGTGTCAAGCCCCACCGGTAACGTTTGGGCCAGTGCATGAGCCAGTTGGGTTTGCGGTGTCTGAACATACTCGCCGTAAACCATCAGGTGCAGGTATTTGTCGAGCTGCTGCTGAATGGCTTCCAGCACGCGCGGATGCCGGTGGCCGACGTTACTCACGCCAATCCCCGAAATCAGATCCATGAATGGCTTACCATCCGTTGAATAAATAAATACGCCTTCTGATCGATCGATTTCCAACCCTAACGGGAAATCAGAGGTCTGTGCTACGTGCTGAAAAAATAACTGCCGGTGCGTAACCGTTTTCATGCCAATCATCAACTTTGTCGTCTTTGTATCCTAACACCCGCAACCATGAAAACAGTTCTTCTTTTACTCGTACTTTACCCGGTCGTCCTGTGGGGGCAAGCCGTTCGGGTAACACCAGAGGATTTGGCGCGTAAGCAATCGTTTTTGCTGATGCGCGATGGCTCGGTGGTACGCGGGCAGATTGTTCGTCAGGATAGTTCGCTGATAACGGTCAAAAAAGCAGGCGGGGACATGACCTTTGTTGAAACCGACCAGCTCATTGGGATTATGCCCATCCGACCGCGTCCAACGACCAGCGCTCCCTCGTATTCTGTTTTTTACCTTAAGGATAGTACACGCCTGGAAGGACGGTTTGTCCGGCGCGATAGCACCATGATTACCGTTCGGAAGCGCAATGGTCAGCTCACTTATTTTGAGCCGGAGCTGCTCCAACGCGTCGATTCAACGGTGGTTGATACCGTTCCGGGCGCTGATTCGGGACGCACGTTTCCAAACCAGTTTTCGCCCTGGCTGCTGATCGGACAAACGGCCTACAATCCTAAGAAAGGGCAGTTCTACTATCGTAATAAGTGGGTGCTGCTCAACGAATTTCAGTACGGAATTACCCGCAACTGGAGCGTTGGTGTTGGGGTTGCTACGCCTATCCCGTGGCTTTATCGGTCAGCCTACGATGCGTATTACGGATCGGGTAGTGTGTTAAATAACAGTTTCCAACTAACGTCGAAATTAAGCGCGTCGATCGGTCGGAAGTTCAGGGTGGGACTTAATGTGTCGTACCAACCAAACACCTATCGGTATTCCTACTCCAAACGAGCATGGACCTTTCAGGCACTGGCCTCTATCGGCACCAGCCAGCGAAATGTTACGCTGGGTTATGGTCTGGTCAATCGCGGCAAACAATCGGTATACCAGTATTGGTCATCAATGTATCCGACGCCTTATACGCTCGAACGTATTCCGGATCAGTCATTCCTGACGCTGGGACTGGTGCAGAAAATATTGCCCAACCTGACTCTACTCAGTGACAACCGAATTAATCTGGGGCAGCGTTATTATTTCTATGATGACACCGGCGAACGGGCTACCCTGTCGTTTGCTCTGCGGCTCGACCGTCGGCGTCACTCGTTCGACCTGGGCGCTTACAGCCTGATCTACCGCAATAACTACTCCTGGGACGGAAAAAATGTACGCGTTATCCCGTACATCGGCTATAACCTGCTGCTCGGTGGGAAGACGAAATAGCTCATACGAATACCTTACAAAGAAGTCCGTCTAAACTTACTAGCAAGCTTAGACGGACTTCTTTAGTGAGTACGAACCGGTTATTTCTCGAAAAAGCACACCGTTCCGCCGACCCAGTCCTTGTTCTTATTGAAATCTACGCCAATCATTTCACCCCGGCTCAGGCGGCTTAAGTTGGTTAATAGTGTAGGCCGGGCGTCTTCCTTTGGCCAGATAAACAGCAACCGAATTTCAGCCTTAACCAATCCGTCGGGCGATTGAATAACGGGTTCATACTTTACCTTGCGTTGCAGCAGATACCCGCTTCGCTGTTCGGTTGGAATAGCGTCAAGGTCAGCCGCCGTAAACGTGAGCCTGACCCCGCTCCCCGCGAAAGAAAACAAGGGTTTTAGCACGTAATTTTCCAGATCGGCTGGATAGTCAGTCAGATCGGATAAAAAATAACTAGCTGGTACGTAGGGACTTTCGATTAGGGGTAACGTGTACTTGCTGATGCGGAAAAACCAGTTCGGATGCCCCACCCAGTCGACATCAACGTCGTCGGTTAGTGTAAAGTCCGTTTGGAGATCCGGGTAGTTTCGTAAGTCATCGAAAATCAGTCGGTTATAAATACGCTTGATCCGAATCCGACGACCGTCCTTTTCGTAAAAAAGCTGCCGTCCGTCCTTCTGAATCTTCGTCAGGCACACGGGCGCTACGCCAAGCGTTCGTTGCGTCAGGGCAAAGTCAATGCGGGTTTTTTGCTTTTCCGGGTAGATCTCCAGCAGGATAACTTCCTCCGGATTGCAGTCGCCCACGATCATTTGCCGGAGCCGATCCAGATACGCGTCATTGGTAGAGACCGTAAACAGGTGCGACAACTGATTGGGAATCGGATAAAAGGAACGGAACTGATCGGCCAGGTACGGCTGGAAGGTGTAGAGCGATGGAAAACCCTGTAACTCGATAAGCTGCGGGGTCAGTTCGCCGTGCTCGTCCTTACAGACAGCAAAGTCAACCGCCAGAAATTGGGTGTGCGCATCTTCATTCGGAACCCGTTGTCCAGCGGGAATCGCGTCCTCGGTCAATTGTTTAAAATCGTCGCGCGTGATTACATCAACAATTGTGTCGCAGGCCGCCAGGAGTTTATTCGTAAGAACGGTAGGAACAAAAACGGGCGTTTCGGCGACGCGAAACTCCAACTGGCCGGGAAGATCGGCGTCGATCTTGTCCAAAAAAGCCCGGTAATGTTCCGGGCTAAAGGCTTGGTTATAGGCTTGACGAACGGTTTGAATCATGGTTTTCTCAACGACAGGAGTAAGGATGTACAAAATTCTCGGTGTAGGTATCAAATAAAATCCTGTGCATCTTGTTAATCCTGTCGAAAAATTAATTCTGTTCGATAAACTGATCGGAAGAAGCGAACGTGGCAATGGCCTGCCGCAAAAAGCCGGGTAAAATAACCGATTCGGTCAACGCGATCTTGTCGGGGTCCTGCAAGTAAGCAACCATCTCGTCGTACTTTTCCTGGCCGAAGTTGGTAACGATCTGATTGCGTTTTTCGTCGGTCAGGAAATACCGCAGCATCCCTTCGTTGTCGGCTTCGGGGTGGAACTGCGTACCGATGATTTCGGGCGAAAAGCGCATGGCCATAACAGCCCGGTCGAGCGGTACGTGGGGACGAATTTTTTCCAGACACAGGATAGAAGCTCCCAGTTCATTAATCCGCTCCAGGTTGGGCTCCGTAATCTGGTAGTCCCGCGAGTCTACGGCGTAGAACGGATCGGCCAATCCCTGAAACAAGTCGTCCGAACAGCCGTCATCGGTCTTGTGAACCGGAAAAATGCCGAACGAAGTTGATTTGCGCTTGCTGAGGAGACCCAGCTCCAGATGCCGGATCGTCAGCTGAAAGGAGTGGCAGATCAGAAAGACAAACTTCTTGCGGTCGTTCTGACGATTCCAGTTAAAAAGCTGATCAATCAACGCAAAATAAGGTTCTTCCCAGGATTCTTCCGACGCCAGCGGACTACCAGGACCACCCGACGAAATATAAACATCGTAGTCAAGACCCGGAATTTCGTTGTTGGCCCGAACATTGAATACATTGAAAGCCAATTCGGCGTGATCGTTGCCCTGGACGCTTCGAATCAGCTGTAAAATACAACGCATGCCTTCGTTGGCGTGGTTGTTATTCATGTCCAGAACGGCAATTTTTACTAAGCTCATAGTGTCATGTTACGGTAAAGTAATCGAATTAGACCGTCTCATAAAAACTAGCTAATGCCGAAAGAAGTTTCCTCAACGATGTAATCGACTACGCGCTTGAGGTCGTTATGTTGCTGAAAAACGGCCAGTTGCCGGTCGGCCCCCGTTCCCATTTCCAGTATCTTGAGCACGTACTCGCATTCGGCTCGACTACCCAGATCATCCACGACATCGTCGATAAAATTGAGCAGTTCGTGAATCAACTGGTGCGTAGGAACTTCTTCCTGTTTGCCAAAATCAATGAGCTTTCCTTCAATGCCGTAGCGAGCGGCCCGCCATTTGTTTTCGTTGATCAGGATTCGGCGGTACGGGCGAAAATTTAAATTCTGTTTGTGCAGTTTATAAATTTTTGCCACCAGCGCCTGCATAATGGCGGCCAGGCAAATCGTTTCGTCAACGCGCATGGGTACGTCGCAGATGCGAAACTCAATGGTGTTGAAAAACGGATGCAGCCGGATGTCCCACCAGATTTTTTTGCCGTTGTCGATGCAGTTGGTTTTGACAAGTAAGTTGATGTACTCATCGTATTCAGCCGCCGAGGCAAAATAATCAGGGATACCCGTTCGGGGAAACTTGTCGAACACTTTAGACCGGTACGACTTAAACCCCGTATTACGACCCCGCCAGAACGGTGAGTTGGTCGAAATGGCGTACACGTGGGGCAGAAAATACCGCACCGCATTCATGATCTGAACCCCTTCGTTCCGATTTTCGATACCCACGTGCACGTGCAGGCCAAATATCAGGTTGGAGCGGGCCACATCGCGCAACTCATCGATGAGCCGGTCGTAGCGTTCGTTGGGGGTAATCAGCTGGTCCTGCCAGTCCGAAAACGGGTGCGTCCCGGCAGCCGCGATTTTTAGGTTTTGCTTGTCCGCCAGTTCGATAATCATCTTGCGGAGGTAGCTTACTTCGTGGCGCGCATCATGAATGTCGTTGCAAATGTTGGTGCCTACTTCCACTACCGCCTGGTGCATTTCGGCTTTTACGCGCTCCTGAAGGACAATTTGACCGCCGTCAACGATTTTAGACATGTGCGAGCGTAACTCGCCGGTTGCTGGATCTATGGTTTGAAATTCTTCTTCTATACCGAGTGTGAATACGGGCATTTTGTAAAGGGTTGAGTGTCGATGGGTTAGATACAGTCAGGGATTCTGCCTGCTGAAAGACGCTGATGCGTGAGTAATATACTGTTTTTTTATAAACTCAAAGCGGGAAATATGGTTTTTCCAAATGAACGCAAAATAACGATCAATTACGTATGCAGACGCCGGAAGAAAAGAAACTGTTGACCAAATACTGGTGGTTTGGGGGAGGAGGAGCGATGTTGCTTGGCAGCGGCCTTGCCGTATTACTGCATGGATCAAAGATGAAGGAAGCCAATGAAGACCCTTGGTTTTGGGTGAGCACAGGTGGGTTTGCCCTCATCATGTCTGGACTGAGTTTTATCGGCGACGCTAACCGGTTTCGAACGATGGTCGATGTACTTCGGGAACTGGACCGTCGGGAAGGCCTAACGAAGCCGTAACCGTTTTCTCTGAAAAACAGCAATCGAATCAACAAGCCGACAATGACAGCCTACAGCCAGCAAGTAGAAGCGTTCGTTCAGGACGTTTTAATTACCATTCATGCGAATGTGCGGGATCTCGAAGAAAAGAAAACGTTTGCGGACCCCGACGAGCAGGATTACATTGATGGTCGGTTGTTTAGCTACGTTGAAATGATGGCCATACTTCGGACATCGGCTCGCGACACGGGGATTGATCCCAAAGCACTTGGGTTATAAACTAAAAATGGTCGATCGACAAACGGATATGGGTCCTTTTTTCGGATAGACCTTACCTCCGTTTGTTGATCAACCATTAAGTACGTTACTTTTTAATCTGTTCGAACCAGTCCAGCGACTGACGCATAAACAGCACCTCAGTCGGAACGTGTGCTCCCTGGGGAAGCGCCACCAGACTCAAGTTTGACGAACCGAGCTTGCGCATGTCGCTGTACGTTTGCTGGGAGGTCAGAAAAGGAATGATTTCATCCTGCTGGCTATGGATAAGCCGGGTAGCCGTCGTGGTATGCCAGTCGGTTAGATCGTTGTCGGCCAGGGCCCGCGCGAATGGGGACGACGGATTGTTGACCTCAGCCCGAAACTGATCTGTACAAATCTGATCGAAACTCGCCAGGATCGACCGGGCATTATCGAGCGATTGCGCAATCTGGCTGGCATACGGCTCCTTGAAGTAATAAGAGACTGGCTTGTTCAAACCATAAATGCGGTTGTAGCTGAGCGTTTCCCAGGCATAAATGTAGTTGGCAACGCCACCTACCGTCGAATTCTGGGTTATGTGCTTAAAGAACGCCGACATGGCGTATGGACCCGCTCCGCAGCTGGCCCCGCTCAACGGAAGGTCTGACTTGTATTTTTCTTCCAGCAACTGTTGGGCGGACAGGGTGGCAAAACCACCTTCCGAATAACCCGCCAGAAACAGCTGGTTGCTCCACTGCACATTTTTCTTGGCCAGGAAGTCCTTTGTGGCCAGCATCATATCCACCGTTGCCTGAGCCAGCGTCTGGCGGTGTTCGTAATCGTGGGGTACGTGATCAGCGGTGCCGTAGCCAATGTAATCCGGGCAGGCCACGATGTAGCCGTGCGTTGCGAAATAAAGGGGATACGAAAAACTAACGGTACCGAAATTAAAACCCGACGGCACTTCGGCATTCGAGAAAGCCGTAGGGTGCTGAAAGCTGAGCAGCGGATACTGTTTGTTCGGTGAATACAGCTGATTCGGCAGATAAACAATCCCCGAAGCCGTGATGGTTGTCCCGTCGCTAAGCGTAGTCTGGTACGTAATTCGGTTTACACTAACCTCATAATCGGCGGGTTGATAGGTTAGCGAACTGTTGGTTGTGGTAACGCCCTTGAGGGTCGTGTTGTTGTAGAAAACAATCTGACTGGCGCTGATTAATACGGGTTTAGGCTGGCTTTCGGGAGGGGTACAGGCGTTGAAGAGAAACGAAAAAGCACACAAAAAAGAAACTAGTAAACCTTTTTTCATCGAGTTAACGTACTTGGTGGTGGTGTGACGGTGGTTAAAATCCAATCACAAAAATACATACAGACAGCGTGTCATGCCAAAAAAAGTTACGACGTGCTGTCTGTATGTTACCAAGTAGCGTTGCGCTTAGGCCTTCGGCTTTTTGCCTTTGGCCGGTTTTTTCTCGTCTACATCCGGTTTTGCCGATTTTGCTTCTTTCGTAACCGTGTCTGATTTGGTGACCGTAGCCGCTTTAGGCGGTTTAGGCGAAAGAAGGGGTTCGCCGGCTACCGAACCGCGCACAAACGTGCCCCACGTCAGGTTGTCCTTGCCTTTCTGTAGGGTCTTGGCTCGTTCGATAGCCATCGTCGCTGCGGCTTCTACCACCCACTCGAAGTTTTCCTGCCCGACCGAATGAATGTCAGCGTCGGGGGCGGGGTTGCAGAAGTCAATGGCGATGGGGATGCCGTCACGTACCGCAAATTCGACCGTATTGAAATCGTAGCCGAGACCGTGATTCAGTTTAAGCACGTAATCGGTCATCGTGTTGAGCAGTTTCTTACCGGCATCGCCCGTCGTTTTCATCTCCGAAGCGTACCGCAGGTGATGTGGATTCCGAGGTTCGTAGGGCATGATCCGCACGTCTTTGCCGCCAATGCAGTAGCACCGGAAGTAGTCCGTGAAGTCAATGGCTTCCTGGTAGAGCATAACCAACTGCCCCGTTTCGTCGTACGCCCTAAACATCTGCTCGGGGTTGTCTACCTTGTAAACGCTTTTCCAGCCACCACCGGCGTGGGGTTTCATGAAAGCGGGAAAACCAATGTGATTAAAAATAGCCTCCCAGTTCATGTGTTGCAGGTTACGGAACGAGTTGTGATTCGTATCGTCGGGCCGTTCTTTGGAAGGAAGCAGGATTGTTTTGGGAACGGGTACCCCCAGCTGCACGGCGAGTGCATTGTTGAAAAACTTTTCGTCGGCACTCCACCAGAATGGGTTATTGATGACAGCCGTGCCGGTTAAGGCTGCATTCTTAAGAAACGCTTTGTAAAAAGGGACATCCTGTGAGATCCGGTCAATAATGACGGCATAGTCGGTCGGAACACTTTGTTCGACCTGTTCGATCGAAACGAATTCAGCCGGGAACGTACGTTGTTTTTCGTTGACCCGGTCAACAAAGGCTTGTGGGAAGGTGTTTTCCTGGCCGAACAGAATGCCAATCTTAACTTTGTCGCTCATAATCTGTCTGTTATACTAAAAAGTGGGAAGATGTAAACCGTAATGGGATAACAACGCTGAAAAGTACGCCTATTTCGGGGGTAAACCAGATAAAAAGCCCATTGTTCTTGGGCAAGTGCGTTTATTGGAAATAAGCGGTTCGCTTGGGTTTACCAGGTTTGGTTAGCGTAACGCCGGGTAACGTAACTCCAGCCTTTGCCTCTTGCGTATTGTTCGCACAAAGGAACGATGCCTATTGAGTGCTCAACGGAGGTAGGTTTTCGGGAAAAAATCAGGCGACTCTTCCCGGCTGGTTTCACAAAAAGTAACGCAATAGCCCCACAAACGCTCGACCGGCAGGGTTCCGTGCCAACTTGCTACATAGGTTCTGGTCAGGTACAGCGAATGGCGATTTGTCCTGACAATGGCCAGCGGTTGCCTGATCCGAAAAGATTGGCCGACGGACTGAATTGACAGCTAATTGCTTACAGCGTACAGGCTATCGGCTCGAGATCCGTAAGAATGCATTCCAGCAATTGCGACACCGGTATACCTTAAACGGAATGATAGCAGAGAAAATCTTGAGCAGTTCAGAGCGGGGGATGCGGTCATAATCGAAGCGACCACATTTGGGGCATTTTGCCGAAAAGCTTGTGTGTCGATACGCATAAACAAGACTCAGCAGTAGAACGACGAAAAGAATAACGTAAGTCATGAATAAAGCAAATCGAACAAAGCCTTAATTCAGGACAAACTACTGCAACCAACTGTTTCGTCTGCACACATTGGAATGCTCAGGACGAAAATCCCTACCAGCAGAGCCAATAGGGATTTATAATTAACCTTATAATGCGTGGCAATATACATGTTACCGAAATAAAAATATTGTAAATAAATTATTCGGTATAGTATAACTGATCGTTATTTTTAACAATTGATTGGCTCAGCCTTGATTTTCAGATGGGTTTATCAACGAGTGCTTCGGTCAGCTTGCCCTGTCTGCCAGGCTGTTGTCTGACGCTTACCGGGCCTCGTAGCTGGCGAGCATACGGGTATAGGCGTTAATAAGCGTTTGGTAGTGATTCAATAAAAGCCCATTGTTTGATTGCTGGCTAGCCCGGTCGAGTAATTTCTGCATCTGTTCCCGGCTTACTTTAAGACAATCTATTTTAGATTGTCGAGCCGTTTGGGCTCGCTGCAAAAGATCGCTGCTATAAACTGGTTTCATCTGCCATTCAGGCGTTGAACGTAAGATTTCCTGCCATTGTCCCTGCAGCTGCTTGATAGGCTTTGCAAAGGAGTGACCATCAAAAATGGAAATCGGTAGTTTCGTTACGTTGTTGTCAAAAACAAGTAGAACCTCAACCAGTTTGTCCCCTTTCTCAACAAAGCCAGACAGGATATCAAGTCCTAGTTCAACTTCTTGCTCATTAACTTGAAACCCAAAGTTTCGCTCCTGGTTGTCGCGGGTAAGCGCGTCAATTACAAAATACATACTAAAATAGCGTTGAGTGTCTATGAGCATCAAGTTAACCGTTTGTATGAAACAAACGACATAGTTTCAGCGAATAGTGAGGTAATGGGACGCTTGTTGCTCTGTCACGCCAGCTGCCAAAAAGCAGGTATATGGACCAGATCTATAAACAGACGAGTATTTTTTAATGGGTAGTTGTCAGACTCGGTATCATTTTCGGAATGGCTTCCAACGGACAGGACCTCAACTCCCTGGAGCAAAACGGTAGGGACGAGTTGGTAGGCACAGCGTCGGGCTAACCGAGTAAACCAATACGAATTGGATCGTAGTAACTAGCGAATTCCAGCGTTTACACGTCTCCGAATATAGATAGTCGAATAAAGCGTTACGACTCGTTTTTTTTGTGATTGACCAAACAGGATCGTAGCCAAAACCCTATTCCAAAGGCGATTGCGATATCGATTAGCTCCAGCATAGTCTTTTGTTTTATACTATTTAGACTAGGCATTACCGAAAAGTAAGGGAGAGTACGAAGCGCTTTTAGTATACGGTAATTCGGCTCGGGCATTTTCCAGTCTGATGCTGGCGCTTACCCGAAAACCCCTATCGTCCGCGCAAGTGGTCGGATCGGTAATGCATCGTCAAACCAGGGTAGCATTGGAAGAAGCCTGCGTAACCTCCCGAATTTTGTAAAAATGATTGTGGCAACGGGGACAAGCATACGCCTTTACCGGAAGTCGTTTGGCAATCCCTTTCCGGGGTATTCGATTCGGGTCGGCGTAGCCACAACCAGGGCACTGTTTGCGGAAGCTAACCAATCGATACAGGACAATCAGAATGCCTACAACAGACAGGAGGACTAGTGCGCGAAAGAGAAGCATGGTTTCTAGTGAGGTTGTACACACGAATCTACTGAAAAACGTAACTACTTAGAAACGAATTAATTGAGCGGCAACCATGAGAAACCCCACTCGCAAGGCCAGTGGGGTTTGGGTACTTTTCACCGTGCTTGTAAGCACATCCGAAAGGTAGTTGAGTTTATCGACGCGCGTAAACTAGATTGAGTTAATGAGTGTCCATTTGATCTACCGGTACAAAATAGCCCCGTTCGGTCCGATTAGCCCGTATTGATTTAAAACCACAAGGAAAAGGCCGGTAAACCATTGCTGGTGTGCGTAGCGGAAGCGTGAACGATGGCCTCTTTCAGCGTAGCAGGCGATCGTAAACCACTTCCTGCTAGAAAAACAATTTAATCACGGACTCGGCGATCAAGGTAAGTACCACGGTCGCGATGAGAAAAACCATTGTCCAGGGACCCGCTAACGTTGAATTTTTTTTGAACATCATAACGGTTGATGTAGGATGCTGTACAAAGTAAACATCCTGTCGCCAGCAATCATTTTGTGCCGAAGTGATTATAACGACAATTTAACACCCACTTAAGAACGGCTTAATGGAGTGGCCAAGCCAACCGAAAGCTACGCCGAACCCCGCAAGTTTATCGCGTAGTCGCAGTAACAGCAAGGAGTAAATGAGTCGATTTATTGGCAGATCCGGCAGATGAATTACTACCTGGGGTGAGTAAAACCACTGGTTGAAGGGTATGAACCCTGACTTCGTTAATTATACAAGTAATTAAGTAAAATTAAGGGTTTAGGAATAATCAGAAAAGCCCGGCGGTACTACTGCCGGGCTTTCTCGCTGCGTTCTATAATTGGCTTCCAGCGCCTTTGGGCGGCATGAAAGTAAAGTAAGCCAATCAGGGTATGGGCCGCTTTCAAACCGGTAATAATCCTTATGCTTATTTTAATTACTTCTTAATTACCGGCTGAAAATTGCTTCCGTATAATTCCCTTAGTTTGCGCCGTAGAGTTATTGTTAACGGAAAATGTTGGCGTAGTGAACTGTATAAAGGCTATGTTTCTGCCCTATCTGGGCTGGGATTCCACGAATTTGGCTCATATTACCCGGCTGACAGGCCAGCGGTATGACGATGCGTACGCCATCTGGCAGCGCTTTCACAAACTTCCTGAATCATACGCCATCACGTATTCGGTGCTTTGCCTTGCGCAGCAGCACGAAATATCCGTCGAGCAGGCGCTGACCTGCTACCTGGAACACCTGCGCATGAACCAGCACTGAACCGAACGCAGGTGTTCAACAACGCTTTCTTTCGGTTAAATCTGGCTCAGGTAGCGCGGAAACTGGTCTTTCCAGACGGGCCAGTCGTGATTGCCCCAGGGCGACACGTCCAGCTGATGCCGAATTCCTTTCCGGCTTAGTATACCGGACATCTGGTAGTTCGCGTCCCGGCAGAAATCGTATTCCGATGTGCCCAGTACGATGTTCATGTGGTGAAATTCGTTGTTCTGCGCGTTGGGCAGGAAATCGGGCGGATTATTAAAGTAAACGTTTTGGTCGTAATAACCGCCGAGGAATGACCGGATGTCGAAGGCGGCTCCCATCGTCAGCAAGTGGCCTACTTGCTCAGGGTGCCGAAACGCAAAATTTAAGGCGTGATAGCCGCCGAACGAAGCCCCCGACACACCTATTTTCTGGACGTTACACTCCCGCTGAATACCCGGGACCAGTTCTTCGTGCAGAAAACGATCGTACAGAACGTGGTTCCAGATGCGTGCGCCGGGGTGGAGGTGCTTGGCGTACCAACTATCCCGATCAATGCTGTCGATACAAAACAACTTAACCTTACCCGTCTCGACGAACCAACGAGCCGTTTCGACCAGGCCAAAATCTTTGTATTCGTAGTAATGCCCCATTGAGGTCGGAAACAGCACTACCGGATAACCCCAATTGCCGTAAACCAGCATGTCAATATCGCGGCCGAGGTGGTGTGAGTACCATTTTCGATAATCTTGCTGCACGGTGTTGTATGTTTAGACGTACCTTCTTTTTCGGGTGAAAAATAGAAGAAATCGCCCGGATCGACAAAAATAGGCGGGCGTAAGCCGAAAAAAATGCCTATTTTGCCGGTTGTGGTCTATTTATTATTGAGAATTTTCGCGCTTATGGCTGCTCATTTACCGGTTGTTTCTTCTGCCGAGTCTTGTTCCGTAACGGTTTGGCACGACGATTCATTGGTTTCCGTTCCGCTCCGTCGTACTGTTCACTTGGACATTATTCTGCCCCCTGCTTATCATCCCTCTGGTCACAGTTACCCCGTACTGTACCTGAATGATGGTCAGGATCTGGGCCGGTTGCGCATGACGCAGGTGCTGGATTCGTTGTACCAGCAGCAGCTCATCCAACCCTTTGTGCTGGTGGCCATTCATGCCGGCGACCGGATTCAGGAGTACGGAACAGCGGCCCGCGCGGATTACATGCATCGGGGCAGCAAAGCTGGATTGTACACCGATTTTGTGTTGACGGAACTGCTCCCTTACGTAAAAAAACATTACAACGTCAGTAGCGAACCAGCAGCCTGTGCCTTTGCTGGTTTTTCGCTGGGTGGTTTGTCCGCCTTCGATCTGGTGTTTCATCATCCTGACCTATTTAGCCGGGCGGGGGTGTTTTCGGGCTCGTTCTGGTGGCGCAGTAAAAGCACTGAAGACGGCTACCGCGATGAGACTGACCGCATTATGCACGATCTGGTTCGTAAGGGTACCTATCAGTCGAACCTTGCCTTCTGGTTCGAGACCGGAACCGAGGACGAAACCAGCGACCGAAACAACAACGGTGTGATCGATGCGATTGACGACACGCTCGATCTGATTGACGAACTGGTTAAAAAAGGATACGTATGGGATCCGACCGGCGGGCGAGTGCCATCTTCATCGTCCGCGATTCGGTACGTGGAAATCGATGGAGGTAAGCACAACCAGGAAACCTGGAGTGCGATCATGCCTGACTTTCTGACGTGGGCATTTGGAACCCGCTAACGTGACAAAAAAACGGTGTAACGGTAAGCTTTTGGAACGATGATGAAAAGCGTATTGATTGTGAAGATGGTGGGGGTGGCTGTTTTGCTAGCCTGTAAAAGTCCGAATGTGGGGTTACCCGTGGGTGATCCGGTTGCACCTTCCGCCCGCAAGTTGGTCTGGGCTGACGAGTTTACGAAAAACGGGTTGCCCGATTCAACAAAGTGGGGCTATGAAGTTGGTGGCAAGGGTTGGGGTAACAACGAATTGCAGTACTACACGGCCAACCGATTGGAAAACGCGCGGGTTGAAAACGGAAAACTCATTATCGAAGCCCGTAAAGAAGACTATCAGGGAAACAAGTACACATCCGCTCGTTTGCTGACACGGGGCAAGGCCGCCTGGAAATACGGACGTATTGAGGCACTGGCGAAACTCCCCGCCGGACGGGGTACCTGGCCTGCGGTCTGGATGCTGGGGCAGGGTATTCAAACCGCAGGGTGGCCCAGAGCGGGCGAAATCGACATTATGGAACACGTTGGCTTTGATGAAGGGGTAGTTCATGGCACCGTTCATACAGAAGCCTACAACCACGCCAAGAAAACCGAAAAAGGGCAGGCAATCCCCGTCAAGGACGTCAGTACCCGCTTTCACCTGTACGCCATTGAGTGGACGCCCGACAAAATCGAATTCTTTGTCGACGACCAAAATTATTACAGCGTTCAAAAAGCAGCCCTGGGAAATACAGAAGCCCAATGGCCGTTCGATCAGCCTTTTTACTTACTGCTGAACGTAGCCGTTGGCGGCAACTGGGGTGGGCAGAAAGGCGTCGATGAGTCCATCTGGCCGCAACGGATGGAAATCGATTATGTACGCGTTTGCCAGTAACAAAACGAGTTGACGTACGGGCATTGGTAAAACCTGTACGTCAACTGACAGAGTCCAAGGGTAGGGGCTAATCAGAAAAACTGTTCGCCGTACATAAGCCGGATTTTATCGCGCGTTCGCTTGAGCCGCATCTTGACCGCGCTGTTTTTTAGCTTTAGTTGTTGGGCAATTTCGGTAATATCGAGCCCATCTTCATACTTCATCCGCAGCATCAGGGTTTCTTCTTCCGAGATGACACCCAGTACTTTGTCCAGCTGTTGCAGCTGAAATTCCCGGTTTTCCTGATCGGTCGGTTCCGCCCAGGTGTATTCCTGATCCTGCTCCAGCGAAACGGTAGATGTTCGGTTGGCACAACGAATCTGGTCCATGCAGTAGTTGTAGGAGATCGAATACAGCCAGGTTGAGAAAGCCGAGTTTTCTTTAAAATTAGTGAGGTTACCGTATACCCGCAGAAAGATATCCTGCGTGTAATCTTCGGCATTAGCGGTATCTTTCGTCAAGTTCAGGCATCGCTGGTATACCTTCGTTACATAGCGCTTGTAAAGGGTTTCGAAGTAGTCATTGCGATGAGTCATTAGATGCATGCGGATCAATTCCTCATCTTTTAACTGGCTGTTCATAGGTTAGGTTATTAGGGTATCAAGGTAGTTCGCAATTGGGCCGCTCGTGATACGATTGACACAGGAGAAAAACTGTTCACCGGTTTCGTCTAACAAAAGACCTGGTTTCTTTGCCAATACGACAAGCCGTGCAAGCAAGTCCTGATTCACTCGTACCCAGACAGCAAGTTAATTAGTTTGTCAATAATCTGTAAAACGTATACAGCAAACTTTTTTAGCTTATATATCTTACGGCAACACCTTGGTATTTGTACGAACCAGTTGTGGTTACTTCGTATACTTATCGGCGTTTTTAAGAGAAACCCGTCAGGCCATAAGGACTCGCCAAGCTTACCTTCTGGTTGGCTTTCGGTTCTGTCCTTCTTTGCGGACGCTCAGGTAATACCCAACGCTGGCGGGATACAACCGACCCATATCTGTTGCGATGGCCGTATTGACGGTCAGGCCGTTAAATACGGGTAATTGTGTTGATACGTCCAGCAGACCGGAAAACTGATGAACCGGTTCCGGGAAAGGAACTTCGTAGGTGCCCAGGTTTTCACTGTAGGAAGCTTTGAACTGGAAGCGCATAAAATCGGCGATGTGTCCCGACAGACCAAGGTGCAGGACGGCCACCCGGTTGTTGTTGGTGAACCCGTAACGCGGCAAATCGCTGCGGCTGTTGCCGGAAGGGGTAATGAAAGGCGTACCGAGCGTCATGCCGTACCGCGACCAGCCATCCTGGTATTGCGAATGGTTGAAATAATTGTCGCGGCCTCGTTGTGCTTCCTGGTTGTCGATAAACAAAGAGCCCCCCTGGTTTTGCGTGTACAGGTACTCCAGTAATACCGTCTCGATTTGCAGACCCCTTGGCTTGACCGAATGTAGACGCCGAATGCGGATACCATGCAAGCCATCCCGTAGGTTGGTGAGGTGAAACAACGACCCGTCTTCGTAAATACTCTGGCGGTACGCAAAAACGGCGAAAGAGCGCCCCGTGTACTCAAAGCCCAGGTCAACCGTGCCCAGGTGATTGCCAATCCGGTTTTCCCGGTCAAACTGGCTTATCCGGTTGGTATCCACGTTGGTACGGGCTCCCAGTGAACTAGCGGTTACTACATCGATGTAGTCCCGGAAAGTGGAAGGCAACAGGTTATTTTTAATGCGTGAACTCGATAGTTCCGTAGTCGTGCCACCCCACATGACTTCGTGGTTCATGCCCCCGTACAGCTTTAAGCGCCAATCGGGTTTACCCAGACGAACATAAAAGGCTTTCTCGTGCAACCACGTATTTCGCACAAACCGGTCTGCTTCAAACCAGCCATGACTATACAATCCTTTTATCGCCAACAGCCCTTTGCGGGGCCAGAATTCCCGGATCGCCAATTGAAACTTAAGCATCGGAAGGGCATTGCCTGAGAGCATGTAGGAGCCCGAAGTGAGCGTCGTATCCACCAGACCGATAATCTCTCGTCGGCGACCACTCCAGACTTCGACGGGTCCCACCCGAACTTTTACGTACGCTTCCGGGATAATCAGTCGCACATTGTACCCGGTGTTGAACACCGCTTCCGCCCGCCAGCCCCAATCGACGCGCCGGTTAAGCGCCTGCAAACTATCCCGTTTCGTTCGGGGGGCGTCGTGGTAATCGACGTGCAGTACCTGTCGTACGGTCAGGGGAGAGTGATCCAGGGAAACGATGCCGAATTGATTGGTCCTCAGCCAGAAAGGGGTTTGGCCCGACGTGGAAAAATAACTGCCTACTTCGGTACTGTACCGTAGGGGTTTGGGGGTTTGACAAAAGCAGGTGGATACAGCTAGCAAATAAAGTACAAGTAAACGCATAGGCAGCAGGAAAAGCAAAACCGGAATACCTCTTAGATGGTAGAACGTGCTGGTCCGTCACTACCGATCGGTTCGTAATTGGTAAAGGATAGGTACACAAACTATGCCATCGACTAACTGGATTTAGTTGTAAGTATATTTATCTGTAAAAAATAGGTATTTAAATGGTTGGGCTTTTGTTACGAAAAGAAAAGCGGTTGACAATCAAACGGTAGTGGCGTACCATTTGGGCGTACGGAGGAGGAGTCAAATTGATCGATATGTTTTTTTCGAAACGCCACCGATATTGATGTACCTTTGTTGGGCGTATCTAAACCTGTTTGAGCGGACAGGAAAAGGACTGCGTTGTATGAAGTTGTCTTTTTGTTAACTTTATACAAGCACGTCTCAGTTCGTAAATTTATTTGTAGCGGTGTCAAACAAACCGTCTGCAAGGAAGTAGTAATAAACGTTAAAATTGCTTACTGTTGAGTTGTCGGACAGTAGCCGGGATCGCCAGTGGCTAGCACGGTGGCGTATCGACCGGAACAACTCAGGCCGACCGCTTTATTTTTTGAATAAACAACCTTATGGTTCCAAACGACGAACTTATTCGAATCATTGACCTCCTCAATACAACCTACGAAAGTGAGGAAGCTTGGCACGGTCCATCGGTAGTTGAAGTGTTACGGGGGGTGACCCCTGATATGGCGGGTCGCCGAATTGCGCCCAACACCCACTCCATTGCCGAACTGGTTTTTCACATGACGAGCTGGCGTATTTTCTGCGTCAAGAAAATGCAGGGCGATGCGACGTTTGATATCACAACCCCAGAAAAAAACTTTGGCGCACTGCCTGATAAAATTGATGATTTTGAGTGGGAAGCACTCGAGATGGAACTGAGCCTGAGCCAGGAAGAACTCATCAATGAATTAGACAAACGCGATGACGACGAATTCCTGGAAGACATCGTGCCCGGACGTGATTATACGTACTACGACATGCTGCACGGTATTGTCAACCACGATCTGTACCATACCGGGCAGATTATGATCCTCCGGAAAGCCCTGACGTTTAAAGGAGCAGGCTCGAACTTTGCCGACGATGACGACGAATATGACTCGCGTTACGGGAACAGTCACGAGCAGGATGACTATTATTGATAGGAACCCGCGCGCATTGGCAGCCGTTCGCCAATCGCGTTTTGAGAGCTTATCATTTTACGCTTAATGACTTACCCACCGTTTGAATTACTGGCTAGTTAAATCCGAACCCGACACGTACGGGTGGCATCATTTTATGGAGCAGGGCCGTGCCGTCTGGGATGGTGTCCGGAATTATCAGGCTCGCAACAACCTGAGACTGATGCAGGTTGGCGATCAGGTCCTGTTCTACCACAGTGTGACCAATCCTGCTGTCGTTGGTCTGGCTACGGTGGTGCGGGAAAGCTATCCGGACCCTACCGCTCTCGACGAGCCGGTTGTCGCCAACGCAGCCACCCGCCCGACCCCCTGGGTGGTTGTCGAACTGGAGCCGGTTATGGCCCTGGAAAAACCGGTTACGCTGGCGCGCATCAAAGCCGAGCCCATGCTGGCAACCGTGGCCTTGATCAAACAATCGCGCTTATCGGTTATGCCTATCAAACCCGATGAATTTGAACTGATTCTGGCAATGGGTCAACATGCAGCGAAGAGTGAAGACAGGTAAGCTCGTAGCCGAACAAGTCTCCTGCGCTACACGCTTCATTCGTTAGTAAATAAAAATGGCTGATATTCACCTAATTACCCCAGCGCCCTGGTCTGAATACGAATTGATTGATTCGGGCGATTTCCAAAAACTAGAACGCTTCGGCGAATTTATACTGGCCCGCCCCGAACCCCAGGCCATCTGGAATCGATCGTTACCTGATCAGAACTGGCAGGAGCGGGCGCATGCGATCTTTCGGCGCGACCGGCAGTCACCTGAGCGGGGCGACTGGCAAACTACGCCGACCATGCGCGATCCCTGGTTTGTTTCGTTTCGACAAAGTGGGTTGAACCTGAAGTTTAAGCTGGCCCTGACTACGTTTAAACACGTTGGCTTGTTTCCCGAACAGGCTGATAACTGGGTGTACATTCACAACGCAATACAAAAACTATCCGCTCAGGTAGCCCGGCCCAAGGTGTTGAATCTGTTTGCGTATACGGGCGGAGCATCGCTGGCCGCCCGTCAGGCCGGGGCCGACGTTACCCACGTCGATTCGGTGAAGCCGGTTATCAGCTGGGCCCGGGAGAACATGGATCATAGCGAATTGGATAACATCCGGTGGATGGTAGAGGACGCGGTCAAGTTCGTGCGTCGGGAAGTGCGTCGGGGCAATCAATACAACGGAATTATTCTGGACCCGCCCGCTTATGGTCGGGGACCCGATGGCGAAAAATGGGTGCTCGAAGAACACCTCAGCGATCTGCTGAAATCCTGCGCCGATTTGCTGGACCGCAACAACTTTTTCTTTATCATCAATCTTTACTCGCTCGGCTTTTCGTCGATTCTGCTGGATAATCTGATGAATCAGGTATTTGGCAGCGTACCGAATCCGGAATGGGGGGAACTGGTCGTAACGGATAGTTTTCAAAAACGGCTGCCATTAGGCGTTTTTTATCGGTTTGCGTCGGTTTGAATAGCCTAATGGTACTTTCTATGCGTTCCTATTTGTTTTTCTTGCCTTTGACGGTCCTTTTGTGGTCCTGCGGTGGGAATGACCGGCAGACGGCCCACATCCCCGACTTTCCCAAGCCGGGCGACAGCAGCCGTACGGAGGGAGCGTTGCGGGCCTTAACGCGTGCCATCAACCAGTCGTCACCGGCATCGGCCTACGCCAAACGGGCGGCTATTCTGCTGACGATGGGGAAAGTCAACGAAGCCCTGAGTGATATCGACGAAGCCATCAGCCGAAATGACAACGCGGGTTCGTATTACCTGATCCGCGCGCAGATTCTGCGAGGATTGCAACAGCCCGAAAAGGCGCTCGTCAACGCCCAGCGGGCTGAACTCTTGGGCGTTGATACGCCTGAACTGTACACGCTGCTAGGCGACCTCTTTCAACAGCAAAATCAGTTTCCCAAAGCGCAGCTTTACGTGACCAAGGCGCTGCAAATGGCTCCCTACGACGGCGAAGCCTATTATTTTCGGGGGTTGATGGCCGCCAAGCTGGGCGATACCACCCAGGCGCTGGCCCTTTATCGGCAATCGTTGCACTTAAAACCGCGCTACCTCGACACGTATAACCAGTTGGCGTCGGTCTACCGTACGCTGGGTGATCGTAACGCGGCTCTTCACATCAACGGGCAGGCACTGCGTTATTTTCCGAAGAACGCCAAGCTTTATTACGGTCGGGGGTTGATCTACCACATGGCCGGTGAACTGGATAGTGCGATGACTTGTTATCAACAGACACTAAGTGTACAGCCCAACTATTATCAGGCGTACTTTCAGATTGGCTTGCTTAATCAGAAGTTCCGCAATTATTACGTAGCCCTGGCCAATTATCAGCGTGTTCAGCAGATACGGCCGCAGTTTCCGCGTATTGATACGTACATCGGCTATTGCCACGAACAAATGGGTCAATACGACCTGGCGATTGCCGCTTACACGAAAGCAACCCAGTTAAATACGACCGATCGGCAGGCTGCGGCAGGTTTATGGCGTTCGCAACGGCGACAATACTCGCAAAACTCCTTATTTTTGCCCGATGCGTCCGATGAAGCCTTGCCAGCCGCGTCAAACCGGGCTACGATCGATACGACGCGCGTGCGCATCCAGACGATTCAGCCCAAGGAGCGGGTAACGACCGGTTCGGGCGATTCGCTCCGGCGTACCGTCAAACCAATCGGACAGAATTAAACGATGTAAGCTGTACGATACAGGATGTATTACTCAACCATACAGCCTATATCATATAGCCAATGAAGTAGCTTACAGTTGTAGGTAGGCTGCGGGTACCCACAAATAAATCAGTACACAAATGATTGCGCAGGACGAACAAATCCGCGTGACGCTGCCCGACGGGAGCGTTCGGCAGTATCCCAAAGGAAGCACCGGGCTGGATATTGCCACCCAAATCAGTGAAGGACTAGCACGCAATGTGCTGGCGGCCAAAGTAAATGGTGTCGTTCAGGACGCTACGCGACCAATTGACGAGGATGCCAATGTCCAACTCCTGACCTGGAACGATTCCGAAGGTAAAGCGACCTTCTGGCACTCGTCGGCTCACTTGCTGGCCGAAGCCCTTGAAGCCTTGTATCCGGGCGTCAAGTTTGGTATCGGGCCCGCCATCGAAACCGGTTTCTATTACGATGTCGACCTCAATGGACAGGCGTTTTCGCAGGAAGATTTCAAGAAGGTTGAAGATAAAATGCTGGAACTGGCTCGCCAGAAACAGCAATATATCCGCAAACCGATGAGCAAAGCCGACGCGATTGCGTACTTCGAGGAAAAAGGCGATCCGTATAAACTCGACCTGCTGGACGGGCTGGCCGACGGTACGATCACGTTCTATTCCCAGGGCGATTTCACGGATTTGTGCCGGGGGCCACATATCCCGAATACGGGTTTTATCAAAGCCGCTAAAATCATGAACGTGGCCGGGGCTTACTGGCGCGGGAACGAAAAAAACAAGCAGCTCACCCGTATCTACGCGGTTACGTATCCCAAGCAGAAAGAACTCGACGATTACCTGTATCTGCTGGAAGAAGCCAAAAAGCGCGATCACCGGAAGCTAGGGAAAGAACTGGAGTTGTTCGCTTTTTCGGAAAAAGTTGGACAGGGGTTACCGCTGTGGCTCCCGAAAGGAACCATGCTGCGCGAACGGCTGGAAAACTTCCTGCGGAAAGCACAGATCCGGGCGGGCTATTCCCCCGTGGTAACTCCGCACATTGGTAGCAAGCAATTGTACGTAACGTCGGGCCACTGGGAAAAATACGGCGAGGATTCGTTCCAGCCCATCCGGACCCCGGACCCGAACGAGGAGTTTCTGCTTAAGCCGATGAACTGCCCGCACCACTGCGAAATTTATAAAACCAAACCCCGTTCGTACCGGGATTTACCCCTGCGGCTGGCTGAGTTTGGTACTGTTTACCGCTATGAGCAATCGGGTGAATTACACGGCCTGACCCGCGTGCGGGGCTTTACCCAAGATGACGCGCATATTTTCTGCCGTCCCGATCAGGTAAAGGACGAGTTCATGAAAGTGATCGATCTGGTCTTGTACGTCTTCCGGTCGCTTGGCTTTACCGACTATAGCGCCCAGGTTTCCCTGCGCGATCCGGAAAATAAAACCAAATACATCGGCTCCGACGACCTGTGGGAGAAAGCCGAAGCCGCCATCATTGAGTCGGCCGCCGAAAAGGGTCTACCAACGGTAACCGAACTCGGCGAAGCGGCTTTCTACGGGCCTAAGCTGGACTTTATGGTGCGTGATGCCCTGGGCCGGAAGTGGCAGTTGGGAACCATCCAGGTTGATTATAACCTGCCGAACCGGTTCGAACTGGAATACATCGGTGCCGACAACCAGAAGCATCGGCCCGTAATGATTCACCGGGCGCCTTTCGGGTCCATGGAACGGTTTATTGCTATCCTGATCGAAAATTCGGCGGGTAATTTCCCGCTCTGGCTATCGCCCGATCAGATTGCTATCCTGCCGATCTCGGAGAAATACGAAGACTACGCCAACGAGTTGTTTTTTAACTTGCAGGAGCAGGATATCCGTGGCTTCGTGGATTTACGCGACGAGAAAATTGGTCGTAAAATTCGCGATGCCGAGGTCAACAAAGTACCGTTTATGCTAATCGTGGGCGAGAAGGAAGCCGCCGATGGAAAGGTATCGGTACGACGGAAAGGCCAGGGTGATTTAGGCAGTATGGGCATTGACGAATTTGTTCAGTTGTTCCAGGCCGAAGTAAACGTGTAAGCGATTATTCTATTCAGGGGCTTGGTTTCTGGTTGTGCGGTATCGATCTTGCCAAAAATCGGAAACGAAGCGCCTGAATACATATTCTTTCTTGCGCAGCATCAGTATTTTCAATAGCTTCCCGAACTTTTTAGTACTCCAAACGTTATTCCAAGCGATTTAAAAGTTAGTTACACTAAACACAATATATGGCATTACCCCAGCGCAGACCACCTCGTCGTGTGGTTGAAGAACCGTACAAAGTTAATGAGCGCATTTTAGCCCGCGAGGTGCGGGTGGTCGGTGAAAATGTAGAGCAGGGAATCTACGATATAAACAAGGCGCAGGCTATGGCCAAAGCGCAGAACCTCGATCTGGTTGAGGTATCGCCCAACGCGGTGCCGCCCGTCTGTCGTATTGTTGACTATTCCAAGTTCAAGTACGAGCAGAAGAAAAAACAGAAAGAAATCAAAGCGAACGCGACGAAAGTCGTTATTAAAGAAATCCGGTTCGGTCCCAACACGGATGATCACGATTTTGAGTTCAAGCTCAAACATGCCATTAACTTCCTGAAAGAAGGCGCCAAAGTAAAAGCGTACGTACAATTCGTAGGCCGGGCCATCGTCTTTAAAGATCGTGGTTTCCAACTGCTGGAGCGGTTCTCGAAAGGACTGGAAGAATACGGCAAAGTGGAAGCGGAGCCCAAGCTCGAAGGAAAACGGATGTCTATGTTTCTGGCACCAAAACCGGTTGTCGCTAAAAAATAACCAACCCCAGTTCACTCGTTGATAGTGGCTGACAGAAGCCTGTTTTGATCTACTTCTCGGTAGGTGAAAACGGGCTTCTGCTGTTGCTGCGTCGGGTTCCTGACAAACGGGCCGATATCGACTAGGCGGTTGGTGTGATTCATTGACGCAAGCTAATTGGCCTAAGTTGGTCGATTGCGTTTATTTTTTCGTATCTTTGCGGCCTGTTTACTTAATTTTCCATACAAAGCGGTCTACTGAAATGCCAAAAGTTAAAACCAATTCGGCGGCCAAGAAGCGTTTTAAGCTGACTGGCACCGGAAAAATCAAGCGGAAGCACGCCTTCCACAGTCACATCCTGACGAAAAAGACGACCAAACAGAAGCGCAACCTGGTGCACGATACGCTGGTATTCCCAGCTGACGAGCGTCGGATCAAAGCCCTGCTGAACGTCTAAGTTAACAAGAGACGCAGTTGCGTCTTGGTTTTACGTTTCACCCGATGCCTGGCCTTAAAGTACCCGTCAGACGGTCGCCAGTTGTCAAAAAACACGCATTAATATGCCACGTTCCGTCAATCACGTTGCCTCACGGGCGCGTCGGAAAAAAGTAATGAAGCTGGCCAAAGGTTATTTCGGTCGGCGTAAAAATGTTTGGACAGTTGCTAAAAACGCTGTCGAAAAAGGCTTAGGCTACGCATACCGCGACCGCCGTGCCAAAAAACGGGATTTCCGTAGTCTGTGGATTCAGCGGATCAACGCGGGTGCCCGGATCAACGGTATGTCCTATTCAGCACTGATGGGTGCCTTGAGCAAATCGGGCATCGAACTCAACCGCAAAGTACTGGCTGATCTGGCCATGAACCACCCGGAAGCATTTGCCGCCGTCGTGGAGCAAGTAAAGTAAACAGGAATCGTTTTGAAAGCGCGGAGCTTGCTGGTAGGGTAGGCTCCGCGCTTTTTTTATGTCTGTACCAATTTTGTCCTGATCCCGGCCCGCTCGCCGTTGGCCTGTCTGCCGAGTAGAAAAACGTCGATTTCCGTTTGTCCGGCGTAGAATACCTGCCGATCCGTTAGCTCCTTTTCCAGCAATTGCTTTAGTTGTTGAAATTTCGTGGTCCGCGTTTTTTCTTCGTCGCCGTACCAGTCTTGCTCCGTTATGACGGGCTCCCAAAATTCATTTTCCGGCACTTCGTCAACGTGAATTTCAGGAGGAAGCATCTGCCAGTCTTTAATCTGGCTAACAGTTAGTGGTTCTTCCTGGTTAAGATAACACGTAACGAACTCAACCGGCTCATCGGATTCGCTGGGATAAAGCAAATCAGGCAATACGCTGTTGATTTGATCGCTTACGGTCCGATTTTCGGCAGGCTGATCGCTACTTTTTGAGTTTTCGTTCGTCATAGAGTGTACGCTAATTCGCGGCAAAGTAAAGGATTCTGGTCCAAGTCGTTGTCGGACGCTAGTTAATTTTCACATAGGGAGTAGGTTATTCTATCTTCCATTAATCGTAAATTCATAGAGTCATGTTAGAAACATTGATGAATCTGGTTCAGCAGCAAGCGGGCTCTGCCATCACCAGCAATACCGCTATTCCAAGCGACAAGCATCAAGACGCGTTCCAGGCCGTATCGGGGGGCATTCTGAGCGGTTTGCAACAGCAGGCCCAGGGTGGTGGTCTGGGAAATCTGATCGGTATGCTGACCGGAAATAGCGGGGCTCAGCAAGAGGTGAACCAGGGCGTTCAGAAAACGGTCCAGGAGAATCTGTTTCAGAAACTGGGAATCTCTCCCCAGGTCGCCATGTCTATTGCAGCCGCCGTCGTTCCCATCGTATTGAGTAAGCTTAGCCAGAAAGCGCAGGACCCCAATGACCATTCGGTCAATCCGAACGACGTCGTTGGTTCAATTACGGGCAAACAGGGTACCGACTGGATGAGCATGGCGCAGTCGGCTATGGCCGATGGTAAACTCGACATGAGCGACTTGATGCGGATGATGAGCGGAAGCAATGCGCAAGCGCAGCCCAAACAACAGTCGGGTGGCGGACTAAGCGATATGCTGGGCGGACTATTCGGTAAAAGCTGAACAGAAGCGCTGACGCACAAAAAAAGACCCTGCCTTGTTCTGTGCAGGGTCTTTTTTTGTGCGTCAGCGCTTTCAAACGCTATCTTTGAGAGGCATGGGCTAAACGACACCTGCGATTTTTCCCATCGCCACCGCTTATGAACACGTCCTCCTGGCTTGTCAAAGCAGCCACTGTCTTCTCCGTTGTCGGTCACCCCTTGTGTCTGTCGTTCTGCATTACCGCTTTCCTTGCCTGGAAGTACTTACCCGCCGGTCAAGCGGTATGGGTTTGCGGTCTGTTGGCGGGTGGTGTGGTTGTGCCGGTCTATTGGCATACGCATCGCCTGACGAAACGGGGTACATACACAAACGCTGATGTGTCGAATCGGCAGGAGCGCTACCGACTTTATCCCAGAGTGATTGGGTTGTTGACCTTCGTGACTATTGCGCTGTTCGCTACGAATCAATCCCGAGTGCTTTGTCTGGGGATGCTGAGCGCGCTGTTGCTGGTTATCTGTGCGTATGGAGTAAACTTTTTCAACAAGGTTTCGCTGCACACATCGGTTGCCCTTTTTATGGCCTGGGTCGTTTGGTCATCGAATAAACCAGTTGGAATGGCAGCCATTGCGTTAGCCTTACTTATTGCTGCTTCCAGACTGGTGTTGCAACGGCATACCTGGTCTGAAGTGATCCTGGGCATGGCACTCGGTACGTTGACGGGCGCGCTCTTTTATGGCCTCACGGGTTGGTAAGCTTTTTTCGGGGCTAATTTCTGCCGCTGGTCTGCCACATTGTAAACGGGCAGGTCCACCTGAAACGTCATTCTGGCCCATTTAGGCTTATTGCTCTGCCAATCTGACAGCAATTCAAACATTTTTCCCCGCTGGCATTTCTATTGATAGATAGATCATGTCTGTCAGAGTATACACAGAAACAAAGAAACTAAACCACAACATTTGTTGGCAGTTATGGGAAAGATTATTGGTATTGACTTAGGCACCACAAACTCGTGTGTGGCCGTGATGGAAGGCAACGAGCCCGTCGTGATCCCCAACTCAGAAGGAGCACGGACGACGCCGTCGGTCGTCGCGTTTATGGATAACGGTAACGGCGAACGGAAAGTCGGCGCACCCGCCAAACGTCAGGCCATCACCAACCCCAAGAATACAATTTCCTCGATCAAGCGTTTCATGGGTAAGCGCTTCAACGAGGTAACAAACGAAGCGAAAAACGTCGCATATGACATCGAAAACGGCCCGAACGGAACCCCACGCGTTCGTATCGGCGACCGTCAATATACACCACAGGAAATTTCGGCGCTGATTCTGCAAAAAATGAAGCAGACGGCTGAAGATTACCTGGGTCAAACAGTAACCGAAGCTGTAGTTACGGTTCCGGCTTACTTTAACGATGCGGAGCGTCAGGCGACCAAAGAAGCGGGTCAGATCGCTGGTCTCGACGTAAAACGGATTATCAACGAACCAACCGCTGCGGCTCTGGCCTACGGTCTGGACAAAACGGATAAGGATCAGAAAATCGCGGTATTCGACTTAGGTGGCGGTACGTTCGATATTTCTATCCTTGAACTGGGCGATGGCGTATTCGAAGTAAAATCAACCGACGGTGATACGCACCTCGGTGGTGACGACTTCGACCAGGTGATCATCGACTGGCTCGCCGATGAGTTCAAAAAAGACGAAGGCATCGATCTGCGCCAGGACCCAATGGCCCTGCAACGCCTGAAAGAAGCCGCCGAGAAAGCAAAAGTAGAGTTGTCAAGCTCGACGTCGACGGAAATCAACCTGCCGTACATCATGCCGGTGAATGGTATCCCCAAACACCTGGTGCGTTCGCTGAGCCGCTCTAAATTTGAGCAATTGGCGGATACGCTGATCCAGCGGAGCTTGGAGCCTTGCCGTCGTGCCCTGAAAAATGCGGGTTTGTCGGCCAGCCAGATTGACGAAGTGATTCTGGTGGGTGGTTCGACCCGGATTCCGAAAGTACAGGACGAAGTCGAAAAACTGTTCGGTAAGAAACCGTCTAAAGCCGTTAACCCCGATGAAGCTGTAGCCATTGGTGCTGCGATTCAGGGTGGTGTATTGACCGGTGAAGTAAAAGACGTGTTGCTGCTCGACGTTATCCCGCTGTCGCTCGGTATCGAAACGATGGGTGGCGTGTTCACCAAAATGGTGGAAGCCAACACAACCATCCCGAGCAAGAAAGTGGAAGTGTACTCGACGGCTTCGGACAACCAGCCAAGCGTGGAAATCAACATCCTGCAAGGGGAGCGCCCGATGGCGGCTCAAAACCGTCAGTTAGGTCGGTTCATCCTGTCGGACATTCCACCCGCACCGCGTGGTGTTCCGCAAATCGAAGTAACCTTCGACGTGGATGCCAACGGTATTCTGAACGTAACGGCTAAAGATAAAGGTACCGGCAAAGAACAGAAAATTCGGATTGAAGCGTCGAGCGGTCTGACCGAAACCGAGATCAACCGGATGCGTGAAGAAGCGAAAGCCAACGAAGCGGCTGATAAAGCGGAACGCGAAAAAATTGAGAAAGTCAACCAGGCTGACTCGATGTTGTTCCAGACCGAGAAACAACTGAAAGAGTACGGTGATAAACTGACTCCGGACAACAAAACGGCGATCGAAGAGGCCCTTGGTCAACTGCGCACCGCACACGGTTCGCGCGACGTAGCGGCCATCGACGCAGCCCTGGAAAAGTTGAATACGGCCTGGTCGGCTGCTTCGACGGATCTGTACAACGCGACTAACGGCGCGGGTGGTCCAACGGATGGTGCCGGTTTCGACGGTGGAAACCCGAACCCCGGTAACCAGGGACAACCAACCGGCGATAATGTGTCGGACGTACCCTACGAAGAAGTAAAATAAGCTCCTAAAACAGGAAGCCCCGCTGAGGAAACTTAGCGGGGCTTTTTTATTGGTGGCTACTACGGGCCAACGGGTCAGAATCGGCTCTTTCTTGCACCAAAGCAATAATCTGTTGCATTCATAACCAAAACAAAGGGCCCGCATCAGTAAAAACCACGTACATCGGCCTTACCTTACCTGGGATAGCCCAAAAACTTACCAGTTTGTAGTAATGACGACGCGACGATCGTTTCTAAAAAATGCGGGAGGCACGGTTGCCCTGGCCACAGTAGGCCCGGTGGCAATGGCTTCCGGACGAATTACCGAAACCCACCACGCTCCCGGTGAAGACCTGTTCAAACTAGGCATGGCGGGGTATACATTTGTTCATTTCAGCCTGGATCAGGCGTTGGAGATGATGAAGAAAACGGACGTCCATTATCTGTGCATCAAGGATTTTCATCTTCCGCTGAATAGCACACCCGAACAGATTACGGCCTTCCACGAAAAGCTGGCCAAGGCGGGAGTGACGGGTTATGCCGTTGGGCCTATCTACATGAAAACCACGCAGGAGGTTGATAATGCCTTTGCCTATGCCAAACGAGTCGGCGTGAAGCTTATCATTGGCGTGCCGAATACCGACTTATTACCTTATGTGGATAAGAAAGTAAAAGAGTACGATTTTCGGTTCGCTATCCATAACCACGGCCCCGACATCGAATTGTACCCCAATGCCGTTTCTATTCACAACGCCATCAAAAACCTTGATGCCCGCATCGGTTTCTGTTTCGACATGGGCCATGACCGGCGGAACGGCGATGATCCGGTAGCGGATTTGCAAACCTACGCCAAACGCATCTTCGATATTCACCTCAAAAACGTGACGGC
This sequence comes from Spirosoma liriopis, assembly GCF_023196085.1. Taxonomy (NCBI): domain Bacteria; kingdom Pseudomonadati; phylum Bacteroidota; class Cytophagia; order Cytophagales; family Cytophagaceae; genus Spirosoma; species Spirosoma liriopis. The sequence goes on from NZ_JALPRF010000003.1 coordinate 633,287, forward strand.
GGCTTCCAAGGAAGGAAAAACCTGCGAACTGGGCCGGGGCGTAATCGATATTCCGGCTTTTGTGGATATGCTGCGTAAAGTCAAATACGACGGTTCCTGTAGTCTGGAGTACGAAAAAGACATGAAAGATCCGCTGGCGGGTATTGCCGAATCGGTCGGGTACTTCAAAGGGGTTTGCGATGCCACCCGAACCAACAAGCGAAAATCGTAGAACCGTTCGGTCGCTCACTCACGTATTAATCAACCTGCAAGAATGGAAACAACGAGACGAGAATTTATAAAAAAAGCAGCCCTGAGCACCGCCGGGCTAACCGTTGGCGGACTGGCGACGGGTATGTCGGCGAAAAGCTACGCGAAAATAATTGGGGCCAATGAACGACTAAACCTGGCCATTGTCGGGCTGGGTCGGCGGCTGGGCGCGTACTACGAACCCATCTCGAAAAAAGACAGTAACGTCGAACTGGTGTATTTGTGTGATGTGATGAAAAAGCAGCGGGAGTCGGCGCTCCAGAAATTTTCGAAACACATCGACTACAAACCAAAACTGGAGAACGACGTTCGCAAAGTGATTGCCGACAAAAATGTGGATGCGCTTTTCATCGCGACTCCCGATCACTGGCACGCGCCGGGTACCTGGATGGCGGTGCAGGGTGGTAAACACGTGTACGTCGAAAAACCCTGTAGCCATAATCCCCGCGAAGGCGAGCTACTGGTCGATTTTCAGAAGAAATACAAGAAGGTCATTCAGATGGGTAACCAGCAACGCTCGGCGCTGGAATCCATCGACATCATCAATCAGATTCACAACGGTGCTATCGGTAAGCCGTTTAAAGCGGTAGCGTTCTACGCGAGTGCGCGGGGCGAGGTGCCCATCCCGAAGAAAGCGCCCGTTCCGGAAGGGCTGGACTGGGATTTGTTTCAGGGACCAGCTCCCCGTATGGAATACACCCACGACACTTGGGATTACAACTGGCACTGGTATGGCTGGCTGTACGGTACGGCTGAAAGCGGCAACAATGCTACCCATGAACTGGACGTAGCCCGCTGGGCCTTGCAGGTCGACTATCCTGAATACGTAACGGTTGAGGCTGCCAAGCGGTATTTTGCCGAGGACGGCTGGGCGGTGTACGATACGATGGATGCGACTTTCCGGTTTCCTGGTGACAAAATCATCAAGTGGGACGGCAAGAGCCGGAACGGCCATAAAACCTACGGAAGCGACCGGGGCACGATTATCTACGGTACCAACGGAACCGTTTACGTGGACCGGGATGGCTACACGCTCTATAACCGGGACGGTAAAGCGATTAAAGACAGCAAATCGAAAGGCTCCGAAGCCGGAACCGCGCTTGGCGGTGGCGGTGATATGACCACTCGGCACGTCGTTAATTTCTTTGAGGCTATCCGGGGGAAAGAAAAACAGAACTCGCCCATTGAAGAAGGAGCCAAGAGCACGTTGCTGTGTCATCTGGCTAACATTGCTTACCGGACCAACAAGCCGTTTGCGGTAGATCCAAAGAACGGACACATCCAGGATCGGGACGCCATGAAGCTGTGGAGCCGTGAGTACGAAAAAGGCTGGGAGCCCAAACTATAAGTAGTTTCGATCATCGATTCCTGATCAAAAATACGAAGCCCCGCTATAGTCCATAGCGGGGCTTTTTTGTGAAAACGGCTTTCAGAATTCTGCTGTTTATCTATTGCTTTTTTTTGCCCGACGATGGGTTTCCTTTCCCCGTAGCGGCTGGTTGTTTGGCTGATGAATTACTCTTGGTCGTGCCGGAACCGTCGGGCGAAGCCGAGCGGTTTTTTTTCGCGGTTGGTGGCACATACATATACGCACGGGAAGCCCCTTCGTCGTCAATAGTCATGCTATTCGGACTGCTGGTCGTGACGCGTTGACCTTCGGTCAGGTACCCCGACCCCGTCGATGCAGTCGAGCCACCGCTTTTGCCACCCGTTGTTGATTGGGCCATACTCAGTGAGGTAAGGCCGATAGCCAGGAAAAGACTGGCTGCTGTTACGGTCGTTTTCATATCAAGTAGAAACGGTTTCGTTGTGAACATTCGTCTTGGTATAAACTACTGATGCAGCCGGAAGTTTATAGCGGGAGGTATTATCGCGTCGAATGGGAACGGGTAGACAAAATTCTTTGTTCGTTAGACAAAATTCCTATATTTGTTGTATGACCGTTCTTGACCGCACCGCGCTTGTTTTCTCGGCCCTCAAGGGGGTACCGGCTATCGGTTTCTTCGAAATTGCTGATCTGACCGGCTACCGGCGCGAACAGCTGGCCGAAGTTTTTGATACGTCCCTAAAAACGTTTCAACGGTACGAACGGGAAAATAAAAAACTCAACCCGCAGGACAGTGAGAAGGTGCTTAAAATTAGAGCGCTCTTTCAGACGGGGGAATCGGTTTTTGGTTCGGCAGCGGCATTTCGGCGCTGGATGGACAAACCGGCTTACGGATTGGGAAACCAGGTCCCGTTTGATCTACTGCATACGTCGGGCGGCATCGATTTGATTATGGACGAAGTAATCCGTATCGAATACGGCGATCTGGCCTAACGGACTAGCCTGCTTACCATGCTTGTCTACCGAATTACGAAAGCCCTGTATGCCGACCGTCTGGTGGCATCCGGTGGCGCTGCCCGCTGGAATGAGCGGAATCAATTTGTGATTTATACCGCTGCTACCCGCGCGCTGGCCTGTCTCGAAAACGTGGTCCACCGGAGCGGAGAAGGATTGCAGGAGAACTTCCGGGTGATGGTGATCGATGTTCCAGAAGCGTTGCGTGTAGAAACAATCCTACCCGAATCGCTGCCCACCGATTGGTTCGATTTCCAACAGTACGATGCTTGTCAGCGGCTAGGAGGGGAGTGGCTCAGGCAAGGGCGTACGGCGGTGTTGCGGGTTCCGTCGGCCATTATTCCGAACGAATGGAATTACCTGTTAAGTCCGTCCCATCCCGATTTTTCACAGATTCAACTGCTTCGAACCGAACCCTTTGTTTTTGATCCGCGCATCAAAGTCTAGGAAGACGTATAGGGGAATCGGCTGACGGATGCGGGCTGTTTCGGGTATATTTTCGTTGAAATAGAATTGTATTTCATCTAGACGTTAGAGCGTTGGCTGCTTGCCATTTATCCGCTCGTGCTTTTGTGCTTCCTCCGTCAATTTAAGCCAATTCTGCCGTATAATTCGCTTTTCTCCGGAAAAATTTGTATATTTGTTTATAAAGCGGTTTAAGCGTACAGGCTGAACCGGAATAGTAATTTTCTGCGAAACTCCTATTAGAATATGGCGGAAGAAAATCCCGACCTCGAATCGCCCAGTAACATTATTCCCATTAACATTGAGGACGAAATGCGTGGGGCTTACATTGATTATTCAATGTCGGTCATTATCTCGCGTGCCCTCCCCGACGTTCGTGACGGCCTGAAGCCGGTTCACCGTCGGGTGCTTTTTGGTATGGCCGAACTGGGGGTTAATTACAATAAACCTCATAAGAAATCAGCCCGTATTGTCGGGGAGGTATTGGGTAAATACCACCCGCACGGTGATTCGTCCGTTTACGACACGATGGTTCGTATGGCCCAGGACTGGTCGTTGCGGTATCCGCTCGTTGATGGACAGGGGAACTTTGGTTCGATTGACGGCGACTCGCCTGCGGCCATGCGCTATACCGAAGCCCGGTTAAAGCGGATTGCCGAAGAGTTGCTGACTGATATTTACAAAGAAACGGTTGACTTTCAACCGAACTTCGATGACTCGCTGGAAGAACCGTCGGTGATGCCCGCGAAGTTGCCGAATCTATTGCTCAACGGTTCGTCGGGGATTGCCGTCGGGATGGCCACCAACATGGCTCCGCACAACCTGACCGAAGTGGTTGATGGCATTGTCGCTTACCTGGACAATAACGATATCACCGTTGAGGAACTGATGCAGTACGTTAAAGCCCCTGACTTTCCGACGGGCGCGACGATCTACGGCATGGAAGGGGTTAAGTCGGCATTCAAAACCGGTCGTGGCCGGGTGGTGATGCGGGCGAATGCAACCATCGAAGAAAATCGGGGCAAAACCCAGATCATTGTTACGGATGTTCCGTACATGGTCAACAAAGCGGTGATGCTCGAGAAGACTGCCGAACTGATCAACGATAAGCGCATTGAAGGGATCACCGCGTTCCGGGACGAATCAGATCGCGATGGTCTGCGGGTGGTGTACGATCTGCGGAAGGATGCTATTCCGAACGTTGTTCTGAATAACCTGTATAAGCATACAGCGCTGCAATCGTCGTTCAGCATCAACAACGTCGCGCTCGTTAAAGGGCGGCCGATGCTGCTGAACCTGAAAGATATGATGAAGTACTATGTCGAGCACCGCTTCGATGTAGTAACCCGCCGGACGCAGTACGAGCTGCGCGAAGCCGAGAAACGGGCGCATATCTTAGAGGGATTATTGATCGCCCTCGATAATATCGATGCGGTGATTAACCTGATCCGTTCATCCCGTGATTCCGATGTTGCCCGCACGGGTCTGATGGAGCAGTTTTCCCTGAGCGACGTTCAGGCGAAAGCCATTCTGGAGATGCGTCTGCAACGGCTGACGGGTCTGGAACGGGACAAGCTACAGGCCGAGTACGACGAGTTGATGCGTGAGATCGCGAACCTGAAAGAAATTCTGGCTAGTGAAGAGCGTAAGCGGCAAGTTATCAAAGAAGAATTGCTCGACATCCGTGCCCGCTACGGTGACGAACGCCGGACCCAGATCAATGCCCTCGGCGACGGAAACATCAGTGATCTTTCGCTGATTGCCGATGAGGACATGGTGATCACCATTTCGCACGAAGGCTACATCAAGCGTACGCCGACGACCGAATACCGTTCGCAGGGACGCGGGGGAGTGGGAGCGAAGGCAGCTACCACGAAAGAGGAAGATTTTACCGAACACCTCTTCACCGCTACCATGCACAACACCCTGCTGGCCTTTACCCAGAAGGGACGCTTGTACTGGTTGCCCGTGTACGAACTACCCGAAGGTTCCCGAACCTCGAAAGGGAGACCCCTCGCCAACTTCATTAATATTGAAGGTGACGATAAGGTCCGGGCTGTCATCAATGTGACGGATCTGAAAAATGAGGATTACATCAACAATAATTACATTGTGATGTGTACACGCCAGGGCACGATCAAAAAGACGATGCTCGAAGCGTTCTCCCGGCCTCGTCAGAATGGGATCATCGCCATTACGATCGATGAAGACGATCAGCTGATTGGTGTTTGTCTGACCAACGGTGATAACGACATTGTGATCGCGTCAAGTGCGGGTAAAGCCGTTCGCTTCCACGAAAGCCGCGTTCGTCCGATGGGCCGTACGGCTGCGGGGGTACGCGGTATTACGCTGGATGAGGAAGACACCACGGACCACGTAGTGGGTATGGTCTGCATTGATTCAACGCAGGCCCAGTTGCTGGTTGTTTCGGAGAAAGGGTACGGAAAGCGGTCAGAAATTGAGGAATATCGAGTAACGAATCGTGGTGCCAAAGGCGTTGGAACACTGAAAGTAACTGAGAAGGTCGGTCGTTTGGTGGCTATACTTGATGTGGCTGATAACAACGATCTGATGATTATCAATAAATCCGGAATCGCTATCCGGACGCCGGTTACCGATATTAGTGTAATTGGCCGAAACACGCAGGGTGTTCGTCTGATCAGTCTGCGCGATGGCGATGCCATTTCGTCGGTGACGAAAATTAAGCAGGAGGAGGGAGAGGACGGTCTCGCGACTGAATCCGACGAAATTTCCGCTTAAGTAATTTAGTATGAGTGCGTTGAGCCGCCGGAACTGATGGTCTATACTGTCCCGGCGGCTCAAACAATTTAAGGTCAGTCATGCTTATACAGACAGAATCGTTAATTTCGTTTCTGAAAATAAAACACAACCCCATTTAACACATGAAATCATCAGCTATTGCAGTTCTCGTAGCGTGTTGCCTGTCCGCAGGAGCCTATGCTCAGAATCAGGGTGGGGCAGCCAATGCATTGGATGCTGCCGCGATGGATGCCATTAAAAAAGACAAGGACAAGAGCGACAAGGATATCGCGGACGCGAAAGCGTCGACCAAAGCCAGCACCTGGATGGATCGGGCTAAAACGTACCAGAATATCGCGGCTCAATATATCCGCGTCGATTCCAGTGCTGCTACCACCGCGTACGAAGCATACAAAAAAGTAATCGAATTAGACAAGGACAAGAAAGGTGGTCCGGGCCGGCTGGCGAAAGAAGCCGAGGAGGCTATGAAGGGCCAAGCGCTCTACGGTGCTTTCATGCAACAAGGAGTCGCTAAATTCCAGTCGAAAAATTATCCTGATGCGATCAAGGCAATGACCGTGGCTGGTGATATCAATCCCAAAGATACGCTGGCACCGTTATATACAGCGATCGCTGCTCAGCAGTTGAAAGATAACGCTACCGCAAAAACCCAGTTAGAAAAATACATCGCTGGTGGTGGTAAAGACGCGTCTATTTACGGTTCGCTGGCGATGCTGTACAGCAGCGACAACGAAGTGGATAAAGCACTGGCTACCTTGGATAAAGGGATAGCACTTGCCCCCAACAATAAAGATCTGTCGAATGAGAAGGTCAACATCATGCTGCGTACAAACCGGATGGATGATGCGATCGCGGGAATGAAGCAGATGGTTGAGAAAGATCCGAAGAACGTTCAGAACTTGGTAAACCTGGGTATTATTTATGATAACGCAGCTACCAAAGCGAAAGAAGAAGTTCGGAAGCTGGAAGGCGAAACAAAGAAAAGCGGTAACGCTGGCAAGCAGCTCGCCGATGCGAAAGGTTTGCTGGATACGTACAGCAGTGAGGTAACTCGCCTGAGTGCTTTAATCAAGAAGCAGCCAAAGAGCGCGGAACTGAAGCGTCAGTTAGCTGACGTTCAGAAAAGAGCCGCCGATCAGAAAGCCGAGATTGCCCGGTTGGATGCAGCCGCTAAAGAAGCGTCGGCTAACGCATCGGCTACCGCGGACTCGGAAAAGCGGTTGACCGAACTGAGACAGAAGCAAACGGAACAAATGGGGCTAGCTAAAGACTACTATACGAAAGCGCTGGCTGTTGATCCGAATAACTACGATGCAAACTTCAACCTGGGCGTTTACTATTATAACGAAGGGGCTGAGTTGAACAAGCAGTTGTCAGCCATGGATATGAAAGAGTATCAGGCTAAGGGTAAGGAAATCGAAGGAAAAGTTTGTGGTAAGTTCAAACTGGCGTTACCATACTTTACCAAAGCCAAGTCGATTAAAGACGAAGCGGAAGTAACGGACAACCTGACAAACCTGCAAAACATTCTAAAACAGTACGAAGAAAAGAAAGTAGTCTGTGCAGAATAACACTAGGAGGGCCGGTACCAAAAGTATCGGCCCTCTTTTATGATGATCTTACTTAACATAATATAAATTATATAACAAATCGTATTGTACTAGAATAGCTGTCATGATACCGGTCATGTTTAGTTTAGCTATGAAAGTAAGTAGTTTTATTAATCTCAAGAAAAGTACCAAGAGGGTGCTTTCGCTACAAGGTGATTGAACTCTACCGTGGGATTGATGAGTAAAGTAAAGACTAGCTTTTAGCTGAATTAAATATCTTTATTATCCCAAGCTCAAATAGCCTTGGCGGAGGAAAAACAAAATCGATGATTGGCGTACGCTCAGCAAGCAATTATCCCATGCTCCAAGTTGAAAAAATTAAGCTCAAAACCGTATGGTTTGCGTGACTTGATCGACAAGTTATCCACGTGGAACGCTAAAGTATTGCTTTACAAGGGTTTAGGGCATAAACACAAAAAACAGTCTCCAGAGCACTCTAAAGGCTGTTTTCTAAGTATCTACAATTGGTTATTGGCGGTGAAACCGACGAGTAAAACGAATCAACGATCCTGATTCAACTGAGGTTTATAACCAGAAACTAGCTCCAATAAATCTAGTAGCTAATTATCTTCGGCAGCAACGTCAATGAGTAGATGTATACTCCCGGAATGAGCCATCCGTATAAAAAATCAGGATTCGTTCAACCTTCTTCTCTGCTGTGGTTGGCATCGGGGCTGGCTCCTCGACAAACTCAGAATTTATAGGAACTGTCGGCGAACTTGGTGGAATTTCATTGCGCTGGCTTCTTACGCCTAGAGGCTGCGGTACGGAATAAGAAACCTCTTGATGAAATCGATCAGGACGATCGTTCGGGCGAATCGTATTTCTAGTGGAGTAATTGATAGACGACGCCTGGGACGGCATCGGGTTTTGACTTTCATCTTCCATAATCCACTCGTAGCCCAACTCAGGAAAACGGCGAATTATTTTTTGTATAATGTCGAAACTAGGCCGATTTCGTCCTGATAATATATGAGAGATGCTAGACCGCTGAACCCCTATCTCATCGGCGAAATAAGACGGAGACAAGTTCTTTTCAATTAGGATCTGTTTAATCTTATCATTGATAGTCATAATTCTTCTTTGTCTACGGAATACCATATGCGATACAAAGATAAACGTAAATTCTGTACCGTAAATTACAGCCGTAAATGTACGGACATAATACAAAAATAAATAGGGGTTACAATTGTTATTATTCAATTGTAACCCCTATTTATTTTTGTCACGTTAGTGGTTAAGTAAGTAAATCTGACTTTGTAAACTATTAAACTGTTACATTGTTCTCGCGCAACGCATCGTTCAGGGATGTTTTTAAATCTGTAGATTCTTTACGCTGGCCAATAATAATAGCACAAGGAACATGAAATTCGCCAGCCGGAAATTGTTTAGCATAGCTACCAGGGATCACAACGGAGTTAGCAGGAACTTTTCCTTTGTACTCGACGGGCTTTTCACCAGTAACGTCAATGATTTTTGATGAGCCAGTGATGGTTACTCCGGCGCCGAGTACAGCCCGCTTACCTATGTGAGCTCCCTCAACAACAATGCAACGCGAACCAATAAAGGCTCCATCTTCAACAATGACGGGTGCGGCTTGTGGTGGTTCAAGTACTCCCCCAATGCCAACACCGCCACTAAGGTGAACATCTTTACCAATCTGAGCGCAACTGCCTACGGTAGCCCATGTATCAACCATCGTACGCTCATCTACATAAGCACCAATGTTTACATACGAAGGCATAAGGATAACCCCCGGCGCCTGATAGGAACCGTATCGGGCAACAGCCGGTGGAACTACTCGTACTTTAGCTTCAGCGAATTTAGTTTTTAATGGGATCTTGTCGTGGAATGAAAAAATTCCTACCTCCTCTTGTTTCATCTGTTGACTAATGAAATAAAGAAGTATGGATTTTTTTACCCACTCGTTGACGATCCATTCCCCCTGTTCATCAGTCGATGGAGTGGCCACCCGGAGAACTCCCCTATCTAATTGATCTATTACTTCTTTGATCAACTCAATTGATTTTTGATCAGCTAATAATTCTCGATTAGCCCAAATAGCTTCGATTTCGTTACGCATTCAATTAAAGTAAAAGTTTATAGATAATCTTATAACTTTCTCATATTCAGTGTTATATACTAATAAGCAGAATATTCTTTTATATTTCAATAATATTATATAGGTATATAAATTCTAGCGATTCAAAGATAGTAATAAGACGCGTATAGTTTAAATATAGCTTAGAATTTTTGAGGACTGTTTTTAAAGGATGGTTCTAAAGCAGTTAAGTATCATTGGTCTTCTATTAACTAGTCGCATAAATAATGCCATCTACATATAGCAACCACAAAATCGAACTGATAGTAGTTTTGCGAAAAAAAGAATAAATGTTTCTACTATCTACAACTGTGTTAAATTATTGGTCTGCTAGTAAGCGCGTAAAGTAGCTGGGATTGTACTCGCTTGGTTAACAAAATCTGTTAAGATCGACAAATTCTCATCTATCTTAAGCTTTATGAAGCCATTTATAAATGAATAAACAAAGTCATCACTGGTCCAGTATGCCCTCAACTGATATGGACTGTAAGTGTACGTATAGATTTTAATTTCAGATTTAATAGTCATGATAAGACTTCTAACCCAGTGTGCCTCTGATTCTAAGTAGAATCAACAACCAGTTAAACCCAGTAGACTTGAGAGAAATATTAGAGAATATAAAGCCTTTAGGTGTTCTGTATGCATGCAAAAATAATAGTAGAAATTGAGCCTCACTGTGGGCAAAAATCAGCAATGACCTGTATCAATATGATTACCGACGATCTTAGAACCATAATCTTAAATGAAGATTAGTTATACCTCTCCTATTCAAAGGAGATTTAGCTAATAAAAACTAAATTAGTAAAATTAGCATTCACCTGTAGTATTTTATGCGAAAATTAGCAATTTGTTTAGTATATTCCTATGGTTGTTAGGAAAACCGCAAATATAGCTAAGTGTTGTTAGTTTTACTAATATTATTTACTAAAGTGTTAATCTGATTTACTAATTTGCTAAAATAGTCTTCCTGGTGTTACTAAATATCTTATCTTTTTATCTCCTCTACTTTAATCCGTATATTTGAGGCCAAAACAAATTATTTTTTAAGTTCATGGAAAAAATACGCGTTGCCATTAATGGCTTCGGTCGCATCGGTCGCCTTTCTTTCAGACAACTACTAGCAAAGGAAAACATTGAAGTTGTAGCGATTAATGATCTAACAGATAATGCAACATTAGCACATCTGTTAAAGTATGATTCCGTACACGGCAAGTTTTCTGGAAGTGTCGAGTCAGATAAAGAAAGTATTACCGTAAACGGTCAGCGGATAAACGCTTACGCGGAACGGGACCCCAAGAATCTTCCCTGGAAAGATCTAAACGTTGACGTGGTTCTTGAGTCAACTGGCCGCTTTGTGGATGAAGCTGGTGCCGGACAACATTTGCAAGCCGGTGCTAAAAAAGTAGTTATCTCTGCTCCCGCTAAAGGAAACATCCCTACGGTTGTTTTAGGCGTAAATGACGAAACACTGACAGGCGAGGAAACAATCGTATCGAATGCTTCCTGCACAACCAACTGCCTGGCGCCAATGGCAAAAGTTCTGGATGATGTTTTTGGTATCGAGAAAGGATACATGACAACCATCCACGCTTATACCGCTGACCAGAATTTGCAGGACGCTCCTCACTCTGATCTACGTCGGGCCCGGGCAGCTGCTCTATCAATCGTTCCAACGTCTACCGGTGCCGCTAAAGCAGTTGGTTTAGTACTTCCTCAATTGAAGGGTAAACTAGACGGAAACGCACTCCGCGTACCAACTCCCGATGGATCGCTGACCGATTTAACGGTCGTTTTGAAACGGGAAGTCACGATTGAAGAGATCAACAATGCGATCAAAGAAGCATCGGAAACGACGCTGAAAGGGTATCTGGAATACACGGAGGATCCAATCGTTTCTATTGATATCGTAGGCAACCCACACTCATGCATATTCGATTCACAGTTGACAGCTGCTAATGGAAACCTGGCAAAAGTAGTGGGCTGGTACGATAACGAATTTGGCTACTCAAGCCGTGTTGCTGACTTGATCGTAAAGCTATTTAAGTAAGTCACAAATGTAAACTAAGTCGCTGGAAGGCCAGTCACCTACCTAGTTTACCTTATTAAATAGACTTTCTGGTTCTTAGTTTACAAATGGGTGCGGTTTACAAAACTGCACCCATTTTACATTGTAAATAGTTGATCGTAAAGCCTTTATTAAAAAACATTTCTTCGTATTTAGTCTTTATACCGATGTGAATTCTATTTAAATTGGACTGATATAAGTCTGTTGTTGATTGTAAATCGTAGCAACCGGTGCCTTTAACTTGTTCCAGACTATACGCGAACAGCTCGGGATTGTCAGTTTTCAAATGTAATGATCCACCAGGCTTAAGTAGTCGTTTGTAAACAGCCAAAAAGCGTGGATGCGTTAGTCGGTGCTTCTCTTGTTTCGGCCTGGGTTGCGGGTCAGGAAATGTAATCCAGATCTCATTGACCTCTCCTTCGTCAAAGAATTCCTCCAGGTAATTAATGTCTGTCCGTAGGAATGCCACGTTCGACAAACCCAGGGTCTGCGCGATCTTCGACCCTCTCGCAATCCGGTCTCCTTTGATATCAACACCAATGAAATTTTTGTCGGGAAACGCCTGCGCTAAGCCAACGGTGTATTCACCTTTCCCACACGCCAACTCCAGTATTAGCGGATTTTCGTTTGTAAAATAGTCGTCACGCCAACGACCTTTAATGCTTTTGTAAAGAGGTTTACCAACTTCAATGACGTTTGTGCTTTCCGCATTTTGCAGAAAGAAATGATGTTTGCGACGAGTCACGGTTATAAATCGATTAATTCAGCAATGTGATAATTACTTCCCGTAACGACCACTAAATCGTTGGGGGATGCTTCCTGTAAAGCAGCTTGAAGCGCACTGTTTACATCCTTGTAGTAAGCGCCGAAACGGCCCAGCACCTGTGCTTCCGCTTGCAATGTTTCGGCGGGTAATGACCGGGGTGAATCGGCCTGACAGAAATAGTAAGTAGCCGATGTGGGTAAGGTGAGCAGAACCGAAGTCCGATCTTTGTCGGCAACCAGGCCGATGACCATTCGCAACGAAGCAAATGACATGGTTTGCAGCGTGGCAAAAAGCGCTTCCAATCCCGGTTTATTATGGGCTGTATCGACAATAACACGGGGCTCCTGACGAAGCATCTGGAAACGGCCTTTCAGTCCGGTCAGTGAAACCACCGATCGTAAACCGTTCTCAATAGCCTCGATTGAGACGGGCCATATTGGCTGTAAAACAGCGATTGTGGCGAGCACCGTTGCTACGTTCCGAAGCTGATAACCGCCCGTCAAATCCAACGACAAGGACCGCGTTGGGGCCGTATCGTTGCGAACGCGTAGCTGCCGCAGCCCTTCCGAAACCCCATCCTGTTCTACTAAATACTGCTGGTCGGCAATGGTCAGTGGTGCATTTAGCAAATTAGCAATATCGGTAAAGACCGGAATTGTTTCGGCCTGCGTTTCTCCCACGATGACCGGAACGCCGGGTTTGATAATTCCGGCTTTCTCCCGGGCGATTTGCGGGAGTGTGTCACCCAACACGTCGGTATGATCATAGCCAATATTGGTGATCACCGATGCCAGCGGTGTAATCACGTTGGTCGAGTCGAGCCGCCCCCCCAGGCCTACTTCAATGATCGCCACATCGAGTTGCTGGCGGGCGAAATAATCGAAAGCCATCGCTACAGTTAGCTCGAAAAACGACGGTTCGATGGTTTCGATCAACGCCTGATTGGCTGTTACGAAAGCGGCTACCTCCTCTTCGGCGATCGGCTGACCATTGAGCCGAATGCGCTCGGTAAACGATTTTAGGTGGGGAGACGTGTACAATCCTACCCGATAACCCGCCGACTGATAAACAGCCGCCAGCATGTGTGAGGTACTGCCCTTGCCGTTTGTTCCGGCAACATGAATACTGTTAAACTGGTGTTGCGGATTACCGAGTGCCTCACACAACCGGAGCGTATTGGTCAATCCGGGCTTGAGTGCCTTGGCACCGATCCGGTGAAAAACGGGGAGCCGACTGTACAGATAGTCGAGCGCTTCCTGATACTGCATTTACTTGGACGTGATAATAAAGGTAATCGTACCGGTGGCTACGGGTGGCGTAGCGCCCCCTTTGGGCCGAAGTCGAAGCCGTTGCACCGCTTTCCGGTAAACTTCGACGACGGACGGACTAACGGTTGTTTGCTGGGTTTGAACGCGGGTAATTTCGCCCTCGCCATCAACGGTAATCTTAAACACAATCTTTCCGGTTTCATCCGAATCGTCGTTCACGCTCGGACGACCGGCCAGTGACCAGCCCGACACGTCAAACGCAACGCCCGTAGCAGCCCCACCCGGCGTACCGTATAAACTCTTGGCATCAATTTTACCGTTTGGATTGCCTTTGTCCCCAACGCCACTGGCGTCATCCCCGTTGTTGTTGCCCCCGACACCGGATGCTTTGCCAATTGTTCCATTGGAACCTCCGCTGCTGGTTGATTTTTTAAACAAGGCATCACTGTTTACCGACTCGGCTTTCCGGGTCGGAGCGGGTGGAGCAGGCCGTTCGGCGGGGGCTACCTTCGCGGTTTCGATTCGTTTCGGTTCCGGGCGTTCGGGCGTGGTTACCGGGCTTTCCGCTTTGCTGGCAATAATCGGCTTTTCCGTTGCGGTTTTGGCGGGTTTGGCATCCTCAACCTTCGGCGTTGGAACGGGCCGGACCTTTTCCAGCTTGGGCGTCATCGTTACTTTCGGATTCTCGCGTTTTTCGGACGCTTTCACTTCTTCGGGGTTGGGCGAATCGGATGCCTTATTGTGCGTCTGGATGCGACCGCTTCCCCGCGTATCTGTTCCGAAGTTAACCTCCACAAACTGGATAGGCGTTGGAACGGGAACGGTCTGCGACAGATGAACAAATAAGAGAACGGCCACCAACAGGACGTTGATAAGGGCTGCCCCCGCCAGCGACTTTACCCGAATGGATTCTTCGTTGTCAAATGTGATTCGGTTCATGAAGTAGGATTAACGGATTAAATGGATTGGTGTACACTATAACGTTACCAGCCTCCGCTTCGTTTATGACGGATTAGCTGGATTGACAGAACGGACCGATTTCATTGATCAGTGGGGTGAAAAAGAACAGGCCAATGGGTGCGGATTCGGGCAAAAAGTAATTCTATAAACAAAGTAACGTAAAATCTAGGACAGATGGCCGAACGCTGTCCCGTTTCAATGGTTATGTTTGCAGCCCTAACGTCTCTTTACGCTTTATGCCGGTCCTGCAACCCATTGTCAACATCGCCGAACTTCTTTATCAGAAAGGAATCACCGACGTGGTGGTCGCGCCGGGTTCGCGCTCCGCTCCGCTTACACTGGCGGTCGCCCGCCATCCGCATCTTCGGGTGCGCGTCGTTGCCGATGAGCGGTCAGCTGGCTTTATTGCCCTGGGCATGGCTCAGCAAAGCCAAAATCCGGTGGCGTTGATCTGTACCTCCGGCAGTGCGGTGTACAACCTCGCCCCCGCCGTTGTTGAAGCGTATTTTCAGCAGGTCCCGCTGCTGCTGCTGACCGCCGACCGGCCGCACGAATGGTTGCACCAGCAGGATGGTCAAACCATCGATCAGGCGACTATCTTCGGAACGCACGTCAAGCGGAGTTACGATCTGCCCGCCGATTACAGCCACCCCGATGCCCGCTGGTTTATCGAACGCTCGGTCAACGAAGCCATCAATCTGTGCCGCCTGCCCGCACCGGGGCCGGTTCACATCAACGTTCCCCTGCGGGAGCCTTTTTATCCAACTGCCGAAGAATCGTTTCGGGCCGAGCGGGTACGGGTACTCGATACCCTTCCGGCTCAGCCTACGCTGTCAACCGACACCTGGCACAAGCTGCTCAATGAATGGGATCAAAGCGAACGCACGCTCCTGGCGGTGGGGCAGATTCCCTACGATCCGGCCTTACTGGCTATTCTTCGGAAAATAAGCGAGGAACTGGGCGTACCGGTCGTCGGAGAAATTACCGCTTCGATGGCCCACAATGATCAGTTTATTACCCATACAGATACGTTTCTGGCGGGGATCGACGCGACAAACGCCGAAGCGCTGCGACCCGACCTGCTGATTACCCTAGGCAATTCCTTTCTGACCCGAAACCTGAAAACCTATTTCCGCCAGTATCCCGCCCGACGCCACTGGCACATCCACCCCACCGTTGACCGCATCAATGATTCATTTCAATCCCTGACAACGCTTGTCCCCTCCGAACCCCGGCCTTTCCTCGACAAACTATTTGCCGATTTAGATTACCAGCGTTTTTTGCAGGGCGACGATGCCGATCAAAACGACACCTTTCTCAACCGGTGGCAAACCGCCGACCGACAGGCCGCTAAACTAGTTCGGCAAACCGTCAGCGGTACCGATCGCCGACTAACCGACTGGTCGGCGGTACAACAGGTGCTCGATCACTTGCCGGCGCAGTCGGTATTACACCTGGCGAATAGTATGCCCGTGCGGTACGCAAATCTCTGCGGCATCGATGAACAGCAGCACATTCAGGTCTGGGCCAACCGGGGCGTCAGTGGTATCGATGGTTGTTTGAGTACGGCGGTCGGTACTGCGTTACTAACCGATCAGATCGTGACACTTGTGGTGGGCGACGTTGCTTTTTTTTACGATCGGAATGCCTTATGGTCGAATCCCGTACCGCCTAACCTGCGCATTGTCCTTCTTAACAATGACGGTGGGCATATCTTTCGGATTATCGACGGGCCGAGCCGACAACCTGAGCTGGAACGCTATTTCGAAACACCGCACGGTTATACGGCCCGGAACACCGCCGAGGATGCCAGGCTCGACTACCAGGTATGCACCTCGCTCGAAACGATACAGACCCTCCTACCGGATTTTTTCACCCGAAGTGAACGGGCTAAACTACTGGAAGTAACGACCGACAAATACGTCAACCAGGAACAGTTTGCCGCCTACAAAGCACAGTGTCGGCAAGTGTTCCAGTAACTATAACTACAGGTATAGTTAATTAGTTGGTCCTTTAAACAGAAGCGTTCGTCTTCTCCGAAAAGCCAGTACAGTAAACTCCCTGACTGGTTTTTGGGGAAGACGAACGCTTGTAAGACGGACTATCCGGATTATGACGAACCAGTTATTGGCTATCAATAATCCGTCGATTTGGTTAAGCGCTCCCAGGCGGCCCATTCCGTTCGCATAACGTCCAGCTTGTGAAAGGCTCGTTGATACGCATCGGTACCCAATAAGAGATAAAGCGGAGGATCAGGAACCGATGCCACCTCAATCATGGCTGATGCCGCTTTCTCCGGGTCGCCGGCCTGCTTGCCATCCAGAGTTAGGTAGTAAGCGTGAGAGGACCGTACAGCTTCGTATGCGTCAATGGGGTTCTTTGCCATCACGATCGACTCGTCACTCAGAAACTGCGTTCTGAACGCGCCCGGTGCCACCACGGTTACGTTGATACCAAACGCCCGTACGTCTTGCGCCAACACCTCCGAAAGCCCTACCACGGCGTATTTAGCGGCCCCATAAACAGCCCATCCGGTGTTGGCCGTAATACCGGCAATGGACGAAATGTTGATAATGTGGCCGGACTGCTGCGCCCGCAGGATGGGCATAACCTGCCGAATCACATTCAAGGTTCCAAACACATTGACGTCGAAGCTCGCGCGGGCTTCTTCATCGGTCAGTTCTTCGATGCTTCCGCCTATTCCGTATCCGGCATTGTTGACCACGACGTCAATCGTACCAAACCGGTCAACGACCTGTTGAACAGCGGCTGCTACGCTGGCATCACTGGTCAGGTCAACGGCTAAGGGTAAAAAGTCAGGGCTTTGCGGTTGTGAATCGATCAGAGCCCCCACGTTTCGGGAGGTAGCCGCTACCCGTTCGCCCTGTGCTAACAACTGCTTTACCAGGCTTCGCCCGATTCCCTTCGAGGCCCCGGTTATAAACCAAACTCGTTTGTTATTCATAGTCATCATCGGTTGACCGGACAAAAGTAGCAGGGACAAACCGGGAGACACTAGCGCAATTCAAGCCGATACTTACAAAATTCAAACAATCCGAAAAGCGGAGGGTGTTAGCTGGGTGTGTTTACGGAAAAAGTTGTTGAAATGAGACGGTTCTTCGAAGCCCAGGCTGTAGCTAATTTCCGAAACCGTCCAGTTCGTATGTTTCAGCAAAGCCCGTGCTTCGCTGACGACGCGCTCGGCAATGTGATCGGTAGTCGTTTTTCCGGTGGTTTCCCGAATGGCCCGGTTCAGGTGATTGACGTGGACCGACAACCGCTGTGCGTAGTCCGTAGCCGAGCGCAGCGAAAACCGTTGCGCGGGGGATTCAATCGGGAACTGACGTTCGAGGAGTTCGGTAAAAATAGCCGTGATGCGCGTGTTGGCGTTCGGATGCTGATACAGGGTCTCGGACGGCTGCATCTTGAGGGCGTAATGAATCAGCTCGGTTACGTAGCTCCTCAACAGATCGTACTTGAAGGGATAGTCCGAATTGATTTCGTTGAGCATTTTCTCAAAAAGGCCACTGACCTGGGTATCCTGGGCCGCGGTCAGCATGTACGCCGGTTTGCCCCCCGTCGTAAACATAGGCAGCTCGCTCAACCCTCCGCGCATCTTTTCGGTAAAAAAGGCTTCCTTAAAAATGCAGAAAAAACCCGTTACGTCGTCCGACAGCGATTCCCAGGTATAAGGCACCTGCGGATTAAAGAACATCAGCGTAGCCCCCGCGATCTCAATGCTTTTATCGGCGTAGTGATACACATTCTTACCCCGGATCAAACTGATCTTGTAAAAACTACGGCGGCTGTAACTGATGGGTGTGCTGTGCGGACTCAGGCAATCTTCCAGCCGGAATACATTAAAATGCCCGATATCCTGTTTGAGGGATTCGGGTAACCAGTTGAATTTATGCTGGTAAAACTCTTCGAGGGTTTCGGTCTTCGGCATAGCGCAACGTTTAACGATTCAACGACCATAAGGTAAACAATGCGTAAAGCACTTCGTGGGCTCTAAGGTCTGGTAACGGGTGCGGTTCGGACGGATACGGACACAATGTCCGCCTTCCGTCTATTGACAACGGGCGGTTCGTTCCCGACGGGCTAGCTCATCCCCCGCCGATTCGCCCCGTTGCCAGGCCGCGCAGGCCCCCGCTTTATTCCCCGCAGCCAATTCGGCCTTACCCAGGTAATAATAAAGCGCATCGACGGAGGCATCCAGCTTTTCGGCTTCTTTGAATGCCGCGAGAGCCAGGGCCGGCTGTTTTTGATTCAGGTAATACAGGCCAAGCGTCCGATGCGCCCAAGCGTTGGTTTTATCCAGTCGCAGGGATTCCTGCACCAGCGGCAGGGCCTCGGCGGTACGATTTAGCATCAGCAGTAAATACGCTTTGTTGTTCAGGTAATACGGTTGATTCGGTTTAGCGATCAGCGCCCGCTCCACAAAGGCTAAGGCCTCCGCATAGTTTCCGTCACGCGCCAGTAATAAGCTTTTGTTGTTTAGCGCGGCATCCTGTTTAGGATTCAGCCGCAGCGCCTGCTCACTATCCGCGCGGGCCTGCTCGTACGCTTTCTGGCTAAAGTACAACGCGCCCCGGTTCGTTAAGGCTTCGACGTTAGTCGGTTGCAGTTGAAGCGCCCGGTCGTAGGAAACCTGCGCCTGCGCGGGGTTATTCAGCCGCACATAGGTGTCTCCCAGCCGCGTCTGGAAAAAGGTCGAATCCCGGTATTGTTGCTCGATGCGTTGCAGGTCGGCCAGACTACCGGCGGCATCACCGGTTTCGAGCAACACCTCCGCCCGGTTCAGGTAGGCTGCGCCAAAATCCGTGTCGGTCTGGATGGCCCGCGTATAATCCGCCAGAGCCCCTTCCCGATCGTCGTCACGGAACTTGGCCAGCCCCCGGTTGTTGTACGCATCGGCGAAGTCCGGCTTTTTCTCCAGCGCTTCGGAATAAAAGCGAATTGCTTCTTTATACTCCCGTTTTTGCAACTGAACGTTCCCCCGCAGGAAAAACTGGGCCGCTTCGTCGGTATTATTTGTACACGAAAAGCTTGTTCCGATAATTTGTACTGCGAGAAACGCCAAAAAGAAGGCACGACTCGGAGAGTTTCCTACCTTTGCCGTCTCCATCGGACTTTTTTGAAAAAAAGAGTTCATTCGTCAATAGACCGGCTATTCCGGTTAACAATCAGTCACGTATGCGTTTCGTTCACGAGATTCCACACCCCCACTTTCGCATTGGCCTCTACGCCTGGAACAACAAATATATCGTTAAGATCGAAGCCGGTCCGTACGAACAGACGTATAAAATCAGCGAAATGGATGTAACCGACCCCGACGACGTTCCCGCGATGCTCGACGAACCGTTTCTGGCTACTGTCGCACAACGGTTTGCGCAGATGGATACCGACTGGCAGGCCACCGGCGAACGAAACGGCATTTTATAAGACACATTCATTGTCAGAATGTACATTCGTTGTCAGTTCGTTGGTTTTTCCGGAACTGGCGCGGACGCGTGAAAGTCGGTATAAATCCGATGCATGTACGCGTCCAGAAGTTGCTGAATGCGGTCAGCATCCGTTGCGCGCACAATCAGCCCAATGTGGTGTTCCCGCTTCATGCGCCACCAGATTTCGGAATCCGTAAACGACGACAGATCCGGCCACTGCTGGCGTGCCAGCGAAACAATCAGGCCGGCGTACTGCGGTTCGTTCACCGGAACCTGGTAGGTTTCACCCCGCGCCACCGCCACTTCCAGCTTGGCCCATTCGCTCCACAGGTTGATGCCGGATGCGGCTTCGACCATTTCGGCAATGTGTGCACCCCCTACCCGCGACGACGTTTCCAGAAAATACAACTCTCCGTCATGATCGCCCCGGATGTATTCCGAATGTGATGCGCTATGGCGCATACCAAATGCGTTTAGCACACGGGTATTGATTTCGTACAGCGAACTCGTTTCGGGGGCTTGGGGCGATAAATTCATTGTCCGGAATACCCCGCCACCATGGGCAACTTCCATGGGTGTTGCCAGATACATACTAGCGAGCGTAAACACAATGGTTTTCTCGTAGGAAAGCGAATCGACGTGGTAGACCCGCCCCGGCTTGAATTGTTCGATCAGGAACTCGTGCCGCCGGTCACCCAGGGCGTGAATTACCGACCAGGCTTCTTCGAGCGAGTGCACTTTTTGAATACCCGTCGCCGAGGCTTCCGAGCGGGGTTTTATCAGCCAGGGGGCCTCGGTAGCGCGCAGGAAGTCCGTAACGGTTTCGTCGTGGAAAAGCGCGCTGAACGCCGGAACCCGGATTCCCTCCGAAGCCGCCCGCATCCGCATGGCCAGTTTGTCCCGGAAAAAGCGGGCCGTCGTCTGCCCCATACCCGGAATCCGGAACGTTTCCCGGATCAGGGCTCCTTTTTCTACGTCGAAGTCATCCAGCGCCACCACCCGGTCGATCCTGCGGGAGCGCATAACATGGGCCAGTCCAGTAACCATCTCCGCCAAGCTTTCGGACGAATTGCTCGGCGATTGGAGGAAAAAAAACTCGTCGATGGCATCGCGGGGCCATTCTTTATCCGCCAGTTTCTGGTCAGTCAGCAAATAAACCGTGTTGCCTAACGACTTGCAGGCCCGTAGAAACGCTTCGCCCTTGAAAAAAGTAGCGATGCACAGAAAGGACAACGAATGCATAGAAATGAGCTGGTTAGTAGTGTGAACGAGGCTGTCAACTACGTAGGTAACTGCGTAAGCGGACGGTTGGTTATGGGCTGGCGGGTTTACGCCGGTTGATTTTCTGCGGTTAATCCACGTCAGCCAGCCGTTGCAGGTAATCAATCAACAGTCGAATACCATAGCCAGTCGCGTTTTTCTGCGAGCCAAATTCGTTGTCGGCGAAGGCCGTACCGGCAATGTCCAGATGCGCCCAGGCCGGATGATTCTCGGTAAAGACTTCCAGAAACTTGGCGGCACTGATCGAACCAGCCACGGGTTTTCCGCTAAAGTTCTTCACGTCGGCTACGTCAGACTTAATGTCTTCCTTGTACACATCCCAGACGGGCATCCGCCACAGTCGCTCACCGGTATAATCGGCAGCGGTCGTAAGTTGAGCCGCCAGCTCGTCATTGGGCGTAAACAGGCCCGCTGCGTGGTAACCCAGGGCGGCAATGACGCTGCCGGTCAGGGTAGCCAGGTCGATCAGCACATCGGGCTGGAAATGACGCACCATATACCCCAGTCCATCGGCCAGAATAACCCGTCCCTCGGCGTCGGTATCGATAATCTCAATCGTTTTGCCCAAATACGAGGTAATGACATCACTGGGCTTGGTCGAACGCCCATCGACGCTGTTTTCCGTGGATGGGACAATGCCGATCAAATGAATGGGCAGTTTCAGCTTGGCGGCAACCTCTACCGTGCCGAGAACCGCAGCGGCTCCGCCCATGTCGCTCTTCATCAGGTGCATGTTGGTCGAGGATTTGATCGAAATACCGCCGGTATCGAACGTAACCCCCTTGCCCACCAGTCCCACTTTCGGCAACGGCTTTCCCGGCTGCGCAGCTGATCGGTCGGGTTTGTATTCGGCAATGATCAGGACGGGCGGGGTGTCACTCCCCTGACTCACGCTGAGCAGCGCCCCGAGTCCCTGCCGTTCCAGTTCGGCTTTGTCCAGTACGGTCACTGCATAGCCGTTTTCACGACCGGATTGAGTTGTCCAGTCGGCCAGCGTCTGCGGATTTTTGTAGTTAGCGGGCGCATTCAGTAAATCCAGCATTTCCCGCTGGGTTTGGGCAATCGCTTCGGCGCGCGAACGGGCTTGATTAGCCGTTTCTACCGCATCGGTATCAACCGTTAGCTGTAACGTCCCCGACTCCCCGTAGAATAGCCCCGCATCCGGTTTATCCGTCTGGTATAGGCGAAGATCGTATCCACCCGCCCGAATGCCCAGCACAACCGCTTCGACCACCTCGCCCGAAAAGCCAGTCAGGTTTACCTCAACCTGCTGAGGCAACCGGCTCTTCACGGTAAAGAATACCTTACGGAACGCTTTCAGCCAGTCGATGGCTCCGGGCTTCTTTCCCAGACCCAGCAGAAAAATTCGTTCTCCGCCCGGCTGATAAACGGGCAGAACCTCGTGCAGTTCCGCCTTGAAATCAGTTTGCAGAACCTGAGCGGGTAAGCTTAGCTGGTCGGCCAGGGTAGCCAGCGAATCGGCTAACGCTTCGGTTTGAACAACAGGAATAATCCGGGCGTTGGCCGAACGGCCCTTTATTTGTACGATACTAATCATGGTACACCTAACGCACTACGGATAACGGTTAGTTTCCGTTCGTCCATTTAATAAAACAACCACTCGACGGCTGCCGGAAACTCGTTCCCCCAGCAGGATTCGCTATGGGTTCCCTGGGGGTTGGTCGTTAGTTGAATAGCCATGCGCTGCTGCTGGGGCGGTTTACGCAAGGCATCGACAAATCGTTTTAGCCCCGGCACCATGCTCGCTGACTCGCTCTCCCCTCCGTACAGGTACCATTTTGTTCCAGCTGGTATCCGGCCCCGGGCCGCCGTCGTGAAAACGGTCCGGGATAACCAGAGGGAAGGCGAAAAGATCAGTAGCCGACCAAAAACTGTTGGGTACACTAAACCAGCGTACAGGCTGATAAGCCCCCCCAACGAACTCCCACCAATGCCCGTATGGGCCGTACCGGGTTCCGTACGAAACAAGGCATCAATGGCTGGTTTCAAGGTGCAGGCTACGAAGTCAAGGTATTTACGTCCTTCGCCGGTACCGGCCATCGTACGGTCCGGCGTAAATTCGATCAGGCGGTTCTCCGCCCCGTGATCGATGGCAACCACGATCAGCTCGTGATGATGACGCGAAGCCAGCACTGCCAGGCGACGGTCGATTTCCCAACTACCGTACGCCGAACCCGCCCCGATCAGGTTCTGTCCATCATGCAGGTACAACACGGGGTACCGCTTATCGGTATTTTCGTAATCATACGGCACCAGAACCCGCACCCGACGCGTTGTCTGCAATTGCGGAACGGCAAATTCCTCGTCGATCATCCCCAGTTTAGGCAGAAAATGGGGATTGTACGCGAGCCCAAACCACCGCCAGTGGGGAACAACAGCCCGCAGAACACCGGTTTTTTGATGGGAAACCCGATTGGGAGGTACGTCCCCAGCCAAGTCAAGTTCTGCCTGATCCCACCCCCCGCGCGTAAACTTGTATTCGAGCACGTCGGGTAGCTCCACCTCCGCCGGAAGGTCCAGCGCGTAACACCCCGGCCCGGTAGGCCACAGGCGAAGCGAGTCCAGGTTAGGATGCCAGCCGCAAAAATTACCCGACACGTAAACCGGACGGTCGTCGAGTACGGGCGTCGTCAGTTCAAAGCGCAACGGAGAAGCCATGCAATACAGTAGATGAACGTAAGACAAACCACACCAATACGCCCAAACGAAACAAGGCCAGACGGATGCCTGGCCTTGTTTTCACGGACTAGAACGGCGCGGGCTACTTGGTATATAGCCAGCGGGCATACAATGTTTTCTGCGCTTCCGTTTGATTCGCCAACGGTTCCAGCCGGTAGCTGACGAGCGGATTGGGGGTTAACGTAATCGGAAGCTCCCGCAGAATTCCCGCCCGGTTAACCAGCACCTTAAGCGTTTCGCCCACGCGCCGACCGCTGATCAGCCGCAGCAGATCGTCACCCACCCGAACGCTGTCCACCGAAATAACCTCGTCACCTACGTTTAGCCCATCCGTGTAAGCCGCCGATCCGCGCCGAACGCTCGTCACCGTCGATTTCCCATTGGCCGGACTCACTGCCGCTCCCAGAAAGCCATCCTGACTTCTGGCCGCTACATTGACCAGCCGAAGCCCGACGGGTTCGAAATACGTGTTGTAGTTGATCGGATCCGCCGTATTGACCGCCGTCGTGAAGAAGTCATCGAGTTTACGACCCGCCACCTGTTCAGCTGCCCGCCGGAATTCTTCGTCCGTAAACCCGCGTTTCTGCTTTTTGTAGTATTCGTTGTACAGATAACGCATCAGGTCATCCATATTCCGCTGGCCGTTGCTACCCGCCAAAATCGCCAGATTCAGGAGTGTTCCCAGAACACTTCCTTTGCTGTAGTACGAAATGGTGGTGTTCGACGAGTTTTCGTTCGGACGGTAGCCTTTAATCCAGGCATCCCAGCTCGATTCGGCTGCTGACTGCACGCGGTTACCCGGCTGATTTTCGATGGTGTTGATATCGTTGGCGACAATCGAAAGGTAAGCCTCGGGCGTATGAAACCCAGCCCGACGCAGGATGTAATCTTCGTAAAACGACGTACATCCTTCCGACAACCACAGCATGTGCGTGTAATTTTCGTTCTCGTAGTCGAACGGTCCGAGCGCAACCGGGCGAATGCGCTTCACGTTCCAGAGGTGAAAATACTCGTGCGCTACCAACGTGAGAAACCCTTTGTAGTTGCTTTGCGTCGAATACGCGTTGCGGTAGGTTTCGAGGGTGGTTGAGTTCAGGTGTTCCAGACCACCGCCCCCCTGCGGAATGTGGTGTACAATAAACGTATACTGCTTACAAGGGTGTTCGCCCACGACACTGGCTGCGGTTTCGCAAACCCGCTTGTAGTCAGCCGCCAGCTGTTGTTCGTCATAGTCCACATCGCCGAACATCGCCACGGTATGCGGTACGTTGGACGCTGTAAACCCAAACGTGCGCTGGTTACCGATCTCAATCGGCGAATCGACCAGCAAATCGTAATCCGGGGCGTCGAACGTGTTGGCCGCCCCCGCTACGGGTTCCAGGGCCGTCGTTACCGTTTTCCAGGATTTATAGGGTTGAACAACCACGCGGTGCGGTTGATTTTTCAGCGCATCGTGGTACATGAATATACTGGCGGGGGTTACGTACCCGTGATCGCTATCCACGAAACTGGTCCGTACCGTCAGTTCGTTGGCGTACACCCGGTAGCGGAGGGTCAGGTTGTCGTCGGTGGTCGTGACGCGCCAGGTGTTTTTGCGAATTTTTTCGCTCGGCACCGGTTGACCATTGACCGTTGCCGTAAACGCTTCTACGTTTTTGGCGTATTCCCGGATCAGGTACGAGCCGGGCGTCCAGACGGGCATTTTAATATCAACGTACCCATTTTTTTTGGCGTTGGTAGCGGCCGCGCTGTTTTTTAATTGCATCTCTACCTCGAAATAGTGCGTCTGCGGCTGAGGCATGGAAAGCACATAGACAATCGAGGGGGAAGCGGCCAGCGGGTTTTCGTCGGAATGGTTTACGGGATTAGCTGTCGATCGAAAAGCGGTAAAAAATGTCCAGACAGTAAGTAAATACAGGAGCCGGGCGTTTTTTTTCATACGGAAACAGGAGTACCTTCGTTTTTTGTCCAGAATTGACGTGATATTTGCCAATTTACTGGCGAAGCTACGACGCATTCAAAGGATTCACAACCGTTCATTTCGTTTATGCCCTATTCAAACCCCCAACTGGGTCAGTACCTGACAGTCCGATTTTCGCCGGACAGGTGGCTGTTTTCCCTGGTTTTTGGGTTGCTTACCCTGCTGTCGGCATCAGCCCAGCGCACCCAAAGTTATTCCGAACCCGATTACCACTACCGCAACGGTCAGGAGTTATTCGAGAAGCATAATTATGCCGCTGCCCGTTACGAATTTCGGCAGTATCTCGAACCCCGACGCGGGGATGGTACCCGTACGCTGCTCAATACCAGCGACCAGAACGCGGTTGAAGCCGAATATTACATTGCCCTGACCAGTCTGTACATTGACGAGCCGGGTGCCGAGGTACTGGTCGATCGGTTTGTTAAAAACCACAGTCAGCATCCGAAAGCAAGCCAGTTGTACGGTGATCTGGGCACGTATTACTACACCCGTCAGGACTACAGTAAAGCCATCAACTTTCTGGAGAAAGCCGTTGCGCAGGGGGGTGCGAATGCGACCTTTAAATACCAGCTGGCGCTCTCCTACTACAACACCCAGGATTTGCAACGGGCATTGCCCCTGTTGAATGACGTAAAACGCGACGCTAACTCGCCCGACGCTCCAGCCGCATCTTACTACGCCGGGATCATTAACTTCCGGAATAAAAATTTCAACGAAGCCGTAACGGATTTTCGGCGAATCGAATCGAATCCGACGTACAAAGATCAGGTCCCCAACTGGATTGCGCAGGCGCTTTACCGCCAGCGTCGGTTCGATGATCTGCTGGCGTATACCGAACCGCTGCTCCGCCGGACGGGTGGTGCGGGCCTGAGCGAAGTGGCTTTGTTTACGGCTGAAGTATATTATCAGCAGAACCAGTTCGCCAAAGCGATCCCGTATTACAAGCAGTACATCAACGCGGCTGGTGCCAAAGCACCGGGTGCAGTCAAATTCCGGTACGGCCAATCGCTGTTCCGCACGGGTGCTTATCCCGAAGCCATTACCCAGTTGAAAACCCTGGCGGGTGGCAAGGACACCACAGCCCAGTATGCAGCGTACACCCTCGGCGTGAGTTATCTGCAAACGCAGAACCCCGCTTACGCGTTGAATGCCTTCGATCAGGCCGGGCGCTTGGCATTTAATCGCGATATTCAGGAAGAAGCCCGGTTCAACCACGCCAAGCTGCTGCTGGATCAGAACAACGGAGCCGATGCCGTAAAGGAACTGACCGCTTTTCTAAAGCAATACCCCAACAGTAAATTTGAGAACGAAGCCAATGAACTGGTCGGCGAAGCGTATTTTGCGTCGAACAATTACCCGGCAGCCATTGCCTACATCGAAGGGTTAAAACGCCGGACACCGAAAATCAACGCGACCTACCAGCGCCTGACCTACAACCAGGGCGTCAGTGATTTTAACGCCGAACGTTACCCCCAGGCCGTTGCCAATCTGGATAAGTCGTTGAAGTTCCCGGTTGATCCCGAGCTTCAGCAGGGTGCCCAGTTCTGGAAAGCCGAAGCCTACTCGGCGGGTAAGCAATATGATACCGCCATTCCGCTTTACGCGAGCATAGCAAAAAGCACAGGCAGCTACGGGGGGAAAAGCTTGTACGGGCTTGGCTACGCCTATTACAACAAAAAGGATTACGCCCGTGCGCAAACGTACTTCCGCGATTTTGTGGGTCGGGGAACGGGAGCCGGTGATCCGGCGCAGGTGCAGGACGCCACCATTCGCCTGGCCGATTCGTATTTTGCGACGAAGCAGTACGAAAACGCTATGCGCTACTACGACCAGGCTATCGCCCAGAATGCCCCCGACAAAGATTATGCTTCTTACCAGAAAGCGGTCATTCTGAGCTACGTAGGCCGGGATGCCGAAGCAAAGGCACAGTTCGACCAGGTGCAGCGTCAATACCCGAATTCGCGTTTTGTGGACGAAGCCTTGTTTCAGACGGCCAACGTCGATTTTGAAAAAGGCGCGTATCAGGTGGCCATTCGGGGCTTTTCTAAGCTTATCGACGGCAAGCCGAACAGCACCCTCGTGCCGGCTGCGTTGCTGAAACGGGCCATCGCTTACGGCAACATTCAGCAGTACGATCCGGCGGTTGCCGATTACAAGCGTATCCTGGCTGACTACGGAGACTCCGATCAGGCACAAAGCGCCCTGCTTGGTATTCAGAATACGCTGAACGATGCGGGTCGTCCCGAAGAGTTTTCGCAGGTGCTGGGTCAGTACAAAAAGTCAAATCCGGCCAGCACTGACGTGGAGAAGGTTCAATTTGAAAACGCCAAGGATATTTACGCAAACCAAAAGTATCAGCAGGCCATTCAGTCCTTACTCGCGTTTATGCAGGAGTATCCGGCGAGTCCTAACACCAACGAAGCTCGGTACTACCTGGCCGAATCGTATCGCCAGACCGACGACGTGGCGAATGCCCTTCGCTACTACAACCTGATTATTGCGGATAATAAGTCGGATTTTCTGATTCGGGCGGCCACGCGCGCGGCTGATCTGGAAATCAAACAAAAGAACTACCCCCGCGCTATTCGCAACTACCAGGTCATCCTGGCAAAAGCAAACGGAAAAGCGGATCAGGTAACCGCGCAATTGGGTATGATGGATACGTACTTCGTGATCCCCAAACTCGACTCAGCCGCTGCGATTGCCCGTGAAGTCCTCGTAGCTGGTAACGTGGTGCCGGGTGCCCAGAACCGGGCGCAACTCATGCTCGGCAAGGTAGCGCTCAACAAAGGCGATTATAAAACCGCGCAGGCCGATTTCGAAAAAACGATTGCCCTGGCCAAAGACATCAACGGAGCCGAAGCGCAGTATTACCTCGGCGATCTGTTATACCGTCAGAAAAAATACAAGGAATCGGTGGCTTCGCTGCTCAAATTCAACGAGCAGTTCAGCGAATTTGAATACTGGAAAGGGAAAGCCTTTATCCTGGTCGCCGATAACAATGTAGCCCAGGACGAAATGGCCCAGGCCAAAGCGGTACTGAACTCAATCATCGAAAACTCATCAGACGAAGCCATCATTGCCGAAGCCAAACAAAAGCTGGCGAGCCTGGAATCGAAAAACTAACTTTTTTACTAGAGAACAGCGGACTGACCGGTATTTGTCCGCTCAACGCAGTTAGGCAGCCCGCTGTTCTCTATCATACATCAACCGTATGATTCGCCCAAGCCATTCAATACCCACCCTTTTTCTGGTTTCCCTGTCGGCTACGCTTTTTGCCCAGCAGCCTAAACCAACGCGTCCGGCCAAAGAAGGAGAAGTCGATAACCAGGAAATCACAGTCGAAAAAAGCCGAAAGATCGAACTCCCGCCCGCTAATCGACTATTTAACAAAATCCCGTCGGTGAAACCATCGGCCGAGCAGCGGAAACTCACGTACGAGTTTGAAGATCGCAAGCTAACCGTTGGTGATCCTCGCATCACGCCCGGCGTACTGGCCCCCGCAACGGGTCAATCCGACGACACTCCCGCTTTCAGCAATTACGTAAAAGTTGGCGCGGGGAATTACAGCTCGTTTCTGGGCGAAGGTTTTGTCGGAATCAATAACCTATCAAACTTATCCCTGGAAGCCTCCGCCCGCCATTTATCATCGGCCATCGGGCCAGTGGATGGTAAAAATTCGGCCCAGAGTGATACGCGCTTAAAGGTGACGGGTAAATACCTGACCGATGCCTTCAAGTTACAGGCCGATCTCGGATACGACCGGAACGGCTACAATTTTTACGGGTACAGCCGGGAGTATGCCGCCCGAGCCGACTTTAACCCGGACCTGATCAAACAACGCCTGAGTACGTTCAACGTTCGGCTGGGTATCGAAAACGCCAATACCGAAAACGCCATCGACTATTCGCTCCGCACGGGGCTTACCTCGTTGGGCGACCGTTTCAATGCTTCCGAAACGGACTGGGGCACAAACTTTACAGGGTCGTTGGGCATCACTGACAATGTCTTTGCGCTCGTGGCTGCGGATGCGTACGTCACCCAGCGCTCCGATGGATCAATCGTTGATAACCGGAATTTATTCCGCGTGAAGCCGACGTTCAAATACACGTCTCCGCTCTTTACGGTTACGGCCGGTATCAACGCCGTCAACCAGACCGATTCGCGCCAGGGCATCAACAATACCCGGGCGTTTCCGGTCCTTGATATCGACGTGGTTCCGGTAGGAAACATTCATTTCTTCGCCGGCCTGGATGGCGACATTAATCGAAACACATTACGCTCATTATTAAGCGAAAACAAGTGGTTAGCTCCACAAGTACTTTTAGTTAACACTGTTAAGTCGCTGGATATCTATGGGGGTTCGAAAGGCGGGCTGGGTGGTGGCTTCTCGTACGAAGGCAAAGTGTCGTACGCCAGCTACCGAAACTTCTCTACTTTCAACAATACGTTTCCTGACTCAACAAAGTTTTTTGTCCTTTACGACGGTGGTATTTCCAGGGTGCTGACCATCTCCGGTCAGCTGGCCTATGCGCGTAAAGACAAATTCCGATCGACGCTTAAAGGCGACTTTTTCCGCTACGGCCTTGATCGGCTGGAAGAAGCCTGGGGCCGTCCACAATTCGCGGGTACCTGGACCAACTCGTACATTCTAAACAAGAAATTGTTTATCACGGCGGATTTGTACTTTTATCAGGGCATCAAAAACAAAAATGTTGTGTCTAACACGGTCTATACCCTTAAACCGATCTACGATGCCAACATCAAAATTGACTATTTCCTAGGAAAACAGTTGTCAGCGTTTGTCTCGTTAAATAATATCTTTAACCAGAACTACCAGCGCTATTTGTATTATCAATCGCAAGGGCTTAACTTTCTTGGCGGAATCAGTTATTCATTTTAACAACTGCCTCCGGTTACCTTATGGCTTCCGTTAATGACTATCTTAAAAAGTTGCTGTACCAGTACGACTGCGTAGTTGTGCCCGAACTGGGTGCTTTCCTTACGCACTACCAGCCAGCATCCTTTACGGAAAGTAGTGGCATATACCTTCCTCCCCGCAAACGCGTTGCCTTCAATGAAGCGTTGCGACTCGACGATGGTATTCTCGCTAACTACATCATGTTGCATGAGCCTGTTACGCGGGAAGGCGCTCAGCGTCACGTCGGTTTGTTCGTTGGCGAACTACGGCAACAGGTCGAACAAACAGGCCGCTTTGAACTGGATGGTATCGGTACGTTTTCGCAGAATGAAGAAGGTCGGCTTCAGTTTGATCCGAGTCTTCGGCATAACTTTTTCGGAGAAGCGTTTGGCATGAGTGCCATTTCCGTACAGTTGGTCGATCAGCCTGCTGTTGACCAACCGGTCCTGGAAGCGGTTCCCATTACAGCCCTCGGACCGGTTCTTGTTCGCGACGAAGACACAACGATCGAACCGATTCAACCGTCCTACTCCTATTGGCGCGTGGCAGCAACCGCTCTGCTAATTGGATCGCTTGGGCTAATCAGCTATTTTTCCGTTTTGAAACCTGGGCAGTCGTTACAAAGCAGCCTCAATCCAGCCAATTTATTTCGTCTTCCCGCGCTAAACGCTGAGCATTCGACGGTTATCGCGAAAACGAAAAAACAAGCTGCGGCTCCCAAGACAGCCGTAACACCGGCTGTTGTACCCGTTGCCGAACCGATCGCTGAGCCTATTCCGGTTAAGCCAATCGCGACTCCGGTTGAAACAAACCATTCGCCTGTAGCGTTGAGCAAGCAACCTCAGGTTCAGGTTACGGACAAAGAGGTCGTCAAACCCGTACAAACAGGTCCTTATTATACCGTGATCGCGGGTAGCTTTTCCAGTAAAGTGAATGCCTTGCGGCTGAGAAGACAGTTAAAAAAGGCGGGCTATACGGATGCTTACGTTATTTGCCCCACGCAAAAAGGCCAGCTTTATAAAGTAGCAGCCGCCGGTTCCTCCGTTCGCGATGAAGCCGTCGCCAGTATGAGCATTATCGAAAAAGTAGCGCACTCGGAGCCCTGGCTTTATACAAAGTAAGTTGTGCAATATCGATTTAGAAGGGCGTCTCGCTAGCGGGGCGCCCTTTCTTATGAGACGGAACTACGCGCTGTTTCGGCTTCCTAACTTTTCAATAAAAGCTTTCTATCTTTAAAATCTGCTCTTCAACTCCGCTGGGCACGACTCGGCGGCTGGCTACTATGGTCGGGGCCGCCTGAAGGGCGTCCACGAAGCCCTTCCGTATGTTTACGTCTTTAGGAACAGCCTTCAGAATAAGCAGTGTATGCCGCAGGGCGTAATAAAATGGCCGACGCAGCCAGTAGTACCAGATGGTATCCCGGGTAATGTGTCGGGTACGCAACGAATTATTTCGTAGCTTAGACGGGTAATGGTGCGCAACGACATCGGCTGCGTAGGCCAGGCTCCACCCTATGGTACGCATGTCAACCGAAAATAAACGCTCTTCACCGGCAATGGCAAAACGGTTGTGAAAGCCCCCTACGCTCAGAAACGCTTCTCGCCGTACCACGACGGCACAACACACAAAGCCAAGAATAGCAGGGCCAGGTAATGGGCGTGGATCAGTAATCGGACTGTCCTGCATGGCGTGACACACCGGATCTTCCGCTTCGTCTTCTCCCACCAGCACCTTTCCGGCCAACACACCCAAGTGTGGGTACTGCTCGAAATAAGACACCGCTTTATGCAGCGCACCCGGCACCCAAAAGGAATCATCGTCGCAAAAGGTAATCAATGCTGTTTTTGCCCTTCGTACCCCTTCGTTACGAGCCGAACACGCCCGGTTTTCCGTTAACGCAACTACGGTTACATCGGGAAACAGGGCCCTGACTTTCTCCGGTGTCCCATCGGTGGATGCATTGTCGACAACGATAATGGGTGGCTGTTCGGGTAAAGCAACTAATTTACCGATTGTCCAAAGTAGCGTATCGACCCGGTTACGGGTGACAATAACAGCGGTTACATCAAGCATTGCCCAAGCTGATTAAATAGACGTTCCACTGGGACAACTGCGGAGGATAAGTGGGTGTTCGAAATGCCAAAGGCTGAACAAGCAAATGGCCTTCGCTTTCTCATTTTCCAGGAAGGGGTAGAAATGATAAAGGCTCCCACACACGCAGGAGCCATTTATCACACACAAACAGGAATGTTAGCCAAGGTACGTTTTTAACGCCTTCGACCGGGACGTATGCCGGAGACGACGAATGGCTTTTTCTTTTATCTGACGAACCCGCTCACGGGTTAGATTGAATTTTTCACCAATTTCTTCCAGCGTCATGGCATGTTCGCCATTTAAGCCAAAGTAAAGGGTAATCACGTCGGCTTCGCGCTGGGTCAATGTCGACAAGGCCCGTTGTACTTCCTTCCGTAGCGAATCGTTGATCAGGCCCGAGTCGGGTTTATCTTCGCCATCGTTTTCAAGCACATCAAGCAGGCTATTTTCCTCACCCTGTACGAACGGAGCATCCATCGATACATGGCGACCCGAAATTTTCAGCGTGTCGACAACCTCAGCAGCTGAGATTTCAAGCACGGCTGCCAACTCTTCCGGTGACGGCTCACGCTCAAATTTTTGCTCCAGATCCGAAAACGTTTTCGAAATCTTGTTCAGCGAACCCACGCGGTTCAATGGCAGACGAACGATACGCGATTGCTCGGCAAGTGCCTGTAGGATCGACTGACGAATCCACCAAACGGCGTACGAAATAAACTTAAACCCGCGTGTTTCATCGAATCGCTGCGCGGCTTTGATCAAACCCAGGTTACCTTCGTTGATCAAATCACCCAGCGAAAGTCCTTGGTTCTGGTATTGCTTAGCAACCGAAACTACGAAGCGCAAGTTGGCTTTGGTCAACCGTTCCAGTGACAGTTGGTCACCTTCACGGATTTTTTGGGCCAGAGTTACTTCCTCGTCGGGCGTAAGCAGGTCTACTTTACCAATTTCCTGCAAGTACTTGTCTAACGACTGGCTCTCGCGGTTGGTAATCTGTTTTGAAATTTTTAGCTGTCTCATGATACGTTGCCCCTACTCGGGTAGCTCTATAACGCTAACTTTTGACGTTGCATTACACAAAAAAGTAACAATCACTTACGCGTTTTTGTTCTCCGGCTTCGGAAGAAGAACTTTGCGAGATAAGCGATACTTTCCTGTCTTTTTATCGATGTCGATCAACTTTACGGAAACTTCTTCGCCTACTTGTAGAACGCCTTCCATTGACTCCAGCCGTTCCCATTTGATCTCGGAAATATGCAAAAGTCCATCTTTTCCGGGCATAAATTCAACGAACGCACCGAAGGGCTGAATGGTTTTTACTTTACCAACGTACACTTCGCCAACCTCCGGCACGGCCACAATACCCTTCACGCGGGAAACGGCTTTGTCCATGCTTTCCTTGTTGGTTGCGAAGATGCTTACCCAACCCGCATTATCGTGTTCATCGATGTTAACGACAGCACCCGAATCTTTCTGGATATCCTGAACGACTTTACCACCGGGTCCAATAACGGCACCGATTTGGTTCGTCTCGATCTTGATAACAATGGCGCGGGGAGCGTGGGCTTTCAGATCCGAACGGACATCGGCAATTCCTTTCGCCATCTCGCCAAGAATGTGCAAACGGCCCCGGCGCGCTTGTTCCAACGCCTGTGCCAGCACTTCATACGACAGACCGTCAACTTTCAGGTCCATCTGGCAGGCAACAATACCGTTTTCGGTACCCGTCACCTTGAAATCCATATCACCCAGGTGATCTTCGTCACCGAGGATATCCGACAATACCGCGTATTTCTCGCCATCCGAGATCAGCCCCATGGCGATACCGGCTACTGGCGCTTTGATTTTGATACCCGCATCCATCAGCGCCATCGTTCCGGCACATACCGTTGCCATCGACGACGAACCGTTTGATTCCAGGATATCAGAAACGACCCGGATTGTGTACGGGTTCTCGGCTTCCGGTGGCAGCACTTTCTTCAACGAACGGTGCGCCAGATTACCGTGTCCGATTTCCCGGCGGCCAGCACCCCGGTTAGGTTTTACCTCACCGGTCGAAAAACCAGGGAAGTTATAGTGTAACAGGAATTTACTGTAGCCCTGGAACATCGCCTGATCGACGATCTGCTCATCAATCTTGGTTCCCAGCGTAACCGTCGTTAATGACTGCGTTTCGCCCCGGGTAAACAAGGCTGATCCGTGCGGTCCCGGCAGATAGCCAGCCTCCGCCGAAATCGGACGGATTTGATCCAGCTGACGACCGTCTAATCGAACGCGCTCGTCAAGTACCAGTCGGCGGGACGCTTCCCAGACCAAATCATGGAAATACGTTTTAACCAGACCGACGTTAACCTCCGATCCTTCGGGGAACGTAGCCAGGTATTCCTGCTGCACTTCTTTGAAGCCTTCCGAACGGCCCTTTTTGCTTGGGTTCTGCCGACGGGCTACTTCGTATATCTTATCGTAGCAATACGCCCGAACAGCCGCCCGCAGTTCTTCGTCGTGCGTTTCGTGGTTGTACTCGCGCTTTTCGGTCTTGCCAACTTTCGCTTCCAGTTCTTTCTGCGCCTGGCATTGTACTTTGATGGCTTCGTGAGCGGCCTTGAGAGCCTCGACCACTTCGGCTTCTGAGCATTCGCTCATCTCGCCTTCCACCATACAAATATCTTTTTCCGTCGCGGCTACGATCAAATCAAGGGTAGCCCGGTCAAGATCAGCCGTTTTTGGGTTGATTTTGTACTGACCGTCAATCTTCGCCACCCGCACTTCGGAAATGGGACCGTTGAACGGAATATCCGATACGGCCAGCGCTGACGAGGCAGCTAGCGCGGCCAGGGCATCGGGCTGAACTTCCGGATCAGCCGAAATCAGGGTTATAATTACTTGTGTATCAGCGTGATAATTGTCGGGGAAAATAGGCCGCAGGGCACGGTCTACCAAACGACTGATCAGAATTTCGTGATCGCCCAGGCGACCTTCACGCCGTTGGAAGCTACCAGGAATTCGACCAGCAGACGCGAATTTTTCCTGATAATCAACCGATAAGGGCAGGAAATCAACGCCTTCTTTAGCCTCTTTACTCGATACGACTGTGGCTAACAGCATGGTGTCGCCCAACCGCACAACCACCGCTCCGTCGGCCTGTCTGGCCAGTTTGCCGGTTTCGATGGTAATTTCCCGCCCGTCGGGCAGCGCAACGGATTGCGTGGTGATTTGAAACATACAACAGATTTTGAATACGCCCTCTTGCAGCTTTACCGCTATTCAGACCGGGACAATCCCGATCTGGTATTTACTTTATTTACGAACCGCTTTGATGTCAACGACCACTGACCTACTATGGAAATCACAAAAATGAGGGAATCTACTGATGAGCAGATTCCCTTTTTAGTGCGTGGTCCGATTATTTTCTCAGGCCCAGTGCGGCCAGAATGGCCCGGTATCGTGTGATCTCTTTTTGTTGGAGGTAGTTCAACAGGCGCCGACGCTTACCTACTAATTTTAAAAGACCTAATTGGGTGCCGTAATCGTGCTTATGAACTTTCAGGTGCTCGGTCAAATGACTGATCCGGTACGTGAACAGCGCGATCTGGGATTCGGCCGACCCGGTGTCCGTTGCACTTTTGGCGTGGCCCGAGGTGGAGAAAATCTCCTGTTTTTTATCGGTCGTTAGATACATCTTCAGACAGCTAATTAATGAATAAAAAAATAATTTTGGGTGCAAAGATAAGAAAAATAGTGATTTATTGGCGTTCTTTCCACTCGTTTTTCAAAATAACGAACGTTTGTTTTTCTTTTAGCCAACAGCTACCTTCTGCTCCTTCCGGGCCGCCCATTTTCGTTTTAATCGCTCCCAGGCAATGACATAAATGTCTTTATCGAAGAGCCGGGAATCATGGCGGGCACGCTGCATCAGAAACAGCCCTACCGGAAACAAGACCAGGTTAGCCATCCACGCGCCGATAGGCACCCACAACAACCCTTCTTTGGCGTATTTATCGCCGGTTAACGTCAGTACGTACAGAAAGATAAAGAATACAATCGATACCAGTACGGGCAAACCAAATCCTCCTTTTTTGATAATGGCTCCCATCGGGGCACCGATCAGAAACATCACGAACACCGAAATGGCCTGCGTAAACTTGTGATGGGTTTCCAACTGGTATTTCCAGACGTTCTTTTCTTTTTCGTTCAGGTACGTCACGTTCGATGTGGCGTACGACAGAATATTCTGCGCCTGGCTGTAGGCCGTTTGGGCCAGTTCGGGCTGGGCAATTTTTTGTTTATTCAGAACCGAATCGACCCACTTACCGTCTTTTACAGGCACTTGTTTCGGCAGGTTGTTGGCGCTGTTGAGCTTAAACTGATAGTTGTAGTACTGCTTTGCCGTGTTGGCAACGCTCTGGCTCGTGTTTTTGTAATCCTTCTGCAACGAATCCGTCAGGGTCGAAAGCTGTTTCAGGTCTTTCATGTACTCGTGATACTCGAACTGGTTTTCGTCCGTACGCTTGATACCGAACGACTCCAGACTGATAACGAGCCGGTAATCCTTGAATCCATTCCGGACGAACTCCGCTCCTTTGGCGGGTGAGCCATTGCTGGCGTAACTCACCGTACTATTTCCAGAATATTCCTGGTAATCGTTTCCGTTGAAAAGCTCAAAGACGAGGTAAGTCCGGTCTTTATCCGTATACATCCGCCCCGAATCGGCCAGAATGATTTCCCGGTTTCCGGTTTCCATTCCGTTCGTCGGATGTTTGTAGATGACCAGTCCTTTCAGCAAATCGCCGGTTGTACTTTCTTTAGCGGTTTTGACTTTCTGGTCCACTTTGATGCTGTAGCCCGGCAGGTCATTGTAAAAAATCCCTTCTTTTAGGCTGAGCGTCGCTTTGGCCGTCTTGATATCGTACAAAAGGCTGTAGCCTTTCAGATTGGCCCAGGGCGACACGCTGTTGTTGAACCAGAATGAAAACGCACTGATCCCCACGGCTACGATCAGTAAGGGGCGCATGGCACGGGTAAGCGAGATACCTGCACTTTTTAGAGCCGTCAGTTCAAAGAATTCGCCCAGATTTCCGAACGTCATCAGCGACGACAGCAGGACAGCCAGCGGCAGCGCTGTTGGAATGGTCAGTAGCGCAAAGTAAAAAAGCAGGCGACCGAAGGTGGCTAAATCGAGGTCTTTCGAAACAAAATCGTCAATATAAAACATCAGGAGCCGCATCAGAAAGATAAAGATGACGACACCCAGGGTCAGAATAAACGGCCCCCAGAATGAGCCGAGTACTAACTTATCTATTTTCTTCATGCTACTATGCCGCTCATGCGGTTCGAACAGCCCAGCAAACGGGCGACGATTCGTAGGTGGTTTCTATACTATACGTATAACCAGCGGCTACCGTTCATTCATTAACAATAATTAACTGCCAACAATTTCCCGCAGCTTATCCATCAGGCCATCCCAAAGATCCTTTAGTTCGTCTTCGTCGGTGGTCGGTGAGTAATCCGTTACGCGCAAAAACGTCGACTGAGTCAGTTCGGATTGATCCACGCGGAAATCAATGTAATTATTGTCGGCTCCACTCTCCGCCGTATCCAGAAATTCAAAGCGCACACCTTTGTTCTGCCGCATCGATACCTGCCGGGCAATGTGGCTCTCGTTGTCCCATTGAAAATCGTACCGTTGTTCAGGCATCGTATTGACTTTATTGGCGAACCATTGCGATAAGCCGGATGCCGTACTGATGTAAGGAAACAGCATTTTGGGCGAAGCCCGGAGTTCATATTCGACAACAAATTTAAATTTCTCCATAGCGACTCATTTAGAAAAAGGAACAGGGATACACATCGGACGCTCAGCCCGTTAGTTCGCAAACGGAATTAACGGCTGATGGGGTCTGAACAAAGGTAAACGATTTTTTTTGCGAAAGTCAACGCACTTTTTTGCTTCGGCGCAACTTTTGTGTACTTTTGTGAAACCAAACCCGGCGGGGTAGCTCAGATGGTTAGAGCGTAGGATTCATAACCCTAAGGTCGGCAGTTCGATCCTGCTCCCCGCTACAAGGATCAAGCCTTTTGCACCAACGCGAAAGGCTTTTTTTATGATTAGTTTGCCGTTACCCGGTAGCTCGTCCTTTAGAAAGCTCCCCCACTTATCCGGCAAATAACCTCGCTTATCTCGCCGTCATTAACTCAAAAAACCCCTTATACGGCTCAGAATCGCTCAAATGAACCGTTTTGCGACAATCTTTTGGTAGAACAGCGGACCAATCGGGTCGTAAATCCATTGCCGGAACACGGAAAAGACGGGCAACGGACCATTTGCTGACAAAGCGGCCGCATTTACCCCCGATACCAAACCCTACCCTCGGCAATCAGGTTGGCTAATGGATCACGGATGTCCTCGTTTATCCAACAGTTATGACGCCAACCAAACCGGTCAGAGAAATAGTATACGTCGGTACGTACTCCGTTCGCGGTAGCCAGGGAATTTATGTTTTCTCCTTTAACCGAGCTAACGGTACGTTCGTACGTCAGCAAACCGTTGCCAATGCCAAGAGTCCTTCTTTTCTGGCGATCCACCCGTCGGGACGCTACCTGTATTCGGTCAATGAAGAAGACGATCAGGGAGACGATCATTCGGGTACGGTCAATGCTTACGCCATCGATCCGCAATCCGGCGAACTTTCGTTTATTAACTAACAACGCACGCACGGGCAGGCACCTTGCCACATCAGCATTCACCCAAACGGGCGATTGGCGTTCGTTTCCAATTACGGGAGTGGTAGCCTGTCGGTACTGTCACTGCTCGATGATGGGTCGTTCGGTGAAGTCGTCCAGCGAATACAGCATACGGGCAAAGGCGTTGATCCAGAACGACAGAACGAACCGCACGTCCATTCGGCCATTCTTTCAGCCGATAGCCGGTTTCTGTACGTATCGGACCTGGGTACGGACAAGATCTACCTGTACGCAGTTGACGAGGAAAATGCAACGCTCACCCCTCATTCAACACCCTATATAACGGTTGCTCCCGGTTCGGGTCCCCGATTGGTCAGTGTTCACCCCAATGATCAGTTTATTTACTGCGTGAACGAAATGAGTTCGACGGTTGCCATCATCCGGCGCGACGTAGCGGCCAATACGTTTGAACTAGTTGACGATAACGTCCGCTTTTTACCCGAAAGCTACGCGGGCGAACGATCCGGGGGGGATATTCACGTCGATGCCGCAGGGCGCTATCTGTACGTTACCAACCGGGGAAACAATGCGCTTGCCGGTTTCTCCATCGGGACGGAAGGCAGGCTAACGTATTGTAGCCTGCACTATACGGGTGGCGACGAACCCCGAAACTTTCTGGTGGACGACCAGGGAGACTACTTATTCGTCGGCCATCAGGAAACCGACAGGATCACCGTCTTCCAGCGCGACGCAGCCACGGGTGAACTAAGAGCCACAGGACAGGAGCTTTCCGTCCCGGCTTCGGTATGCCTGCTCATGCTTCGTCTGGAATAAAGCAACATCAGAAGGCCCGTCCTTCTATCAGCCTTTACTTTACCAGTTCTTTCTGGTACAGACCAACCAGCGTATCGACGGCATAATCAACCTCCTCGGCGGTATTGTATTTACCGAACGAGAAACGGACATAGCCGCGCTCGGCATCCAGACCAGGTAAGGCTGCCAGCACGTGCGAGCCAACGTTGGACCCACTCGAACAGGCCGATCCACCAGAAGCGGAGATCCGGGCAATGTCTAAGCTAAACAAAAGCATATCATTGATGTCGGATGCGGGCAGGCTGACGTTCAGCACTGTATATAAGCTATTGTCGATATCAGCGGAGTCCCCATTGAACAAAACCGGTCCACCAGCGCCGTCGGGCATTTTTTCCCGAAGCTGCTCAATCATCCGGCGTTTCAACGATGTGATGTGCTGCCGATGAGCGTCCATATCGCGGTAGGCAATTTCAAGCGCCTTCGCCAGGCCAACGATACCGTACACATTTTCGGTCCCCCCCCGCATGTTGCGTTCCTGGGCACCTCCGTACATGAACGGGTGGATCTTGGCGCGGTCGGCATTGACGTACAGGAAACCGACGCCCTTGGGACCATGAAATTTATGGGCGGCTCCAACGATAAAGTCGACGGGTAACTGTTGCAGATCATGCCGGAAATGCCCCATCGTCTGCACCGTATCCGAATGAAAAATCGCGTCGTAGGCACGGCAGATTTCGCCCGTTCGATGCAGGTCGAGCATGTTGCCGATTTCGTTATTGCCGTGCATAAGCGATACCAGCGAACGCCCGTTACCCTCGTTTCGATTCGATTCCAGCAGCGATTCCAGATGAGCCAGATCAATGTGTCCTTTCCGGTCCACGTTAACCAGACTTAACCGAATAACGCCCCGCTTTGCCAAATGGTCGAGCGTGTGCAGTACGGCGTGGTGCTCTAGGGGCGACGTGATCGCATGGGTCAGCCTATACGTTTCGATGCTGCTCTGGATTGCGGTATTATCGGCTTCGGTACCACCCGAGGTAAAGAAAATTTCGGCGGGCGAGGTATTAAGCAAACCAGCCACTGTTTTCCGGGCTTTTTCAATGGCCGTCCGCACGGGCCGACCGTGACTATGAATGGAGGATGGATTACCAAACTGCTCTGTCATAAGCGGTAACATAGCATCCAGAACTTCGGGGTCGAGCCGGGTCGTCGCGGCATTATCCAGGTATACAGCAGCAGTAGGTTTCATAGTTTGTCGAATATACGGTCGGCTTTTAATCCGGCAAAGGTACACCAAACCCCCGTAAAGTCGAAACACAATCCGAATCTTGGGCGTTCTCCTAATTCTATTTATAACCAATCCCTGAATTATGAAACAGTGGCCCGACTCCACAGACATTGGGCCCTGATTACACCCGTGTATGAAGCATTTGTTACTCTTATTTTTTTGCTTGGTCTCTTTGTTTGTACAGGGACAGAACTACCGGAATGACGTTCGGAATCGGGCCGTTTTCTGGACAGAGGTCAACCTGGTTTACAAGACGGCTGGTCGATGGAGTTTCCAGTTGGATCATCAGTACCGCCGTCAGGCCGATGATAACAACGGTCGGGACTTGAATGCGTTTCGGCATCCGCTTTTACAGGTCTTTCGGCCCTGGATTAACTACCAGCTTTCCAAACCCGTCAGAGTGTCTCTTTCGCCCATCGGTTTGTGGTGGAACTGGGGCCGGGTCAATGACTATCAGCCGACCACGTTTTTTCAGGAAGTTCGCATTATTCCTCAGCTCCAGATTACTAAACCGGCGGGCGATGGCGAATTTGTTCAACGCTTCCGGACCGAACTCCGCTGGCCTTCCCAAACCGATACCCTGACCAGTGCCTACGTTTTTCTTTCCGACGGGGAATCGCAGGAGGTGCTGGCCGACCGCTTCGATGTCCGGTTGCGAGCGATGGCCCGCTGGATCAATCCCATTTTTAAACGGCATAAAGATGATAAGCGGTGGTATT
Source organism: Spirosoma liriopis (assembly GCF_023196085.1). Lineage (NCBI taxonomy): Bacteria > Pseudomonadati > Bacteroidota > Cytophagia > Cytophagales > Cytophagaceae > Spirosoma > Spirosoma liriopis. The sequence continues at coordinate 675,818 of NZ_JALPRF010000003.1, forward strand.
CGCACCTGAGCATCGAGCCAATGGTGGTGCTGTCGGCGTCGGCTGCCCGCTTTGACCAAAACCGCACCTACGTGGCGCTGGGTCGGCAACTGGGCGAAAACCTGCGGGTAGAACTTGGGTATTTGAATCAGTTTACGGTTCAGCGCATACCCGACGACCAGTTGCGTCTGTTTCGCTTCAATCATGCGCTACACATCTACGTGTACTTTGAAAATCCACGGCGCTCAAAAGCCGAATCAGACTCCGGCCCTGAATAATTCACGGGTAACGGCTATTTCGTGCATTAATTAGCTTATTTCCTTATTTTATGTTCCTATTTCTGCATATATTTAGGTATTCGATACACATACGTATGAGAAATGGTAGTCTAATCCTGGCCGCAGTAGTCTTTGGTTCAAGTACGTTGTGGGCGCAACATCGCGTTACGCCACCCAGCACGATTTTTATTCCCGTCGATCAAACGCCGACGCCCAATTATCAGTACCACGATGGTACGGCGACGCTGATTGATGGTACCGTCTTACAGGGGCGCTTTCGATACAACGGTAGAAACACGTTCGTGTACCGAACGGGCGGACAGGCTCCTTCTAAACGGATCGGCTTTTCGATGATCCGGCGGCTGGCGGTAGCGGGTGCCGATTCCACGACAACGACACGGTCGGATTCGACTATTTTTGTCAGGCTGGGGCGTCGGCTCTACCGCCAGCTAACGGGCGGGACAACCATGGTTGTTGATCGGCGCTTTAGCGTTGATGAGGAGCGTGGCCGAATCGGGCAACGGCTTTATGTGCTCGATGACAATGGAGATTTTCACCGATTTTCCTCCCTGCAAAAACTCAATAAATGGTTCTACGCGTTTCGTGAGCGGTCGGGCAAAAGCCTGCCGGACGTTTTTTTAAACGAAAACGAGATTGTCAAAGCGGTCGCCCGGATCAATGGCGAATAAGCCTACAAAAAAGCCCCGGCTGCGCACAGTCGGGGCTTTTTGTGACCAGTTACTTCACTTACTTTTTATACTGCTGAATAATCTTGTAGAGCGCCTTTTGCTTTTCCAGTTCAGGAAAAAATTCAAACAACTGCACATGGGCATCGTAGTCGAGCGACAGCGCAGCTTCGAGTTGAATCAACGACTCGCGGTAGTAACCAGCGTGAATCAGGTACACTGCCGACCGGTAATACAGATCCGCTTCTTTCGGCATATCATCAATTCCCGCCTGAATAATCTCATTCGCGCGCAGGAAATCGCCCTGATCGAACGGTACTAGTGACCAGGTCAGGTATACATCCGGATTTTCGGCATCTACCTCAGCGGCTTTCTGAAACGCTTCAATACTCGAGAGCACATTGCCTACTTTATACTCCGTTTCGGCGATGGCCAGGTGGTATTCGCCGTTCTGGTCGTTTAGTTTTACGGCCTTTTGCAGGAAAGGCAACGCTTCGTACCACTTACCGGATTCGCTCAGACAAACACCGATACCGTACCAGGCTTCATCCCACAAGGCATCCAGTTTGATGGCTTCGCGGTATTCTTTGATGGCTTCGGGCAATCGATCCTGCTTTTCCAGACTAGCTCCCAAGTGGCAATACGTATCCGCCGTTGCTTCTTCGTATTTGAGCGTTTCCCGGTAGCAGACCTCAGCTTTCTCGAACAAGCCCATGTTCATGTAGGTATTCCCCAGGTTGAAATGAGCTGATGAAAAATCAGACTTAATAATAACGGCGTAGTCGTAGGCTTCAGCCGCTTCGGCGTAACGGGCCAGCTTGCTGTAGGCAATTCCGATGTTGTACCAGGCATTGTACGAGTACGGGTCTTTATCGATCAGTTGCTGGTAATAAGCCAGGCTGTTTTCTAACTCACCCGTCACGTCCAGACAAAATGCCAGTTCGTACAGCGCGTTTTCGTTGTTGATGTTGAGGGCAATCGACTTTTTATACTGAACGATGGCTTCGTCGTATTTACCCCAGTTCTGATAACTCTGTCCTAGCTGAAAAAGAATATCATCTTTGTCTTCAGCGCGGTCGAGCAGTTGTTCCAGCACCTGAATGGATTCTTCGTACCGACCCGCCATGTTCAGGACGGAACCCTGCATAAACGGTACATCCAGATCGCCGGGGTTAAATAAAGAAGCCCGTTCCAGCAGGTCTAACGACTCGTCATAACGTTGAAAATTGGCCAGGATCTGGGCTTTGTCGAGCATAAGCTCCAGCGCATACGGAAAGTTTTCCAAACCGGCCTCGGCGGCTTTAAACGCCTTGTCTAAATCACCATGATTAAGGTAATGCTCAATCATCTGCTCATAGACATCCAGGTCGAAAAACTGGCTTTGCTGCTGGTCCAGCATTTGCTCAAAACGCCGGATTGTTTCTTTAATATCGCCTTCTCGTTCTTCGAACTCTTGCTCCATGCTGTTGCCTTCAAAATTGTGGGCGGATAGGGGCCGCACCAAGGGTGCGATTTATCCTTTGCTTCATCAATATAAACGTAAAAAAACGAAACTCCAATCCCAAGCCTGAAAATTTTCGAACCACGCAGCTTGGTCTAACCAACGCTGAGCAACCCTTCTCACGACTTCAAAAACGCGTTTGCGACACGTTGGAGCGTCTCACTGAGCGGTCGGTACTGAAAACCAAGCACCTGCCTGATCCGTTGCCCGTCGTAGGCATACCGCGAACTCGACGAACGAGCCGTTTCCCGCGTAATTAAGGGTGCCTTGCCAACCAACCGCGCCCGCACAGCCTCCAGGGGCCAGAGCAACCGGGTTAAAGTAGGTGATACCCGCCTGGTCGGAGGACGTTTGTTCAGTACTGCTGCTATCTGTTCTAACAAGGATTTGTACGGAATGGTGCCCCCGTTCAAAATGAACCGCTGTGCCGTTACCTCCGATTGCATCAAACCGACGAGCGCATCGGTCACGTCGAGCACGTCTACGTAGTTGACCAGACCGGCCGGATAAAACGGTCGTTCATCGTAAACGTACTTGATCAACTGCAAACTGCTCCGACTCCAGTCGCCCGCACCGAGAACAATCGACGGATTTACCAGTACGGCATTGAGTCCTTCGGCAATGCCACGCCATACTTCCAGTTCAGCCCGGTATTTGGTTTTGGCGTAGGTTGAATTATTGGGCGACTCTTCCCATTTCTGTTTTTCGGTCACCACGATCGGGCCATCGGTCTTCCCTCCTTTCGGCAACGGGCGACCAATGGCCGCTACGGAGCTGATGAGGCCCAGCTTTCGAACCCCGGCCTGTAAACAAACATTGACTACGTTTGCGGTTCCATCGACATTGGTACGTTCCATCTGGTCGCGGTCTTTCGGCACAAACGATACGATCGCGGCTGCGTGCACCACGTCTATGCCCGGAGCAATTGCTGCTTCAAGGGCGGGAATATCCAAAACGTCCCCTTCGTGCCAGGTAATTTTCTCGGCTACATCCGTCAACAGTCCGTAGCCGCTTTCAGCCCGTTTCAAAGCCGACACCGCGTAGCCTTCCGCCAGATACCGACGCGTGATGTGAGAGCCAATAAAGCCAGTTGCTCCGGTAATGAAAACCGACTTAGGTAGTGATGCTGTCATTCAAAATTCGTTCAGGTACGAGCAAGCCTTGAGTCCTCGTGTTCCACGCATCGCAGGCTTTTACAAGCCGTTGACGAATGGAAAGGTTTTGATTTCGACCCGATTGAGGAAATTATTCAGGCGCGCCATGGTGTTTCCCCAAGTAATCCGGCTTGTACTCTTTGCGTAAACATAACAACGTTCGGGACTGAATTGCTAATTTTGCCCCGTAAAAGCCGTTTTCAGTTGATGGTTTACCGTTGCAACGACGCAGCAGCCCGAAAACTGTGAACGATCACTGAGAACTCAAAACCTGCTTATGGCTCTCGAAAATCCACAACGCTATACGGTCACGGCGGCTCTGATCTACGCCAACGGTCCGATCCACATCGGCCATATCGCGGGTTGCTACCTGCCCGCCGATATCTACGTGCGCTACCTCCGCTCAACGGGTAAAGATGTCGCGTTTATCAGCGGCACCGATGAACACGGTGTTCCCATCACCATCAAAGCAAAAAAAGAAGGGATTACGCCCAAAGAGGTTGTCGATAAGTATTACGTTCAGATCAAGCAGGCGTTCAGCGACTTCGGCATCTCGTTTGATATTTACTCACGAACGTCGAACCCCGTTCATCACCAGACTTCGCAGGATTTTTTCACAACGCTGTACGAAAAAGGTGATTTTGACGAAGAAGTAACCGAACAATATTACGACGAGGTCGCTGGTCAATTCCTGGCCGACCGGTACATCGTCGGAACGTGTCCGGTATGCGGCAATCCAAATGCGTACGGCGATCAGTGCGAACGCTGCGGAACGGCGCTCAGCCCCACCGAGCTGATCGAACCCCATTCGACGCTCTCCGGCTCCAAACCGGTGATGCGATCCACCAAAAACTGGTTTCTGCCCCTCGACCGGATGCAGCCCGCCATCGAAGACTACGTAAACAGCCATACCGAGTGGAAAACAAACGTATTCGGGCAGTGTCAGTCGTGGCTGAAGGAAGGGCTACGTCCCCGCGCCATGACCCGCGACCTCGACTGGGGCATCAAGGTGCCGCTCCCCGACGCCGACGGCAAAGTGCTTTACGTTTGGTTCGACGCGCCCATCGGCTACATCTCGATGACCAAAGAATGGGCCGAGCAGCAGGGCCGCGACTGGGAACTGTACTGGCGTGACAAAGACACCAAGCTCGTTCATTTCATTGGAAAAGACAACATCGTTTTCCACTGCATTATTTTTCCGGCGATGCTGATGGCCGAAGGAAGTTTTATTCTGGCCGATAACGTCCCCGCCAACGAGTTTATGAACCTCGAAGGCGATAAAATCAGTACATCGCGCAACTGGGCGGTCTGGCTGCACGAGTATCTGGAGGAGCTTCCCAACAAACAGGACGTGTTGCGGTACGTACTGGCCGCCAACGCGCCGGAAACCAAAGACAGTGAGTTTACCTGGAAAGATTTTCAGGCTCGGAACAACAACGAACTGGTGGCCGTCTTCGGCAACTTTATCAACCGGGCCATCGTGCTGACCCAAAAGTTCTGCGACGGTAAAGTACCACCGATCTGCGGCTTGACCGATTACGACCAGCAGGTACTGGACGAACTGGCGCAATTCCCTGACCGCATCGGACAGGCGATTGCTCAGTACAAATTCCGCGAAGCGTTGGGAAATGTGATGGACCTAGCCCGTCTGGGTAACAAATACCTGGCCGAAACGGAGCCGTGGAAAGTAGTCAAAACAGACGCGCTGCGGGCGAACACCATCCTGAACATTGCCCTACAGATTTCGGCCAACCTAAGCATTGTCTGTGAACCGTTTCTGCCGTTTACCGCCGAAAAGCTGCGCGGGCAACTGGCCATCACGGAGCATTTTAACTGGGTAAACGCGGGCCGCGCCGATCTGCTGACCGAAGGGCACGAACTGGCCAAAGGCCAATCGGGACCCGACAGTTTGTTGTTCGCTAAAATCGAGGACGAGGAGATCAATAAACAAATTCAAAAATTACTGAATGCCAAGCGCATGAATGAGTTAGAAACAAAGACAGTACCCGCTATCCGGACCGAGATTACTTACGACGACTTTGCCAAAATGGATATTCGCATTGGCACCATCACGGAGGCTGAACGGGTTCCCAAAAGTGACAAGCTGCTCAAATTAAAGGTTGATGACGGTTTGGGTGGCCGCCAGATTCTGAGCGGTATTGCCAAGCATTTTGCCCCCGAAGAAATCATCGGTAAGCAGGTAACGTTCCTGGCGAATCTGGCTCCCCGGAAGATGATGGGCTTCGAATCGCAGGGTATGATCCTGATGGCCGAAGACCGGGACGGAAAACTATCGTTGATCACTCCCAGCGATTCGGTTTGGAACGGCGGTACGGTATCGTAACCCAACGGACCGCAGGAAACGGTTAGCAGAAAGCCGGAGTTTTGTTGACTCCGGCTTTTGTTTTTATCCTTTGATGGCGTGGTCAACTTTTACATTCTGTCCCGACCAGATTTTTTTAGCCGTCCAGTCCTCAGTAGGATCGGTCCAGAACGAGTCCGTTGCGGGTAGGCCCAGCGGCAGGAAAGCTACCGAACACAAATACAAACTTCCCGTTGAGATGTACGTTTCGCCAATGGCAGGCTGGTGACCACACAGACCAATCTGAAGCCACCCTTTTGCGTCGTACGTACCGGGCGCATCCATCGTCCGGCGAATGACCGCCGTCAGCGCCGACCGTATCTGTCCCGGCGACAACTCTTCCGGACTGTTTTTCTGTAAAGCCGTTTGCGATAACAACTGAAACGCCCCGCAGCGGTAGGCCAGTGAACGACCGAAAGCCGCAAAAGAACCGTCCGGGCCAATCAGCCGCTCCTGAACGGCGGCATAGCGCTGGGCACGGGCCAACAGGGTCTCGTACAAACTTTTGTCGGCTTTTCCGGCTTCAACCAATGTTTTGACCACGTCCAGCAACATCGGCTGAATAACGTAGCTGTTGTAATAATCCCAGTGAAAGTCAGGGCCATCGCCGTAGGCACCGTCGCCTTTGTACCAGGCCAGATGCTGTTTGATGGCGTAATCCATGCGCAGTTCGTCGCCCGCACCGGTGTATTTAAGCAGGGCCGCTTCTACCATCGCGCTAAACAAGAGCCAATTGCTGTAGCCTGGTTTGATAACCCGGCTCGCCTGCAACGCCTTCACCAGATTCGCCTGTTCTTCGGCGCTTAAAGCGTTCCATAGCCGAGGAGCCCGCACCAGGCCATGCGCCAGAAAAGCCGTATCGACCAGCGGTTGCCCACCTACCGTAAAATTCATGTAGTCAGGCGATTGCGGATTAACGGCGTTGGCGATACTTTTCCAGGTAAGGTCAAAATAGCGCTGGCGGGTGCGTCCTTCCGGCGAGTCATCCGTTTCGAGTTGAAGCCAGGGAGCGAGTCCGGCCACCGTTCGTCCCAGCGCTTCCAGGTGGGATACGAGGATGCGGCTTTGTTGCTGGCCGTCTGCTGATTCAATGGGCATTTCTGCTTTTAGGCGATTTTGCGCTAATGCGGTCAAGACAGGATCGGCAATTTTCTGTAGCGTCCGTACCCAATACGCTCTGTCGTCGTCGCTATTTCCAGGTTGCCCAGCCCCTGTCTTCGGTATTTTGCCGGATTCCTTCGCTGCGGAGAAGCTGATCGGGAGTGCGGCAACCAGCCGGGTAAACGTCCGCCGTTTCATTGTCATATAAAGTCCTGTTAGTGTATCTGCGTGGTGAATTTATAGCCTAACGGTTCGTCTGTTCCGGCTGTTTTCAATCGAATTTCATTCTGTAAAGCAATCGCGCTTTGATTTTACTGGTTTTATCGCCTGGCCCAGCGTTCAAATGTAGCATAGGCTGAAACGTTCGTTCTGGAAACGCTGTTACTTTTCTGAATTCGCCATTTATACTTCCTGTGAACCAAGAACAAAAAAGCGCCGAGTCGCCAGCCGGCAGAATCTTTGACCTAGCCATTTTACGGCGACTTTATTCGTTTGTGTCGCCCTATCAATCGCGCTTTTACCTGCTGATTGGGGTGATCCTGCTATCGGCCTGTCTGGCACCGCTGGCACCGCTGTTAATCCGCTATACGATTGATAACGTGATCGCGATGGGCGATTACCAACGGCTGACGCTGATGCTGGCAATCATGATCGGTGTACTGGTCGTACAGGCCGTTGTCCAATTTTCCAATACGTACCTGTCGGGCTGGCTGGGTCAGTACGTTATCCGTGATATTCGGGTGCAGTTATACCGCAAGATTCTTCAGTTACGGTTGAAGTTTTTTGATAACACCCCGATTGGCCGACTCGTAACCCGCTCCATCTCCGATGTCGAAACGCTGGCGGATGTATTCAGCGAAGGCATGGCTGCCATCGCGGGCGATATTCTGCAACTGGTTCTGATCATTGGGGTCATGTTCTATACCGACTGGCGACTGGCCGCGATTAGCCTGTCTACCATCCCCCTGATGCTGATCAGCACGTACATCTTTAAAGAAAAGATCAAGAAGTCGTTTAACGATGTGCGGACCGCCGTTGCCAATCTGAACTCGTTTGTGCAGGAACACATTACCGGCATGAACATCGTCCAGATTTTTGGCAGTGAGAAAATCGAAGCCGAAAAATTCCGCGTCATCAACGACGAGCACCGGGCCGCTAACATTCGCTCGATTCTGTATTATTCGATCTACTACCCGGTGGCCGATATTATTTCAGCCGTAGCGGTAGGACTGGTCGTTTGGTACGGAGCCAAGCAAATCATTCATTCCGACATCACATTCGGGACCGTTACCGCTTTTGTGATGTTTATCAACTTATTTTTCCGACCGATTCGGATGCTGGCCGACCGTTTCAATACCTTGCAAATGGGCATAGTCAGTACGGATCGAATTATCAAACTGCTGGACAGCGACGAGTTTACGGTCAACGATGGTAATTACGCGCCCGATACCATTCAGGGGAAAGTTCAGTTCGACAACGTTTGGTTTGCTTACAACAACGAAGATTGGGTGCTTCGCGACATTTCTTTTTGCGTGAACGCGGGCGAAACAGTGGCTTTCGTGGGTGCAACCGGGGCCGGAAAATCCTCAATCATCAATTTATTGAGCCGCTTTTACGACATCAACAGAGGGGACATTAAAGTGGATGACGTAGACGTTCACGATTACGAACTCGGTCACCTACGTCGCAACATCGGCGTCGTTTTGCAGGATGTCTTCCTATTCTCCGACACCATTGAAAACAACATCACGTTAGGCGACAAACGCATCAGCCGCGAGAAAATGGAAGAAGCGGCCAAACTGGTGGGCGTCCACGAGTTTATTCAGCGACTCCCCGGCGGCTATGACTACAATGTGATGGAGCGTGGTTCTACCCTATCGGTTGGTCAGCGGCAGTTGATTTCGTTTGTGCGCGCTATGGTTCAGGACCCACGAATCATCGTGCTTGACGAAGCTACGTCGTCGGTCGATACCGAAACGGAAGAAATGATTCAGAATGCAATCGGTAAACTGATGAAAGGCCGTACGGCTGTCGTCATTGCTCACCGGTTGTCAACGATTCAGAAAGCTGATAAAATCATTGTGATCGACAAAGGACGCATCGTTGAACAGGGCAACCACGAAGAATTGCTCCAACGCGAAGGCTTCTATGCGAACCTGTACCGGATGCAATACAAAGAAGTGGTCTAATCGGCAGTTAAGCCTACTTCTAACAAAACGCCCCGACTGAAGAGCCGGGGCGTTTTTATTGATCGTTACTAATCTAGCTTGATTGGCCTTTTAAAGCGTCTTCTTCCTCATCGAGGCTCGCACCCGTTATGCCTTCGGTTATGGTCTTATGACCAGACACATTCGGTGTATCGCCCGTCAGGCCAGGGCCGCTTCCGTCAATTGCGTAGGCTATAGAGTCGGCTAATTCATCGGGTGCAATTTTGCCGGTTTGCTCAACCGCCTTCGGGTATTGTTCGCCCGCCTGCTGGTCGATGATTTCTTCATCAGCGCGCGGATCGTTGTCCATCACTGAGGGAACCTTGCTGGAACTGCCGCCGTAAGAATCAATAGGATCTGGAATGTAGTATCGCATGGCTATTGACAAGTTTGGTTCACGTCTATAACCAGCAAACGGGTTCGGCTGTTTTAGTCCTCGGCCAATTTACGAACCAATATTTTATCAATTCGGCTCTTGTCCATATCGATGATTTCAAACCGGTAAGCCTGCCAGACAAAAGACTCGCCCGTCTGCGGGATGTCTTTCAGAATGTGCAGCGCGAAGCCACCAAGCGTATCGAATCCCGTAAGGTCCCGGCGCGCCTGAGCGGTTATGTTAATGTTGAAATAGGAAATAAAATCTTCGAAAGGTAGCTGAGCATCAATCAGGTAGGTTCCGTCTTCGCGCTCGCGGATTTCATAGTCAGGGTACGTATCGTCGTTGATGTCGCCGACCAATACGTCCAGAATATCGTTTAGGGTTACCACGCCCAGTACGCCACCATATTCATCGACAATGATCCCGACGTACTGTCTCCGCTCCCGGAAGCGCTCCAGCACCTGATACGCCCGATTATTTTCAGGAACAAATAAGGCTTCACGCTTCAATTCGTCCAATCGGGTCAGTTCAACCTCTAAATCTTTTCCGAGAAAATCCTTCGAATAAATCAAACCAACTACGTCGTCTACGCTGCCGTTGCAAAGCGGGTAAACGGAGTGTTTGTAGTCCAGAATTTTTGCTTTGTTCTCGGCAATGTCATCCTCCAGATCAAGGTAAACAATTTCTTGCCGGTTGGTCATCAGTGAAGTGATTCGGCGATCACCCAACTGAAAGACATTCTGAACGATTTCCTGCTCGATTTCTTCGATGGCCCCGCCGGTAGTCCCTTCCTGAATCAGGCTTTTGATTTCTTCCTCAGTTACAGCATTTTCGTTTGGCTTGATGTTTAGCACTTTGAGCAGGATATCGCTCGAAAAAGTCAATAACGCGATGAAGGGCGATGTTATGCGCGACAGCAGAATCATCGGCGCGGCCATTGTTTTGGCAATTCCTTCCGGATTCGATAAACCGATTCGCTTCGGTACTAACTCGCCAAATACCAACGACACATAGGTCAGCATCAGCAGCACCAGCACGACGGCAATCGAATTGGCGTAAGGCCGAACAACAGCGATCTGGCCGATAAATTCCTGAACATCGGTCGTCAGCTTGTCGCCCGAAAAAATACCAAGCAGGATGCCGATCAGGGTAATACCGATTTGAACGGTGGACAGAAATCGGTTCGGAGAGTTCGATAAATCGAGGGCTACCTGCGCCCGTCGATCTCCGTTTTTGGCGGCAATTTCCAGTTTCGATCGCCGGGAAGAGACAAGGGCAATTTCTGACATGGAAAAGACCCCATTCAGAAGCGTCAGCAATAAAATGATAAGAAGTTCCACAAAGGGGGAAGGTTGGCTCGTCGCAAAAATAGTTTATAATGGTATAACGGTGCAACAGACCGTTGGTTTTTGCTATTTTTACGCTTAGAACCGCAAATTGCCCCGATGATTGTTTTCATTAACGACCGCCCAATCCGGCTCGTTGGCCCGAAAGCCACTTCTCAACTGACCAATTCGTTGAAACGAGAAGCGTTCAGCGACTACGACAAAATCGTTGATGCCCGACTAGACATCCTGAAGGAAGACGCGCTACAAGGTCATCTTCTTGTCCTGAATACAACCCCCGCAACGATTGAAAAACTGGTACATCTGCTGCAAAAAGCCAAAGCAACCGGTTTATCGTCCATAACGCTGGGCTGCCTCGACAAAAGTGCCTGCGAAGATGCCATCAAAAAACCGTTCAAGATCATCAAAGCTGCGGGTGGTATTGTTTTTAAAGGCGATAAAATGCTTTTGATGTTCCGTCGGGGTGTTTGGGATTTGCCCAAGGGCAAGTTGGATGACGGTGAGTCATCACGGCAGGGAGCGGCCCGGGAAGTCGAAGAAGAGACTGGCGTGCGCGTAACCGTCGGTGACCGGGTCTGCACCACCTGGCACACCTACAACTTAAACGGTAACCGGATTCTCAAACGGACAAAATGGTACCGGATGAGTGTAGTAGACGACAGACGCATGACTCCCCAGGCCGATGAAGGCATCGAGAAGCTGGCCTGGTTCGATCAAAAACAAACGAAATTGGCGCTTACCAACTCGTTTAGCTCAATCCGGTACGTCATTGACTCGGTCAACGAGTTGATCAAACAATAAAGCCTCTTAAACGGTCTGGTTTACCAGCTTATACGGTAAAAATTCGTCGACCTGCTGCCCATAACGGTGCAGGTCACGAATGATACTGGAGCTGATCGGGGCCAGATTGGGGGAGGTAATTAGAAAAACCGTTTCGATTTCTTCGTAGATGTGGCGGTTCACCTGCGATATGCCGTTTTCGTACTCGAAGTCGGTCGTATTGCGCAGCCCCCGCAGCAGAAATTTAGCGCCTTCGTTACGGGCCACATTAGCCGTCAGGTCGTCGTAACTGATGACGCGCACGTTTGGGTACTCCTGGAAAGCCTCTTCGATCAGGTGAATCATCTGGTCGAGCGGAAAATACCGTTCCTTACGCGCATTGCGGCCAATCCCAATAATCACTTCGTCGAACAGCCGCAGTCCGCGTAATACAATATCTTGGTGACCTTTGGTAAACGGATCAAAGGAACCGGGAAACAGCGCAATTTTTTTCATACAATACGAAAGAGCAACACGTGAAATACGGACGTGAATCTAATTGTCTTGATTGGCCTTTTGCTCATTCCTCCAATAAAGTAAGTCCGTACAGGCTCAAATACCGGTGTTCGAGCAGTTCGTCGAATTCGTCGACCAGCGTCAGCCCCGGTGGCGTACGCCCAAACGTCAGCTTCGGTAAAAACCGGCTTAGTTCGGTGTAGGCTTCGGCAAAACGCGTTATCTCTCCGTAGAGAAACAGAGTAACCTCGTCGGGATTTAGCTTTTGTTCATCCAGTACGTACAACAGATAATACGCCAGATCCTGCACATTTTTGTAGCCAAACCGATTACAGTAGCGCAACTGGTGCTTATCCCGGTACAAAACGGAAACAAACTCGTCTTCGAAATAAAGCCAAACGTTATGGGGTGTCAGCAACTGACGATCCAGATCGGCTGTCGCCTGGATCAACGCTCCTGTCTGGTGAATAAACGTTAACGGCTGTAGTGGATAGGACCCGGAGAAAAAGTCTACCAACTGATGTTCCAGGTTGAAAACGGAAAGAAACCCTTCGGTGTCGTGCGTATAGGATTGCGCAAATTCGTGGGCGGGTAATGAACTACCCCGCATAAGCGCCAGATAACTGCTGGCGTACTCCTTCCGGAATAAGGGCTTGGGTACCAGCGTAAACGAAGGCGTGTTGATACCAATACGAACTTCCTGCCAGGGACCATCCGAAAGCACGGGATGGGTTCGGAACAGGTCAGGCAAAACGTCCGTCAGGGGTCGCTCCGTTAGTAACGAAGAAAACGTGTATTCCTCCAGGTAACAGCCCCGGCGACGCTCATCCCGCACCATAAATCGAAACCGGTCGCGCCCAACTTCCAGACACAGCACCGACTGAGCCGTCTTTAAGGAATCGAAGGAGCTTGAGCGAATGGTTACGGATGGTGTAAGGGTCACAGCGATTTGCACGAGTTCTGGGGCAAAGAGGATTAATTTGACGCAAGTAAGACGAAACTAGGGGCGTTTCTGTGCTTGCCGGGTCAAGTAACAACAAAATAAATAAAATCGTTTGCTAATGCAAGTACCCCCGTAGTTGAAACACGTCGTCCAGCGACTGGCAGAAGCGAAACAAAGCGTGCATTTCTTCGGCTGGGTGGCTCTTTATTTCGGCAAAGCTCATGAATCGAACCTCATCAATGATCTGATTGTTCAGATTCATTTCCGGATCAATCCCTTTCGTCAGCAACCCACCGGTAGCTTGTACAGCAAAAAATAGCTCAAGCGCGTGAAGCGGGGCGGCTATAAACTCATTGACGAACAACAGTTCACCAACGCTAATCGCCAACCCGGTTTCTTCCGCAAATTCCCGCTTCAAAGCCACGGGGGCCGACTCGCCAAACTGGGCTCCGCCACCGGGGGGGCTCCAGAATGAACCCGCCGGCCCCACTCCCCGGTGCCGCACGAGCAACAAGCGATCTTCCACTCGGTAAAGACCGCACACCCGTAGCCGTAAGCGATTGCCGTACAGGTTCAAGACGTCTTTCCTGGCGGCTTCCGAGCGATTATTCGAAAAGCCATTATCGGACAAATCCACCGAACGACTGGGTTGCATGATACGACAATAGGGATTCATGAACGCAAAGGTAAGAAATTATGCGTTTGACGGCTGCCCGGTCATGTCCCTCCGCTGGTCCTGCTGTACGCGCGTAGAATTAGTACAGACTTCCCGAAATGTAGCTTTCCAGTGAATCGATCCGCGTCTTCTGGTCGCGTATAATAGCCGTTACCACGTCATTGATCGAGATAATGCCGACCAGGGTATCCATATCCATAACGGGTAGATGACGAATGTGCCGATCAGACATAATAATCATGCATTCTTCCAGCGACTGTTCGGGTTCAATCGTAATCACGTGCGCCGTCATTACATCGGCCACGCGGGTGTCACTCGAATGGCGGTCTTTCAGGATGATCTTACGGGCATAATCGCGCTCGGAGAAGATACCTACTAGCTTTCCGTTATCGACAACCAACACAGCGCCAATGTTTTTATCGGCCATGAGCTTGAGCGCGTCCAATACGGTTTCATTTGACGAGACACTGTACAACGCGTTTACCGCTTTCCCCTGGAGAATTTGTCGTATTTTCATGTGTGTGAGGGAGTTAATGTGCGGTGAAGATAGCAAAAAACACAAAGCAAGCGTTCAATACTATAAATAAGAAACAATAAGTTGTAAATAAACAAGACGATTCGTGACTGACAACGAGTGGTCGGGAAACGTCTGCTTTCGCTTGGCTTATTAGCTGGCGCCTGGTTTGCTTTTTTTTCCGATGCTGACCTTATCGATTATCAAGTAAAGAATCTTCAGTGGAAATTAACTTTATGGTCATTCATATGTGCTTACTAGTAAGTATGTTTGTTCGCAATTCAGTGTGAGGTTAGGCTAGTTCATGGCAGGAAACTACCCGTTGCTATAAGCTACCGCCTAGAACGCTTCTACACGCAGCGGTGGCAAGTACGCCTGAACCTGCGAAGTTTCGGGCTACGAACGGTATCGTTCGTCAAGCGCACTAATTCAGATTTGTACTTATTTTCATGTATCTAAAATAGATCAAAACGCCCGGTACATCTTTGCGACCGGGCGTTTTTTATGGGCATAGCCTTCCTGCGCAGCGCTTTGCGATACGGCTCATAATCGGTTTCTTTTCCGGTAGAATTCGGTTTCAAAAGACGCGAATATTTCGTATCTTACAGGTATGAATGAAACCCAGACGGCTGCGCAATTGCTGGCCAAACGTTTTCCTTACAAACCGACTTCCGGACAACAGCAATTCTTTGAACAGATTGGTGCGTTCATCACGCGCGAAGAGTTTGAACATTACCGCGACTGTTTTTTACTGCGCGGTTACGCCGGAACGGGTAAAACCACCCTCGTCGGAACCCTCATTAAAGTATTACCACGTTTTGGTTATAAATCGGTGCTGCTGGCCCCTACGGGTCGGGCGGCTAAAGTAATGTTCAATTACGCCAAAAAACCAGCTCAGACAATCCACCGGAAGATTTATCGCCAGGTGGCCGATCCGGGATCAGCTACATTGGCGTTTCAGCGGCAGAAGAATTACCACGAAGACACGCTCTTTATCGTGGATGAAGCGTCGATGATCTCCGACGAAGCCGATTTTGGCGGCAAAGGTTTGCTTACCGATTTGATTGATTATGTGTTCGAAGGGCCGGGCAACAAGTTATTGCTCGTTGGCGATACCGCGCAGTTACCTCCCGTTGGCCGGGAACTGAGTCCGGCGCTTGACCGGGGGTTTCTTTCCAGCGCGTTCGACATGACCGTCTACGAACAGGAGCTGACCGAGGTGATGCGCCAGGACGAAGAATCGGGGATTCTTTACAACGCAACCAGCCTGCGTCTGCTGCTCGGGGATACGGAGCCAACCCCCAAAGCAATCGGGTTCGACGCGCTCCTGAGCGATAACGGCAGTTCAACCACAACCGAAGTCCCTCCTATTCAGCTTAATGTGCGGTCGTTCAGCGATGTATACAAGATGCCACTCACCAAGCTGGAAGACGGCATCCGGTACGCTTACGATAAATACGGTCGGGAGAATACGGTGATCCTCTGTCGTTCGAACAAAACAGCGGTTCAGTACAACCAGTTTGTTCGGCGGATGATCGACCAATGCGAAGAAGAACTCGACGCGGGCGATATGCTGATGATTGCCCGCAACAATTACACAACGCTGGACGAAGACTCCCCCGCTGGTTTTCTGGCAAACGGAGAATTTGCCGAGGTGCTTAAGATCAGAAACAAGGAAGAGATGCACGGCTTTCGGTTTGCCACGGTTACCCTACGCCTGGTGGACTACGAAGAACAACCGGACTTTGAAGCCAAAATCCTGCTCGACACGCTGCACACTCCCGTTCCGTCGCTGACATCGGAGCAGCACAAAGCGCTCTACGAAAGCGTGATGAAGGATTATTTTTACATCAAAAGCAAGAAAGAGCGGGCCGAAGCCGTCCGACGCGATCCTTACCTGAATGCCTTGCAGGTAAAGTTTGCCTATGCCCTTACCTGTCATAAAGCCCAGGGGGGCCAGTGGAGCGCGGTTTTTGTCGATCAGGGGTTCCTGCCCGATGGCCAGGTGAACAACGAATTTGTTCGCTGGCTTTACACCGCCCTTACCCGCGCCACCGACGAAGCGTTTTTTATGAATTTTAACGCGCAATTTTTTGGTTAAAACCGTGCGGGCCGAAATCAGGTTTATACTAGTCGGTATGACCGCTCGTTGACAAACAGCAGACAGACCATTCATCAATAACTGTTTACGAACTATGTCCATTCAATGGATTATGAGCGCCTGTATCGGCGTAGGTCTGGCTGCCTGCTGTGGTTTTCGCGTCTTTGTTCCCTTACTCATTGCCAGTGTAGCCACAAAGCTGGGGTTTATTGGCACGGTAGCGGGCTTTGAGTGGCTCAGTGACTGGCCTGCTTTATTTGGCTTATCACTGGCGACGATCTTCGAGATTGGAGCTTACTACATTCCCTGGCTCGACAACCTGCTGGATACACTCGCAACCCCCGCTTCCGTCATTGCGGGGACTGTACTAAGCACCTCCTTTTTACACATTGATAACTCACTGGTCCATTGGGGATTAGGGCTTATGCTGGGCGGTGGTTCGGCGGGTATCGTGCAGGCAGGAACCAGTCTGCTCCGACTGGGCTCGACTGCGACCACGGGTGGTGTCGCCAACCCGGTTGTCGCTACCGGCGAGAACGTTGCCTCATTTGGTCTTTCCTTGTTTACTATTTTCTTACCGCTTATTGGAGCGGTCATCATCGGAGCCGTCCTTATCTTTATCATTGGTCGGTTGCTCGCCAAACGAAAAGTGTGGTTTACGCGCGCTTCCCGTAAACCGGCGGGTGGTTCCATCACCCAGATACCGCGTAGCAGTAATGGCCGGGCCTAGTCAGGACGAACAAAAAATGGGCTACTCCAAGTTGGAATAGCCCATCTGCTTTTATACACAGAATAATTAATTGTTACTTTCTTTTCCGAAAACGCTTACAGC
This sequence comes from Spirosoma liriopis, assembly GCF_023196085.1. Classification (NCBI taxonomy): domain Bacteria; kingdom Pseudomonadati; phylum Bacteroidota; class Cytophagia; order Cytophagales; family Cytophagaceae; genus Spirosoma; species Spirosoma liriopis. The sequence goes on from NZ_JALPRF010000003.1 coordinate 693,152, forward strand.
GTGGCGACGGTGCGACGAACAAAGGCCGTCAGGTCAGCGCCGGTCAGCATGTTCTGCGACAATAACGCCAAATCGTACACCTGCTTCACCAGCGACTTCTGCGCATCAGCATCCGTTTCGGCCAGCACTTTACCAATCAGCGGGTGGTTGGCATTGACCACCACGTTATACGTCACCGGCAGATTACCATAGAACGACTGCTCACCCGATAAGGCCGACATGTCTTTCATCCGACGCATAAATTCCGGCATTGTAATGGTAACGGGTAATTCGTCCGTTGGCTGCGCTTCAATGCTCACATTCAGCATTTTGTTGTTAAGCACCTGCTCAAACGTTTCCTTGAGCTTTGTTTTATCGTCTTCCGACAAAACACTCTCGTTGTTGATTCCTTTGTCGATCAGCTTATCCAGCGTATCGGCGTCAACACGCTGGAAGTTTATTTTTTCCAGCTTTTGTTCGAGCGCATTGATAAAGTGCGGATCAATCACCGTGTTCAGCAACAGAACATCGTATCCCCGGCGACGTGCCGACTCAATGTACGCATCCTGCTGCTTCGGATCCGTGGTGTAAAGAACGACCAGGGTATCGTTTTTATCGAGCTGATTTGCCTGAATTTTTTCCCGGTACTCGTCGAGGGTGGCGTATTGGCCTTCCGTATTTTTCAGCAACACGAAATTTTTGGCTTTCTCCCAAAACTTGTCATCGCTTAGAATACCATATTTGATGAACAGACCGATATCGTCAAACTTCTCCTCAAACGCTTTCCGGTCGGCGTTGAACAGATCGTTCAGCTTATCCGCTACCTTACGGGTGATATAGCCGTTGATTTTCTTGACGTTGGCATCGGCCTGTAAGAAGCTCCGCGATACGTTGAGCGGAATGTCCGGCGAGTCGATAACACCGTGCAGCATCATCAGAAAATCAGGCACTACGTCTTTTACCTCATCGGTAATAAACACCTGACGGCTGTACAGCTGAATTTTTTCGCGCTGGAACCGCAACTCGTTCTTAACCCGGGGGAAGTACAGGATACCGGTCAGGTTGAAGGGGTAATCGACGTTCAGGTGAATCCAGAAGAGCGGTTCTTCGCTCATCGGGTACAGCTCCCGGTAGAACGTTTTGTAATCTTCGTCGGTCAATTCAGACGGTGCCTTGGTCCAGATCGGCGTTGTGTTGTTCACCACCTGACCATCGAATTCCACCGTGACGGGCAGGAAGCGAGCGTATTTGTCGAGGATTCCCCGGATGCGGCCTTTGTTGAGAAATTCTTCCGAATCGGGGGCAATGTAAAGAATGATGTCCGTTCCCCGTTCCGCGCGCTCGGCAGCCGTCAGCTCAAACTCGGTCGATCCATCGCAGATCCAGCGGGCGGCCTCGGCGTTGTCCCGGTACGATTTGGTAATAATTTCTACTTTCTCGGCTACCATGAAGGCCGAGTAAAAACCTAAGCCAAAATGACCGATGATCTGCCCTTTGTCGTCCGTTTTGTCTTTATACTTCTCCAGAAAGTCAGACGCGCCCGAGAAAGCAATCTGGTTGATGTATTTCTTGATTTCATCGGCGGTCATCCCGATTCCATTGTCACTAATGGTAATCGTTTTGGCTTCTTCGTTGAGCGAAACCGTCACTTTCAGATCACCTAGCTCCCCGCCAAATTCACCAAACGAGGCCAGTTGACGCAACTTTTGGGTAGCATCTACGGCGTTTGACACTAATTCACGCAGAAAAATTTCGTGGTCGGAGTAAAGAAATTTCTTGATAATCGGGAAGATATTCTCGGTATGGATCGAAATCTGCCCTTTTTCGTTTTGAACGGCTTCCATAAGGTCTTAAAGGTCCTGAGTAAATAGAATGATTAACGTAACGGGGCGTGATCAAATCCTGTTCCAGCCTGCGCCTGGCTGACAGATTGACAGCCTCAAACAGATCGTTCAGCTGTTTGTTTTAACCGTTTAGAAGCCCGTACTACCTTACCCAAACGAACCGGTATGAAACCACTCTTATGCCTGCTGGTAGCCCTACTACTGAATTGCAAGACGCAATCAGCCAACAACCTGGGTCCCGAGCGCACCGAGCCAGCGTTTATTTACGCCAATAGTCTGGCCACCGACGGCTGTGAAGAGTTTGTCCGACTTGATCACGGCAACCCGTCAGCCGATGCGCGGTATAAACCGACGGCCAATTCACTGCCTATTTTGCAGAAAGCTATGGCCAGTACGCCGGCTGGCGTAAGCCCGTACGAACGTTCGGTAACCATTCGGTTTGCCGAAACAGGTAAGCAGGTACCGCTGCAATGTGGCTGGGGCAGCCGTCCCGAAGTAGGCGAGATTGAAATTATAGCAATCCGTGATCGATAGCACCCCAACTGAACGGCCAGGCAGAATCGATGGTTATTCAGGCGTATGACTGCACATGACTACACAGATATTCCGCTCGCGGACCTCGACTTGCTTCGCCAGCAAGCAAACACCGCCGTTATCGATGTTCGCGACGAATGGGAGTACGAGGAGTTCAACCTCGGTGGAGTAAACATTCCCCTGGCCGATATCCGCGCCCGGAAAGCGGAACTGGCTCCCTATGATACGCTTATTGTGCTTTGTACCAATGGTGTCCGGAGCCGGATTGCTGCTAAAGATTTGTTAAGACAGCCCGACATGCAGACCAAGACGATTTACCACGTACACGGCGGCATCATCGAAGCCGAAGACTAAGCCACGGTTTCGATAACCTCATCCACTTAGCTACGTTACGATGGTGAATCCAGGCTTGGCAGCCTGCTTCTCAATGGGCGGCAGATTGATCTGTAATATATCGTGTACGTTGACCCGAATCTGCCGACTTAGCTGATTCAGCGGCAAATCATTACGCTCGAGACCGAACGGCTCCTCGATTTCTTCACCGATCATCTCCAGACCAACGAGTACATAAGATGTGAGTATGACAGCCGGAATTGTCAGGTAGCCATAAGCCGTAATGATCGTGAAGGGCAGAATAGCCACGTAGATCATGATAAACAGCTTGATAAATAAATTGTAGGAAAACGGAATGGGCGTGCTTTTGATCCGTTCGCAAATGCCGCATACGTCCATCAGAACCGTCAGGTTCCGGTTGAGGTTGATATGCTGCGATTCCGAGATATGCCCCGCCCGATAAAGCATCTCTGTTTTCACCCAGAGTTGACTGGTCACACCGGCGGGTTTATGATCAAACTTATCCAGACTGCGCCGGTCAACTTCTTCCACGACATCCAGTTCATCCGTACCCGGTATATCCCGTAAGTGATTTTTAAGCGCAAACGGGAAATTAGAAATGGCTTTGGCAAAGAACAGCCGACTATCCGTATCGCTCTGCGGCAAAACAGCGTTGAAGAAAATCGCCAAATTCCGGCAATTGTTTACGAGCGTCCCCCAGGCCTGCCGTCCCTCGTAAAAGCGGTCATACGCGGTGTTGGTACGGAAAATCAGGAGCAAGCTCAACAGAATGCCCATCGCCTGCAAAAACGAACTAGGCGTATCTTTCAGGCGAAAGTCAATGAAATTTAATTCCCCTATCGTCACAAAGGTGGCGTAAATGCCAACGACGACCAATCGACGGAGCAGTGCGATAGCCGTAGGGCCTGTGTGGAAATGCCAGAGCGCAGGCAGCCAAGCCTTTGATTTATAGATAATCATTGACGATAACGTTCGGTAATGTTGAACTAAAACTACGGACTATCTGAACACAACATCAGCGGGGCAGGGTACCCGTAAACACACGCTGCGCTGGACCAATCAAGTGAATAGCCTCGAAGCGACCGTCGGCCAGCGCCGTAAACGAGACGCGCAGGTTACCGCCGATGGTCCGTATCGAGACCGGAGTAGGCGTATTTAACTGCTGGTGAGCCACCAAGGCCACTGCCGTTACCCCCGTCCCGCAGGAATACGTTTCGTCTTCGACCCCCCGCTCGTACGTTCTGACAAACAGGGTGTTTTCGTCAACCACCTGCGCAAAGTTAACATTCGTTCCACCCGGTTGAAACGGAGCACTATACCGAATCTTGCGGCCTTCGGCAACGACATCAAGCGACTCCAGATCATCGACAAACTGGACAACGTGGGGAGAACCCGTATTGAGAAATGTCAGTCCATTTCGTTGCTCAATACCGGATACATTGCTCATTTTCAAGGATATTTCGCCTTCGTTTACCAGCGCTGTATGTTCACCATCAACGGCCATAAACCGGGTCTCGCCCTCGAATACCCCCAGATCATGCGCAAAACGAACGATACAGCGCCCACCGTTGCCGCACATGCTTCCTTCGGCTCCGTCCGCGTTGAAATAAACCATCCTGAAGTCATACTCGGGATCGTTCTGTAACAGAATCAAACCGTCGGCACCGATGCCGAACCGCCGGTGGCACAACCGTTCGATAAACGCCTGATCAGAAGCAGGAAACGTACCCGCCCGATCGTCTACCAGCACGAAATCATTACCGGTGCCCTGGTATTTATAGAAATCCATAGTCGAATTGCAACAGACTCCGGATGGGTGAATCGTCCCTGCAATAGCCGGAGACGATTGCAGGGAATACAAAAAAAGCTACCTGTACAGGCAGCTTTTCAGAAGATAATGGTTGCTCAGAAGCGGACTAAGCGGCTGCAACTGCTTTTGGCTTACGCTCTTTGAGACGTGCAGCTTTACCCTGACGACCACGTAGGAAGAACAACCGAGCGCGACGTACTTTACCAAGACGAACCACTTCAATTTTGTCGATATTTGGCGAAAGGACCGGGAAGATCCGCTCAACACCAATACCATTCGATACTTTGCGGACAGTAAACGTCTCGCCAGCGCTACTTGGGTTCCGGCGCTGAATGACGGTTCCCGTAAACACCTGAATACGCTCCTTATTTCCTTCGCGGATTTTGACGTGTACGTTCACCGTATCGCCCGCCCGGAACGTGGGCAAATCGGCGCGACGCTGCGCGTTGTCTGCCTCCACTAATTTGATTAACTCGCTCATGACTGTATATAAATCGCCAGATAAGTATTTGCGAAATGAGCCGCAAAGATAGCAAATTTATCCGTACTAGAAAATACTTTTGCGAAATTACACGGCCTAACCAATACGCCCTTCATGAAAATATTAAATGCCGATCAAATTCGTGCCCTCGATAAATCCACTATTCAGAACGAACCCATCGCGCCCATCAACCTCATGGAGCGAGCGGCTCTCGCTTTTGTCGACTGGTTCGTTGATCGCTTTCCAAACACAACATCCACCAAAATTTTCTGCGGGTTAGGCAATAACGGGGGTGATGGCTTAGCGATTGCCCGTCTACTTCTCGAACGCGACTACCCAATTGATGTGTATGTCGTTCGGTATGCGCCCCGCGAGTCCGACGATTTCATGCACAACCACCGGCGTCTTAAGCTCGTCATCGAGCGTATCCACTACGTCGAATTAACGGAAGATATTCCTGCCATACGCCATAACGAAGTAGTTATTGATGCTATTCTGGGCTCCGGTCTATCGCGACCCGCCGAGGGTATTATCAAGGATACCATTGGAGCGATCAACCGCGCTCCGGCTACGGTAGTCTCGGTCGATATTGCCAGCGGTCTTTACACCGACCAAGCTAACAGTCAGGCTGATACTATTATCGAACCCGATTATACAGTCACTTTTCAATTACCGAAACTAGCCTTCGTGATGCCTAAAAACGGGCGTTACGTCGGCGAATGGCACCTTGTTGATATCCGGCTTCACAAGCGATATATCGACCATGCGCCAACGCCATATTATTACACCCAGCCCAAGGACGCCCGTCTGCTGCTCCACAAGCGGGAACGCTTTTCGAACAAAGGTTCGTTTGGCCACGCTTTGCTGTTGGCCGGTAGTTACGGAAAGATCGGTGCCGCGGTGCTATCCGCGCGCGCTTGCCTGCGGTCAGGCGTTGGCTTACTAACGGTCCACGCTCCCAGCTGTGGCTATACGACGCTGCAAACGGCGGTTCCCGAAGCAATGTGCCGCCCGGATTCCAATGAGCGGATGCTAACAGGTCAAAGTGAGGTAGATACCCCTCCCCCAGCCGACTACTCCACCGTCGGCATTGGGCCTGGTATTGGTAAAGCGCCCGAAACCCTGGCTATGCTGCGGGACTTGCTACCAACGCTGACGAAGCCAATGGTAGTAGACGCCGACGCCCTTAATTTGTTGTCGGAGAACCGGGAGTTACTGGATAAACTACCGAAGTATAGTATTCTGACCCCGCATCCCAAGGAATTTGAACGGCTCACCCAGACTTGGAAAGACGATTATCAAAAATTAGAGCTACTCCGCAACTTTGCGAAGAAATATAAAGTCGTCGTCGTTCTGAAGGGTGCTTATTCGGCAGTAGCTACGCCCGACGGCGATATTCATTTTAATTCGACGGGAAACCCTGGTCTGAGCACCGGTGGCACTGGTGACGTACTTACGGGTGTACTAACCGCCCTACTTGCCCAAGGCTACGACCCAATCGAAGCAGCCGTACTAGGTGTTTTCTTCCACGGACTGGCGGGTGATCGAGCAGCGGAACAACGCGGCCCCATTGGAATGACGGCTTCTGACGTTGTCGATGCGCTACGGTGGGAGTAATCTGTAGAAAACGTTTAACATAAGTGTAGAGCGTATTCTACACTTATGCTCTAGAGTAACTTGATTCCAGAATTAGCGTAGCTACCGAATAATAAACATCGACGTATATAGGTTTCTAGCAAATCAGGTAGTTATACGCAGAACACAAAATCCGGATTTTCGCTCTAGGCGATAGCAGAAAACGGCCCCAAATTTGTAATGCACTTTGTAGCTTTATACTGACAAGTACTTATGAAACCTACAGCACAGCGTGATTGGCGCGTAAGTCGTCCTTCGCGAAAGAACCGGGCGACCTTCGATCAAACCAGCGCTTTAGGCGGCCTAACCCTGGCATTATTTGCTTATATTGTCTACCACTTTATTTATCCCTTGATCTCAAAAGGATTGCTTTGGTAATCGTAATTCTTTGTAAGACGTTGATCCCTGTCAGCCAAGCGCTGGCGGGGATTTTCTTTATAAACCAGATCCGACCGAATTGGTTAGCTACCTTTTAGCTTTTACAGCTTATTTTGTTAATGCGTGAACTTGTTTGTAACCCAGTCGCTGCTTGATAAGCAAGAAAGCACGTCTATATCGGCTGTAAGCAACCGACCTGGTAAGCACCCTGTAGCCTTTGTTTCGAATACAGTTTGGGAAAGGGCTGAGTTCAGGTTCAAGGATCGGATTACACAACTCAATCAGCCGCTAAACCTTGTCGGGGGAAGTACCTACCGCCACCATATTAGCTTAGCGAATGATAGGTTACGAATGCGGCTCCATAGGCTAATGCCATCATGTAAACCAGCTGAACCATCGGCCACTTCCAGCTTTTGGTTTCACGATGGGTTGCCGCCAGTGTACTCATGCACATCATGGCGAAAACGTAGAAAATCAGCAAGGACCAGGCCAGCGCCGGTGTGTACATACGATCCCCCGTCTGCGGGTTGCGCTCCTGCCGAAGCCGCTCCCGAATCGTAACCCCTTCGTCGTCGCCCGTTCCAATGCTGTAAATGGTCGACATCGTACCGACAAATACCTCGCGGGCGGCAAAGGAACTGATTAACGCAATACCGATTTTCCAGTCATAGCCAAGCGGGCGGATAACGGGTTCGATAAAATGACCAAAGCGCCCGGCATACGAGGCTTCGAGTCGTTCGGAGGCAATTCGATTCGCCAATTCGTCGGCGGCCAATGGCTGGCTTTGCTGGCGGACCTGCTCTTCGGCGCGTTGCATGGAATCGCCGGGACCGTAACTGGCCAGTACCCACAGCACGATCGAAATAGCCAGGATGACACGCCCGGCTTCCCACACAAATGCCCGCACGCTTTCCCAAACGGTTAGCGCCACGTGGTTCCAGCGGGGCAATTTAAACGTAGGCAATTCCATGATAAAGAAACTGCGCTCTTTACTGCGAAGAACCAGTTTCAGCACATAGGCAGCAAGCAGAGCGCTCACCAAGCCTAAGAGGTATAGCCCCATCAGCGCCAAGCCCTGTACGTTAAATATACCCAGCACACGCTGGTTCGGTACGACCAAGGCAATCAGAATGGTATAAATTGGCAATCGGGCCGAACAGCTCATGAGTGGCGTCACCAGGATCGTTATCAGACGATCCCGTCGGGTACCAATGCTACGGGTAGCCATAATCGCGGGAACAGCGCAGGCAACGCCCGAAATCAAGGGTACAACACTGCGCCCGTTCAGGCCGAATTTGCGCATGATGCGGTCCATAATGACCATTACCCTCGACATATAGCCCGATTCTTCGAGTAGCGCAACTAACAAGAACAAAAACGCGATTTGTGGGATAAAGACCAGAATTCCCCCCACTCCGGCCAGAATACCGTCGGTAAGCAAATCCGTGAGCGGTCCTTCGGGTAAGCTGTCTTTTAGCCGACCGTTGAGCCAGGCTACGCCCGTATCAATACCGTCCATGAAAGGTTGCGCCCACGCAAAAATGGCCTGAAAAATGAGCATCAGGACCAGGGCGAAAATGGCGTACCCCCAAACCGGATGCAACAGCACACGGTCAAGTTTCTGCGTCCAGGTGGCTTGATCGGCCGGGCGCTGATCGGTAACGGTTTCGGCAACGACGTTCGCGATCCGCTTGTAACGCGTGATTGTTTCGCCCGCCTGAAACGTGGGTTCGTTAAATTGGTGTTTCGTAATGATGGCGTCCAGTCCAGCCTGTTGCTGATGATTCAGAAACGTAAATCCATCGTGCTGAATGACGTACTGTAATGCCAGGTAATTGTTGCCGAGCTGGTACTGCGCTTTTGTATCGGCAATCAGATCAGCCGCTTCCTCGCCCGGATCAAAAAATAATTTCTCCTGCAACGTTGGTTTACGAAGCTGGCCCAGCACGGCTTTCTTGAGTGGCTCGATCCCTTCGCCCGTACGCGCATTGATGCGCACAACGGGCACTCCCAACTGCATCGCCAAACGTACGGCATTAACGTCTTTTGCCTGCTGGCGAGCCACATCGAGCATGTTCAGGGCCAGTATGACCGGAACGCCCAGATCCGCTATTTGGGTAAAAAGCAGCAGGTTGCGGTGCAGATTGGATGCGTCAACAACCACGACAGCGACATCGGGGTAATCCGGGTGAGCCGGATTAGCGAGTATGTCGGTAACGATCTGCTCGTCTAGCGATTTCGGATAAATGGAGTAAACACCGGGTAAGTCAACGACGTTGGCCGTTAGCTGATCCGTTATTGACCACGGACCAGACTTTTTGTCTACCGTAACGCCGGGAAAATTACCCGTCTTCTGGCGGAGCCCAGTCAGTTGGTTGAACAGCGACGATTTACCGGCATTAGGATTGCCAACAAGGGCGATTACGGGGGATGATTTCAAAGCAGTTATACAGATTATAGCATCCGGCTTACGACTCTTATGCGCCCGCAAACCGCCATAACCCTTTAATTGTCAATCAGAATTGTAGCAGCTTCGGATTTTCGCATGGCTAAACAATAGCCTGCCACGTTTAGGCAGATTGGATCGCCCAGTGGCGCTTTTCCACTTACGCACACTTCAGCTCCCGGCAAGCAGCCCATTTCAAGTAGTTTAAGCGACATTAATTGATTGTCGAACGATTGAATAACCGCTCGTTCACCAATTTTCAAATCGGCAACGCTACGTTTGCTCATGGTACCGGGATCTTAAGCTTATTTAGATTCAGTTTAATTAACGCAAGATTACAACGGAAAGTTTGGGTTTGCAAGGAGCATTTGAAAATATCTTACCCCATCCACTCTACTACTTTTATCGGTAACGACTTGCCCTTACAGGTTATTTTATCCAACTAAATCCCAGCCAAATCGTATAATCGTCGCCGTAATGACGAGCAGAAAAAAGATGCGGATGAATTGGTTGCCTTTCAGTATGGCCAGCCGGGCTCCGAAAAAAGCGCCACACAAATTAGCGACGGCCATCGGTATCGCTACAGCATACAGGATTGTACCTTCTTTGACAAAAAATAAAACGCTGGCGAGGTTAGTAGCGGCATTGACCAATTTAGCGTGCGCGCTGGCTTTTAAAAAGTCGAAGCCGATCAAGGCAATAAAGCCCAACACGAGAAAACTGCCCGTGCCAGGGCCAAAAAAGCCGTCGTAAAAGCCAATACAGGCACCCATTGCCCACATCCGTATGCGCTGCTGATGCGCAGGAACGGACTGACGCGTTACTTGACCAAATTCTTTTTTTGTCAGTGTATAGATAAAAACGGCAATGAGAATAACCAGCGCAAACGGCTTCATAAAACTGTTGGGCACCCGGGTAAGCGTCCAGGACCCCAACCAGGAAGCGCCGAAAGCAATCGCCATCATCGGGGCAATAAATCGTCCGGCAACGGCTACCCGCCGGCCGTATTGGAACGCGCCCATCAGGCTGCCGCACAGGGATGGTATTTTGGTTGAACCGATCAGCGTTGGAATAGGATATTGGGGTAAGGTAAACAGCATCGCGGGCGTTTGAATCAGGCCGCCCCCACCAATGATGGCATCCACAAAACCAGCTAAAAACGAGAAACCGCAGAGAAGCAGAACAACTGAATAATCCATCACAAATAACTCTTACCGCACGTTGACAGGCCCAAACCAGACTACGCTGAGTAAAAGCCAACGCCATTTAAGGAGCAAATATAGTGATGTCTCGACGAACGTAATTCATACGGCATGTACCAAGGGCTCTGTCCTGGTCGCTGTCAATAATCGGTTTGTCGTTTTGCCTGACAGCGCTCACGGGGTTCTATGACAACGATCATCAGTCTTAAGAACACAGAATACAAAACTATTTCTTTTTCGCATCGGCATTGCGCCGTAAATTTGCAGTCGTAAACGAATGACATGACCGATTCAGTACGACAGTTGAGTGCGTTGATGCGTAAAGAGTTTCTGCTCGAGTGGCGGCAACGCTACGCGCTCAACGGGATGCTATTATACATTGTCGGGGCGGTGTTTGTATGCTACCTGAGTTTTAATGCCCGTCGCGGTCAGTTGACGCCGATTGTCTGGAACACCCTGTTTTGGATTATTCTTTTGTTCACGGCGATCAACGCTATTGCGAAAAGCTTTGTGCAGGAACGCGCTGGCCGACAATTGTATTACTACATTCTGGCAAGTCCTGAGCAGATCATTATCTCAAAAATACTGTACAATACGGCCCTGATGCTCGTGTTGGCCTTGCTGGGATTTGGCGTCTACGCCTTTGTACTGGGCAATCCGGTTCAGGACGTAACGCTCTATCTGCTTACGTTGATCCTGGGTGCTATTGGTTTCGCGGCTTCGCTGACGCTCGTTTCGGGCATTGCCAGCAAGGCCGAAAATCCAGCGACGCTCATGGCGGTGTTAAGTTTTCCGATTATTCTTCCGCTGCTGCTGATGCTGCTGAAAATATCGAAAAATGCGCTCGATGGACTTGATCGTGGTTCAAGCTGGGACGAGATCGGGATCGTACTCGCCATCGACGCCATTGTTATAACATTATCCTGGCTGTTATTTCCGTTTTTATGGCGGAGCTAACGTAACGCGGACATCTCCGCTTACTTACATTAACTATACGGACAGAACGTCCGTGTTACTTATGAAAAAGAACTGGTGGAAAGCCCTTTCGGTCCTTATTCTGACCTATGTAATACTACAGGGGTTGCTGGGTGTCGTACCCCGTCAGCCCATTCTCAACGAAAGCATTCGCAACGTGTATTTTCACGTTCCGCTTTGGTTTGGTATGATCATTCTGCTTCTGACATCGGCGGTTTACTCAATTCGTTACCTGCGAAATGGTCGGCTCACTGACGATCTGGTAGCCATCGAATTTGCCAATACGGCGATTCTGTTTGGTCTGCTGGGCTGCGCGACGGGTTCGTTATGGGCTAATTTTACCTGGGGTGACCCCTGGCCTAATGACCCTAAACTAAACAGCGTTGCGGTTGGTATGCTGCTTTATCTGGCTTATCTGATTTTGCGCGGCTCTTTCGACGACGAACAGCGCCGTGCCCGCATTTCGGCGGTTTATAACATCTTTGCGTTTGCCGTTTTTGTTCCGCTTATTTTCATCGTTCCTCGCCTGAATGATTCGCTACACCCCGGTAATGGTGGCAATCCAGCGTTTGGCAAATACGACATGGATAACAACTTACGCATGGTGTTTTATCCGGCCATTATTGGCTTTACGCTTCTGGGCGTATGGATTACCGAGTTGCGGGTCCGGCTCCGGCGGATAAAACTAGCGCTCGAAGAATAATTCTGTGGGTGTAAACCGGAATGATTCTTTATATTTTTACGTTATTTTTTTGACTTCTTGTTCTTATTCAAATGCGACTGTTTTTTCTGACGAAAGCCCCACTAGCAGCCCTTCTTCTACTGGGCCATACTCTAATGGCTCAACAGCCTGTATCGGACGGCGTTGAGATGGCCGACAAGCTCCGGGCCGATGGTAAAATATGGGTGGTGGTGGCTGTCATCGCAGCCGTATTTGTGGGCATAATCGTTTATCTCGTTCGGCTCGACCGCCAAATCGGGAAGCTGGAGGATGAGGTCAAAGGCCAACGAAGAAACGTAACGGATACACCTGAGCGGACTAAAAATGCCATTCATTAATCAGTAGACCCGCTTATTTTTAGTTAACCTATCTTGTTTCACAGTTATGAAACTCTCTCACATTTTCGGGATTATTGTTATTGCATTAGCCATTGGTATCATTGTTGCAACGGCGGGTGATGCCAGTTCCTACGTTACCTTTAAACAAGCGGCCGAACTTGCTCAGGATGGCGACGATAAGATGATTCACGTCGTTGGCAAGGTTCAGAAAGATGCCCAGGGACGGGTTACGGACATGCTTTATGATCCTGCTATCGACCCAAACCACTTTGAGTTTACGCTGATCGACAATGAAAACCGGGCGCAGAAGGTTGTTTTCAACAGTCCTAAGCCACAGGATTTTGAGCGTTCCGAGCAAGTTGTCATCATCGGGGCAATGAAAGGGGATCACTTCCAGTGCGATAAGATTTTGCTAAAATGTCCGTCTAAGTACCAGGAAAATAAGCTGGAAACAACCGAACACGAAGCTAAAACAGCCCAACTTTAAAAGGCTTTCAGCTTACAGCTTTTCCCACTGAAAATTAAACATGATACATACAACAGTCGGGCAACTCGGCCATTTTTTTGTTATTCTGTCCTTCGTTACTGCGCTGGTAGCGACAGTGGCTTATTTTATTTCGTCGCTTGGTCGACGGACTGCGAAGCAGGCAATACCCGTTGAAGAACCCCAGCTTGCGTACGCGGGCGAATCGTCGTTCGGGGGAAAAACGGCCAAGCGGAAAGCTCCTGTCCAGGCAGCCAGCCCTTCTGCTCCCGAGAAGGACGACTGGAAAAAGCTGGCTCGGTGGGCTTTTTATATCCACGGTGCGGCTGTCGTTGGGGTGGCTGCCAGTCTGTTTTATATCATCTACAATCATTACTTCGAGTACCACTACGCCTGGAGTCACTCGTCGCGGGCGTTGCCGGTTCATTACATGATTTCATGCTTCTGGGAAGGTCAGGAAGGCTCGTTTCTGCTCTGGCTGTTCTGGAATGCAACCCTGGGCGTTATTTTGACCCGTACCAGTGGCAGCCAGTGGGAAGCGCCGATGATGACCGTGTTTGCCTTGGTGCAGGCTTTTCTGGCATCGATGATTCTTGGCGTTGTTTTTGGTGGCACCTTTAAGCTTGGCTCCTCACCGTTCCTGCTGCTGTCGGAAGCCATGCCCGACGCCCCGATCTTTACGGCAGACCCGACCTTTGTGCCCAAAGATGGGAATGGGCTGAACCCGCTGCTTCAGAACTACTGGATGGTTATCCACCCGCCTACGACCTTTTTGGGCTACGCCCTGACGCTGGTTCCGTTTTCGTACTGCATTGCCGGACTTTGGCGCAATGAGCCCTTTGCGTGGATTCGCCCGGCCCTGCCCTGGACGTTGATTGGTGGTCTGGTACTTGGTACGGCTATTATGATGGGTGGCTACTGGGCTTACGAAACCCTTAACTTCGGTGGCTACTGGAACTGGGACCCCGTCGAAAATTCGGTTTATGTACCCTGGCTGGTCTTGGTTGGCTCGTTACATGCGATGTTGATAGCCAAACGTAGCTCAACGGGACTAAAAACGACGATTATTTTGAGCATCAGCACCTTCCTGCTCATTCTGTATTCTACGTTCCTCACCCGTAGCGGTATTTTGGGGAATGCATCCGTACACTCCTTTACGGATCTGGGCTTATCCGGACAGTTACTGGTTTATCTGCTGGTATTCGTTGGTCTGGCTGTGGTCTTAGCCGTGAGCAAGTGGAAATATATTCCAACCGACGAACAGGAAGCGTCGGTTTACACTAAAGAATTCTGGTTGTTTATTGGCGCTACGGTGCTGTGTTTGGCGGCTTTTCAGGTCATTGCCACCACGTCGATTCCGGTCTACAACAAGATTCTGGAGTCGTTTGGAAAGGTTTCGAACCTGGCCCTGCCCGCTGATCAGATTAGCCACTACAACAAATTCCAGGTTTGGTTCTTTGTCGTCATTGCCTTGCTGACGGGCGTTGGGCAATTCATGTGGTGGCGAAAACTGGAAAACAAAAAATGGGATGCGCTGATTACACCGGGGATTATAACGCTGCTTATCAGTGCCGGTCTGATTGCGTTCGGATCGATCAAAAATCCGGTTTACATGGCCTTGTTGGTTGCGTCGGTCTTCGCGCTTGTTACCAACGGCACCATTCTTCTGGGTATCGTACGGGGCAACTACCGTCTGTCGGGCGGAGCCATTGCTCATATGGGTATGGCGTTGATGCTCATCGGTATCCTGTATTCGGCGGGCTACTCAAAAGTTATTTCGATTAATACGAGCGGATTACTGATTTCCAAACAGGACGAGTTTACCAAAAACGACAACAAGGAAAACAAAGAAAATACGCTGCTCTGGCTCAACCAGCCCGAACGGATGGGGACTTATCAGCTTACTTACCGTGGCCAGCGGATTGAAGCACGCGACGTTCCCGGCTACATTCCCCGCAAAGACGTGATGGTCATTGAGGGTGATTTCCACGGTATCGCGCAACGTGACATTGAGCAGAACGGCAAAGTGTACCACAAAAAAGGAGACACGCTCGCGCTTTATCCGGAAAACACGTATTATGAAGTAGAATACCGGGAGCCAAGCGGCAAGGTATTTAGCCTCTACCCGCGTGCCCAGGTGAATGAGCGCATGGGTCTGTTAGCCTCTCCGGACACACGCCATAAGGTTGACCGGGACATTTATACGTACGTCAATTCCGTACCCGACCCAACTGCCGAAAACAAATGGGAAAAAACAGAAACGTACAGTGTTGCGATCAAAGACACGTTCTACCTGAATGATTACGTGGCTATTCTGGATGACGTTGTTCGGACCAATGAAGTTGAAGGTATGGAAATTGGTCCGACTGACGCGGCTGTGCGCGCTCGTGTTCGGGTGTTGAGCAAAACGGGGGAGCAAACACTGAGTCCGGCTTTTGTTATCAAGAACCGCATGGTAGCTCACCCCGCCGAAATGAGCGATGAATTAGGCGTTCGTATCCAGTTGAACGAAATTGATCCCCGCACGGGTAAGTTTACCTTCGCCGTTAACCGGACGCAGCGAGACTACATCGTCATGAAAGCGTTCGAAAAACCGTTGATCAACGTACTTTGGGTCGGCACGCTCATTGTTATCCTGGGCTTCCTGATTTCGGCGGTTCGGCGGTATCGTGAGTTTAGCAAGATGCGCGACAAAATGATTTAAATGAAACTAAAGCTTTCTGAAATACTGCTGCTCTCGGCGGGGGCCGGATTCCTGATTCTGTGGATTGCCGAATACCAGCGGACAACATTTGCCGAGAGTTATTGGTTGTTGATGCTGTGTTTAGGCTTTCTACTGGCTTTCCAGTACGTAAAAAATAAACGGCTTGAACGCGAAAAAACGGTCTCTCCAACCATCAAGCAGATGCTGGAAGACCGGAAGAAAAAGAAAAAATAACGACTGGTTTGTAGTTTTGGGTCAAGAACGATAAATCAGGCGTTATACAACCAAAACTACAACCCATTGGAATCCTACGCGTTGCTCTTTGGAGCGTTACTGGCTCTTGTGCTAGCCGGGTTTTTCTCGGCAGTAGAAATGGCTTACGTATCGGTCAATCGACTGTATTTTGAAATACACGGTAAACAAGGTCCCCTCGGCGAGAAACTGGTATCGAGTTTTCTGCGGAATCCGGTCCTGTTTGTTGGCACAACGCTGACAGGAAATACGTTATTTCTGGTACTATACACGGTATTAGGCGTTATGGCGCTGAATCCGTTACTGATGAGCATCTTACCCAGCGCCTGGTCTGCTCATCAGTTTGTCTTTATCACCATTGAGACGCTGGTACTGACGGTGATTTTTTTACCGTTCGCCGATTACTTACCCAAAAGTCTGGCGCTAATTCATCCCGACCGATTTCTGGAAGCGCTGGCCGTTCCGCTTTGGGTTCTTTATAAGTCCATTGCCCCGCTCGTACGTATCCTGGTCGGAACAGCCCGTTTTGTTATTCATTACATCCTTGGTAGAAGTAATCCGGAAATTCGGCCCGTTTTTGGGCTCACGGATCTGAACCAGTACCTTCAACAACTCAATCAAAAAGCTGACCCTGAGGAAGAACTAGAAATCGATACGCAGATTTTCAACAATGCCATCGAGTTTCGCGACGTTCGCGTTCGGGACTGTCTGATTCCCCGCACGGAAATTACGGCAATTGAGGTAGACGATACGACGGAGGAACTACGGCAGGCTTTTCAGGATAGCGGCCATTCAAAAATTCTTATTTACCGTGACACCATCGATGACGTAATTGGCTATTGTCATGCGTTGGCTTTGTTTCAGAAACCAGCAACGGTCGAGGAAATTATAACACCAATCATCACGGTTCCGGAGACCATGCCCGCCCAGGATCTGCTGCTTCGCTTTTTGTCGGAGCACAAGAGTTTAGCGCTCGTCGTTGATGAATTTGGGGGTACGGCGGGTATTGTCAGTCTGGAAGATATGGTCGAGCAGATTTTCGGGGAAATCCAAGACGAGTACGACACGAACGAGGACTGGATCGAACAGCAGCTCGACGATCACACCTGGCTCTTGAGTGCCCGTCACGAAATTGAGCATCTGAACGAAACCTACGGCTGGGCTATTCCCGAAGGAAGCTACGATACACTGGGTGGCCTGATTTTACAAACGAACGAAGATTTACCCCATGTCGGTGAAATAATCGAATTAGCACCGTTTACGTTTACGATTGTGACGATGGATGGCACCCGAATAGGTACAGTGAGAGTTCGTCTGAATCCGAAACACGCAGATTAACCGGCAAGATAACTTCAGCGGATGGCAGTTGTACCGATTCGATGACAATTCTGCGGTGGAGTTTAAGTAATCAGTAGAGCGGTCTGCTTTCCTTTTCCTAATTTTGGGCCCGTAACTAATTGCTTCTTGTGAATTCACTATCGACTCCGCAGGCCGTTGCCCGGCATCTACTCTCGGTACAAGCCATCCGTTTACAACCCGATACACCATTTACCTGGAGTTCGGGCTGGAAATCGCCCATCTACTGCGACAACCGTGTCACACTGGCCTACCCCGACGTTCGAACGTACATTAAAAATGCACTGGCCGACCGCATCCGGAACGAATTTCCATCGGCGCAGGTAATTGCGGGCGTCGCTACGGCGGGAATCCCGCAAGGTGCCTTAGTAGCCGATGCGTTGAATCTTCCTTACTGCTACGTTCGGCCCGAACCCAAAGCACACGGGATGGGCAAACAGATTGAAGGACGGCTGGAAGCTGGTCAGCGCGTGGTGGTCATCGAAGATCTGATCTCGACGGGTGGTAGTTCGCTTAAAGTTGTTGACGCCCTTCGTGCAGCAGGAGCCGACGTACTTGGTATGGCCGCTATTTTTACGTATGGCTTTCCGCTGGCAGCGCAGAATTTTGCCAACAAAAATGTTCAGCTGGTCTGCCTGAGTGATTACAACGTTTTACTGACCGAAGCACAGGAACTCGATTATATTTCTACCGATGCACTGGCTTCGCTCGCTGCCTGGCGCGAAAATCCCGCCGACTGGGGAAAGTAGATCGTATCTAAATTGGGGCTAGTGGTTAGCTCGTCAAAAACATTCTATGGTGAACCGGTTGTTTATACGTCATTGACTACCGCCGGCAATTCACGACCGCTAACCACCTCCCACTCTTCTATGGCCACCATAACCGCCCGGATTGAACGAACACCTTACGAAACACACCTATCGACTGGCACACAGGTTATTGTTGTCGATGAGCCGAAGGAAGTTGGGGGTCAAGATCGGGGGATGCGCCCTGGCGAGTTGCTGGCAGGCTCACTCGCGTCCTGCACCGCTGTAACCGTACGCATGTATGCCGACCGCAAAGGTTGGTCGCTTGACTCGGTGGTCATTCATGTCGATTATACGTACGATCCAGCGGAAAAACGGTCGCGTTTTGTCATGAAACTTATTCTAAACGGTGATCTTGACCCGGAACAACGTCTCCGGCTCCGTGAAATAGCGGATCGATGCCCAATACACCGAGCCCTGGAACATCCAATTGATTTCGAAACCACGCTCGTTGATGAACCTGCGCAACCCGTTGCCAATCAATAACGGCATTAGTCGTTTCGGATTAAATGCTTGTTTCTTGCTTTTGGGAAGAATTTCCGTTTGGGTAGTTACTACAGTAGAAACAACGTTATCGTCTATGGAAACCCTGAACTTCAAAACGAATATCAAATCGAGCGCCGATGTAGCAGCGGTAACGCTAAACCTGAATGACATCGAGCAGGTAGATGGCTGGAACATCGCAACGGATGCTCCTGATAACTTATTGACCGTCCAAACAACAGACAATCGAATTGCCCATTTGGTGCAGAAAGCCGTCGAGAAAGCCGGGTATACAGCGCAGCTTGTCGAACCGTAATGGGCAGACAGACCGCTAGCAAAACCTTACTTTCGTGTGATTTTGCTAGCGGAATTCCTTCTTGTCAATCAGGTAACATTGAGCTCAGGTCTGACGAATGGGTTGGATAGGCAAACAACATCTCCCCCATCGCTTTTGCCGTAATTTTATGCTTCATAGCCAGTGCAAAAAGATTGATAACTTCCTCGCTACCAGAGCCTAACAGATGCGCGCCTAAAATCTGGTCGGAATCTTCATCGACAATTGTTTTGAAACCGCTGACAGCTTCGTTGATTCGTCGGGTACTGTACCAGTCGGCCGTTTCCTGAAACAAAATCTTTGCTTTACGTCCCTCTTTCTTCACCTGCTCTTCCGTCAGACCAATTGACGCCAGGGGCGGCACCGTAAATACCGTTGACGGGACCGGATCGTTTGAGTACGTCTTTTTGTTGCCGCCCAGAATATTTTCGGCAACGATCTTTCCTTCGTAAGAAGCCAGGGGCGTCAGTGGCAAGCCTTTTTCGGCTACATCGCCACAGGCGTAGACAATCGGATTGGAAGCGCTTTGCAAATAGTCGTTGACAAGCACTCCTTTCTTCCCGACTTCAACGTGGGCTTTATCCAGCGCCAGTTCCTCAACATCGGCCACGCGCCCGGCAGCATGGACAACCAGATTAGCCGATGCCGTATGATTCGCGCCATCACGCTCGTACTGAACGGTTAGCTTATTTGGCTCGCCTTCGATGGCGGTTACTTTTGCTTCTAGCACGATAAAAATGCCGAGAGCGCGCATAGCCTCTACCAGCAGTTGAACAACATCAGCGTCGAAGCCTTCCAGTGGCCGTTTGCCCTGGTGCAGAATCGTTACGCTGGCACCGGCACGAGCCGCAACATGCGCAAACTCAAAGGCAATATACCCTCCGCCTACCATGACAATTTCCTGGGGCAGCTCCGGCAGTTCCATGAAACCGGTGCTGTCCGTCAGCAATTCCTCACCTGGAATGTTCAGCGTCTGCGGTCGATGCCCCGTCGCAATAACGATGTTTTTTGCAACCAGTTCGTCATCGCCAACCCGGATAGTATTGTCGGATACAAACGTCGCAACGCCGTGAACGATCTGGATACCTTGCTCCGTGAATTTTTCCTCCGTGTTTTCAGGAATCGGATCCGTAAACGTTTTTTTGAACTGAATCAGATCCGGCCAATGGATCGAAGTGGTATGGTCAATACCTTTACCCACTAGCTGAGCAGAACGGGCGACAACCTCGGCAGCACCAACTAAGACTTTCTTCGGGTCACACCCCCGTTGTGAACAGGTTCCTCCAAACGGTAATTTATCGATAATGGCCACCGACTTACCCGCTTTCCGAACAGCTTCAGCTACTGTTTTTCCGGCGGAACCGGTGCCGATGACGACAAGGTCAAATGATTGCATAGAAATAGTACAGGATAATTCTCGTGTACATAACTAGCAAACCAGACCAATCGTCTAAAAGAAAACGGGGAATCAAGCCCAAAGCCTGATTCCCCGTCTTTTGCGCTTCTTTATCTAGTTAAGCGACAGCTTCATACAACTCTTCCCGCTGCGCTTTTACCCGATCGTCGGTCAGGTATTCGTCGTAGGTCATCAGCTTATCGAGAATACCAGCTGGTGTAATTTCAATGATGCGATTGGCAACCGTCTGCACAAACTGGTGGTCATGCGACGTAAACAGAATCGGTCCTTTGAAATCGATCATACCGTTGTTCAACGACTCAATGGATTCAAGGTCAAGGTGGTTCGTTGGTTCATCGAGCATCAGGACGTTCGCGCCCGACAGCATCATTTTCGACAACATACACCGCACTTTTTCGCCCCCACTCAGCACACTCGCTTTTTTAAGTGACTCTTCGCCCGAAAACAACATCCGACCCAGGAAGCCCCGGATAAAGCTTTCGTCTTTTTCGGCTGAATACTGCCGCAACCAATCCACCAGATTCAGATCGGTTTGAAAAAACTTATCTTTTTCGGCATCCGTCGGGAAATAGGACGACGTGATCGTGATTCCCCATTTGAACGAACCTGAATCGGCTTTGCGTTCGCCCGCCAGAATATCAAGCAGGGCCGAAACCGCCAGTCCATCGCGGCTGTACAGAAATATCTTGTCCTGACGGTTCACCGTGAACGACAGATTTTCGAACAACTTCGTGCCATCTTCAGCCGTGTAAGTCAGGTTTTCGACGGTCAGGATCTGATCGCCGGGCTCCCGCTCCGACTTAAAGTTGACATAAGGATATTTCCGCGACGAAGGCTGAATGTCTTCAATCGTGAGCTTTTCGAGCAACTTGGCCCGGCTGGTTGCCTGCTTCGACTTCGACGCGTTGGCCGAGAAGCGCCGGATGAATTCTTCGAGTTCTTTCCGTTTGTCTTCTGTTTTCTTGTTTTGATCCTGCCGTTGTTTCAACGCCAGTTGGCTCGACTCGTACCAGAACGAATAATTACCCGCAAAGAGCTTAACCTTACTGAAATCGACGTCAACGATCTGCGTACAAACCTGATCCAGGAAGTGCCGGTCGTGCGACACCACAATAACCGTATTGTTGAAATTAGCCAGGAAGTTTTCGAGCCAGATCACCGATTCAACGTCGAGGTTGTTGGTCGGCTCGTCAAGCAGCAGCACATCGGGGTTGCCAAACAGCGCCTGCGCCAGCAGGACCCGTACCTTTTCCGAGCCGTTCAAATCGCTCATCAAGGAGTAGTGCATGTTCTCTTTGATGCCCAGCCCCGATAGCAGACTGGCCGCGTCGGATTCGGCATCCCAGCCGTTCATTTCGGCGAACTCCGATTCAAGGTCGGCGGCTTTTTCACCGTCGGCATCCGTAAAATCGGCTTTTGCGTATAGCTCATCTTTCTCCTGCATGATGTCATACAGGCGTTTGTTGCCCATAATAACCGTTTGCAAGACAGGGTATTCGTCGTAGGCTGACTGGTTTTGGTTCAGCACCGACATGCGTTCACCCGGCGTCATTGTCACCGAACCCGTTTGTGGTTCGATTTCGCCGGAGAGAATTTTCAAAAATGTTGATTTACCGGCTCCGTTAGCTCCGATCACCCCGTAGCAGTTGCCAGACGTAAATTTTATAGTGACGTCGTCAAATAACACCCGCTTCCCATAGCGGAGGGAGACGTTTTGTACCGATATCATGCGTTGATTGCTGTTCAGATTGAATGGCAAAGATACGAAATTTTGCCGGGAAATGGTGTGTCCGCATTGGGTCAGTCGTTCTGGCATCGGCTAAAAAGAAGTAGCTTTGCCCATCGCAACGCTCACTCTTATGCTGCAAGCCGAAACGCTGACTTTTCTGCGTAACCTAAAAGCCAACAATACTAAAACCTGGTTCGATGCAAATCGATCTGCTTACGAAGCAGCCCGCGCAGACTTCGGCCAGTTTGTCAGCCAGTTGATTGAGGGTCTGAACGCCATCGACCCGGATCTGGCCGAATCGAATTTACAGGCGAAGGGATGCATGTTCCGCATCAATCGTGATGTTCGTTTTTCTACGAACAAATCACCCTACAAAACCAATTTCGGAGCCTGGTTCAACAAAGGGGGCAAGAAGCTTGAGACGGCGGGTTATTATTTTAATCTGGAACCCGGCCACAGCTTTATTGCGGGTGGTCTGTACATGCCCGATGCGACCGTACTGGCCAAGGCCCGACAGGAGATCGATTATAACGTTGACGAGTTTAATCAAATTCTCACGGCTCCGGCTTTCGCCAAAACGTTCAACGGACTGAGCCGCGAAGACACGCTGCAACGACCACCCAAAGGCTACACGCCGGACAACCCCGCTATCGAGTATCTCAAACTGAAAAGCTTTACGGCCAGTCACGCGTTGCCGGACGATGCGCTCACCAAGCCCAGTCTTATTAAACAGGTTCTAGACGGCTTTTCTACCTTGCAGCCATTGATTTCCTATCTGAACCGAGCCGTCGAATAACGTGAACGTCCAGCTCGCGTTACAGGGCTAGATTCTCGGAACAAATGGGCTCGCCGAAGAAAACAGTAGCCTGCCGGTCAAAGTCCTCGGTCGAGTCCGTCGTCAAAAACGTTCGCCGACCGTGTTGACTGCATTGCGCTTCCAGTTCAGGGTGGCGACTCAGGTAATGGGCCAAACTATCGGCAACAATCCCTCCCTGACTTAAAATTGTCGTACCAGTAGGCGCATACTGGCGAATTTTATCGAGCAGAAGCGGGTAATGCGTACAGGCCAACAGGATTGTGTCAAGACCGGGGGCCTTTGCAACCAACCGATCAATGTGCTGCTTAACGAAATAATCAGCGCCCGGACTGGCATATTCGCCGTTTTCGACCAGCGGCACCCACATCGGACAAGCTTCCTGAACGACAGCCAGATCGGGGAAAAACTTTTCGATCTCAACCAGATACGATTCAGACGTAACGGTTCCGCGAGTTGCCAGAATGCCGACCTGACGCGTAGCTGAATAGTTACCAATCACTTCGGTTGTAGGCCGGATAACGCCCAACACGCGCCGGGTGGGTCCGTCCAGACCGGGTCCGTCCAGACCGGGGTAGCGTACGGGCAAATCGAGTTGCTGAATATTTCGTAGCGCTTTAGCCGAGGCCGTGTTGCAGGCCAGCACAACCAGTCGGCACCCCCGGTCAAACAGGTGCTGAACACATTCCAGGGTGTACTGGTAAACGGTTTCAAACGAGCGCGTTCCGTAGGGCGTTCGGGCGTTGTCCCCCAGATAAATGTAATCGTACTGCGGAAGTTTGCGAACAATTTCTCGCAAGATCGTCAGGCCACCGTACCCCGAATCAAATACACCAATCGGCTGGTTCATAAAACATAAAAGTCATTCGGCGGCCATCGGTAATCATTCATTTGCAGAAGACTACCCAAGACCGCCGAATGACAAGCTACTGACTGACTTATCCTAACAATTCTTTACCCTGTGCCAAAGCCGCGTCTAATCCCGACAGATCGGAACCGCCAGCGGTGGCAAAAAACGGCTGGCCACCACCACCGCCTTTGATGTTCTTAGCCAGCTCTTTCACGACCTGACCGGCATTCAGTTTTCTGTCCTGAATAAGCGAATCGGGCAGCATGACGGCCAGTTGCGGTTTCCCGTTAATGTCAGCTCCAAGTACGACAGCCAGATTGTCTATTTTCGCTTTCAGATCGTATGCTAACTGCTTCAATGCATCCGCCGACGGCACGTCTACCCGTTCGACCAGACGAGCGTGACCAGGTCCAGCGGTTTCGACTTTTTCTAGAAGCTGGTTTTTCAGTTGCTGTACTTTTTCGTTCTGCAACGCTTCGACCTGCTTTTGCAGGGCGCTCCGTTCTTCGAGCAACGTTTGAACCGCTTTGACGACGTCTTTGGGCGCTTTCAACAGGTCTTTTAATTCGGTGACAACGGCCATCTGTTCGTTAACCAAGGCTTCGGCACCCGCCGATGTTTTGGCTTCAATCCGACGAACCCCCGTCGAAACCGACCCTTCTCCCGTAAACTTAAACAAACCGATGTGGCCCGTTGCGGGTACGTGCGTTCCCCCGCATAGCTCAACCGAATAGTTGGGATCAAAGGTGATGACCCGCACGAAGTCTCCGTATTTTTCGCCGAACAAGGCCGTAGCCCCTAACGCTTTCGCATCTTCGATGGGTACGTTCCGTTTCTCGTCGAGTTTGATGTCTTCGCGGATTTTTTCGTTGACGATGCGCTCAATTTGGGCGAGTTGCTCATCCGTCACTTTGCTAAAATGCGAAAAGTCGAAACGGAGGGCATCGGGTCCAACGTACGAACCTTTCTGCGCCACGTGCGAGCCTAATACGTCACGCAAGGCGGAATGCAGCAGGTGCGTAGCCGTGTGGTTACTGCTAGTCAGCCCACGGCGCTCCGTGTTGATGATCGCGTATACCGAATCCGCTTCGGTCAGCAAATCGTCAATACCCGCTACGTCCTGAACGAGGTGAATAACCAGGTCGTTTTCTTTTTTAGTGTCGGTTACCGTCAGCGTACCGATTTGGTCAGAACCCGCAAATAGCTCCAACGTACCCGTATCGCCAATCTGACCACCCGATTCAGCGTAGAATGGCGTTTTATCCAGCACAACCTGTACCTGCGTACCCTGCTTATTCTGAATCTTACGGTACTTAACGATCTGCGCGTACGCTTCTGGTTGGTCGTAACCAACAAACTCGACTTTGTTGTCCAGTTCAGCCAGTTCCACCCAGTCGCCCGCCGACGATTGCGCGTCTTTGCGGGAGCGTGTTTTCTGCTCCTGAAGGGCTTTCTGGAAACCAGCTTCGTCAATCGTCAGTCCTTTCTCACGGGCGATCAGAGCTGTCAAGTCAGCGGGGAAGCCGAATGTATCGTTTAGTTCGAACACCGTTTCGCCCGGAATTTCGGTTTTGCCGTCGGTCGTCAACTGGCCGATGATCTGGTCCAGGCGGCCCAAACCACTTCCGAGTGTACGCAGGAAGGCAATTTCTTCTTCCCGAATAACCGTCGCGACGAAATCACGCTGGGCATTCAGTTCCGGGAACACGTCGGCGAACTGAATGGCTAATGTTGGCACGAGCTTGGTCATAAACGGCTCGGTCAGGCTCAGGTACGAATACCCGTAACGAATAGCCCGGCGCAGAATCCGCCGGATAACGTAGCCTGCTTTTGCATTGGAAGGAACCAGTCCGTCGGCGATGGCGAACGAAACAGCCCGGATGTGATCGGCAATGACGCGCATCGCTACATCCGGCTTTTCCATTGTGCCGCCGTAAGACAGACCCGACAGTTCTTCGATCACCCGGATCGTTCCCGAAAAAACGTCGGTGTCGTAGTTCGATTTTTTGCGCTGAATGGCCATGCACAAACGTTCGAAACCCATACCCGTATCGACGTGACGGGCGGGCAGTGGTTCCAGCGACCCGTCGGCCTTCCGGTTGAACTGCATGAACACCAGGTTCCAGATTTCAACTACCTGCGGATGATCGGCGTTAACCAGTTCTTTTCCTGACTTTTCGGCTATTTCTTCCGCTGAGCGCAGATCGACATGGATTTCTGAGCACGGTCCGCACGGGCCCGTATCGCCCATTTCCCAAAAGTTGTCTTTCTTATTGCCGTAGATTATCCGATCCTCGCCAACGATGGGTTTCCAAAGATCGAACGCTTCCTGATCGAAAGGCACATTGTCTTTATCGTCACCCTGAAATACCGACACGTAAAGCCGATCTTTCGGTAATTGATAAACATCGGTCAGCAGTTCCCACGCCCACGTAATGGCTTCTCTCTTAAAGTAATCGCCAAACGACCAGTTGCCGAGCATCTCGAACATCGTGTGGTGATAGGTATCAAAACCAACATCCTCAAGGTCGTTGTGCTTACCCGACACCCGCAGACACTTTTGGGTATCGGCTACGCGCTTCGACGGGGGCGTCCCATTGCCGAGAAAGAAATCTTTAAACTGGGCCATTCCTGAGTTGTTGAACATCAGCGTCGGGTCGTTCTTGGCGACGAGCGGAGCCGATGGCACAATCAGGTGTTGTTTCGAGCGGAAGAAGTCGAGAAAATGCCGACGTATTTCGTGGGAAGTCATTGTGTTCGTCATATGTAGCTAGTCGGTCGTCTGCCGGTTGCCGAGGGGTCTATCCAAAACAGCTACCATTTATTGACTACCAACTGATTTGCAAAATTACGCCAAAACTTGCAGGTTTAATCCAACATCAGCAAGTTTGTCGTATGGAAGGCACGGGGAAGCTGTATTATGGCATCAAGGAAGTGGCAGATCGGTTTGGCATCAATGCCTCCAAGCTGCGTTATTACGAAAAGGAGTTTCCTACACTCCAGCCCAAGAAAAACCGAGCCGGCGACCGGGTGTATACCCAGGCGGATATCGACCACCTGGCCGAAATTCTGGATTTGATCGACCGGCAAAAGTACACGCTGCCCGGTGCTCGTGAGTTTTTGAAAGAGCGCGATGCCCGTCGGCGGGAAAACGCGAAATACGTTGCTAAACTGCAAAAGCTGAAGTCTTTTCTCGAACAGATCAGAGATGGCCTGGACAAGCCGGAACCAGCGCAGGCCGTTCAGAATCCGGGTTCGGACGCCGGTGATTCAACGAACTAATCGATTAGATTTTTGACGGAGCCACCCCGTAAGTCTTTTTGAAGACAAACGAAAAATGGGAAAGGTCTTCGAATCCAAGGTCCAGATACACCTCCGAAGGGGCTTTGCCTTTTTCTTTGATCAAGTAATAGGCTTCCTGAAGCCGTTTATGTTGTAGCCAGCGACTCGGCGACCGGTGGAATATCTTCTCAAAATCGCGCTTAAAGGTAGCCAGGCTCCGCCCGGTCAGGTACGCAAATCGTTTCAGTTCTACGTTGAAATGAAAGTTTTTATTCATAAACGCTTCCAGATCGATCTTGCCGGGCTCCGAAAAATCGAACAGCACATCGTTTAACTCCGGATTGGTTTTCAATAAAATAAGCACGGCCTCCCGCAGCTTCAACGCCAGTAATTGTTCGTTGCCCGGCTGCGTTACCTGCTGATAGGGAACTAGGGAGTCCATGTAGCTTTTAATCAGCGGATCGGGCTTTAACGCAACGATAGTACTTCCCGCCTGATGCTGTGCCGCCGTGTAGCCGTACTCCATACTCATTGAGCGAAGCATCTCCTGATTGAGAAAAATCGACAGCGATTTAAACGCACCGTCTTTGGGTGGCATCTTCGTAAACTTAACCAACTGGTTCCGTCTCGAAAACCGAAAATCACCCTCCCTGAACGTGTATTTCTGGTTGCCGTCGTTCATCAGCAGCGATCCGGCTATCTGATAGCTTAGAATATGTTCCGGCACAAACTGTTCGCCCTCCCGGCTTCGGGCATGGTAGCACGAATAAGCAATGGATGGTTGTTTCTCTATTTCTTTCTCACTCGTCATACGCCGAATAGCAAACAGCATGGTTGTATCATCCTGATCATAACCATGCTGTTTTTAAATAAGATCAAATCAACGTCGATTTTGACCTGATCGACTCGTTCTCACTACGCATTATTTTTCGTTTCTAGGTACGTTTTTCCAAAGGCAGTGTCCAGGAAGTTAACGGCATCGTCGTGATCCGTCGAGCTACTAACAGGCATCCATTTTTCGAGCTCGGCTTGCCGGTCAGCATCCGCCTGTTTTACAATAGCAACCGCTTCGCTGCCCAGCACTAAATGCACGGGTGGCTGCGGGTTGTCAACCAGATCAACCATTACCCTGGCCGCTTTGTCCGGATCACCCATTGGTACGAAGTTACCATTTTTAAAGAATTCGCTTCGCTGATCGACGGTTGTTTCGTAGCCCTCAATCGATGGCGCGTAGGTCATGGAAGCCCCCGCCCAATCGGTACGAAATCCGCCGGGTTCGATGCTCGTCACGTAGATGCCGAGAGGAGCGACTTCTTTGGCAAGTGCTTCCGTAAAGCCACTCAATCCAAACTTGGCCGCCTGGTAAATCGATACCCCCGCGTTACCAACCCTGCCCCCTACCGAGCTGATCTGTAGGATACGCCCCGAACGCTGCTGCCGCATGTACGGGAGTACAATACGAGTCACTTCAATAGGTGCATACAGGTTTGTTGCTAACTGGCTCTGCACTTGCTCATCGGTAAAGGCTTCGGCGGCTCCAATGATGCCAAAACCAGCGTTATTGACCAGTACATCAATCCTACCAAACCGCTTTATGGTTTCTTGCACCGCTGCGACGACCTGCTTTTTGTTTGTTACATCCAGCGGTAAAGGATACAATTGATCCGGATACTGGCTCGCCAATTCGGCCAATGTTTCCGGGTTACGCGCGGTAGCGGCTACCCTATCCCCTTTCGCTAATACGGCTTCGGTCAGGCTACGACCAAGCCCACGCGAACTTCCTGTGATAAACCAAACGTTTGCCATTGTCTTTGCTTTTGTTTTCACAAAATTCGGCAAGAGTAAAGCGGGTGACTTTGTTTAAACGCTCAAAGTTGGTTTGCTCAAACGCTCATACGGCACGCTGTTAACGATAGCCTCAGCAGCGCAACGTCCTGGTATAAACTTGCTTGAAAATCGCGCCCGGTTGTTTTTCTACGCAATTGGTTTTCAAATCAGAATTCTGTAAGCTTGCACAAGTAACCTTTACAGAGTTTATTGATTACATTTTTTCGTATTGTTTGTGCCCACCGACACTCAGCATCAAATCGCGCTAACGCTTGTTCCGGGCGTTGGCAGCATCCTTATCCGGCAATTGATTAGTTATTGCGGTTCTGCAACCGACGTTTTCCGATCTCCCTTATCCCGATTAGTAAAGGTGCCGGGTATCGGTGACGTTACAGCGCGTGCCATTCTGAAACCGGGCGTTCTGCTCGAAGCCGAACAGGTGGTTAACCGCCTTCAAAAACTGGGGGCAACCGCCTTGTTTTTTACCGATAAAGCGTACCCGGCACGGCTAAAAACACTGTACGATGCGCCAGCACTCCTTTATTTTCGGGGTTCGGGCAATCTTAACGCGCCACGTACCATCGCCCTGGTGGGCACTCGGCAAGCCACCGACTACGGACGACGTGTCACCAACGAAATCATCGAAGCCGTTGCTCCTTATGGGGCCAGCGTCATCAGCGGGTTGGCCTATGGCATCGACATTGCCGCTCACCGGTCTAGCCTGGTCAACAACGTCCCAACAATCGGGGTGATGGCCAGTGGTCCGGACATTATTTACCCCGCTGTTCACCAGAAAACCGCGCAGGAGATGCTTGTTCAGGGTGGGCTGCTCACCGAAAGTCAACCCGGCACCAAGCCCGATGCCCACTTATTTCCGGCTCGTAATCGTATCATCGCGGGTCTAAGCGACGCTGTTGTGGTGGTTGAGGCAGCCGCAAAAGGCGGAGCGCTGATTACAGCAGAATACGCCAACAATTACCACCGGGAAGTTTTTGCGGTACCGGGTCAGCTCATGCAGACATTTTCGGCGGGTTGTAACAAACTCATCCGCGAAAACAAAGCACAGATCTACACCAGCCCTCGGGATATTATCGAAGCGCTTAACTGGGATCAACCCCCGCTAAACCCGACGGACTCACCACTACCAGGCGGTTCTTCGCGCAAAAAAAGCCTACCGCCCATGCCCGTCGATCTTACGGAAGAAGAGAGTCAGGTATTGGCATTGCTCCGCCAGACTTCGGATCTGCACATCGACGACTTAAGCTGGAAAAGTCAGATTCCGATGAGTCGGCTGGCGTCTGTCCTGCTCAACCTTGAATTTCGGGGGTTTGTCAAGTCGATACCGGGAAAAAAGTATGCGGTTGTTTATGTGTAGGCATCGGTTTACAGTCAATTGGCGATCTACCAGAGCGAATACGTAGACAATTTTCGACTGGCCGTCCGGTGAATCAATCTACATACTTACTTTTACGGTAGATTCACTAACGTTACACTATGCCTAATTTCCGCGCGCTCTTCATTGTTTTTCTCTTTGTCTCGATTGCCATTCCTTCACTTGCCCAAAAACCGGCTAGTTCCAATGGTAAGAAGTCGGGCAACCCTGTTTTTCCGGGCTGGTACGCCGATCCGGAAGGTGTTATTTTCGGCAAAAAATACTGGATCTATCCAACCTATTCGGCTCCCTACGAAAAACAGATTTTCTTCGACGCTTTTTCATCGCCGGATCTGGTAACCTGGACCAAACACAGCCGTATTCTGGATTCAGCAGCTGTAAAATGGGCCAAAAAAGCGATGTGGGCCCCTGCTATCGTTGAAAAAGACGGAAAGTATTACCTGTTCTTCGGTGCTAATGATATCCACGATGACAAAAAAGAAGTGGGCGGTATTGGCGTAGCCGTTGCGGATAATCCAGCCGGTCCTTTCCGCGATTATCTGGGCAAACCACTCGTCGGCCAAATTCATAACGGAGCACAACCCATCGATCAGTACGCGTTCAAAGACAAAGACGGTCAGTATTACTTGCTGTACGGCGGTTGGGGACACTGCAATATCGCCCGGTTGAAAGACGATTTTACCGGATTTCTGCCTTTTCCCGATGGCACTACGTTTCGGGAGATAACGCCGAAAAATTATGTAGAAGGTCCTACCATGTTCGTCCGCAACGGCAAATATTATTTTATGTGGTCGGAAGGTGGCTGGACGGGCCCAAATTACTCGGTGGCTTATGCGGTATCCAATTCCCCATTTGGTCCGTTTGAACGGGCTGGCAAAATCCTTCAGCAAGACCCGGCCGTAGCAACTGGCGCGGGTCACCACTCGGTTATTCAGGTGCCGGGTAAAGATGAGTGGTATATCGTTTACCACCGCCGACCCTTGACGGAGACCGACGGTAACCACCGCGAAACCTGCATCGACCGACTTTATTTTGACGAGAAAGGAGCAATCAAACCCGTTAAAATTACCGTTGCGGGTGTTGATGCTCAGCCGTTGAACTAAGTTTTCCCTAACGAGAAAGGCTTCCGTGCGTCCTATGTCTAAAATAGGGAGCACGGAAGCCTTTCTCGTTTATTCCTTATTTCCCTAGTTTACTTCTTTACTTTTTCGACTAATTCAACGAGTGTATATTGAAAACTGGAGCCATCCATCGGGGGATTTTCAATCGTCTCCCGCCTGACCATCAACTTATACTCGAATCCTTCTTCATACGCAAAGCCATCTATACCCTCGTAAAAGAGCTTCCAGCCTGTATCATCCTTTTCTTTCACCAACATACATTGCTGAGGGCCTACCCCCACGCAATCCTGCCGACGATCGCTGATTTGTAAGGTTATGATCTCGGGTTTTACAGTGGCTTTATCACAACTCAGGAGTGAAGTCGCCATTGCCAGAAGACAGGTGTAAATGAGTTTATTCATCGCGTTATGGTTCATTTTATTGCTTTATACTGAATTCATGACCCTTTTTCCAAACATGCCGTTGTAACACACCCAGCTACTTACGGACTCATCCCACCTGTAAGACATTGGTATACAGCAATAAAGGTCTTTGAAATTTGTTCCGGGCAGCTAAATAACCTACTTTTAGTTATTGCCAATCAAACTAGAACGAACACTAAACCAGTTACTGCTGATGGGAAAAGGCGATAAAAAATCACGGAAAGGGAAAATCACGCGAGGCTCTTACGGCAAAACGCGACCACAAAAACCGACTAAAGCAACAGCGTCAAAACCGGACACGAAACCCGCTACTGAATAGATCAACTCGCAATGCGGACACTCTGTCCGTGTTATAACGAACGAGCGGCATAACAGTAAACATCCTGTTATGCCGCTCGTTCGTCTTACTTTCGACTGTAATTACTGCGTTTTGGCTTTCGTCGTTTTTGCGGATGATCGTTCTAAGTCGGGTGTTGATGGTAAAACTGGCTCAGGAGCTAGTACAGGCTCGGTGCGTCGATTACGTCCTTCGAGGAACAAAACGAAACCGATCAGGGCAATCAACAACACATTGCTGATCAGATCGATCATATCACCTATCTTAGCCAGTGGCGGCTCAAACCGGAATTCGATGGTATGTTTTCCGGCGGGTAGATGCATGGCCCGCAAGGTGTAGTTAGCCCGCAGATGGGGAGCGGGTTTTCCGTCGATAAACGCCTGCCAATCTTCATTCCCCCGATAATACACTTCCGAGAAAACAACCAGCCCATCCCGAACGGCATTCGCCTGATAGATAAGCTTGTCGGGGCGGTAGCTTGTCAACGCAATCGTACTACCCGTATGATCCATCGTAGCGGGCAGGTTGCCTAACTCTGGTGCGAATCGCTTGTCAACGACCGCCGAATCGCGGGGATTAAGCGATTTCATAACGGCCATCTCTTCATCGGCACTGCCTACCTGCTGCACCGTCTTAACAAACCAGGCAGCCCCCAACACCTCTGGATTCGGCAAAGCTACCGGCCCCGTCGATGCTTGTTGCGGAACAGCGGGATCAGGCTCGCTAGGACGAATCACGTACTTAGCGTTCAACATGTTCAGGATGTTGAGGAAATTAGGCTGAAACGCGTACGTAATCAATTCGTTATAACGACGTAGGCGGGTTGTGTTATAGCCACCAATCGAGCGGTGAAAGTACGACGCCCGGTTGCTTTCCATAAACGATTCGGTCTGATCGAAGACCCGGAAACCCAGCGTTTTATCCTGAAGAATTTGTTGATCAGCACCCGTTGGTTCAAAAATAGTGGCTACCTGCGCTTTGGGCACGAAATCCGCATTGTTTAGAAACCGCTTGTCCACGGCAAACAGGTCGAAGATAACGATAGCCGACAGGATTGGGTAGAACAGAGCCGCTTTAATCTTGCTGGTCAGAAACAGCCAAACAGCTCCGGCAGCCAATAAGATAAAGATAACCGACCGGAACGCATCCGAGCGAAGCATACTCTGCCGGTCGCTGATGAGGGCTAGCTGAAAATCTTTAGCGGCTTCGCCAAAATAGCGGGCTAGCATATCGATATCGTTCGGCTTCTCGAACGAGAATAACGTTCCGCCCATCAGGGCCAGTACAAGCGCTACCCCCGCCGTGAGACCGAGGCTAACCAGCAATGGTTGTTTTAACTGAACCAGCGTCAGTTTTTCGTTTACAATCGTCTGAATACCCAGGGCAGCCCCGGCGGCCAGAAACAACTGCGCCAGACAAAGTGCCATCGTCATCGCCCGGAACTTATTCAGATAAGGCAGGTAGTCGAACAGGAACTCGTTAAAGAAAAGCAGGTTTTTCCCCCACGCCAGCATGATCATCAGCACAGCCGCGCTCAACAACCACCACCGGACAGGACCGCGAATGACAAACATACCGAGCACAAACAGAAACAAGAGTGCCGCGCCCGCGTATGCCGGACCGCCCAGAATTGGTTGATCACCCCAGTAAGTTGGTGCGCCGAGTTCAGCCATTTGCTTGGCAGCAGCCGGATCAACACCCCGGCTCGTCATGGCCTTGTAAAACTGCGAATCCGTCGTCAGACCACCCGCTGATCCACCACCGTACACGTTCGGGACGAGTAATGTCAGCGTTTCTGCTTTGCCATAGCTGTACGTAAACGCGTAGTCTTTATCCAGTCCTCCTTTCGACTCACTGGTTGGTGTTTTGCCGTCCGGATTCGTCGTTTTCGCCGTCAGCTCAGACTTACCCCGAATTGTTTCCTTCGTGTATTGGTTTAGGATTAACAGGCGTTTACCGAAGCTGCCAGCAGCCAGCGCCCCCGCCAGAACAATCGTAGCTAGACCCAATCCCAACTGACGGCCTCGCCCACCGCGAATAAGTGCTATCCCTTCGATGAGTACGTACAAGCCGATGGTCATGAATAGGTAGTAGGTAATCTGAATGTGGTTGGCACCCAGCTCCATACAAAGGAAAAAGCCCATCAGGGCTGCGCCAACCCAGTAACGACCGCGCAGCGCCAGAACTACCCCCGCCAGCATACCCGCGCCGTACCCCATTGCAAACAGTTTGGATACGTGTCCCGCTTCGAGACTGACGATACCGAAGGTGCCCAAGCCGTAAGCCGCTGCACCCAGTACCGACAGCCAGGGGTTACAGCCCAGTACTACCAGTAAAATGTACGCGCCCAGCATCACCACAAACAGGATACTTGCTGTGTTTGGCAGTATATTGACAACAGCCATCACGGCTTTGTAAACCAGAATGTACGGGTAATGAAAATCAATCATGTAGCCCGGCATACCGCTAAAAAGCGCGTCGGTCCAGAGTGGTTTGATACCCGTTTCTTTTGCGATTTCACGAATTTCACGAGCCGAAGCAGAGGCCTGCTGCACATCGGGCATGGATAAGGTTTTTCCCGAAAGCACCGGCGAGAAGTATATAACGGCCAGCACCAGAAGCCCTAGCACGGCAATCAAATGCGGGCGAAGGCGTTGAAAAAGGGTTGGTTGGTTCATAAAGTCAATAGTACGTAGCCCAAAGATACGGCTTTGTACTAAAACGGCGGAATGAACGGGCTATTTTGCCGTGTCAATGGACAACATGCCGTATATTCATCCCTGCATTGGTAACCTACTTTAGCCGGTTTACAGCGATGCGCTTACCAGCAGATCATTAGCCCATAAACCAGTAACTATACCTTGGAAAAAGAAGCGCTCAAAGCAACCGTATTCCGCACGATGCCCTTACTTGACGAGGAATGGGAAGCTTTTGCTGCTTGCTGGCATCCTGTGCACTACAAACGAAAAACCCTGCTGACCAGTGCCGGGGCTGTTGAACATTACCTTTATTTTGTGCAGGAAGGAGTACAACGAGCCTTTTATATGGACGATGCATCAACCGAAACGACATTGGTGTTTTCCTACACCGGTTCGTTCGCAGGCGTGGTCGATTCGTTTCAATTGCAACAACCCTCTCGCTATTACCTCGAAACATTGACCGCTAGCTATCTGCTGCGCATTTCGTACGCTGATTTTACCCGGCTGCTCGATACACATCCCAATCTTGAACGGTGGGTGCGGCTGGCAACGGCCCAGGCCTTATCCGGCGTGCTGCAACGTCAGATTGAACTGGCGACGTGCAGTGCCGAGGAAAAATTTCGCATTCTACTAACCCGTAGCCCACAGGTACTTCAACTAATTCCACAAAAATACCTGGCTTCTTATTTGGGTATAGACCCGGCCACGTTCAGCAAATTGCTTAAATCCGTTCGGGTGTAATGTCGGCGGGGCCGTGGTGTCGGTTTTGAGAAACCGACACCACGGCCCCGCCGACACCATGGGTGACGAGATCCTTTTGGGTAGTGGTAAAACGTGGGTCGCAAACTCATACATTTTGTTGAATGGCGACTCGTCTTCCGTTACGAATGTATCTACCAAAAGCACAGCGTCGGGATCAAAGCTATCTTCATCACTTCTCAATAAAATCTTGACATACACCAAGATTTTTGTGTGATAGGAACCCTAAGTTTGCGGTAAACATCAACCGCTATGCCACGTTTTGTGAGTCAGGTTTTGATCGATCAGTTGCAGAAAGACGTAATGATAATACGCCAGCTTGCCGATCAGCATTTTGCGCCTTTATCCGACGCCCAGTTGCTCGAACGGCCCGGACCAGCGGAGTGGAGCGTCGCGCAATGCCTGGAGCATCTGAACAGTTACGGATCGTATTACCTGCCGCTACTTGAGCAAGCGATTCTTCAGGGCGAACAAAGTGGCTCTGGGGCAAGAGCCTTTTTTCGCAGCGGTTGGCTCGGCAACTATTTCGCCACGTCCATGCGTCCCGGTGCCGACGGACGTATTCGACTTAAAGCGAAAGCCGTTAAAAGCCATACCCCCAATGACCAACCCAATGCACAAAACGTACGGCGCGAATTTCTTCAACAACAGGCGCAATTAAAATCCCTGCTCGACCGGGCGAAAGCGGTTGACCTGGAAGGCTCGCGCATACCCATTTCAATTGCCCGCTGGATCAAGCTGAGTCTGGGTGATACGTTTCGTTTTTTGATTGCTCACGAGCAGCGGCACGTCTTGCAGGCACAACGCGTCCTGAAAGCGGTGGGTATTTCGCCCACCACAAATACGCCCTTCAGGGCCTCGTAAGCCAGCTAAAGTTTTTGTGTACTCGCCTGCTCTTGTTTGTCCAGAACAGAGATTGCCGAGTGGTTGTACGGCAACTTTTACTATAGCTATGGTGCTGAAACGTCGATTTCGACCGCGGTCGTATTGGCTTTTCACCGTTCCCTAAAGACTTTATCCAGCAAGTCAGCTCCTTCAATACATTTGGCCATATCTACTTGTAAACACTATGGCTGCCAGCAACTTTCAGATCGAATCGTACCAGGTATTCGTCACACAAAACTTTCAGAGTTTTTCCCGAACGATAAAACTTGTTAGTCCTGATCTCTCGCATGGTATTCGCGTGCGCGCTACGCTATTCTTTCAAGAAGCGAATGCGTTTCAGAAATGGAATGGTATCGGGAAAGCGACGAACGTTGGCGGCACGAACTTCGACGGGAGCGATTTCCAGATTGTTTGTAATCCGGCCTTGTTCGATGGATTTTACCAAGTTCTTGTCTCGGAAAAACCGGTGTACCTTGCCTATATCTACGAAAACTGGCCCGATGAACCCAACGGAACGACAAAGCTTCTCCGTCAGGTCACGTTAAAAACAGATTCCGAGCTACCGGGCGATTTCGAATCGTAAAAAAAATGGGGGCCAACAGCTTACGATGTGCCGTAAACTGGAGTCAGCCCAGTGCACTTAAACGACGGCTGTTCTAAAAAATGTAAGCCGATTACCTCGTCGGCAATCGGCTTACAACACTTACTTTTCTGCGGTCTATACCGACAGAATATCTTTTTCTTTGACGGCAAATACCTCGTCAACCCGTGTGATAAAAGCATCCGTTAGTTTCTGAACGCGTTCTTCACCTTGTTTGACCGCATCTTCCGATACCCCTTCCTTTACCAGTTTGCGGATATCGTCGTTCGTGTCTTTGCGGATGTTGCGCACGTTGACTTTCGCCGTTTCTACCTCCTGTTTTACTTTCTTAACCAGATCCCGACGACGTTCTTCGGTCAGGGGTGGAATACTCAACCGGATCTGCTCGCCGTCGTTGTTTGGATTCAGGCCGAGATTGGAATTACGAATCGATTTCTCAACCTCTCCAATAAGTTTTTTCTCGAAGGGTTTGATCACGATTGTCCGGGCGTCGGGCGTATTAACCGATGCGACGGTGTGCAACGGTGACATCATTCCGTAGTATTCAACCTGAATGCCGTCGAGCATCTGAGCAGAAGCCTTACCGGCGCGAATTTTAGTTAATTCGATGGCTAAGTGCTTGAGCGCCTTTTCCATCGTATCTTTTGCATCGTCGAGGTATAGCTCGATCTCTTCCATTTTTGTGGTTTCTATTTACAGATTACCGGTTAGGCGATAAACGCATTTGTTACCCTGAACTGTGATCGCTAATCGCTATTTTATACTGTTTCTTCGGGTAATTTAGTTGTAATCAGGGTACCAACGTCTTCACCCTGAACAAGCCGGAGCAAACTGCCCGTTTCATTCATGTTAAAGACAATAATGGGCAAATTGTTTTCCTGACAAAGCGTAAAGGCCGTCAGGTCCATCACACTTAGTTTCTTTTCGTAAACGTCCTCAAACGTAATGGTGGTATACCGGGTAGCGGTTTTGTCTTTCATCGGATCAGCCGTGTAAACACCATCTACCTTAGTACCTTTCAGAACGGCATCGGCTTCGATTTCGATAGCCCGCAGAGCCGCCGTTGAGTCGGTTGTAAAATAAGGGTTGCCCGTTCCGGCACCAAAGATCACGACGCGGCCTTTCTCAAGGTGACGTACAGCCCGCCGACGGACGTACGGTTCGCAGACCTGCTCCATTTTGATCGCCGACATAACACGGGTGTACAAACCCTGTTTTTCGAGCGAGCTTTGAATGGCCATCGCGTTGATAACCGTTGCCAGCATACCCATGTAATCGCCCTGAACGCGGTCGATGCCCGACCGTTCGCCCGATACGCCCCGGAAGATATTGCCCCCCCCGATCACGATGGCGACCTGAACGCCCATGTCTACTACCTGCTTAATTTCACGGCTGTATTGTTCCAGCACAATCGGGTCAATATTGTACCCGCTAGGGCCCGCCAATGCCTCTCCGCTCAGCTTGAGCAGAATGCGTTTGTAGTTCGTCGAAGGTGTCATGAGGAGAAATTTTGCGGACAAAGATACGAAAAGCGTTGGGCATAGCCCACATGGTCTGACGTTTTACCCTTGTTTTTTACTGTGCGCAACGGTCTTTACAGGCTATTTATGAGGCAAATTCAATCAGCACCTGCCCTTTTTCTACCCGGTCGCCCTTAGCCGTACGAACGCTTTTGATGAGGCCATCGCCACTGGCTTTCAGGACGTTTTCCATCTTCATCGCTTCCAAAATCAGCAGACTATCCCCTTTACTCACGGTATCGCCCGGCTGCACGTTGACCCCCACAATTAATCCTGGCATGGGGGCTTTCAGATCGTTTACCTTGGCCATAGCCGCGCTGCTCATGCCCATCTTTTCAAGCAACAGATCAAAGCGATCCTTAAGCTGAACCTGATGAATGTGCCCGTTGATCGTCAACTTCACGCTTTTTTCGGCCTGATTCAATTCCAGAATTTCGGCGGTGTACGAGCGGTTCTGGTACAGAATATGGATGGTCCGCTCAGTTAATTTCACCAGATCCCAATCAAAGGGCGCTCCGTTGAGGGTTGGACCAGCAGCCGTAAGGTCAATTGTAACGGGCTGATTGGCAAGAATCGTTTGGTACATAAAAAGTAGGGTGTTGGCCGTTCAATTTCCGGCTTCTCGACCAGAATCCAAAATCTTTTTATTCCGGCGTGGCTGACGCAGCAATTTTGCCAATGCCATACCAGTTGTTACGCTCATATACGTAAGTAAGCCTTTATCTTTGGCGCTTATTCAGGTCATTACAAGCCCTGTAAACCAATTAACGCAATGCTCAACGATTCTCAGCCAGATCTGGCCCCGATTACCCGCCACCTACGGGCGATGTTTGGTTCCCGCTTACTTATTGCAGCCGTCAGCCATTTACCCGTTTTCGATTATCTTAGTGACACTTCGCTCTCCGTTAACGAGTTGCGTGAGCGACTGAACTTACAGGAACGCCCGGCCATGGTGCTGTTTCCGGCGCTGTGCGCAATGGATCTGCTCCGTTACGATGCATCAGACCGCTTAACGATTACCGAATTAGGCCGTTATCTAGTCCGCCAGCAAACGCCGAATGTCGCCGGATACGTAGGGCTAGAAAAAGATGATCTGGGTGCCCTTGAAATGGTCATCCGGCTTCAAAATGATGGTCCGCTCGATGCTCCGCAGGGCATCACGTTTGTTAAAGAAGGCGAAGGGCCATCACCGATGGACGACCCGGCTCTCGCGCGGGAGCTAACGCTTGGGCTGTCGGGCCGCGCCCGTCGATTATCGCCCATTGTCGCGTCAAAAATCACGAAGCGCGACGGTCATTTACTGGATGTAGCGGGAGGAACCGGTTTTTACACCTACGAATGGCTCCTGCAAAATCCGATATCGACAGCCACCTTGTTTGACCGGCCAGCGGTCTTATCGGTCGCTTCCGAATTGCTGGACGAATTAAGCCAAAGCGGCCGTCCGGGGGCGGAGACGCTTCGCGAGCGGGTAACGTTCCTGCCCGGCGATATGCTGACGGACGAACTTCCCCAAACGGATATCCTGCTGGCAGCGAGCCTTTTTCACGACTGGCCCACGCCGACTTGCCAACTGCTAGCCAACCGCTTTGCGGCTGCGCTGCGCCCCGGCGGAGAACTGTGGGTTCACGATGCGTTTCTGAACGACACGCTCGACGGGCCACTGCCGGTTACGGACTACTCCGCTCAATTATTCTGGGGCACAAAGGGTCGATGCTACAGCCGGGCCGAATACCGAAGCTGGTTTGTGCAGGCTGGGCTGGAACCCACTTCCGACAACATTCCGACTCAGATGGATTACGGCTTGATCTGGGCGCGTAAACCAAACGGGTAATGCGAACGGAATCGCTACCGACCGGGTTATGGAGCAGGTTCACTATGTCGGCTACAAACGGCGTTTCACCCGATTCGCCTAAACAAACCAACGATGGAAGTAGAAATCTGGAGTGATGTCATGTGCCCGTTTTGCTACATTGGCAAACGCAAATTCGAACATGCACTCAACGAGTTTTCGCACAAAGATCAGGTAACGATTGTCTGGAAAAGCTTTCAGCTTAATCCGGCTATGAAAACCGATCCGAGCAAGAATATCAACGATTATTTGTCCGAAGCCAAAGGTTGGAGTCTTGATCAGGCTCGGCAGATGAATGATCGCGTTACGGCGATGGCTAGTGACGTTGGCTTAACCTACGACTTCGATAAAGCCGTCGTCGCCAATTCGTTCGACGCCCACCGCCTGATTCAGCTTGCCAAAGCGCACAGATTAGGTGATGCCGCCGAAGAGCGTCTGTTTCGGGCTTATTTTACGGAAGGCCGTAACACGGCTGACCACGAAACGTTGCTGGAATTAGGCACCGATATCGGCCTGGACGCTTCAGATGTGCGGCAAATGCTGGAAAGCAATCAGTACGCGGAAGCTGTTCAGCGCGACATTTACGAAGCACAGCAGGTCGGCGCACGGGGTGTTCCGTTTTTTGTCTTTAATCGTCGGTACGCCGTTTCGGGCGCGCAACAACCGGAAACGTTTTTGGGTGCACTCAATACGGCCTGGTCCGAAGCACAGGAAGCACAGAAAGAAACCGTTTAGCGGGCTAAACGTACGAGCGAAGGCCCCACGCAACCAGACCGGTCTGGTTACGTGGGGCCTTGCTTGTTGATAACTGCTTACACCAGTTCAGGCATGTATTTTTCCTGTATTTCGTCCAGAAGGGCAGCGACTCCGGCGTAAGAATCCGTCGTAACGAGCTGCGACCGGTACGGCTTAAAATCGGGTAAGCCTTTAAAGTAGTTCGCGTAGTGACGACGCATCTCAAATAAGCCGACAATCTCTCCTTTCCAGCGAATCGAAAAGTCAAGGTGCTGCCGACAAACGGCTACTCGGTCAGCAATGGTTGGAGCGGGTCGGTGTTCGCCGGTGCGCACAAAATGCTTGATCTCGTCGAAGATCCAGGGATAACCGATACTGGCCCGACCGATCATCACACCGTCTACGCCGTATTTATTTTTGTATTCAAGCGCTTTTTCGGGCGAATCAATATCGCCATTCCCGAAGATGGGAATCTGAATGCGCGGATTTTCTTTGATGCGACCGATGAGCGTCCAGTCCGCTTCGCCTTTGTACATTTGCACGCGCGTGCGACCGTGAATCGTCAGGGCTTTGATGCCGATATCCTGCAACCGTTCGGCAACCTCGCCCACGTTTTTGGTGTTGTCGTCCCAGCCAAGCCGGGTTTTTACCGTTACGGGCAGATGCGTGGCTTTGACAACGGCGTCGGTCATGCGCACCATCTTGGGAATGTCCTGCAACAGAGCCGCGCCCGCGCCCCGGCAAGCCACATTTTTTACGGGGCAGCCGTAATTGATGTCGATCAGATCTGGATTAGCACGGGAGGCTATTTCGGCACAGGCCCCCATCGTTTCCACGTCCGAGCCGAATAATTGAATACCAATCGGGCGTTCGTATTCGAAGATGTCCAGCTTCTGCACGCTTTTAGCGGCATCGCGAATCAACCCTTCCGACGAAATAAACTCCGTGTACATCAGGTCGGCTCCGTT
This sequence comes from Spirosoma liriopis, assembly GCF_023196085.1. Taxonomy (NCBI): domain Bacteria; kingdom Pseudomonadati; phylum Bacteroidota; class Cytophagia; order Cytophagales; family Cytophagaceae; genus Spirosoma; species Spirosoma liriopis. Next base: position 735,476 of record NZ_JALPRF010000003.1, read on the forward strand.
GGCCTTACAAACCGCCCGAAAGGGTGGATCGCTGACATCTTCCATAGGAGCCAGCAGCAGCGGAAAATCCGGTAATTGAATGTTGCCAATAGTAACCACGCAGGCAATAAGTTATGATCTATACTGTCGGAATTACGATTTACGGACTCGTTTGGTTCCTCAGTGGCGTAAACGCTCCGGAGAACAAAGGTTGCGTACGCAACACTGAGCGTTGTCTCTTTGCCTGAGCTTACGACTTCTCGGGCGAGAACAGCGATAACATCACCGTAAAATAACCATCATCATCCCGAATGATGGGCTCAGACTGCGCGAGTAGCCGATATTTAGCCGCAATGTTGGACAACCCAACCTGGTTTGACGCCATCCGGTTATTTTTCCGCTGCAAATTATTCCGCACAATCAGCCAGCCCATCCCCTCGCTCGCTTTACCGGGTCGACAGATTTGACGAATGGGAGTCTGGTCCATCCTATCGAGCGCTAGTGTAGTCGTACTGATTTCCAGCAGTAACGGTTTATTGGCCGCAACAACGTTATGTTTTACGGCATTTTCGACCAGCATTTGTAACGTTAAAGGAGGCAATCGATGCGTCAGCAGATCAGCCGAAACGTCTATCTGCAAGTCGATGCCTGCCCGATACCGGGTTTTAAGCAGGTGGTAATACGAATCAATAAATTTCAATTCGGTTTCCAGCGTCGTTAATTCGCTCCCTCCTTCCGTGCTGACCGCTTTATTGGTCTGGAGCAGATACCGGTACACATTGGCCATCTCGTACAAAAATTCTTCGGCTTGCTCCGGCTCGTCGGCAATCAGCGACGACAGTGAATTAAGGCTGTTAAACAAAAAGTGCGGATTGACCTGGTGCTTTAAACTTTCGTACTGGCTTTGGAGCGTCACTTCCTTCAACTTTTCCTGTTCCAGAAGACTTTCCCGCCATTTGGTAAGCGAATACACGGTTTCGTCGATACCCACCGAGATCACGTTGACCAGGGCGTTGTACAACAAAATTTTAGTCGTTAAGCCAGGCTCGTGCTGATAGCCAAACAGATGAAAATGTTCGTAGATAAAAATGCCAAGCAGCAAAAAGGCCGGCGTGACGAAACCAAAAATCAGCAGCATTCGCCAGACCCGTGACCAAACCTGGGTTAAGCTCGGGTAACGCTGAATTACGCGCGGAGTCAGGTAATTTAGTACTGAAACACAACAGCCGGTCAACGTAAAATTCAGCACGGTACCGCCCACAAAAGCCCGCCAGTCGGACAGGTACGTCGGGCCAATGATCCAGTATGAAACCAGCGGAATAAAAAAGACGGGCATGAGTAAAACGTGCCACCGCAATGCGGGCCGCTTTCCCGGTAAAGCCCGTTGCGCTTCGGTGACGGACGCGTCCGGTTTCGCCCCAAAACGCGGTATCAGTAGCCTCTGAGATAACCACTGGCGAATCGTATGTCGAACTGATGATTGCATAAAAGCATGTCTACGCTGAGCTGTGTACAATATAAGCGCAACTAACAACCGATTCGGCGGATACCCATCCTCATCCCGACCGGGCTGTTATTTCTGCCATTCGATCTGCAAAAACAACGGAACAGACTGTAAAGCCATCCCTGCGGGTGTCAATGGGTACGTACTTCTCAGACCTGATTCAGATTGATTAACGGTGCCGTAACCACAAACCAGTCTCCTTCCTGGCGAATCAGTAATTTTTCGTCGCTAATAATACGATATCTGGCCGTCAGATTTGCTAGTCCGGCCCGAGTTGTTTCTACCCGATTTGTCTTTCGTTGCACAACATTTCGGGCTTGCAGGCTTCCCTCTGGCGTAGTCGTTACCCCAATCACCAGCGGATTGGAGACCGACATGATGTTATGCTTGATCGCATTGTCGATTAATGTTTGCATCGTTAACGGGGGCAAATGATGATCCCGATAGTCATCGGCTACCTGAAAGCTGATAGCCAAACTATCACCATACCGCGTTTTCAGCAAATTAGCGTATACCCGGGTATAATCCAGTTCAACCTGTAGCGAAACCAGTTCATGCTTACCCGCCTGCAACAGATAGCGATACACCCTCGCTAAATCGTCCACAAATCGCTCAGCCTGAGCCGTGTCTTCACCAATGAGTGCCGACAGTGAGTTTAGGCTATTAAACAGAAAGTGCGGATTTAAATCGCCTTTTAAGGCTTCGAATTGGTGTTGTAACGCAATGCGCTTCAGGCGATCATTTTCAAACTGGTGCGTTTCCCATTGCGAGTACGTATAGTAAACGCTTATTCCCGTGCACAGAAAAACGTCGAAAATGTAACTGACAATCCAGATAGGCTGTACGATACCCCATGAAAACGAAATACCCAGAACGGGAATCAGACTGTAGCACCAGACGTACAATACGGCAAACCCAGTTGTCACTCCGGCGGCCACACAAAGCATGGTCAGCGTACGAAGCATTGCCTGCCGCACCTGAGAAAACCGGCGGAGTGCCCCAAGCACCACAACCCTGAGCGTCAGGATTAATGACCAATAAATTAAAACGGACAGAACGGTTCCAATGGCAAAGGCCGCCCCTTCCTGGATATACCGAAGCCCCAGTAGGTAATAATTACCCAGCAACACAAAAACCGGTAACCCAAGCAGGTAATACCGGCGTTCGATGGTGGAATACGTAAGGGGCTGAATGAGGTAAGGCCTTATCAGAGGCAACAAATTCATGAATACACAGCGAGGAATCAACCGGCAATTTACGAAATCCAAGCGGCTTCCGTGCGAAATGGAGCGCTACTTCAAGCCTAAGCCCGCAGCTCTTTAGCGACCGGTAGTTCCGGGTCCGGTTGGTCCCCGCGCACGGCCTAGCCACAACACAGAATTCATGGCATTTGGCTTTAAACGCCGTCAGGGTCGTTTTTTGTCGTAACTTGCGGTCCAATGGACTGATTTGGTTCGTTTCACGGAAACGGTACTTCAGCCGATTCGTCAGCGTCTTTCTCGACAAGCCAGGGTCTATCGGATAAATTTACGAACGTATGCAACCCTTTTCTATACCCGAACGCCCGTTATCGCGGCCGCCTACGCTTGGTGGCCTGATAATGTTAGTCGGTTTTGTGCTGATCGGTGGGGTCATCAGTACGCTTTTGCTGTTCGGCCTCCTGATGGTCGTCAAGGGGCTAGGTCCTACTCAAGCGCAGGCTTACTTAACCGAATTGGCGGCCAATCCGCAGGCTGTACCTACCGGCTGGTACGAACTTATGTTTCTGCAAGCCGTCAACCACCTCGGTACGTTTCTTCTACCGTCGCTCGGCTACTGGTATTTAACGGAGCGTCGAACCTGGGATCAGTTCAACGCCCGTCCTATCTCGGCGGTGGCCGGGATTGGGTTGGTTTCCTTAATCGTGATTGCGTTTATGCCCTTCGACGGGCTCATCATCGAATGGAACCAGGGACTGCATCTTCCCCAAACCCTAGCTCCGCTGGAACAGTGGATTCGGGACAAAGAAAAGAATCTGGAAGGCGTCACCAAATACCTTACAACGTTTAAAACACCCCTGCAACTGACCATAGCCATGCTGGTCATCGCGGTTATTCCGGCAATTGGTGAAGAAACCCTGTTTCGAGGTATTCTACAACGCAACCTCAGCTACTGGACTGGCAACGTCCACGTGGGCGTCTGGCTGGCAGCGGCCTTGTTCAGTGCAATTCATGTGCAGTTTCTGGGCTTTTTTCCCCGCATGTTGCTGGGCGCTTTGTTTGGCTACCTGTATGTCTGGTCGGGAAATCTATGGGTGCCTATCCTGGCTCACTTCGTCAACAATGGCTTTACGGTAGCGATGGTTTACCTTTTCCAGCGTAAGATGGTGCCGGTAGACATCGAAAGCACCGAGTCGGTGCCGGTGTTGGGAGCCATGGTCTCGGGTGTTGTCACCCTTGGTTTTTTGTACTACTTCAGGCAGGCCAATAAGCAATAATTGACTAAATTGAGCGGTTTGGTTGGCAATCCCATTTGCCTAATGAATAATATAGCTAAACAATGAGCGAAAACTGGGAGTCTATTTACATCACCCCTTTACCACACCGGGCCGAACTGGCGAAGGCGTTGTTGAGCGAACACGATATTCCGGCGGTGGTAATTAACAAACAAAGCAGTAGTTATCCAACGATCGGGTGGGGAAAAAGTGAAGTTCACGTATTGGCCAAAGACGCTATTTTGGCCAAAGTAATTCTGGATAATGAAGCAACGTTTAGCTAGCATGTCAAACCTACAGCAGCGGGTTATCGCGGCTATTGTAGGGGTTCCTTTTATTATTTTCATGATTTGGTATGCCGACTGGACGTTCGCGCTGCTATTTTGTGTCATCAGTGCACTCACCCAACGGGAGTTTTATCGCTTGCTGGGCCTCGACGGTTTCGAACCGCTTACCGCTTACGGAACGCTTGTCGGGTGCATGGTCTGCATACTGGCCTACTTCATCGAAACCGACCAAATCGGTACTGGCAACTATTTTCTCATCTGCCCGGCTTCGTCAATGATCTTTCTGATCAAGCTTTACAAGAAGCGCGACATGAAACCGTTTACCAATATCGGTTTTACGTTTTTGGGCATCATCTACGTGGCGATGCCGTTTGCCCTGTTGATCATACTAGCGTTGCGCGGAGGCACTTTTCATCCCATGATCATTACGGGTTGCCTGCTGTTGCTGTGGGCCAGTGACATCGGCGCTTATTTTGCCGGTACCTATTTTGGCAAACGCAAATTGTTTGAACGGGTATCTCCCAAGAAATCGTGGGAAGGAGCGCTTGGGGGCGCGGCAGCCGCAGGCATCATCGCTCTTGGACTGGCGTTGTATGCCGATGAGTTACGTCCCTGGCAATGGTATTGCGTCGGGGGCATCATCGTCGTGACGGGTACCTACGGCGATCTGGTCGAATCGTTATTCAAGCGGAGCATTGCCATTAAAGATTCCGGATCTAGCATTCCGGGCCACGGTGGATTCCTCGACCGCTTCGACGGGCTTTTGTTGGCAGCCCCATTTATTATTACCTTCCTGAAATTATTTGCCTAGTTAATCTGGTGTATAGGGCTGAATAAGGTTCAACAGATATTGCCATTCAGCTTTATCGATAGCAGGTTTCACATTACTTTCTCAGGCCGCTCTGTACAGAGCGGCTTTTTTATTAGTCCTCTTGACAGTATGTAAATGTTCGCCAAGGCAGAAAAACTGAATCAAGAAAAGGAAGGCGTTTATTTCGCAAACGTTGTTGATCAATCCAATCAGAAAGGCCATCAATCTATACAGAATGCTCTGCAACGCGCTATAGATAGTCTGTTTTTGTTTATAAAATGACATTTTTATAAACTTTCTATGCCTTTACTTTGTATAATATAGAACATGTATCTAAAAAGAGGAAGGAGCTAAACGCCTGGTTCGCTTTGAGACCGGGCGTTTTTATCAGTTACGCATAGCAATCTCCCTTATTGATCTCTAGTAGTTAACCGAAATCTAGAGTAATCTATTATTGACCCATTTATCTTTTGCTCGCTGGCTTTAAAAACGATAATTCTGCATTACGAGCATAGGAAACCGTTTTTTTCTGTTCTTCGGAAAGTAAAATCCCCGTCTGCAACGCGAACGGGGATTCAGCATTCTCAAATTACTAACAGGTAATAAATAGGTATGACGTGTACAATGTGAAAGACGCGTTGTTAAAGAAATACCTTACTTACGTTTTTGTTACCGGATAATAAATATAATATTATAATTCATTTTAGTAACTATATTTGAATAAAAATGCATTTACAAACCTAAACCTGAACTAATTTAACCAAGCTTTCAACATTTGAGAAAACATAATGGAAAAAATTACACGTAACCGAGCTCAGACTATCCAGCGAATTGTCGATGCATTAGAGCAGATCATAGCCGAGGGAGGTATTGAAGCAGTGGGTATCAATCACATTGCTGAGAGAGCTGGTGTGAGTAAAGTACTGATCTACCGTTATTTTGGCGGTATTGAGGGCTTATTAGAGTACTTTGTGCGAATGGGGCGGCTATTTCCTCACTATACACCCGCTTGGCTAGAGCAGATCAGGCCCGCCCAGCCCAGTGAACTAGCTAATATCTGGTCGAGCCAGTCCTTGCAACTTTTCCGTCAACTTCGCACATCTCGCTCGGCTCGTGAATTACTTAAAGCTTCGGTAAAAGAGAACGACTCATTAGCTGAAACCATCAGCAAAGCGCAGGATGACGAAATGACCCGGTTGGTTGACCAGTTGGTTTTCATTGAAGGTTGTGATCATCACGCGATTTCGGCTGTTGTTTTAGGCGCTTTGTCCTATTTAACCATACAGGCCCAAAATGATCGGCCCGTTATTGGGATCGACTTACGCAGTGAAGACGGTTGGCAACGCATTGAGAAAGCCGTTACCATCATTTGCAAAGCAATTGGCAAAATGGCAACCAGTTCTGCTAACACCCATGTGGCTACCAGAGCTGTCGATTTGAAAGTAAGCAGCTGGTAATAAAATAAACTTTCTGAACGACAAACGCCCGGATTTAGCCAAATCCGGGCGTTTGTCGTTCAGAAAGCCAGTTAATCTTCATGCGCTAAAACCACCTCAACATAGTAGTTCATGTCCGACGTAAAAATGGTTTGGGTGGCGTTGACGTTGAACCAGACAACGGTGTAGTCGTCACCGGAAAAAGCGGGCTGCCCATTTGCATCTTTCAGTGTATCAACGCTAAACTGCACGCCCGATCCTTTCGGCGGCACATAATCCATTTCTTTAGCGATCGACTGTACTTTGTTGGGGGTGAACGTGAAAAGAATATTCATAGTTGGATAAAGCGTCTGCTACAAGACCTTGTCAAGTTACAGAATCTCACAATAGAGCGCCGGGCGATATTAGCAATCGGTACACTAATTTTGAACGACCCTGTTTTCCCTAACCCGTAGGATAAAGCCACAGGCTGTAGCGGTTCTAAATGATGGCTATTTCTGGTCGATTTATAGGTTCTCAGCTACTGTCTTTACACCTTTTACGCATTCAGTCGCTTCCTGCTGCATTTTCTCATAAGACCCCTCCAAGGTTTCGGTATAATCTACTCTATTTTGTCTTTGGCTGATCTTTCGAAGCTGACCCGGTGATTGATACCCTTTAGCGATTCGTCTGAGTGTGCTTAACATATCGTTGAATTGTTCTGCTTGTTTTTTTGTCATGTCGATTTGTGTTCAATTGGTCATTAGCATGCTTTTGACTTACTTAACTGCGTTTGGATACATTTTTTCTATAAATAGGTACTTATGCGATTCCGCTTATAACAAAGTCAGCCCGACTTCACTACCAGAAACGGGTAAATTTGTCTGGCTGACATCTTCTGAAAACAAAAAGGCAGCAAAATCTCGCTGGTGAGTAATAGGCCGATTCATGCTTTTGCCGACGACGGAAACTTTAACTTTTCTTAAATTATTTGGCTAAATACCGGCAATTGCCAAATCATTCGTTATTTTGTGTAGTTTACGTTAATAAGACACTGGCTGCTGGCAATTCACCATACGGTCTATTAGACTGTCCTTCAACGGCCTGTCATAGTTCAGTGTTTATTTAAAGCATGAGGCAATCGCTAAAACATATACTTCTTGGGTTAAGCCTACTGGTTCTTTCGGGCCTGTTTACGGATACGTTTGCGCAGGGGCAAGACCGGCAGGTGACATTTACGGGCTTCCTGACTGGCGGGAGGAACAACGATCCGCTACCGGGTGCTTACATCTACATTCCCAAAGCAGGTAAAGGAGTTCTGTCGGCTCCAAATGGGTATTTTGCGTTACCCGTGTTTCCGGGCGATAGCGTGATTTTCAGTTACGTTGGTTTCCGGACGCAATACCATATTATTCCCTCGCGACTTGCGGATTTGACGTATTCGGCGGTGGTGGCCCTTCAGGAAGATGTAAAGACGCTGGCGGAGGTAAAAGTATACCCTTACGCTACGGAGGAGTTGTTTAAAGATGCGTTTGTGAACCTTAAGCTTCCCGACGAAAAAGAGCGGGAAAACCTGGCGAAAAACACAAGTCCGGAAGCCATCATGCGGCAGGCAGCCACCATGCCTATGGGCGCGCTGGCCAACCACCAGAACTTTGTCAACCAACAGTTCTTTGGGCGGGAATCCGTTATTGGTCGCAGTCAAACACCGACCTTCTCATTCACGAACCCATTCGCCTGGGCTAACTTTATTCGATCCGTCAAACGAGGGGATCTTAAAAACAAGGAGTGGCGCAGCGAACTCAATAAAGCCCCCCGGGAAAATGTCTCCCGAAAAGACTTGTTGCAATCGAATTAATCGGTGTAGTCAGGCACCCATATGTTGATCTGTAGGACGATCCGATTCTGCCTATGTGGACCCCTATTTACCCCACGTTTTTAATTGCAGGTCCGCTCCGTCAAATACCGCGTAGGTTTTTGCGTTTACCCATTCGCCCAGATTCAGGTAACGACTAATTGGCGATACGGCCAGATCGAGGGGTAAATGCCGATGCCCAAAAACGTAGAAATCGTGATGTTCACGGGCTTCCACTTCGCGGGAATAAAGCATGAGCCACTCCCGGTCCTCGCCCAGAAAATGCTCCTCTCCTTTCGACTGATTGCTGATACGGCTCCGACGCGACCACGCCTGGGCTATGCCGATACCCATGTCAGGATGCAGATACCGAAAGAGCCGTCGGGCCAATCCGCTTTCAAAAACGCGCTTTAACTTTTTGTACGTATAATCGCCGGGGCCGAGTCCATCGCCATGACCGACGTAAAACCGTTTGTCGCCAATAATGTAAGACTGGGGATTCCGGTAAACGGGGATGCCCATCTCCTGCGTAAAATAGGAGTCCATCCACATATCGTGATTTCCCGTAAACAACACGATACGTATTCCGGCGTCCGTCAGTTCAGCCAGTTTCCCCTGCAATCGAATAAACCCTTTGGGAATACTGCGCTTGTATTCAAACCAAAAATCAAACACATCGCCGACCAGGAAAATCATTTCTGCGTCTGGACGGATTTCATTGAGCCAGGCGACAATAGCTCGTTCGCGGGTAAGACTCTGTTCGGAAGAGGGTGTTCCGAGGTGAAAATCGGAGGCAAAATATACCTTTCGGCCAGCGGGTAGCTGAATAATTTCTGGATTCGACATGAATACGGTAATTCGGCACAAAGCTACGCAATGAATGCCGTTCACCCATGCTTCCCCGCTGTTCACTCATTCTTACCCAATCGCTGCGTCACGAATCACATCGTTGTCCATGGCACAACGCCCATACAACTACCATAGAAAATAGCTTTCATTATCAGGCTATTGGTCAGGCAACAAAGTCGACGACGAAGGCTTTTTAGTCGATCTTACCAAAGTTGCGGACCGACGAAAACATCTAACTGCGTTCGATGGTATTTAAGAAAACACTACTTTTAAGCTTTCTTAGAATAACTTATGAAACTCAAATCACTGATTCTAGCTTTTCCTGTACTTTGTTTCGCCTGCGGCAACTCCGATTCTGACAACGCCAATAACGCGGCAGGTACCGGCAGTCCTTATTTAGCTAAACAAGTGGTAGGTGTTACGACCCTTAGTGTTGATGCCAACTACCAAAAGCCCTGCAACATTCTGGACGAAGAATACATGCGGGGTGCTTTTAACATTGGAGAAAGCAGCGAAATAGAAGTACTTGACCATCAGAATGGTTGTGAATTTGAATGGAGCGGCAACAAAATAGCCCTTTCCTTTGGCGGAACCAAGCCGTTCGAATCCATGTATGTCGCTGAATACACGTTTGATAAGCTGTATCAGGGCAAAAAAGGTCATGAAAGCGAAGAGGAGAAACCCGCACTGACCGGACCAGATCCCGAAGGTACCGGCTCTGAGATGCCCGCCGACGAACAGGATGCAACCGCAAAAAGCGACTCGTCGAAAGAAGTTCAGGGTGATAGCACGTTAGGTGCACTCCCTTTAACGAAACCTGCCGTTAGTAAAGGTCGTTTCGTAGCCGTACAAGGCGTGGGCGACAAAGCAGTTTGGGACCCAAAAGAAGGCGCTTTGCACGTATTGTATAACAACCATATCATCAACGTCACCGTTGAAACAAAAGAGAAGCAAGAGGTTTGGAAAGAACACGCGCAAAATCTGGCCGAAGTGCTGATCGAAAAAATCGTCGGCAACGAGTACCAACGCCGACTCTAAGAATCGTCTGATCCAAAAACAAATCAAGGGACATGGTCAAAAGCCGTGTCCCTTGATTTGTTTTTGCGTTTCGCTATTCGACAGCGCTTAGCGAACCAGGCCGTCCCGGCGAGCGCGGTCACGAACCCGTTGAGCCCGCGCTTTGCTATCGGGGTGCGATGACAGTATCTGCGTAACGCTTCCTCCACCTCCCCCATTTTGCTTAGCCAGCTTCTCGAACGACGTCGCCAGCGCCATTACATTGTACCCGTTTCGTTTCAGGAAGTCATAGCTATAATCATCGGCTTCGCTTTCCTGACGACGACTAAATGAGGCTCCCAACAGGTTATCGGCAAGCCCCCCGACCTGGGAGCGGGATAACTTCCCAACAATACCGGATTGGGATGCCGCTACGTTACGAATGGCAGAGCGACGAAGCGCACTTTTCATCGCATCCCGTGAGTCGTGATTAATAACGTGACCAATTTCGTGGCCCATGATAGCCAGTAATTCGTTGTCCGTCATAATATCCATCAACCCTTTGAAAACGCGAACACTACCGTCGGCGGTGGCAAACGCGTTGACGTCTTTTACTTTATACACTTTGTAGTTGATGGGCAATCCGCTGACGGTACGATGCCGACTGACAATTCGGTTCAGGCGCTGAGTATACGGATCATTCGGACCAGCGACCGGATTTTGAGCATCCATTTGCTGAACGGCCTGTCGGGAGTATTGGACAACCTGATCGTTGCTTAAGGTTGCCGAGTTTATGGCGTCGAGTCCCGCTTGCATAAGACTAGGGTTGAGTTGCGCGAACGTTAGAGTAGGCAACCCGAACGCGATCAAGAATAGGCTTGCAATACACTTCATACACGGAGTCAATTTAGGTAGTTACCGGGTATACCGCACCAGGTAAATTTTCTCTATTGACTTAAAAAAGGGGGTAAAGGTTTAACAGATGATCAGGAACGCATGTTGATTCATGGCCGGCAATGCTGTTACTTTATTCTTCCAGGGCGAGTTCCTGCCTTACAACCTCGTAATTGGTCCAGTCTACATGCTTGGCGGCTTCCTTCGGCACAACAATCCAGCGGTATTCCCCGTCGATGATTTGTCCGGGCTTTTGCTGAAAGCTGATAATCCCTTTATCGTTCATCGCATAATACGTAAACGAGATCGACTGATTGCCGAGCGTAACGGGTAAGGGAAAAATGTGGTCGCTGGCCGAATGGCGATAGAAAGCAACGACCAGACCATTTTCAACCACCGCGTTTGTCACCGCACTATCAACGAAGCCAGCGATGTGCATTTGTGGCGCTTTAGGACTCACCGACCAGGTATTGGCATTGATCGCGATCCAGTCGGAAACCGAAACGGTCTGGTTGACACCAACGGCCTGACTGGGTCGTACGACGTCGGTTGGTGTCTGACAGGCGGTTACGCCCAATAGACCGATCAGCACTACCCCGGCAAGAAAAGAATACGCTCGTGCAGGCATCATACGCTTTTTTCTGACCAACGATTAAGCCACAAAAAATCGTACAGATTTAAACAAATTTTTAACTCTAGTACGCTGCAAAGCGAAAAAGCGTACTATGACTGTCAATCATAGTACGCTTTCTTTATTTTTCTTAACAAATCGCTCAATGCACCGCCATTGGAATCTGCTCAAACGTAACGGCGGGCTGATCGCCGTTTTTAAAGGCTTTGCGAGGCCGAATATTCAGCGTCTGGAACAACTGCTGATCCAAATCTTCGCCGGGGTTAGGCGTCGTCAGAAGCTTATCGCCGGCAAAAATGGAATTAGCGCCCGCCAGGAAACACAAGGCTTGCTCTTCGGTATTCATCCGAACACGACCAGCTGAAAGACGTACCATGGCTTTCGGCATAATGATCCGGGCCGTTGCGATCATTCGAATCATTTCCCAAACCGACACACGAGGCTGCTCTTCCAGCGGAGTTCCTTCTACGGGAACGAGCGCATTAACCGGTACCGATTCAGGGTGTTGGGGCAGCGTCGCCAGTGTATGCAGCATGCCGATACGATCCTGATCGGATTCGCCCATGCCGATAATACCACCCGAGCAAACCGAAATACCCGCTTTACGCGCATGACCCAGCGTGTCCAGCCGGTCGTCGTAGGTACGGGTACTGATGATATCTCCGTAATACTCTTCGCTTGTATCCAGGTTGTGATTGTAGGCGTACAGACCCGCGTCTTTTAATTTTTGCGCCTGACTTTCTGTCAGCATACCGAGTGTGCAGCATACTTCCAGTCCCATTTCGTTGACGCCCTGTACCATTTCAAGCACCTTATCGAAATCCCGGTTATCACGCACTTCACGCCAGGCGGCTCCCATGCAGAAGCGCGTACTACCCGTTTCTTTGGCCCGGTGTGCGGCTGTTAGCACCTCATCAACCTCCATCAGCTTATGTACTTTCACGGCGGTATGGTAGCGAGCCGCCTGCGGACAATAGGCACAGTCTTCGGGGCAACCGCCTGTCTTCACCGACAGCAGCGTACAGACCTGTACTTCCTGCGGATCGTGGTGTTGACGGTGGACGGTAGCGGCCCGGTACATCAGGTCCAGAACGGGGGAATTGTATATTTCGGCAATTTCGGCACGGGTCCAATCGGTGCGCAGCATAACGTTCGGTTTTAATGTTGGCGAGGAACCATCGTACGGCATGATTTTCCGTGCTATGATGGATTCTATTTGTCAAAAATCGTAAACCGGCGCTGGTAAATCAATACTAAGCCCGTTTATTTCAATCCGAACAGGATACGAGTAAGCTTGAAGGGCCGGATCAACAGCAGGTAAATGGCGACACAAATCACTAATGATGAAAGGCTTATTGCCAGAAATCCATCGTAAACACCCAATTGAGTTCTTGTCAGAACAAAGTACCCAATGATCACAATGACGGTCTGGTGCAGGATGTAAAACGGGTAAACGGCTTCGTTCAACTGCGAAAGAATAGGTTTGTTCACGTTTAGATGGCGATAGCCGTAAGCCACGGTTGCCAGCACCGAAAACCAGGTTAGGCTAAGGCCGTTAAAGCTGTATAACGTAGTCAGCAGTTGGGAAGCGTTAATACTGTCGGGACCTATAAATGCCCGGGCGCTGTAAAGAAGAAGAGTACAGACGACTGTTCCTACCAGAAAATAACGTCGTTGGTCAGTCAGGATTTGCCAGAAGTCGCGTCGGCTAATCAACACATACCCCAGCCAGAACAGGATTAGGTTTTGCATAAAGTACGCCCAGTCATTGATTAACGCATGAGTCTCATTGGGGAAGAGCCCACCCAGAGCAAGATCGTTCACAATGAGCAAACCAACCAGCCACATCGCTCCGCCCGGTCGCGCCACTAACCGTCCGATCCGGTCCGTGAAGCGTTGTCCAGATTCTCCTTTCAGCCACCGGAATACGGGAATGCTCAGAATTGAATACAAAAACAGGTAACACACAAACCACAGGTGATGCCAGCTAAAAGCTCCACCCGTCCCGCCATCGTGGTACGGCTGAAACCCAAAAACTTCAGGATAAAACTCGCTATAGCTACCCGTGAACCGCCCTCGAAAAATCCATTCCGTATAAATTTGAGGGGGCACGATCACGAACATCCCGAACACGAGCGGTATAAACAGCCGCCGGACACGCTCCCCCGCGTAAGTACCAAATGTGCGCTTTTTCAACGCAAAGAATGTCCCTGCGCCCGAAATAAAGAACAGGAGCGGCATTCGCCAGCGGTGTAGCCATCGCATCACTTCTTCCATCGGCGGACTTGTTTCATTGCTTTGTACGTGCCAGCCCCACGAGACGTAGATCATTCCCGTATGGTAAAACAACAGCGTCACAATGGCAATTATGCGCAGCCAGTCGAGGTCGTATCGACGCAGCGTTGGCGGTGTAGTAGTAGAATCCTGTTCCGTAGAGGAGAGCTTATTCTGTAGTGGCGAAGCAGAGGGCATTGTAAGGACAGTTTGGTTCGATGGGCCAAAATTGGCCTCAGGAAGCTCTAAATGCCCTATCTCCCGATGCTTACGAAGTTCTTGCCGACCGGGACGAAGTTCTGTCGTCTCGGTTCTTCGTCAATGTCAGCAGATCGCTTAGTTGGGTTTGTTACGATCCGGTTGTGCTGGTACGCAGCAAGGCGCGGTACTGAGCGGGGGTCTGATTGGTCAGCCGCTTGAAGGCCGTATGGAACGCCGACGGGGAATTATAGCCAACCCGTTCAGCGATCTCGTCAATCTTCAGATTTGCCGTTGCCGGGTCATTCAGCAACCGTTGGGCTTCGGCAATCCGATGCGTAGCCAGCCAGTCGAAAAAGGTCTGCCCAAGGCGGTCATTCAGTAGTTGCGACAAGTGGTGTGGGCTCGTGTTCAACCGGTCGGCGAGTTTAGGGAGCGACAAATCACTTTCCAGATACGGTTGTTCCATTTCGAGCAAACGGCTGATTCGAGCCAGAACAGCCTCTTCTACTTCTTCCGATAACGCCGACTTTTCGTATTTTTTCTTTGGCTCAACTACAGGTTCGGACGCAACAGGCAATGGGTCGGAAACAGGCGCAGGTTTGCTGTGCAAAAAATCTGATCCCTGCATGACCAGATAATTGGTCGTGTAAATCGTGATCGCGATGTACGTAGCCAGAAGGTAGTCACCAACATCATGGTAAAACTGGGGCTTAATGAGGATGATCAGCAGGGGCACCAGTGCAAACAGCCAACTGAGCGTACGCAAGGATGTCAGACCGGTAGACCGATGCCAATTAGCCTGCTGCTGGCTTGCATTCCGGATGGTTAACAAGGCTACTACCGCATAGACAAGGCAACTCAGCAAAGTCATCTCGTTGATATACGGTCGAAGCCCGGTAAAATCTTCGTTCAGGTAGGGCTTGGCGTGAATATACGGCAGTTCCGGATGCTGCGAATCGACGTACGAATTGTATTTAAACTCAGTAGGTTGATAAATCCACGTCACCGCATTGGCGAGCCAAATGGCAAACGGAATCAGGTGCCAGAGCCAGTGCTTGGGTAATCGGTACCACAATCGACTAAATACAAAAAAGTAAAATAACGGACCAAGCACGAAGTTGAACGGCTCTGCCAGATCGCCGGTCCACAACACCCGAAAGGTATAATTGGTGTAGTTCAGAAATATCTCACCGCAGATCGCGGATATGGCCAGGGTAAACAAACCCAGACAGCGATTTGCCAGGCTCTTACGCCGTTCCCCCGTCAAAAAGAACGCACCCAGAAAAACGCCCTGCGCTACACCCAGCAAAATAATGAGCGCAAACAGATCGAGGTGTATAGGAAGAGTCTGCATGGGAACGGCATTACTTGGTGCAAGGTAAAAAAAGTGGGGCAAAAAAAGGCCCACACAGTCGTAAGACTACATGGGCCAACCGGGTTGCAAACCTAACTTACTTATCGGATTGTCATCTCGAAAGGCATCCGCATCTGAACGCCTTCCATCGTCTTTAGTTTTTTCAGGTACTTCACGTAAGGAGCCAGTTCGCCGAGTTGAGCCTGGATCTTGGTTTCTTCATCACCACCAAACGAACTCATCAACTGCTCGAAGAATGGTTTCTTGCGGGGTTGGTATTTAAGCCGATAGTCTCCCTCTTTCAACTTAGCCGACTGAGCCGCCAGCTTAATGGCGTCATCCAAACCACCCAACTGATCAACCAGTCCGATGGCTTTCCCTTGTGTGCCCGTCCAGACGCGCCCACCCGCAATAGCCCGGAGACTGTCAACGGGCAGTTTACGTCCGGCAGCCGCTTTGCTGGTGAATTCGTTATAAATTCGCTCCGTTGCCCGTTGTAACGTCTGCTTCTGGAACGGAGTCATTTCGTGCGTCACAGCCGGAAAATCGGCGTTTTCGTTTGATTTAACCCGGTCGTAGGTAACGCCCAGCTTGTCTTTAAAGAACGTTTCGGTGTTGAACAGCAGCGAGAATACGCCAATCGAGCCCGTGATGGTGTTAGGCTGCGCCACAATCTTGTCGCATCCCATGAGCATGTAATAGCCTCCCGAGGCCGCGTAGTCTGACATAGAGCCGATTACGGGTTTTGCTTTGCGGGCCAACTGCACTTCGCGGTACATAACATCCGACGCCAGTGCACTGCCACCTCCCGAGTTCACGCGTAGCACGATTGCCTTTACTTTATCGTCCATGCGCGCTTTCCGGATCTCTTCTACGATGGTTTCGGAACCGATGCTGTTTTCTTCGCCTTTACCCGTGTGAATATCGCCAGAGGCCACAATAACAGCGATGCGGTTGCTGCCTGACCCTTCGGATTTTGAATCCGTCGATTCGGAGCTTTGGTACTTGCCCAGCGACACGTAATTGATTTTCTTTTTCTCTTCGACGCCCAGTTGCTTCCGGATTACGCTTTCCAGTTCGTCCTGATACCCAACATTCGTTACAAGTTTTGTGCGGAGTGCATCGGCTGGTTTCTGGATGGTGAGCTTATCGGCATAGCGTTTCAGCGAGTCTACTCGTAGCCCCCGGCTTTGTGCCACCCGAACGAGCATATGGTCGTTGATCGAATTAATGAAGGAAGTCACCTGACGCTTGTTGGGCTCACTCATGTCCTCACGGATGAAGGGCTCAACGGCGCTTTTAAACTCGCCGACCCGGAAAATTTCGGGTTTGATACCCAGCTTGTCGAGCGTTCCTTTGTAAAAAGACAGTTCAGCGTCCAGACCGTTCCACTCCAGATCACCAGCGGGATTCAGGTAAATTTTATCGGCAATCGAAGCGATGTAATAGCCTTTTTCGTTCATCGTTTCGGCGTAGGCGTACACGAATTTTTTCGATTGCTTAAAGTCGATCAGTGCATTGCGAACCTCTTCGACGGAAGCCCAGCCAGCGCTCGGACTTTCGGTGTGAAGATAGATTCCTTTAATGTTATCGTCTTCTTTCGCTTCTTTGAGCGCCTTTTTTAGTTCAATCAGACCGATGGCATCACCAGACGTGCTGATTGGTCCAAACCCGTTGAACGGATTTTCGGAACTGCGCTCTTCAATGGGTTTATCTAAATCGATCTTTAACACCGAATTTTCCTTCACCTCGGCTTTCTGATCTGATGAGGACGACAAAGCCGCGCTCAATCCGATCAGCAGCAAAAAGCCGATGAAAGAAAACAAGAGTAAGCCAACAATTGTGGCTAAAACATATTTAAGAAACTGTCGCATGAATCAATGTTTATAAGCTAGGTTAATATGCATAGTAAACAAATTTACACGGCATAGTTGCCGTTTTTTTAGAAAAATGTTGAATGCGCAAATGGACGGATAAGTGGTTTCCTGAGTCAACGGGGCACACCGTCCGCTTTTTGGAAAAGAAAATGGGTAGCTGAAAAAGCCAGCCATTGCCGCTTTTCCAACTACCCATCTGTTTGTGTACTTCTAAGCCTGGCTAAGCGGGCATATTCGCGTAATCTTCCATAGACGTACGGATTACGTCAAGGGCTTCCTCGCGACCGTATACGCTGGCCAATTCCATAACAGCCGGCTCATCGGGCAACGTTTTGTACGTTAAGAAATAGTGTTGCAGGCGCTTCACTACGGCGATTGGCAATTCACTCAGATCATTGTACTGACCGTACATGGAGTCGCCTTTCAGAACGGCAATAATTTTGTCATCCGCTTCGCCTTTATCGATCAGCCGGAAACCACCGATGGGAATAGCTTGCAGCAAGATGTCACCGTGGGTGATCTCGCGCTCCGTCAGTACGCAGATGTCCAGTGGGTCACCGTCACCTAACTCGATGGTACGCCCTGACCGTTCAGAAGCTAACTGAGCAATTCCGTCACCGCAGTACGTGCGGGGAACAAATCCGTAAAGTGCTGGAATAATATTCGAGTATTGTTGGGGCCGATCAATTTTTAAATAACCCGTCTCTTTATCGATTTCATACTTAACCGTATCAGTCGGGACAATTTCAATAAATGCGGTTATAATTTCAGGAGCTTTATCACCTGGCGAGATACCATGCCAGGGGTGAGCTTTAGAAGGAGTTTTTGCCATAGGATCGAGTTGTGTCGGCTCAAGAAATGCTTGCATACTATTTTAAATAAAAAACTGGAATAATCAATGTTTGTTAACGCCCCGAAATAAACATTCCGTCCAATTTCGTCAGTCAAATACATCTGGGCCTGACAAAAGAATCGGACGGAATAATCAGCATCAGCCAAAAATACAAAAGGAATGTTATACCCTAAATTTTTCCTTTTAAACGGATACACTATACGTATTTACGTTTTCAAAGTTACTATTATTCGATAATAATCAACCAATAGTAAACAATAAAACTATTTTTAAACCGACACTCGATCCGTAAACCCGATCCGCTCGGCTACCTGGTGCTCGCCCGTGCGGTTCAGCGATTGCCGCACAAGCATTTCGCCGAGAAAACCGGCCAGGAATAACTGGACACCGAGAATGATAGCGACCAACCCGAAGTAAAACAGGGGGTTATCGGTCGCGTTTCGAAATTTAGCGCCCTGCGCAATGTTGATCAGCTTTTCGACGATCAGCCACACGGCCAGCACCGTTCCCACAAAAAATGAGAGGGTGCCGAATGTACCGAAGAAGTGCATAGGTCGTTTGCTGAACCGATGAACGAACGCAATAACCAGCACATCCAGAAAGCCATTGACGAAACGCTCGAGGCCAAACTTGGTCGAACCGTATTTCCGGGCGCGGTGCTGCACAACCTTCTCCCCGATCCGGCTGAACCCGTTCCAGTTAGCGACAATCGGCAAGTTGCGGTGCATATCGCCGTACAACGTTGGCGCGATTGATTTGACTACTTTCTGTTTGTACGCCTTCAACCCGCAATTGAAATCATGCAGTTGTACGCCCGAAATCCAGCGCGAAACGGAATTAAATAGCTTTGTCGGTAACGTTTTGGTGATCGGATCGTAGCGTTTCTGTTTCCAGCCCGATACCAGATCGTATTTATCCGCCACGATCATTCGGTACAGTTCCGGGATCTCGTCGGGACTGTCCTGCAAGTCGGCGTCCATTGTAATCACAACTTGCCCGCGTGCGGCCTGAAAGCCGGTTTGCAAAGCCGCCGTCTTGCCGTAGTTCCGGTTAAAGCGAATCCCCCGAACGTTCGGATTGACACCCGCCAGCCGTTCAACGACCGTCCAGGAGTCGTCCGTGCTGCCGTCATCAACGAACAGGATTTCGTAGGTATACTGTTGTTCCGTTACGACCCGCACAATCCAGTCGTGCAATTCGGGCAACGACTCATCTTCGTTGAAAAGCGGAATCAGAACGGTTAATTGAAGCAATTCAGTCATTTAATTCGAACCGTTTGTTCTTTCTTCGTGAACATAATTTTGCCGCAAAATGCTCAAACTGCCACGAACTTCACAAAGGTATTCAGAATATCAGGTAAAAATCACGCAGCAGTGCCCGGAATGCGCTTGTATAAGTCCGTCCATCCACCTCATAAATATCCAGCGTTTCTTCCACACACGTACCCGTTTTGAATGAATACCCGGTTACGAACCGGAACGCTGGCTTACGCGTGTGATGTCTCAGAATTAACCGTCTGAAAGGCTGTAATCCTGCTTTCTGCGCTAGCTCGGCCAATCGCCCACTTTCGTAAGGCGGCAGTAAAACCCACCACAGACCCTCAGGTGTCATCAACTGCCGAACCGCTTGGACCAATTCTTCAAACGGTAAGTCGTCGGTATGCAGCGCCCGGTTTACGGCGGCATCGGGTGAGCGCAGATGGTTAGTATAAAAAGGAGGATTGGTTAAGATGCGGTCGTATTGCCCATAGCCAACGCTAAAATCCTGGATGCGTTCCCGAAATAGACTGATTCGTTGGGCAAAGGGACTGGCAGCCACGTTCTCCTGCGCCTGTCCGAAAGCGGCCTCGTCGATTTCTACCGCATCGACCAGAGCCGTAGCATTTCGTTGCGCAGCCATGAGCGCCAGCAAGCCCGTCCCGGTACCAATGTCGAGAATACGATTCACCGGTTCGGAACCCGCCGGTTCGGAACCGGTTACGTCGGCATACGCACCTAGCACGCACGCATCGGTGCAGACTTTCATGGCCGTACGATCCTGCTGAATAGTGAACTGCTTGAACGAAAACACGATCTGAACCGGGATTTTTTTGATTGATACGATTTACGGGAGCTTCCGCTTTGGCAGCACTTCTCAGTGGCGTTTCGTCTGGTTGTAGACCGTCTGGTTTACGTTATTTCCGGCCAAAGTCGGCGGGGTTTTCGCCCCATACCGTCGTTTCCCACTTCAGAATCGGGTTGGCGTACCGATGCGTTTTAAGCCAGGTCTCGGCCCGGTCAAGCAACTCGAACAGTTCTTCGTTCCGAGCCGTTTCTTCGAGCTTGGTATTGGCTTTCTTGTTTTTTACCCAACTAATAGCCGTTCGGGAGTCCGAATAAATCGGGATATTACTGCCTTTCTGATGCAGCAGCGCGAGCGCGTGAACGATTGCTAAAAACTCACCGATGTTGTTGGTTCCATCGGCATACGGTCCTTTCAGAAACAGCTTTTGCTTGGTAGCCAGGTAGATTCCCTGGTACTCCATATCGCCGGTCGCCGTGTTCCAGGCGGCATCGACAACCAGACTGTCCTCAATGGGCGAGCCAACCAAACCCGGTATCTTCGCACTGGTAGCTTCCGGCTTTTTTCCCTGACCGATGTGCTGGTGGGGTTTATCCTTATAGGCTTTCAGCGCAGCGGGTTTGCTGTCAAACGATTTGTAGAGCGCACCGTCGAAACCCGCCGTTTGTTTCTGACAGGCGTCCCACGAATCGTAAACACCCGTTTCGCGCCCACGCCAGACCACATAAAATTTTGGCTTTTTCTGAGCCATAACGACTAATCTTTTCCGCAAAAGTAGCGACAATCCGGTTTATTGCCTTCGCCGGTCGTCGGGAATCCGCTGGGCTAGTTGGCTAAAGTGGCTTTAGACAAGGGTTTAGCTTTTACGTAAAAAAGGTTTAATCCCGCAGGACCAAACCTTTTTTACATGGATTATCTATTCACCTCTTCTACTCGTCGTTATCAGGCCAGAACAGATACAAAGCCAGACCAACGACGGCACTGATACCGATTACCCGCGCTACGTGAAACGAAACGGGCGTAGGCATATCGACAATACCATGCTCATCGGTGACAGCGGGTTGTTTGACGTATCGCCCTTTTGACGGAATGGACATCTCGTCAAAGTTGTGCGCGAGTTTGTTCAGCCCTAATTCGAGATCAAGACCCCGCACGGATACGCCATGTCCCGTTCCAGCAGCTGATGGATTGAGGTTGTTTAATTTTTTTACTGAATTCTGAGCAGCTTCCCAGTCGTAGGTGAAATAAGCGGGTGGGCCGTGAAACTCTTCCCGCTGGGTAGCTACGGCAATGCCTGAGTTCTGATTGGTTGTGACAAAAGCATCACCAGCGATGAGCGTACGGTCCTTGTCCCGGAAGAACGAAACGTGCCCCGGTGCATGACCTGGTGTATGGATAGCCCGCCAGTCCGGCAATTCAGGAATGACACCATTTTCGGGAAAGGGCTTAATCTTATCCCCGAAATCCATTGGCCCGATTGGGAACACCCACGACATATAGGACATCGCTCCCCCGCCGATAGCCGGATCGGGTGGTGGATAGCTGGATTTACCTTGCAGGTAAGGCAGTTCCAGCGTGTGCGCGTAGACCGGCACGTCCCACTCTTTCAGCAACGATTTTAGCGATCCCGTATGATCTGAATGGCCGTGGGTCAGTACAATCGCATTGGGTTTTGTACCCGCGCCGAAGAGTTGTTCCGCTTTCTTTTTGATCTGGCCCGTGTAACCGGGAAGTCCCGCATCGACCAGCACCCAGGGGTTGCCTTCTCCTGGCTCACCAATAAAAAAGACGTTGACGAATAATGTCTTGAGCCCTGCGACGTCGTGCGTAACGTCATAAGGTGACTTTGTACCAGCATCAACTGGCGCATCGAATTCAGTTTGGCTTTCCATATACGTTGCGTTTGTTCCGGTAAAATAACCTACTCCTTTTATAGATTGTTTACGGGAACAAACGCAACGGACTTACTAGCTACGCTCTTCCCAAACCTGAACCAGATTGACAATCACCTCAACGGCTTTGTGCATATCCTGCACCGACACCCACTCCAGCCGGGAGTGGAATGCGTGTTCACCAGCGAATATATTGGGGCAGGGCAAGCCCATAAAGGACAACCGCGAGCCGTCGGTCCCCCCCCGGATACTCCGCCGTTCAGCCGATAAGCCGGCCCGACGGATGGCTTCGAGCGCATTCTCGACCACATCGGGGTGCTGATCCAGTACTTTTTTCATGTTGCGATACTGTTCTTTTACGAGCAGTTGCGCCGACGAGCCCGGATAGCTTTTCAGCACATCGTTTAGTTTGTTTTGCAGGTACGTTTCTTTCTCCTGCAAACCCACTTCGGTAAAATCGCGAATGATGAATTCCAGCACGGCCTGATCCTGATTGCCTTCAAAACGCGTCGGATGCACAAAGCCTTCCTTATCCTCGGTTGTTTCGGGGGAAAGGTGCTCTTTGGGCAGCGAAGCCAGCAGATCAGCGGCAATTTTCAAGGCGTTTTCGAGCTTGCCCTTCGCAAAACCGGGGTGCGTACTAACGCCCTGAACGGTGATGGTAACGGCATCCGCCGAGAACGTTTCGTCTTCAAGTGTCCCCAGGGCTTCGCCGTCGATGGTATAGCCGAAACGAGCGTCCAGCTTTTGCATATCGACTTTCTCGGTACCACGACCCACTTCTTCGTCCGGCGTAAACAGCAACCGAATCCGTCCGTGTTTTACGTCTGGATGGGTAAGCAGAAAATGGGCGGCATCCATGATTTCGGCGACACCCGCTTTGTTGTCCGCCCCGAGCAAGGTGGTTCCGCTGGCCGTAATGATATCGTTGCCAATCTGATGCTGTAAATCAGGATGCTCATGCACCCGAATCACCTGCGTAGTGTCATCAGGCAACACAATATCAGAACCGTTCCAGTGGGTATGAATAATCGGCTTCACGCCCGCGCCCGTTACATCGGGCGACGTATCGACGTGCGAGCATAGGCAAAGGGTTGGTACGTTTGCTTTATCGGTCGTGGCGGGTATGGTGGCGTAAACGTATCCCCACGCATCGAGTTCTACGTCGGAAAGGCCCATGTCGCGCAACTCCTGCTCGAGTACCCGGCTAAGGTCTTTTTGTTTTTCGGTGCTGGGGTTCGTCGTTGACTGCGGATCAGACTGGGTATCGATCTGAACGTAGCGAAGAAAGCGATCAACAGCGGTATAGGAATAATTGGCGAAGCGATTGGTTAGCATATGGTTGAGTAAAAAAGCCCGTTCCTACCACAACCGCGCTAGTAAGCTGATGGATATTCAGAACGGGCTTATGAAATACGATTTATTTGAGCGTAGCCAGGACTTTCTGCATCTGTTCGGCGACAAACTGATTTCCAGCCTCATTGAGGTGAACGCGGTCGGTCGTCAGGATGCCTTTCTCTTTGTTGTCAGGGTTGTGCTTGAGGTTGTAGTCCAGGAATGCTTTGCGCAAATCGACCAGCGGTAGATTGTTCTTTTTAGCAATATCGCGGATAAGCTGGCTGTACTGGTTCAGATCGCCATCCTGCTGGTTCGACATGTCCGTCTTTTCGCCGATAGCAGCGGGTGTACACAGCACAACACGCGCATTGGCCGCCTGTAACTTCTTGACGACGGCTTCGTAGAACCGCACAAACTTGTCGGCATCGGTTC
Source organism: Spirosoma liriopis (assembly GCF_023196085.1). NCBI lineage: Bacteria > Pseudomonadati > Bacteroidota > Cytophagia > Cytophagales > Cytophagaceae > Spirosoma > Spirosoma liriopis. The sequence goes on from NZ_JALPRF010000003.1 coordinate 759,452, forward strand.
CGGTACCCGACGAGGCTTTGTGCCACACGTCGTTGACGCCAACCCATACCACAACGACATCGGGTTTCTTGGCCAGTACGTCATCGTCCATCCGCAGGTATAAATCGTAAATCTTGTTACCACCGATACCCGCGCCGATTAATTCATACTGATTGGCGGGCAGCAACGATTTCAGGCGATCAATGTAGCCTCCCGGATTAACCCCCGCCTGGGTAATCGAATCACCGAAAAACACAACACGGGTAGGGTTGGCGGTTGTCATAGCCAGCAAGGCGCCAACGCAAAAAAGGGCGATTACGCGAAAAAAAGTAGTCATACGAATAAACGAAATTGTAAATGGATTGATCGCTGTATTCTTCTGTCTGTGGTGGTGTCAGCGGAGCCGTCCATGCGGTTCGAAAACCCGACACCACGGTCAAAACAGAAAAACACTACTTATACGACCAGATTAAGTGCTAATACGCCCAGCAAGCCAACGACCGACACGATGGTTTCCATCAGCGACCAGGTTCGGATGGTCTGCATGATACTCAGGTTAAAATATTCCTTGAACAACCAGAATCCCCCGTCGTTGATGTGCGAAAACATCAGGCTTCCCGACCCAATGGCCAGCACCATCAACTCCGGTTTGATCGGCTGATTCTGGATCAACGGCCAGATAATACCCGACGTAGTTAGGCCCGCTACCGTTGCCGAACCCACACACACCCGAATGAAGGCAGCAATCCCCCAGGCTAGTACCAGCGGTGGAATGGCTACGTCAGCCAGCATGGTACCGATGTATTTGCTTGTGCCGCTGTCGGTAAAAATCTGCTTCAACGCACCCGCTCCGGCAATAACCAGTAGGATTGGCGCAATGGCTTTAACGGCTTCTTCCAGATCTTTCGTTACAGCTTTCATGGTCTGGCCCCGACGGATACTCAGTGTATACACAGCCGTTAAAACGGATATCAGCATCCCGATATACGGTTCGGCCATCAACGTAACGATTGTTTTCAGGGGCGACGAGTCAGGGAAGACTGTTTTCAGCGGACCAAACGTGGTTAGCAGTAACACCGGTAATAACGCGACAAAAAAGCTGATGCCTGTACCGGGTAAATTCTCGTCGGGTACTTCGCGAATATCGAATAGATCTTTATACGGCGTCACTTTCATGTTGACCAGCGTTTTTCCGAAGATCGGACCGGCGATTACAATGGCGGGGATGGCCACGATCAACCCGTACAGAAGCGTCTGCCCAATATTGGCGTTAAGTTGTCCAGCCACCGCCGAGGGCGACGGGTGCGGAGGCAGATAACCATGCGCTACTGAAAGAGCCGATAGCATGGGTACCGCGATGGACAGCAAGGGCAGCCGCGACGATGCAGCTATGGTAAAAATCAACGGAACGACGATGATAAAACCGGCATTATAGAAAAGCGGAATCCCGACGACAAAACCCGCCAGGGCCAGCCCCCACCGAATGTTTTTGATACCGAACAGCTTGATGAGTACGTTGGTGATTCGTCGGGCGGCTCCGCTCTCGGCCACGATGCGGCCCAGCATGGCCCCGAATCCAATGATCAATACCAGATCGCCCAGCGTACCGCCAATGCCGGTTTGAATGGATTTGCCGACTTCCTGCACGGACATGCCCGAAGCCAGGCCGATACCGAGCGAAACAAGAACAAAGGAAATAAAGGTATCTAAACGAACAAATGCAACTAAAAAGACAAGGGTAAGTATTCCAATCAGCGTTAAAAAGAGGGGCATGAGACGTTACGGCTTCGGGTTGGTGACGTGTTTCCGACTGCAAAGGAAACATATCATTGAAACGATAAAGCGTAATCGGCTAATTTTTCTACTTCATTGACCAGCGGATTCAGAACATCGAAGGGTACAACGTGCAGTCGGGTAGTCGAATCGTAGCCAAAAACGGGTAATGGCTGCTGAAACGTTTCGTTGGCCGGATACACCAGAAAGAGATCGCTGGCTTCGTATTTTTTGCCGTACGCAAAGAGCTGGTATAGGTCAGCATGATCGATTCCGTAGCTTCCCGAATGGTCGGTGCCCGTCACTTCTTTCCATTTCATGTCAAGCACAAACTTGCGGTCGCTGTGCTCAATAACAATATCGGGGCGTAACTTAAACTTGGGCATGCCAGCGTGTTCGTCAACCAAATGTGCCAGCGATTCCTGCACCGTCACCTTGTCGGCCTCGGGCCAGTACCGGCGGATACCATGCGAGACGTAATCCTCGAAAACGCGCTCCATTGGAAACAGAAGCGACAAATCGGCAGTCTGCCCCACTTTGACACCATACGCCCGCCGACCTAGTAAGGCTTCCGCCCAGCGCAACGCCAGTTCGTAGCGGGCAAACAGCCGATTCGACCGTTTTACCAGTTTCAAATCGTCCTGTACGGACCCACAAGCCGAAATTCCGTCCAACGCCCCATCCAATTGCCGAATGCGTTGCTGAACCGGAGCGCTGTGGTTCCGCTGCTGCAAATAATGCAACGTCGTTTTCAGTATTCGATTAGGCGCTACATCGGCGGTTAGCACGTCATACACCACCGCTAGCCGTTCGGCATGTTGCGCGTTTTCGCGTTGCTGACGGGTGGATTGAAACCGTCCTTTCCAAAACCGCTCATTGCTTTCTACCGAAACGTAAGACCGCTGAAGACCCTGCTGCACCAGCGATTCCAATGCGTCCAGAAAAGCGGTGACAAACACCTCCCACAGCGGCAGGTGCGTAGCATTGGTATGCGCCGACGAGAGCGTGCGAAACGGGCCGTGTTGCAGGTGTCGCAACATCGAAAGCAGCATCGAACGGCTGGTAGCACCTCGCCGGATTTTCGGTAGAATTTCTAGCTGGGTTCCGTCTGGCAAGGTCACCAACCCAACGTATTTCCGAACCCGAACGTATTCGCGACCCTTTTGTACGAAAAAAGTCAACAATCCATCGACCCCTTCCGCATCGACGGCTAGTTGCCGGAGTGCTTCGAAAACAGCGTCCGTTACGAACACATCGGCCGATGGGCCGGGGCGAATGGCACGGTCGGTTTCCTTGCCGATTAGGCCATTTTCAGCAACGGAAAGGATGGAAGGCATAACTAGTGTTGATTGGGACAGGTAGTGACAGAGCGGGCGGGGTGGTGTCAGGTTCTCAAACCTGACACCACCCCGCCCGGACACTTTGTTTGTATGCAGTCTTAAATCGTTACACTGGGTTGCGTTACGTAGCGCAGCAGTTCCTGCTTGGTCGCTTCTTCGGAAAACTTCCCGTTGTACGATGCCGTAACCGTCGATGAGTTGACATCGTGCACCCCACGCGTCGATACGCACAGGTGTTTGGCGTCGATGATCACGGCAACGTCTTCTGTTTCAAGTATTTTTTTCAGCTCGTCGGCAATTTGTACCGTCAGCCGTTCCTGCACCTGAGGGCGTTTGCAGAAATACTCGACAATGCGGTTGAGCTTCGACAAACCGATTACTTTACCGCTGGAAATGTAAGCTACGTGCGCTTTACCGATGATCGGGACAAAATGGTGTTCGCAATAGGTCTGAACGGTAATATCTTTCTCGACCAGCATCTCGTTGTACCGAAACTTGTTGTCGAACAGCGTCGGAGCGGGTTTGTTGGCCGGATTCAGTCCCCGGAAAATTTCTTTCACGTACATCTTGGCCACGCGCCGTGGCGACCCCTTCAGGCTGTCGTCGGTCAGGTCAAGGCCCAGAATGTTCATAATCTCCCGAAAATGCTCTTCGATCAGATCGACTTTCAGCTCGTCATCCAGGTCAAACGCATCGGGACGCATAGGCGTATCAACGGACGAAGCACCGTGCGCGTCACCAATTTCATCGACGAGTTCGTCCTGATCTGCCGTGGCGGAATAATTTTCGTGACGACTATATCCATTCGTGTGCACTCCCTCTTGCTGGTTGGCACTCGCGCCATTAAGCGGGGTACTCGACGAAGTTCCGTTCAGTTTCATACAGTCTGATTTTAAGATCTAAGCCCTCGCTTAGCTGATTGCGTAAAATGGTATAAATAACGATGGCAATGTTTTCGGCCGAAGGATTCAGGTCGGCAAACTCTTCGGTGTCGAGGTTGAGGTTTTTGTGATCGAAGCGCTCCGTAACGTGTTCTTTGATGAGATCACCCAGGTACTTCATGTCAATCACATAACCCGTCTCGGGATCAATCGGGCCCGTAACTTGTATAATCAGCTCGTAATTGTGACCATGATAATTGGGGTTATTGCATTTACCGTAGACGCGGGTGTTTTTCTCATCCGACCAGTTTGGATTGTGCAGACGATGAGCCGCGTTGAAATGTTCCTTGCGAAACACCGCAACCCGTGGGGCATTGGCCCGTTGTGTATCCATAAAAAGAAAATCGAAACCAGGATTCGATCAACCTGTCGTTACAAAGTTTGTGTACAACACAGGCAGACGGCGGAGCGTGTAGCCAGTACACTCCTCAGTGTGCTATTCTGCTTCGTAACAGGGTGTTTTTTAAAATTGTTCGACCGTTTTAACGAAACATTCAACCTAAAAAGCCCCCTATTCGCCTTCATAACACCTGTCATCACGGTATTGTTCCGCTCGTCATTCTGCGGAACCGGGCTCGTATTGCTACCGTTGACGTACCATGAAACGCGTACAAACCGCCATGATCACACTCGCTCTTATACTTGCTATTGCCACGGGTTCCACTTTTCTTTTTTTACGACAGGACGTCTTCGGCAGCGACCCGGCCACGACTCGTCTGGAGCGCATCAAGCAATCAAAAAACTACCAAAACGGGGTCTTTGAAAACCTCGAACCGACAGCAGTCATGCGCGAGGACGGGTCTTACTGGCAAATGATGAACGATTATTTCCACAAAGACAAGTTCAATACCCCGCCCCAGCCGCTGCCTTCCGTTAAAACCGATTTAAAGTCACTTGCCGACGATAAACCGACCGTCGTTTGGTTTGGGCATTCTTCGTACCTCATCAAAGCAAACGGTACCACCGTACTGGTCGATCCGGTTTTTAGTGGCTACGCGTCGCCCGTGTCGTTTTTCGGAAAATCATTCGCTGGTTCGGATGTGTACCGGGTAGACGACATGCCCGACATTGATATGCTGGTCATTTCGCACGACCACTACGACCACCTCGACTACAAAACGATCACGGAACTGATCCCTAAGGTCAAGAAATTTTACACCGCGCTGGGTGTAGGCGCACACCTCGAACGGTGGGGCGTTCCAGCCGACCGCATTGTCGAATTCGACTGGTGGGAAGGCAAACAAGTAGCGAGTGACATTCAACTGACGGCGGTTCCGGCACGACACTTTTCGGGCCGGAGCCTTGCCCGGGGCAAAACACTCTGGTCGTCCTATGTGCTTAATCTGCACGGCTACACCTTGTTTCTGGGTGGAGATTCGGGCTACGGTACGCACTTTAAAGAAATCGGCGACAAGTACGGTCCGTTCGACCTGGCTATTCTCGAATGCGGTCAATACGGTAAAGACTGGCCCAACATTCACATGTTTCCCGAAGAGGTTGTTACGGCGGCCGAGGATTTACGCGCCAAAACGCTTTTACCGGTTCACTGGGCTAAGTTCTCGCTGGCTTATCACGCCTGGAACGAGCCGATTCAACGACTTGTAACGCGGGCATCCGAAAAAGCCCTGCCCATAACAACGCCCCAAATCGGTGAGCCGGTAGTCGTCAACGCGAGCTATCCACGGTCGGTCTGGTGGAATTTTTAAACGAAATAAACTTCTTTAGCAGACAGGATTGGCCCAACGAACCGGATTTTTTGACGATCCATTCCGTTCATTGGGCCAATCCTGTCCGTATTTTAGCCGAATTCCTTATCTTTCCCGTTCTAAAAACTGCTTTTGCATGAATCTTACGCCTACCCGCCGTCAATTTATCAAAACCGCTGCGTTAACGGGCACAGCGGCTACGGTTTTTCCATCCATCTTAACCGGTGCAAAGCCTGCCGATACCAAAGTTCGATTAGGCTTTATTGGCGTCGGGCTTCGGGGACGTAGTCATGTGGAGCAGGCCATGTACCGCGACGACGTGGTCATTCCGGCCATTTGTGATGTTGACCCGAACAGCATTGCCCTGACCAACGAGATTTTCAAGAAGAAAGGCAAACCACTACCCGAAGCGTATTCGAAAGGCGATGAAGCGTTTTTGCAGATGCTTAAGCGCGATGATCTCGACGGTGTTATCATCGCAACGCCCTGGGAATGGCACGTACCGATGGCGGTGGCGACGATGAAAGCCGGGAAATACGCGGGCGTGGAAGTATCGGCCACCGTGAAGCTGAAAGAGTCGTGGGATTTGGTGGATACATCGGAGAAAACCGGGGTCCCCTGCATGATTCTGGAAAACGTCTGCTACCGACGCGACGTACTGGCGATCCTAAACATGGTCCGGCAAGGGATGTTCGGCGAAATGACCTACGCGCACTGCGGCTACCAACACGACCTACGCGAGGTAAAATTCAACAATGGCAAACAAGCCTACGGCGGTGGGGTTGAGTTCGGCGCTAAAGGTTATTCGGAAGCACACTGGCGTACGCAACACTCGGTGGATCGCAACGGCGATATCTACCCAACGCACGGGCTGGGACCGGTAGCTCACTGGCTGAATATCAACCGGGGGAACCGCTTTACGCACCTGACTAGTACCGCTACCAAAAGCCGGGGTTTGCACAAATACGTCGTCGATAAAGGCGGGGCCAACCACCCCAACGCTAAAGTCAATTTTAAACTCGGTGACGTGGTTACCACGGTTGTCGAATGCGCCAACGGTGAAAATATCGTTATTATTCACGATACCAACTCGCCCCGCCCCTATTCGCTGGGATTCCGGGCGCAGGGTACGCAGGGCATCTGGATGGACGACAACGACATGATTTATCTGGAAGGCGTCAGCCCTAAAGCTCACACCTGGGAGCCGTTTGCTGCGTATCAGGAAAAATACGATCACCCTCTCTGGAAACGGCACGCGCAAACCGCCGAGAATGCCGGACACGGTGGTATCGACTTTTTTGTGATGCGGGCGTTTATCGAATCCGTCAAAACCAAAACTCCTCCGCCGATTGACGTGTACGATGCAGCCGTCTGGAGCGCGATCAGCCCACTGTCGGAGGAAAGCATCGCGGGCGGCAGTAAACCCGTTGAAATTCCTGATTTTACGCGGGGTAAGTGGAAGACGAACAAACCTATTTTCGGGCTTAACGACCAATTTTAGGTAGCTTCTGAGCGACGAAACGAATTTCTATTCTTAATTTGTAAAAAAATTTAAAATATACCAATCGCGCGCTCTTTCCATTTCTAAGCGACTCTTTCTCATGACACCAACTGCCACCCCTCCGCAGGTTCGTCCCAATTACACCATCCCGCTGATCATCATCGGCGCTTTGTTTTTTATTTTTGGCTTCGTCACCTGGGTCAACAGTGTGCTTATCGCTTTTTTTAAGCAGGCGTTTAATCTGAGTACGGTCGGCTCGAACCTAGTGGCCTTTGCGTTTTTTATTTCGTACACGCTTATGGCCATTCCGTCGTCGGCTCTGCTGAAAAAAACCGGCTTCAAGAACGGTATGTCATTAGGATTGCTGGTCATGGCGGTTGGTACGTTGATCTTTGTTCCGGCGGCTAAATCGGTTTCGTACCCGTTGTTTCTGGTTGGTCTTTTCCTGATCGGCATCGGCCTGACGGTGCTGCAAACGGCTTCGAATCCCTACGCGACCATTCTTGGTCCCCGCGAAAGTGCGGCCCAGCGCATCAGCTTCCTGGGTATTGCCAATAAACTGGCCGGAATTATCAGCCAGATTATTTTCGGTGGGTTATTGTTAACCAGCGGCAATGCCGTTGCCGGTGCAGCTTCTCTGGAAAAAGTAGTTTCTCCTTACCTGATTTTAACGGGTGTTCTGGTCGTTCTAGCCGGGCTGATCCGCTTTTCGAGCCTACCCGAAGTATCGGAAGAGCAGGATGATGCACCCGCCGATGTTACGTCACACACGAGCGTAGGCCAGTTCCCCAACCTTGTCTTGGGCGTTATCGCCTTATTTTGTTACGTTGGCGCGGAGGTAATTGCCGGTGATACCATTATCAACTATGGTAAAGCCATTGGCTTTGACAACGATCAGGCGAAGTACTTCACGACCTACACCCTGTATGGTTTATTGGCTGGCTATGTGCTGGGTATTGTGCTGATTCCACGGGTTATCTCTCAGCAGACATCCCTGCGATTCGGAGCCATCTACGGACTCGTCTTAACAACGGCAACGCTGGTAACCAGTGGCTTCACGTCGGTACTTTGCGTAGCCTTGCTTGGTTTTGGCCTGGCTCCGATCTGGCCCGCTCTTTGGCCGCTGGCTCTCAACCGCTTAGGTCGGTTTACCAAAATTGGATCGGCCTTGCTGATTATGGGCATCTCAGGCGGTGCGTTGCTGCCACTGGTGCACGGTTACCTCACGGATGCTATTAGCCCGAAAATGGCGTATGCCATGCTATTGCCTTTGTTTGGTTTCATCCTGTACTACGCTACCGTAGGCTACAAGAAAACAAGCTGGTAATGCCCACGATTGACTCTACCCCTGTCGCGTCGACGCTGACGGCTTCAACACCAGGTCGTATCTGCCTGTTTGGCGAACATCAGGATTACCTGGGTTTACCGGTGATTGCCGCTGCAATTTCCCGACGTATTCAGATTCAGGCGAAGCAGGTCGATAATCCCGGCTTCCGACTGAATCTACCGGACATTAATGCGACCGTTGCTATTCCGTTTGATGGTACCGAACTGGCTTATCCCAATAGTCGGGATTACTTTCGGTCGGCGGTCAACATACTTTTGCGCGAAGGATTTCAATTCTCCAAGGGTATTGATGGCGAAGTGCATGGCAATATTCCCATCAACTCCGGTACCTCTAGTTCGTCGGCCCTGCTCGTAACCTGGCTGAACGTACTCACGCAACTGGCTGACGAACCTCGTCAGCTACCGCAGGAGCGACTGGCGGAACTGGCTTACGTAGCCGAAGTACTTGAATTTGGGGAACCAGGTGGTATGATGGACCATTACTCAACCGCCGTTGGTGACGTTATCTACCTGGAATCGACACCCAAAATCGCCCTTCGTAAATTTCACCCGATGCTTGGCACGTTCGTATTGGGCGACTCACAGGAGCCGAAAGATACAATTGGTATTCTGTCACGGGTCAAGTTTGGTATGCTCGATATCATCAAGAGGCTTAAAACGGTAAATCCCGCCTTTTCGCTGCACGAGGCTACACTTACCGAAGCGGCTGAGTTCAAGGATATATTGACCAAAGATGAATATATTTTGCTAAAAGGAAATCTGGAGAATCGGGACATTCTTCGCGAAGCCCTAACCGTTTTGGATGCCTCCGCTACATCGGCAAGTATCGATCACATCCGGTTCGGGCAGCTCTTAACCCAGCACCAGACTAATTTGCGCGATGCCCAGCGGATCAGCACGCCAAAGATCGACCGTATGCTCGACGCAGCACTCGCAGCGGGTGCATTAGGCGGCAAAATCAACGGATCAGGTGGAGGAGGCTGCATGTTTGCGTACGCCCCTGAACATCCCGAAAAGGTTGCCGAAGCAATTGAGCGCGAGGGCGGCAAAGCGTACGTCATAACCGTAGCCGAAGGAACAACGACCTTTTCCAATAAGCCTTAAAGCTATTTTAGGTTTTTATACAAGAAATGTGCTTTTGTCATTCCGACGCCAGGAGGAATCTTCGGGAACAGGTGTTTAGTCCTTTTTCGAAGATTCCTCCTGGCGTCGGGATGACAAAAAATGTTTGTTTTCAGCGCCAAAAACGAGTAAGGCCCTATTCGGTGAATAGGGCCTTACTCGTTTTTTCGGTCTATTTCACACTAGCCGCTCGTTGCGCTGGAAACCACGAGGTTAAAAACGTAACGAGGATGACCAACACACTTACCAGCACAAGGTCGCTGGTATCAAGCCGAACAGGATAGGCGTCGATTATCGAACTGACAGTCCCCATGCCGATAAATCCGTATCGTTCCTGCGCAAGACAGATGACAATGCCGAGTACCAGACCGGTAAAAGCCCCCGTCAGCGCAATGATCGCTCCTTCGGTCATGAAAATTCGGCGTACCAGCCCCGTCGTGGCCCCCATCGCGTAAAGAATTCGGATATCTTCTTTCTTTTCGATAACCAGCATCGACAGCGTAAAAAAGATGTTGATGGATGCCACCAGAATGATAAATGAGAGTGTGATCGCAACCAGAAGCTTTTCGATCCGAATCGTCCGGTATAGATCAACGTTCAGGTCATCGCGACTCTGGACCAGCAACTTTTCGCCTACAATCGCCTGCAATGCCTGTTTAGCCGCATTTTCATCCGTACCGGGCTTTAACTGAATCTCAAGGCTAGTTACTTCGTTGGGCCCGTACCCTAACAACGACCGCGCCACATTGACCGGAATCAGCACGAAGTTGTCGTACTTCGATTCAATAAAAAACACGCCCGAGACCGTCAAAGCTTCCCGGTTGAATGCATCCGGATTGAGCACACTAAACGATTGACCACTTTGCGGGTACAGGATTTCCAGCGGTGTCAGGATATCAACCGCCGAAATACTCAGGTCATTGCGAACCCCGTCGGCCACGATCGCGTAGTTGACGCCCTGATCGCGGAGCCGCAACCGTCCTTCGAGTAAGGCCGAATCGAGCTGTTTTCGTTGTAGATAGCTATCATCAACCCCTTTAAGCCGGACAACGGTTTGTCCGTTGGCGTAACGGGCCAGAGCATTATCCTGCGCTACAGTAGTCAGTAGGCTAACGCCTGTCGTCTGACGCAACCGATTCAAGAGTTCCGGCGATGCCAAGAACCGTTTCCCTTCCTTGGGCGAGACGGTCATGTCGGCTTCAAACGTTTTAAAAATCTGGCGGTTCAGCTCATCCATCCCGTTGAAGACGGAAAGGACAACAACCAGTGCCATCGTTCCAACGCCTACGCCCAGCATAGACAGAATAGACAGCCAGCTGATAAAGCTGCGTTTCTTGCGGGAAAAAAAATAGCGTCGGGCGATCCAGGCGGGGAGGTTCATATACTACGGGTGAATGAGTGGGTAAGTGAATGAGTGAATAGCGCTGATCGATTATTCGCTCATTCACTCACGCCCAATTCGCTTACTCTTCGTCTTCATCCTCCTCTGGTGCGGGCGGAATATCGAGACCAGCGAATAGTTTGTCCATCTTGTCGGCGTATTCAGCCGTATCGTCCATGAAGAAACTGAGATCAGGAACAATGCGCAACTGATGGCGAACCCGTTCGCCGAGATGCTGACGAATAATTTTACCTTTTTCCTGAATGCTTTCCAGCAGCACTTGCTTATTCTTCGTAGCCAGGAAGCTCAGGTACACGCGCGCTACGCTCAAATCCGGCGATATGCGCACACTGGTGACCGTAATAAAGGCCCCATTGAACAAATGCGGCACCTCACGCTGAAAAATTTCACTTAAATCTTTCTGCAACTGCCTGGATACTTTCTGTTGTCGTTTTGATTCCATACTATCTTACCTGGGTATCTAGTTGAACGGGCAACTGATCGAATAGTTTTCCGTTTACATATAAGCCCACTACCTGTTTATTCGCGAACAATCCGGCAACTCAACTGGACTCCCGGACCGCAAATATCCGTACCTTTTTCGGTTCTGCCGAAATTGACCGTAAATTCGCAGGGTGAGTTCGCGCCTGAGTGGGTCAATTCAGGCTCTTTGTCGCTTGAATTCATGCGCCTGCTCACCACCAACATACTGAATTACCGACTGTTTTGTTACGTTTTTTTCGCTCTTACTTTCCGTATCAATACGTAAGCCTGCTCGGTTTACTGTTACTGATTCGTCTGCCGCTGTTACTGCACCCGTTTCCTTTGTTGATACCAGAGCTAAACTGGCTGTTGGTGGGCGAACAGATTGGTGAAGGGAATCTGCTCTACCGCGACATCTGGGATAGTATCAGCCCCCTGTCGGCAGTGGTTTACTGGGGTTTGCACACGCTGTTTGGCCGGTCCACTCTGGCACTCCACGTGGCGGCTACGGTGGTTTCGGTATTCCAGATTGTGTATTTCAACTACCTGACCAACAACCGCGATGTGTATCCCGACCGCTCGTTCTGGCCGGGCCTGATCTACATGCTGTTTCTGCACCTGTCCTTCGATTGCCTGACGCTTTCGCCCGTGCTGATGTCCACCAGCTTTCTGTTGCTTGCTTTCGGCACGCTCATTAAACAAATGGAACGCCGGGGCGCTACCGACGAGGTTTTTGAAGTCGGTTTTTACATTGGCATTGCGGCTTTATTTTATCTCCCATCAGCGCTGTTTATAATTTGGGCCTCCCTGTCACTTCTTTTCTACACGGGAGCAAGTTTTCGGCAGCACTCGCTGGCGTTGTTTGGCTTTCTGTTCCCAATTGCGGCTACCGTGCTGTTTTATTATCTCAACAACAGCCTGGACGATTTTAACCGCAACCTGCTGGCGTCTGTATTCCGGGTTCGGCAATATTCGCTGTCCGACTTTCAGTCCCTGTTTGCTTCGTTGTTTATTCCACTGGGTCTGGGTGTACTGGGTTTTCTTAGCTTATTCAGTAGCACAAGCCGCTACGTCAACTTTCAGCAGCGCGTTCAGCAGATCATGATGGTCTGGTTCGTTACGGCGTTTCTGACGATTGCGCTCATGCCGTTCCTGGCTCCCATGTCTTTCCTGAGTTTTGTGCCACCGATGGCTTATTTTGCCATTTATTACTTTGAAAATATTCGCAAACAATGGCTCGCTGAACTGGGTTTCTCGGTGGCTTTTGGTCTGATTCTCCTCTTGTTTTACCAAGGTCTTCTCGGAATTATTCCGGGCGTCGAATTAGGCCGATTGAGTAGTTTACAGGTACGCCCTTCGCCCCTTCCGGATAACATTCGGAATCAGCATATTTTAATTATCGGCGAAGACTTAAGCGCATATCGGGAAAATCGCCCGGCGACACCTTACCTCAACTGGGATCTGGCTAAGTATGATCTGAAAAATCTGGATAACTACGAATCGGTTATCAACGTATTCGATCATTTTCGAAAAGACCCACCCGACTACATCATTGATCGGGAAAACGTGATCGATAAATTGTTTCAACGCGCCCCGGCCCTGGCTAGCCGCTACGAAAAAACGGCAACAGCGGGCGTATACAAGCGAAAATAGATAAAAATTTGTAGCTTGTTGTTCTTTCTGACAGAGCTATAGCCTGCGAACGAAAACCGTAAATTTTTTAGTGACATGCCTTCCCACTCGTTCACCAATAAACGCACGAATCTTTACATCTTCCTAAGCGCTGTTTTCCTGACCAACGCCCTGATTGCGGAAATAATCGGCGTCAAAATCTTTTCGGTTGAGACGTTACTGGGTACCCGGCCCGCACAAATTCATCTGTTTGACAATTTCGTACTGGACTTTAATCTTACCGCCGGGGCTATCATCTGGCCGTTTGTCTTTATCACCTCCGACATTATTAACGAGTATTTTGGTAAAGCGGGCGTCCGGCGAATTTCGTTTCTGACGGCAGGTTTTGTAGGCTACAGCTTTCTGATTATCTACGCGGTTACGAACCTTCCTCCGGCGCAATTCTGGCTTGACGTGAACGCGAAAGACGGAGCCGGAAACCCTATCAACATTGACAACGCTTTTCAGATGATTTTTCGCCAGGGACTAGGCATTATCATTGGTTCGTTGACTGCTTTTCTGGTTGGTCAGATTCTGGATGTGTACGTATTCCATTCGTTGCGCAAAATCACAGGAAGCCAGAAAATCTGGCTTCGGGCTACCGGTTCTACGCTTGTTTCACAGCTCGTTGACTCGTTCGTTGTGCTGGGTATAGCGTTCTATGTTTTCGGCAACTGGTCGCTGACGCAGGTACTAGCAGTAGGCATCATCAATTATATCTACAAAGCAACGTCAGCCATCGTACTGACGCCTTTGTTGTACGTAGCGCATTACTTCATCGACCGTTACCTCGGAAAAGAACATGCCGAAGAACTAGCGAATGAATCGGCCATGAGTTCGTTTATGTAAGGCTACGGCGCCAGTTATCGAGCAACACTGCCGTGGCAATACCCACGTTCAATGATTCGGCTTCGCCGTAGCGCGGGATGGTTACCCGCTTGGTAACGTACTGCCCGATCTCAGGACTGATCCCATTCGACTCGTTGCCCATAACCAGATAGCCCGACTTACTGAAAGCGAGTGCATGCACATCGTCGCCACCCAGAAATGCACCGTACACGATCTGCCCCTTAGCCGACTGTTTCAAAAACTGCTCAATATCACCGTACCACCAGTTCACCCGCGTGAAGGAACCCTTACTGGCCGAAATCACTTTCGGATTGTACACGTCAGCGGTTGTTTCGGAGCAAATGATTTTACGGATGCCGTACCAATCGGCAATGCGGATGATGGTGCCCAGATTGCCCGGATCACGGATATCATCCAGAATCAGCGCGATTTCGTCGGGTCCAGCCAATAGCGGACGGTTTTCTTTCGTTCTGACGACAGCCAGAGCCGCGTTGTTGCTTTCGAGGGTCCCCGTTCGCTCCAGGTCAGCCACTGACGCAATTTCGACCGGCGTTCGTTGGCGGTCTGTCAGTCGAGTGTTTTCTTTGTAGAATGCTTCGGTCGCCACCAGCAGGTCGACCTGAAAATCAGATTGCAGCACTTCCTGCACGCTCTTGGCTCCTTCGACCAGAAAAGCGCCATGCTGCTGACGGTATTTTTTCTGATGTAGCGACTGAATGTATTTGATTTGATTTTTGGAAAGCATGAAAAAAATAGATGGTGTGCGCTGTATGATGTATGATTGGCTGGCGGGCCGTACATTATGCATCCTACATCATAAGTCCGTCGTTATCGTATGTATGCTGACAGTCGCACTGTCAGGCTGTTTAAGTTCTAAAAAGTTACAGGGCGATCAGTACCTGCTCACCGCGCAAACGGTCAAAGGAAACCGCACGATCACGCGCGAACAACTCGAGAGCCTTATTCCCCAGCGCCCCAACCGCCGTACGCTGGGCTTACCCATCACACCGCCCCTTTGGTTTTATCAGCTGGGTCTGCACTCCTACAACCGCGAAGCGGTGTTGCGCGAGCTACAGGCCAAAACTAATGAATTTGAACAGCAAAGCCAGCAATTGGCCAACCAGCCCAAAGCGCTGAAGAAACTAAACCGGCGTTTCAGCCGTCAAGCTAAAAAACTACGCCTGAAGGCCGAAGAAGGAAACTGGCTGATGCGTAATCTGGGTGAACCGCCTTCGTACTTCGCAGAACGCGATGCGCAGACGAACGCGGCTAAAATGCAAAAGTATCTGTCGGATAAAGGATTTTTCCACGCCCGAACCGCCTACAAACTGGATACACTACGCCGACGGCAGATTCGCGTTAACTACCTGATCACCGAAAATGCGGGCTTTTACCTGCGAACGGTGCGGTATGAAATTGACGACCCACGCGTCGATTCGCTGGTGCGCAGCTCGCTCAATGTGTCAAAATTAAAATCGGGCGATCGGTTTGATCTCGACAATATTTCGGGCGAAAAAGTGCGCATTGAGTCGCTCCTGCGCGATCAGGGCTATTATACTTTTTCGCGTCAGTACATTCCCGTAACCGATCTGGATACGACCCGACGCAGCACTGAGCGGTTGCCCACGGCGGACACCCTACGCCGAAACATTGACGTTTACCTACGAATTCTGAACCCACCCGGCCAGTCGGCTCATCCTATTTATCGGATTGGCGACGTAGAAGTGCGGATCAGCCCCGACGAGCAGCAGTCACCCGTTGTGTCAACCGAACTGGACACGGTTAAGCGGAATGGTATTACCTACTTATTGGGTGGTCGCAATATCTCTTCCCGGATATTAGACAGTAAGATACGGATTCGCCCCGGCGAACTCTACAGCCAGACAAATTACCGCGAAACGCAACGGTCGTTGTTTCTGCTGAACCAATTCAAATTTGTCAACCTGAATTTCATCGATACCACCAATCGACGCTTGCGGGCGCTCGTCACTGCTACTCCGTTAGACAAATACGAAGCTACTGCGGAGAGCGGGGTAACGGTTCTGTACCAAGGTCAAGGTTATCCCGGTGGGTTTGGTAACCTGACGTTCCGGGTCCGTAATTTGTTTGGTGGCCTTGAAACGTTTGAAACCAGCATTCGCTACGGTTTCGAAGCACAAACCGGCTTCTTGCCCAAAGCCATTAGTGAACGACAAGTGTATTCCTCTCAGGAACTGGGCATAAGCAGTTCATTGATCTTTCCTCAGATTATCTTTCCAAGTCGTTTACGGTTTTTATTCAATACTTATAATCCTAGAACCCAGCTAAGTATAAGTTACAATAATTCCTTTCGGCCCGATTTCCGTCGATCCTTATTGCGGGCATCGATGGCTTACAACTGGCAGATTTCGCCGACTAAGCAATTTAATTTTCTAATTGCTGACATCAATCTGATCAATGCTGGCGCTGGTACTGACCCACTCGTTAGTAACAGCTTTTATGAGCAAGTCGATTCACTATTCAGGTTAGGTAGTACAATTTATTTAGGTTTCAGACGGTCGTTTGCTTCGGGCATTAGCCTTGCCTACACCTATAACACCAATACTGTCGGCCAAAATCGGCGGGCTAATTTCCTGCGTACCGTTGTTGAGTCGGGAGGAACGACCTTAAATTTCTTTTCGGATCAGCAACTGCGTCAGCTTTTCAGCTTGCGAGACATCAACGGACAACAGGCTGGTTTACAGTATTATAAATATTTACGACTTAATGTCGATTACCGACATTACTATCCCATCCGTTCACGTACCACGCTGGCTTTCCGGGTTAATACTGGACTCGTGTACGGGTATGGTCCTACCAATGGGGTTCCTTACGAGAAACTGTTTTTTGCGGGTGGTAGTAACAGTGTACGGGCCTGGCTACCACGCCGGTTAGGACCGGGAGCCGCTTTTCCCTTCTCCAGTAATCCAAACTTCCCAGACGTTACACAATCAGGCCAGTTCGTTTATCTTTTCGAACAACCGGGCAATATTTTGCTGGAAGGATCAGCCGAGTTACGAGGACGGCTGTTTCATCTCTTTGCAGATGTCAACGGAGCCATTTTTGTTGACGCAGGCAATGTCTGGACATTAAACAACAGCCGACCGGGGTCCGTGTTCCGGCTAAACACGTTCGTACCGCAAATTGCCGTTGGAACCGGTGTCGGACTACGATTCGACTTTTCTTTCTTTGTCGTCCGCTTTGACGGTGGGATCAAAGTTTGGGACCCGGCCAGACAATACCTGAACGATATCAAGGACGGCGGTCGTGACGAACGATTCATCTTACCCAAGTTCTCCTTGAAACAACTGTCGAGCGGCCCAAATCCGCTGGTCATCAATTTTGGTATTGGCTATCCGTTCTGATTACCGACCATACCAGTTTAAGAGAATTTAACGGGTAAATCCTGCCAAAATGACAGCATCTTTGCGGCATTCTTTGTAATTTTGTAACTCAGTTGATGAGATCGGAAGCACGCAATGTGATGCTCCATCATCTTGATTTCCATCAATATACTGACTTACTGACACTTATGACGCTTATTCCCGAACTAACAATATTACAACCTGCTGATAAGGAAGCCATTGATCTGCCCCGCACGCTGGAAGATGAGCTGGCAGTCGGTAAAAAACGCCTGTACATCGAAAGCTATGGTTGCCAGATGAATTTTGCGGACAGTGAGATTGTAGCCGCCGTCATGCGCAATGCCGGTTTTGCCACCACCTCTTCCGCCGAAGATGCTGATCTGATTTTTCTAAATACCTGCGCTATCCGGGAGAATGCCGAGCAGAAGGTTCGGAATCGCCTGAAGCACCTCACGGGCTTGAAACGCCAGAAACCAGAGCTGCTCGTCGGCATGCTCGGTTGCATGGCCGAACGGCTGAAAACTAAACTTCTGGAAGAAGAAAAGGTCGTCGACATCGTCGCTGGTCCTGACGCGTATCGGGATATTCCGAAACTGGTTGAGGAAGCGGAATCGGGTCAAAAAGCAGTTAACGTGTTTTTGTCGCGCGAAGAAACCTACGCCGACATTTCGCCGATTCGCCTGAATTCCAATGGCGTAACGGCATTCGTTTCGATCATGCGGGGCTGCGACAACATGTGTAGCTTCTGCGTCGTGCCCTTCACGCGGGGTCGCGAGCGGAGCCGGGATGCCCACAGTGTCGTTCGAGAAGCGCAGGATTTATTTGATCAGGGCTACCGGGAAGTGACGCTACTCGGTCAGAACGTCGATTCCTATAAATGGCAGGGTGAATCCGAGCCGGTTGTCACGTTTGCCAATCTGCTTGAAATGGTGGCGCTTATCCATCCCGATTTGCGCGTCCGTTTTTCGACTTCCCACCCTAAGGATATCACTGACGATGTGTTGTACACGATGGCGAAGTACGATAACATCTGCAAGTACATTCATTTGCCTGCCCAAAGCGGCAACAGCCGGGTGCTGAAGATCATGAACCGGACCTACGACCGTCCCTGGTATATCGGAAAAATCAACCGCATTCGGGAGATTTTGGGCGAAGATTGTGGCATTTCGACCGATATGATCTCGGGTTTCTGCACCGAAGACGAGGCTGAACACCAGGAATCACTGTCGTTGATGGACTACGTTCGGTACGACTACGCGTACATGTTCGCTTATTCGGAACGGCCCGGTACGCTGGCCGCGAAGAAATACACCGACGACATTCCGGAAGACGTCAAAAAGCGTCGGCTAAATGAGATCATTGCCAAGCAGCTGGAACACTCTACCATCCGCAACCAGCGGCACATCGGTCAGGTGCAGCGCGTACTGATCGAAGGAACGTCCAAGCGCTCGGACGATTTCCTGTGTGGCCGCAATGACCAGAACAAAATGGTTGTTTTCCCGAAAGGAAACCTGGCCAAAGGACAGTACGTCGACGTGCTGGTTACCGAATGCACCTCGGCTACCCTGCTGGGAGAAGTAGTTAGTCGTTAATTGTCGTTCCTGTGATTCGTTGCCGTTTGGCAAATAGGCCCAACAAATGACCGTTGCAGACGAATAATAACGACAAATGCCCTACGCATGAACAATCAAGAAATTCAAAGCGTTAAACAACGCTTCGGTATAATCGGTAATGCGCCCGCCCTCAACTACGCCATCAATGTAGCGATGCAGGTTGCAGCCACCGACCTGACCGTACTGATTACGGGCGAGAGCGGTAGTGGTAAAGAATCGTTTTCTAAAATCATTCACAGCCTGAGCGCCCGCAAGCACGGTCAATTCATTGCCATTAACTGCGGAGCTATTCCAGAAGGTACGATTGACTCGGAGCTGTTTGGTCACGAAAAAGGGTCCTTTACCGGTGCTGTCGATTCCCGGAAAGGTTACTTTGAGACAACCAACGGGGGGACTATCTTTCTCGACGAAATTGGCGAAATGCCGCTCGGCACCCAGGCTCGTTTGCTTCGGGTGCTGGAAAATGGCGAGTTCATCCGCGTAGGTTCCTCCAAAACGCAGAAAACCGACGTACGCGTCGTGGCGGCAACCAACGTTAACTTGATGGACGCCGTTGACAAAGGGAATTTTCGCGAGGATTTATATTACCGACTGAATACCGTCCCGATCTTCGTCCCTCCCCTGCGCGAACGCGGTACTGACATTGAGTTACTGTTCCGGAAGTTCACAACCGATTTTGCAGAGCGCTATCGCATCAGACCCCTTCAGCTAACAGAGGGAGCCAAGCAACTGCTCATGAGCTTTCCTTTTCCGGGCAATATCCGGCAGCTAAAGAACATTGCGGAACAGGTATCGATCCTCGAATCGGAGCAAAACAAACCGATTGAAGCCGAAACGTTGAACAAATACCTGCCTCAGCAGCAGCCAAGTAACCGCACGCTGGCCTTGTTTCCGCAAGCGCAAGGCACGTCTGGAGCAGACAATTTTTCCGAGCGCGAGTTGCTCTATAAGGTCTTGTTCGATATGCGCCGGGACGTGAATGATCTCAAAAAGCTGGTTCGCGATGTGCTGGGTAATGAACAGGATGGCCGGCAAATTCTGAATAACCACAAAGATCTGTTCGATTCGATTCAGTCCGACGCAGACCATCCACCAGCCGAAACAAGCGTAACGCGTTTCTTACCGGCTGTCAACGGTTCGACTCGGCCTGACAGTCCACCGCCCTCGGAAACGTATGGTACGCATCCGCCGGTGCAGCTCTTCGATGACGTAGACCGGGACATTAATGACGTGACGGTTGAGGATGTCACGCACGAAACCGAAGAAGACGATTCGCTTTCGCTCGAACGGCAGGAAAAAGAAATGATTCTAAAAGCCTTACGGCGGAACAACAATAAACGCAAATACGCAGCGCAGGCACTGGGTATTTCCGAACGAACGTTATACCGCAAAATCAAGCAGTATGAAATTGATGAAGAATAAACGTCAGCCAGCAGCGACCAGTCAGCGGCCAGCAGTAAGCCTAGGCAGGCTATCCGGCAGGCATTGGCTCGGGTTACTGCTGGTTGTCGGCTGTTCACTGTTCACGACCAGCTGTGGTGTGTACTCGTTTACAGGTACGACGCTGTCGCCGGACATCAAGACAGTGACCGTCAACAATTTTGTGTTAGCCACCGCCGGTGGCCCGGCCAATTTGCCGCTGACCTTTAACGAACGACTGAAAGAATATTACCAGCGGTACACGAATCTTAAGGTAGTTCCCAACAATGGCGACATGGTGCTGGAAGGAAACATAACCGGCTATGACCTGCTGGCAGTTGCCCCAACAGCGCAGGACCAGGCGGGCGTCAACCGGCTCCAAATCACCGTGCTGGCCCGGTTCTACAACAACAAAGACGAAAGCAAAAACTTTGAGCAGTCGTTTTCGTTCTACCAGGATTTCCCGCAGAATCAGACGCTTAGCCAAAACGAAAGCCGTTTAATACCAAAGATTCTGGATCAGATCGTTCTGGATATTTTTAATAAGACAGCTGCCGACTGGTAAGCGTCGGGTATGAATGATGAGCGTCGACCGGTAAAATTTATCGAGGTTTATCATTCGTAACTTACCATCCGTACTTACTTTTGACCAACCGTAACACACGAATTAATATGCTGCCAATCGACAAAGAAACGTTTTCCTACTGGGTCACGCATCCGGATGACCTGTCTTCGACCGACTTCGTCCAGTTGCAGGAAAGCCTGCAAACCTACCCGTACTGCCAGGCGTTACACACGCTGACGGCAAAAGCGGCTTCCATTCACCTCAAAGGTCAGACAGTTCCTTTTACCCGGCAGGCAGCCGCTCACGCCTTGAGCCGTAATGCGCTGCGCAAATTGATCGACAATGAGTTTCAGTGGTCGGAGAATCTGCTGACCAAATTAAACGAACTCTCGACCAAGCACGTCCCCATTCCGGAGGATTACCAGCAGGAAAGCTATGCTTTGTTCAAGTCAAAAGCAGGTCTTAGTGGCGGATTTCCCAAGATGCCTCTGATCCGTCTGCCCGAACCAGCGCAGTCCGAAAACGAAACAATTCCAACCCCCGAAGACCCAACACTTACCGAGACGGCCCTGCAAAAGGACCTTGCTCAGATTGCCGAACCAGTAGCGGTCGAGCCGGCCCCCGCCCCGGTTGATCTCGAACGCAAACGCCAGTTTGATCTGATCGAAGACTTTATCAAGAAGGAGCCACGCATTTCGCCCGTACGCGCCAAAATCAACGAACCCGTTGATCAGGAAGACTTAACGAAGCGGAGCAAACCTACTGGTGGCGGTCTGGTTACGGAAAGTTTCGCTAAAATCTTGGCAAAACAAGGTAAACTTGACAAGGCACGCGAAATCTATGAACAGTTAATAGTGAAAAATCCAGAGAAAAAAGCGTACTTTGCGGCAAAAATCAGTGAACTATCGAGTGCAGCCAGCGAATCAAGCGACTCATAAATCCACTCTTATTCATTGAAATAACTCTTTACTGATAAACGCACCGGCCTTCCGGTGATAACTAAACATTCATGATAACGGCAACTATTGTCATCATTTGTATCCTCACCGTCCTGTTGATTTTGATTGTACTCATTCAGAACTCAAAAGGTGGTGGCTTAGCCGGTGAATTTGGCGGACTAGGTTCTAATCAGCTTATGGGCGTCAAGAAAACGACTGACCTGTTGGAGCAAATCACCTGGGGCCTTGGCATCGGCGTAATGGTATTATCCCTGGCTTCCTACATCATGGTTGATCGGAACCAGGCCGGTGGAATCAACAGCGTTAACGTAGATCGCGCTCAAACCCAAACACTTCCTGGCTCCGCAGCGCCTACGCCAAGTCCGGCAGCGGGTGCAGCACCAAGCCAGGCGGTACCGGGTGCCGCTACACCAGGCGCGTCAACGTCTGCACTGACGCCACAGAAATAAAACAAAAAGACTTTGTTAAAACGGCTCTGGTAGCATGTCTACCAGAGCCGTTTTTATTTGGCAGCAAACGAGTCGGTGTTACTAGGCTACCGCTTGCGCCAGCAACTGACGGGCAATGGGCAAAAGCGTTTCCTGAACCGGATACGTCCGCTGACTTTCCAGGATGAATGTTGCCGGATTAGGCAGATGCCGATGCCGCCGGATTAGATCGAGTTTGATATTTTCAACGGTGTTGACAAAACTTCGGCGAATTGCTTCTATAAATTGAAAACGAACCAGACGGCCACCTGGCTCCTGTTCAGAATAAAGCGTCAGGCAGAAATAGTAAATCTGCGTCTCGGCCTGATTAGTGGCTTGCAGAAATAAGTAGCCTTCTTCGGGTCGTAGTGGCAGCAAACCAACCGGCGACAGCGTCAACGAACCCGCAATGTCAGCCCACTGCTGCTGCCCTTCTGTCAGCATCGTCTGAAAGCGGGGCAGCGCAAAATTCATGATCGTGTCGATCTCGTTCATGAACTCATCGTCCGTTACCTCAGATTTGTATTCAATTCGGGGCGGTGGTCCGGTAACTCGCTCTGCACGCTTGGGAAACGCGGCATTTAACGTACCTTTGCCCCGCGAAAAGCGCACGCCAGCCTCGTAGTGATTTCGTAGATCCGGCAAATCGGGGCAAAGTTTGTTTTCTGTAAAGTTCTGTCGGACGGCCTGTAAGTATGCCATCAAGACATATTTCTGGTACTCGGCATCAAGCCAATTTTGCGTAAACCAATCGGACTGTAATTTTTTCATAGACTCAATCCTGCACTTTAGTCAACATATTGGTACCTCAACATACCGAAGAAAGCTTGAATAACCAAATAGTGTTTGCTAAAAAAGATTGATGCACGAATGAATCGACCAGAAGTTAGCGAATGGCAGTATGTCAGGCTAAAGTCTGAAAATTTGACAGTTTATCGGCTTGGCACAGAAATTGGCACTTACAAAACAGCGTGTAATGCATTGCACAAACAGTTAATAACCTTAATCAACTCATTGTCATGGTAGCAGAAACGGAAAGCGTTAAAGTGAACGTGAAACCGCTGGCTGACCGGGTGCTGGTAGAAGCAGCTCCGGCCGAAGAAAAAACCTCGTTCGGCATCATTATCCCCGATACGGCAAAGGAAAAACCACAGCGCGGTACGGTTGTAGCCGTTGGTGCGGGTAAGAAAGATGAACCCCTTACGGTTCAGGTGGGCGACACGGTGTTGTACGGCAAATATGCTGGTACCGAAATCACCGTTGATGGCAAAGAATACCTCATCATGCGCGAATCGGACATTTTCGCAATTCTTTAATTCTAAGCGTTTCGATAATTCTTTAACGGGATTATCAAGGCAACGTTTTTTGTAATCCAAACTGATTCTAAAGCACAATGGCTAAGAAAATTTTCTTCGATACCGAAGCCCGCGAGCGTATCAAAAAGGGTGTTGACACCCTGGCCGACGCGGTAAAAGTTACCCTCGGACCTAAAGGCCGGAACGTAATTCTGGATAAGAAATTCGGCTCGCCTGCAATCACCAAAGATGGTGTAACGGTAGCTAAAGAAATTGAACTGAAGGACGCCATGGAAAACATGGGTGCTCAGTTGGTGAAAGAAGTGGCTTCGAAAACGGCTGATTCAGCGGGTGACGGTACCACAACGGCAACGGTTCTTGCTCAGGCGATCTACTCGATCGGCGCGAAGAACGTAGCTGCTGGTGCAAACCCAATGGATCTGAAGCGTGGCATCGACAAAGCCGTTACGGCCGTAACAGCGAACCTGGCGCAACAGGCACAGACAGTTGGTGACGACTTCGGCAAAATTGCTCAGGTTGCTACCATCTCGGCTAACCACGACGAGGAAATCGGTACGATGATCGCCGAAGCCATGAAGAAAGTGGGTAAAGAAGGTGTGATCACGGTTGAAGAAGCACGCGGTACTGAAACGGAAGTAAAAACCGTAGAAGGTATGCAGTTTGACCGGGGTTACCTGTCTCCATACTTCGTGACGAACACCGAGAAAATGGAAGTTGAACTGGATCGTCCGTTCATCCTGATTTCGGAGAAGAAAGTATCGTCGATGAAAGAGTTGCTGCCTGTTCTGGAGCAAGTAGCTCAAACCGGTCGTCCGCTGCTGATCATTGCAGAAGACGTTGACGGTGAAGCACTGGCTACGCTGGTAGTAAACAAAATCCGGGGTGCGCTGAAAGTTGCCGCCGTGAAGGCTCCGGGCTTTGGTGACCGTCGTAAGGCTATGCTGGAAGACATCGCTATCCTAACGGGTGGTCAGGTGATCAGCGAAGAGCGCGGTTTCAAACTCGAAAACGCGTCGATCGATTACTTAGGTCAAGCCGAAAAAATCCTGATCGACAAAGACAACACAACTGTTGTTAATGGCGTAGGTCAGAAAGAAGATATCACCGGTCGCGTTAACCAAATCAAAGCGCAGATCGAAAACACGACATCGGACTACGACCGCGAGAAATTGCAGGAGCGTCTGGCCAAACTGTCGGGTGGTGTGGCTATCCTCTACATCGGTGCTGCTACCGAAGTAGAAATGAAAGAAAAGAAAGACCGCGTTGACGATGCACTGCACGCAACCCGCGCTGCCGTCGAAGAAGGTATCGTAACGGGTGGTGGTATTGCACTGATCCGTGCTATCTCGGCTCTTGACAGCATACAAGGAAGCAACGAAGACGAGAAAACCGGTGTTAACATCATCCGTGTAGCACTCGAATCTCCATTGCGTACTATCGTTGCTAACGCTGGTGGCGAAGGTTCGGTTATCGTGAACAAAGTGAAAGACGGTCGGGACGGTTTTGGCTACAACGCTAAAAACGATACCTTCGAAGACCTGTTCGCAGCTGGTATTATCGACCCGAAAAAAGTAACCCGTCTGGCCCTGGAAAACGCTGCGTCGATCGCAGGTCTGTTGCTGACGACCGAGTGTGTAATCGCTGACGAACCAGAAGAAGCTCCAGCTGGTGGTGGTGCTCCAGGTATGCACGGCGGTGGCATGGGCGGTATGATGTAATATCAACCGATATGAATAGGCCAAACGGCCTGTTCATTCATAAGAAAGGCTCCCGATCGTCTGATCGGGAGCCTTTCTTTTTTATCTATTAATCCGTGTTTCTCTGTAAAGTCGCTTATTTGTCAGGAGCAGGTGGGTACGTTCAACGAGGCTTATTAGCAAAATACCCTCACTTTATACAAACAAAAAAGCCAAGCGAGACACTCTCTTGGCTTTCTGATTTACTCAACGTTATGAAAAACTTTTCTTTTCGACACAATTATAAAACAAAAATAGAAAATAATCATTCTATTTCGTAAAATAATTTTTCAGAAAATTTTTAAACAATTAAAAATCAACTATTTATTAAAAATAGTTCTACGGAATTTTAAGTATATATACCTGTGTCTCAACGAAAAACCCCTTAGTTATTTCGTTGTTTTTTGATGGTCTAGGTAAACAATAGTCCATCATGAATGGTGACCGTCCGATCCGCTAACGCAGCCAAGGTTTCGTTATGGGTGACGATGATGAAGGTCTGTCCAAGCTCATCGCGAAGCCGAAAAAACAATTGATGCAGTTCTTCCGCGTTTCGCGAATCCAGGTTACCGCTGGGTTCATCGGCAAAAACGATAGCCGGTTTATTGATCAACGCGCGGGCAACCGCAGTGCGTTGCTGCTCCCCACCCGACATTTGCGACGGCAAGTGATTCAGTCGATGTTGCAGCCCTAAGGTTGTCAGCAACGACTCAGCCCGCTCCCGGACTTCCCGCTCGTCTTTCGCCGAAATAAAGCCCGGGAGGCACACATTTTCGAGGGCCGTAAATTCAGGCAGCAAATTGTTGAATTGAAAGACGAATCCAATGCGCTCGTTACGGAACTGAGCCAGCTGTCGATCACCCAGGGCAAACACGTTCTGTCCCGCAATGTGCAACTCCCCGCCATCGGGTCGGTCGAGTGTACCCAGAATCTGAAGTAACGTTGTTTTACCCGCGCCGGACGCACCAACGATGGAGACCACCTCGCCCGCTTCGATGGTTAAGTTTATGCCTTTTAGAACAGGAAGATTACCGTAGTTTCGGCGTATATCAGTAGTTTGAAGAAGCGACACGCGGTTTGTGATTTGTGGTTTATGGCCAATGGCTTATGATCGTTCGATTCGCTGATGGATAAGGCCGCTCGAACGCTAAACCACCAAAAACCGTAATCAATAAACCAAAAACTCGTTTTATTAGCTAACTTGCCGCACAAAAATACGATTTACAATTCTCCTTGTTGCAGTTGCCATGAATATACACGAGTATCAGGGTAAAGAAATTCTGAAAAAGTACGGTGTCCGGATTCAGGAAGGCATCGTAGCTGAATCGCCCGAGAAAGCCGTTGAAGCCGCTAAACAGATTATGGCGCAGTCCGGCTCAAAGTTCGTCGTCGTAAAATCGCAAATTCATGCTGGTGGTCGCGGCAAGGGTAAAGTCGTCGGTAGTGAACAGCGTGGTGTGGCTCTGGCGAAATCCGTTGAAGAGGTACGCGATATTGCGAAAAACCTGATCGGTAATGTACTGGTAACGCACCAGACTGGTCCGGAAGGCAAAAAAGTAAATAAAGTGCTGGTTGCCCAGGACGTTTTCTACCCCGGTGCATCGGAGCCGAAAGAAATGTACATCAGCATCCTGCTGGATCGTACCAAGGCTTGCAACGTTATCATGGCCAGCACCGAAGGGGGCATGGACATTGAAGAAGTAGCCGAGAAAACACCCGAAAAAATCGTAAAAGAGTGGATCGATCCGGCGGTTGGCTTACAGCCCTTCCAGGCTCGTAAAGTGGCTTTCGGCCTTGGTTTAGAAGGCGAAGCGTTCAAAGAAATGGTAAAATTCGTTACGTCGCTGTATAAAGCTTACGTTGATACGGATGCTTCCATGTTCGAGATCAACCCGGTTCTGAAAACATCAGATAACAAGATTTTGGCCGTTGATGCGAAAGTTAATCTCGACGACAACGCGCTTTACCGTCACCCTGACCTGGCCAATCTGCGCGACATCTCAGAAGAAGATCCGCTCGAAGTAGAAGCGTCAGCCAATGACCTGAACTACGTTAAGCTCGATGGTAACGTTGGCTGTATGGTAAACGGTGCCGGTCTGGCGATGGCTACGATGGATATCATCAAACTGTCGGGTGGCGAGCCTGCTAACTTCCTCGACGTAGGGGGTGGCGCTAACGCAAAAACCGTTGAAGCCGGATTCCGGATTATCCTGAAAGATCCAAACGTAAAAGCGATTCTGATCAATATCTTCGGTGGTATCGTTCGCTGCGACCGCGTGGCAACGGGCGTCGTGGAAGCGTACAAAGCGATTGGCGACATTCCGGTTCCAATCATCGTTCGTTTACAAGGTACCAATGCCGAAGAAGGCGCGAAGATCATTGACGAGTCAGGCCTAAAGGTTCAGTCAGCCGTGTTGCTGAAAGAAGCTGCCGAGAAGGTTCGTCAGGTTGTAGCTGCTTTATAAAGACCAAGTAAGCACAAAATAAAAAAGCCGGGACGAACCCGGCTTTTTTGTTAGTCAGCCTTGTTAGCTGTTCCGTCTTGATCCATTATAATACTTCTGTGCGTCAGGCAGTAGTTTCTGCAAGTCGGCAATCCGGCGCTGATCAGACGGGTGATCAGACAAAAACTCAGCGGGTGCTTTACCTCCGCTTGCCTTGGCCATCCGCTCCCAGAACGTAATGGCTTCCCGAGGGTCATAACCAGCCATTGCCATAAAGATCAGCCCGAGGTGATCCGCTTCCGATTCCTGCTTGCGGCTGTGCGGTAAACCGACTCCGTATTGATATGCCAAAGGTCCTACGACGCCGAAAGCCTGTTGAAACAACGCCTGCGTTTGAGGGGTTCTGGCCGATGAAGCAATGCCCGTCGCTACCTGACCAGCCTGGAGCAATCCGTTGGCAACTAGTCCCTCACTCATACGCTCGTTACCATGCTCCGCAATAGCGTGCGATACTTCGTGCCCAAGTACCGTTGCCAGCCCCGCTTCGTTTTGGGTGTACGGTAGAATACCCGAATACACGACAATCTTACCGCCGGGCATACACCAAGCATTGACCTGGTTACTTTGCACCAGGTGGTACTCCCACTTAAACCCTTCCAGGCGTTTGCCATAGCCGTTGCTGTTCATGTAACTCTCAACAGCCTGTCGAATTCGATCCCCCACTCGATTGACCATCTGGGCATCTCCGCTGTTGCTTACAACTCGGCTCGTGTCCAGGAACTGTTTATACTGGGTAAAGCTCATCGAGAGCATATCGTTATTCGGTACTAAAATCAGTTGCTTTCGTCCAGTTAGGGGTACTTTCTCGCAAGCGGTTACCGCAAAGACAAGCGACAACATCGCTATGATGGCTTTTTTCATTTTTGTGCGTTTTTGTTGAATGGTTATTCTGACGATATATGACGCGCAACATACGGGATTTGTTCAAATATTTACAAACGGGTGCGGTCAGGCCCTCTTTAGTCCTTAGATTTGCAACTGTCAGAATAGTTTAATAAAAACGCCGAGGGGCCGATCACTGTCCTTTGTGCCAAAAACTCGGACTCGCTGTCCGCGTTACACTATGAAAATTATCGCCGTTGGTCGCAATTACGCCGAACATATTAAGGAACTCAACAACGAACAGCCCGACGATCCGGTCATCTTTTTAAAGCCCGAAACGGCGGTACCGCTTAAAAACGAACCGTTTTTTTACCCTAGCTTTTCGAACGATGTTCATTACGAAGTTGAAATTCTGGTAAAAATCAATCGAGTTGGGAAAAACATCGACGAGAAGTTCGCTCATAAGTACTACGACGAAATCGGGATAGGAATTGATTTTACGGCCCGCGATGTACAGAGCAAACTGAAAGCCAAAGGACTACCCTGGGAACTGGCTAAAGGCTTCAATGGCTCTGCTCCTATCTCTCCGTTTATTCCAAAGACAGAATTTGCCGATTTGCAGAATCTGAACTTCCGTCTTGACGTTAACGGAGAAACCCGTCAGCACGGAAACACCAGTCTGATGCTGTTCAAAATTGACTACCTGATTTCATTCGTTTCGCGGTATTTTCTGCTGCAACAGGGTGACGTTATCTTTACGGGTACGCCTAAAGGAGTTGGTCCCGTCCAAATCGGAGATCAGTTGACGGCTTACATTGAAGATCGGAAAATGCTGGAGATTGACGTAAAATAAACGACTTTTTATTGCCTGTTGGCATCACACAGTCCTCTGTGGTATCGCAAACGGGGAGTAGAAGTCTTCAATGCCTTTATATTGAAACGAGTACGTATTACGAGTGTCCTGGCGATGCTGATCTCCGCTGGAATGACCTTTGGTCAGACGAGTATAGACACGGCCAAGTCACCACAGAATGGAACCGCTACGGCGAGCCGCCTGGGAGAGCCGCCCATTGCCCCAGCCGGTTATTTTATGTTTCCAATCCGGCCGGGTTCTGCTAATTCGCTGGCGGGTGGATTGGGTGATTTACGAGCCAATCACTTTCATGCGGGTCTGGATATTCGAACGGGAGGTCAGGAAGGCTTGGACGTTCATGCCGCAGCTGATGGCTACATTTCTCGCATTGCCGTCTTTACCGGCGGCTACGGTAATGTCGTGTTTATCAAGCACCCCAACGGCCTGACAACGGTTTACGGGCACCTGAAAACGCTTAAAGACACGCTTGGCACTTACCTCCGCGAGCAGCAATACCAGAAGAAAACGTTCGAGATTGATTTACGGCCCGCACCGGGTCAATTTCCGGTTAAGCAGGGCGACGTGATTGCAGCATCCGGCAACACAGGCGGATCAGGCGGTCCTCACCTGCACTTCGAAGTGCGCGACGCGAAGGACAACCTCATCAATCCGCTGCTTTACGGTTTCTCTGAACTGAAGGATGATGTGCCGCCTTATTTTGAGCGAATTGCGCTGAAAACCATGACCTCGACCTCGCGCGTTAACGGTGAATACCAGCGAATCACCTACGCACCCGTTCGCCGGTCTGACGGAACTTACACGCTCACGCAGCCCATCACAGCATCGGGCTTAATCGGTTTAGAAGTGCTGGGCTACGACAAAACCAGCGGTTCGCCTTATCGCAATGGAATCAGTTGTCTGGAAATCCGGCTCGATGGGCGCGAGGTTTTTGCGTACAACATGAATAGCTTTCCCAATGAGCAAACCCGGTACATGAACATCCACGAGAATTACGAAGTGGAGCAAATGAGCGGGCAACGCTACCACCGCGCGTACATTGCGGACGGTAATATACTGAACCTCTACAAGTTACAAAGCAATGCCGCCTACCGAGGACGGTTACCCTTGCTTGATGGCAAACCGCACGAAATAACGCTGACGCTTTTTGATGCATTCGATCATGCGGCCCAGCTGACGTTCACGATTCTGCCGGAAATAACAACGACAAAGCCGCTTCCAGCAGATTCGGTAGCCACCCTTCCGGCGGAATCAGATCAGACGAGCGATATTCCAACAGCCACCATCACGACCGATGAAAACGTACTAAAGCTGACGGTCAGGAACATATCGGCGGCTAATCCTCCGATGGCAAAATTACACGTGGGCCGTACGGTAACAGAACAGGCGGTTAGCTATGTCCGTAACAATCAAGCGGTTTATCTCATCGATTTGCGGCAGACATTGCCCGATTCGGTACAGTTTGGCCGGGGTGTTGTGCGGACTAATTTTAAAAAGCGCATTATTCCCGGACGGGGTGATGTGGTAGTCGATGGCACAACTCGCTTGGCCTTTTCGCCTAAAACGCTTTATGACACGTTACATCTGGCCATGCGACCGCTACCGGGTGGTGGATTAGAGATTAACCAATCAACGATTCCGCTCAACGATTATTTAACCATTCAGTACCAACCGAACTACCCAATTGCCATCGATACCATGCGCACAAAAGCGTATTGGACCAGTGGCGGACGGGCCAGCTTCCTGGGTGGCAAATGGAATAAAGGACGAATCGAATTTAAGACTCGTTCCTTAGGCCGGTTTCAGCTTATGACGGACGCGAACCCGCCTACGGTCGAGATTCTGTCCGCTACGCCAAAGGGAATAACGGCCAAGATCCGGGATGATCTGTCGGGTATTGCGGATTTCCGGGCGCTGGTCAACGGCGAATGGGTGCTGATGCAGTACGATTACAAGCGGGCGTTGCTTTGGTCGGATAAACTCGATCCGGATGAACCCTTTGATACGGGCTCGGAAGTACTTGTGCAGGTGAAAGATCGGGCTGGCAACATCGGTTCCGACAGCACGACGATTGAAGCCCCCCGCGCCCGACCAGCGGCACGTCCTAAAGCCGCACCAAAGCGTCGAAAAAAACGGTAAGGGTAGCTTAAGAAAGGTTCTTTCTTTTGTGTGAACTGGTATAAAACAGCAACTATAGATTTTTAGATATGAGTCTGAACGTTGGCGATATCGCTCCTGATTTCACAAGCACCGACCAAAACGGTCAGCCTATTAAGCTGTCCGATTATCGGGGAAAGAAGGTGGTTTTGTATTTTTACCCCAAAGACGATACAACGGGTTGTACGGCTCAGGCGTGTAGCCTTCGCGACAACTACTCGGATCTCAAAGCAGCTGGTTACGAGGTACTGGGCGTAAGTATCGATGATACGAAGTCGCACCAGAAATTCATCAACAAGTACAATCTGCCCTTTACGCTCGTCGCCGATACGGACAAGCAAGTCGTTGAAGACTACGGCGTATGGCAGGAAAAGTCCATGTATGGCCGTACGTACATGGGTACGGTCCGCACGACGTTTCTAATTGATGAAAACGGTATTATTACGGAAATAATCGGCAAAGTAGATACTAAGCAACACGCCGATCAGATTTTGAAATAAGTAAGTGCGGATGCCCACGTCCGTGCTGTTTCCTTAAATCCTGATGCGGATGTGGGCGTCCGCACCATTACTACATGGAACTCGAACAACTCGAACACATTGCAACCGCCGTTCGGCGCGACATCGTTCGCATGGTAGC
Source organism: Spirosoma liriopis (assembly GCF_023196085.1). Classification (NCBI taxonomy): domain Bacteria; kingdom Pseudomonadati; phylum Bacteroidota; class Cytophagia; order Cytophagales; family Cytophagaceae; genus Spirosoma; species Spirosoma liriopis. The sequence continues at coordinate 791,996 of NZ_JALPRF010000003.1, forward strand.
CGCCGTTAATTCTGGTCACCCAGGCGGTTCATTAGGCTGCACCGACTTTCTGGTCGGCCTTTATTTTGACGTAATGAAGCTCAAGCGGGATGAGAATGGCACCGTCATTTTCGACATGGACGGACGCGATGAGGATCTGTTCTTTCTCTCGAACGGACACATATCGCCGGTTTTCTATTCCGTGTTAGCTCGGTCAGGGTACTTCCCGATCGACGAACTGGCTACGTTCCGCAAACTGGATAGCCGTCTGCAAGGGCACCCCACCACCGCCGAACACCTACCGGGAATTCGCATCGCTTCGGGCTCATTAGGACAAGGTTTATCGGTGGCAGCGGGAGCGGCTTATTCGAAAAAACTCAATGGCGACACGAATCACGTGTACGTATTAATGGGCGACGGCGAGCAGCAGGAAGGCCAAATCTGGGAAGCAGCTCAGTTTGCACCCAACAAAAAACTGGGCAACCTGACCGCCGTAATCGATTACAACCTGGCTCAGATTGACGGCAAAACGGAATACGTCAACGATAACCGCGATCTGGCGGCCAAATACAAAGCTTTCGGCTGGCACGTCGACGAAATGCAGGGTAACGACATGGCTGATGTAATCAGAACCCTCAAGAAAGCACAGGAAAACCCGGACGTTCCGACGTTGATTCTGATGCATACAGAAATGGGCTTTGGTGTGGATTACATGGTTGGCAGCTACAAATGGCACGGCGTAGCGCCAAATGCTGAGCAGCTTACTCAGGCCCTCAACCAACTGCCGCTATCTGTAGGCTACTCTGATTACTAAACATAAGCCCTTGCTGTCTCTGAAGAAATTATGAAAAAGTACGAATATACCGAAAAGAAAGATACTCGCTCGGGCTTCGGCGCGGGCATGGCCGAATTAGGCAAAACCCACCCGAACGTTGTTGCCCTGACGGCTGACTTAGCGGGATCGCTTAAACTTGATGCGTTTATCAAAGAGAATCCCGAACGGTTTGTGCAGTGCGGGATCGCCGAAGCAAATATGATCGGCGTATCGGCGGGATTGACCATCGGTGGCCATATTCCTTTCGCCACGACCTTCGCCAACTTCGCGACGGGCCGTGTGTACGATCAGATCCGTCAGTCGGTTGCGTATTCAAACAAGAACGTTAAAATTTGCGCGTCGCACGCTGGGGTTACGCTTGGCGAAGATGGTGCTACCCACCAGATTCTGGAAGACCTGGGCATGATGAAAATGTTACCAAACATGACCGTCATCAACCCTTGCGACTACAACCAGACCAAAGCCGCTACGCTCGCTATTGCCGACCATGTTGGCCCGGTTTACCTCCGCTTCGGACGGCCTGTTATTCCGGTGTTTACCCCCGCCGATCAGAAATTCGAAATTGGCAAAGCGTGGACGGTGAACGAAGGTTCGGATGTGTCGATCTTCTGCACCGGTCATCTGGTCTGGGAAGCCATCAAAGCGGGCGAAATGCTGGCCGAAGAAGGAATCGAAGCCGACATTATCAACATTCATACGATTAAACCGTTAGATGAAGAAGCAATTATCGCTTCCGTGAAAAAAACGGGTTGCGCTGTATCGGCAGAAGAACACATGATCAGTGGCGGTTTGGGCGATAGCGTGGCGCACGTTCTGGCGCAACATCATCCGGCTCCGCTGGAATACGTGGGTGTTCATGACACCTTCGGCGAAAGCGGAACCCCCGACCAGCTGATGCAGAAATATGGTCTCACCGCCGACAAAATTGTTGAGCAGGTGAAGAAAGTAATGGCAAGAAAATAAGTGTTCGGTTTTTCAGCTTTCAGTTGGTTGACCCCTCATGCAGGCTTAGGTCAGCCAACTGAGAACTGAAGGCTGAATATTAAACAACGAATGACTGACGCAGAACTCCTCGCCAAATACCGCGATCCGTCGAGCCGGAATTATGCCTTTAATCTGTTGGTACGACAGTATCAGCAGAAAGTTTATTGGCATATTCGGAAGATGGTCATTGACCACGACGACGCTGATGATCTGGTGCAGGAAACATTTATTAAAGTCTGGAACAGCCTGGAACAGTTTCGGGGTGATAGTCAGTTATATACTTGGATATACCGCATTGCGACCAACGAATGCCTGAACTTTCTCAACAAAAAACGTCGTCGTTTTTTCCTGCCCATCGGTGACGTAGAGGGTGAGTTGATGGAAAAATTGGAAAGTAATGCTGATTTTGTCACGTCGGGCAATGAACCCAGCGGTGAAGAAATACAAATGAAGTTGCAGAAGGCACTTCTGAAGCTACCGGATAAACAACGGCTTGTCTTCAACATGAAGTACTTCGACGACATGAAGTACGAAGACATTGCCGAGATCACGGGTACATCAGTTGGCGCGCTGAAAGCATCCTATCACCTGGCGGTAAAAAAAATCGAAGATTATCTGGATAAATCTGACACGTCTGATTAAACCTCAGCTCGCGTGGCTTGTCAAATCGCTAATAGGAAACGAATTGTGTGACTTGTACACAGAACGACAATGAACGAAATGAACAACTTCAGGCTTGACGAACTTCCCCCTGAGCATCCGCTTCGGCAGCAACCGTTTCGGGCTCCGGACGGCTACTTCGATCAGCTGCCTTCACGCGTACAGGCTCGGGTGACCCGCAAACCGAAACCAGCCTTCAGTATCAGCTGGTCCTGGCAACGAACGGCTACGTCGCTGGCAGGAGCCAGTTTAATTGCGGTGCTGATCTGGAAAACATTACCGCAGCGACAAGAGTCTTTAGGAAATGAAGCCTTGACGGGGGTGAGTAGTGAGGTGATTGCGGCTTACCTTGACGACCAGGGAGTCGACCCCTACGAATTAGCGGACAATCAGCAACTTCATTCATCACTGGGCAGCGATACGACGGCAATTCAGTATTTAAACGTGAAACCCGCCGATATTCAGCAGCTCATTGACGAACAAAACGTATCGGAATCTCTGGGCCTCGGCTCCTGACTTTAAAGAATGGTTAATTTTACCGCAATGAGACACGCATGGATTGGTTGGCTAGTAGCGATGATGATGACAACGAATGTCACTATCGCGCAACAGGACCCAAACGGACGCCAGAAGATAGAAGCCGCCAAGATCGGTATGATCACCAACCGGCTGAACCTAAGCACCGATCAGGCCCCGCAGTTCTGGGCGGTTTATAACGAATACAACGCGAAGAAGCAGGAACTAAACCGGCGGATTCGTCAGCTTAACAACGAACCGTCCCGTACTAATCTCAACGACAACCAGTTGGTCAACGGTTTACGCGAAATCAATTCGACGAAACAAAAGCTGGCTGATCTTGATGACGAGTATATGAGTCGGTTCCTGAAAGTTATCAGCGCACAGCAATTAACGGAGCTGTACAAAACGGAGCAGACGTTTAATAAAATGCTGCTTAATCGGTTGAACAACCAGAATTAGCAGCCGATCATACGCGATTATCCTGACTGACTCTGGTCTCATTGGAGTTAGGTGCTCTGAGAAACAGTAACGGCACGACAAAGTCAGTCAGAATAATCCGTTCTATTTACCAGCTTAATAGCGTACGACCTTAAAGCTGGAAATACCTCCGTCGAAGCGAATAAGCATTTTCTTTTTGGCAGCATCATAACCGGGGCTTTCAAACTCACCCCCACCGACCTCGGTAAATTCGTCCAGATGCTCTATGTTTAGCGCGCCATCTTTTTTGATACGGCAACCGACTTCTTTGGGAACATGAACGGTTACCGAAGCGGCCCCTACTTCCAGTTTCACGTCCGACATATCGGCTTTTGACCCCAGTTTAAGATCAAGGTCAGCCGCTCCGGCGGCCAGTTTGAGGTTCTTCACGGCATAAGCGCTTAAGTCCAGATCACCCTGACCGGCTCCCAAAGCAATGTCCATCGTCCAGGCGGGATTCTGATTAAGATGAACGTCTACCCGGTTTTCAAACTTACCGTCTTTCAGATTAAAATCCTGGTTATCATCCTTGGGCTTCAATTCAATCGTCGGAATGTGGGTTACCGCATCGCGATCTACGGACATGGAATAACTACCGATGTTTTGGCGGGTATCCGCTTTGATCAGCTCCGAGGTCGGATCGCTAATGACAAACCGACCGGCCCCTCCGGCCATTTTGAATACCGCTTCACGGGTATCGGCCTCCATCGACTCCGTAAACGTATTTGTCTGCACCGTAGTCGACTTCCGCTGCTCCCGTTCTGAACGATAATCGCTTTCATTATCATCGTCGTCATCACGGCTGGACTCGTTAGCGTCATCATTGTTGTCATCATCCTGATTCCAGTGGATACCGAACCCATCGCGATCTCTGTCGTGCGCAAAGAAGCCAAACAAGGTGGTTGGTACCGCTACGGCCAGCATAACCGTTGTAACAAAAGCCGCTGGATTGCCACGTCGTTCGAGAATCAGGTTTACACCCGCCAAAATCAACAGCACGGGCCACAAATCGACCAGCGAGTGCCAGTTAACATCCAGCCAGCCAGCCCGACGAGCCAGGAACAGCACGCCAAACGTGAGCAGAAAAATACCCCAGAATAATCCATTTCTTCGTTGCATGACAAAGGAGATTTAGGAAAGGTATAGGTGTGTTTATACAGCCTATACCCTCGCATGATACCTCTATTACAAAGGGTTATTTGTATTGTTGTTATTGGGATCGTAGGGTGTTTTGATACGATCCCGGAAGATGAGCCATAAACCAATTGCGATCAAGACGAAAGGCCATAGATCACCAAAGTCGATGTCGAAATAACGATCCAGCAGGAACAGCACGCCAAGCAGGATCAGTACGGCACCTCCGATAACGCTACGGTCGGGTGATGCAGGTTGGTTGGGATTGTAGGGGTTCATAGAAAAAACGGGGTTTGCATAAACGGTTGATTGAGCCACTGATCCGCCAAATCGACGTTCAGGCAGAGCAATCCACAAGATACAGTAAATGATAAAAGACGGGAAATGAGGGATTAAAATTCCGATCACAAAAATGAACCGGACCAAGGCGCGATCTATTCCAAAATAGTCAGCTAAACCAGCGCATACCCCGCCTATCTGGGCTTGTTCAGAAATTCGTTCTAATCGTTTGTTCATGGCTTTCGTTGTTAAAACCGATGTAAACCTAGTCACGAAGCCGGAAGTGCGGAAAAAGAATAGGAAGAATGGACGCGCGGTTTGATGGAAGTGTGTTTTCAATGATAGTAGGTAATACATAGTAGCAGGTAACGACTAATAAATGATAGCCGCTCTTTGCCTTAAGCCGTCCACGATTGCCTGAACTCGCTACTCTTCTTCGATTGCTTCCAGAATATCCATTAACTCCCCAAACTCTTTGTTGCCCGGACGCTCTTCGTCGCCACCGCTGAGCGCGATACCCCGAACCGGTAATTCAGCTAGCAATTCATGGACATTCTGGGCGGAGATACCGGTTCCGAGCAATACGGAATGGCGATTGGCTATTCGCTGAAGAGCCCCTTTTAATTCGGCATCAAGATGAAGTGGAGCCTTACTTTCAAGCAGGACATACTCCGCTCCGGCTGCACCCGTTTGCAACAAGCTATCTAATTGATCAAGCGTTAAGAGCGATAACTCGACCCGTAGAATAAGTGGTTTTCCAAATGTGCCCAGATAAGGAAGCAACGCGGCTTCGTCTACCTGAAGCAGATCGGGCTGGTAGGTTTCGAGCAACGATTCAATGGTTTCTGGATCGGTTGACGCTGTTTCGCCGACAATCTGAACACCCGCCACCCACGATTTTATTTCTTCAAATTTCTTTGGATCAACATAGTCGGGCGACTCGGTGTCCATCGAGAAACCAAGCATGTCAACGCCCATACCGGCGCAATACCGGGCATCACTGAGATTCGTAACGTTGGAAATTTTAACAAGTGTTGCGAGAGCCATGATAAAGTCAATTGATGCTGCGAAGGTAAGAGCGCAAAAAGCGTGGTGCAAGGAGCAGGTGTTTTCTCCATGCTCTTTGCACCACGCGCTTCATGTAATATCCTGGCTCCGGTTGACTATTTATTCACCTGGTTGTATATAGCCCGGAAGTTTTTTACACTCTCGGCAATTTCCGGACCGTTGTTTTCCCAGTGGTATTCGTACTCCGCTGAAATGGGTCCTTTGAACCGCTGACGCTTCAACTCCGCAATAACGGCTTCCACTTTACTATCGCCCGTACCCCAAACTACATCGTGGTATTTTCCGTCCGGCGTATCCTGCTTCACGTCTTTAAAGTGCATACCGAGTACATGCCCGTTTAGTTTTTTCAGGCACTCAACCGGATCGAGTCCAGAGCGCACCCAGTGACCAATATCCGAGCAAGAGCCAACGTACTTACTACCACCGATGGCCGCCAGAACCGTATCGGGATGCCAGTAGCGCGACGGCTTGGGGTGGTTATGTAAGGCTACGTTTATCTTATACTGCTCGGCCAGTTTGCGCACCAAAGGCATTTGTTCGGGTGTTGGCTCGGAGTTGATGTTTAACACACCCATATCCTTGGCAAATTCAAAAACGGCTTGCCAGTCCTGATCGGTCTTTGGGCTGATGACGCCATAAGCCACAATCGTAAGGCCACGATCTTTCACTAATTTCTTAATGGTCTGTCGCGCTGTTGCGTCCATGTTGAAATCCATCTTTCCGTCGATCCCTCCGCCAATCGTCTGACCCGGATAAATCTCAACGTATTTCAGGCCACAACTATCAATTTTCCGCAAGGCTTCCGTAAACGGAAATAACCGAAACGAGTAGGCTTGAGCACCCAGTTTCCAGCCCGCTTTGTCTTCCGGATTTTTCTGCGCTAACGCCGAAACAACGCTCATGACGACAATTAATCCGCTTAACAGGTATTTTGTCCGATAGTTCATAGAGTCCATTCTTTTTGACAAAAGGATAGAGACAACCTGCTTTACCCATTTCACGGTTGGGTGCCCGGTGGCAATATAAATCACCGGCAAACTTCAGCGAATCTCGTACCGCCGAAACTAAGCAGAAGTTAATTCGTGTTGGTATCTTTGTGCGCCGTTGTCGAAGCAACGACGCATTTGAACGATTCAATCGCAGGACTTTGAATCCTGGCAGATCATTATGAGCAAACACGGACGCATTTTAGTCGCCATGAGTGGCGGCATTGATTCCTCACTAGCAGCGGTTATGCTGCACGAAGAAGGCTACGAAGTTATCGGCATGACCATGAAAACATGGGATTATGCGTCTTCGGGCGGTACCAAAAAAGAAACGGGTTGTTGCAGCCTAGACAGCATCAACGACGCCCGGAACATCGCCGTTAGTCTCGGCTTTCCGCATTACATTCTGGATATCCGGGAGGAATTTGGCGATTATGTAATCAATCATTTTACGGGTGAATACCTCGAAGGCCGGACACCGAATCCCTGCGTGCTGTGTAATACCCACATCAAATGGGATGCGCTCCTTCGCCGGGCCGACCGGCTCGACTGCGAGTTTATCGCCACCGGACACTACGCCCATATCCGCGAAGAAAACAGCCGCTTCGTTATTTCGAAAGGAGTTGATACGCTGAAAGATCAGTCCTATGTATTATGGGGCGTATCGCAGGAAAGTTTGAGCCGGACGAAACTTCCGCTTGGTCATCTGCGCAAATCGGAAATCCGCGATATGGCGAAAGACCGGGGCTTCATTGAGCTGGTCACCAAGTCGGAATCGTACGAGATCTGCTTTGTACCCGACAACGATTACCGGGGTTTTCTGAAACGGCGGGTGCCAGGGCTGGAAGCGGAAGTAGCCGGTGGTAACTTCGTGATGGAAGGCACGGGCAAAGTGCTGGGGAAACACCTGGGCTATCCGTTCTATACCATCGGGCAACGGAAAGGACTGGGTATGGCGTTTGGGCAACCCATGTTCGTGACCGAAATCCGGAAAGACACCAACGAAGTGGTACTGGGCATTGACAAAGATTTGTACCGCGATGGCATGATCGTTAGCAAGTTGAACCTGCAAAAATACGATTCGATCAATGGGCCGCTGGAAACCGTGACGAAAGTTCGTTACAAAGATCCGGGTACACCCGCTACCATTTCACAAACGGGCGACAAAATAGAGGTTCTGTTTCAGGAAGGCGTTTCTGCCATTGCGCCGGGTCAGGCAGCCGTTTTTTACGAGGGCGACGACGTAGTGGGGGGCGGTTGGATCATGAAAAGCTTCCGCCAGAATGACCCGATCCGTGAGTCCGCCTACGCAGTTGTTTCCTAATGCTTATATTCACAGCGCAGTCCACCGGGGCTGCGCTTCTTGTTTCACCCATGACGACCGAACCCACCGATCCCACTCGTTACCCAATTGGTCTTTGGCAATCGCAGGATACCTACACCGTAGCGGAGATTCGTCAGCTTGTTGATCAGATCGCAACGCTGCCCGATGCTTATGCCCTCGTATTGGCCAACGTTTCGACGGCTGACCTGTCCCGCCAGTATCGACCTGGTAGCTGGACCGTCCAGCAGCTTGTCCACCACGTTGCGGATACGCACATGCTGCATTTTATGCGGTTGAAAAACGCCCTGACAGCGCCCGACACCGTTGGCGTTATGGCCGATGTGAATGCCTGGGCGGCCCTTATCGAAGGACAACATGCACCAATTGCCGATTCGCTTATCTTGTTAAAAGGAATTCATCAGCGCATCGCTTTTCTGGTTGGCACCTTGCTGCCCGACCAACTCGCCATCACGTATTACCACCCAGTTCGCCAGCGCCACCTTACACTGGCCCAGGCGCTGTCGGTTATCGTCTGGCACGCCGAGCATCACCTCGCCCATATTCGACTCGCTCTCCAAGTAGCCTAACGAAAGAACCGATCACCCGTTTTCCAACTTCTTCTGCGATGCGCATTCAGACTGGTATCATTCTACTTTTTTTAAGCTGTTCAACGTTTCTTTTCGCCCAAACGCCACCGACCGGGCATCCGAATACGAACGGTGCCGGCTGGAAACCGCTTTTTGAGCGGGACCTTTCCGACGCCAATTACCCCAAGGGGGTTTGGAGCTACGACGAAGGCGAACTAACAGCCACTGCCGACAAAGCAATCTGGACCGCTAAGCCCTACGACGATTTCATTCTTGACTTGTTCTTTAAAACCGCCGAGGGTACCAATAGTGGCATTGTCGTTCATTGCAGCGATACAACCAACTGGATTCCGAACGCCGTCGAAATCCAGATTGCCGACGATCACAACAAGCAGTGGGCCGACGCGCCGACCAATGGGCAGTCCGGCGCTTTTTTCGGTCATCAGGCTCCTACCAAAAAGCTCGTTAAAAACCCCGGCGAATGGAACCGCTGCACAGTAACGTGCCAGGGCAAGACAATTTATGTCGTGCTTAACAATCAACTGATTAATACAATCGATCTGACAAAATTTACGTCTGCTCAGAAAAATCCCGATGGTTCGGATGTACCCGAATGGCTCAACAAACCAGCCGCCGATTTGCCGCTGCGTGGCTACGTTGGCTTACAGGGAAAACATGCCGGAGCACCGATCTACTTTAGAAACCTGAAGATCAAGGAGCTGTAGTCACATCATTGCTTTGTAGCTGTTCCTTATCCAGACTAAATAGCGCAGATGTAGGCGAACCAGTCACTTTTTCGCCTGGATTTTGTTATGTATACGCTATGCAGAACGAACCTCAAACCCGTCACAGTCGCATCCTTCCTGAACTGCGCTTTTCCCTCAACCTGCTGTATGTGGGACGGCTGCTGGTGGGTATGAAATCGGCTGAAGAGGGACAGGAGCTATTTGATGAACGTATTGAAACCGTAACTGACGAACTCGTTTCGACCGAATTGCTCCACGAAGCGGCAGTGCTGGCGGGTGATGTGTTGCCCGAAGCCCCTTCGGTCTCGGCACCGGACGATACTGAATAAGTCACAATCTATTTTCTTTGCATTTCCAATCATACGCTATACATGACCGACGCTCCGTTAGCCGCCCTTTTCGATATGGACGGCGTTTTGGTCGATAATACCGACTTTCACATCAATGCCTGGCTACAATTTGCCCAAGCCAAAGGATTTCCGATTACCCGCGATCAGTACGTGGCAAATATCAATGGCCGCGTCTCCGCCGATGCGATGGCTTACGTGTTTCAGCGCCCCGTTGAAGGTGGTGAGCTGATTACCTTAACGGAAGAAAAGGAAGCCATTTACCGGGAGCTTTATCGTTCGCACTTGCAACCGGCACCGGGTCTGATTGCTTTTCTGGAAGCTTTGAAAGCGCAGAATATCAAGTTGGCCGTTGGCACATCGGCACCCATGAGCAATGTTCACTTCACGCTCGATGGGCTACAAATCCGACGCTATTTCGATACGGTCGTTGATGCCAGCATGGTTCGTCACGGCAAGCCCGACCCCGAAATCTACCTGAAAGCCGCCGAGCGGGTAGGCGTTGACCCCGCGCGTTGTGTTGTGTTTGAAGATGCTTTTGCGGGTATCGAAGCCGGATTGCGGGGAGGAATGCAGGTGGTTGCGCTTGCCACGACGCACACGCAGGCGGAATTGGTCAATAGCGGTGCGGCTCTTATCGTCAATGATTTTACGGAGCTTTCGGTAGCAACTATTGAGGCATTAGTCGACAAAACACCCCGTTGACCCGCCCGGATTTTGTATCTTTGTCCCCTAAATTTGTCTTGGTACCAACGTTCATGTCTTTGAACTCTTCATCTGAAAGCCCCCTGATTCCCGCCCGCGAGGGCTTTTTCTTTCCGGCAGAATGGCATCCTCACGTCGCCACCTGGCTAAGCTGGCCCCATACCGAAGCGTCGTGGACGAAAGAGCGGCAGGAGCTGATGTTTCCGGCCTACATTGATTTTATCAAAGCCATCGCCGAAAGCGAACAGGTTTGCATCAACGCGCATAACGAGATTGTGATGCAGGCGGCCAAACTGCGCTTATTGGCCGCTGGCGTGAATATGGACCGCGTGACGCTGCTCCCCCACCCGACCAACGATTCGTGGTGCCGCGATCACGGTCCGGCCTTTCTGATCAATCCGACTACGAAACAACGGATGATCGTTAACTGGGGCTACAACGCCTGGGGGGGGAAATACCCGCCCTACGACCGCGATGACCTGATTCCGGTGGAGATTGCCCACTATCGTGGACTCGATTACGTCACGCCTGGCATCGTTATGGAAGGTGGTTCGGTCGAGTTTAACGGAGCCGGAACAGTGCTCACAAGCCGGGCCTGCCTGCTTAACCAAAACCGGAATAGCCATCTGAAACAGGCTGACATCGAGCGCTACCTGTGCGATTATTACGGCGTTCAGCAGGTGCTTTGGGTAGAAGAAGGCATCGTTGGTGACGACACCGATGGCCATATTGATGATACGGTGCGGTTTGTTAACGAAGATACGGTAATCGCGGCTTACGAAGCAGACAAGAACGACGCTAACTATCCGTTCCTTCAGGAGATCCATCACGAGCTAAAGCAGATGAGGCTTCTGAACGGTAAGCAACTAAACATTGTAGAATTGCCTATGCCTGACCCGGTTGTCAGCGATGGATTACGGCTACCAGCTTCGTACGCCAACTTTTTGATTACGAATCAATCGGTTATCGTACCTACGTTCCGCTGCGCGGCTGACCAACCGGCGCTGGATATTATCAGTCAGTGTTTTCCTGATCGTAAGATCGTCGGCATCGACTCGACCGATATTGTGTGGGGTCTGGGTAGTTTTCACTGCCTGAGTCAACAGGAGCCAAGCATCTAATTGCCTATCCACGTTCTTCCGATGTACGACAACAAAACCTTTCGCTCCGTTGCCAACACCGAGAATGGTGAAGTCGGTGGAGAAACCTTGTTTCATTATCACCAGCAGGATCAGATCGTCTGGGCCGAATACAGTGGCGGGGCTATCGTAAAGGGGTTTCTGATTGCGACAGTCGATAGTCACCATCGGCTCGACATGCGCTATCAGCACGTTAATGTGCAGGGTGAGCTGATGACTGGCCACTGTCAGTCAACGCCCGAACGGTTGCCCGATGGACGAATCCGGCTGCATGAACGCTGGCAGTGGACGAGCGGAGATCAGTCGTCGGGCGAATCCGTTGTTGAGGAAGTTGCTGATTAAGTGTTCTGAAGCTATGCGAGTCATTGTAAGTCTATTGAGTTTAATGCTGCTGGTTGGATGCGCCCGCCCGACATCGCTCGTAGCGGAGTTGGCTCCCCGTTCGCTGAAAGCGGTGAATCTCGAAGAAACGCTGAGCCGACGCGATGAGCTGATGATGGCGTATTCAATGACCAGTTACGACGCTAAAAACAAGTCCGTATCGGTGGTCAATGGCGGTTGGGGCGTCGTAACCGTGCAGAAAGGCCAGCAGTTGGACCTTAGCGCGGCTGGTCCCGACAAAGCCCTGCCGATTAGCCTGGAACTACCGAAGAATGGGCGCATTGTGGCCTCACTGGTCTTGATTGAAGTGGACGATTACAACCGGGCGAAGCAAATGCTGGATCGGGTTCGGCAAGTACATAATATTGTGGCTGGCCCGGCGGCTTTTCTGATCACAGCAGCCGAAGTCCTGACTCCGCTCAAATACGTAGCCGCTGGTCTGGCCGCTTCGGGCATTGGCCTGAAATTGGTCGATCAGTTTGACGATGATGATTTATTGGGCCAAAGCAGCGTCGACCTTTACGAAGCGGAACTACGCAAAAAAAAGCAGCAACTCGTGCACGTACCAACGGTATTCACGGGGCAGAACCTTCGCGACGCTTTCGACTATCGACTCGACTATGACATTACGCTTAAATCGGTGAAAATCCGGCCCGTTCGCCAATAAGCCCTTCGTTCAATCGTTGCTTAAACAGAGCGAATGTTTTTACAAAAAACGCTGTTTTCAACCTATTGAGACAAGGCACGCATGCCCCCTCAACCCAGTAATCAGTAACTTAGTACCTTACTTTTCCATTCCGACGCTATGCGCCAACTTACCGGCGGTATCTTGCTGGCTCTTGCCGTAACAGCCTGCAAAACAACCGCACCCGTGGTTCAGCAAACACCCCCACAGCCCGTTATCCTGACGCTGGGGACCAAAGCTTTCACTACGGATGATTTTTTCCAGTCGTTTACGAAAAATCAGTTCTCGTCCGACTCCGCCCAGCGGACCGACGTGAAGAACTATTTCGATCTGTATACCAATCTGAAGCTGAAAGTACTAGCCGCCGAAGCCGAAGGACGCGATACAACCGAGGCTTTTCGGGAGGAAATGAATACCTACCGTAACCAGTTGGCGCAATCGTACCTGACGGACAAAGTGCTGGTGGAATCGATAGCCGCTGAAGCGTACCAACGGATGCAGGAAGAAATCAACGCGTCCCATATTCTGGTACCTGTAACCGAAGACGCGGCTCCCACCGATACGTTGGCGGCCTACCAGAAAGCACTTGACATTCGCAAGCAGGCGCTGGCCGGTACGGATTTCGCCCAGCTGGCTCAGGACAATTCACAAGATCGTCAGACGGCTGCCAACGGTGGTAATTTAGGCTATTTCACGGCTTTTTCACTTGTTTATCCGGTCGAAACAGCGGCTTACAACACGCCCGTCGGTCAGGTCTCCATGCCCATCCGAACTCGGTCGGGTTATCACCTGATCAAGGTAAACGACCGTCGGCCAAGTCGCGGTAAGTTACGGGTGGCTCACATCTTGGTGCGGCTTAGCCCCAGTGCCGATGAAGCCGGTCAGAAAGCAGCGCAGGATCGTATCGACGCTGCGTACGCCCGGCTCCAGAAAGGCGAATCGTTCGAAGCGGTTTGCCAGGCCGTATCAGACGACATTACTTCTCGCGCGAACGGAGGACTGCTACCGGCGTTTGAAACCGGTAGGCAGGTTCCGTCGTTTGAACAGGCCGCTTACACCTTGACGAAACCCGGCGACGTATCGAAACCGGTTCGCACAAACTACGGCTGGCATATCATCAAACTCATCGAGCGGAAAGGGCTGGAACCTTATGCTGACTTAGCTCCTTCGTTGCGCCAGCGCGTTATGACCGATACGCGTGCTGATGTATTGCGCCAGGCAACCGTGCAACGCTTGAAGAAAGAATATCCTGTTCTGGAAGAAAAAGCAACCGTTGAGAAGGTGTTAGCCAAGGCCGATAGCAGTCTGCTGCGTGGTCAGTGGCGCTACCCCGAGCCACTGGAGCCGGCGTTACAAAGCAAATCGTTGTTCGCCGTCTCCGGAAAGCCCGTAACCGTAAACCAGTTTTTTGATTACGTCCGGCAGAAACAGCAACCACAGCGTAATCCTGCCCTGGCACCCGCTGCGCCGGTTGCATCAGTCACGGGTTCACCAGCGATAGCGATGCGCCGGTTGCTCGACCGGTTTGAAGGGGATCAGTTAATGGCAACGGAGGAAGCTAATCTGGACAAGAAATCGCCGGAGTTCCGTTCGCTGCTGAACGAGATCCGGGATGGTGTTCTGCTTTCGCAGGTGATGGAGCAAAACGTATGGGAACGCTCGATGACCGATTCAACGGGACAACGCCAGTATTTTGACCAGAATGCGGAGAAATACCGTTTTCCGGAACGGGCTGCCGCAACGATCATTGTCGCTCAGAACGATGATTTATTGAAACAGGCTCGTCAGATGCTGTCCGGCAAACCGCCCTACCAGCTCAAGCGCTCGGCGGCTGACCTGACCTACGACAGTAACCAGACGATGCTGACGCCTAAACAGCGGGAAACCTTGTACGACGTACTCGTAACGATGGCCCGTAATCCAGAATATGTTGTTGAAGTTTCCGGTGCGCACGATGCCGCCGAGCGGGATTCGGTATCGGCGGGTCGGATTCGGGCCGTTGTGAGTTACCTGCAAAAGAGTGGTGTTCCCTTGAACCGCATTGCGGAAAAGGATTATCAGGGGGCTCCTCCCCGCCGGGCAGCCGATGCACCTAAAGATGCGTCCGCTCAACGCCGGGTTTCGTTCCAGTATTTTTCGAATGATAAAGCAGACATTGCTAAAGTTCTCAACAGCCGGCAACCATCGTCCTCCGCTGATCCGGCGGTGACGATCACCGAAGGTATTTTTGCGCAGGGAATCAACCCTTACCTCGACAGTATCGACCAGTGGAAAGAAGGTACCACTACCTTCAACCGGGCCGGCAAAGCTGTTTCGGTAACGATAAACCGCGTTGAACCCGCTCGGGCAAAAACGTTTGCCGAAGCCAGGGGCGCTGTCATTAATGATTATCAGGCTTTGCTCGAAAAACAGTGGCTTGCTCAGCTTCGTCAGAAATACCCGGTGAAGGTGAATGAAGATGAGATTCGGAAGTTAGGCAAGTAATTCACTAGTCAGCAGATCGGGGACGCGCTCAGCTTGCCAGGCAGGTTGTCCAGCACTCACAATCAAGTTCTTAATTTTTCTAAAAAGGCAGGACGGTTTCTGTTCTGTGCGTATCTTTAACTCATGAAAAAAGTAATCAGTAGCGCTTTTATTGCCTTGCTTGGCTGGTTCCTGACCGCACCGGTTTTTGGCCAGGGACAAGGGGTAAGCCTGAACAAGATCATTGCCAAGGTCGATAACTATTACGTACTTCGGTCCGATCTTGAGGAATCCTATCAGTCCTACGTGGGCCAGAACCAGACACCACCCCAGAAATGTCAGTTGCTGGAGAGTCTGGTCATCAATAAGATGATGCTCGCCAAAGCCGAGATTGACTCGGTTGTGGTTGACGATAAGATCGTAGACAGCGAACTCGACCAGCGGATGCAGTACATGGCGCAGCAGTTCGGTTCCGAAAAGAACATTGTTGAAGCCTATGGTAAGAGCCTGGAAATGCTCAAAAGCGAACTGCGCCAGCAGGTGAAAGATCAGAAAGTTGCGCAGAAGATGCAGCAGAAGATCACGACCGACGTAAAGGTGACCCCCCGCGATGTTCGTAAGTTCTTCGATGCTATTCCAAAAGACAGTTTGCCCTACATGCCCGCCGACGTTGAGGTTGGTCAGATTGTACGGTTTGCCAAGCCGACCAAGGAGCAGAAAGAAGCCCTGCGCCAGCGATTGTTAGACATCAAAAAACGGGTGCAGGCCGGTGAAGACTTTGCCAAGTTAGCGAAAGATAATTCGGAAGACGTGGGTTCGGCCCAGAACGGTGGCGATCTTGGTTTTGCCAAACGCGGCATGATGGTGGCTCCTTTCGAAGGGGCGGCTTTGAAAATGAAGCCAAACGAAATTTCGGACGTTGTTGAATCGGAATTTGGTCTTCACCTTATTCAATTGCTGGAAACGCGCGGTGCGGAATACCACGCTCGGCACATCCTGCTCCGCCCCGATTACAACCGGCTGGATCTGAGTAGCCCAACGCGCTATCTGGACAGCCTGCGGACACTTATCGTTGCTGACTCGGTTAAATTTGACAAAGCAGCCCACGACTTTTCGGAAGATAAAAGCACAGCAGATGCAGGTGGTTTGATCCGCGATGCACAGTCGGGAAGCAGCCGTCTGGCAATGGATGGTTCGATGGAATACGCGATGTTCCAGATGCTGGACACGATGAAAGTGGGCAGTGTTTCGGCTCCCCTGCCCTATCGTACCGAGGACGGTAAAAGTGCGGTTCGGATTTTGTATTTCAAAAGCAAAGTTCCCCCACACACGGCAGACTTCAAGCTTGACTTCGAAAAGTTGCAGAACATCGTACTGACCAACAAAAAGAACCGGGCCATTGATGACTGGTTCCGGAAGTCGGTGGCGGATGTTTACATCAGCGTAGATCCTGAGTTTCAAAACTGTCGCATCTTTGGAACAACGCAAAACAGCGCAGCAGCATTGAGTGGTGGCGGCAATGAATAGCTTTCCGTTTTGAGGTTTACAGTTTTCGGCTAACTTGCATTGTCAGGGTCAACGCGGAAACCTGTAAACCATAAACTCTTTAACTGTATTATTGTGCCTTACTCATCGGATGTTGCGGCTGCGGAAGCCCTTACTACCTATTACCAAAAGTTAAAAGCGGAAATTTCGAAGGTTGTTATCGGCCAGGACGACACGGTTCGCTTGCTCCTAACCGCTATCTTCTGTCAGGGACATTGCCTGCTGGTCGGTGTGCCGGGCCTCGCCAAAACGCTGCTTATCCAGACGATTGCGGGGGCATTGGATCTCGATTTCAACCGTATTCAGTTTACGCCCGACCTGATGCCTTCGGACATCCTGGGTTCGGAAACACTCGATCAGGAACGGAATTTCAAGTTTATTAAAGGACCGGTTTTTGCCAACATTATCCTGGCCGATGAGATCAACCGGACGCCCCCTAAAACCCAATCGGCTTTGCTGGAAGCGATGCAGGAATATTCCGTTACCATCGCCGGTCAGAAATACGGATTGGGTCGTCCTTTCTTCGTACTGGCTACGCAGAATCCCATTGAGCAGGAAGGAACGTACCCACTTCCAGAAGCGCAGCTCGACCGGTTTATGTTTAACATTTACCTGGATTATCCGTCGTTTCAATCGGAACTGGACATCGTTAAGAGCACCACAACCGACAAACGTCCCGAAGTACAGCGCGTCATTACCGGCGAAGAAATTCGGGAGTTTCAGCACCTGGTACGCCGGGTTCCGGTCGTCGATAATGTCGTTGAGTATGCCGTCAAGCTGGTACACAAGACTCGCCCTAACACGGAACTGGCTTCTTCCGATGCAAATCAATACTTAGAATGGGGCGCTGGTCCGCGTGCTTCGCAGGCATTGATTCTGGCTTCGAAATGTAACGCGCTGTTAAATGGCAAATACTCGCCCGATATTGAAGATATACGAGCCGTTGCGTTGCCCATTCTCCGCCACCGCGTCGTTCGCAATTTTAAGGCCGAAGCCGAAGGTATCTCCGTTGAGCAGTTGATCAAACGAATGCTGTAAGCCAAGCGATAGCTGTAAAGTAAAAGGCCGATCTTTTTCGAAGATCGGCCTTTTACTTTGTAAAAAGGTTTATTCGTCTTTATTACCCTCGCGATTTGTTTTACCCAGGTAGTCATCCTCCCCCATACCCGTCGAGTGATCGTCAACGCCCGAAGCATCAACATCATCGTGTTCTTCTCCCACCAGATACTCAACGTCGGGCTTGGCCGAAAAATCGGGCTCGCCTACTTTTTCATGATCGTGCTGTGAACTTTCCATAACGTTTTGTCAGTTTGTTTCCCTCTATAACCGAAAAAGACGCGCGGAGTTACCACAAAATTAGCGTTGGAGCGGCCAGACCGAATCGGCAGTCACCTGGATGTTCACGCGCTGCCCTACGTACAGGCTGTCATTGGTCGTCAGTACACGCAAGCAAAAATCAGGGTTTAGCTCTACTTCGATTTCGTAGTGGCTTCCTTTAAAAAACACTGCTCGAACAGTTCCCAAAATACCTGCTTCGCTTAGCCTGACCTGCTCCGGTCGCAAACAAAAAAGCGCCGAAGGGTATTCGACAGCCGATAAGCCTAACAAGGGCAGATGCTCCGTTTGCAAGATGTTGACCGGGCCGGTCATCTGGGCGGCATACGCCGTTTCGGGTCGTCGGTAGATGTCGACGGGATTGCTGAGTTGAATCAGTTTCCCGTCGCGCAGAATACCTACCGTATGAGCGATTGATAGTGCATCGCTGGCATCATGCGTAACAAACAGACACGCCGTATTTTCGTGCCGCACCAGATCGAAGAGTAAGTTACGAACGATGAGCCGGTTTGGTAAGTCAAGATGGCTGAACGGTTCGTCGAGCAGCAACACGGCGGGTTTATCAGCGATAGCTCGCGCAATGGCCGTCCGTTGTTTTTCGCCCCCCGACACCTGGCGTGGTAACCGGTTCTGCACTTCCGCCAGTCGGCACAGTCGTAGCAATTCATCGACCCGGTAGTCGCGGTACGTTTTCGCGAAGAAGCGGAGCGCATACGTAATATTTTCCCGAACGGATACATTCGGCATCAACTGGTATTCCTGATGAACAAGCCGGATCGCTGCGTGACCCGCCACCAGCACTTCGGAAGGACCTGGCACCCGTTTTCCGTCCAGCCGGACGTCTCCTCCATCGGCGTCCGTTAAGCCAGCCAGGATACTCAGCAGCGTACTTTTTCCAGAACCGCTTGCTCCAACGAGCGCCATGACCTGACCTGCCTGGAGCACAAACGATACCTGTTGAACCGCCGACAACGGGCCGAATGATTTAGTAAGTGTAGTAGCTTCGAGCAATCGTTCGTTGTATTTATATGGGTTGATAATCACAAAAAAACAACCGACTGGCCCAAATGACCCAGTCGGTTGTCAACTGCGCTTCCAGTTCCGTTAGAAAATGAAATTCGTTGACAAAAACGTCGATTTATGGTCGCCCACAATGTCGTTTAGTACTTCTTTGTTGGCAGCAGTATCTTTCGTGGCTACTGCCGACCGGATAGAAAACGACCGAAGGGCATCTTCTACGGACAGGGTTCCCTCCGCCGAATCTTTGCGCCCCGTGAACGGAAACGTATCCGGTCCGCGCTGGCATTGCGCATTGATGTTGACACGGCTTACCAGGTTAACCAGCGGGTCGATCAGTTGGGCAATTGCATTGCTATCCGTCCCAAAAATACTCGCCTGCATACCGTGGTCGTCCGTAATCAGGTAGTCGATAAACTCTTCCACATCATCAAAGGGTACGATTGGAATAACAGGGCCAAACTGCTCTTCGCGATATAATTTCATGCCTTCCTGAACGGGATAAACCACCGCTGGTTTGAACAGCGAAGCCGACACCTGGCCCCCGCCTTCGTTAACTACCGTTGCTCCGCTGGCTTCGGCATCACGGATGCACTCGGTCAGGTAATCCGGCTTGCCGGGTTCAGGTAGGGGCGTAATTTGTACACCAGCATCCCAGGGCATACCCGGCTTTAGTTTACTGACTTCGGGATTGAATTTGCTCAGAAACTGATCCGCAACGGACCGATGCACCCAGATAATTTTGATGGCCGTACAGCGCTGACCATTGAACGAGAGCGTACCAAGCAAGCACTCTTTCACGGCTACGTCGAGATCAGCGTCGGGCAAAATGATAGCGGCATTTTTGGCGTCAAGGCTCATAATGGAACGAAGCCGGTTGAGTTTCGGGTGTTGGCGCTGGAGCTGATCGGCAACGCGACTGGACCCGATCAACGTCAGCACATTGACCTTACCCGACTGCATAACGGGGGGTATCACGTCGGCACCACGCCCGTAGAGCGAATTGACGACGCCTTTCGGGAAACTGGTCCGGAACGCTTCGAGTAACGGATAGTGCAGCAGCGAACCATGCTTAGGGGTTTTAAACAGGATCGTGTTCCCCATCAGAATGGCCGGGATAAGCGTAGTGTACGTTTCGTTGAGCGGGTAGTTGAACGGTCCCATCGCTAGCACCACGCCCAACGGCGACCGCCGTATTTGCCCGATAATTCCTTCTTCGATGCGGAACCGCGATGAGTTACGGTCCATCGTTTTCAAGGTATCAATCGTGTCGTAGATGTACGTAACAGTCCGGTCGAATTCTTTGGTCGCATCGGCGAGGTTTTTACCGATCTCCCACATAATCAGGTTGACAACCAGCTTTTTCTGCTCAAGCATTTTCCCCACGAAGGTTTCCATGCAGGCAATGCGGTCGGCGACGGCCATTTGGGGCCACTCGCCCCGGCCATTGTTGTAAGCTGCGTAGGCCGCGTCGAGGGCTTCGAGGGCCTGTTGTGGTCCCGTTACGGGATAACTGCCGACCAGCTGACGCTGTAGCTCACCCTGCTCGTCGGGTACACAAACAGGCGAATACACCTCAGAAACAGGGCCGTCCCACTGCTTCATTTCACCGTTGAGCAAATACGCACGCTGGTGAATAGGTTCAATTCGAAATTCGGCGGGAATCTGGTCGTTGGTGGGAAACAGTTGGGTAAGTTGCGGATCGTTCATAGCGTGATGTCATCTGATAAGACGGGGCAAACGTCGCTATTCGACCAGCAAAATCAAACAGGAAGCCCATAAAATTACTCGTTGGTCCGCCTAAAAATTGGGTCCAACGAGTAATTGGCTGGCTAGCCTTCCGTTACAGCAAATTTAACCGGCTCATCAGTTCGGGTTTGTTTGCGCGACTGATCGGAATCACTTTATTGTTGATAACCAACGTATTTTCTTCGATGTCGACAATCCTGTCGAGATGAACAATGTAAGACCGATGGACGCGAAGGAACTGCGACCCCAGTTTCTCTTCCAGGTACTTCATCGTTGTGTAGACAATGTGCGTTTGCTTGTCCGTATGGATCTTGACGTAATCACCAATGTTCTCGACATACGCGATGGCATCAAACGGGATTCGGATATAACGACCTTCGCTCTTAACGTATATTTCCTGACGCTCGGTGGCCGACGCCAGTTTGGATCGGTGGTACACCTCCAACACTTTTTCGACCGCCAGGTTGAAACGAGGCATCGTAATCGGCTTCTTTATATAATCCGTCACCTGATACTGAAACGCGTCGAAAGCGTATTCCGTTTTACTCGTGGTAAGCACGACCAACGGAATGGACGGCAGCTTTTCCAGCAAGTCAAAACCTGTCAAATCAGGCATTTCGACATCGAGCCAGATCAAATCGACGCTATGTTCCGCCAGAAAGCTCAGTGCTTCAGTCGGGTTATCAAATACACCCATCAGATCTAGCGAGCCATGGTTCTCGCATAGCCGCTGAAGCGATTTGCGAGCCATCAGTTCATCCTCAACAATTATACAGGTCAATGCCATGATTTACGCTGGAGTAATCTTTTGTATCTCTTTCTTTATAACCGGAATCATTTCATTAACCTTTACGATTATATCGTTACAATAGATTTCTAACAGCTCATCTTTAGACCCTTGTTTTACTATTTTTTCTAACTGTGCCATTTTTCCTTCCAGCTGCGATAAGCCAACCATCCCAAACGTCGGCTTTAACTTATGCACTTTCTGGCCTAATTCCGTTCGTTTATCTTCCTGGCAAAGAACGGGCAACTCCATAATCTCCGGAACAATATCCGATAGAAAGATGGAAAGCATCTCAGCCGTGTATTCCATATCGGACCCGTACAGAAGATTCAGCCGCTCCCAGTCAAGCATCGTATCGCCATCATGTACCATTTCGGCGGGGGCGTACTGCTGCAACAACGACCGAAGCTGAGCTGGTTCGAAGGGTTTGGTCAGGAAATCATTCATTCCGGCTTCAAGAGCCAGGTTTTTTTGGTCAAGCATAGCGGATGCGGTCAACGCAATAATGGGTATATTTTGATTGGGGTTATGAGAACTGCGGATGGCCACGGAGGCTTCATACCCGTCCATGATAGGCATTTGTATGTCCATCAAAATGATATCGAAGCGTTGTTTTTTTGCTTCCTCAACGGCGTGTTTACCGTCCAGAGCAAGCGTATAGGGTACGTTCCACTTCGTAAGAAGACTAGTGATGTACTTCTGATTCATCAGGTTGTCTTCCACGATCAGTACGTGGCACCCCAGCGTATCATCACACAAGGGTACGTTGCCCGGAGCTACTACGACCGGTTCCGATGGCGTTTCACTTTTGCCGAAAGGAAGTGTAAACGTGAACTGACTTCCTTCCCCAACGTGACTTCTGACGGCGATGGTCCCTCCCTGAATTTCGACCAGTTCTTTGGTAATGGCTAAACCCAGCCCGGTGCCTTTGTGCTTATGCCCGTGAGGATTTACCTGCTTGAACTTTTGAAACACCAAGTCTAATTTTTCTTTCGGTATGCCAATGCCCGTGTCAACAACCGCAAATTCAATCCAGTATTTGGCAGCTTCCTGTTTTTTCAGCCGGGCGGTAATCTGAATACTGCCTTCTTCAGTAAATTTTTCGGCATTACCGACCAGATTCATCAGGATCTGGTTCAGCATCACGTCATCACCGACAAAATCGCCGGAAATGCGGGCATCCAGCATGACATCGATTGAAATGGCGCGATCCTTTAGTTTCATCTCGAATACTTTCTGGATGGACCGCAGCAGGCCCGTCAAATCGAACGGCCGAGCGTGAACCTCAATCCGTCCAGCTTCAATCTTGGTCATATCTAATAAATCAGAAATCAGGCTGTGCAAAAAATTAGCGGATGTTTTTAAAATATCGATATACTCGCGCTGCTGCTGATCAGGTTTGGTATCGAACAACAGGTGCGACATGCCAATGATTGCGTTGAGGGGCGTTCGGATCTCGTGACTCATGTTGGCCAGAAACTGCTTTTCGGCCAGCCGTGCTTCATCCGCAATTCGTTTTGCTCTCGCCAATTCCTCTTCCAGTTGCTTGCGTTCGGTCAGGTCGTAATGAATGCCGATCGAGCCAACAATCTTCCCCTCTTCGTCCAGGATCGGCACACCACTGACCAGTGCCCAGATCCGGCTACCGTCTTTCCGAATCAACTGCATTTCGTACGAGCTGGCATTCCCCTGCTTTCGCGTAATTTGCTGCTGATTGATAACATTTCTAAACTCCGGGGCAACCAGCAGGTCAGCGGCATGTTTACCAACCAGTTCCTCCTCGGCGTAACCAACCATTTGACAGAAGCGCTCGTAGGAACGAATAATGGTCTGGTTGTGATCAACCTCCAGCAAACCAAGCTCCATATTATTCATAATACCCCGGTATTTTTCTTCGCTTCGGCGAATGCGTTCGCGAGCCAGGTACTTGTCGGTAACATCCGTGTATTTCCACAAATGTCCCATGTACTGCTCCTTCAAAAATATAGGGATATAGTCGCGCTCCAGGATTCGGCCGTTCACCATTCTGATTTCTTCCCCAGTGACGGCCTGCCGGTTTTGCATTAACTGTTCTACCTGCTGCGCGAAGGCTTCGGGGTCTTCCATCGAACCCTTGATAAATTCAACCGACCGCGAGTAATCCTGCCCGATTAGTTGCTCGGGAGCATCCTGGATGCCGAACATGTCACAAAAAAGCTGATTAGCCAAAATGACACGCTGCTGTTCATCTTTTACCAGAATGCCGGATTCCAGACTAGTTATCAGGGTTGAAAGCCGGGTTTGGGTCCGTTGCAACTGACTTTCGGCCAGTTTCCGGTCGGATATGTCGCGCGCTACCGCCACGAGTTCTGCTATATTGCCTTCCGACTCGATAAACCGAACGGTTTGACCAATCCAGACCGTTCGCCCATCTTTGGCAACCACCGGAAACTCACTATATGTGCTGTCGATACGCTCTTCCAGCATCGACTGGTAGAAAGCAAGGGTGGCCTTCCGGTAACCGGGTGCTACAATATCGGTAAAATGTTTGCCAACAAATTCCTGCTCGGTATAGCCCAGTAATTTTTCGACGACCGAGTTGACAAACGTAAAGACGCCTTCGGGTGATATTTTATAAATAATATCCTGAACAGACTCGATCAACTGACGATACCGCTGTTCGCTTTCTTGCAGCTCCGCTAATTTAGCCTGGATTTGCTGCTCCAGATTTTCATTCAGGTGCTGAAGCTGCTCATTGGCGTTGTATAATTCCAACGCTTTTTTCTCTAAAATAGCTTCGGCCTCAACTCGGGCCCGCTTTTCGCGCTCCAGACGCCTTCTCAGTAGGTTGCTATCGTCTACCTGTGTCATTCCTTCACGATTTCAAAAAATACCCGGCTGCCGTCATCAACGAGGTTAGTTTTCCTGATGATTGCTTTTTCGCCGAAATGGGCCAGGCAACCTTCAATCAAACCGTGGGCAAAATCAGACAACTTACGTTCGGATTCGTAGTACATATGCAGCTGATTGTCGGATGGCTGCTCGACCGTAAAATGAGGCAATTCAGCATCCGGGTACAATTTTTTAACCTCTACGTGGATATAATGCTGAATAGACTTAAGCAGGTCGAAAGCAGAATGCGAGTAATCAACAAAAGGACGGTAACTTCTGGTGAAGGTAACAAACATGTATCGACCGTACGCCCGAAGCAACTCAGATACAGGAATTTGCGCCTTCTGGCTCAAGTTACTAACCAGCGTCACCATTTCGCTGTGATCGTACGTACCAATCGCAGTATATGTTCCTCCCGATGGCAAGTTACTTTCTGTAAGTAATTGATCTACTACTATATAGCCATACTTATCTTCGATCATTTCTAAAAACTCTGTAAACACAATGCCCTTCATAGATCTATTACTTATATATATACGGTAATATTACTCATTTTTCGGTAACAATTATAGTACTTTATGATATTAATCTATAATTAATAGATACCAAACCCATTCATTTCTCCCAAAAACCGGGCAAAATCTACAGTTCATCGAAATGTAAGCCCTCATGCCAGCTGGGTAAGCCAACTTTACATCGTCAGCAAACAAAAAAAGCTGGCCCGGTCTTCACCTTTCACACTGTAATTGACATGAAGCTTACTCTTAACGACGAAGAAGTAATTCGTCAATTCTACACCACCCGCCCTAACGATTGCTTCGAAACGCTTTACACTCGCTACGTTAGTAAAGTTTACAACCGCTGTCTTTCGCTAACGAAAGACTCCGACAAAGCCCAGGACTTCACGCACGACATTTTTCTCAAGATGTTTGCTCATCTCGACCGCTTCGAACAGCGTTCGTCCTTTTCGACCTGGCTATATTCCATTTCGTATAACTACTGCATGGATCAGCTTCGCATAGATAGCCGTATGGCAGTTAGTACCATCGACGAAAACCGAGATGATGACTCCGATGCGGTGGATAATCAGTTTGTTAGCGTAAACGACTCGGAAGAACTGGAAGAGAGTCTGCTACAACTCTCGCGGGTTATGAACAAAATAGCGCCCGAAGAATCCATGATTCTTCGCCTGAAATACCAGGAAGGGCTGGACATCCGGCAGATTGCCAGCCGCCTTCAATTAAACGATAGTGCCGTGAAAATGCGCCTAAAACGCTCGCGGGACAAGGTAAGACATTTGTGCGCAATGCCTGCATTCGCGCGATAAAAGCAAATCGCAGTAGCTGACTAGTCAACCACTGCGATTTAAAAATTCGGCCTAAAAACGACTAGCGCCATGCCTTTCGTAAAAAACGAAGCCAGTTGCCGTGCATAACCTTGGCAACGTCGTCGTCCGTATAGCCGCGTTGCCGTAATAGATCAGGAATCTTCTCTAAATCAGCAATCGTTTCCAGGTCGTACGGGCATTGTTCTTTTCCAAAAGCGCCGTCCAGGTCCGAACCAATACCGATGTGGTTGGCGTTGCCCGCCAGCTGACAGATATGATCAAGGTGATCGACCATAACGGCCAGATTGCAGTTCGTGCTTTCGGGCGTCGATTGACCCCGCACCCAGCCGGGCACCATCATCCAGGCATCCAGGGCTCCCCCGATAACGGCATCACGGGCGATAAGCTCCCGAATCTGGTCATCGCTAAACTGGCGATTGTGGTTCACCAGCGCGCGGCAGTTGTTGTGGCTGGCCCAAACGGGTCCGTTGAAGTGACTCAGTGCTTCCCAGAAGCTATCGTCGCACAGGTGCGTAGCGTCCAGGATGATGTTTAACCGCTCCATTTCGCGAAGTAACGCCTGCCCGGCGGCCCCCATGAACCCCGTGGCATCCGTTCCCTGTGCGTAACGCCCCGGACCGTAATGCGCAGGACCGATAGCCCGCAAGCCGTATTCGTAAGCCCGCTCAACATAAGCGGTTGTTACCAGCGAGTCAGCTCCTTCCAGACTAAGAATGTAGCCAACGGGCTTTTGCTCGTTAGGGGTACCATCGTTCCAGAGCGCCAGATGACTTTCCAGACCCGCCAGATCCCGGATTTGAACCATCTCCCCCGCTTCTTCCATGGTTTTGTACCAGATCTGCTGTGCCTGCGTCTGCGCCCAGGCCTGTTCCGGCGATTGCCAGCCCGGTAAGGGATTACCGGGAGCGACGAACCGAGCAATCTGCGTAGCAACGACTAACCCGATGTTTCCCCGGCGCAAATCGGGCAGCGAAACCGTTGCTTTTGCCCGGTCGGGTTTATCGGTCATGCCTTTCTCGCGCTCCCGCAACCGAGTGACCGGCTGCCGCAAATCGCGATTCCATTCCATCGCGTTCATGCTCAGGTCGAGATGGGCGTCAATTGTAAACATGCTTGTTTCTGTAATTTATAAGTATTCGTGCTTGTAGTAGTGCTGGTGGTGTCGGTTTTGAGAACCGCGCGGGCGGCCCCGCCGACACCACCAGCACTACGTTGAGAGTTTTACGGATCTCGGACAATACTGTTTCGCAAAACCGACACCACCGACACCACGGCAAGGCTAAAGCATCCTTTATACCGAAATCATCCGGTCGCGCGCAATGGCCAGCCACTCGCCGGTAATGGTTCCATGTTCGACCGTAAAGGCCCGTTCGTACAACGCTACGGTTGGACAAATGTGATTAGGCAGTCCGTACAACACATCGCCGATCTGGTATGAGTGGCCAACACCTGCTTCGACAACCAGATGTTCTTCACTCTGGCCGATTGCCTTCAAATCGGGAGCGTTCAGGAACGTAACGCGCTGCGCCAGTTCCCCTTCCGGGGCCACGGATTTATGCCCTAAATCCAGACACAGTTTATCAGCATCGGGTAAGGAAATAACCCGCGTTACCACGAGCGCTGCGGGTAAGAACGGCTGCTCCGGCAAACCGGTCTGGTAGCCTTTATCCCAATAAATAAACGTACCAGGACTGCACTCCACGTCAGGTCGTTTGGCGTAAATGGGGAACGTTGGACTCCCCCCCGCCACGATGACGGGTGACTCGAAACCAAGTGCGACCAGCTTATCGCGTAGCTGCTGCACAGGCGCAAAAGCCTTATCGCAATCGGCAGTACGCGCAGCCAGATCGGGGTTTCGGAGGTGTCCGTCATACACGTGTAACCCGACGGGTTTGATGCCATCCAGTTTATCAAGCTGTGTGTACAGCGTCAGCACGGCATCGTCGGGAAGTATTCCCGTCCGGTTCATACCCACGTTGAGATCAATGTAAACCGGTACGATCAGTCCCGCTTCGACGGCTTGTTCGGCAATTTGCCGCGCCGTTGTAAGGTTATCGACCAGACAGGAAAACCGAGTGTCGGGATACGCCTTCATGAGCGCCAGCAGCCGGTGTATTTTAGCGACATTGGGCTGGTAAGCCAGTAGCACGTCGCGCGCACCGCACAGGGCCAGCATTTCGGCCTCGGCGATGGTCGCGCATTTAAATTTCTGAATACCCGCTTTCAGCATCAGCTGGGCCGCTTCCCGCGACTTACTGGTTTTCACGTGGGGCCGCAGCCGGGAAACATCGTCAATCCCGTCAATGAGTAGTCGAATATTTTCCCGCACGCGGTCTGGATAAATAACCAGCGCGGGTGTATCCAGTTGATCGGCATCATCGAGTTGAAACCAGGGCGTTTGCTCCATTAATCGGCCAGTTCAAACAAGGCTTCTACCTCAACGGGAATATTGTCGGGCAACGAGCCCATACCCACCGCTGAGCGAACCCCGATCCCATTATCGGTTCCCCATACGTCGGCAAACAATTCGCTGCAACCGTTGATGATGTACGGATGACGCTCGAATTCAGGCACGCAGTTCACCATGCCCAACACTTTGATCACGCGCTTAACCCGGTCAAGGCTCCCCAGGTGCGTTTTGATCGTTGACAGGATCGTCAGGCCAACCTGCCGGGCGGCTAACTTACCTGCTTCCATGTCCATATCGGCACCGATCCGACCGATGATCAGACTTTTATCATCCTGCACCGGACCATGTCCCGATACGTACAAATATTTTCCGTCGATAAGATACGGTTTATAAACACCCAGCGGTTGAGGAGCGGGTGGCAACGAAAGGCCCGTTTGTGCAAAAGCAATTTCGGGTGTTAATACATCAGCTTGCATAATAACTTGATTTTAAGCAAAACAATTGAGTAATGAGGCTTTTACCAGAACAGTCATAGCCATCTAATCGCTACGGTATTGGTCTTGTAACGCTCAAACTTAACGGAAAATAGTTGTTTAATGGTCAGCGGACCGATCATCAATTAGTGAACATATGCGACCATCAGCCCTATTTTATTACGTGTTTTTTCCCCGATATACACCGATCAAAAGCCGATTTTCCGCTTAAGATCGATGACGCCCAGGGCTACGAACGGGGCGTCTGCGTTACGACGACCGGGATGGCAATGCCGTTCAAATCGTAGACAATCTTACCCTTGCGGATGGTCATTTCGCATTCGAGTTTTTGCTTGCCGACGATTTTATGGCCGGTGTAGTCGAAGAAACCAAAGTAGCCCGTATCACGCACCTCAAACTCTCCTCCCCGAACGTTCAGAATCGCAATGTCCGCAACGGTACCTACGGATAAATGACCGAGTTCGGGTCGTCGGATCGCCTGCGCTGGATTCCAGGTACTGGCCTTGATGACACTTGGTACATCCATCCCCATCGCCATAAATTTCGACATAACATTGAGCATATCTTTCATCGCATTGTTCATGCTGCCCGTATGAATATCGGTGCTGATGGTGTTGGGGTAAAAGCCACTTTTCAGGGCCGGAATCGCCTGCGAAAAAGCGAAGCTGATACCGCCGTATCCAACGTCGAACAAAACGCCTTTTTTCTGCGCTTCCCAGACAAACGGTTTTACTTTACCGGTTGCCACATCGAGAATCGGCTCACGCGTTTTTAGCTGCCCAAAACAATGGGTATAGATGTCGCCCGAACGCAGGTATTTGGTAAACAGCTCTTCAAGGGACAGCATTGGCGTACTCCCACCAAAATCGATCATAACCGGCAGGTTGGCCAGCTTCCCCGCTTCAGCGGCCCGCTCGGTAGGCGTCCAGTTGTAGCCGCTGTAGTGCGCCAGCTTGACACCGACGACCAGATCGGGATACTGTTTTGCCATGTCAGCGGTCAGACGGGCGTCCATGTCGTCCAGATTCTGTTCGACCTTACCGCCCCGCATACCGCTTCCGACGATATTGAGCAAAGCCAGCACCCGCGTCTGCGAGCGATCAATCGTCTGGCTCTTGAACGTCGGGAAGTCGCGCCAGCCCGAGCAGCCCGCATCGACAATGGTCGTTACGCCGTTGCGAAACGTAAAGCCGTCGGGTGGCAAGGCGTTCGGGCCATTGCTATACGCCTGATCGGGGTTCGTTCCGAAAAAAACGTGGGTGTGAATGTCGATCAGGCCCGGCGTCACCAACAACCCTTTCGCATCGACAACCTGCGCAACGCCCTGCGTATCGATGTTTTTTTCGACCTTACTGATTTTACCGTCCCGGATGGCAACGTCCATGATGCCATCAATCTTGTTTTTAGGGTCGATAACGTGTCCGCCTTTGATGACAATACTATACGGCTGGGCGCAAGCCAGTTTACCGGCGAAAAGAATAAACAGCCAAAGAACGACCTGTTTCACAATCGGATCTCTCTAGAATAAACGAATGATTTCCCGGCGAGGCAGCTTTTGGTCTACCCCGCCAGAGACCTACCTAAACAGCAGCTTTTGACAGTTCTTCCTTGATCCGACGCGCCACAATCTTTTCCTGACCGGGTTTCAGCATCCAGACCGTTACGCCAATATGGCTGGGTCCGCTGCCGCCTACTTCAATCGACGGGTCGCCTTTCCGGAGTGATTCCTGTAGATCTTTTCCGGTCAGATGAAGTTTGCCGGGGTCCCACGAGATACGGAGCGTAGGCGTATGATTGCCCAACGGCGGAACGTGTACGTCCGTCTTAACTCCGCTGACGGTTTTCACCGTATTTTCGATGTGGGCCGTGTTGTCTTCCCACATTTTCCAGACTTTACCGTGGTCCTCATTGATGAATCGTTCCAGCGCCACGTACATGCCCAGAATTTCTTCTTTGTTTACCTTCATACCCCGGCCAATGTTGAAACCGCGCGGGGGCATATGCAGACGAGCCGCCGAAATAATGTCTTTTTTACCCATCAGCAGACCGGCGCTCTGGGGTCCCCGCATGGCTTTACCACCCGACACAACCACAAAACTGAACCCCATGTCGTTGAAACGCCATAAGTTCTCAACCGGCGGCACATCGGCGGCAATATCAATAGACGTTGGGATGTTGTGCTTCTTGCCCAGCGCTACCCATTCTTCGTGCATGATCTTCCCCTTGTCGGCTTCGATGTGCAGAAAGTGCATGAGCGCGGTCTTTTCGTTGATGGCTTTTTCGACATCCTCAGCGGTCTCTACCTGAATGATTTTACAGCCCGTATTGGTCAGGGCGTGGTTGTACACGATGTCGTGGGCCTTCTGACAGATTACCTCCGTTTTCATACCGGTTCCTGCCAGGTGGGGCAGCTGCTCCACTTTCTTCAGATCCATGCCGGTCAGAATACCCGCCAGTCCGAGCGTCATACCGGAAAAAGCGCCCGAGGTAACCACAGCCGCTTCCGAATGAACCATCTGCGCAATCTTAACCCCTACTTTGTCCTGAATTTCGTCGAGCAGACAAAATTCCTTGGCACCGCTCTGAATGGCTTCCAGCACTTCGTCGTGCATAAGCGAGCCGGTCATGTAGGTCAGCGTGCCAGCCGCATTGATGAAGGTGCGTACGCCCAACTCCTTGAACAAATCACGTTTAGGGGCGGCTGTTGGAGTGGCCGTTACGGCTATCGGAAGACCACCGCCGACCAATCCACCAACGAGCGTTCCGCTCGATAACCGCTTGATGAGTTTTCGTCTGCTTAACATGTGAGTAGGGTAAAAAAGAAAGAAGGAGTGTTTTTGTCATCCCTCCTGCCGCACCGGCGGACCGGTCGGGATGACAAAAACGATACAGAAATAAATTTCAAAAACAGTTTATTAGATATAGGCAATGCAATCCATTTCGACCAGCGAGCTACCCGGTACACCCCCGTAAACGGCAACGGTCGTGCGCACCGGCGGCTTGTTGCCAAACCGGCCTTTGTAAACTTCGTTCATGCCCTTGTAATCGTTCAGATCATGCAGGAACACGCTTACTTTCAGGACTTTCTCCATCGATGAACCGGCTTTGATCAACTCTTTCTCGAGTTCTTTCAGCACCTCTTCCGTGTGGACCTTGATGTCTCCTTCTTTGTGGTAGCCTTTTCCAGCGACGAAAACGAGATTGCCCAGCTTGGTCGATCCCGAAAACAAGGGTACATCGTCCTGCGTCACGACATTGAAGGCTTCTTTCTGCGGAGCGGCTTCGGTTTTCACCAGTTCTATTGATTCATTGGCGGCAACCGCGTTGGTCGCTGCGCTTATTCCGGCGACACCGGCAATGGACGAGAAAAGACGTTTTAAAATGGATCGACGTTGTGCTTTCATGAGAGAATTAACTGATTGAGGTTATTGTTTTCTGTGGTTTTGCGCGTTTTTGGCTTACTCCTACGTTCCGATTTTTACGCTTTACTCCAAGCGTAGCTTACTGATCTTCTGCGTATTGCCGTCAATCTTCAACCCGTCCTGATACAGAATGGCCCGGTATTCGATCTCATCGTACGACTTGATGTTGCTCTGCACGATTTCCAGACTTTGCTCGCCCGTTTTAGCGACGGGGTACACGTCCGTTTCGGTCCATTTCTGATTGAACTCCTCGTTGAGCGAACTCTGAACAGGCCGGTATTCGAAGCCAACCCGGTAGTCCTTGCCGCTCCCCATTTTGCTCAGATCCGCCGTTAGTTTCAGGTTACCGTTCGGCAATTTTTCGGCCTTAACCGTTTTGAAATGAGCGGGTTCCACAGCCGCTTCGACGTTTTTGAGTTTGACCACGATCGGGTTCGGCCACTTGTGGTTGTTGTAGATCCGCTGCGCTCTTACAACCGAGATTTTAAGCCCTTCCGGCGTTTGCTCGAAGCGCGTCTGGCCATCGTTTTTGGGCTGGTATTCCACCACGTTGCCGGTCTGCCCCAGCACGCTTACTTCCGTGGTTGGCGTCGTTTTGATGGATTTCAGGAGAAAGGTCCGGCGCTCACCGCGTGGCCAGTCGGGCATTCCGGTCAGGTAGGCGTAGACCGTTTTTTCATCTTTATTTTTGGTTAGCCAGATATTTCCTTCGTTGCGGACGATCCACGGACGGACGTTATGAACCGCTTCCTGATTGATGAAATGCCAGGCCCCAATTTCCATCAGTCGTCCCTGCTGGCCTTCGTTGAGGTCGCCCCACTGCGTTGGTCCGATGTTGAGCAGGTACGAGCCGCCCTTCGCCCGCGACTCGATGAGAATATCGATCAGTTCGGTTCCCGATTTGTAATGGTCGTTGGTTGGTTTGTAATTCCAGGCCGTTCCCATCGTCATGCAGCTTTCCCAGGCCGTATTGAGCGTTTCGCCGGGTAGGTACTGCTCGGGCGTTTCCAGCACTCCACGTGTCACTAAACAATTAGGTTGGTATTTCCAGACGGTAGCTTTTACTTCTTCGCGCAGTACATCGCTGTCAATAAAAAACAAGTCGACCTGACCGTATTTGGTCATCAACTCCTGACACTGGGCTTCGACAAATTGCTTGTACTTGGCCTGAAACGGCTTGGCTTTTTCCCAATGGTCATCGCGGGTAATGTCTTTCATACCATTGCGGTAGGCAAACGAAAAATCTTCGGGCGAATAATAAAACCCAACCGCCAGCCCCCACTTACGGCAAGCATCGACGTACTGCCGCACGATGTCTTTTTTGTAGGGCGTGTTCATCACTCCGAAGTCAGTGGTTTTTGTATCCCACATGCAGAACCCGGCATGGTGCTTGGTCGTGAACATGATGTATTTCATGCCCGCATTTTTCGCCAGAATGACCAGCCGTTCGGGATCCCAGTCTTTCGGATAAAACGTTTTCGGCAGTTCGCTGATGTACCGCTCAACGTAATCCGGCGACGCACCAACCAGTGAGTGACTGATCACGACGCCCAGCTGCGTATCAACGTTCCAGTGAATGAACATGCCAAAACCGGCATCTTTCAGCCACTCTTCGCGCTGTGGTTTGTTGTGGTTAGCCCCGATCTGAGCCCAGAGGCTGGTTGCCAGCAGATTGACGAAAAGAAAAACAAAGACGCTAACGAACTTCATAAGAAACTAGACTAGAATAAACTATATACCGAATCGATCTGGCAAAGAAAGCACGCGTTAATCGACCCTAAACTCATCAAGCAGTAGCCACGCTTTACCACCAGCTCCATATTCATTCGCCGGAATGACTCCTTTGTTGGTGGCGCGTATCCGCACGTAACGTGCCTGGACCGGCGAAAAGGTCGCCCGCACCGGATTGATGCCGTTGACGGGAAACTGCGTTTGCTGGTACACCTCCCGAAACGTTTTTCCGTCCTCAGACACGGCCATCTGGAGCATTTGGGGTGCCCACATTCGTTGCCAATGATAATTGAGTATGTGCGTACCGATGCTCGACACGGTTTGCGTTGCCTGTAAATCGATGATCACTTCGGCGTCTTTTCCCTGAAAACCAATCCACTCGCCTGTGTTGTAGCGGCTGGTTCCGGCCACACCATTGACAGCTACGAGTGGGCTTGCGGGTCGGTAGCCCCCCATCGGTTCGGGGGTAAAGGTGACAGGCTTTCCAGTGGCCTTGCTGATCGTGAATGCCTTTTGAAAGACGCGTCCCTGTTGCTTACTATCCCGAAAAACGGCGGCTTTCACGGTACTCGTCTGAGCAATGGATAAGGGTTTGGAATAGACTGCACTCGTTAAGGTGGGCGTCGTACCGTCTATCGTATAGCGAACGGTAGCGTCGGGTAAGGTGGTTGATAGCTTCAGATCTACGCCACCGGCTGCGTTGACAGACACCGTATCGGTCAGTTCGTCGAATCGGTTGGCGTAGTTGACGTTCCGTTGTTTTAAGAGCGTTTCCTGCTGACGAAGCCGACGAAGAAAGTCCGCGTAATTTCGGTTGTCGCGCGGGCTCCAGGCGATTTCGGCGACGGCCATCGCGCGGGGGAAAACCATATACTCAGCCTTTTCGGGGCTATCCATGTACTCGCTCCAGGCGGTTCCCTGCACGCCTTTGAGGTAAACCGCTTCATCGGGACGAAGCTCCGCCGGGATTGGTTCGTACGCGTACACTTTGCTCAACGGCGTATACCCCGCAGCCGCCAGCGGTTCTTCGGGGTAAAGCGATTGGTAATAATCAAAGTACACGTGACTTTCGGGCGTCATAATGGCGTTGTGCTTCTGCCGGATTGCCTCGATACCACCCTGAATGCCCCGCCAGCTCATGACGATAGCCTCCGGCGACATGCGCAACGACGGCGACGACGCGTGTTCGGTTCCTTCCAGAATTTCGTCCCAACCGATGATATGCCGCCCTTTTTTGATCAGGTACATATCCATCCGACGGACAAAGTACCGTTGTAATTCTTCTTCGTTTTTCAGGTGTTCCCGCTGGATACGGGCCTGACAGCGGGTGCAGGTTTTCCAGCGCGTTTTCGGGCATTCGTCCCCGCCGATGTGAATGTACTTTGACGGAAACAAGGCCACAACCTCGTCCAATACCCCTTCGAGAAAGGTAAACGTGCTGTCGTTTCCGGCGCAGAACACGTCGTCAAATATACCCCAGAACGTAGCCGCCTGATACGGTCCGCCGGGCTGCCCATTGGGTTTCAGACAACCGAGTTCTGGGTAAGCACTCAGCGCGGCCAGTGCATGGCCCGGCATTTCAATTTCAGGAATAATGGTAATGTGCCGTTGCGTGGCATACTGAATAATGTCCTTGACCTCGGCCTGGGTGTAGTAGCCGCCGTAGCGCTTGCCGTCAAAACGGTGCGGTAGTTCTTTTTTGTGACCGATCAGCGTTTCGGAGCGGTACGCGGCTTTTTGCTGCAAGGCGGGATACCGTTTTATCTCGATGCGCCAGCCCTGATCGTCGGTCAAATGCCAATGAAAGGTGTTGAACTTGTACAGCGCCAGGAGGTCAATGTATTTCTTGATGAAGGGAATCGGGAACTGATGCCGACTAACATCCAGGTGCATACCGCGATACGAAAAGCGCGGGTAATCTGTCACTTCACAGGCAGGAACGATGCCCGATGTAGCCTGCGAAAATAGCTGAGTCAGCGATTGAAGGCCGTAGAACAATCCGGCTTCGTCGTGCCCGGTCAGGCGAATACCCTGCGGAGTGATTTGCAGCGCGTACCCTTCCGGCTGTTTACTGGTGATGGAATCAATCGACAGGAAGAGAGTCGATTTTGTTTTTTTGGTTGGCAGCGTCAACCCGGTGCTCGCCCTGATCTGCGCCTGAGCAAGCCCGATAAACTGATTAGAAACGCCAGCGCCGGACACAATACCGGTCAGTTGATTAAGTCGTAAATCGCCGGAAGTTTGTCGATACGATACCGGTTCGGGAATCAGTCCACTTTGCGCGAAAGGCTTTCCCAAATTGAGTAGTAACAACAAAATCGTAAGTCTAATGGGCATAGGAAAGGGGTAATGTGTATAGCGACTAGCCTATACAAGTGTTATAAAATTGACTGGGCACAAGATCGGCCCAGTCAATAACACGAAAGAAAAAATAAGGCACTTTACTAATCATGATGGCTTACTTATCGAGCCAAATACGTGAAAGAAAGTTGTTTTCACCCTGCCGGGCAACGGCAGCGTTATAGTTCTCCCGGTTCAGGTTTTCCTCTAGCGCCGGATACAGCATCCGACGGAAGATTTGCCCGCCTGTAATATTACCCACGTAGTTGTTAGGCACCAGAGCCGGGTAGCCCGTCCGACGCCAGTTCAGGAAAACTTCCTGTGAGTTCGGGAAAATCGACACCCAGAACTGCGTGTACAGCTGCTCCATCTGCTTTGCCATCGTAGCGGTCGTGACCAGCGCATTGGCCGACGCGTAGGCATCAATGTTCGCCTGCGAAATCACGCCATCCGATCCGAACAACGCCCATTGCCGCATGGCCGCTTTTAGGCCCTGATCGTACAGCGTGGCAGCCGATTTTGTGGTGTACCAGCCGCGCATAGCCGCTTCGGCCAGGTAGAAATTCGCTTCGGCGTTGGTCATGACCAGCATCGGCGAATTCAGTTTCAGGATCGTGTTCTGATTCGGCTCCGAATACGTTACGAAATCCGCTGGTTTCGAGTTGGCGATATTGGCGGGCATCCCTTTCTGGATCGACACGTCCGTGCTGGGTTTACCGTTGACATACACGACCGACAAAACGGGCAGGCGCGGATCGTTTGTTTTCTTGAGGTAATTGATAAACGTGTCGTAGTACTTGCCACCTTCGGGGTTGCTCACGCCATCGGCTTTCAGGTAATCGCTGTTCAGCATCCAATAGGCCAGCGGATTTTGGTTGATTACCTGACCCGAAGCCATGTACGTAATCTTTGCCAGATCAGCATCTTCCAGAATCGGTCCACCGGCAATGGCTTTCTTTACCCAGGTTTCGGCCAGGGCAACGTCGGGTTTTGTCATGCGCATCCCCATCCGCAGCATCAGCGAATACGCAAACTTTTTCCATTTCGTGATGTCGCCCCCGTAAATCAGATCGGCAGCGCCAAACGTTCCTTTCGACGCGTCAAACATCGCAATCGCCTTGTCAAGCTCGTTCAGCAGATCCATGTAAATGTCTTTCTGAGGATCATACGCTGGCTTGAACACACTGCTGGTGTAGCCCTGCACGGCCTGGGTGTACGGAATGTCGCCGTACAGGTCCGTAACTTTCGAGAAGCTGTACACGCGCCAGATTTTGGCAATCGCCAGTTTGTTCACCAGGGCCGGATCTTTCTCCAGGCCCCGGATTACTTCGCCGATCTCGTTGATTTCGTTCGGGTAGGCATTACTGAATACCGTATACGGTGCCGTTCCCTGGTTGAAAATGTACTTGGATCCCCAACTGGCTACGTCGTTGTAGCTCGTGGTGTATTGCATGGTCCCCTGTAAACCCGTGATCATGTTGCCCACGGCATCGTACTGTGCCTTGGTGAATACGAAATCGGGGCTGGCCGCGCTGGATGCGTCGGGATTGACGTTTAGTTCTTCCAGTCCCTGGCTACAGCTTTGCAACAGGCAAAGCGCAACCAGACAAGCGGCAATTTTATGGAATCGATTTTTCATGGGTGTCATTAGAATTTTACGATGAGGTTCAGACCGTAGCTTCTGGTGCGGGGCAGACCCAGCGATTCAAAACCCTGGTTGGAACTGTTGGTGAAGCTTTGCTCAGGATCGAAGTTGTCGGTCTGGCGGTACAGGGTCAGCAGGTTACGCGCTACGAACGAGACGCTGGCCGACTGAAGCCGAACGAACTTAAGCGTGCTTACCGGAATGTTGTAGCTGAAAATCACCTGACGAAGCTTTACGAAACTACCGTCGTGCAGGAACAGTTCGGTGTAGTTTTTGTCGTTGTCGTAGTAATTACGCAGGTTTTCTTTGGCAATCGTCTTGGTGTACGCATCGCCGTTGGCCGTCACACCAGTTACGGTCAGTCCGTTTTCGCGTCCTTCCAGCGTCCGCTTCAACTTGCCCATCCGGTTGGCGTAGACTTC
Organism: Spirosoma liriopis; assembly: GCF_023196085.1. Taxonomy (NCBI): domain Bacteria; kingdom Pseudomonadati; phylum Bacteroidota; class Cytophagia; order Cytophagales; family Cytophagaceae; genus Spirosoma; species Spirosoma liriopis. Next base: position 830,410 of record NZ_JALPRF010000003.1, read on the forward strand.
CATTACCGAGAACACTTTGTTGCCAAACTTACCGTCGAGCAACACATTCAGCGAGAAGTTTTTGTAGCGGAATTCGTTGGTCAATCCCATCGTCAGCGGGGGAACACCCTTGCCCAACTCCTGAAGCGCTGATTTCTGCGCGAAACCGGTTGTTGGATCGTAGACGATGTTGCCGTTGGCGTCCCGAACACGGGTGGTACCGACGATGGTCCCGTACGGGCGACCTTCGATGGAGTTGATGTACGCCCAGTTACCTACCGACGTGGCCATCTGCATAGAATTGATCCCATCGGCCAGTTTCACAACTTTGCTGTCGTTGTAGGCTACGTTGTAGCTCAGGTTCCAACCAAAATTCGACGTGCGAACCGGATTCACCGTTACGAGCGCTTCGATACCCCGGTTGTTTAGTTTACCCACGTTTAGGTAAACCGAATTGTAACCCGACGTTGACGAAATGCTGGTTTGCACGATGTCGTTGGTCGTTGCCCGGTTGTAGTACGTCAGATCAAGACCCACTTTTTTGTTAAAGAACTGAAGATCAATACCTACTTCGTAAGTCGTGGACGTTAATGGTTTCAGGCCCGCGTTGGTAATGGCGTTGCTGGTTACGTTCTGAAGCGGCTGTCCCGAGCTAGGCACCATCGAATAGCTCAGGTTGATCACGTACGGATCGGGGGTAGCACCACCAACCTGCGCCCAGGAAGCCCGCACTTTCGCGTAATCAATGACGCGGGGTAATTGGATAGCCTGCGACAGCACGAAACTACCACCGATGGATGGGTAGAAAATCGTGTTGTTTTTCGGACTCAGCGTCGAGAACCAATCCTGACGACCTGTCATGGTCAGGAACGCAACGCCTTTGTAGTCAAGGTCAGCCGATGCAAAGACCGAGTTGGTGCGCGTCTGCTGATTCAGCGGAACGGTGCTTACCGTTGCCAGGTTGGTTGAGCTGTAGAAGTACGGAATAATAAACGTCTGACCGCTCGTGTTCAACTGGTTATAGCTGAAATCGCGCCGGTTCATACCTGCCAGTGCCGACAAGCCAAAGTTGCCGAAGGTTGTGTTGTAGTTCGCCGTGAGCATGGTATTGGTTTCACTCACGTCTGTTTTCAGCTGCGTGTACTGACCGTTGGGAATGTAGCGCGTACCGGTTGGCAGGATGTATTTATAATTGTAGTTGTAAAAATCGCGGCTAACCGTTCCTTTTACCGACAGGTTTTTTAGGAGTTTATACGTCAGACCGACTTGGCCGATGAAGCGGTTTTTGCTGTCGTCCTGTTTGTATTTGTTCACCACAAAGTAGCTGTTGGAGGCAATATCGGCGTCGTTCCAGGCAATTTCGTTGCCGTTTGCGTCGTAACCGGGGCTCAACCACCGGATATCCGATGTGTTACCGATCATGTAGGGTGTCCAGTTCGGGTTACCCAACGCATCACCGGCTCCCGTTTTGTTATGGCCCTTTTCGAGGGTGTACTGCGCCAGGGCTTCAATAGAAATTCGCTCACCAAAGGCCCCGTTCAGGTTCAGGTTACCGGTTTTCCGGTTATACGTGTTGGTCGGCAGAATTCCTTTGGCATCCAGATCCGATACCGAAAAACGGTAGTTCACTTTATCGCTACCGCCGGTAAAGGCCAGCGTGTTGGTAAACGTTTTACCAGTTTGGTAGAAATTTTTGATGTTGTTTCGCTGAGCCGAATACGGATGGGTTTTGCCATCAGCCGCTACGAAATCCGAACCGTCGATTTTGGCACCCCACGAACGCCGTCCCCAGGCAATCCCTTCGGCCTGCGTTGTTGGTTTCTTCGCGTTATCGCCCTGACCGTATTCATACTGCCAATCCGGGAAAACAGCCGCATTTTCCATTGTAAACGTCGAGTTGTATTCAACGCCGATTCCGCGCTGGGCTTTTCCTTTTTTGGTCGTGATCAGGATAACGCCGTTGGCCGCCCGCGAGCCGTACAAAGCCGCAGCCGTACCACCTTTCAGAACGCTAATCGACTCAATGTCATCCGGGTTGATACCCGCGATACCGTCGCCCCGGTCCACGTTTCCCTGACCACCGTTTGGCGTCGCGCTGCCGCCCGGTACCGTATTGTCAATGGGCATCCCGTTGATTACGTACAGCGGCTGGTTATCGCCAGTCAGCGAACCATTTCCCCGAATAATAATCCGGCTGGAGCCACCCGGTCCGGTTGACAGACCCGTTGCGTTTACCCCGGCAATCTTACCCGAGAGTGCATTGGCTACGTTGTTTTCCCGCGCTTGCGTAAACTCCGATCCTTTTACTTCACTGACGGCGTAAGCCAATGCCTTTTTGTCTTTGGCAATACCCAGCGCCGTAACGACCACTTCACCCAGTTGCGTAGCGTCTTCTTTCAGAGCGACATCGATTACTGACCGGCCGGAAGCGCTAACCTCCTGCGCCACAAAACCAATGTACGAAAAGATCACGGTTGCCTGAGGGCTCGACAACCGGAGCGTGTATTTACCCTCGCTGTCTGTTACCGTTCCTTTCGTTGATCCTTTTTCAATAATGGTAACGCCAGGCAGCGATGCCCCATCACTTGTATTTGTCACTTTTCCAGAAATCGTCTGCGCCAGAGCCGGTGCACTGAGCACCAGCAATAGCACAAGAAGCTTACTCAAACGAGCTTGCCAAGGTGGTAACATACATTTCATAAGAATGCCACTTTGAGGGTAGAACTGATAGGTTAAATCGAGACGCAAGTCTTAACTATGCAAACTTTGCAATATATTCTGCAAACTTTGCGCAATATAATTGATCAAACACTCCTATTGCAAATAATATTTTATTTTTCTGCCATCATATAGACGATTCTATGCAAAATATACGACATAGTTCTATTTTTGTTAGTGCATTTGGCAATATTACAAACTACATTTGCAACGTATGCAACGAAGAAAAGTACCTTGCAGACTTAGCAAACTAGCGATAGGTGAGATTTAGCCTTATTTTTGCTTTTACGTCGAATACATGACTTCCTCATTGCCCCATGTCAGTTGCTTTCTTAAAGGACGAGCGTAAAGAGTTAATTATTAAACAGATAGGACTCCACACGCGGATGAGCCTAACGGATTTGGCTACGACACTCAATGTGTCGGAAGACACGATTCGACGCGATATCAATGATCTGTCGGAAGAAGGTAAGCTGATCAAGATTCGTGGGGGTGCTATGTCAAAAGCGTATCATCACTCGTCACAGTTGCAGGAAACGTACGCACATCAAAATAAAATAACGATTGCGGAGAAAGCCTTGACGCTACTTCATGACGGTATGCTTATTCTGATCGGTGGCGGAACAACCATCCGGGAGTTTATCAAGATGATACCAACGGATCTGAAAGCCACCTTCATCACCGTAAACCCGCTGACAGCCGTTGAGCTGCTGGACAAGCCCAATCTGGAAATCATTATGATTGGCGGGCAAATTTCCCGCTATAGCCGAATGAGCGTTGGGGGCGAAGTGTACCAGCGGCTGTCTGAGTTACGGGTCGATCTGTGCATTATGGGAACAAACGCCATTGACCCCAAAGAAGGGCTGACCGACTCAGACTGGGAAACGGTACAGGCGAAAAAAGCCATGATTCGGGCGGCTCAGAAGGTAGCGGTATTGGCCATCGCCGAGAAAATGAATAGCGTCATGCGCATGAAAGTTGCGGATTTAGACCAGATCGATTACCTGGTTACGGAACTATCCGCTGACTCCGTACAACTGGCTCCTTACCGGACCGGACAGACAAACGTGCTTTAAGCAGTTGTTTTAAATTCCGGCCTAAAAACCATTCTGATTCTGTTCAATCGGCCTTTTTTCCATACAAAAATCGTCCCATTCGCTCAAATTTTCAACCACAGCCCGACAAATGCTGTTTAGTAAGCAGTTCCGATTTCATACTAAACTAACGCTTCTTTGTCATGGGAAATTTATTGTACACCATCGCCGTCATCTTGATCATCATCTGGCTGCTGGGCTTCTTAGGATTTAACAGTTTTGGCTTAGGTGGCCTCATTCACGTACTGTTAGTTATCGCCATTATTGCCGTTGTTCTTCGCCTGATTCAGGGTCGAAGTGTGTAGCGGATTTGAGTAATACATGAAAAGCCAGTATCAAACCGATGCTGGCTTTTTTTATGGATACAAATGACTTTTTTAGCCGTTAGCGTTCTCTAACGTTTACCTAATTTTTTTCTAATGCTCTTCTAATCCGGCCAACTGGCCAACGCTCTACCTTTGTTGTATTAGTTTAACATGTATTTTAAGGTAGATAATCCAAAAATGCCAGCCCTTCTGGGACTGGCGTTTTTTGTTACGAACCGCTTCCCTTTAAACTTAAGGAAACGTAACCTCCCCGGCTTCACCCGTGGGTTCAAGTACGGACACCTGGATACCCTTTGCCGAATCAGCTTCGTCTGGTTTTTGTCCGCTGGCCAGATAAGCTATGACCGCCTGCTCATTGGCAAAGTGATACCTTTCTATAACCTGGCTACCGGGTTCTAATTCCGGCGAGTCCCTTTTTTGCCCGTCAGAAACAAGCAGGTTCAAAACGGTAAAATCATCGGTCCGACGAACCCTTATCGTTAATGTCGCCGACTCGGCGGCCCCGCCTTCCCGGTTGGTATTTAGAATTGTGTAGTAGTTACCAGCGTTGCCGGTATTTTCAAGAAGCCAGTTATAAATCGTTTCCATAGCGAATGTCCTCCAGACTGATTACAACCATAACGGAGTAAGAGTCATCGCTGTTTTTAAAATAGACGTATGCTGCGAGCGACGGCAACGTAAGCAGTACACCAGGGCTATGATGGCAACACCTAAACGCAGTGAACGGCAACGGCGCTCACTACAATAGCTAACCAACTGACTGCTAATTATATAGCCATTCGGTGCCCGAAGCTTGTAAGCCTAATTATAAAAACCCCAAACAACTTCCGCCTTTACGTTGTCCAAAGACTAGTTACAATGCCTTATCTCAACGTCCCTATGGCCACGAACAACGATGATCTACACGGCAATGCGCCAGATTCCGCCCCGGTAGCGCTTCTGATCATTGATATGATCAATGACCTTGAATTTCCGGGTGGCGAAAACGTACTGGAGCCAGCCGAGAAAGCAGCCGAGAAAATTGCCCACCTGAAAAAGCAGGCGAAAGAATTAAAGATACCAGTCATTTATGCCAATGACAATTTTGGCAAATGGCGCTCTGATTTTAACGAACTCATTGATCACTGTCTGAACGACGGCGTTCGAGGCCAGCGATTGGTTGAACTTCTCAAACCCGACCGCGAAGATTATATCGTACTGAAGCCGAAGCATTCTATTTTCTTCGCCACCACGCTTGATGCGTTACTGACCTACCTACACGTTGAGCAGCTCGTTATAATGGGTATCAGCGCCGATGTGTGCGTCCAGTTTTCGGCGAATGATGCTTACATGCGTGATTTCGGTTTGTACGTTCCAGCCGATTGCGTAGCCAGTCAATCAGCGGAAAACACCAAGCAGGCGGTCGATTACATGGCACGGGTCCTTAGAGCGGATACCACGCCCTCGGATAAACTTGATCTGAGCCGTTTGCTTCAAGAGTCATCATCAGTGCAAGAATAGAATATTATACTTTTTATAAATTTAAGTTTCCTTACATTGCTCAGCTTCTCCGTAGAACTTAGGCGTCAACATTCCTCTGAGCAATAGATTAACAACCTGATCGGCTTGATCAGCAATGTCTACCGGTAATGCCGCTACCATCTCAGCCGGAAACTGTTTTAAATAATCCGGATCGTTCAGTTGTTGCATGGCGCTGATGTACACAATCAGCGCTGTGTACCGCGTAGGATCATCCCGTACGTACCCTACACGCACGCCTTCGTCCATCAACTGACCGAAATGCTTCAATAGAATTTCGCGCTTGTATACGCATAACTTCTCCCAAGCCTCTGGCTCTGAATGCCTTAAATCAGACCAGAAGTTTGGGTGTGTATTGGCAAAACTGACGCCGATGAAGCGTAGGTACTGCGCAAACCGCTGCCGCAACGACAAATCAACGTCGTTCAGAATCGCTTCGGCTTTGATCTGATAGTCTGCGGCAAACTGATCCATGCAGGCCATCAGGATGTCGGCCTTGCTGCTGAAATGATTGTAAATCGTTTTCTTACTAATCGATAAATCACGCACAATATCATCGATCAGCACATGACTGTAGCCATGTTGCAGAAACAGCCGTTGGGCGGATTCTAGAATCCGCTTACTCATTTTAATTTTTACAGACACTGTTTAAAAGTCAAGAGGAAACTAAAATACACCAAAAAGTGTAATATTTGCGCAACGAATAGCTGTACCATTGCCAAGTAAATAAAAACCGCGTTTATCGCCGAACGGTTCTTACCCATTACTCTATTACGCCATAGTAGCCATGAACTACGCTCCTAGTCAATTGTTTATCAGCGGCCTACTGATTTTTAGTCTGACGGCCTGCCAGTCAGCGTCCGATAAACAGCAGCATGCCAGCTCGGCTGCGCCCGAAGCTCCCGCTCCTATTCCGGTTGTTGTCAGTCCGATCAAAAATACACAGGAAGGGGGTCAACTGGTTCTGAGCGGTTCTGCCGAATCCGAGACGACGGTTAATTTAGGCTTTATGGTAGGCGGCAAGCTCAACCGGGTTCCGATTCAGGAAGGCCAAACCGTCCGGGCGGGTCAGCTGATTGCGTCCATCGAGCCAACGGACTATCAGTTGGGCGTTGCCATCGCCAACGCGAATGTTGCGCGGGTGCAGGACGAATACAACCGGCTCACCATTCTGAAAGAACGCGGCAGCGTGACGCCCAGCGATTATGAGAAAGTGGTTACGGGACTGGACGAAGTCAAAGCGCGGCAGCAGTTGGCTCAGAAAAATTTAAAAGAGACGAAATTGTACGCACCCATTTCGGGGATTGTAGCCCGCAAGGGAGCCAACCCAGGCGAAATCATCCCACAGGGTCAACCGCTTTTTCAGATTGCCGACATTCAGCCGATCAAGGTTCGGGTGGCCGTACCGGAATCCGAAGTAGGTCAGCTTCGGCTGGGACAATTGGCGCAGGTAACGATTCCGGCCCTTAATCAAACGTACAAGGGCAAAATATCCTTGATCGGTGCCGTGGCGGACCCTTCGTCGCGTACGTATTCGGTCAAGATCGACTTACCCAACCCCCGACTTCAGATTCGTCCCGGCATGATCGCCGACGCTCGCCTGACCTCATCGCATACCACAAAAGCGCTCACGTTGGCAGGCAATGCCGTCCTGCGCGACGATGATCAGTCCACCTACGTATTTGTGGCGGACCCTCAGAAAAAGCAAGCTTTCAAACGCAAAGTAACCGTCGGAAAGGTTTTCGCCAGCGACGTTGAAATCACGTCGGGCCTTTCGGCTAACGATCTGATCGTCACGGGCGGACAGCAGAAACTCCAGAATGGTTCGTCGATTCAATTCAATCAGCCCGCACAATGAATCCCATCAAAGGCTCTTTACACTATCCGCAAGTGACGCTTAGCGTCGTGTTTCTGGCGGTAGCGGTTGGCATTTATTCGTTGCTGACCATGCCCCGCCGGGAGGACCCTAAAATTACGATTCGCTCCGGGCTGGTGGTTGCTTTTTACCCTGGTGCCAACTCGGCTCAGGTCGAAGATCAGGTAACGCGCAAAATCGAACAGTACTTGTTTGGCTACGCCGAAGTCCGAAAAGAAAAAACGTACTCGACCACCCGCGACGGGGCCGTTGTCATCAACGTTGAACTGGAAGAAAGCGTTAAAAACCCAGATATTTTCTGGTCGAAACTGCGGCACGATCTGAATCAGGCCAAAGTGCTGGATCTGCCCCAGGGCGTTCAGGGACCCATTGTCAACACCGATTTTGGCGACACGGTAGCCCTGCTCATCGGCATCGAATCAGATGATCTGTCGTATACGGAACTGGACCAGAATCTCAAACAGATTGAAGACGGTCTGCGTACGATCAAGGCGGTGTCTAAAATCCGGCGTTACGGCGAACAGAAAGAGCAGATTACTATAACGGCTCGTTCCGCGCAAATGGTGCAGTACGGCATTAAGTGGACGCAGGTCGTTCAGGTGTTGCAGGCTCAGAATGCCATCAAAGCGACGGGTAATGTCAAAACGGAAGATTCTCAAGTCCCGCTTTACGCGCAGGGCTATTACAATACCGAGCAGGAAATCAGTAATCAGGTTATTGGCACCAGCTCGACCGGCGCGGTCGTACGGCTGGGCGACGTGGCCACGATCAAACGCGAGTATACCGAACCGACATCAAGCATTACGGTCAACAGTCACCGCGCTCTGATGTTGTCGGTAGAGATGCAGGAAGGCAATAACATCGTTCAGTTCGGCGATAACGTAGCCGCCAAGCTGGCCGAGATTCAGCACAACCTGCCCAGTTCCATCAAGCTGACAACCGTGGTCAACCAACCGCAGATTGTTCAGCACAGCGTCAGCGATTTTATCCGCGAGTTTTTTCTGGCGATCATCTCGGTGGTGATCGTGACCATTATTCTGTTACCGTTCCGCATTGCCGCCGTAGCCGCGATGGCCATTCCCGTAACCGTTGCTGTCACCTTCGCCCTGTTGCACACCTTTAATATCGAACTGCACCAGGTGTCACTGGCTGCGCTGATCGTTGTTCTGGGGATGGTGGTTGACGATGCGATTGTCATTGCCGATAACTACGTCGAACTGCTGGACGAAGGCGTTGACCGCTGGACAGCCGCCTGGCGCAGTGCGAGCGATCTGGTTGTTCCCGTCCTGACGGCCACGGCCACCATTATCGCGTCGTTTCTGCCGATGGTCATCCTGAGCGGCTCGGTGGGCGAGTTTATTTTCTCACTGCCCATTACGGTTTCCATTGCCCTGGCCTCCTCGTTTATCGTAGCCATGCTGCTGACACCCTTTCTTTGCTACACGTTTATCAAGAAAGGACTTCATCAGGTCATTGATGCGACTCAGCAACACGCCCGGCCCAAAAAGAAATCACTGCTTGATTACATGCAGGATGGCTACGACAAAGCCATTAGCTGGTGCGTCGATCACCGGACCGCTACGCTTGTTTTTGCCGTTGTGTCCATCGCTGCGTCGGGACTGCTATTCAAGGCCATCCGGCAGAAATTCTTCCCGGCAGCTGAGCGCAATCAATTCGTCGTTGACGTCTGGATGCCGACGGGTACGAAGCTAGAGAAAACGAAAGAAGCCGTTGTCAAACTGGAAAACCTGATCAAAAACGATAGCCGGGTTACCAATTATGCGTCCTTTTTTGGCACCAGCGCTCCCCGGTTCTACTACAACTTTTCGCCGGAGCCACCCGTCACCTATTACGGTCAGATGCTGATCAATACGCATACGACCGAAGAAACCGAGACGCTGGCCGAAGAACTGACCGACAAAGTGGCGGCTGTTGTTCCCGAGGGAACGCCCCGCGTCCGATTGATGCAGCAAGGTTCGCTGACCATCGCCCCGGTTGAAGTTCGGATCGTCGGCAACGACCTCAACGAACTAAAACGGCTTGGCGCACAGGTACAGACTATCGTTCGCAATGCGCCGGGCAGTTCGCTCGTGCGCACGGATTTCAAAGAAGACTACTACGGTGTCGGCATCAACCTAAAAGACGAGGCCAACCGGCTGGGTTTTACCACAACGGGCGTTGCTACGAGTATTTACACCGGCTTTTCGGGCGCACCGATCTCCGTACTTTACGAAGGGGATCAGCCCATCAATCTGGTCCTTCGGCTCGATGAAGAAAGCCGCCGGAATTTTTCGGACCTGGAAAATACCTACCTGTCGTCGCCCGTTACGGGCAGCAGCGTTCCACTTCGGCAGATCGCCACGCTGCAACCCGAGTGGCAAACCGGTCGCATTATGCACCGCAACGGCGTTCGGACGCTGACGGTTCAATGCGAGCCCAGCGGCAATGTTCTACCCTCGGAAATTCTGAAAGCCATCCAGCCCCAGATTGCCAAGCTTGATCTTCCCGTTGGCTACAGCATCCAATACGGGGGCGAAGATGAAAACCGACGAGCCACGTTCAGCCAGATGGTTGGCGCGCTGGGAATCAGCCTGGTGCTTATTTTCCTGATTCTGCTTTTCCAGTTTCGCAACCTGAAAGAATCGCTGGTCGTCATGGCGTCGATTCCGCTTAGTCTGTTCGGTGCCTTGCTGGGTCTGGTACTCACCGGCAACCCGTTTGGCTTTACCGCTTTCATGGGGCTCATCAGCTTATCGGGCATCGTTGTCCGCAACGCCATTATCCTGGTCGATTACGCCAACGAACTGATGCGAAAAGGCATGGACGTTCGTACAGCAGCGATAGAAGCCGGAAAACGACGGTTGCGTCCGATTTTCCTGACGACGATGGCCGCAGCGATTGGGGTTGTCCCCATGATTTTGTCGGGTTCACCGATGTGGAGTCCGCTGGCGAGTGTTCTTGCCGTGGGTGTCATTTTCTCGATGGTCATGGCGCTGCTTGTCATACCGATTCTGTTTGTGATGACGGTCAAAAAGGAAAAAGCGGTTGCCATAGCCACCACCTAGATTCAGTCAGTTATGAAGTGTCGTATCGTATTCGTACTCTGTATTTTCGTATCCATCAGCCCATCGCTCCGGGCGCAGATGATCACGCTTGCCCAGGCGCAGGAACAAGCCATTCAGCAAAACCGACGCCTTAAAATTGCCCGCTACAAGGTGGACGAAACAAGCTATAAAATTACGGAAGCGCGCAGTCGGCTTTACCCGTTGATTGTAGCCAACGGCATGTACACCTACAACGGTGTCACGCAGGATCTGACCTTGCCGCGCGGTTCCATCGGCGTATTACCCGGTGCAACGCCCATCCCGTTACCGCAGCAGGACCTGACCTTGTTCAGGGCAAAACATCATCTATTTCTCGGCAATGTGCTGGCGTATCAACCCATTAGCTTGCTCGGAAAAATTAAGGACGGCATTAAAGTAGCCCAGGCTGACGTTGATCTAGCCAACACGCAGGTTAGCCAGGCAGAACTGGCGATTCGGCAAGGGGTAGAGAAACTGTACTTCGGTCTGTTGATTGCTCAGAAGCAGCAGCAACAGGCTTTAGCCACCATTGCATTGACGCAGGCGAAGCTGTACGATCTGGAAAGTACCCTTTTGGCTGGTAAAACCGACCCAGTCAACAAAGTAGGATTACAAGCCGATCTGGCGAACCAGCAGCAGCAGCTTCTGCAAACCAACAACCAGATCGAAGACTATACCGCCGATCTGAACGAACTGATGGGGCAACCCACCGGAACGGCCTTGACCCCAACACCACTAGCCGATTCGCTGCCGGTACTTCCCCCGGTCGAAACGTTTTTAGAGCGGGCCAAAAGCGGTAATCTAGAGGTTCGTCAGGCCGACCAGACCAGCCAGAAAGCGTCGCTTGGCGTACAGGCCGCCCGGAAGGATTACATTCCAACCGTCGGGGCCGTTGGTGGTTATTTGTTCCAGAATGTTATTTCCGACCTTCCGCAGAGTAATTACTTTCTGGGCTTGCAGGTAAGCTATAATATCGTTGATTTCGGTCGGCGCAAAGCGTCGCTTAACCAGCGACTTTCGCAGCAGAAGCAGGCCGACGAAAACCGGCAGTACACCCAGGAACACATTACCGGCGAAGTCGAGAAAGCGTACCGAAAAGCCCGACAGGCGGCAGCGCTGCTACCCGTTGCGGCTCAGGCGGCTCAATACCGGCGCGATGAATTCAAGCTAAAGAATGATCGATTAATTGCTGGTCTAGCGCTCAAGCGTGATGTGCTGGAAACACAGGCCGCCCTCACCAAAGCCGAAGTTGATTTGTACGCAGCACAACTAGCCTATCGCCTGGCTGTCTCCGATTTGCACCTGTTAACAGGCACACTCCGCTAACCTGGTTTTTGTCAGTCAGTTGACTAGCCAAAAAAATGGCCGCATCCCAGCAGGATGCGGCCATTTGGTTAACAATTCACCTAGACTTTATGCGCTTAAAACGCTTTCCCCGTACTTGGAGGACCGTCAACGCAATCAACTGTTAGGATTTGGTCCCGGATGAAGCTGAAACCAATAGCCAGTTCATTTCTTACCGAATTACTAGTGATCATCCGCTTATACCGTTCTAATGCATACCACTTCGCTTATTTTCGCCAACAACCGGTGACGCTTTGGGTTACTCTTATAGAGGCCACTGTGTCCGTTGCTGGACACGCATCAAACCCATGTGGCTTTTACTACTACCGAAACGTTATGGAAAAGGACACAAACAAAAAATTCTTTGCCAACATTGTCCCGATACTCAAGGACTCTTTTAACGGCTTTCTGGATGATCGCTGCCTGAAACTAAGCGCAGCACTTGCCTATTACACGGTGTTTTCGCTGGCCCCGCTGCTGGTGTTGATTATTTCGCTGATCAGCGTTTTTCTTGGCCAGGAAGCTATTCAGGGGGAAATTTTTTCGCAACTCAACGGACTGGTGGGCAACGAAGCGGCCAAACAGATTCAGGATATGATCAAGAGTGTAGAGCTATCAGGCAAAACGAACACGGCCTTGGCTATCGGGATTGTCACGTTGTTACTGGGTGCCACCAGTATCTTCGTAGAAATTCAAGATTCCGTCAATATGATCTGGCGGGTTAAGGCGAAACCAAAACGCGGCTGGTTAAAACTCGTCAAGGATCGTCTGCTTTCGTCATCGTTAATCATCAGCCTGGGCTTCCTGCTCCTGGTATCGTTGATTGTCAACGGTCTTGTACTGGCCTTGAGTGGTTTCCTTACTCGCTACATTCCAGGTCTTGGCGTTTTCCTGATCAGTGCGATTAACCTGGCTATTAGCACCGGGGTCGTCGCGGTGCTCTTCGGCGTTATTTTCAAAGTATTACCCGACGCCAAAATTGCCTGGAAAGACGTGCGCTGGGGTGCGTTCTTTACGGCTTTGCTGTTCATGCTGGGTCGCTACCTCATCGGTCTGTACATCGAAACGACCAGTACTAGTTCGGCTTACGGAGCTGCCGGTTCGCTCATCGTTATCCTGACCTGGATCTACTACACGGCAGCCATCCTGTACTTTGGCGCGGAATTCACCCAGGCCTACGCAAACCACGTCGGCATTCGGATCGAACCGGCGGACTATGCTGTGTATGTCGAGCAAACCGAACGGGAACGTACGGATGTTAAAAGTATTCCCGTGGAGCAGAAAGCGGCTTCAAGTCGTTAATTCAACGTAAACAATGAATAAAATTCATTGACAATCAATCAATTACTAGTCATTTTTGTGTCGTTTTTTTGTCATCCCGAGGAACGAGGGATCTTCGCTAATTACTAGGATAGTTTCCTGCTACCGAAGATCCCTCGTTCCTCGGGATGACAAAAAATAACCATTACTCACGTTAATTCAGGGCGTTTTCTACCGTTGGGTGGCGGCCACAAACCGAAGCAAATCCTGATAGATGATGTTCTTCTTCCAGAACAACTGCGTGACCATCGCGATGTGTTTTTTGCGGGGCAACTCCGTGAACTCATACTTTACACCCACTTCCTTGAGCCGCTGACTGAACTTGCGGGTGCTTCGGGCAATACTTGGATACGTACGCTCCCCTACAAATAGCAGCATGGGCGGTGTACGGGCATCGACATGGTACAGGGCCGATACCGCCCGCCAGACCACCGGGTCTTTCCCGAACGGAATGAGGTATTTTTCGTCGTCTGGATATTCCATTTTTTGCAGGTAATCGTACATATCGAGTCCCGCCGGATCATCGAGGATTGCCCCTTTGATGGGATTACGATCCAAACCAAGTTTCGTAAAATACGCATCGTCGGTCGCGAGCAGGGCCGCCAGTCCGCCACCCGCCGAATGCCCCATCACAAAAATCCGACCCGGATCACCACCGTATTCGGAGATGTGCTGCGCTGCCCAGCGAACCGCCCTGGCACAGTCGTCCGCCTGCTCCGGTACTTCTACATCAGGGGAAAGCCGATAGTTGATCACGACAGCCACCACACCTTGCTTAGCCAATCGTCGCCCGATAAATGCGTACAGGCTCTTGCGGCCACTATTCCAGTTTCCGCCGTGAATAAACACCACAACCGGGCGACCCAAAACCACTTTATCGGTAGGCGCATACACATCAAGCCGATGCCGCTCGGCATCATAGTCGGGATAGTCAGCGTTCACGTACGCAATATCCTTGGTTCGCCGACTGGCGCGGGCAAACGTGTATTCATTCGCCAAAATTAAAACGGTCAATGGTACAAACAGGGTAACGGGCGCAAGCGCGAAAAAGCGAAAGAAAGTCATTATTGAAAGCGAACGGAGTAAACCCGCTTCAGGTATACAAACTCGATTCGGGATTTGTTCTGTTCTCGTTCTGCTTTCCCCACCTGAATTCTTTTTGCAAAACACGACGTAACGGTTCGGTAACAAATACCAACAGTAGGACAGTACAGGAAAGCCCTTCTCCGTGTGTCTACTACATTTGGTCGAATCAAAAAGCGAAACACACACCGCTGCTTCTGGCGGCTTATCAACTATGTCAACCACGACAAAATCATTTCAGCACGTCAGTTATTTATGGGATGAAGCCAAAGCGGCAGAACTGGCTGGCGACGAAGTAGGGCTGTTAATTTACCGGTCTAACCTGCTCGGGGCCGATTTGCGTCTGACCAACTACGGGGGCGGCAATACGTCCTGCAAAGCGACGGCTAAAGATCCGCTAACGGGTCAGGACACCGAAGTGATGTGGGTAAAAGGGTCAGGCGGTGATTTGGGTACGCTCAAACGTAGCGGACTGGCGGCTTTGTACGTAGACCGTCTGCTGAGCCTCAAAACCATTTACCGGGGGCTCGAATTCGAGGATGAAATGGTCGAGCTGTTCAACCACTGCATTTTCGATCTGTCGTCAAAAGCGCCGTCTATCGATACCCCCCTGCACGGTTTTCTGCCGTTCAAGCACATCGACCACCTCCACCCCGACGCAGCCATTGCCATCGCAGCGGCCAAGGACGGGAAACAGATTGTGCAGGATTTGTTCGGTGGTACACTCGGCTGGGTAGACTGGCAACGTCCTGGTTTTGATCTGGGTCTGAAACTGGAAGCGTGCGTTCAGGCGAATCCGGGTATCCGGGGTATTTTCCTCGGTTCGCACGGTTTGTTTACCTGGGGCGACACGGCGTACGAAAGTTACGTCAACACGCTGGAAGTCATTGAACGGTGCGCCGAATACCTCGAAGAAAACTACGGCAAAAAAGGTCCGATCTTTGGGGGTACGAAATTGGAATCCGTCGAAAAAGACGACCGGTTGAAACAGGCTGCGGCACTGGCTCCCATCCTGCGCGGGTTCTGCTCGAATCAGCAATTGATGGTCGGCCACTTTACCGACGACGACCGCGTTTTGCAGTTTATCAACTCGGCGGATCTTGACCGGCTGGCTCCGATGGGTACCTCCTGCCCCGACCATTTCCTGCGCACGAAAATCAGTCCGCTCGTGCTGGAACTGGCTCCCAACGACGACTTGTCCGACGCGCAGGCTGTCAAAGCGAAACTAACCCCGGCGTTTGAGGCCTACCGGGCCATGTACGAGGACTATTACAACACCTGCAAGCATCCCAACAGCCCGGCCATTCGCGACAAAAATCCGGTGGTCATTCTGTATCCGGGGGTAGGTATGTTCACCTTCGCCAAAGACAAGCAGACCGCTCGCGTGGCCGCCGAATTTTACATCAACGCCATCAACGTGATGCGCGGGGCCGAAGCCATTTCGGAATACACCTCGCTACCTCGTCAGGAAGCGTTTAACATCGAGTACTGGCTTTTGGAAGAAGCCAAGCTGCAACGGATGCCGAAACCCAAGCCGTTGACGGGCCGGATTGCCTTGGTTACGGGCAGTGCGGGTGGTATCGGTAAAGCAATCGCCAAACGGTTTCAGGCCGAAGGGGCCGTGGTGGTCATCAACGACAACGACGCCGACCGGCTGAAAGGGGCCGATGACGAATTCAACCAGCAGTACGGCAAGGACGCTTACGCATCGGCGCTCCTCGACGTTACGGATGGCGCAAGTATTCGGAAAGCTTACGATGTAGCGGCACTGGCATTCGGTGGTGTAGACATTTTGGTTAACTGCGCCGGTCTGTCGATTTCCAAACCCATTGAAGAGCATACCGAGAAAGACTGGGACTTGCTGTACGATGTACTCGTAAAAGGCCAGTTTCTGGTTACTCAACAGGGCGTCGAGATCATGCGCAAACAAGCGATTGGGGGCGACGTACTGAACATCGTCAGCAAGAACGCCTTGGTGTCGGGCCCCAACAACGCGGGCTACGGATCGGCCAAAGCCGCGCAGCTGCACCTGAGCCGACTGAATGCCGCCGAACTGGGCAAAGACCACATTCGTGTAAACGTGATCAACCCCGACGCGGTGATTTCCGACAGCAAGATCTGGGCGGGAGCCTGGGCCGAAGGTCGCGCCAAAGCCTACGGCGTAACGGTCGAGGAATTGCCTGCCTACTACGCCAAACGCACCCTCTTGAACGAGATCATTTTGCCCGACGACATTGCCAACGCGTGCTTTGCCTTCGTCGGTGGTCTACTGAACAAATCGACGGGTAACGTACTGAACGTTGACGGTGGCGTAGCAATGGCTTTTGTTCGATAAACTTCAATCCTAAACCCTTATGCAACTCGAACCGTATCAAATTGCCGACCATAACAACAGCCTTCAGGAAAGTCACCAGCGTAAATTGGCGTACTGGACCGAAGAACTGGCGAACGCGGAAGCCATCATTGCGAAACTCATCGACTTTCAGATCGCTATTCCGAGCTGGGCGCTGGGAACGGGTGGCACTCGTTTCGGGCGGTTCGCCGGGGGTGGTGAGCCGCGTTCTCTGGAAGAAAAGCTCGAAGACATCGGTTTGCTGCACGCCCTGAACCAGTCGAGCGGAGCCATTTCGCTGCACATTCCCTGGGACATCCCGACGGACCCCGAAGCAATCAAGCAACTAGCCGCCCAGCATGGTATCCGGTTCGATGCCATGAACTCGAACACGTTTCAGGATCAGCCGGACCAGCCGCTCAGCTATAAGTTTGGGTCGTTGCAGCACGTCGATCCGGCGGTTCGGCAGCAGGCTATCGACCACAACATCGAGGTAATTCGGCACGGTATTGCGCTTGGCTCCGATTCGCTGACGGTCTGGCTGTCGGATGGGTCGTGTTTTCCGGGTCAGCTCAATTTCCGCAAGGCGTTTGACCGGACATTAGGCAGCCTTCAGGCGATCTACGAAGCCCTGCCCGACGATTGGAAACTGCTGGTCGAATACAAAGCCTACGAACCGAATTTCTATTCGACTACGATTGGCGACTGGGGTTCGTCGTTGCTGTACGCCACCAAGCTCGGTCCCAAAGCCTACACACTGGTCGATCTGGGACACCACCTGCCCAATGCCAACATTGAGCAAATCGTTGCTATTCTGCTGAACGAGAAAAAACTCGGCGGTTTTCATTTCAACGACTCCCAATACGGGGACGACGATTTAACGGCGGGCAGCATCAAACCCTACCAGCTGTTTCTGATCTTCAACGAACTCGTTGACGGATTGGACGCGCGTGGTCTGGATCACGCGACGAGTCTGGGCTGGATGATCGACGCTTCGCACAACGTGAAAGACCCGCTGGAAGATTTGCTCCAATCCGTTGAAGCGATCCAACTGGCCTACGCGCAGGCGCTGCTGGTCGATCGGGTGGCCCTGGAAGAAGCAAGGGAAGCCAACGATGTCGTTCGGGCACAGGAGATCTTGCAGGAAGCGTTCCGTACCGACGTTCGACCGCTGGTAGCCGAAGCCCGTCGGCGGGCGGGCGGTGCGCTCCAACCGCTGGCTTTATTTCGCCAGTTAGCCGTCCGCCAGAAGCTTATCGGCGAACGCGGCACCAAAACCATCGCCACTGGTTTGTAAGTGATACCGGTTACGGAACGCATGTCGGTTGTGTTCCGTAACCGGTATTTTTGATCATTCTTATTGCCTACCTCCCGCCCTATGCCTGCAACGCCCGTTATCGCCATTTTCGACGTTGGCAAGACGAATAAAAAACTGTTTTTGTTTAATGAGCAATACGACATTGTCTGGGAAAAGACGACGCAGTTTGCTGAAACGGCCGACGATGACGGTGACCCCTGCGAAGACGTAGCGCGGTTGGCGGATTGGGTACGCGATTTGTTGCAGGAGGCTGAAAAACTCAATGAATTCACGATCAAAGCCGTCAACTTTTCCGCTTACGGAGCCAGTTTTGTCCATCTGGATACGGATGGTAACGTAGTGGGTCACCTGTACAATTACCTCAAGCCATTTCCAGCAGCGTTACGGCGGCAATTTTACGCAACCTATGGCAGCGAAAGCGACCTATCGGTGCAAACGGCCTCACCCGCGCTGGATAGCCTGAATTCGGGTCTGATGCTGTATCGGCTCAAGCACGATAAACCGACGTTGTTCGAGCGCACCACGTGTTCGCTGCACTTACCGCAGTACCTGAGCTACCTCGTTACGGGGCAATGCTTCTCGGATCTGACCAGCATTGGCTGTCACACGATGCTATGGGATTTCGTAAAAAACGAGTACCACGACTGGGTAAAAGCGGAAGGAATCGACCAACGTCTGGCTCCGATTTTCCCCTCGGATGCCGTGGTATCGACCGACGATACGACCTTGCCATATCCGGTTGGCATTGGTCTGCACGATAGTTCGGCGGCTCTCATTCCGTACCTGGCTTCGTTTCAGGATGCACCCTTTATCTTGATCTCAACCGGTACCTGGTCGATCAGCATGAACCCGTTCAATGCCAGCCCGATCTCGCCCGAAGAATTGCAGTATGATTGTTTGTGCTACCTGCATTACAAAGGTCATCCCGTGAAAGCATCGCGCTTGTTTGCGGGCTACGAACACGAACAACAGACCAAACGACTGGCGGAGCATTTTAACGCGCCCGTTGACTATTACAAAACGGTTGCCTACAATCCCGGTACCATCCAGTCGTTGCGCACCAACCGGCCCGATTCCGGCACCAGTTTCGACCAGGTGAAAAACCCGCCCATGCAGGAATCGCTGTTTGGCTACCGGGATCTAGCTCATTTTCAAACGTACGAAGAAGCGTATCACCAGCTGATGCTGGACATCGTGGCTCAGCAGTTGATTTCGACGGATCTGGTGCTCGAAAATTCACCCGTTAAGCGATTATTTGTGGATGGTGGATTCAGCAAAAATCCGATTTACATGGCTTTGCTGGCAACGGCTTTTCCGCAAACGGACGTGTATGCCGCTTCGGTAGCGCAGGCGACCGCGTTGGGTGCCGCCCTGGCTATTCACCAGCACTGGAACAAGCAGCCTATTCCGACCGAAATCATCCAATTGAAACTGTACACCGCTGACTCCATAGCTAGTTAGTCGCCATTAACCAACCGGTAAAGCTCGTTACAAGCCGTTATCATCGCCCCAGACTCTTTTTTAGAGACTATTCAAAAATTTGTTTTATACCATTTCCATCCTGGCTCCGGCGAACTGGCCCGACGCCAAGACCGGGTCGTCGGGCCAGTTCGCCGGAGCCAGGACAAAAAACGTCCACTTCGGTTCGTCAGGACAAAATTTAGACAGCCTCTTACAACCTGAAACTAATTCGGGAAAGCACGTCGGTGCCGACGCGGGCGATAAACCGGTACTCCCCCGACGCGGGTAAAGTTATTGACTCGGTAATTTGGGCAGTGTTCACATATTGTTTTTCAAACATGACAACACCCTGGCTATCGGTAACGTGCACATCAATCGTTTTTGGGCTTGGAATGGCTACCTTGATCGTGGCGGAACCGGTAGCTGCGTTCGGGTAAATGGCTAGTTGCCCTTCAAACCGCACATCCGTATTCGTCGGATTATCGACATCCACCGCAAAAGCATCCAACAAACAGCCGGATTGATCGGTAACCGTATAAGTCGCTGACGCGGTCGGGGCTACAGTGATCGTCCTACCCGTTTGGCCCGAATTCCAGGTGTAATTACCGGGCCACGATGCCGTCAGGGTAAGCGGCTTACCGGGCGTCGTCAAAAAATAACGACGTTGGTTTACTTTTTTCAGCACGGTAAATTTGTCGCGGACAACCCCATCGGCAGCGACCCACTGTGCATCGAGCCGGTTGTCGGTAACGTCAATGACCATCGAGCCGCCCACCTGGTTATCCGAATACACCATAGCCGGATGCGGATACCCCACGGACTGCCAACCCAGCTGCCCACCACTCCCGTTTACGACGTAGATCGTACCCGCCTGTTTGTTCATGATCGGGCACGAATTGGGCGAACCGTCGTAGCGGGCGTTGCCAGTCGATACCGCGTGTTGACTCTTGTCGAACGTGGTCGATTGCCCGTAATGACCTTTCATCAGATAGCTACGCTCGTACAAATGGCTATGGCCCGACAAGACCAGATCGACCTGATACTGCTCCAGAATAGGCAATAGCTGCTGGCGGATTTGAATCAGATCGTTGGCGTTATCCGAATCATGCGACCCTTTGGTATAGGGCGGGTGGTGAAAAAACACGATCGTCCAGGGCTGGCGATTAGCGGCTAGATCCTTTACGAGCCATTGCGCCTGCCGACCGTTCGGGTCATACACGCGGCCACCGTCATTACCCTGTGAATCGAGGGACACGAAGTGAATATTTGCATAGTCGAACGAATAATTGCGTTTCGACCCCGACGCAACGCCCCCGGCCTCAGCCTGTTGGGGTACATTGACCAGCCGAAAATAATCAATATCCAGGTTGTTTGGATTGTCCACGTACTCATGGTTACCGGGGGTAGGCCATACCGGCAGACGCTTCAGCAGGTCGGTGTACACGTTGAAAACATTCTGCTGGTATTGGGAATCGTAACCCTGATTGTAGGCATTATCGCCGAGCCATAGCCAGATGTCGGCGGGGCGGTCTTTCGTGGCATTCCGGTATTTCTCCAGTACGGCAAACTGATTGGCAGTGCCACTACCAAAATCGCCCAGCGCCCAGATCCGGACGGGAACGGTTGAACCCGCCGTTGGCGACGTTTGAAAATACTGTTCACCGGAGGCCATCAAATCGTTCGTGTTCGTACCAATGGCGTAAAAATAACGGGTAGCCGCCTGCAAGCCCGTCAGGGTAACGACGTGTTCGGTAGTCAGAGCCGGATCAGAAACCGCCTGCGTAAGCTGGTCAGCATTCGCCCCGAAACGAACCCGGCTGCTCGTTGGCTGGTCGGTTCGCCACCGGACGGTTATGCTCGTCGGCGTAACGACTTGCAGATAAGGCGAACGGGTGACAGTCTGTGCGTTAGCAGCAGCCTCGCTTAGGAACAAGC
Source organism: Spirosoma liriopis (assembly GCF_023196085.1). Taxonomy (NCBI): domain Bacteria; kingdom Pseudomonadati; phylum Bacteroidota; class Cytophagia; order Cytophagales; family Cytophagaceae; genus Spirosoma; species Spirosoma liriopis. The sequence continues at coordinate 851,797 of NZ_JALPRF010000003.1, forward strand.
AGACCAGCCACAGCACAGGTGCGGTATATTTACGGATCATGAGTAGTGGTAAAAACTACTAAAACTAAGAAATCATATGACAAGTTGCATCAACCAGGCGCAGGCAATTCCGCCGTAGGTGCCCAGCACATGACTCAATACAGCCAGCAAAACGCCCACGGGTGCCAGCGCCGGATGAAACACAGACGCTACTGCCGGGGCCGTCGCTACCCCGCCAATGTTGGCCTGACTGCCTACGGCCACAAAGAAATAAGGCGCTTTTAGCCAGCGTGCGGCCACAAACATGACCATGATATGAATAAGCATCCAGATAACGGCCACACCAAACAGCCCAACATTACCGCTGACGTTCGACAAGTCGAGCCGCATTCCGATGGTCATAATCAGGAAGTAGATGAACAGAGTCGATAGATCGGTCGTACCCAGTTTTTCGAGCTTACGGGCACGGGTGAACGACAAACCAACGCCCAGGCTGGTTGACAAAATAACCACCCACAGGAAATTGGACAGAAACGGCTCCAGGCCATGCGCCCGCATCCAGTCGGCGTGGGGTTGAAGCGTTTTGGTCAAAAAAATGGCCAGGGCGTGGGCAATAGCAGCTCCCCCGAAACCCAGTGCCAGGATCGTTGTCAGATCGGTTAGATCGGTCGGTTTGTCGCGCTCCTCTCGGTAGTTTAAAATGCGTTGTTTTACTTCTTCGATGCTGCGGCTATCCGCTTTCAGAAAACGGTCGATGCGTTCCGAATACGCGGCTCCGTAGATCAGGCAGGCCGTCCAGGTATTAGCCACAACCGCATCGACCACCAGTATGATGACGAACAGGGCTTCGCTACAACCATAGATTTCCTTCAGTGCGATCTGCGTACCGCTTCCGCCAATCCAGCTACCGGCAATCGTAACCAGACCTTTCCAAAGCTGCTGTTCTTCGGCCTGTTGGTGAAAAGCGGGTGATAATGTACTGACAATCCACAGCGCAATGGGACCACCGAGAATAATGCCTACCGTTCCGGCCAGAAAAACCAGCAGGGCTTTGTTCCCCAACCGAAGAATAGAGCGTAAATCGGCGGTAGATGTGAGCAGGACCAGCGCAGCCGGCAAAAGGTATTGGGAGGCTACGGTGTACAAGCTCGATTGCTCGCCCGAAATAACGCCTAAACTGTTCAGCGCCCCCGGAAAAACGTAACACAGCAGCAAAGCCGGAACCCAATTGTAAAAGCGCTGCCAGCTTTTGTTTTCGGAGCGGGATGTATGAAAGATTAAAGCCAGCAAGGCCAATAGGATGCCTAACACAATGGCATCGTGGGCAATCAGGGGTTGTTTAGGCATTCGAGTAGGTACAGCACAGACCATTCGCTGGTCTTGGCAGCTAGTTACAGAAATAATTTGGCACGGGCCAGGCTTATCACCGGCGAAGTTGGCGAGCGATTCGATTTCTTCGACAAATCGCTTTCACCGGGATGAAGCAGGTAAACCTATTTAACGTGAATAATGGGCCGACATAATACGTAATCATTTGATAATCAAAAAATTAAACGGAAGCTGAGACATCGTTCACGTTATTTATCGCTACCCGCCTGGATAGTTACATTGCCGGACCCCATGGCGAAATTGACTGGCTGTACACCGAAGGCGACTTTGGCTACGAAGCGTTTATGAAACGTTTGTTTCGGACAATATCATCGGGTCTGTGCAATTCCTTAAGGAGCAGGACGGAAGAGACATCTTCTGGTTGAGATACATTACACGAAATAGCATTGTCCGGTTCGACTTACGTTAATCAGTTATCCTTTTGTCGTGGTGTCGGCGGGTCCGTGGAGTCGGTTTTGAGAAACTGACTCCACGGACCCGCCGACACCACTCTGCCCGTATTACATTACAGATTTTGGACAGTACGGATTACACGAAAGCGTGAAATAGCCGGCGCAGCGGGGTTTGGGAGATCAGTCAATGAACACAACACTCTCAAGGCATCCGGTTGAACCCTTCCCAGCGCACCTTCCAGCTTCCGTCCTGCGGAAAGCCTGGTGAAGCGGGCCCCGCGTAGCCGTCCCAACCCGCGCACATCATCGAAACGGCCATCAGCAGCCCGCCGTTGCCGGGAAGGTAAACACGGAGGTTGTCTCGCTGATAATTATGGCCGTTGGGCAGATACGTGTTTTTCGTCACCTTCATCAGCAACGCATCCACGGCTTGTTTAGGTCGCCCCAGCCGGGCTGCGGTCATCGCCACCAACGGATAGTCCCAGCCCCAGGTATCTTCCCAATGCCAGACCGCCATAACCTTGTCGAAGGTGCGCTGCATCGTAGCAATATCCAGCTTGTCCGAAGCGGGCAGGAACCCATAAGCACCCAGTACGGTTGGGTGGTCGGTCATGTACGGCTGAAACGTGTAGGAATCGGGAGCACTCTCAGCCGCCAGATACAAGCCGTCCTGTACCGGCAAGAGGGACAATTTAGTCAGTACATCGTCCCATTTTGGATTGCGGGGAAGCCCCAACCGCTCGCGCCACTGCTGCGCAACAGAAAGTCCCCACCGCCAGTAGGCCAGTTCAAACGTTGGGTTGTAGGTTTCTTCGGGCTTAAATCGCTCCTGAGCCGGAATCAACGCTTTTCCCAGGATGTACCGATTACGGGTCGAGTCCCAGTAAGCATAGGAAGCCATAAAATCAGCCGTATCGAACACCAGCTCTTTGTATTTCTCCAGCGTGGCCCGGTTCTGGTGATACCGATACGCTAATTCGGCAAAATACAGGATGTGTGGCTGTTGCCAGATCAGAAACGGCGAAATGGTTGACGGACTTTCGTTGCCACCCTCGTCGGTCATTTTCTGCCAGCGTACGCCCTTAAAACCCTGCCGCTCGGCAATCGCGCGGGCTTTCTTTTGCACCGACCGATACCAGCCCAGACCTCGTTCCAGCAGATCGATTCGGTTCCACTGGGCGAAATGGGCCGCGTGCCACCAGTGCATTTCCAGGTGCGGTCTGCCGTACCAGCTGTTGTAGGTCAGGCCCGTTTCCTGCGGAGGCATCGAACCCGCACACTGAATCCGGGTCAGGTATTGCGATAACACAACGCGTCGTTCCAGTTCGGTCGCGCGGGGGTCGGTGCTCCCCGAAAAATCGACGGCCCCACCCGACTCCCAGAACTGCGCCCAGCTTCGATGACTACGGGTCTGCGTTTCGGTAAACGACGTAGTTGTTTCGCCGGTTGGCCGCTTCGAAAAACGGCAACTCATGTCCAGCGATGTCTCCTGACCGGACGGTTTCAGCACGAAGGTATGCGGTTCCGTTTGCTCAAGCGAAGCCTTCGAACGCCAGACGATACCCGCCGAATAATGAGTCGTATCAAGCGTTCGTTCTACAACCGCTGCGTTGGCGTTTATTGGCCGAAGTCGTGACGTATGGCGTTCCGGGTTCTGCCAGTCTACGTTGTTTTCCCACCCGCCCGCAGCGTACGGAAATCGTATGGTTAACACCAAATGACCAGTTTTGAGTAAAGGCGACTGGACCCGAACGGCCAGTTGATCCTGAGTCGGATGAGCCACCGTCCATACATCCACCGACTGACCGTCAAATTCAAAATGACTACGAATCTCGCCCGTCCACAAGTTCAGCACCTGACGAATGTGCCCCAAATCCTGCGGTTTGGCGGCTGTCCCATCCGCTTTGGTCAGTCCGAAGCCAATCTGGCCTAGCTGCAACCGATGCGGATTCTCCCGAAACCAATCCGACGCCTGTTTCTTCCGCGTCGGTTCTGAATAGGCATACGTGTACGCAATCGTTCGCCCGTGTGATTGGTAGTCTTTGTACACGTCCTCGATCCGGTATTGCTTCGGATTCGGGAAACTGTGCCAGCCCCACTGCGACTGCGTACCGAGCGGAACGCCCCGTTGATAGGTTTCGGGAAAGGTTTGCAGTCCAGTCGGGTCAACCGTGAACGCAAACTCGCCGTTGCCGACCGACAGCGACTGCATCGAATCAAAGCGGGTAACGACGACGTTATGACGCATGACCACGGCTTTACGGTCAATGCGCGCTTCCGGTAAGAAGTCGTGAGCGGTAGGTTGACGCAACAGGTTTCCGAGCAGGCCCAGCGTACCCAATACCAATAAGCGAGTCAGCATATAAGCAGTAGATTGCCGTATAAAGGCGCTGGTAACCGATTCATACCGTAGGTCGAAAAGCGAAGTAGAAATAGACCGCTGATCCGTCAAAAAACAAGTCAGATCGCCCTTTTTGACGGTTGCGTGTACGATTGATTAGTATTTTTGGGACGAAAACCGCTTACTACTTCAACTAATTATTTTTTTCGTTCAGGTTTACTTTTCGTATGAACAAACCTTCCTTCGCGGTTGCCTTCCTCCTGGCCGCGTTAACCACGGGTATGCGTACAGGCGCTACGCCTACCCCGCCAACTCGATCATCTCGTCATGTCACAAAAACCATTGTCGCATCGGAGCTAAAAGTACCGACCGGCTTTTCTGCCAGTATCGTCGCCGAAGACCTGGGCTCAGCCCGGCACATCGCCATCAGTAAAACCGGCGACATTTACGTGAAACTGGCCAAATTGAAGGATGGCAAAGGCATTTATCGCCTTCGTGATACCGACAAAGATGGCGTCATCGATGAGCGCGTTGGCTTCGGCGATTATCCGGGTACGGGGATTTACCTCAAAAACGGCTACCTGTACACTTCCTCAAATTCAAGCGTTTTTCGCTATAAACTGGATGAAAACGGCGAAGTAATCAATCCGGATCAACCCGAAAAACTGGTGTCAGGACTGATTGTTAAAGAGCGGGACCAGTCAAAATCCATTGCGGTTGATAACCAGGATAACATTTACGTCAATGTAGCGTCGGATAACGATGCCTGCCGGGAAGCCGGGACGGGAAAAGGAATGATGCCCTGCCCTATCCTCGACTCGGCTGCGGCCATCTGGCAGTTCAAAGCCAACAAGCCGAATCAAACCTACGCCGATGGTGTTCGGTATGCCCGAGGACTGAAAAACGTGGTCGGTCTGGACTGGAATCCGGTTAGCAACTCGTTGTTTGTTATGCAGCACGGCCGTGGTCAGTTCCACGATTTTTACCCGCAGTATTACACGGCCAAGCAAAGCGCCGAACTACCCGCCGAAACGATGTACGAAGTACACAAGGGCGACGACGCGGGCTGGCCGTATGTCTACTACGATCAGATTCAGAAAAAGAAAATTCTGGCTCCCGAATACGGCGGTGATGGCAAAAAAACGGGTGGCGAAAAAACCATCGATCCAGCCGTGGCTTTCCCGGCCCATATGGGTCCGAATGGCTTGCTATTCTACACCGGAACCGCTTTTCCCGCCAAATACCGGAACGGTGCGTTTATTGCGTTCCATAGCCAGTCGGCGGAGTTGCACAAAGGCTATCTGGTTGCGTTCGTACCGTTCAAAAATGGCAAACCTTCCGGCAATTGGGAAATCTTCGCCGATAATTTCGCCGGCACGGATCTGGTGAAACCGACCGGTCCTGTTCAGCATCGTCCGTGTGGGTTAGCGCAAGGGCCGGACGGGTCGCTGTACGTCACTGACGATATGAACGGAACGCTGTTCAAGATTGCCTACAAAGGCGCTTCGATGAGTCCGAAGAAAGCAGCGTCGGCCCCCAAAGCGAAGTAAGCGAGCGATTACAGTTCACCGAATAAACGTCGCATCCACACCAGCAGGCTAGTTTAGTAGCTGACGGTGTGGATGCGACGTTTTGTTTAAATGGAGATAGCTTCTGTAGTACTTTAACTTAACTGTCTAAATTTTATTTTGGCGAACTGAAGCGGGTATTTTTTGTCCTGGCTCCGGCCACCCGGCCCGGTCGTTCCTCGGGCCGGGTGGCCGGAGCCAGGACAAAAAAATATAAAAATATTTTATACAACTCGCTATCAATCAGCGTTTTACCTGTACGGGCAAATCTTCGAGTTGAGCGTAGCTTAGCTTCCAGGCACCATCTTCCCCTTTTTTCCAGAGCAGGATAAAATTCCCTTCGCCGATGCCATGTGGTAGATCGGGACTGGCGGGCAATACATCGACCGAAAACGTACCGGCTTCGTAGGCTATTTGGCTATCTATACCGGAACTGACGACGTTGGTTTTCAAGTCGGCCAGCGTTGGCAGTGTTTCGTTGACCCATTTTCTGGATACTTCCGATTTACCCTTGAAGTGAGTGCCTCCCTGGACAAAATCCACATCTTCGGCTAGAAAGCCCGTAATTTTGTCCGAACTTTTGTTATTCCAGGCGTCAATAAACTGCCGATTGAGATCCTGAACCGTTGCCAGATCATTTGACCGTGAACAAGCGGTGAGGAGGCTACTAACGATTAGAATCCAAGAAAGTGTTTTCATGACTTTAGTGAGTGTGACAATTGCCTCCCGTTCGTGTCCGCTACGCTAACAGCGTATGACACGAACGGGGCAAAGTCCAGTAAAACAAATGGTGTTTAAACAAACTACTTACCAGCTTTTGCGCCGATATTCAGATTCACCGTACGGCGTAGATGGATCACCGTAGGATTCGTTGGGCAGAAAGCCTTCCCGTAAGATGTAGGATACTGGCGCTGTTTTGGGATTGTACAAAGCCTGAGGCTGAACCGCTGGTGTCGCGGTGGCCGCTACCGCCGATCGAGTACGAGCCGTGGGCACATAGGGGGCCAGGTCGTTATTGGCAGTATTGGCAACGCGGGCAGCGGCTTCACGCTCAGCTTCGGCACGGGCCAGTGCTTCCTGTTCGGCAGCAGCGCGGGCAGCGGCTTCTTTTTTGCGCTTATTGTCAACGTGCTTCCCGATAGCGTAACCAGCGGCTCCACCCGCTACTCCCCCAATAAGGCCACCGACGACTCGGTTACGCCGGTTGATGATGGCACCGGCAGCACCACCGACACCCGCCCCAATGGCCGTACCTTTCGCCTGCGGACTCCAGCGCTTCTTTTTTTGCTTACCAATGGCGTAACCCGAAGCGCCACCTAATACCCCACCAACCACGCCCCCAACTGCTGGATTGCGTTTGTTAATGACAGCACCGGCTACAGCTCCAACACCTGTTCCTACTACGGCTCCCGTCGTCTGGGGTCCCCATCCGGAGCGACTTTGCGCCTGGCTAGTGTGCCCCAACAGGGTTACTAATAAAAACAGCAGACCAATCTTATGATGAATCGTTTTCATAGCAGTGGATTTTTGTGCGTTCATAGGTTAATTACTTCAACTAGAAACAACCGACCTTACTATTCACTTGTTTCATTTTACTCTAAGACATACATAGAGCAAATTGGTTTAATCCACGCCCTCAGGCGGTCAATATACCGCTACATTCCACTCAGCCGTATCGACTAGTTCGACGCGCTTGCCCATCTTTTTCTGAATGATTTTGAAGTGATGTTCGTCATCGGGTGTAATGAGCGAAATGGCTTCCCCCTCGGCTTCGGCCCGGCCCGTTCGACCGATGCGGTGAATGTAATCTTTGGGCGAGCGGGGCAGTTCGAAATTGATCACATGCGGCAGCAACTGAATATCAATTCCTCTGGAAATCAAATCCGTAGCAACCAGCACCGTGAGCCGACCGGCTTTGAACGTCGTTAACGCTTCGGTACGGGCACCCTGACTTTTACCGCTATGGATAGCAGCCGCCCGGATGCCGTTTTTGTTCAACTTTACGACGAGGTTATCGGCGGTTCGGGTCGAGGAAACGAAGATGAGCACTTGCTTCATCGCGCCCGTCTTGATCAGGTAGCGCACCAGCGGTCCTTTCCGCTCGGGGTCAACCCGGTAAGCAATTTGTTTGATCAAATCCAGGTTTTGCTCCTCGTCTACCGCTTCAATTTTAGTCGGATTGCGCAGCAGATTTTTCTGAATAGTATCAATCGCGTCGCCCAACGTAGCCGAAAAAAGAATCGTCTGTCGGCGGGTCGGCACCTGATCAATGAGCTGATTTACCTCATCAGCAAAACCCAGTTCAAGCATTTTATCCGCTTCATCGAGGACTAGAATGCGTACCGCCGATAAACGAACCGCATTCGTAGAAATCAACTCCAGCAACCGACCGGGCGTAGCGACAACAATTTCAGCATCCCGTACGGCAATCATTTGCGGATTGATGGATACCCCACCGTACACCGCCAACGTCTTCACGGGCCGGGGCAGTTTAGCGCTAAACGTTTGAAAAACCTCCGCTACCTGCACGGCCAGTTCGCGGGTTGGCACCAGCACGAGCACTTTCACCTCGTCGTTTTTTGGCAGTTGCCGACGCATGAACTGTTCGAGAATGGGCAAGACAAAACTGGCCGTTTTACCCGAACCTGTTTTGGCAATTCCTAAAATATCTTTTCCCTCCAGAATGGCCGGGATGGCCGTCTCCTGAATGGGGAACGGTTTTGTGTATTCTTGAGCCGTGATCGCTTTCAGCAGCGACGGCGATAAACCCAGCGACGAAAAAGGCATGTAAATTGTAGCTTGTGATGACTATGAGGGAGCCCAGCGACGGTTATTTCTTACCGCTCCGCTTGATGGGTCGACCGTATTTCAAACGCTTCTCGGCTTCGTAATCCCGGCGAACGTTTACTTTCTGGTTTTTCGCCAGTTTCTCATGGAAAGCCGGGCCGACATCCTCCCGCTTGGGCGCTTTGACCTCAACGATCTTCATGTGAACTTTCGGCTGTTCGGCTTCCGTCAGTTCGGTAGATATAATGAGTTGTTCGGGCAGCGGTTCGCGCGGGATCTGGTATTTCATCAGGGCTTCGATGGGCGCGATGGGCGCTTGATCCGCTTCGGTGATGAACGTAATGGCAATACCTTTTTTATCGGCCCGGCCCGTTCGACCAATGCGGTGAATGTAATTTTCGGGAGCATCCGGCGCATCGAAGTTGATCACGTGCGATACGTCGGCCACGTCGATACCACGCGCAACCAGATCCGTAGCGATCAAGATCCGGTACGTACCGGCCTTGAACTGATCGACGGCGTTGAAGCGGGCGTTCTGCGATTTATTGGAATGGATAATGCCGATTTGGTCTAGGTAATCATCCGAAAGCTGGTCGTACAGATCGTCGGCGAGTTGTTTGGTAGCGGTAAACACCAGCACTTTGGTCATGGCTGGATTTTGCTCCAGGAGCAGCTTCAACAGATTGACCTTTGTGTAGAAGTTAGGCACTTCGTAGCCTTTCTGCTCGATGTTTTCCAGTGGCGTACCGACGGGAGCCGCTTCGACCCGCACCGGATTAGCAAAGTATTTACCGATGAGTTGCTCGACTTCGTCCGTCATCGTGGCCGAAAAAAGTAGGTTTTGCCGTTTGGGTGGCAGCAGATCCAGAATGACATTCAGCTGCGCCCGAAACCCCAGGTTCAGCATTTCATCGACTTCATCGATCACCAGTTTCTTGAGCGATTTCATTTTCAACGCACCGTTGGTCAGAAAATCAACCAGCCGACCGGGTGTTGCCACCAGTATATCGGCCCCCTGTTGCACCTCGGCCAGTTGCGTTTTCAGATTGACTCCGCCGTAGACGCCCACGACCATCAGGTTCAGATACGTCGACAACTGCTTTATGGAGTCAACGACCTGAACCACCAATTCCCGCGTCGGAACGATGATAAGGATTTGCACCTGATGCTCTTTCGAAAACTGATACTGTCGAAGACTCGGCAACAGATACGCAAACGTTTTACCCGTTCCCGTCTGGGCAATACCACAGACATCCTGCCCTGACATTACCACCGGAAACACCCGTTCCTGAATAAGTGTCGGCGTGGTGTAGCCAAGGTCGTTGAGTGCGTTCAGGAGCGGTTTGTTTAGATTCAGCGCGTCGAAAGTCATAGTCGTATCAGTATACCAAAGGACGAAGGTAGGGCTTATCTTTAGTAGCCCCCGCATTTTGAACTACTTTTACGGCATGATTACTCCCGAACAACAAACCGATATACTGGCCCGGCTGGGCATCACGACGCTGAACCCCATGCAGGAAGCGGCACAGAACGCGATTCTCGCCGACAACGACACGTTTCTGATCGCGCCCACCGGTTCGGGAAAAACGCTTGGTTTTCTGCTACCCATTCTTCAGTTGCTCAGCCCCGACCAGCCCCAGGTGCAGTGTTTGATTCTTTCCCCCTCGCGAGAACTGGCCCTGCAAATTGAACAGGTCTGGAAAAAGATGGCGACGGGCTACAAAGTCAACGTGTGCTACGGCGGTCATCCGGTCGAAACCGAAATCAAAAATTTAAGCAATCCCCCCGCCTTGCTGATCGGAACACCCGGTCGAATTGCCGATCACATTACGCGCCGGACGTTCTCGCTGGAGGGAATTCACACGCTGGTGCTGGATGAGTTCGACAAGTCGCTGGTAATGGGCTTCCACGACGAAATGGCGTTTATTATCGGCGGTCTGCGCAATCTGCGGAAGCGGGTGCTGGTTTCGGCTACCTCCACCATCAGCATTCCCGATTTTGTCCGGCTTTACAAACCAACCACGCTGACGTTTACCCCCGAGCATGTAGAGCAAACGGGCTTGACGACGCACGTTGTTTACGCTCAGTCAGCGGATAAGTTCGACACGTTGTTTCGGCTGCTTGGTTCGTTGAATTCGGAAGGAGCCCTGATTTTCTGCAACCTGCGCGAAACCGCCGACCAAACCAGCGACCAGTTGGCCGAACGCGGTATTCAATCACTCGTCTACCACGGTGGTATGGAGCAGGCCGACCGCGAACGAGCCTTGATTCAGTTCCGAAACGGCAGCGTGCGCTATCTGGTCACCACGGATCTGGCAGCGCGGGGTCTGGACATTCCCGAGATGAAACACGTCATCCATTACCAGTTGCCCCTGCACGAAGCGGAATTTACGCACCGAAATGGCCGAACGGCCCGAATGCACGCCAGCGGAACGGCGTATATTATTTTATCGCCGAACGAAGAAATACCCGCTTATCTGCCCCCGTCCCTGGATGAGTTAGTGCTCCCAACCGGAAAACCAGCGTTACCGAAGCCAGCGGACTTTGTGACGCTGTACGTCAGTGGTGGCAAGAAAAACAAGCTCAACAAGGTCGATATTGTCGGTTTCTTCTCGCAAAAAGGCCAGCTCGACAAAGGCGATCTTGGGCTGATCGAGGTCAAAGATTTTATGTCCTTTGTGGCCGTCAAGCGTGACAAGGTTGAGGATTTACTGGAGAAGATCAGTCAGGAGAAAATGAAGGGAAAGAAGTATAAAATCGAAATAGCCCGGTAAATGACAAGCCGCTGGGTTTTTCTCCTGAACGTTGAATAGAATCGCCTGCTGATTCTCTTTCTAAAGAGTACGTTACAACAACCTTCCTCATGACCCGATTTTCGATACGTTTACTGGCACTTCTTTTCGGCCTGATTTATCAGACGTCCTGGGCGCAAACAAAACTGGATAGCTTGCTGCCCGTTCGTGGCTTCTGCATTGCCGCTCCGCAGCCTAAGCAACTGGATACATTCCTTAAATTTATCAACGAAGAGCTTGCTCCGCGTCAGGTCAATACGCTTATCCTGCGAATCGATTTCAATTACCAGTTCGACAGCCATCCCGAACTCCGTGACAGCGTCGCCTTGTCGAAACGAGACGTAAAGAAGCTGGTGAAAGCCTGCCAGAAAAACAACATCCGCCTGATTCCGCAGATCAACCTGCTCGGTCACCAATCCTGGGCCAGCACAACCCACAATCTGCTCCGCGTTTACCCCGAATTTGACGAAACCCCGCACGTCAAAATGCCCGAAAAATACGTGTGGCCCAATCCAGACGGTTTGTATTGCAAGAGCTACTGCCCGCTGCATCCGGGCGTACACAAGGTTGTTTTTGAACTGGTAGACGAAATCTGCGATGTGTTTGAAGCCGACGCTTTCCACGCGGGGATGGACGAAGTGTTTTACATCGGCGACGATAAATGTCCGCGCTGTTCGGGTCGCGACAAAGCTGAATTGTTTGCCGGAGAAGTGGGCGAAATTCGGAATCACCTCGCACAGAAAAACCGGAAGCTTTGGATTTGGGGCGACCGGCTTCTCGACGGGAAAACGACGGGCATCGGCATGTGGGAAGCCAGCATGAACAACACGCACCGCGCCATCGACCTGATTCCCACCGATGTGATGATCTGCGACTGGCACTACGAACGGCCCGATCAGACCGCCGTTTATTTCGCGACCAAAGGACTTAGCGTGATCACCTGCCCCTGGCGCAAACCGGCTTTTGCCGTTACCCAAACGCAGGACATGGTCAAATTTAGAAAGTCGGTAACCCCCCAGATGAAAGAACGGCTTCAGGGCATGATGCAAACGATCTGGTCAGGAGCCGGGCAGTTTCTGGACGAATTTTATGGGGTGAAGACGAATCCTGACTCGGGCGAAAACACGCAAACAAACTGCTTCAAAGCGCTTTACGGCGAAATAAATCGACTCGGCGAAGCGAACTAACGTCCATTGGCTATGATAACCTCTCAACCAAAGCTTAGCGCGGTAGACCTGTCGCTCAAACGCGTGTTTTCCATCGACGTGTTCCGGGCACTGACCATGCTGACAATGATTTTTGTGAACGACCTCTGGACCTTATCTGGTATTCCGGTCTGGCTCGAACACGCCCGCTCCGATCAGGATTTCCTGGGTTTTGCCGACACGGTTTTTCCGTGTTTCCTGTTCATCGTGGGCATGTCGATTCCGTTCGCCATCCGGCAGCGGCTCAGCAAGGGCGATTCGTACGCAAAGATCGTGCAGCACATCGTCATCCGGTCGGTTGCCCTACTGGTGATGGGCGTGTTTACGGTCAACGTACCGGATCTGAACGCGCGGGCAACGGGCATAAGCGCCGAATGGTTTCAAATTCTGATGGTGCTGGGTTTCTTCTTGATCTGGAACCAGTATCCTAAACGCGAAGGAACCACCAAAGCCGTTTTCACGGGCCTACAACTACTGGGCGTTGTCCTGCTCATTTACCTGGCAGTGGTGTTTCGGGGCGGCCCTGATGACAAGCTCGTGGTGATGACAGCGCAGTGGTGGGGTATCTTGGGGCTGATCGGCTGGACGTACCTGACCTGCGCCATCTTGTATCTGTTCACTCACAAACAGCCGTTGTTGTTGGCCGGTCTGTGGCTGTTCTTTACGATGGTTTGCATAGCAGGTCATGCCGGTTGGCTACACGCACTTTGGCCCGACGGTCCCCGCGACTGGATTCTGGGCAACGGCGCGTTTGACTCGTTCGCCTTCGCGGGCATTCTCGCCACGACACTCCTGACCCATCTTTACCGAACCGAACAAGCCCACCGTCTGCCTACCTTCTTTGCCGGTATTGGCGTCTTGCTTCTGCTGGCTGGTTTCGTTGCGCGGCAATTTTTTATCATCTCAAAAATTCAGGCAACGCCAACCTGGGTATTTCTTTGCTGCGGCATTGCGTTCCTGGTTTACGCGGTCGTTTACTGGCTGGTCGATTTGCGGGGAAAGGCGAACTGGTTTGACCTGATCCGACCCGCCGGAACCAGCACACTGACCTGCTATCTGATTCCGTACGTGTATTACAGCGTCGCTGATTTGTCCGGTATTTCGTTGCCCCAAAGCCTCACGGTCGGCGTTATCGGCTTGCTGAAAAGTGTACTGTTTGCGTTAGTGGTTGTGGGCATCACGGCCCTCCTGGGCAAACTACGCATCAAACTTAAGCTATAACCAAGCCTTAGGCGATGAAACCGATTATACACGCCCTGGTTGGCACCTGGTTTATTTGCAGTACGAACTTTCCAATGTGGCTGAAGGGCGACAAGATCAACCCTACGTTCACGTATTCGCTAACAACCAAGAACGGGAATACCAACGTTTTGCTGGACGAAGTAACGTACCAGAAAAAAGGAAAGACCAAGACGCTGACCGGCTTTGACTATCCCGATCCGAAAAACGCATCGGCCTTCGTCTGGCGGGGCAAAGGCGTTTTAAGTCTACTACGGAGCCGGTGGAGCGTTGTCCTGCAAGATCCCAATGGACAATGGGCGGTTATTCAGTTCTCGAAAACGCTGTTTACGCCCGAAGGCATTGACATCATCAGTCGAACTCCGCAACTACCTGCCGAAACCCTCGATTACATCAAGGCTCAGATTGCGAATAAGCCGGAGTTAGCCAGTCATCTGGCTACGATGCACGAACTCCCTATCCGCTAACGTAATGAAAACTGACGCGTTCAGCCTTACAAAGCCAGCAGCAGTTTGGCGTTCGAACCGAGTTGCAGCTGATTACTGGCGGAATAAATAATCCGCAACGCATACACGTTCGTATTAGCCGGAACGGTCACGGTATGGTTCACCTGGAGAATATCGCTGCTGTTCGGCACCCGATTACCCGACCAGATCGACGGGTCGTTCCAACTGCCGGGTTTAACCGTGTACATCGTGCGAGAACTGGTTTCGAGGGTAATGACAACGGCACTCATCGGCGCAACCGTAATAGCAAGGCTGGATGAATTCGGTAACGTCAGTGCGGTAGGGGTTCCTTTCGTGAACAAGCCACTGGTGGCTACCTGAGCGCTGGCGTAATACGTATCGGCCGCGTACCCGTACCGACCGGCCTGCGACAAAAGCGTCTGGTAGCTTGCCGTACGGATCGACACACCCGGTATCGTTATGCCCGCGTTTATCGTGTTGGTAACGTCTTTATTCAGCAACGTGATTTTTATCGTTTTCCCGTCGTCGGACGAAGTAGCGAAATAGCTGGCTCGTGGATTTCTGGCAGATGTCGTTGGCGTGACCGTTAACAACCGCCCATTTTTTGCGCCGTCTACGAACGCGAGCAGACCATAGTAGATAGGCGCTACCCGGTACGACGCCACCGTACTGCTCGCTCCCCAGTCGATGGCCGAGTAAACGCTGGAACCCGAGGAGTGAAAATTCACACCACTGACGCCACTAGCCGCCAGTTCGTACAGATAATTCAAAGCCCACAGCGCCGACACGTACGTGTGCGATACGTTCGTGGTATCAGCCGTACCCGTTGCGGCACTGCTCGTTTCCGAAAACCGCAACGACACTTTCTTGGTCTGAGCCAGTTGCGTCACGTATGGCAACAGGCTGGCTTTGAACGTAAGCGGTGCGTTGTTAAAATTTAAAAGCGTATCGGCTGCGGCATCCCGCGACAAGGTCGTAGCGTTGTTACCCAGTCCGTAGCTATGCACATTGAGGGCGGCTAAAGGTCGGTTACTCCCCGAATTGTTTAGGTACGATGTGTACACGTCGTTCCAGCGCTGGTTCATCGCCCCGTAGTATTTTCGGGCTCCGCAATCCAGACCGCTGATGGGTATCGCCGAATTGGCCGCTTTGATGGCATCGTACATGGGCAGGTAATCCTTGATCAGGCAGCTATCGGGCGTGTAAGCGGTACTTCTGAATACGCCAGCGTACAGATACGGCTCGTTACCCAGGCTAATGCTATGCAGCTGAGCGCTGTATTTATTCATGATATACGTAGCTTCCGACACGGCGTTGGCGGGCGTGTTATTTGGCAGATTGATGGTGTAGATGCCTTTCCAGCCAATCTCCGACAAAAACGTAAAGAATTTGTCGGTGTCGTCCTGATAGGTAGCCCGAACGTTTGTGCTGCTTCCCCGAGTCGTGTTCTGCCAGACCATCCGATCATCAGCGGTAAAACCACCCAGCCGGATCACGGACCGATTGCTGATGTTGGCCAGTAAATTCTTTAGTCGGTTGTTGCCGTTCGTCCCTCCTTTCCAGAAACTGCCCAATACACCCCACCGTCCCGTAGATAAGGTGTATTGCTCCATGCTGAATCCGACAAAATCCTCATTAACGCGATACCCCGCCGTTGCCGCGTCGACGTTGATCGCTACGTTGACGGACTGAGCAGACACAGACGGACGCAACAGTAGATTGACTACCAGAAACGCCAAGCAGACGATACATTTCATAAAAGAGACTACTAAGACGATAGTAAAGAAGTAAAGCTTAACCGGTTAGTTGTCAAAAAAGAGGAGATCGAAGCGAAGGTATACCTAAAGTTTATAAACCGAAAATAGTGTTCTTTTCCCATCGAAAAATAGCTACGTCGAAAAAATAATGCCAATCGCTGTAATGTTTTACGAACTCGCTCGTCTTTGTTTCTGAAATGGACTTACAAGCCTTTAAGCAGCGGATACTGCCCGTTCAGGGACGACTTTTTCGACTAGCGAGTATGTTTCTCCGCAACCGCGAAGAAGCCGAAGACGCTATGCAGGACGTGCTCCTGCGGCTTTGGTCGAACCGACAACAGCTGGATACGTACCAGAGTGTCGAAGCCCTGGCGGTACAGATGACCAAAAATCTGTGCCTGGACAGGCTAAAGTCACCGGCTAGACAGAAGATGACGGACGATTCAAGCTTACTGACGGTACAGGCCGAGGGAATATCACCCTATCGGCAGACGGAGCTAACCGATAGCGCCACGTTGCTTAGACGGCTAATCGACGAACTGCCCGAGCAGCAGAAGTTCATTCTCCATCTGCGGGATGTTGAAGAGTATTCGTTCGAAGAAATCGAACAGGTTACTGGCCTTACGGTCAACAACATCCGCGTCATTTTGTCGAGAGCCCGCCAACGTCTGCGGGACAATTATTTAAAAGCCAATGCGTATGAAGCTGGACATTGAAGCCTTACTGAAAAAATATTACGAAGGAGAAACGACGGTGGTGGAAGAAAACCAGTTGCGGCAGTTCTTCCAGCAGGAAAACGTTCCTGAACACCTACGAAGCCATACGGCCCAGTTTCGCTACTTCGCCGGAGCCCAGAAGCAACAGCCCTCAGCCGCCAGCACAACCCAACTGGCAGCAAAGCTGGATACGCCCCCCCTGGGTCGCGTGCGGAGTCTGACAAGCTGGACAATGCGAATAGCCGCCGGCGTAACCTTACTACTGGTTGGTTTTGCCAGCGGTCGGCTTTACGACCGACGGTTGTGGGACCGGGCAGGCACCGAAGCGGCCTATGGGGAAAGCACCGACGAGGCACCAGCCCGCGACATCAAAAAAGTACTGGCGTTCGGTCAGACACCCAGCACATCGGCCAGCGAACGAATTCAGGCTGTTAACCAAAGTTATGAGCTAGCGCAGGTGGATCGCGACATTACGCAACTGCTCATTAACACCCTGAATTTTGATGCCAACGTAAACGTGCGACTCGCGGCCTGTCAGGCGTTGATCCGCTTCGAAAACGAGCCGGGCGTCCGCGAAGCCCTCATCCAGTCGCTCAAGATTCAGAATGATCCGAACGTACAACTAACCCTCATCGACGCCCTGGTGGCGATCAAAGAGAAACGGGCCGTGAATGAAATGCAGCGATTGGCGCAAAATCAGCATGTACTGGACATTGTACGCACGAAAGCCGCCGAGAGCATTAACCGTCTGAATCAAACCGGCCATTCGCCTTCGTAGGTTTTAGGGCAAAAACCATTCGACAATGGCTAGTAACAGGTACCCGATTGGGCGCACGCTGCGTCGTAGCCGTAAAACAACCATTGACCACTTAATTCAAATCCATTTAATCCGAATCATGAAAAAGTTACTCCTACTGAGTACCAGTATCGCATGGTGCATAACC
Organism: Spirosoma liriopis; assembly: GCF_023196085.1. Taxonomy (NCBI): domain Bacteria; kingdom Pseudomonadati; phylum Bacteroidota; class Cytophagia; order Cytophagales; family Cytophagaceae; genus Spirosoma; species Spirosoma liriopis. Next base: position 869,373 of record NZ_JALPRF010000003.1, read on the forward strand.
GCTGCCCAGGCTCAAGAATACAAAACAAAGCTAGCGAATGCCAAAGACCGCAAAGTGATCATCGAAATGTCGGCCAGCGACATTAAAATCGAAGGGCACAACAGCGACGAGGTGCTGATTCAGGCTACCTCCGGCTACGAAGCCCCCCCCGAACGAGCTAAAGGACTCAAACCGCTCTACAACAGCGCCGTTGACAATTCCGGCATTGGCCTGGCGGTAACGCAGGAAAACGGTGGACTCAAAATTGAGAAAGCAAGCCGGAGGTCGATAAAATACACGATTCGATTACCCCGTAAAGTAGCCGTGCTGTACGAGCAATCGAACTGGCAGGGCTCTGCCATCAGCATCAGCAACATGGATGGCGACTTAGAAGTAAAAACCAACAATGCTCAAATCGACCTGACCAATGTAACGGGCCCGGTCGTAGCCAACACCACGAACGGACCGATCAACATCACCTTCTCCGCCCTGAGTCAGGAGAAACCGTCAGCCCTTTCCACCGTCAACGGCCCGATCGACATCACCTTACCGGCTAACTCGAAAGCGAATCTGCAACTTCGATCCATTAGTGGCGAGATGTATACCGACTTCGATCTGGGTGTCAAAAGCACAAAGGACGGGATGTCGAAGGTTGGTGGAGGCCAGATCATCGAAGGAACAACAAACGGTGGTGGTGTTGAGATGCAACTCAAGACGATCAACAGCAACATCTACATCCGCAAGCAAAAATAACGACTTCTTCACCCTTTCCTACTATGAAAAATCTGTCGTATCTATTCCTGTTTAGCCTATTGGTCAGTTCTGCTTTTGCGCAGAAAATCATTGAAAAGAGGCTCTCCGTAGCGAATGACCAATGGGTAAATCTTAATTTAAAGTTTGGTGACAGCATTCGCATCCGGTATTGGGACAAATCAGAGGTGTCTATCCGTATAGCGGTAACCGTTAATGGCGGCCGACTCAATGACGCCCTGCTAGTAACCACAGGCAGTACCGAACAGGAGGTTACGGTCAAGACCGACTTCGACAAGGAGCTGATCAAACAAGGCAAGGCCGAAGATTGTCCCGGCGCAACATCGACCTGGCGCAGCGATCGCAACGGCCAGAGTCACTACCTGTGCAGTGACATCAATTATCAGGTTTTTCTACCCCGCAAAGCCCGGCTAAAAGTGGAAACCATCAGCGGTAACATTGATATCGAGGGAGCTACAGCGGCCGTCTTTGCCAAAACTATCAGTGGTTACGTGGATATGAACTGGCCTAAAGGCCAGGGGGCTAATCTGGAAGTAAAGACCATCACGGGAGAAGTTTATTCCAATCTGAATATTGATTTCAAAAACAAAAAGCAAAAACACCCGATGGTAGGCTACCTGCTCGAAGGAACCACCAATGGAGGGGGTGCGGATGTACACCTCGAATCGATCAGTAACAATATTTTCCTGCGCCGAAAAGAGTAGCGCCATTTCCTCAGACCGGTAGATAGAATCTTTGCGATACGGTGCGGGCTACCCGGCTCGGCTACGTTTCGGCAAAGGTTCTATTTATTGCTTAAACGGTAGACTACTCTGCTACTCCGAATCGGCGAACGTTATTCACACAACAATAACACACTGATAAACAGGAGCATACCAATAAACAGATCTACCTTTTAAGCCGTAATATCTCCAACTTGGAGCTCCATTCATTGGCCTTTATACGAATCAACCGGATTAAATCGATCTTAGAAAGATATATACGTTTCTCCGCCCAATGCGTTGTACTTGAAATGCGATAACTCTATGCGTCTTGTTTACAACATTGGGCTATTTGCACTGTGCCTGCTGGCACTTCTGCGGCCAACTGTCAGCCAGGCTACCCACGTGCGGGCTGGCGAAATTACTACCCGACGCCTTCCCGGTCCGTCCTTGACCTACCTTATTACCTTAACGGCCTATTATGACGAAAGCCCTAAAGGTCGGGATGCGGCCACTGCGGCCACGGAAGCGCCGATCTGCTTTGGCGACGGTACAAGCCTGTCGGTTCCTCGCTCAGGACGCGTGTACATCAACGGCAACACATCCTCCGTAAACTCCTATACCGTTATTCACACCTACGCGGGGCCGGGGACGTACGTTATAGGTAGCTACCTGATTAACCGAAACGTAGGAACCTTGAACCTCCCGCCCGCTGCCAGCTCCGATCAACTTTCTTTTTACGTGTCGACCACCATTCTGATTAACGCAGCCTTGCAGGTCAATTCGACGCCGGTGATGCTCAATCCACCACTGGATTCGGCGCGTGTTGGTCAGAAGTTCTGCCACAATCCGGCTGCTTTTGACGCCGATGGCGACAGTTTAGCGTATCGACTCTATAGGCCGCAGGCTACCGTTTCGGGCTGTCGAAGTCAGATCATTCCTTCTTACCTGGACCCAACTCAATTCAGTAACGCCAAGGAGGATGGTAGTTCACCGGCTACCTTTAGTATTGACCCCCGAACGGGCGATTTGTGCTGGGATGCCCCCGGCCAAGCGGGTCAGTTCAACTTTGCCTTTATCATCGAAGAGTGGCGCAACGGCGTGAAGATCGGGGAGATTATTCGGGACATGCAGCTTACGGTTGTCGATCAGCCCAACAAACGACCCCTGATTGTGGGAGCGGAGATCTGCGTAGAAGCCGGCACTTTGATTCAGCAAGCCATCACGGCCACCGACCCCGACGGCCAACGGGTTATCATCCGAGGATTCGGAGGGCCGCTGAACGTCAACAACGATGGCTTACCGCTGCCCCCAGATCTGCGTATTCCGCCCGAGTTTGCCCGCCTGATCAACGGAGGAGTAGCCCAGGCCCAACCCGCTACGGTAACCTTCAACTGGCAAACCAACTGCAATCAGGCCCGAGCCGAGCCCTACGACATTACCCTCAAAGTCAACGACGTGCCCGGACGCGGGGCTGTTTCGCTGGTCTCCTTCGCCACTCTGCGCATCCGGCTCTACGCTCCCTCGGTCAAAAACCTCACCGCCCGACCTACCGCCACCACTGCCGGACGAGCCATCCAGCTCAACTGGAGTGCCTACAGCTGCGGACGCGTGACAACACTCGGCGCAGGTAACGACACGACCCAGCTCATCATCTACCGCAAAGAAGGTTGTACGCCTATTCAATCCCAGAGCTGTACCACCGGTTTAGACCCTAGCTACGGCTACCAGGAGATAACCCGGGTTCCTTATACGGCTACCAGCTACATTGACACCAGTGCCTTGCGTCGGGGAGTGAGCTACTCCTACCGCATCGTGGCCCGCAACCCCGGCATCGGCAACAACGGTGGCTTTAGCGTGGTCTCCACCGAAGCCTGTCTGGAACTACCCCTGCTGGCACCGGTCATGACTCAGGTCACCGTCGACAGCACCGACACCCAACGGGGCCAAATCACCGTCCGCTGGACCCGCCCGCTGGGCCTGCAACCGGGTGATCTGGGCGCTCCTTACCAGTACCGCTTGCAGCGGGCCACTGGCCTGACGGGTACTGACTTTGTGACCGTAGCCACCATCAACACCAATCTGCAAGCGGGGCTGGCTGACACGGTCTACGTGGACAAAGGCAGCTCGACGAGCGCCCTAAACACGACGGCCAACGCCTACCGCTACCGGGTGGAGTTCTACTACACGGCTGCGGGCGGTGGGTTGACGCGGCTGGATGTGACCGAGGGCGCTTCGAGTGTGCGGCTGTCGGCGGCTCCGGCTCAGCGTCAGGTCACCTTGAGCTGGCAGGCAAGTGTGCCCTGGAGCAATGACAATCAGGTGCATGATGTGTACCGGAGTCGGTCAGGCCCTAACGGCCCTTTCAACAAGATTGATGAGGTACGTGTCAGCGGAACGGCTAGTTACACCTATGTAGATACAGGTACGGACAACATCGTAGTGGATGGTAATACGAGCCGGGTACTATCCGCCGACAGCAGCTACTGCTACCGGGTGATGACCCGGGGGACCTACACCGATGCACGGCTCGCGGTGGCCGTGCGGACTCCCTTGGAGAACTACAGCCAGATTCTCTGCGCCACGCCCACCGACACGACCCGGCCCTGCCCTCCCCGGCTGGGGCTGGATAGCCTGAACTGCGCCAGTCTAAGCCCCGAAAGCCTGTGCAACCAAACCAGCTTTACCAACAAGCTGCGCTGGACACCCACTAGCGGCCCCACCTGTGATCCAAATGTAGTAGGCTACAAGCTCTACTACGGTCGCTATGAGCAGGACACCCCCGCCGAGTTAGTGAGCATCCCCGCCCCAACGACTAGCTTCGAGCACAGCAGCTTGAGTACCGTAGCGGGTTGTTACTACGTGACGGCGGTGAGCCGCTCGGGGGTGGAGAGTTTACCCTCGAACCGGGTGTGCAATGATGCGTGTCCGTTGTTTGTGTTGCCCAACGTATTCACGCCCAACGGCGACGGCAAGAATGATGTGTTCGCGGCCTTGAGTTGCCCTCGTTTTGTGGAGAGCGTAGCCCTGGTGGTTTACAATCGGAATGGCAGCAAGGTCTACGAAGGCAGCAGCGCAAGCCTAGCTTGGCCTGGTAAGTCGAGTGACGGTACGGACCTGCCGAGCGGGCTGTACTACTATCAGGTGAGTGTGCGGTATGCGGTGCTGGACCGTGCTGCGCCGGCGCAGGTCTTGAAAGGTTGGGTACAAATCCTGCGCGAAGGGGTCAGCATGCGGTAGGGCATCACGCGAACAATTCATAAAAAGATCGGTTTAAGCAATCAGTTTATCACTTAACTCAATCACCTTGTATGGCTTCGCTGACAGAAAGAATAGCTAGTTTTTTTAGTGGTAACGACTCGTCAACCGATGAAGGGTTACGCGACTTGTTCATCAGCGAGTTGAAGCGTGTTTATTACATCGAAAAAAGAGCCGTTGATGCGCTGGGTGAACAGGCCGAGGCCAGTACAACCAACGAAGTTCGTTCGGCTTTCCTGCAACATCAGGACGAGAGCGCCAATCAGGTTGATCGCTTGGAAGAAATATTCAGAATAATCGGTATCCAGACCGAAGAGCAGTCATCGGATGCCATCAACGGGCTAATTAGTGATGCCCGGCTGGTCGTTACAGAAACCGAAGAAGGTTCGCTTACGCGCGATGCGGCTTTGATTATTGCCGCTCAGAAAATCGAGCATTACGAGATTGCGATCTACGGTTCTCTGCTGACACTGGCCAACGTCCTTGACTTTACGCAGTCGGCGGAATTGTTATCTATGACGCTGGAGGAAGAGAAAACGACGGATCATAAACTAACGGCACTGGCCGAATCCTTTGTCAACTCGCGCGCTAGAGAAGAGGAAGAGCAGCATCCGGGAAGTCACCATGCGAGTCGCCATCCGCTTCACGGTTCCGATGCTGACGTAACGCTCGGTGGTCCGCTGGGGGTTTAACGATACTCACTACTGGTTCTCTACTAACGTCCCGACTGTTCTGACAGTCGGGACGTTTTTGTTTTGCGTAGTACAAAGCGCTTGCGTACGCTTTCATACGACTATCCCTCAAACGCTACTGACCGTTTGTGTAAAGCTTGAATTCTTAGTGCACGATTTTCGATAGTTTAGCCGATTCAATCAGCATCCGCCGGATCAGTGATCCAGTGTCTATTTATGAGAAAACTAATTTTATTTTCCTGTTTTATGGTCGGTATGGCATTTGCTGCTCAGTCTCAGCAGTTGTACATGCCCCGTAACATCAAACAAGCGTACCAGAAAGGAACGCGGTCGATGGATGGGAAGCCCGGCAAAAAATACTGGCAAAATTCCGCCCGTTACGCCATTACGATCACGGCAGCACCGCCTAACCGCACGATTCGGGGAACGGAAGAAATTACGTATGTCAACAACAGCCCCGACACGTTACGGCAGCTCGTTTTCAAATTGTTTCTGAACAGCCACCAGCCCGGAGCAATACGACAATCAGCCGTTTCGGCCAACTACCTCACATCGGGGATTCACATCGACAAATACGCCGAAAACAATACGTCGAAAACTTGGCAGGATGCGGGTAGCTCTACGGTCAAACGGGTTGGCTTGACCAAACCGCTGTTGCCCCGCGATTCGGTAAAACTATCACTTGACTGGCATTACGACATATCGGTGGAAAGCAACCGCGAGGGCGCGCTCGATTCCACCACGTTCTTTCTGGCTTACTTCTACCCACGCGTTGCCGTGTATGATGACTACAACGGCTGGGATCGAACCGACTTTACGGAAGCGCAGGAGTTTTACAACGACTTCAATGATTACAGCCTTACGGTTAATGTGCCCAAAAATTACGTCGTTTGGGCCACCGGCAATCTATTAAATACCGACGAGGTGTTGCAACCGACCTACGCCAAGCGCCTGAACGAATCCATGCGCACCGATTCGGTTGTCCACATCGCGACATTGGCTGAAATGACGGCGGGAAATGTAACGAAATCACAGGCCGTAAATTCCTGGAAGTGGAGCGCGAGTTACGTTCCCGATGTCGCCCTGTGCATCAGTAATCACTACGTTTGGGACGCGTCGAGTGTGGTGGTCGATAAATCCACCAAGCGACGGGCCAGCGTGCAGGCGGCTTTTCTGGATACGGCCAAGGATTTTCATCAGATGGTCGATTTTGGTCGGCACTCACTCGACTGGTTTTCGAACAACTGGCCGGGTATTCCCTATCCGTACCCCAAAACAACGATTGTTCAGGGTTTTGCCGACATGGAATATCCCATGATGGTAAACGATGCCACCACGGACGACCTGAATTTCTCCCGCTTTGTCGCCGAGCACGAAATTGCGCATACCTGGTTTCCGTTTTACATGGGCATCAACGAAACCCGTTACGGTTTCATGGACGAAGGCTGGGTTACGGCGCTTGAATACCTGATTAGTCAGGCGGATCTGGGTACCGAGACAGCCACCCGAAACTTCCAACAGTTTCGCGTAGCCTATTGGAGCAAAGACCCCTCCGCTGAACAGGATTTGCCGATCATTACTCCCGCTAATATCCTGAGTGGTGCTGCGTTGGGTAACAACGAATACGGTAAAGCCGCCATTGGTTATCTCGCCTTGAAAGAGTTGCTGGGTGATGCTGTGTTCAAAAAAGCGCTGCACGACTTCATGGACCGCTGGCACGGCAAACACCCTACGCCCTGGGACATGTTTTATAGCTTTAACGACGCGTCGGGGCAGGATCTGAACTGGTTCTGGAACAACTGGTTTTTCAGCAATCACTACATCGACTACAGCATTCGGCAGGTTATCCCTTCAGCGAACAAGTGTACCATTTCGCTCGAAAATATCGGCGGCTACGTGGCTCCTGTCGATATTGTTGTGACCTACACCGATGGCACGACGGAGACGTTTCACCAAACGCCCAACCTGTGGAAAGCAAACCAAAAGCAAGCGACCGTTAATTTGACCACGAAGAAGAAAGTACAGGCAGTAACGCTGCAAGGCGGCATTTTTATGGATGCCGACCCCAGCAATAATAGCTGGAAAGCCAAGTAAAAAACTAACAGACCGGGACGATTAGGCAATGCCTGTTCGTTCACGGGTTATGGTTTAGCGGGGTCTATTTCAGCCCCTGCTAAACTAGAACATCGGGCTGAGCCATCTGAATGCCAAAGTATTGATAAAGCAGGTGCTCAAATTCCGGCTTATCCCGAACGGCTTTATTGATCAGTTGATTGTTGCTCGTGATTTTCAACGCGCTATCTGTCAGTGTGACGCGCCCGTGCGTTAAGGCGATGGTACATAGCTTGTTTTGCGTGAAATACGAATCGGCAGATGTTTGATGAAAGTGGCACATTGACGCAAAATCCGATAGTTCGCGGGCCGTACGCGTGAACAGATAGGCTGGAATCCATTCGCCCGTGCTATCCCGCTGATTGATAGCGAAGTAGTTCGCATCGTATTCCTTAAGCAGATACCGACCGCTCGCATCCGATTGAATCAGGTTCAGTCGTAGCGGCATGGGATAGAACGGAAACCGGCGTCCGAATCCAACATCGACCAGCCAATCGATGCCGTCAACGTGGGCGATTATTGCCAGATGATCAAATTCAGCGTTGAAACCTTTTTCCGGATCGTAGACGCGACCCGATATACGCCGAACCTGAAAGCCGATGGCGCGCAGTAATTCGTAGAACAAGCCATTTAGTTCGTAGCAAAACCCACCCCGCTTATGCTGGACAATTTTCGTAAACAACGCATCAGGTTCCAGTATAATCGCTTCTCCATAATGGATGGACAAATTTTCGAGCGGTATGGTCAGTAGGTGATGGTAATGCAGTTTTCGTAGCGTAATCAGGCTTGTATCGACCGGTCCTGCGTAAAGAAGTCGATTTAGATAAGCATTGATGTTCATAGCGGTTGTGCGAACAATAGAGTACCTAAAGTAGCATCAACGCCGACAAAATTCGCTACGGTCATTCCTAAAATAGCCCGAATGATTGATCAACCGCTCTTTACGATGTTTGAGTTGCGCACTCGTAGCGAATACGCACAAACAACCGGGTTCAGGAACAATCCCTTACCGTCGAACGTCTCTAGAAGAAAGTACATCCTCTGAGCGTTTATGACTCGCCGACAACATTTTGTTATTATTCTGATCTTAGGTACGCTTACGACAATCAGTCCATTTTCGATTGATATGTATCTGCCGGGCTTCCCGGCCATTGCCAAAGATCTTCATACATCCATCGCTCAGGTCCAGTTGTCGTTAACTGCTTATCTGGTCGGTATTGCTGTCGGACAGCTTATCTACGGTCCTCTGCTGGACCGGTTTGGCCGGAAGTTGCCTTTGTACGCGGGCTTATTTCTTTATCTGGTGGCTTCCATTGGCTGCGCGTTGACAACCTCCATAGAAACGCTTATTCTTATGCGGCTCCTTCAGGCCCTGGGCGGCTGTGTTGGACTGGTAGCGGCTCAGGCGCTGGTGCGCGATCTGTTTCCCATCAGCGAAATCGCTCAGGTCATGTCCCTGCTGACGCTTGTACTGGCCGTATCGCCCATGATTGCCCCAACCGTCGGCAGTTACACAACCGTCGCGTGGGGCTGGCATTCGATTTTCCTGATCCTTGCCGTAATAACCGTGTTTATTCTGGTAGGTGTCCATTTTGCACTGCCCAACGGGAAAGCCCCGGACGACTCTTTATCGCTCCGGCCAGCCGCCGTTTTGGGCAACTTTTTTATGGTCCTCAAGCAGCCTCAGTTTCTGACGTATGCGCTGGTAAGCGGCACGGCAACATCGGCCTCGTTTGCTTACATTTCCGGATCACCCGATGTGTTTATAAACCTCTACAGGATGAGTGAGCAGCAGTACGGCTGGCTTTTTTCGGCCCTTGCGGTCGCGTTGATTGCCCCAACGCAAATGAACCGATTCTTGTTGAAACGCTTCACTAGTGAACAAATAATTTACGTAACCTTGCTCTACCAATGCGCCGTAGGGCTGCTCATGGTTTTAGGTACCTGGGCGGGGTGGTTTGGTCAGTACGGTCTGATTGTCATGCTATTCCTGTTTTTATGCGGGCAAGGGTTGACCGGGCCCAATTCGACCGCCTTATCGCTGGCTCCGTTCAGCCGTCACGCCGGTAGTGCGGCTGCGCTAATGGGAAGCTTTCGTATGGCATTTGGAGCTGTTGTGTCCGGACTAGTTAGCGTCCTGCATAATCATACGGCAATACCGATGGTTGGGGTTATGTGCGGCTGTGCCCTTAGCGGGTTAGTGGCTCTGTTGATCGGCAGGCGCGTCATTCAGGGCGAAAATCATCAGAAAACAATCGGTGCTGTTTCGGAAGCAACCTTGTAGTTCAAACGGACCATTCACTGCAATTTCAGCCGAATTAGCATGAATCTATTTTTTAATAGAATTTTTTATAAAAAATTTGCAAACTTAATGTTACCAATTTAGTTATAAGTTATATATTAGCAGAACAAAACCGATAGTTATTATGCCTACCGTAACTTGTGAAATTTCTGCTGTTGCCAAACTGGCTTTTGTAGCCGACGCTTATCTGTACAAGGACAATCAGTCGATTATTGTTGTCCTCAAGCCGACTCTTCGGGAAGGCTTGCCGTTGAATCGATCCATGCTGACGTTTCAGGTCAGTGGCTTCACGGTTGATGCCGTAGTAGAAGCCTATGAGCGAGAAGTGGTGTACACGCTGGCTCAGACGCTTCGCACCGCCGAACTATTGCTGGCCAAATCGACACCCCACCGCACAAACCGGTTTTCTTCGCTGGCTTTAAACTAGAGCGCCTACCTGATAGCTATTGCACACCAACAGCCGTTCGGGCTTTGCTTCCGACGCTGTAAGATGTCTGTCGTCTATATAGCTTATTAATCCGTGAATTGATTGGGAAAGAGTACTTGCGGTGTCGGTTTCTTAAAACCGACACCGCAATGTCAAACACATAACTCTTAAATAAGACTTTTATCGCCAATAACGCTACGCAGCATTGGTTTCTGCTGTAGGCTGCTCCTGGTTGATCGCACTGGGGTCCATGTAGAAGAGCGACCACAGATGCCCATCCAGATCCTGAAATCCACTCTCGTACATGAAGCCGTGATCCACGGGATCGTTTGGTGTCGTTGCCCCGGCGGCTACAGCTTTATTTACTAGATTATCGACGGCCTCCCGGCTTTCGACAGAAAGGCTAATGATTGACTCCGTAACGCTGGTGGCATCAGCAATGTCCAGGTGCGTAAACGTTTTAAAGAATGATTTGACAACCAGCATCACGTAGATGTTTTCGCTGATAATCATGCAGGTTGCTTTCTCGTCGGTGAATTGCGGATTGAATGTGTAACCGAGCTCGGTGAAGAACGCGATTGACTTATCCAGATCGTTAACGGGCAGGTTTACAAAGATTTGCGTTGCCATGAGTATTTGTTTGTTAAGGTTTACTGGACAAAAATACATACTGGCGACGGCTTCAAAGAGGGGTATATCCGGCAATGTAAAGGGGTGATTGCGGCAACTTTTTCACCGCAATCACCCCTGTTTTACAAGCAGCCGCTGCTTAGGCTGGCAACGCGGGTTCGCCCTGTTCCTCACCAACGATATACACGAGTTTGTTAATAAATACGTCGTAATTAAGTCGTTCGTCAAACTCACGGCGCGCGCTTTCGGCCAAACGGGAATACACTTTTTTATTGTACCAGATCCGTGCCCAGCGCTGTGCAAATGCTTCGGGCGCTTCGTCGGTTTTCATCAACAGCCCGTTTACCCCTTCTTTGATGGCTTCGGATACGCCACCGGTATCACGGCCCAGTGCAGGCAATCCATAAGCATTGGCTTCACAGTAAACACAACCAAAGCACTCGGCCAATGAGGGAAGCAGCAGAGCCGTAGCGCTTACAAACAACGCTTCCAGCTTTTGCGCTTCGTCGTCAACGTTTTTCCGCAAGAATCCAAGCAGTTTCACGTATTGCCGACTCGTTTCCGGAATATCGGGCTGACATCCTACGATAACAAGGCAACTCCTGATTCCCAACCGATTCAATTCGATTACAAACCGCAGTGCATCAGGTCCTCCTTTTCGCTCCCAGTCAATACCCAGGAACAAAAAGTTGCAGGTGTTTGCGTCGAGCCGATTATTGATCCATTGCTCAACGTGATCGGTATGCGGGATTTGGGACAAGTTGGCCCCAAACGGAATGGTATGAATTTTCGACGGGTCCACCCTGTAATGGGAAAGCGCACTCTGCGAAGCCCAGTCCGACGAAAAAACGGCAGCGGTAGCCCGATCGAGTCCCCGCTGATAAACCGCATTGCCATTCTTGATACTGCGGGGAGTGAGTACCGTGAAATCAGCGTAATAGTCAATGATTTGGGCAAAGGTGGTATCATGGACGACCACTGTGTTCTGCTTAAAAGTCGTGTAGGCCAGAAAGTGCCCGTGAATCAGGATGACCAGGTCAGGATTAATTGCGTTTACTTCCCGGTCAAACTGCTCAGCGATCTTTTTTAGGTAATAAGGCTCCATCTCCACCCAGAGCCATTTTTTATAAAGCTTGTAATAGATTCGTTTGTAGAGCGTATAGTACCAGGGCTCCGAGGGAGCGAGTAAATTTACGCCATAGACTCGGTGACCTTTCTTTTCAAGTGCTTTGTAAATGTAGTACGGTATTCCAGACCAAGTTTTTATATCGTTGGGATCGCCTTTGCTTGCAACAACAATTTTCATGTTTGCCCGAGAGACTATGAAAAATTCAGTTCTTGTATTCAGTAACTAATTGTATCTAGACGAATGTAGCTTACGGCGCTTAGCATCAAATCCGTAAGCTATGCTAAGTACTTTTTTTTCGTAGGCTACTATAAAGTAACGTATGTAAACGTTTGATTGCCTAAAGTACGGTAAGGCAATGCCTATACTTTCCACTAAGTTAGTAACCTTAATTACTGATGACATTAAAGAAATCAAATTCTTGATCTACCGGCGACTTAAGCGACAAAACGCCAGACAAAACGTTTGGTGCCGTTCTACAAGTGGTAAAATTGACCAGGACAACCAGGCACGATTAATTGTCTTTCACAAACCGCAAGTTAAAACGATAAGCAGGGCTATCACTTGCATAAAATAAGATTGTATACGCGTCGCCTGTGGCCCTCTCCTGAATGCTAAACGTACTGCCATCGGCAGTCCAGAATTCACTGATATCGCCGTCCATAGGTTCGCCGTTCCGGAAGCTATAACCAGCAGGATGTGCATCAAAACCCGATGTGTTTGTCCCGCGAACCGTTCGCCAATTGGCCGTAGATGTCATCTTTTTGATAGCCTCCTGACCAGTTGCCCGGTTTTTCGTAAAGACCACGCCCTGACTTTCGGCGAGTGCGGTGTAGTCCTGTCTCGTAGGCAATCGCCATCCGGCAGGCAGTGCAATAGCGCTGGCTTCTTCTAGCGTATAGTATCTGCCGTATTCCGGTTTTTCGTTTCCTGGGCGGTATGGTACCCCACCGGGACCGTCATAATTGATTGTTGTCCAGGTGTGCTTGCCGATTGTACGCGTTGTATAGTCTCTACCGCCAACGTGCACCACACTCACTGACGGTACCTGGGGGGCGGGTTGACTCTCCTGCTCTTTCTTGCAAGCAGTAAAACTACTAAGAAGTAAAAGAGTAAAAAGCGCTTGTAACGTGTCTGTACGGCGCTGTTTCAGTAAGTACTTTATGATCATAACCTATCAAGAATAGACGTTCACCTATGTACCGATCCGGTTTGACCCGACGCCAAATCGGAAAATGCGCTGCAAAGCAAACGTATTGATAGGGAGATTGACAGGCAATTATCCCCCAAGCTCAGAAAACGGTACATGAACTGACCGAAAATAAGGATGATCAGTACTGCTTACTGGCGGTTAAGTAAGGCTAGCTACCGAATAATGCCGATAAACCATGAGATTTCACCAACCAGTTACCTTTATAGTCAAACGCATTATAGCTCATGGTTCGATTACTTTTCTTTCTCCCTGCCCTGTTCAGCCTGGCCTTTTTGGCTATTGGCTTCAGGCCCGCGCCCAAAACCAAACCGATTGTACTTGCTTACGTCGGCGGTTTTCGTGGTTTGGTCGATACCGACCGGATTGCTGCCGAAAAGCTGACCCACATCAATTATGCCTTCGTGGACATCAAAAACAACCGGGCGTGGCTGCACAACCTCGCTACCGACTCCACTAATTTCCGGAAGTTGAACGCGCTCAAACGTCGTAATCCCGACCTGAAAATTCTTATTTCAATTGGCGGTTGGGCCTGGAGCGAAAACTTTTCCGATGCGGTTTTAAGCGATACCTCCCGGACGGCCTTTGCGGCTTCGGCGGCTGATATTGTCCGGCAATACCAACTGGATGGCATCGACATCGACTGGGAATATCCCGGTATGAAAGGAGAAGACAACGTATTTCGGCCCGAGGACAAGGAAAATTTTACGTTGCTGTTCAAAGCCTTGCGCGAGCAGCTAAACGGTCTCAAGCAGCAGACGGGCAAAAATTACCTCGTCACGACAGCCATGCCGGGCTTCAACGAGATTTTCACCCATACGGATATGGCGCAGGCGCATCAGTACCTGGATTACATCAATGTCATGTCGTACGACCATTTTACGGGCGGACCACTGGCGGGACACCACACCAACCTGTATCCATCGCGCAAAGCAGACAACGAGCAGTCGGGTGACCGAGCGGTGATGCTTTACAAGCAGGCCGGGGTTCCCGCCCAAAAACTGGTGCTGGGCATTGCCTTTTACGGTCGGGCGTGGCAGTTACAGAACGCCGATCCTGATGTGCATCCACGCTCCATCGCCAAAGTTGAACGGGGTGGTGGCTATACGTTTATCAAAGACAGCCTGTTGACTAATCCGGCTTACAAACGCCACTGGGACCGACGCGCTAAAGCGCCCTATCTTTACAATAGCGACTTAAAACGATTTGTCTCCTACGACGACGAGCAATCCGTGAAAGAAAAGTGCCGCTACGTGAAAAAGAACGGCTTGGCGGGTGTCATGTTCTGGGAGTATTTCAGCGATCCCAAAAGCTATTTACTTACCGAGATTGACAAACAGCTGGCAGAATAACGAAAAAGCGTAGCCAGATTCCTGGCTACGCTTTTTCTGTGTGCGGTTGTCGCGGTGCGCTTATCGACGGTAGCTTACGCGATAGATAACACCGTTGTTGTCTTCCGAGAAAAGAAGCGAGCCATCCGTTTGTACGGCAATACCAACCGGACGACCAAACTGGGCTTGGTTACCGTCAACGAGGAATCCCGTAACAAAATCCTGCGTGCTGACGGGTTTACCGTTCTCAAAGTGAACCCGCACAACTTTATAACCTGATGGCTTTGTGCGATTCCACGAGCCGCGCATGGTTACAAACGCGTCGTTCTGGTATTCCGTTGGAAACTGGTTGGCCGTATAAAAGACCATACCGAGTGGGGCAGCGTGCGCTTCGTATTGTAGCACAGGCAACGTGGTTTTAGCCAGGATCTGGGCGTAGGTCGTGTCGCCCATGGGCCGTGGGTGCGGGTTGTATCGACCATCACCATAAATGTACGGCCAGCCGTAGAAAGCCCCTTCTTTGATCAGGTTAATCTCCTCTTGCTGCTGTTCATCGCCTAGCCAATCGATGCCGTGGTCGAAACCATACATTTCTTTGGTTTGTGGGTGCCAGCCGAAGCCAATTGTGTTGCGCAGACCTTTGGCGTATACCTTACGGCCCGATCCATCGGCGTTTGCCTGTAATATAGTCGCGTGCTCTACGTTCGGCTCTGCACAGGCATTGCACGTGCTGCCTACGGTGATGTACATTTTGCCATCGGGGCCAAACGCAATCGTGCGGTTCGGGTGCTGACCGGCATCGGGCAAATCATTGATGATACGCTGCGGCTCCGACAAGGTACCGTCGCCGTTGATGTTGGCTACGTACACATCGTTGATGGACACCAGATACATGCGATTTCCGTTGATGGTCAGGCCATGCACGCTCTTGATGTTGGCAACAACCTGCTTCTGTTCAGCCACACCATCGTTGTTGGTATCGCGGAGTAACGTTACCGTTCCGGCATCCCGGCTGGTCACGTAAACGGCTCCCGACGCACCAACGGTCAGCATTCGGGGTTTACCCAAACCATCCGCAAATTTGGTTACCGTGAAGTTAGCGGGAGCGGTCAATTGGGCAATGCGCGCATCCGTTGCAGGAACCAATGCTGGCTCAAACACACTACCCGTTACCTGGGCCGTCGTTGGCTGTTGGTTTGTTTCTGGAATCTGGGTGTTGTACGCTTCATCTTTGCTACAGGCAACAATAAGGCTTGCCAGTACAACACCCGCTACAGGCGTAAGTAAATTTTTCATTCGTTTTTCAACTGTTTAACATTGAGTAAGAATTAATTGCAATCTATAAATCACACTCGACGTGATCTATAGATTGATGTTACAACACGTAACACTTCTTTAACAGGCGTCTAACAAGCAAGTTTAGGCGAAAAAATATATCCTATCGAATGGGATAAAGCCGGGCAGCAAGTGTCAGACATTCGCGCGGCTTGCGTCGTTCTTTCTTCTTTCTCTGTTAAAATCACGTATCTTGCCTGAGCAGATCAGACGCTCTCTGATTCGTGGCTTCCTCTTATGATCAATCGTTTATTGCTTCTGCTGGCTGTGGTCATCACGCTGGCGGCATTTGCCTTTCGTTCCGACGAAACGGCTGTTATTCGGATAAATCTGTTAGGCTACCGTCCGTCTAGTTCCAAAAACGCCGTGTGGGCCAGCCTTACCGACAAAACAACGGCTCGCTTTCAAATCGTCAATGCGGAAACGAATCAGGTGGTCTGGCAGCGGGAAGTTAGCCCGGCCTTTGGTGCTTACGGGCCTTTTCGCCAAACCTGCCGACTCAATTTCTCGGCCTTCCGGCAACCGGGCCGCTATTACCTTCGTACCGATGAAGGCACTCGTTCGCCCGCGTTTCGCATCGGCGAGGACGTGTATGATGGAGCTGCCGATTTTTGTCTGCGTTACATGCGGCAACAGCGCAGCGGCTTCAATCCGTTTTTAAAGGATTCCTGTCACACCCACGATGGCTACACGATGTACGGTCCCATGCCCGATAGCACGCACATTGACGCGTCGGGGGGCTGGCACGATGCGTCGGACTATTTGCAGTATGTCACAACATCGGCCAACGCGACCTATCACCTGCTGGCCGCCCTGCGCGACTTTCCAACGGCTTTTGCGGATCAGCACCAAACCAACGGACTTGCGGGCGCAAACGGTCAGCCCGATGTCCTTGACGAAGCACGCTGGGGCCTCGACTGGCTCCTGAAAATGCACCCGACCGACGAGTGGCTGTTCAACCAACTCGGCGATGACCGCGATCACGCTGGCCTGCGGATTCCTCAGGAAGATAAGCTATACGGTAAAGGGTTCGAGCGTCCCGTTTATTTTGCAACCGGCGAACCGCAGGGTCTTTTCAAGTACAAAAATCGGGCGACGGGCGTAGCCTCTACCGCTGGCAAAGTCAGCAGTGCGCTGGCCCTCGGTTATCAGCTCATGCGCAATCGTCCCTCGGACTACGTAGATCGTGACTGCGTAAACCGGCTTCGCCAACGGTCTCAATCAGCCTATCAGCTTGGCATTCAAAAGCCCGGCAATAGCCAGACTGCACCGGGTCGCGCACCTTATTTCTACGAAGAGGATAATTATACGGATGATATGGAATTGGCCGCCGTAGAACAATTGAATGTAGCAGGTTCGGCTAGCAAACAGGCCGTTCAGTGGCGGAGCACAGCCCTTAAACTTGCGCGTCAGGAACCGGTCACACCCTGGATCGACAACGATACGGCCCGCCATTATCAGTGGTATCCTTTCGTCAATATCGGTCACGCCGAACTCGCTAAACGACTTCCGATCAGCCAGCGCAAACCGGTCACCGATTTTTACAAACGCGGCATTGAAACCGTCTGGCAACGAGCCAGGCAAAACGCTTTTTACCGGGGTGTGCCGTTTATCTGGTGCAGTAACAACCTGACTACTTCGTTCGCCACCCAATGTTACTGGTATCGTCAGTTAACGAATGATCAGCAGTATGCCGCGCTCGAACAGGCGAATTTCGACTGGCTATTTGGCTGCAATCCCTGGGGAACGAGCTTTGTATACGGCTTACCGGCTATGGCTGACACGCCCGCCGACCCGCATTCTGCCTTTACGCACCTAAAAAACTATCCGATCGATGGCGGTTTGGTGGATGGCCCCGTACGTGGCAGTATTTACAAGAATCTGATCGGTATCACGCTCAAAGAGCCCGATGAGTACGCCCTTTTTCAGAGTGATCTGGCGGTCTACCACGACGATTTCGGCGACTACAGCACCAACGAACCCACGATGGACGGAACCGCTTCGCTTATTTACCTGCTGGCAGCCAAACAGTCCGAAAAGCGACCCAAAACCGTAGAATTAACCCGGTTGACGCAAAAAGCAGGTCAACCGTCGACTACCGATTCAAAAGCCACCTTCGATAAAGGAGCTAAAATTCAGGGTGATACCAGCAGCCGACAACTTTCCCTGGTGTTTACGGGCGACGAATTTGCCGATGGTGGCATGACCATTGCGAAGGTGCTTCGTAACCATAAGGTGAAGGCGTCTTTTTTTCTGACCGGACGTTTCCTGCGCAACCGGGCCAACGCTTCGCTCGTGCAGCAGCTTCGTCGCGATGGGCATTATATCGGCCCTCACTCCGATCAGCATTTACTGTACTGCGACTGGACCAAGCGCGATAGTCTGCTGGTCACGCGCGAGCAATTTTTGCGGGATTTAAAGGCGAATTATACCGCTTTAGGCCGATTCGGTATTCAGCGCAGCAAAGCAACCTGGTTTCTTCCGCCTTACGAATGGTACAATGACAGCATTTCAACCTGGACTCGGCAAGCGGGTTTACAACTAGTCAATTACACACCCGGAACGCTAAGCCACGCAGACTATACCACACCAGAAGCAGGTAATTACCGGGACAGCGAGACTATTCTGCAATCGATTCGTACGTACGAACAACGGAATAGTAGTGGCCTGAACGGGTTTATTCTACTGATGCACTTGGGTACAGCGCCAAGTCGTACCGATAAGTTATACGATCACCTGGACGAGCTGTTGACCGAACTTCGCCAGAAGCCATACCAACTGGTCAAGATCAACCAACTATAAATGAAAAATGCCTGCTTACTGTGTGTAAGCAGGCATTTTAAAATCTATTCGTCAATTTTCTACTCCGTTAATTGACCCGCAGTTTCTGACCGGGACGAATACGCGAGCGGGAAGAAAGGTGGTTTTTCCGACTCAACGCCGACACAGACATGCCATAACGACTGGCAATCGAGCTAAGCGTTTCTCCCGAACGGACCCGGTGTAACACCGTCCGTTTGATGTGCGGTCGGGAGCCAGATTCCGACGACGACGAGCGACCTCCCCGCAGGTAATCCCATACCGAGCCGGTCAGCAGGAAATGATCCGAGTTAATTGTATTCTCCGGAAATGAGTAAATGTTGAGCGGACTAAACGGGTTGCCTTCGTAACGTGTTTCGAAGTGCAAGTGCGCGCCAAAGCTCCGACCCGTATTTCCACCAAGCCCCACCTGATCACCTGCTTTGACAAGCTGCCCCGTTTCAACGGTTTGTTTGGACATGTGTCCGTAGAGCGTTTCCAGTCCGTTATAATGACGAACCAGTACGTAGCGGCCATACCCGTTGCCATCCCAGCCTACAACCCGGACGATCCCATCAAAAGCCGCGTAGACCGGGTCACCCGTTTCCAGATCGAGGTCGGTACCCGTATGCCAGCGGCCCCACCGATACCCAAACGTAGAGGTCATTTTTCCCTCGTTCAAGGGCGCTGACCAGTAGTGGTTGGCTGGTGGGTCATAGAGCTTAAGATCGATAGCTTCGTTAAACTCCAGTGGATTGATGTTGTAGGGGTCAATGGTGCGGGAGTCCCAAACGGCGTAGTAGTCCGCTATTTTAACCCATTCGTTGCCGACCAGGACCGAGTCAATTATTTCAACCACGCTGGATTCGCCCTGGTCGATGGTGCTGGTGTCTTCGCTGACGACCTTATTCAGTTCTTTTTTGGGTTCGAATTGGTTATTAAATCGCAGTTGGGTAGTTTCTTGTTCGAATGCTTCGTCCGCTTTCTGAGGCTGATCAACGATGGGTGCATTCGGGTTAGCCTGATTTTTGGGTGTAATCGTAAGGTTCTTTTTAAACCGCCCCCGTTCCTGTGCCTGTGTTGTTAGGGTAACACACAGACAGCCAACGGCTAGGAGCCATCGAACAGCCGTTTTTCTCATCAGTATCAAAGATGAGTTTGCAGCTACCCGTTATCGGTACGCTTATGGATCAGCCTACTGACAACGGGTAGCTGCAAACTAGTAAGTTAATGAACAAGTTGTTGCTCCTGCATTTCTACAGTGACAAGATAACGTTCAGCATCAAGGGCAGCCATACAACCGGTTCCGGCGGCTGTAATAGCCTGACGATAAATGTTATCCTGGGCGTCTCCGCAGGCAAAGACACCAGGAATATTGGTGCGGGTACTTCCTTTGTCGGTCAGAATGTAACCGTTTTCGTCTAGATGAAGGTACCCTTTAAAAATATCTGTATTTGGTTTGTGACCAATGGCAACAAAGAAGCCGGTCACGTCTAGAACGTTTTCTTCGCCCGTTACCGTATCTTTTACCCGGATACCTGACACTTCATCGTCGCCCAGCACTTCTACCGTTTCGGTATTATACAGGATCTCAATGTTTGGAGCGGTTTTAACGCGCTGCTGCATGAATTTCGACGCCCGCATTTCGTCCCGGCGAACAAGCATGTATACTTTGCGGCACAAGTTAGCCAGATAGCTGGCTTCCTCGGCTGCGGTATCCCCCGCCCCGACAATCGCGACATCCTGCCCCCGGAAGAAAAAGCCGTCGCAAACAGCACAGGCCGAAACGCCCTTACCGTTTAGCCGCATCTCAGATGGC
This sequence comes from Spirosoma liriopis, assembly GCF_023196085.1. Lineage (NCBI taxonomy): Bacteria > Pseudomonadati > Bacteroidota > Cytophagia > Cytophagales > Cytophagaceae > Spirosoma > Spirosoma liriopis. The sequence continues at coordinate 889,865 of NZ_JALPRF010000003.1, forward strand.
AGACCTAGCCATTTGGCCGAAGCCCCGGTTGAAATAATAACCGAATCGGCGGTTATCTCGTGTTTGTCATCAACAATGGCCCGGTGTACAGGACCCGAGAAATCAACGTTGGTGACCATGCCATAGCGAATATCCGTACCAAACCGACGGGCCTGATTCTCTAAATCCAGCATCATCTGCGGTCCCTGAACACCGTCCGGATAACCAGGGAAATTGTCTACCTCATTGGTAATGGTCAATTGACCACCAGGCTGTGGTCCCTGGTACATAACAGGGTGCATATTAGCCCGCGATGCGTATATAGCCGCTGTATAGCCAGCTGGGCCGGAGCCGATGATCAGGCACTTAACGTGTTCGGAAGTCATGTGATTGGTACTACGTTGTCTTCTTTTTAACAAAATACCGTTCCCTAAAAAAGGAGAGCATTAGGCCAACATATACAAAATTGAAAAAAATCCCGCAGTAAAGCAAAAGAGCGTAACCGTGTAAGCAACAACCGATCTATTTTGGTTGATCCCGATACAAAAGCCATACGCCAAAGCTTTCTCAAAGCACGCGCCACTCGATCCGGCGATTCAACCGGCGGTTTTCGTCGCTCGTATTTGGCACAAGTGGGCGGGTTTTCCCGAATCCAGCGGCCCGTATTCGACCCGGATCAACACCCGTTTTCGTTAGATACGCGACAACAGCCTGGGCTCGCTTCTGCGAAAGAGTCAGGTTCGCGGCCGCATCTCCCCGGTCGTCGGTGTGGCCCGCAATTTCGATTTTGACGGCGGGGCTAGCTTTCAGAAAGGCCGATAAGCGATTCAGTTCCGTACGTGATTTGTTGGCAAGGTCGTAGCGACCCGTTTCGAAAAACAGGTTGTTCAGCGTTTCTTTAGCCGTTTCGCCCGCAATGGCAGGTTCAAGCGGTACGTTCATAGACATTCCCGCGCCCGCGTCCCGCTTCTGGGTGAAGTCGAACGAAAGACTTTTGAACAGATACCCCGGCACACTGACGTACAACGCGTACTCACCACCACTGGGCAGCACAGCGGTGTACTGACCCGTCTGCTGATCGGCCTGTACGCGTGAAACGACTTGGTTCGTGGCTAAGTCAATCAATTCGACCGTAGCGGCCAACGGCTTTTTCGTTTTCGCATCGGCGACAATTCCTTTGAGGTAACTTACGGGCTTCACCCGCTCCCGCAGCGATTCGGGCAAGTCAAACGCGTACAGTCTCGACTTTTGCGAAACACCGTCTTTCTGCTCCTCAAATGAGTAATAAGCCCGCTTGCCATTGGCCGCCACAAATAACGAAGCCTGGTCTTCGGAGGTGTTGATTGGGTAACCCAGATTAGCAGGTGACGACCAGCCCGTTGCGGAGCTGTCCGATACGAATAAATCGTACCCGCCCATCCCGACATGCCCTTCCGACGCAAAGAACAGACTCTGCCCATTGGCGTGAATAAACGGCGACGCTTCGTTGAAAGCCGTGTTGACCGGCTCGCCAATGTTGACCGGCTCCCGCCAGTTTCCTTCGCCGTCCAGATCGCTGCGCCAGATGTCACGTCGCCCTTTTCCGCCCGGCCTGTCCGACACGAAATAAAGCCGTCTGCCATCCGCTGATAAGGACGGCTGCGACTCGTAAAAGCGCGTGTTTACTGACGAACCAAGATTTTCGGGAGCTGACCAGTCGTTGCCGGTTTTGCGACTCAGATACAGATCACAACTGCCGAACCCTTTCCGCCCCTGACAAGCCGTAAATACCAGCATCCGTCCATCCGCTGACAAGCTAGCGGTACCTTCGTTGTCGGGCGTGTTGATGCTGGCGTCAAGCGAAACCGGCGGTGACCAGGTTTCGCCGTTGAAGGTTGAGGTCAACAGGTCCTCGTCCCCTTCGGGCTTGAGGGCCGTAAAAACAAGCGTCTGCTCATCGGCGGTCAGTACGGGAAAATACTGCGAAGGTGTGGTTTGCAAGACAGGCGACAGCGGCTTGGGATCAACCGGTTGCGGATGCTGAACAGCCTCCTGCGCAAACCGCGCGGACTCAATCTGACGACCAATGCGTTTTCCCTGCACCGACTGGGGCGGAAACAGTGTCTGAAACTTTTCCAGATAAGGCAACGCTTCCGCGTAACGCCCCAACCGAAGGAGTGTGTTACTCAACGACTGGTAGGCCGCTCCTGACGCCGGACTGTCGGGCTGAATTTTTATTGCGTTCCGGTAAGCGGCAACGGCGGGTTCGTACCGGCGGGTAAACTCATAAAGTTGCCCAAGTTTCAGGTACGCATCCACAAAGTCAGGGTCCTGCTTGACAGCCTGCTCCATGAACGGAATCGCTTCGTTCGCCTTGCGCTCGCCGAATAGTTTGATTGCCTGATTATAAAGCTCCTTTGCTTTAGCGTTCTGCGCGAGCAGCGATGTGCAGGGAAAGAGCAACAGGCTAATCAGCAGCGAATAAAGTAAAGCGCGGGAAACGTAGCGTTCGGGGTTACTCGTCTGTAGTGCGGTGGTGCGGCATATCAACACCGTGTCCGCACAAACACGTTCATTATCTATACTACGAAACGTACCCATCCAGAAGCGCCAAACTTTTTCCTTTACGGAATGTCCATGTATTTGTGTGTCTGCAACGAAATTTGCCATTGCGGGTGATCTTTAACGTAATCAACGATGCGGGACAGCATTTCATTGGAACGACTCCACTCTGTTTGCAAAAAGAGTTTGCAATCAGGTCGCAGATGCGGTATAAACGATTCGGCAAACGCAAAATCAGACGAATTGTAAATGATTACTTTCAGTTCGTCGGCTTTCTGAAAAATAGCCGGGTTGGGCTTTTTGAATTTCTTGGGTGAAAAGCAGATCCAGTCCCACGAGCCGGTAACGGCCTGACACACGCCCGACGTTTCGATGTTGGTCTGGAAACCGGCGCGATGCAGCGCGGCTGTAAGGTCGGTAAGATCGTGCATGAGCGGCTCTCCACCCGTTATGACCGCCATGCGGCCAGGGTACTGCAAGGCCCCTTCCACAATAGCCTTAATGGATTGTTTCGGATGCGCGTCGGCATCCCACGATTCTTTAACGTCGCACCAGTGGCATCCTACGTCGCAGCCGCCGAGCCGGATGAAGTAAGCCGCCCGTCCGGTGTGAGCGCCTTCCCCCTGAAGCGTATAAAAAGCTTCCATAACCGGCAGCGTAGCCGGTGTGGATTCGAGGGTATCTAGTTCCTGTTGTTTCTGTTCCAAAAGCATAGCACAAAGATACGTACTTATAACCCAGGCGTAAAGATTTTTGAAACCGTACTCGTCTTGTTATTTTTGTCGGTATGCTTCAATCTGTACGCTCGTTCCTGAACCGTCCCATTGCCGAAGAATTTAGCTTCCGTAACCACGTCAAACTGGCTTGGCAGGGTGGCCTTTACGTTTTCGTATTTACCAGTCTACTGAGCGGTAGTTTCAGCCACCTCGACCGACTGATGATGACGGCGCTGGTTTCGGTCGGCGTTGTTGGGGTTGTACTCTTAGCCAACGTGCTTATACCAAAGCTGGTTCCTGCCTTTTACAACGAAGATCGGTGGACCGTGGGTCGGCACATTCCGCACGTCCTACTGGTTCTGTTCCTGATCAGTTGCAGTAATCAGCTTATTCTAAGTTTGTTGAATGTGTCCCGGCCAAGTTTTGGGCAAATGTATTTTTCCGTTACCGTCATTGGATTCTTCCCGATCATGCTGGGGGTATTTGTCGCAGAACAACGACGCCTTAAACGAAATCTGGCCCACGCGCAGACCTTGAACGAGTTTGTGAGTCAACGCGCGGAGACGGCAGTAACCGTTGCGGCCACCCCTACCGTCAGCGTGATACAGGGTCAGGAGTTTGTCCAATCCAGCCCGATTGTGCTTACCTCTGAAAACGGGAAGGAGCGCTTGAGTCTGCAACCCGACCAGTTGCTTTATATTGAATCGGTCGGGAATTATGTCGATGTGCATTGGCTAAATCTGGCTCAGCCGCAGAAAACCGTTCTGAGAAGCACCCTCAAAGAAATCGCCGACACGCTCAGCAATTATCCGCAGTTTTTTCGTTCCCACCGCGCTTTTCTGGTCAATCTGAAAGCCGTTAGCCAGACGGAAGGCAACGCACGGGGCTACCAGTTAACGATCACCGGCGCTGAGGTTAAGATCCCCGTTTCCCGGAGTTATCTGGAAGCCTTCGATCAACGTATGACATTGCCGCCATTGATAGGCGGTCCGGCTCTTTCCTAGCTAAAGACAACCATTTTTCGGCTTCCCATTCATCCCTTTCCGTCCCAAACGGCCCGGAAACGTCATTTTATCCCTGTACCGTACTGCGTGTCCCACCCCCTTGCAGCGCCGTTTCCGCTGACTGAGTTTTGTATCATTCAACCGATTCAAAACCTAGTTCAGCTATGCAGTTTTTCGCCTTTCCAATCCGCCTTTCGCCCATTTTTTTCTGCTTATTCCTAACCCTTTTAACCAGGTCTTTCGTCCAGGCGCAGTCCGACAGCCTTTCGTACGGCACTATCCCACAGGAAGAAATCGCAACGGGTAACGATCCAAAATTTACGCTGTTCGATGACGCTTTTTACCAGAACCAACTTTTTTTACTGGGCGAATCGCACGGCGTCCAGAAGCCACAGGAAGTTGATTTTGACCTGCTCAAACACCTGAATCAAAAGCTGGGCATCCGCTATTACATTGCCGAGGTAGACGCGACCAAAGCGCATTATATGAACGACTACCTCAAAACCGGCGACGACGCGACACTGAAGAAGGTGTTCCGGAGCTGGGTGCAACAGACAGCTCAGTGGGCGAATAAAGATTTCTTCCGGAAGATTCAGAAAATCCGGGCGTTGAACCAAACGCTTCCCGCTCAGCGCCAGATTCAGTTTGTCGGTATCGACCGCATCCACGACAACGCGCTGGTAGCCGAACACCTGACCGAACTGATGCGCGGTAAAAAATTAACCAAAGCCGCCCAGTCACTGGCCGACTCGCTTGTTCAAAAGCTGACGAAAAAAGACGCCGACAGTTTGGCCGCCAACCTGGCGTTGACCTGGCTTGACGATTGGAAACAGAACGAAAAAGCCTACCAGAAAACGTTTGGTCCCCAAGCGCCTACCCTTCACCATCTGCTGACGAACGTTGGTTATCTGCAAACCATCAAAAGCCGCGAAGTAACGATTTTCACGAATTTCAAAACGCTGTTACCAACGCTGAACAACGAAAAGCTATACGGATTCTGGGGCTTTTTTCACGTGTTGCAAAGTCCGCTGACGAACCGGGCAAAATCGTTTGCCTGTATGCTGAAAGAATCCGACCTGTATCTGCACGACAAGATTGTATCAATCACCTTTAGCTACCTGGACTCCTACTCGATGGTACCAACGGCTTTTCTGCCTCCTTTCTGGCAGGATAAAGGCAAGCCCTACACACGCCTTGATAAGTTCAACAACGACAGTGAGTTAATGCAATCCGAAGGAACCGGTGCCATGCGAGCCGCTACCCGTCCAAACACCCTGACGCTCTTTGCCATCGACCGCCCCGGTTCATTCGCCCGGACGACGCCTATCCGTGTAAAGTACGCTCCCTACATGCCGAAGTCGCAGCAGATCCAGTTCGATCCCAAGCTACCGACAACGGCTTATTTTCAGTATGTCATTCTGGTCCGCAACTCGGATATGACAGAGCCGTTGGTTTTTTGATCAACCAGACGAGTTACGCCAAACACCCTGTTTCGATCCGGGCAGAATGCCTTTCGCGGGTTCTTGATTCGGTATAAAACATGCTGGAAGCCAGGCACAGTTCAGTACTACACAATGCGAACCGGGACACTGGTGCGGTGTACCTTTCGCAGTAGACATTCGACAGACGGCAAGTGGGGGCAGTAGTATCACCAGACAACAAAAATAACGTAGGCAGGCCAAAAACAATCCACTATGAAAACAGGCAAATTAAACTTCGACAAGGCAGTCGCCCTAAAAATCACCTTATACTTTGTTTTAGCCTTCGGCATTTCCTATTGCTTACATCTACTTCAAACTATTTTGCCTTTACACGGAATCAAGTGGATTTTGAATGTCGGATTCGGACCATTCTTATCAGCAATAGTGGTAAGTTTCCTGTATAAAACCCCTCTAAAAGTAGATTTTTTCAGTAAAACCAAATGGGTTAGAAAAATTGAATTTGTTGGACTTGGCCTATTTTTCATCGGCACAATCATCAACAATATCGTACTAGGTAAGACCGATTATTCGCTGATTATTTTGTGGTCGGTATATGCCCTCTACTACACACTGTTAGAGGAATTGGGATGGCGAGTTTTCTTAGGAAATGAACTCAGTAAATATTCATTTTTAACTGTAGTTTTAATAAGTACGGTACTTTGGTTTACTTGGCATTACTCATTTCCTAATCGGCTTATAACGGCAAACCCATTCCAATTCTTAGTACTGATTGCGGCAGGAAGTGCAGGGATGGCCGAGTTTTACAGAAAAACAAAATCCTGGATGCTTGTGGCCCTTACGCACGCTCTCGTTAATGTGAACCCGCCAAGCCTGCCAACATTGATTATTTTTTTAGCTGTAATAATTGGGCTGTTGACGTTTCATGAAAGTAAAAACAAGAAAGCGAATGTAACTTGTCTACGGTGAAAGCATGGACCCAGCCCAAATCGCGGCAGATCCAGTTCGATTCCAAGCTATCAACAACGGCTTGTTTCCAGTACGTTATTTTGGTTCAAAACTCGGCCATAAGGAGCCGTTAGTTCCCGAATTAACCCGAAGAAAAGAACACGACGAACGCCTTACTTCGATCCGGGCAGGATCCCTTTCGCGTTGGTTTTAATTCGGCACAAAAACATGCTGGAAGCCAGATACAGCGTCGAACCGTCGTCACCCCAGGCGCAGTTGGAAATAACCTCACCCGTGTCGATGCGGCCAATTAGTTTACCGGCTGGCGATATAATCAATAAGCCGCCGGGCCCCGATGTCCAGAGGTTACCGTCCCGGTCTGTTTTAAGGCCGTCGAACACTTCTTTGGGGCGAAATTTTGGCAGTGACGACCCATCGTAGAAAACCCGGCCTTTGCCAACGGAACCATCAGCGACTACGGGATAAGCCATGATCAGCGGCTTTGTCGAATCGGACTGCGACACGAACAGCGTCTTGCCATCGGCTGAAAAAGCCAGTCCGTTCGGTAAAGCCAGGTCTTTGATCAAGAGCGTTACCGTCCCGTTCGGCGCATAGCGGTAAACGCCATTGACGGTTGTTTCCTTGCGGGGATCTTTGTCCTGCTGCGGCAACCCATACGGCGGATCGCTAAAATACAGGCTGCCGTTGGTATGAGCCACCACGTCGTTGGGACTACTGTACCGTTTACCCTGCGCATTGTCAGTGAGCGTTCGTTTACCACCCTTACCCCGTAGCGGCATAGCCGCAATTCGCCGGTCGCCATGATCGCAGACGATTAGTTGTCCTTTTGAGTCGACGGTCATACCGTTGCTGCCGGGTTCTTCGCTGTATGGCAGTCGGCCCGTGTAGCCGTTATGCTCGACAAACTTCGACAAGCCCGTTTTGGGCGACCACTTATAGGTGGTTTGCGCTTTGGTTTCATTCACAAGCAGGTAGCTGCTGTCGCGTACCCATACGGGACCTTCCAGATGCCCGAACCCAGACGCGATGATTTCTATTTTGGCATCGGACGGAATAAGTTGGTTTACTTGAGGATCGATCCGAACAACCTGACCAATGGTTGCGTATGGCTGGTTTTGTGCCACGGCCAGCCCACCAATAAAGAGCTGACTGACTACTATGATTGTAGTGTATTTCGAATAGTTCATAACGTTGATTAGGCTCACGCACGTCGGTCTTCAACTGTCTGCTGAACGGCGAAGTTTAGGCGATATGACCGAACCTTAGCGAATGGAACGGACGACCAGGATGGCGTAAATTCCATAAACCTTCTCTTCTGTCCGGCGTTACATCCGTATTCTTTACGTCTGAGGTTTATATGAAAACTCCGCTCCTTACTGCGTTGCTTCTATCAAGTAGTTACAGCTTGTTCGCGCAACCGGCTCTATCGCCAAAACTCGAAACCGTTGCCGAATTCGGAAAACATCAGCCTATTGGCGTAGGTGTGTCGAAGGAAAACCGCATTTTTGTTACGTTTCCTAAGACCCCTACCGATTACGATTACGGCCTGGCGGAAATCGTGAACGGACAGCGTCGTCCTTACCCGAATGAGGAGTGGAACAAGTGGGATTCGCTCAATCCACAGAATCGGTTCATCAACGTGCAGGCGCTGTTCGTTGATCAGAATAACGCACTTTGGGTACTCGACCCAGCGAATCCCGCCGAACAGCCACCGCTTATTCAGGGCATCAAACTGATGAAAATCAACCTGGCGACAAACCAGGTAGAAAAGATTTATCGCTTCGAAGACATTCCCCGCGAGAAAAGCGCGCTCAACGACGTTCGCGTCGATACACGTCGGCAAGTGGCGTATCTGTCAGACCCTGGTCGAGCGGCTATTGTCGTACTTGATCTAAACTCGGGGAAAAGCCGCTCATTGCTGGAAGGTGACAAATCGACCAAAGCCGACCCTGATTTTCACCTTAAAATCGACGGCAAAGAAGTCCGCGACACTAAAGGAAAATACTTCAGTAGCAACGTCAACGGCATCGCCCTGACCGACGATTTCAAATACCTGTATTACCGACCCATCACGCAGACAAAATTATTTCGCATTGAAACGCAGTACCTTAACGATCCAAAGTTGAGTCCATCGGAGGTTTCTTCGCACGTTGAAACGATGGCCGAAACGGGCGTTTCGCACGGGATGTATTCCGACAAAGCGGGAAACGTGTATCTGACCGATTCGCCCACCAAAGCGGTGCGCTACCTCACCCCCGATCGCAAGCTCGAAACGCTCGTCCGCGATAGCCGTCTGCTCTGGCCTGATAGCTTTGGAATCGGCTCGGACGGCTATCTGTACCTGACAGCCGCGCAAATTCACCGCACCAAACGCTACAATGAGGGCGAAGACAAAGTCGATTACCCGTTCCGTTTATACCGCATGAAGCTACCTAAATAGCCGAAGTCCGGGCTGCTTCCGGCATACAGTGCTAAACCGACGAGTGGCCATTGGGACGCACTGGTTGTGAGTAAAAAAAGGGATACAACCCGCTTATAACCCGTAAGCTACTTACTCTCAACTGCGCTCCTGCATGAAACCGCTATCGCTGCTTCTCGTATTCGTCGCCCTTATACCGCTAACAAAAAATTCCGCTTCCGCGCAGGTCGATCATCTGGCAACAACGCCCAAACTGGCCGATCACCCACGCATTTTGTTGGGCAAGGGCGAAGAAGACGCGCTCAAACGAACGGTCGGTGCCGACAAAACGTGGGGCAAGCTTCATCAGGCGATCCTGACCGAGTCGGATGGATTGGTAGCAGCCGCTCCGCTAGAACGCATTCAGGTTGGTCGCCGGTTGCTGTCTACATCTAGGGAAGCCCTGCGCCGGTTGTTTTTCCTTGCCTACGCCTGGCGAATGACCCATCAGGACAAATACCTGAAACGCGCCGATCAGGAATTGCAAGCGGTGTCGGCTTTCAGCGATTGGAATCCGTCGCACTTTCTGGACGTGGCCGAAATGACGATGGCCGTTTCGCTTGGCTACGACTGGCTACACAATGACTTATCGGACCAGTCACGCTCGGTTATCAAAGAAGCGATTCTCAAAAAAGGGTTGGAGCCATCACTGAATAACCAATACAACAGCTGGCTCAAGGCAAGTCACAACTGGAACCAGGTTTGCAATGCGGGCATGGCTTACGGAGCACTAGCGATCTACGAAGATCAGCCTGATCTGGCGAAGCGGATTATCAACCGCGCCATTGACTCCATCGTTTTGCCAATGGGCGATTACAGCCCAAGCGGTGCTTACCCCGAAGGATACGGCTACTGGGGCTACGGAACCAGCTTCAACGTCATGTTTCTGAGCGCAATGGAAAAAGCGTTCGGCACTGACTTCGGCTTGTCCGCTAAACCGGGCTTTCTGGAAACCGCTGGTTTTATGGAAAACATGACCGGGCCATCGGACAATGCCTTTAACTTCTCGGATTCCGGTTTGAGTGGTGAGTTGCAACCCGCCATGTTCTGGTTTGCCCAAAAGTGCAACGATCCTTCCTTACTCTGGGTAGAACGCAGCCGTTTGATGAATGGCGACACCAAGCAACACCTGAAAAACCGACTTCTGCCAGCGGCTATTCTGTGGAGCAACGGTGTTGGCGTATCGACCGTCGCAGAACCCAAATCGACGATGTGGGTAGGCATGGGTAAAACACCGGTTGCCCTGATGCGAACATCGTGGTCTGACCCCAACGCGATCTACGTGGCGATGAAAGGGGGTAGTGCGTCAACGAATCACGCCCACATGGATATTGGCTCCTTCGTTATGGAGGCAGACGGGGTTCGCTGGGCGATGGATTTCGGTATGCAGAACTACGAATCGCTGGAGTCGAAAGGCGTTGATCTGTGGAATGGCAAGCAGGATTCGCAACGCTGGCAAGTGTTTCGGTACAACAATTTTGCGCACAACACCTTAACGATTAACGATCAGCTACAACGTGTCGAGGGAAAAGCCCCCCTAACCAGTTCCTCAAAAACGCCTTCGTTTATGAACGTGACAACTGATCTTACCGATATCTACAAAGGGGCGCTGGCAAAAGCAAATCGCGGCATTGCGATTGTCGACAAAGCCTACGCCGTTGTTCGGGATGAATTGGAAACGCTGCCCAATGAAACAACGGCTCGCTGGACCTTGCTTACACCGGCCACCGTTACGATCATAGACGACAAGACCGTTGAGCTAACGAAAGATGGTAAAGTGCTCAGGCTGCTGGTACAGGAACCCGCCCGCGTAACGCTGAAGACCTGGCCCACCGATCCGCCACATGACTACGACGCGCCAAACCCCGGTACAACACGGGTTGGCTTTGAAACCAAGCTACCGGCAAACGCAAAAACAGCGCTGACCGTCCTGCTCGTACCCCAGCGGTCAGCTTCCAAAGTCAACAAAGGCGTAAAACCATTACAGCAATGGCCGAAGTAGCCCCTGCATTCATGCCCGGTTAACGAACAAAACCAGGCTGAACACGAATATCCGGGTTACTTTCTTAATTTTTTGCAATTCTCCCGTGATCTTTGTTGGCTTCTGCTGTTTATCGTTTTATACAAAGTGCCTCATGGACGCATCAACGCTAGAACCTCATAAAGCCAAACGGGGGGAGAAAACAACACTCGTCGGTATTTTTGTCAACATTGGCCTCGTCCTGGTGAAAGGGCTTGCGGGTTGGTTAGGTCATTCGTACGCGCTCATCGCCGACGCGATGGAATCGGCCACGGATATTGTCACCTCGCTTTTTGTGTGGGTAGGTTTGCGTACGGCGTCCAAAGCGCCCGATCAGAACCATCCCTTCGGCCACGGAAAAGCCGAACCGCTGGCCGCTATTGTCGTCTCCATGGCGCTGGTGGGAGCGGCTATTCTGATTGCGGTCCAAAGTATTCAGAACATTCAGGTGCCACACGCCATTCCCGCTCCATTTACGTTGTTTGTGCTGGCGGGGGTTGTGGTGGTCAAAGAGGTGTTGTTTCGGCGCATTGCCAAAGTGGGAGCCGAGGTTGATAGCAGCGCCGTGAAAGCAGACGCCTGGCACCATCGCAGCGACGCCATTACGTCCTTAACGGCATTTGTGGGAATCAGCATCGCCCTGATTGGTGGACCGGGTTACGAAAGTGCGGACGACTGGGCAGCTTTGCTGGCATCGGGCTTTATTTTTTTCAACGCCTACCAGATTTTCCGGCCTTCGTTTGGCGAGATTATGGACGAAGCACCCGCTGGCGACTGGGAACAGGAACTGACAACCATCGCCATGACCGTGCCTCAGGTAAAAGGCATTGAAAAATTCAGGGTTCGCAAAACAGGATTTGAGTATTTCATCGACCTGCACCTCACCGTACCCGGTACGTTGACCGTTAGTCAGGGCCATGAAATTGCCCATGCCGTGAAAGCCGCCATCATGGAAGCCAAACCAGCCGTGTACGATGTGCTGGTTCATATCGAACCGGCCTGAAACCTTTCCGTTCTGCCCTCGTGTTGGAAAAGCAGAACATTCGTGCATGGAATCATTCACAAAAATGTAGCAAACAAGCACGTTTGTCCGATTACGTGCTGACCTTTGCAGCTTAGTGCCAGTACCTTCCTTTTTTTATTGCTCAACTCTATGTTAAACCGCTACCTGTCCGCTGTTATTTTAAGCGGCCTGATCACTTCTCCTGCGTTACTTTTCGCGCAAACCCCTACGCCCAGTTCCTTAGATGACACGCTTCAGCTGAACGAAGTGGTAGTGCGTGGGTACGCGACAAACCGACGTTTGCTGGAAACACCCGCTTCCGTCGGCTTATTGACCCGACGTGACCTGAATCAACGCTTCGGAACGCCTACCATCGTCCCATCTCTGAACACCCTGCCGGGCGTACGGGCCGATGAGCGGTCACCGGGTAGTTACCGGCTGGCGATCCGGGGCAGTGCCATTCGGTCCCCCTTTGGTGTGCGAAACGTTAAAACCTACTGGAATGAACTTCCGCTCACGGATGCAGGGGGCAATACTCCCCTCAATGCGCTCGACGTTCGGGCGTTGGGACGGATCGAAGTCATTAAAGGGCCATCGGGAAGTTTGTACGGAGCGGGTACGGGCGGTACGGTTCTGTTCAGCGGATTAGGGGTTCCGGCGGGAAAGACGAACATCGAATTATCGGCTTTGGGTGGTAGTTATGGCTTATACGGCAACGGGGTCGCCGTCCAAACCGGCAAAAACAATTCGGCCATCAGCCTGAGCTACAACCATCTTCAATCGGATGGCTACCGGGAACAAAGCGCCGTAGTACGTGACAACATAAGCTTGATCGGCTCGTTCAGCGTCAGTCCGAAGCGAACGATATCAGTGCTCGGTCTTTATTCGGATCTGCACTACCAGACGCCGGGCGGACTAACAGAAGCGCAGTTTCGGGCTAACCCACGGGCATCGCGCCCGGCAACGGCGACGTTACCAAGCAGTGCGGCTCAGCAAGCAGGTATCTATCAAAAAGTCGGCTACCTGGGTTTTTCGCATGAATACCGCTGGAACGACCGGATTCAAAACACAACCGTTATTTACGGCTCGACAACGGACTTTGCCAACCCTTTCATCACGAACTACGAAAAACGGACGGATCAGGGAATCGGCGGACGGACCATCACCCAGATTCGATTCCCGAATGGTCCGCTCCCGACTACATTCACCGTCGGGGCGGAGTTGTTGCGTAACTTTACGGTAGACCGCAATTTTGGCAACCGGGGTGGCACACCCGATACCACTCAAACGGACGAAGAACTGACCGCCCGACAGAGCACCGTTTTTGCCCAGGCCGAAACGGTACTTCCTGCCCGTTTCCGATTAACAGCAGGATTAAGCCGAAACGATGTACGCTATGGCTTCACCCGCTTCCCGGTTCGGTCAGCAGGCGCTTTACCGGCCACAACCCTTACCCGCAATTTTTCGCCCGTCTGGCTACCTCGGGTAGCGTTACTGCGCACGTTTGGCAATAACTTATCCGCGTTTGCCAGTATCAGCACCGGCTATTCGGCTCCATCCAGCCAGGAAGTTCGGCCATCGGCGGGTGGCTTCAATACCACTCTTGACCCCGAACTGGGAACAAATTATGAGGTGGGACTACGTGGCTCGGCGTTCAACAGTCGGTTTCGGTTCGATGTAACGCTATACCAGTTTTACCTCCGCCAAACCATTGTTCGACGGTCCAATGCTGCCGGAGCTGAATTCTTTGTCAACGCGGGCCGTACCGACCAACGTGGCCTCGAAGCACAGCTTTCCTACGATTTTATCAGCCCTTATAAAGCCTCGTCGTTTTCGCTCCTGCGCATCTGGCACAGCATGACGCTGACCAACTATCGGTTCCGGGATTACCAGCAGGGCACTACGGATTTATCGAACAACCGGGTACCGGGTGTAGCGCCAACAACGCTCGTGACGGGTCTGGATGCCGAAACCCGACTGGGCGTTTATGCCCACGTGACTTTTCAGTTTCTGGATCCCTTCCCCCTTACGGACGCCAACACCGTCACCTCCGACCCAACCCGGTTGTTACAGGCTACCGTTGGGTTCCGCCGACCGCTGGGCCAACACTGGACGCTGGACATCTACGCTAGTGGCGATAACCTGCTGAATCAAACGTACTCGCTTGGCTACGATCTGAATGCAGTCGGCAATCGATTTTACAATGCCGCGCCAACCCGGAACGGTGTCGGGGGTGTGCGGTTGAGTGTGAAGTGGTAAAACGATTATCGGGTTGGCAAATGAATAATTTGCCAACCCGATAATCGTTTAGAAACCAATATCTATGACGAGCGGCTGAACCAGCCATTGCTGCGTAGTGATGTTGTAAATCGTGCGAAAACCGGCCTCCAATGGCGTCCTTAGCCGAAGTGCGTTGAAGACAAACGACACATCCAAACCCGTTGTTCGATAGCCCTGACGCTCGGTTTGGTACCCGCTCAATCGGCCAAATCGATCGCGCACTTCGATCAGGCTTTGCCCCTCTGCGGCATCAAAAAACCCAGCCGCTTTAATACGCTGAACGTACAGCCAACGCCCCAGCGACCAGTGCGTATCGGCTATCGGCAAGCGGTATTCAACGCTACCAGCCGTGATTTGATCATCACTAATATAAGACTGTCCGCGTGGGTAAAACACCAATGCGCTAAACCGGTATGTACCCCTGGATTGCTCCTGATAGCCACCCCGCAACCGGATAGCCTGGTGTTTTCCAATGCCGGGCAAATACACGTTTCCCTGAATCCCCCACTGTTCGGCGGTTAAGCGCCCCCCGAAAGGTGTCGTTCGCCAGTTGGCCGAAATGGTCTGACCCCAGCGCGGAGCTACGTCGCGTTTACTTTGGCGCAATACTCTTGAATAGCTAAAGCCGTAAGTCAGCGCATTCAGCGAACCTGCCGAACCAACGTCGGTTATGTACCGAAAGGGCAAATCATAGCCCGAAACTTGTAAATAGCTGTAATAAGCGGACAGGTTTAAGCCCTGCATGTATTTCGAATTGGTTAGTTGCAAGGGGAGTCGAATCCCTGCCGTAAGCTGGTTGTACTGCCATTGATCGGAGCGCAGACTATCAGCGGGGGCAACCCGGTCGATGTAGAGCGATGTGTTGCGGTTACCGTGCTGAAAACTCAGGTCAAAAATTGGGTACAGGCCCTGGTAGCTTAGATTGGCGTAGAAGTTTCCGACCCGCTCCGCTTGATTATAGCCATAGCCAACCCCAATCTGGGTAGTACTTAATAAGTCCTGTGAGCTCAAGCCGACCGATAATGCCTGCCCGGTACTGCTGATAGTTGGTCCCCAGCTGTAGACGTTGACCGCGTTGGCCAGCCGTCGAAAACGAGTGGACGGGTAAGGCGCGGATACGGGTACCGAGTCGGTTAAAATTTGGCGGCCCTGGCTTGCCCCCGGTTCTATGCTCGGCAACGAACCAAAGAAGCGAACGGGCTGCACCTGCCCTGGCGCATTCGGGCTGGTAGGAACAGCCTTCCAGTCAGACGAATTCAGCGACATACGGGCAATGCGGTAGCCGGTTGCGGCAAAATCGTCGAAGGCGAGTGCGGTTCCCGATGGCGACACCGTTGCATGATAAGCGGCCAAGGGTCGTGACGTAACCTGAGATACCTGCTTTGTACGGACATTCACGGCGTAGATATTGTCGATACCCGAGCGGGGCGAATTGTAAAAAATATAATCGCGCCAGGGCTGTGGATTACTCAGGTTTTCATTCGCGTACGGCAATAGCTCCGTGCGTGCATTGGTTTCGGTATCGATCGTCAGAATTGTTTTCCGGTTATTTTTGAGCGCAACGACGGATAGCGTCTTATTGTCCGCCAACCAACGGGGATGGAGAAAAAACTCGTTTTCCGGATTGGAAAGTATCTTTACGACCTTTCCCGTTTTGCCGTCCAGCACGAGCAGTTGTGTTTTATACCGCTCCGTATTTTGTACAACCCCAATTTTTGAATTGTCGGGTGACAGCGCAGCCGCAGTGTACCGGGCGCGGTGCGTCAGGCGGGTCACCGTACCGGTTGTCAGGTCGAGCAGCCGAACGTTTGAGTAAATGCGTTGCCCCCAGCGCGGATCATAACCGAATTCAATCCAGCATACCTTGTTGGCAGTTGCCGACAGCATACTCGGATCATTTGGAAAACCCTGCACAAAAATCGTTTTCTCGGTACCGTTTTTCCCTAAAATAACCAGTCGGGGGGTGTCACCAAGCCCGCTTTTCACGCATAGAACCGTTGAATCGGCCAGAAATTGCGGATACTGGTAATTGGTGAATACAGGCCGTTTGCTATCAGCTTTTTCGGCTTCGACCGGAAGCAGAGTCGCGGGAGTGATGGTTAGCCGTTCCTGCTGTTTTTGCCAGCTTTCGGTCAAGTCATCCATCGTTTTGCGGTACAAATCCTCGGTACGCAGTTTCGTTTCGTCTTTTATGCTGGCCGAAAACGCAAACGGCCAGGGAAACCGGCGGTAGTTTCGATTTAGCACCCGGCTCCACACATCGGGACCATACGTACGCTTCAGATAAGTTGTCATGAAGTAGCCAAGCACGTAATGGTTCGGCACGTTATCCCGATACGAACCCCCAACGGCTTTTGGGTAGTCGAAGCGACGACCAGCCAGCAAATTAGCCCGCATGCCTACGTCAAAATTAGGGATACGACCCCGCCCACTCGTACTCAGCAACGTTTCGGTGCTTACCGCATCCCCTTCCGCAAACCAGTCGGGCACCGTCAGCAACGGCAGAAATAAGCCCGAATTACCAAATACGGTATACAGAAATCGACCATACCCCTGCAACGCTTTGTCGTTTTGAACCACATGCCGGTACTCGTGAACGGCCAGTTGATCAAGCCAGTTGAACGTTCCCAGCAAGCCAGGGTCCTGGGGAGGTATCGCAAAAAATTCCGACCGGCGCGGAAACAGCGTGACAAAGCCGTTGCTGTTGGTGGTCTGATTCTGGATCAGCAGCGAAATTCGTCTTGGTTTTTTCTCGAGCGACGCGCTGGCGGGTTCGTACAGGCTTTCGATTCGTTGGGCCGTTCGCTGAGCCGTGGAGTCAAGCCCCCTTGGGTAAAGTACGTTGAAATGAGGGGTTCTCAGCCGATACCAGCGTAGACTGGCTGGATTCTGGTCAAGAACAGGAAAAATTTGGGCTTCCGCCGTGAGCACGACAAGCAGAAGGATAGCGGTAAAAACAGGTCTTCGTAACATGCGTGTCAATGATACGAAGTTTACCGGAAAAACACCTGCTCACTAATTCGTCACCCTGCTCCCGGATACGGAAATAAAGAAGATTATTGGAAAATAATCAACCGTTGAAATAAGTAAACATTATTTTGTATTTAGGCTCGTTACTTTACAATAAATTCTCGTCTAACCCATAGTTATTCAGCAAATCTTACCGGTAACCCCCAATGAGCGTAGCAGTAAACGAACTGAAAGGCAGTACAGACGTTCTGATCAATGCCTTAAAAGCACAGGGTATCACCTATAGCCATGAGCTTCTGGAAGCAACTCGAACACCCAGCGACCGCAAAAAACTGGCGTCACTGCTGGAGACCGATGTAAGTGTAGTTTTAGAGCTGGCGAACCGGGCCGATCTGTCTCGCATTCACGGCGTTGGCGGTGTGTACAGCGACTTGCTGGAAGAAGCCGGCGTGGATACGGTCAAAGAACTGGCTCGGCGTGTCCCCGAAAACTTATTTGCCAAAGTCACTGAGATTAATACTCATAAACAGCTTACCCACCGTCCACCTACACTAGAGCAGCTTTCTGGCTTCATTGAGCAAGCCAGGCATTTACCCGCTGGTTTAGATTATTAATGACAGTAGTACCACCGTAACTTTAAGCAAAGAGCCATTCGCTAGTGAATGGCTCAATTTTTTTTAACGTCGAAGAGCACTGGTCCAAGCCTTTACAGCCTATAAATGCTTCACGATGAAGTTGATGAGTTTCTTTACTTTATCGGTGTAGGGCGGATAGATAAACTTCATCGTACCAAAGTTACGCTGCATCACCCCCCGCTGATTGGAAAATTCCTGAAAGCTGAAATAGCCGTTCGATTTACCCAGACCACTGTTGTTTACGCCCCCAAAAGGTAGCTCAACGTTTCCAAACTGAAGCAACGTATCGTTGATAACCGTATCCCCCGCCGACGTTCGGTCCAAAATGTATTGCGTGTTGTTGCGGTTCCGGCTGTGGATGTAAAGGGCAAGCGGCTTCTCGCGCTGATTGATACGCTGCAAGGCTTCGTCGAGGTTTGTATAGGTACACAAGGGCAATACAGGGCCAAAAATTTCTTCCTGCATGATGCCCATGTCGTCGGTCACCTTGTCGAGAAGAGTGGGTTCAATAAAATTCTGGTCCGCGTTCATCTTCCCGCCCAGTGTAACAAGCGCCCCTTTGGCAACAGCGTCATTCACTAAGGCCCGAATCCGCTCAAAATGGCGCTTATTGACAATCCGGGCGTAACTATCCGACGCTTCGACCGTATCGTTCGTTGGGCTGTACATTTTTCGAACAGCCTCACCAAAGGCTTTTACGAAAGGTTCTTTGATGGATTGATGCACCAGTAAATAATCCGGGGCAATGCAGGTCTGACCGTTATTTAAAAACTTTCCCCAGGCCAACTGCTCGGCGGCCTGACCGATGTTGGCCGATTCATCAACGATAGCGGGAGATTTACCGCCAAGTTCAAGCGTGACCGACGCTAAATGCTTAGCTGCGGCAGCCATGACCACCCGTCCAATAGCCGGACTGCCCGTAAAGAAAATGTGGTTGAAAGGCAATTCCAGCAGCGCCTGCGCCACCTCCGCATCGCCGTCAAAGACGGCTACCTCTTCCGGCGGAAACAGATCGGTAATCATCCGTTTGATCAGGGCAGCCGTATGCGGAGTCAACTCCGACGGTTTTATCATAACCACGTTGCCAGCAGCAATGGCCGACACCAGTGGTCGTATGGTAAGCACGAACGGATAATTCCAGGGCGCGATGATCAATACGTTGCCTTTTGGTTCATGATGCAGATAGCTCGTAGTGCCTATCAGACTCAGAGGAGTTGGCAAACGCTGTGGCTTCATCCACTGCCGAAGACGCTGTGACGTGTATTTGATCTCGGCGTACAGTGACATCAGTTCACCAATCATGACTTCGGCGGAAGGTTTCCGAAAATCATCGTACATAGCCTGCTGAATATCCAGTTGATGCGCCATCACCCACGTCTTGATTCGTGTGATTCGCTCAATCCGATGCTGGGCGGTCGTCAACGCCATTTGACGAGCGTGTTGGCGCTGCCGGGTAAAAACCGTTTTAATCGTTTTGCTGAGGTCGGTTTTAGAAAATACAGTAGTCATGCGGAAGAGCGCGGAGTAACCAGAGGATAGTCTAAAAGTACAAATAATTGGCCAGAAAGCCCGATATTGGCATTTATATCGTGAATCGGCTATCTTAGCTAAAACTTTAGCACCCCAACTGGATGACGCTCGTCAGTGAAAACATCCGCTATCTGCGTAAACTCAACGGGCTAACGCAGGAGCAATTTTCCCGAAAAATAAATATAAAACGTTCGCTCTTGGGCGCTTACGAAGAAGGGCGTGCCAACCCGAATCAGCAAAATATACAGGCGATTGCTAAAGCGTTTAACACGACAGTTGAGTTGCTTACCCGCCAGGACCTGCGCAAAATTCGTGAAACACCCAACCTGAGTATTCCGCTCGGGCAGCCTGCCCGGTTGGCCGATACTAGCATGGGCCGGGGCGAGGGACCGATCATTCGTTCCGACGGTCATATCAATCCAGGTGATGACGATCCGTTTCAGCATCCTGACTTTCCCGATATTTTTTCTCAGCCCGGTGGCGTAGCCCACCCTGCCCCCCAAACGCCCGAACCGCAACCCCTTTCATCGGTACTGAACAAATACTACCGACCTCAGGAAGCCGTTCGGTCGGCTCCGACTCCACCCGTCATTACGCCCCCGGTGCACCCGACGCAGGAAAGGCCAATTCATGAGCGGGCACAACCCGTAAATTTCCAGCCCGTTCAGACCGAAGCACCGGGCCGCTCGCCCGTTGATCGGTTGTTTGGCAACGCAGACGGACATACCACGACCTCGGCGTTGAACCGCCCCTCGGAACCGCTGACCTTTAATAATGTTTACGAAGGCTCTGGACGCTTTGGCGATACGACGGCCAGCCGCCCGGTCCCTCCTCAAGCCATCGCTCCAACGATCCCGGTGGTCATGCAACCGCAGTTTGCGGAATACAGTCAACGGTACCAGCAATCCGATTTTCTGCACCGGCTTCCGGCTATGCATTTACCGACACTACCGGAAGGAAACTACCGGGCTTTTGAAGCGGGTGATGACTTTGTGTTTCCGGGTGCGCTGTTGGTGGGTCAGTTTGTCCGGAACTGGTTTGACATTGCCGACGGAAAGTTGTACGTACTGCTTACCCAACACCCCCGCCCCGACGGGACCGGCGTTTTATGCCGCCGGGTCTACAATCAGGTGAAAATCAAGGGAACATTGCTACTCACGGTTGATAAGGCGGGGATTCCTAATCAGGAAGTGGCGCTGAAAGATGTGGTGGAAGTCTGGGAAATACGGGCCTTCGTGAGTCAGCAGATGCCAGCCCCACTACCAAACACAGACCGACTAAAACAGCTGGTTGATGAGTTACGCTTTGAAGTGGATCGTCTGTAAAAACGCATCGGTACCGTTACCTCACTATTGAGTCTATTTGACTCGCTTCCGTAACGCAATGATTGAGCGGAGGGTTAGCACTACCGAGTGCAGTGGTATGGTATGCATACTAATTCGCAATCAACTTCCGTTCTTTCCTCTTTTGATGAGGGCTTTAGGTAGGGGTCGAAAGGGCTTTACACTAAAGCCCTTTCCTATTGGGGCAAAAGCGCAGATCGCTTTGTATTTTTGCCCTTCATATGCGTTATTTTCTCGAATTAGCTTATCGGGGTACAACATACCACGGCTGGCAACGCCAACCAAACGGCTTAAGCGTACAGGAAGTACTGGAGACAGCTCTGACCACCGTTTTTCGGCAGCCGATCGCTATTGTGGGCAGTGGCCGGACCGATACCGGCGTTCATGCGGGCCAGCAGTTTGCCCACTTCGAAATAGAGGGTTCGTTGCCCAAGAATTTGCTCCGCTCACTGAATAGCCTCATCCCGAATGACGTCGCCGTCTATGACTGCTTCCCGGTTCGGGCCGACGATCATGCCCGGTATACGGCTACCTATCGGTATTATCAATATTCAATTATTCGCCGTAAAGACCCTTTTCGGGACGGTTTAGCCTATGTTTTTACCTTACCGCTTGACATTGACCGAATGAATCAGGCGGCCGAACGGCTCCTGCACCACACTGACTTCGAAAGTTTTAGTAAAGTAAAAACAGACGTTAAAACATTTAACTGTCAAATTGACTTTGCTTATTGGATCGCTGATGCAGCCGGGAATCTAATGTTTCATATCAAAGCAAACCGGTTTTTGCGGGGTATGGTCCGAGCAATTGTCGGTACACTGCTGGACGTGGGACAAGGCCGACTCAGCGTTGCCGGTTTCGAGGCAATCATTCTCGACAGAGATCGTAAGAAAGCCGGACGCGCGGCTCCCGCTGATGGCTTGTCATTAGTCGAAGTTGGGTATCCAGCCGAAGTGTTTGGTCAGCGAACAATCCTCTTGGCTAATACCATTGTTTAAGTAAAGCACACACGCAACGTAAAAACATACACAAAGAGACAACAGTAATTGAGCTGGGTGCTTGTTCACTTCTCTTTTTGGCTCTTTTACTTTGTCTACAAACATAAATTCTCTTGGAGATTGGAACGATTATACTGGCGGCAGGTGCTTCATCCCGCATGGGTGGCGAGCCAAAGCAGTTGTTAACCTATAAAGGTCAATCGCTTATTCGCCGGATTACGGACACCGCGCTGGCCCTACAAAAGGGACCGGTCGTTGTTGTTCTCGGTGCTAACCGCGAACGCATTGTGCCCGAACTGGCGGGTCTTCCCGTAACGATTGTCGATAATGCAGCCTGGCAAACGGGTATGGCCTCGTCGCTCAAAACCGGGCTGGCGGCCCTTTATTTAACGAATAAATCCATCAAGGCTGTCATGGTGCTGCTGACCGATCAGCCGCTCGTATCGGTTGGACTGCTGCAATACATGCTCGAACGCTATACCGCCGAAAACAAAGGGATCGTAGCCTGCCGTTACGATGATCAGCTAGGAGTCCCGGCACTCTTCGACCGGCGTTACATCGAGCAAATGTTGAAACTGGAAGGCGACAAGGGAGCCAAATGGGTGATTATCAAACACCGCCAGGATTGCGTCGAAGTGCCGTTTGAAGCGGGCGCTATCGACCTGGATTCCAAACGCGATGTCGAGCTGTTCAGCTTAGCTCAGTCGGGCCTTACGCAGTAGAGAAAATGCGGAAATTACTTATTTTTGCCCGGTACAACTGACTCGGCTTGAGTTGGTAGCCCTTGGGCGATTTTCCATAAAATACGTGTAAACTACCATAAACCCCCGACGCCTTGCCGTCAAGCGGTGGGCTGTACGTTACCTGGCAGCCGATTGCTTTTAACCTGTGACTGAATGAAAAATTACATTACTCAAGACCCTTGGTGTATTATCGAAGATGGGTTTCACCATCAGTACAACGAAATAAGTGAAAGTGTAATGTCCCTGGGTAACGGTCGCTTTGGCCAGCGGGGCAATTTTGAAGAGAAATTTACGGGTCGAACGCTTCAGGGAAATTATGTAGCGGGCGTTTATTATCCCGACAAGACCCGCGTCGGCTGGTGGAAAAATGGCTACCCCGAGTACTTCGCAAAAGTGCTCAATGCCGCCAACTGGATTGGTATCGATATCGATATTGAATACGAATCCCTTGATCTTAACCAGTGTGAGGTTCGTAACTTTCGGCGGGTGTTGAACATGCAGGAAGGCTACCTCGAACGTTCTTTCGTGGCCGTCCTCAAAAGTGGCAAAGAATTACAGGTCAACTCGAAACGGTTCTGCTCGATTGTTGACGACGAAGCCGGGGCGATTCGCTACGCCATCAAACCGCTCAACTTCGACGCCAAGATTACGCTTACTCCTTACCTCGACGGTGCCATTCGCAACCGGGATGCCAACTACGACGAAACGTTCTGGGATGAAGTGCGCAAAGAAACGGGTTATGGCGAAGCGTTCATCGAGTTGCGGACCCGTAAAACCGGCTTTCACGTAGCGACTGGCATGTGCGTTGAGATCGAGCAGGACGGCGTCAAGGTAGATTACCAGTCGCAGCCGATCAAGCACGAAAAATACGTTGCCAATCGCATGACGCTCGATTGTCGGCAAGGCCAGGAGACGGTAATTTACAAGTACGCCGTCAACCTGTCGTCCCTAAACTACGATCCGGATACGATTACTAAAGAAGCGCACTACAGCCTGCAACGGATTAGCCGAAAAGGGTTTGACAAGATGCTATTCGAGCAGATGCAGGCATGGGCAGACAAATGGAAAACAAACGACATCATTATTGACGGTGATGTTGCCGCTCAGCAAGGCATCCGGTTTAATATTTTCCAGCTCAACCAGACCTATACGGGCGAAGATGAACGGCTGAACATTGGTCCTAAAGGCTTTACGGGCGAGAAGTACGGTGGCTCAACCTACTGGGATACCGAAGCGTATTGCTTACCGTTCTACCTGTCGACGGCGGATCAGAAAGTGGCCAAGAACCTGCTGGTCTACCGGTTCAAACAGTTGGGTAAAGCCGTTGAGAATGCAAAGAAATTGGGGTTCCGGGCAGGAGCCGCGCTGTACCCGATGGTAACCATGAATGGCGAAGAAAGCCATAACGAGTGGGAGATCACCTTTGAAGAAATTCACCGGAATGGAGCTATCGCTTACGCTATCTACGATTACGTACGCTACACAGGCGACAAGCAATATCTTGTTGATTACGGCCTCGAAGTGCTTATTGCCATCAGCCGTTTCTGGAGCCAGCGCGTTAACTGGTCGCAGGCGAAACAGCAGTATGTTATGCTGGGCGTGACGGGTCCCAACGAATACGAAAACAACGTCAACAACAACTGGTATACGAGTTATATCGCAGCCTGGACCCTACGGTACACCATTCAGGCCGTCGAGATCGTCAAATCACTGGACGCTGAAAAGTACGCTGAACTGATTGATCGGATTCACTTCCGGGAAGAGAAAGAAATGGCAACCGTCCGGCAGATCATCGACAAGATTTACCTGCCACAAGACGATGAACGCGGCATTTTTCTGCAACAGGAAGGCTTTTTGGACAAAGATTTAATGCCCGTTTCTGATATTCCGAAAGGACAACGGCCTATTAATCAGCACTGGTCGTGGGATCGGATTCTGCGTTCGTGCTTTATTAAGCAAGCTGACGTTCTTCAGGGGCTGTATTTCTTCGAAGACGAATTCGACACCGATACGATCCAGCGTAATTTTGCATTTTACGAGCCGATGACCGTCCACGAATCATCGCTCTCGCCCTGCGTACACAGCATTCTGGCATCGAGATTAGGCATGCGCGACAAAGCGTACGAAATGTATCTGCGCACCGCCCGACTCGACCTTGACGATTATAACAACGACACTGAAGACGGTTGCCACATCACGAGTATGGCCGGTACCTGGCTCGCTGTCGTAAAAGGGTTTGGCGGCCTGCGCGTAGAAAACGACCAACTGGTGCTGAATCCGTACTGCCCCGACCAATGGCAGTCGCTGGCCTTTAAAATCAGGTTCCGGGGGGCGTTACTTCAAATCACCACGACACAGTCGGACGTAACGGTTCAAAACTTTTCGGCACAACCCGTATTGCTTCAGGTACACGGCGAAGAGACGCTCCTGAAAGGACAAAGTAAGCACACCGTCAAAACGTCAGTTGACGCATAGCACGCACAGGGGCAGGTTTATCCTGCCCCTGCTGATTTATTTGCTGAGCCCTTCCGAGCCTTCGCCAAGTGGCTCGTCACTGGTAAAAATTGTAAACGATGTCAGCGGTATCAGTTCGCCCACCGGTGTCATGCTTGGGTCTTCGTCGAAATCGAACCGAATCGATACGGGCTTTTCATTTCGCAAAACGTCGTAATAATTCGGAAATTCGGCGATTGGAATCGTAGTACTTCCCCGGAAAGCACCCGTTTTCAGTTTCTCAATCATCCCGGTTGAAGCGTATTTAGCCTCAGCTACGAAACTCAGGCTGTAAAATTCCAGCGGTCCTGCATTAGCCTTAAACCGCAAATGAATAAATCGTTGTCGATACGGTGTTTGACTTTGGTTATTTCCATGCACAAAAAGCACGGAATAGGTTGAAATTTCAGCTGTGAAGGTTGCCATGGAAGAAAAATGATACAGGATTTGGTGTGGTAATGTATTATCGTTTACATAAGTAACCAAAATAGCTTTAGCGTACGGTTTGTTTGTAGGCTAATTGGTCACATACATAGAATCGAAATTCATTACCTATAACCTTAAAGTACCGGCTTTTGTCTTTTTGCTGCGATGAAGAAAATCACCAGATCCAACGTTGGTTTTGATTGGGTTGCCCCCATCTACGATCAATTAGCCTCCGCTGTTTTTGGCAAGAAGCTGCAAAAGGCTCAACTAACGTTCCTGACCGACATTCCTGAAGCGGCATCGATTCTTTTGGTTGGGGGTGGTACGGGCTGGTTACTCGAGCAGATCCTGGTTCAGTGTAAGCCCAGGCGAGTTCTTTACTTGGAAGCATCGGCAAAAATGGTCGCCCTCGCGAGTCGGCGAATGGCGCAGAAACCCCTGCCGGGTACGGTCGAATTCCGGGTCGATGATCAGCTAAGCCTGCACCCGAACGAGCAATTTGACGTGGTTATCACGCCCTTTTTGCTCGATCTGTTTACCGAAAAAACAGTGCAGTCGTGGTTAATTCCTCGCCTGCGTCATGCGCTTCGACCCAACGGGCGCTGGCTTATTACGGATTTTGTGCAAACCCGCGTTTGGTGGCAGATCGTGTTATTATGGACGATGATCCACTTTTTCCGGCTTGCGGCAAACATTCAAACAAAACAATTAGTGGATTGGCCGCGGCTTCTGGCCGAAAGCGGGTTAGCGCTCGAAAAGCGCCAGACACACGTAGCGGGTATGGTTGTCGCTGATGTCTGGAGAATTACGGCTTGACTTTACGTTGTTCCGACGCAAAAACTACAGCGTCCGAAGCATCTTTGTCAATGAAGTAAATTCGCCTACATCGTACCATTCTTCGTCTCCCAGGTTAAGCCACTGTCCGTCACGTCTGGGACGCTTCGTCTCAGCTTCATCGGGTTCGTAATCATGATTGTATACCTCGGCCATTACGTGCTGTAAGGTTGTCCAGGGCAGTGTTTTCGTGGATTCACGCCGGTTTTGACTGGTTACGATCTTGACCGTCCGTTCGACAAATGAAGCAATTAGCCGAATCTCGGTTTCCGATTGGCGGTTCGTCAAATCGAGGTATGTTAACTCAAAGGGGCGCTCGCGTTCAATCGCTTCGTAGGATGCCTGAATCAGTTCCTGCATCAGGTATTGCCAGCTATCCGCATTTTTTGGCCGTCCTCTTCGCAGACTACCATTATCTGGTTCAACCGAGATTTCCCAATAGTCATCGTCTTCGTCCAGTTCCTCTTCCGAAAAAAGATCCAGTTTCGTTTTGTTGACCAGTTCCGTTACGGTTTGCAGCCATGCCTTCGGTAACTGCCCCGACCACATGAAATCGTCGTCCCGTGTGTATCCTTCGGCAATCAGTTCATCATCATCAATACTATCGCGATCGGGATAAGTGATAGACAGTTTGATGTCCAGCGACTTGTTCGCCAACGAGCGCGCCGTCAGCGTGTAAAAGTAAGCGTAAGGCGCGGGCAACGACCGGGCGGTTTGGTAGCGAATTTGAATAGTATTGAACGACATGCTTTTTTGTGCGCAGGACAACGAGCCGCAAAGTTAACGGATTCGGGCAATTGTGGCATTGCGATCAATCTTTCCGGTCGATGTCTCGGCCAATTCAGGAACAACCACCATGTCTTTGGGCACCGCATACGGTCCGAGCTGAAGCCGGATCGACTCCTGAACGGTCTGAAACTGCTCGGGGCTTAATGCGCGTTGTTCAAGCACCAGAACGACCCGTTGACCAAGCCTCTCATCCGGCATAGCCGCAACAAACAAGCGGGGCACCCAACTAGCCTGGTCCTCTCCGGGAGAGGCAGTACCAGCTTGGCTGTATATCGCCAGTGCTTCCTGTGCCACGCGCTCTACTTGTTCCGGCTGTATTTTTACGCCACCGCTGTTGATGATCGTATCGGCCCGCCCCAGCAGTTGAAATTGCGTTGGGCTGGCTTGGCTACGAAATTCGACCACATCGTTTGTTTGAACCTGCTCAAAATTGGTCGCAGCCGATGTAATATGTAGACACCCGCGCTCATCGACACCCAGTTCGACCCCGTCCAGTGCCGTAAACCAACGGCTTCGCTCCTGACCATTGAGCCGGCGCAATGCAATATGCGACACCGTTTCGGTCATGCCGTAGGTCGCAAGAACAGGCGCTTTTATAAGCTGCAACTCGCGTTCAAGCAAAGGGCTGGTAGCCGCTCCCCCAACCAGAACTGCTTTCATGGTATTCAGGATGGAAAGCTTTTCCGGAGTTGCTTCCAGAATCGTTTGCAGTTGTAAAGGCACCAGCGCCGTAAAGTCGAAGTGTGTACCCGGCGAATCAAAAAGAGCCAGCGGATTGCCCGACGGCTCCTGAATCGTCATGGGCATCCCCAGTTCGAGTCCGCGCACCAGCATCATAACCCCGGCTACGTAGCGCGTATTCAGACAGACCAGCGCCTTGTCCCCTGGTTGAAGGCCAAGCACACGACCCGTTAGTTGCGCACTCGCCCGCATCTGCGCCCGCGTGAGGACAATTGGCTTAGGCGTACCCGTTGACCCCGACGTGTGCAGCGTGAAACTCGACTGGTGGCTTAACCAGGCCCGACAAAACGCCTGTGTCTGCGCTTCGTAGTCAGTCAGGGGGTCGGGCCAGTTATCGGGGAACGTAGGGTCTAAAACCATTGCGTCAGAAAAGCCAGTGAGCGCTAATCGGTTCAATTAAGACTGTACGCGCAGTGTGCTGTTCGCGGCCTCTTCGATAACGTATCGTTTCAGCGGCAGCGTAGCGGGTCCGGAAATAACTTTACCCGTAACATCAAACCGCGATAAATCAAGCGGGCAATAGAACTGGTTTTCCTTGGCCCGGTACACTAATTCGGTTCCCTGGTACGTACATTTCGAGGAGACAGCAACGTATTCGCCACTATTTGTCTGGGCAACAATAACCTTGTTGACGACGACATAACCGCCTTTCTGCTTTAAGTTTTCATTGTCAGCAGCATTCAGATCAACCAGAAAATCAATCCCTTGCTCAGCATCCGGAGCGGGTTCTTCCGTCGAGTTGGATGAGCAACCTGCGCTGGCGCGCGTTAGTAAAAGAGTGCCTACACCCGTGGCGGCCACTCGAAAAAACTCCTGTCGGTCCATTGTTCGTAAGGTGTTTTAGATGCTGGTTCGTTGTACTTTTGCCAACCACATCCTTTCGTGATGTAAATATGAGTTTTTTTTGTCATTCAACGACAGCGAACAAACATGTTCGCCGGGCGGTTACCCAAACAGTATGGAAGAAGCAAAAGTAATTGTCAATCCGATCTCGCCAGACAAAGTCGCCGAAGCACCGGGACTACTGGAGTATGCCCACACAGCAGGTGGCGCTATTATTCGCCCCGAAGACAAAGGCAAAATCACCGGTCGGGCTGTGGCGGCCATGCGCGAGCAAACCGACATGCAGCTTAGTCAGCTTTACAAGCAGATGCAGTTGCTGGCCGAACAGGCAACCGCCATTCGGCACCGCGTCGAAATATCCGAACGGATTTACGCAGCGCAGATGAGTTTTGAGCCCGTGGTAGGTCACACGTACCACTTTTATCAGCGCAAAAATGGTACCGATCTGCTTTCGATGGTCGGTCCAACCGAATGGGGCCGTAAGTTCCCCTTTGAACGCTGCCTTGCCACGGTTCGCATGATGGCGGACCATACCTGGGATGTGCAGTATCACGACGTTTCGTATAGTGAGTAAAATGCATGCGTGAAAAAGCGAATTGAAAGAGCTGCTTTCTCACGCATTTACGTTCGCTCTTTCTCGCTCTATCATGCAAAGTAACTATCCCTGGGAACCCATCAAAGAGTACCAGGAAATTCTGTTCAGCTACTACGACGGTATCGCTAAAATCAGCATCAACCGCCCCCACAAACGCAACGCGTTTACCCCACTGACCGTGAAAGAAATGTCGGAAGCGATGGAAATCGCCCGGCAGGACGAGCGCGTTGGCGTTATTATTCTGACCGGCGAAGGTGGCGACGCGTTCTGTAGCGGTGGCGACCAGTCGATACGCGGTCATGGCGGCTACGTAGGCGAAGACAAGGTTCCTCGCCTGAACGTGCTGGATTTGCAGATGCAGATTCGTCGGATTCCAAAGCCGGTTGTCGCGATGGTAGCGGGTTACGCCATTGGTGGTGGTCACGTTCTGCACGTTGTCTGCGACCTGAGTATTGCCGCTGAGAACGCCCGGTTTGGTCAGACCGGCCCTAAAGTCGGTAGTTTCGATGGTGGTTTCGGCGCTTCGTATCTGGCACGCATTGTCGGTCAGAAAAAAGCCCGCGAAATCTGGTACCTCTGCGATCAGTACGACGCTCAGGAAGCCTTGGATATGGGCTTGGTCAACAAAGTCGTTCCGCTCGATCAGCTCGAAGAAACGACGATAGCCTGGTGCCGGAAAATGTTGGAAAAAAGTCCGATTGCCCTGCGGATGCTCAAAGCTTCGTTCAACGCCGAACTTGACGGGCAGGCTGGTATTCAGCAACTGGCGGGCGATGCAACCCTGCTTTACTATCTTTCGGAAGAAGCCAAGGAAGGCAAAGACGCGTTTCTCGAAAAGCGGAAACCGGATTTCAGCAAGTTTCCGAAGTTTCCGTAATAAAAAAACGGGTGGTGTCCGGTTTGTAAACCAGATACCACCCGTTTTTTTATTGGTATACTAACTCCCGCACTTTCGACGGCGAAGAAGGATCGATACTCGACACAATAAACTCCCGAATAGCTCGTCCCTGCTGGTCAAAATCGTAGTAAAACGAGAAGACCGTCATTTCCGACGCTGCCGCATTGCCCGTTGTTGATACCATCGTTTGTTTGGTCACCAAATTCTGGGTTTGTTTCCCCCGGAATGTCAGTGGGAATGGAATGCTCGGTTTGGTCAGGTCATACTCATAGGTGTTTTTTTGCACAAGACCCGAGTTGTAGACCGTTTCCTTGGCGACAACGTTCCCGTTTTTGATCGTGTAGGTGTCCTGCTGGCCATTGCCCGTATACCGAATCAAGTAGCCTTCCGAGTCATAGACGTATTCCCCGGCCTCCTGGTTACCTTTCAAAAAACCGCTGGTGTTCAGCAATAATGTGTTTAGGTAGTCCTTCCGATCCGAATCCAAATAGCGCTGGACGAGGTCGGGTGTGTATTCATACGAAAGCTGCTTCCACCAGGTAGCATTCGTGGTTTTTTCCTGAATCAGCCGCTTTTGGGTATCATATCCGTACTCATTTTTGAGCCCTCCCCCCAGCCGAATTTCTTTTCCGTTCAACATGACTGTTTTACCACCCGTTGTGCTTGGATAATACTCCGTTGTCTGGATCAACAGGCCCGGCTTCGCGACAGCTGCCGTCTGCGCATTAACGGATGATGCGGGTTGCGACGATGTAGCGGGAGTAATGTCGCTTTGTGGACTACTACAGGCCGACAATAAAGCGAACAAAACAAATAAAGTTACAGGAGCTTTGATAGCTGTTTTCATGCTGTAGGTATGGTGCTGATTAAATTGACTTTAAGGAACTTAGGTTAACCTGGTATACCAAAATCAAATATAGGATTATACGAAACATTCCCATTTATGGAATCTACTTTTTTACGATGTGGGCCAACCAGGCTCTGTACTTTTACGGAAAGGCATCCCTCTCCCTGCGACGTGACTATTACCAGCCTGATAGCGGACTCGACTGATTATTTGTTTACACATCGTTAACCTAGCTTCACGGCCATTCTGATAGCTTTGTGCTGAAATTTCCTCTTAAGCTAGTATGATACATGTAACTCGACTTAACCGGCTTTTACAGATTTGTAGTTTGCTCGGTTGGTTTGCGACGGCTACCTCTGCACAACAGACAGGTCCGCTGGTGCGAGGGCCCTATTTGCAAAAAGCGACCCCTACCAGCATGACCCTCCGGTGGCGGACAAATTCGGCTTCCGTTGGTGTTGTCCGCTACGGCACTTCCGCCGATAAATTAAACAAATCGACTCCGGAAGCGGAAAACCGCACCGACCATGAAGTTACGCTGACGGGCCTTAAGCCTAACACAAAATACTTCTATTCGATTGGTACGGAAACGACACCGCTGGCAGGTAGTGATCAGCATTATTTCTACACGTTTCCGGTCGAAGGTACGGTAAAGAAAACGCGTATCTGGTCATTGGGCGATTTCGGCAATCGGTCGGCCCGGCAGTATACTGTCAAAAACGCGTTCAAGAATTACGTCCAGCAAATGGGCGATCCTTACATTGATCTTTGGCTGTGGCTGGGCGATAACGCTTATAATCGGGGGCTGGATAAGGAATATCAAACAAACGTTTTCAGTGCAGATACCGGCTACAGTGGCGATCGGTTCATGAGACAAACGCCCATTTTCGCCACGCCCGGCAACCACGACTACGCCGGTAACAACGACTTACGCCTAAACTGGAATATCCCTTATTTTGGCGTCGTTTCTCACCCGACCAACGCCGAAGCGGGCGGCATTCCATCCGGTTCAGAAGCGTACTATTCGTTTAATTACGGCAATATTCACTTTGTCAGTCTCGACTCAGACCGTTACGACGACAGCACATCGAAAGCATCCAACGTACGGTTCGGTGAAACAAGTCCACAACTTAACTGGCTTAAGCGTGATCTAACAGCTGCTCAGACCAATCCGAACATCACCTGGATTATTGCCTACTGGCACCATCCACCGTACACCAAAGGCACGCATGATTCAGACAAAGAAAAGCAGCTTCGAGATGTGCGCATGAATCTGCTGCCCGTTCTGGAACAGTACAATGTCGATCTGGTTATGTGCGGGCACAGCCACGTTTACGAGCGGTCAGACCTGCTGAAAGGGCATTATGGCGACGAACCCACTTTCGACGCGAGTACGCATAACCTTCCCAGCGTAAACGCAGGGCAGACGACAACCGCTACTTCGTCGGTGAAGGCAACGCACTTCATCAAACATCGGAAGGCAACGGCCAATGAAGGAACGATATACGTCGTAAACGGCGACGGGGGTGCCGGTGGTGGGCACGTATCAGCTGGTACGGCGCAGTGGCCCCACAACGCAATGGACGTTTCGTACGACGGAGCGGGTGGCTCGATGTACATCGAAGTGGACGGCGACAAGCTGGAAGCAACCATGATTGCCGGTGATGGCTCCATTCAGGACCAATTTACGATCAGCAAGGAAAACAGCCGGTCGAAACGGAAATAGCTGTCTGGCCTTGTTTAATTTCGCACGTAAGCCCGGCTAGGTTATCCTGCCGGGCTCTTTTTATGAATCTGTTACCTGTTGAGCAAACGTGCGGTACCAAAACCCGATTGCACCTGCCCATCCTACAGTCAGCCATGCTCCTACGGGTAGCCCAAACATAATAAACAGTAAACCACCGATAAATCCGGCAAACACACCGGAAAGCCAGCGCTCGGGCAAGGCTTCATGCTTATACGCCAGGCTGTGCAAAAAAAGTAACCAGCCCCAGCCCGCCAGCCAAAGCCAGATGACATAATCGAGCCGTATATCCGCTGGGCAATTGCGGATGACGATCAGCAATTCAGGTAGCCAGATCAGGCCGTACGTCAGGGCATACCGTCTGAATCGCTGTAGCCACGACAGCGGCAGGTTCGGCAGTACCAACAAATACCGTCGCTCGAACGCACTGACCTGCCCGCCTATCTGAGAATGTGCGATTACGGCTAGCAACAAGCCGATGAGCAACAGCCGCTGGTCATAATCGTCGGTTGGGTACAGTCGACAAACGCCCGCTAGCAAAAGACCAGAAAACGCTTTGGTCAGCAAAAAGGACAATGGTTCGTGACGCAGCCAATAAACCGGAAAAAATAATTCATACGGTAAGGTAATAGCCAGTTGTGGCAGCCGGATTGACGATGGTGACGGATGCCGTAGTCGATAATCAGCTGCTCCCGCTCCGACCCCAACCAGAACGAAAATAAAAAGCATGATAGCGCCAAATGAGTCCCATCGCTGGTAGAAAGCCGCTACTTGCAGCATCCAACCCGCATAGGCTATGACAGGCAGCAGCACAGCAATTTGCACAGCCAGCCACATCCCTACTCGCGTCGGGGTGGGAATGAGCCAGTATGTTTGCAGAAATAAATTCTCCGGTGCGGTTAATCGGTCTCGGATAAATGCGATTGTTTTCAGCAGATAAAAACTCCACAGCAGAAAGATCAGCGTCAGGAAAAAGGGTGATCCCAGTGCTGCCGTAATCAGTGCTTTATGTTCATTTCCACTTAGGAAACCAAAGGCGATCAGCACAACGACCAGAAACGTACCGGCGTTTTGATTATAAAACTGAACGACAAAAATCCGATTAAGTGTAGTCAGCATAGCCGGTCAGGTTGCAGGAAGGATAACTCCATCGCCAACCTGCCAGACACGCGTAATGGACAAGCCGGTTAAGCTAACATCCTGATGCGAGGTCAGCAGAAACGAAACGGACTGGTCTGTCGTAAGCTGCCGTATGTAATCGAATAGCTTAGCGCCCGTAGCCACGTCCAGTGTGGTCAACGGTTCGTCCAGCAGAACAAGTCGGGGATTACCCAGCAAAGCCAACAGCAACGACAACTTTTTGAGCATTCCGCTCGAAAACGTGCCCGTGGTCTGTGTCCAGAACTTATCTACGCCCAACAGTTCGGCCAGCCTATTGACCTGTTGGGTAGGTGCTTGTTTCGCCTTGCCGACAAATCCAGCCAGGTCACGGGCTGTCAGAAAATCTGGATACAGCGGTTCTGCTTCGGCATAGTTTACACGCATCCGATAAGCCACCGGGTCCTTGCTGATTTCGTACTGATTGTCAAGAATAATCGTCCCCGAAAAAGGCAGCAACCCGGCTACCGTTCGAAAAAACGTAGTTTTTCCGGAGCCGTTGCCACCCCGAAAGTAATGGATGCCGGGCGTCAACGTTAGCGCCGGTACCGTCAGCACAGTACGGCCATTATAGGCTTTGGTAAGATTAGAAACGGCGAGCAAGCAAGGTGTTTGGTTTGTAGTCGACTGTTCATCGTGTCCGGTTGGCTTTCCTCTACGAGCGCGCAAGGCGACACGATGAACAGACGACCTCCTTATGCTTTATAAAATAACCACTTCGACAGTTCCTTGTAAGTCACTTTTTTGCCGTACATCAGAATACCAACGCGGTAAATCCGAGCGGCCAGCCAGGTTGTTCCCATGAAGCCCAGCACCAGCAAAATCATCGACAATACCAATTCCCAGACTGGTACGCCAAAGGGAATACGGACCATCATCACCACCGGCGAAGTAAACGGAATAATGGATGTCCAGAATGCCAGCGCCCCGTCAGGATCACGCATAACGAACTGCGCTACAGCAATAGAACCGATGATTGGCAGCGTAATTGGAAACATAAACTGCTGCGTTTCCGTCTCGTTGTCAACGGCGGCCCCGATCGCGCCAAACAAGGCACTGTAAAGCAGGTAACCCCCCAAGAAGTAAAACAAGAAACAAGCGACAATCAACGGAATATTAAGTGTCTCAACCGCACGAACGACGCTAGTTAGTGCGCCCGACGATGCCTGACTGCTGGCCATAGCAGGTGCCTGTGTCACGGCTCCCGACGCTTGCATAGCCTGCCGTCCCCGATCAGCCTTGTCGCCAACCAGAGCGCCCCCCACCGAAAAAAGACCAACGGTCAGCAAAATCCACAGCATAAACTGGGTAAGTCCAACGAGCGCCACGCCCAGAATTTTCCCTAACATGAGCTGAAAGGGCTTCACCGACGAGATAATCACTTCCACGATGCGGTTGGTTTTTTCTTCCATAACCCCGCGCATGACCTGCGTTCCGTAAATAAATACGGATATGTAGATCATAAAGGCGCAGAAATAGCCAATGATCGTCATGGCAATCGCATTACTGTTTCGCTCTCCTTCCTCGCTCAGGCTAATCGTCTGCGCATCGACATTTACTTTTGCATCCTGAATGATTTGCTGGGTAATCCCCGCCTGGCTTAGTTTGATGGTTTCTATTTCCTTTGAAATCGCCTTCTCAATGTTGCTTTGTAAGGTCAAGCTAACACTTTTCTCCGCAAAAATCTGAACGGACTTTGGTTCCTCAATGACGTTTTTCGGGATGAATACCAGCGCGTCGTATCCTTGTTTTACGAATGACTTTTTGGCTTCCGGTAAAGATTCTTTCGGATAGGCATAGACAGTTTCGTCGTCGTTTTTAAACTTGTTAACAAACCGACCGCTATCGTCAACAACCGCTATTTTCTTCTGGTTGATCGAACTGACAGCTGCCCAGCCAATAATCGCGTAGAAGCTAAAAATCAGCAGCGGCCCCAGAATCGTCATGATCAGAAACGACCGTTTACGTACTCGGGTCAGGTATTCACGCTTGATAATCAAGGCAATTATATTCATTGCTTAATAAAGTAAAGGTCAGAATGATTCGTAATTAGGTAGTTTGAGCGTATTACTGAGCTAGCCCGTATCGACCAACCGCATCGCTGGTTTGATTAGTCTATGGCTTCGCCCACAGCCTGGATAAAGATCTCGTTCATGCTTGGGATGTTTTCGCCAAACGAACGAACAGCAACCTGATCGAGCAGAATACGGATCAGTTCATTGACGGCGGCATCGGGCGGAATCCGAATGTCGGCGCGGTAAAAGCCCTCATCGACCGGGCGGGTAGCCAACACCTCGAAGGCCGACGGTAGAGCGCTTAGTGTTCCCTGGTATTCGACGTGGTAGGTATGGGTTTTGAACTGCTCTTTGATCGCTCGTTTAGAACCGTCCAATACCTTGTGCGAGCGGTTGATCAGGGCAATGTTGTCGCAGAGTTCTTCTACCGACTCCATGCGGTGCGTCGAGAAAATAATTGTTTTGCCGCTGTCGCGTAGTTCAAGGATTTCGTCCTTGATCAGATTGGCGTTGATCGGGTCAAATCCCGAAAACGGCTCATCGAGAATAATCAGATCGGGTTCGTGCATGACGGTAGCCACAAACTGCACTTTCTGCTGCATCCCTTTCGAAAGATCCTGAATCTGTTTAGTCCACCATGTCTTGATGTCAAACTTGACAAACCAGATTTTGAGCTTCTCCATCGCCTGCTTCTCGCTTAGCCCTTTCAGCTGGGCCAGATAAAGCAGCTGCTCCCCTACTTTCATTTTTTTGTACAGTCCCCGTTCTTCGGGAAGGTAGCCGATTCGCCGGATGTGGTCCGGATTGAGTCGTTGACCACCCAGGATAACCTCGCCGGAGTCGGGAGCGGTAATCTGATTGATGATCCGGATAAGTGACGTTTTACCAGCGCCATTCGGACCAAGCAATCCAAAAATGCACCCCTGAGGAACGGTCAGACTGACGTCATCCAATGCCCGGTGCTCGGCGTACTGCTTGACAATGTGGTGGGTTTCGAGAATATTCATTCCGTTTAGGTAAGTTGTTAACACTTTCTCCAGCCAAACTACGGACATAGACAAGGTAAGATCAACCAAATTACGGATAAACTGTCACCGGGCTGTACGGACGGCAATAAAAAAAGCCACAACTCGTAAGCTGTGGCCTTAAAAGGCTTTTACCGTTACTCTTTATCAGTTGTAATAATCTCTCACCTGGAACAGCAGCATCAGAAAAATCAAGCCGATCAAAATACCCAGCAGGCTAAAGGCGAACACACTGGTCAGTATGCTAAGAAGCTGGGCATAATAACTGAATACCCAACCGGACCGCTTCCGGTTAAACAACCCCGGCAAGGCCAGTATACCTAATACAAGACCCACTAGCGATAAGACCATGGAAATCGTATAGCCGAATCCGGTACCAATTCCACCGACGTAGGCGACGGGAACCAGCGCAGCTCCCAGACCCAGAAAGACCAGGATACCCGGTAAGGCAATAACCAGGAGTACCAGCGAAACAATGGGCCAGTATTTAACGAACCCTTCCCGAAAATTGATCGGGAACTGAAAAGGAGCTTTGGTAGTGAAAAAAGGAGCCAGTTCGGTCTCCAGCACGGCGGATTGAGTCATAAAAAGAAGGCTTAGTACCTTTGTACAGATCGGTTAGAACAATCAAAAGTACATAGCGTCATTTTTTGACGTTGAACTGGCTGTGTGAACGGCAAACGACTGATTAAACGGTAGCGGTCTCTTCTGAATCAATGGGTTGTGTCCGAAATTCACCTTCCCATTTTGAGATAACACAGGTAGCCACGGCATTACCGGCTACGCTCGTCGCGCTACGGCCCATATCGAGCACCTGGTCGATACCCAGTAGCAAGGCCAATCCTTCGATGGGCAGATTAAACAAAGACATCGTTCCGGCAATAACGACCAGCGATGCCCGTGGCACTCCGGCAATTCCCTTGGACGTAATCATCAGGGTCAGCATCATCGTAATTTGCTGCTCCAGACTAAGGGGCACGTGATAAGCCTGCGCGATGAAAGCCGTTGCGAACGTCATATATAGCATCGACCCGTCCAGATTAAACGAGTAGCCCAGCGGCAGTACAAAGGAGATAATCCGCTCCGAACAGCCAAACCGGCGCAATGCTTCGATGGTTTGCGGGAAAGACGCTTCCGAACTGGCGGTGCTAAATGACAGGATGATAGCCGAGCGAACTTCCTTCAGCAACGCGACGTACGGAATGCGAGCCACCACGCAGATCAAGGCCAGAACGACGAAAACAAAAAACAAAAGACCGCCGAAAAAGCAGAAAATTAAATAAACGTAGCCCGTCAGAATACCCAGTCCCTGCTGAGCCACCACGGCGGCAATAGCACCCAGCACACCAAACGGGGCAAAGGACATGACGTAGCTGGTTACCTTGAACATGATGTGTGACAGGGCATCCAGTGCTTTGATGACAATCTTCCCCTGTGCACCTACTGAACCAACAGCGATACCAAAGAAGATGCTGAAAATAACGATTTGAAGAATTTCATTCGTTGCCATCGCTTCGAAAAAACTTGTCGGGACGATGTGCGTAATGAAATTATCGAACGTGAGTTTTTGAACCTCAACCCCCGTATCGGTACCTTTAGCGGGTAAGGGTAAGCTCATCACTTCACCCGGCTTCATGATGTTAACCACCAGAAGACCAACCACTAAGGACAGGATGGTTGCAAAATAGAAGTACGCTAATGTTTTTAAGCCAATACGTCCTACCGTACCAAAATCGCCTAGTTTGGCAATCCCGACCACAAGCGTAGCAAATACCAGCGGCCCAATAATCATTTTGATGAGCCGGAGAAAAATTTTAGAAAGTATGTTCAGATCAGTTCCCGAAAATCCTGCATCGGTGGCCGGAAACAAATAGCCAATCAGGATACCAAGTACCATACCCAGAAAGATGCGGGTTGTCAAGTTGGGGAGTTTCATGCAAATAGGTCAAGTAGCCGTACTGACAAAAGTAGCAGAATCCGGGCACTCATAAAAACATCCATTCCTAAAAAGCCCCCTCGCTCAGTCCTATCGCCTTTTTTATCCTAAACCTACCGGTTAATATACATTTTTTTTGCAAAACCCGATTCATTGACGTAATATGCAGGTAAACTAATAAGCCAATTAATAAACAAACGCTTACCTAAACGTCCTTTTATAGATCGGTTTTCGATAAGTAAACAGCAGCCACATTACTGGATACAGCAGGATATCCGCCACCAGAAACGGAGTTTTGAACCGGATATCGTCAACGATGACCGTTCCGTTTCCGGAGTCACGCAACAGGCGATGGCGGTGGTGCCAGGATGTAAGGAAAAAAGGCAGGCGTGTGCCCTGATCAACAAAATAGATTTCCTGATCCGTTGACTGCTGATCGACAATCAAACTGACCCAGTCCTGTTTGACAAGCAGGAAATTAAGCCGCAGATGAACGACATCGCCCTGAAGGCAACCATCGAAACGCACGACCTCAACGGGCGGAAAAGGCGGACTGAGCCGATTGAACAGGCTCCGGTCAAAGCCGTTCCATACCGTTGCGATGGGCTGATTGACATGGGTTTTAAGCACTAGGTGCATAGGCGGATTTTGGTCCTAAAACGAAACGAATGGGAGCAGACAACTACCCGATACGAATAGCACATAAACATCGAAAAGCCACAGCTGCTAGCGCTAATTTAGCCTTTTTACTCGTTTATCCAGTGAGCCTATGTAAACAGGTAACCTTCGGGTGTATGCGTAGATCTTCCAGCGGTGTTTTTTTCGTGCTGTCCTTTCTATTGATTGGACAGTTAAGCTCGGCCTTTGGACCAAGCCCGGATTACCTGTCTATGCAGAATGGCCTGCCGCAAGGGCTTATTAAATCAATGCTCCAGGATCGGCGGGGCTTTGTCTGGCTGGCTACCCGCGATGGGCTGTGCCGCTTCGATGGTCTCCGTTTCAAGGTCTACCATCACGACCCTCACAATGCGCAGTCTCCTTCTTTCAGCAGTATTTACGAAATAAAGGAAGACAGCCGGGGTTCGCTCTGGACCCGTACGGAAAACAACAACGTCGATCAGTTTAACCCGACAACCGAGCAAACGCGTCGGGTTTCCGATTCTCCCGCTTTTCGCAGCATCGTCAATCATCATCTGCTGACGGCTATCTACCCCGACCAGCAGGGCAATGTATGGGTAGCTACACAATCCAATGGCTTTTTTCTGCTAGGCCCCGACGGCGGAATCAGTCAACGCAACTGGGCGATTAAAAACGACACGGTTCAGCACCGGATTGACGCTCTGCTCGTTGACCGCCACGGATATTTGTGGCTGGCAACCGCCGACGGCCTTCACCGCTATGACCCGAGAGCGCATCAGTTTACCGTTTTTCGGACGGCAAATGGCTTGCCGCGAAATGATGTGCGGGCGCTACACGAACGCAAAAACGGCGAGTTGCTGCTTAGCTTTCCGGGTCAGTTTGCCGTTTTTAACCCGAACGGCGGTGAAACCCGGCAGGTCGTTGCTGTACCCGATCAGCCAACGTTCCCTCCCCTATTCACGGTTGACCATCACGGAAACGATTATGTAAATCTGTATCGCTACAGCGATAAAACAGGGCTAACGCCCCTGGAAATACCGACGGCTCCATCGGTTGTTCATAGCCTCCCGCTGTCGATGCTGATTGACCGGTCAAACGTGCTGTGGATTGGTACCAACGGTCAGGGTGTAGCTAAATATGACCTCAACAAACGACCTTTTCAGGCCCGGCCTTATGCGATCAATTTCCAGACGGACTGGATAAGCCAGCAGTACGGTATGCCAGTTACCGCCATTCCACCAGAAATCAGAGTACAGGACCCTTTTACACTACGGTATCAACTCGACCGTAGTAAGAGCCTGTGGGTGGGTGGACTTAAAACGCCCGTGTTCCGGTATAATTCATCGCTCTGGAAGTTTGAATCCATTCCGCCTACGGGTATCGAAGCCAAGTGGTTGACCAAGGGCGCTTTTCGACTATCGGCGCTGGCTGTTGGAGCCGAAGGCGAATTCTGGGGGCTGCTGGCACCCGACGGACGGGCCGTTGTACGCTACGATCCGGCCAAACGCTCGTTTACCGCTTTTCCCTTGCCGTTGCCAACGGGTCACCCGTATGAAGTTATGGCCATGCAGGTTGACGGTGGCCGCATTTATCTGGCTACGCAAAGTCATGGTCTGCTTCGGGCCGACCTGGCGGATAAGCGATTGATTCACTGGCGTGTAAACCCCGAAGATCCCAACGCTCTCCCGATCAATTCGTTACTCAGCCTGGCCCAAGATCCGAAGCAGTACAATTATTTATGGATAGGGACCTACGGCAACGGTCTGTGCCGTCTGGATAAGCATACCGGCACGATTCGTACGTTTACCGTTCGGAATGGTCTACCCAACAACGTTATTTATGGCATTCGCCCCGACGCGGACGGTCATCTCTGGCTCAGCACCAACCGGGGCCTTTGCCGATTCGACACGCGCACGTTCGAAGTACGCAACTACACCACCGACGATGGACTGCCCGGCGATGAGTTCAACCGATTCCACGACATTTCCCTGCCCGATGGCCGTATTATTTTTGGTGGTTCAAATGGCTACGTTGCTTTTTATCCACGCCGTGTCATCGATAATGCCTTCAAGCCCGTTGTTGCCCTGACAGCCCTGCGGGTTAACAACCAGCTTGTCGATGCAACCGTCCCCGACTCTCCGCTCACGCAGGACATCAACGAAACTCGTGAGATCATCCTTAATCACCAGCAGAACTTTTTGTCGTTTGATTTTGCCGCTTTGCAGTTTAACCACAGCAGTAAAAATCAGTATCGGTACAAACTGATCGGACTGGATAACGATTGGGTGTATAACGGTAACCAGGCTTCCGCTACGTACACGAATCTGCCACCGGCAACCTACACCTTTGTTGTCAACGCATCAAACACATCGGGGGTGTGGAGTCCTTACACCCATCAGATTCGCGTTGTCATCAAACCAGCTCCCTGGTCTACCTGGTGGGCGTATGCCTTCTACGCGCTTCTTTTGGTAGGCGCTATCATCGCGTTCGTTAGAATACGGATCAATCGGGTTCGGCTTCAAAGTCGTATGGAATTACGGGAGCAGGAATCCATCCAGCTAAAAACCATTGATGAAATCAAGTCCCGGTTCTTCGCTAACATTACACACGAGTTTCGCACGCCGTTAACGCTTATTCTGAGTCCACTTGAGCAGTTACTCAAAGAGGTTAACGATCCACACCAGCATAGCCGACTGGGCATGGTGTACCGGAACGCGAGCCAATTGCTGCGTCTTATCAACGAATTGCTTGATCTGGCAAAGCTAGAAACCGGCAGCCTGACCGTTGTACCCACCCAGGGCGATCTGCCCGATTTCCTGGAGCGTACGGTCAGTTCCTTTGAGCAGGAAGCGCAGCGAAAAAATATCAAGCTGCGCGTCTACTACCAGCTGGCGCAGCGGATGTATTGGTTCGACGCCGACAAAGTCGAGAAGATTATCAATAACTTACTGGCGAATGCCTTAAAGTTCACGGACAAGAATGGCACGATCGACGTCAACTTCTTTACATTCACGGCGGTAGATCCTGGCGCTCCGGCTGACATACCGACCTCAATCAATAGTTTACGAATCATCGTTAAAGACACGGGTATTGGTATTTCAAATCATAAATTACCTTTGATTTTCAACCGATTTTACCAAATCAATCAAGCCGACA
This sequence comes from Spirosoma liriopis, assembly GCF_023196085.1. Lineage (NCBI taxonomy): Bacteria > Pseudomonadati > Bacteroidota > Cytophagia > Cytophagales > Cytophagaceae > Spirosoma > Spirosoma liriopis. The sequence continues at coordinate 932,632 of NZ_JALPRF010000003.1, forward strand.
AACCCGAACTGGTTGGCTCGGGTATTGGATTGGCCTTGGTTAAAGAATTGGTCGATATCATGCAGGGAACGATTCAGGTGGAAAGTCAGCCCGGCAAAGGATCGACCTTTACCGTCGAATTGCCCTGCCAGCCCACAATCGCTCTAGCTTCAATTGCGGCCTCCACGCCCGACTTGGTCAATCACTTACCCGAGCCGTCATTGCAGCCGTTGGACGAGGAAAATGCCGTAACCGACCTACCCCACCTCTTACTGGTAGAAGACAATGACGACATCGCCGAGTTTGTAACGGACATTCTTCGTTCCGACTGGCGGGTCCAGCGGGCTAGCAATGGGCAGGAAGGCATCGAAGCAGCTCTTGCCGATGGTCCGGATTTAGTGATCAGCGACGTGCTGATGCCCGAGATGGACGGGTACGAACTGTGCCGACGATTGAAAAGCAATCCCATTACCAACCATATTCCGGTGCTTCTGTTAACGGCCAAATCGTCCATCGAAAGCCGGGTTGAAGGGCTGGCCGCTGGCGCTGATGATTACATTGCCAAACCTTTCCAAGTCGATGAACTTCGCTGGCGCGTCCGCAACCGATTGGAACAGCAACGGCGGTTTAGCCAGCACTTCCGAACAAGGCTGTTGAGTGAAGGGCACGTACCAACTGTCAGTGCTGTTCCCGAAGATGAGTTCATGAACAAAATCTACGCAGTCCTTAACGCCCGGCTGGGAGACACAACCTTTGGGGTAGAGCCACTGGCTGCGGCTGTCAACATGAGTCGAATGCACCTGAACCGCAAAGTGAAGGCGATGACCGGTCTTTCGCCTAATGAACTAATCCGGGCGGTGCGACTGAACCGGGCCAGCGAAATGCTGCTGACGAATGTTCCGATTTCCGATGTTGCCTATGCCATTGGCTTCGATACACCCGCTTATTTTTCGAAGGTATTTAAAGAGCACCACGGTCTGACACCCTCCGAATACGTCGAACAAAACCGCCACAAATCGACCTAACTAGTCGATCCTCCTGCGTTTACCGCTCAATAAAGAAAGTCCCGGATGTGCATCCGGGACTTTCTTTATTGAGCGGCAGGTAACCATTTGCTCGTAAAAGTGAGCCAATTAGTGGGTATGTTACAAATTTTATAGCACTTGTTACGAATGAACAAGTCGTTCGAATTCATACGTAGTATCATTGCATATCTTCTTTTCTGGCCTAACAGGCAAGCACCGCTAAATGTAAATTTTTATGACCTACGTATCCTCCGTCACAGCTTCGGCCCGTACTACACCCGCTGAATGGCCCCCCTTGAAGTTATACCTGCGTGAGACAGGGCGGCAGTCGTTTCCTGTTTCAGACTTGGTCTATATGCAGGCAGTTGCCAACTACAGTTGGTTGAACTGGATGGATGGACGTCGGATGCTCATGCCACGTACGCTAAAGTATTACATGCCCAAACTGCCAACCGACTGGTTTATCCGGTTGCACCGTAACTGCGTCGTCAACCGTCGGTACGTAGAGCGGCTGGAACGCACCGATACAGGTGGGTTGGTTCACCTAAGCACCGGCGACGTATTACCCGTATCACGTCGGCGCTGGAGCAGCGTTCGCCGGCAGTTAGTCAATAATATGCCACACTTGAATTAAGTCAGCGGTTTTTCGCTTCTTGCAACACCTGTCTTAAAAGAATGGGCTCCGTCGATAGTGACGGAGCCCATTTTCATGCGCTAAAAGCTGACTTGTGATTACATTTTTTCCAGAACGCGTTCGATCGACACTTCCTGTCCGATGCGCGCTTTGAGTTCACTGATTGGAACGCGGATCTGCTCGGTGGTGTCGCGGTACCGGATCGTAACCGTGTTATCTTCCAGGGACTGATAATCGACCGCAATACAGAACGGGGTTCCGATCAGGTCCTGCCGGGTATAACGCTTGCCGATCGCATCCCGATCTTCGTAGATAACCCGAAACTCCGACCGCAGACTCTTGACAATTTCCTGTGCTTTTTCGGGCAGGCCATCCTTGCGCACGAGCGGGAATACAGCCGCTTTTACCGGTGCCAGCGCCGGATGCAGTTTGAGGTAGGTACGCTCTTTCTGATCGTCGCCCTCACCGACCGTTTCTTTCGTGAACGCGTTGCAGAAGATAGCCAGGAACAACCGGTCCGCTCCTACCGACGTTTCGACCACATACGGAACATAATTGCCATATGGCTTGCCCGTTGCCGGATCAACATCGTTGTCGAAATACTGTTGTTTTTTACGGCTTAACTCCTGGTGCGATTTCAGGTCAAAATCCGTGCGGGAGTGAATGCCTTCCATTTCCCGAAAACCAAACGGAAACTGGTACTCAATATCCACGGCGGCATTGGCGTAGTGCGCTAATTTTTCGTGAATATGGAATTTAAGTTTCTCCGCAGGAAGTCCCAATGCCTGGTGGAATTTCAGGCGCGTATCCCGCCAGCGTTCGTACCACTCCATTTCGGTACCAGGCCGCACAAAGAACTGCATTTCCATCTGCTCAAACTCCCGCATCCGGAAGGTGAACTGCCGCGCTACAATTTCGTTCCGGAACGCTTTCCCGATCTGAGCAATGCCAAACGGGATTTTCATCCGACCCGTTTTTTGTACGTTCAGAAAGTTCACGAAGATCCCCTGTGCCGTTTCGGGGCGCAGGTAAATCAGACTGGCATCTTCGGCCAGCGAACCCACCTGCGTCGAGAACATCAGGTTAAACTGACGTACCTCCGTCCAGTTGTCATTGCCCGAAACCGGATCTTTGATTCCTTCCGCAATAATCAGATTCCGAACACCGTCTAGGTCTTCGTTACCCAGCAGCCGGGCCAGCTCTTCGCGCAGGGCTTTCCCTTTTTCTTCGTCGCCGTTGGTTTCGTAGATCTCAGCTTTCTGCTCAATGAGCTGATCGGCCCGGTACCGCTTTTTCGAATCGCGGTTGTCGATCATGGGATCATTGAACGAATCGACGTGCCCCGACGCTTTCCAGGTGAGCGGGTGCATAAAGATCGACGCGTCAATGCCAACAACGTTATCGTGGAGCTGGGTCATTGCCTTCCACCACAATGTCTTGAGATTATTTTTCAGCTCGACGCCATTCTGACCATAATCATATACAGCCTGGAGACCATCGTAGATTTCGGAAGATGGGAATACGAAACCGTATTCTTTAGCGTGGGCAATAATGTCTTGTAAGGAAATTTTCTGCTCTGTCATAATCAGTTACTGAGTCCGCAAAGATAGGGTTTACGACGAAAATCCCCGATATTGGCTAACTTTCCATAACAATGACGACCATCATTTTTGAATCACCGCTGGGTCTTGTTCAGGTGACGGGGGATGAAGCCGGGGTTTCGGCCATCTCCTGCGTGAACGTTTCGGCTGACGAACCCGTCTCGGCATCCATTCCCGAACCCGTCAGCCAGGCCGTCCAGCAGTTAGCAGATTACTTTGCCGGAACGCGCAAAACGTTCGACTTCCTGATTAACCCGGCGGGTACCACCTTTCAACAAACGGTCTGGAAAGCACTCTTGAACGTACCCTTCGGCACAACGCTTTCGTACCTGGCCCTAACCCGGCGTATCGGCGACGAGAAAGCGATTCGGGCGGTAGCCGCTGCCAACGGAAAAAATCCGCTTTGGATTGTCGTTCCCTGCCACCGGATCATTGGCTCCGACGGTTCGCTTACTGGCTACTCGGGTGGCCTCTGGCGTAAAAAGTGGCTGCTGGAACACGAACGGGGTGGTACCGGACAATTGGTTTTATTTTAACTAATGATCAGATCTCGCTTCATTCTCTTTCTGTGGCTCCTGTCGGCGCTGACAGCCTGCGCCCCGCACTACAAAGGCCCGGTTACGGATCACTTTAATGGCAAAAAGTTTGTCAACCCGAACATGCCCGAACGAACATCGGGGGGAGTGCTAAAGTGGCTGTTGCACCGCGACAAAGGCCCGTGGCCGGAGCAACCCGACGCCTTCGTGGGGCCACGACCAGCCACACGCGTCGAAGGCGATAGCCTGGTCGTTACATTCGTCAACCACTCTACATTTCTGCTTCAGACAAACGGCCTTAATATTCTGACCGATCCTGTCTGGTCGAAACGCGTTGGCCCCACCTCGTGGCTGGGTGTCAAGCGCAAACGTCCGCCGGGCTTACGTTTTGACGAACTACCGCCCATCGACGTAGTGCTGCTCAGCCACAACCATTATGACCACCTTGACTTACCGACGCTAAAAAAACTAGTCAAAGCGCATAACCCGCTTTTTGTCACACCACTTGGTGTATCCTATCTGCCAAAGTCGGTAGACGGTCGGACAACGCGCGAATTAGACTGGAATGACACCTTACGGGTAAACGACAACTTACAATTGACCTGCGTACAGGCGCAGCATTTCAGCAACCGGGGCATGGGCGACCGCGACGAAACGCTTTGGTGCGGTTATCTGCTGCACACAGGTTTCGGTACGGTTTATTTCTGCGGGGACAGTGGCTACGGTCCGCATTTCAAACGCATTGGCGAACAGGCATCGCGTAGTTCGACCGGTCCCATTAAAGTGGCACTCTTACCGATTGGCTCGTACCGCCCCGAATGGTTTATGGCTCCGGTCCATGTGTCGCCAGCCGGTGCTGTCCAGGCCCTTCTGGATACGAAAGCACAGCAAGCCGTGGGCATTCACTTTGGTACGTTCCAGCAGGGCGACGACGGCCTCTATGAGCCAGCGAACGATTTGCGGAAAGCACTCCAGGAAAAACATATTCCAGAAAACCAGTTTTTAGTACCTCAGGAAGGCCGGGCAATTACGTTTAAACGATAAGCAGACAATTCGCTCCGTTTTTTGTAATCTTGCCAACGCGATCAGGCAACTATTGAGTAATGAATCCTTCAATCCCGTGAAACAAAAATCCTTACTTTTTCTGCTTGCGGTCTTTTGCGCGAGCGTTCTTGCCGCCTGTTCAAGAGAAAATGAGGTAGCGGCTGACTCAGGCCCAATTGTCGGCCAGTGGGATATCAACCGCTACACCATTTCGAACCTGCCCGCTTCCTACTCTACGTTGAATGGAACGGTCAGCACCAATCTCGGCACCGATACCTACACCTTTCGATCCGATTCGACGTATTCGGAAGAGTATTCCCCGTATAATTCTTCGTCCAAAAGTACCGAAGAAGGTCGATGGTCGTTTCGCGATACGTTGTTAACGCTACGCCCCAATCCAGCCTCTGGTCAAGTGACTCCTTATACACTTAAGTATGCACGGTCTACGGGCGAAATGTCTACCGGGCCGTTTAAATCCTCCGGAACTGTTGTTAATCCGACAACCCAGGCAACCGAGACCGTGAATTATCAGCTTGAGTTTTTCTACAGAAAGCGCTATTAATCACCAGTTGATTTTGGGAAACGAGCCTCGTAGCTTTGCAGCATGGATGAGATATTAAAGAGCGATCGGCTGACGCATTTAAAATATGATATCAGAGGGCCGGTTTACGAAAAATCGCTTGAGCTTGAGAGTCAGGGCTATAAAATCATTAGCCTGAATATTGGTAACCCGGCAACGTTCGGCTTCGACGCTCCCGACGAAATTGTTCATGACATCATCCTGAATATCCGCAACGCCCAGGGTTATTCCGATTCGCGTGGGTTGTTTGCCGCCCGCAAAGCGGTTATGCACCACACCCAGAACATTGGCTTGCCGGGCATTACCATCAATGACATTTACATCGGCAACGGTGTCAGCGAGCTGATCATGTTATCGATGCAGGCATTGCTGAACGAAGGCGATGAAGTGCTTATTCCGACCCCGGATTATCCACTCTGGACCGCTTCTGTGGCGTTTTGTGGGGGGAAACCCGTCCACTACGTCTGCGATGAAGCCGCCGATTGGAATCCTGATCTAATCGATCTGGAAAACAAAATCACGCCCAGAACCCGGGCGATCGTCGTCATCAACCCCAATAATCCGACCGGTGCCGTTTACGATAAGAGTATTCTGGAAGGGATCGCTCGCATCGCTGAAAAGCATAAGCTGATTGTCTTCTCCGACGAAATTTATGACCGGATTCTGTACGACGGAACGGTGCACTACCCGATAGCCAAGATGATCCAGGATACGCTCTGCATCACGATGGGCGGTTTATCAAAAAATTATCGGGCTGCCGGTTTTCGCGGAGGGTGGATGATTATGAGCGGGGCCAGACAACGGGCCAAATCCTACATTGAAGGGTTAACGCTATTGGCCAGTATGCGCCTTTGTGCCAACGTACCAACGCAGTACGCTATCCAAACGGCCCTCGGTGGCTACCAAAGTATCAACGACCTGGTTATTCCAGCGGGACGGCTCTATAAGCAAATTATGCTGGCCTACGACCGTATGACGGCTATTCCGGGTGTATCGTGCGTGAAGCCGAAAGGTGCCCTGTATATTTTTCCGAAACTCGACTTAACCCAGTTCAACATTGCCCACGACGAGCAGTTTGTCTACGATCTGCTGACGGAACAGAAAGTGCTGGTCGTAGCCGGAACCGGATTTAACTTCCTGGATAAAAATCACTTCCGCATCGTTTGCCTGCCAAGCGTTGATGAGTTGACGGTAGCCTTAGATCGTATCGAAGCGTTTCTGGAGAGCCGCCGAAAATAAACAGTTCGCCCGGACAGCCGCCATGAGTAGCGCGACGATCCGGGCGAATAACTTCTTTAGCATTGTTCGGTCAATCAGCAGGCTATCTTGTCTACCCGCTGCTGGTGACGTCCTCCCTCAAATTCGGTGGCCAGAAAGAGCTGCACACACTGAAGCGCATCGTCCAGCGAAATGAAGCGCTCCGGTAAGCAAAGCACGTTGGCATTGTTATGCTGGCGGGTAAGCTGAGCAATGGCGGGTTGCCAGACTAAAGCCGCTCGTATGTTCGGGTGTTTATTAGCCGTCATGGATACGCCCTGTCCGCTCCCACAGATCAAGATTCCCCGTTCTGCTTTCCCCGTTTCGACCGCTGACGCAACCGGGTGAGCAAAGTCAGCGTAGTCAGCCGAATCCGCTGAGTAAGTTCCAAAATCAGTTACAGTGTAGTTACGGTCTTCAAGCCACGATTTGATCGCTTCCTTGTAAGTAAACCCGGCATGATCGGCACCGAGTGCAATGTGTTCAGGCATAGTACAATACGATAAGTAGAAAGTTGGCTATGGATTGATTGATGCTGGTCTTATGGCTCAGCTATCAATTCATTCGGATAGCTTATTTATCTAGTTTCTGACGAAACGTTTTGGCAAAATTATTCGTTATTTGAATCCGCCCTAATAAAAATTGCGGTTAGACTCATTGCTGACTCTTTATTTTATTACTCAACACAGGACGGTAGTAGTCTGATTATTAACGAAGTGAGTACGTTTCGCGCCCACTGCCTTTTTTATTACCCAAATGGAAGAAACAAAAGAAAATGTTCACCGCTCTGAAACGCAGAGTACCGAACGCATTACGCAAGACTTACCAAAGCGCGACGAGTTACTGCTTACTCCTGACGAACAACGTATCAAAGACGCCTTTCAGGATCGTAACTGGAACGAAATTAAAACAGCCGACTCCTGGGCAATTTTTAAAGTAATGGCGGAGTTTGTGGAAGGTTTCGACAAACTTGCCAAAATCGGGCCGTGTGTTTCTATCTTCGGTTCGGCCCGCACCAAACCTGATAATCCGTACTATAAAATGACGGAAGAGATTGCGGCTAAGCTGGTACGTCACGGTTATGGCGTAATCACCGGTGGCGGTCCGGGTATTATGGAAGCGGGCAACAAAGGAGCCTTTGAGCAAGGCGGGAAATCAGTTGGTTTAAACATCAAACTTCCTTTTGAGCAACACAGCAATATTTACATCGATCCAGATAAAAGCATCAACTTCGACTTCTTTTTCGTCCGGAAAGTAATGTTCGTTAAGTACGCGCAGGGGTTTGTTGTCATGCCCGGTGGGTTAGGAACCCTTGACGAACTGTTCGAAGCTATGACGCTTATTCAGACCCGTAAAATCGCTCGTTTCCCCATTGTTCTGGTAGGCCGTTCGTTCTGGAGTGGGTTGATGGACTGGATCAACGACGTCATGTTGGGCCAGGAACACAACATCAACCCGGAAGATATGAAACTGGTGACTGTTGTAGACACACCTACCGAAGCGGTCAAGGCAATCGATGATTTTTACAGCAAGTACCTGCTGAAACCAAACTTCTGATAGGTGGTTGAATTTTGACCTGATCGTCTTGGCGGTTGGTCAAAATTCAACCACTCTTTGGTTAAAACTCCAAATATGGACCGATCTTTTCGATTGTCTTCGCGTCCAGAATCCGGATTGGCTTCAGCGATTCAGCGGAACTGTAAGCGCCGTGCTGCTCCCGGTAGCGTACAATGACCTCAGCCTGCCGACGTGATAAAAACGGGTGACGATCCAGTTCTTCAGCACTAGCCGTGTTGATTGCGATCCGGCGCGGTGCGGATTGAATTTTTGCAAACTTCTGTAACTCCTCCAAGGCTAACGAGTCAAGTCCGTATATATCCCTGAACTGGTCCGTCGCGACGAAACCGCCGAGCGCATCCCTGAATTTAATGATTCGTCCGGCCAGTTTGGAGCCAATTCCTTTCAAGGCAATCAACTGAGTGGTATCGGCCGTGTTGATGTCAAATGGTTGTAGTGCGGGTTTTGCAAAAGAAGCGTGACTGTTGCTCTTATACCCATCGGTGGCGTAGGACTTCCCGGCCGAAACCTGTTTATCGGTTGTCCGGCTGTCCGCATATTTTTTCGTTGCGGGCTGATCGGCCAACGTTATGTATGGCTCTAGCTGATCGTACAGATCGGGAGGAAAGTCATAAATACGCAGTAAATCTTCTTTTTTACGGAACTGCCCTCCTTTGCTACGGTATTTTTCGATTCGCTCGGCCAGCCAGCGGGGCAATCCTAGTTGCTGCCAGCCTGCTACGCTAACAGTATTCGGATCGAACGCGAAGAGTTTCGGCTCGCTGAAACGCTCCGCAGTGGTCTTTTCGTTTTCCGGTCTTGCGCCAAACTTGGGTTGTCGAGCTTCCTCCGCTTGCATCAGGCTCACCAGACTATCTAGTTTGCGCTGATCAGCAACGGATGTATCGACGGATTTGGGATCGGCAACAAAGCGATACAAAAAAGGGATTAGCAGGCAAAGCAATGTAAGGGAAATCAGTACCAACGTCCCTCTGGCTTCTTTGTGAGAAAATCCGAAATAATCACGAATAAGCGCTTGTAAACGATTGAACATAATGGTGAGTACCTGTCGATTGAACGACTAAAATACGTAACCAAAATTAAACAATCAATTTACTTATAGCTCTACTAAACCTAGTTCTCTACGAGTTTAAGGATCTTTCCTTCTCCCAGATCGCACAAGTACAACTCGTTTTTCTGATCCTCGCCGAAAGCTGATATGGCCCCTGCCCTGGGTACGATTTCCTGATTCGAAGCTGACTTCGTACCGTTCGGTGTAAGCGCCCAAACCCGGCCACTCGCGTAATCAGCATAAACATACTTGCCGCGCAACGATGGATTCTGCGCTCCCCGGTACACGATACCACCCGTTATAGAGATATTGCCATCCCGATGCGGATACTGCCAAATCGGGGCAATCAGGTTCTTAGGAGTGGAATTCCCTTCGGCCTTATAGTCCTCACGGCCTTCTTTAACACGCCAGCCGTAATTTCCTCCTTTTGTGATGATGTCAACTTCCTCTATTTCATTCTGACCAACGTCGCCCGCCCATAGCTGACCTTTTTCGTCAAAGCTTATCCGCCACGGATTGCGCAAACCGTACGCAAATAGTTCTTCACGCAATCCCTCCTTGTTGTTGGCAAATGGATTGTCAGCGGGAATACCGTAGTGCCCTTTTTCGGTGCTGTTTACATCGACACGCAGTATTTTACCAAGCCAACTGCTCCGATCTTGTCCGTTGTTCTGCGGATCGCCCCCACTTCCGCCATCACCCGTTGCTACGTACAGATAGCCGTCAGGCCCAAACAGCACTTTACCGCCGTTATGATTTGAGTACGGTTGTTTGAACCGGAACAGGATCACTTCGGAATTAGGATCAACCTGTGACGCATTTGTCGAAGAAGCTTTAAACCGGCTTACTATCGTTTCGCGGGGATTATTCTTAGTGTAGTTCACAAAGAAAAACCCGTTCTCCTTAAATTTTGGGTGAAAAGCCAGTCCTAATAGCCCCATCTCCCCGCCATAGGCGACTTTATTCCGAATGTCCAAGTAGGTTTGGGAGGACGTAACATCAGGGTTGTTATCAAACATTTTGATACGACCAACCTGTTCGACCACAAACACCCGATTAGAGCCATCGTTGGCGTGTGTGTACTCAACCGGTGAGTCAAACGTCAATTTTGGGTAAGCGTTCACGGCCCGAACTGAAGCAACTGACTTGGCTGAAGTAGCTTTGTCAGATTCGAAGATCGGAGGCAGTAGACCGGCCTCCTCGACATCTCCTTCGTCACCGGTGCTCACCAGCGATTTTATGTGCTCTACGCCGGCATTGTCAGCCACTTTTTTACTGGGTTGACAGAGCGACCACATAAACCAGGAAAACCCGGCTGTAGCAACCAGCGATAATAAAAATGCATTTATAGCCTTACTAAACATGGCTGTTCATCGTAGTTTGTTGATTAATTCAACACGAACAAAATAGACGCCAAACTAACCGTAGCTACTTTACGTTACGCTTTTGTTATGATATTGACAAAAATCCTTGGATTAGGAACGTTATTTGCTATTATTATACTCAGTTAAGTGTCGTACGATTTCCTCATCGCGGGGCAACTATTCTACTTTTTGAGTTCTCGTAACGACCTTACTTATTTAGTTATTCGCCAATACGATTATGCTTGTTGCTAATACTTCTTTCCTCGACCACCTACAGGCCCAACGGTCGCAGTATCGGTATAAACTTCCCTCCCGCCCCGATGCCGGTCGATTTATTGATCAGTTGATGCGGTTGCTGTTTCCCGTTACGCAGGACTGCCAGTCGGCTTCTCAGCATATCGAGGAAACTTACCAGAAGCTGCATCAGCAACTTATTTGCCTGTTTCAACCCTTGTCAGCCACGCTGCCCACTAATCCTGAAACGATTGCGGACAAGTTCTTTGAGCAGTTGCCCGTTATTTATGACAAGCTGTTTTTGGATGCTCACGCCATCGTAGACAACGATCCGGCGGCCGTTGGCGTCGAAGAGGTGGTAGCGGTCTACCCCGGTTTCTACACCATTGCCGTGTATCGCATTGCGCACGAACTGCTTGGCCTGAACGTGCCGCTTCTGCCCCGGATGCTCACGGAGTACGCACACGGTCTTACAGGAATCGATATTCACCCTGGCGCGCAGATTGGCCGGTCGTTTTTCATCGACCACGGCACGGGCGTCGTGATTGGGGAGACAACCGTTATTGGCAATAATGTCAAGGTTTACCAGGGGGTTACCCTCGGCGCAACCCACGTTGCCAAGTCTATGGCTCAGAAGAAACGGCATCCAACGATTGAAGATAACGTGGTTATCTACGCGAATGCCACCATCCTGGGCGGGCGCACCGTTGTTGGGCATGATTCGGTCATTGGCGGTAACGTTTGGCTGACTAGTAGTGTAGAACCTTATTCGCTGGTTTACAACCAGCACCAGACCGAGGTTCGGCTTAAATCGCTTGACGATGCCGAGCCAATAAATTTTGTCATCTAAAATAGAATAACCTTAAATTAAGTTAAATGGGTAATTAAGGAGCTAGCGAACACGGCTATCTTTTTGATTACCCATTTATCTTTAGTGTTCACGTACCCAATCCCTACTTTCATGAAAGCTACCACTATCCTAGATACCATTGGCCAAACTCCGCACGTGCGCCTGAACCGCCTTTTTCCGGGTTATGAGGTTTGGGTAAAACTCGAGCGAGCCAACCCCGGTGCCAGCATCAAAGACCGCATTGCGCTGGCGATGATTGAAGATGCCGAAGCAAAGGGCTTACTTACATCGGGAAGCACAATTGTCGAACCTACCTCGGGCAATACAGGTATTGGTTTAGCGATGGTAGCCGCCGTAAAAGGGTACAAGTTAATTCTGGTCATGCCGGAATCGATGAGTATCGAACGGCGTAAGATCATGGCGGCCTACGGCGCTACTTTCGACCTAACCCCACGCGAGTTAGGCATGAGAGGAGCAATTGCCCGCGCTCACGAATTGATCGAGGCAACACCTGACGCCTGGATGCCCCAGCAGTTTGAAAATCCGGCAAACATTGAAATTCACAAACGCACAACCGCCCAGGAGATTCTTGCCGATTTCCCCGACGGATTCGATGTGTTGATCACGGGAGTTGGTACGGGCGGTCATATTACGGGCGTATCGGAGGTGTTGAAAGAAAAATTTCCGAATCTCAAAGCTTATGCCGTCGAGCCCGAGGCTTCCCCGGTGATTCGTGGTGGGGCTCCAGGCCCACACCCTATCCAGGGCATTGGTGCCGGTTTCATACCGCAGAATTTACAACTCAGCGCTATTGATGGCACTATCCAGGTAAGCCGCGACGATGCCTTTGACTGGGCGCGACGAGCAGCACGGGAAGAAGGTTTATTCGTGGGTATCTCGTCAGGTGCTTCCCTGGCGGCTGTTCACCAAAAATTACCCGAAATCACGCCTGGCAGTCGAATTTTGACATTCTCTTACGATACGGGTGAACGATATTTGTCGGTTGATGGGTTGTACTAAGTAAGCAGGCAAACAGTACACTGTCCGTTTGCATCGATTAACTGCTTAACTACCAAAGTACATGTGGGGAATTACGGTAAACGGGTAATTTGGCTTTGTCCCTCAAAGTCACTAGTTACCCCGGCTACTTGTTTACCTCACGCTTCCTAACTACCAGTAACCCATAACTTAGTTTTCACGTTTAACGCGACACTATGATCCAACATTCCGCAACGTACCGTATCATTAAAGACACACTTTTTATTACCGCAGGCGTACTTGGTGCCGGTATGGGTATCAAAGGTTTTCTGTTATCAAGTCATTTCATTGATGGGGGTGTCACGGGCATATCGATGCTGCTCGCTTCCCTGTTTAATATTCCCCTACCCATCTGGCTATTGCTTATCAACTTACCTTTTATTGGGTTGGGTTACCGACAGTTTGGGCGGCAATTTGCGCTTAAAAGCACACTTGGGATTGCGGGTCTTTCGCTTAGTCTGGCCGTTATTCCTTTCCCGGATGTAACACCGGATTTTCTGTTGACGTCTGTTTTTGGCGGATTTTTCATCGGAGCCGGAATCGGACTGGCCATGCGGGGAGGTGCTGTTCTGGACGGAACCGAAATTGCGGCTTTGCTCATCAGCCGAAGCAGCCACATTTTTAAGGTAAGTGACGTTATCCTGGTTCTCAACGTAGTCATATTCAGCGCTGCCGCTTTTTTCCTGGGCGTCAACCCTGCGCTGTACTCCATGATCACTTATTTTGCCGCATCCAAAACAGTAGACTTCGTTATTCACGGTATCGAGGAATACACGGCGGTCCTTATCGTCTCTAAAAATCATGTGGCCATTCGCGAACAGATTATCGAGTGTGGTTGGGGAGTAACCGTCTTGAAAGCCGAAGAAGGCTATGGAAAGCACGGTAGCCACCATGACCTTGACTGTGTCTTGTACGTGGTATTGACCCGACTAGAACTCAGCCGTTTACGAAACATGATCTCGATTGTTGACCCAACGGCCTTTGTCATTCAGCACACGGTTGATGATGTGGCGGGCGGAAAAGTAAAAAGTTTACCCTTGCATTGACGCGCTATCGGCGAAACGCTCAACGGTTGTTTGTGGAACACCCAGGTCGGTCCACGTTTGCTGGGCCTCAAACACTTCGGGATACCCGTTGAGCGCTTTTGTGATGTGCCAGCCGTAATCGGCCTGAGCTGAAAATAACTGTCCGAGTCTTATCAGCGAAGAAGGTACCGTAAGTGTCACCAGTTTTTTCGTTGGGTAAGCTTTCACGAAGCGTTCGGCAGCTTCATGCTGGGTGATCGCTTCCGGTCCCTGAATGACGTATTCCTGATGTTGTCCTTCCTGCGCAATCTGAAACGCCCTGGACACTTGTTTGCCGTAATCCTCGGCGGCTATATAGCACGGACGCACAGAAGATCGATCTGCAACACAAAACGCCCAACCCGCTGCGTGGTGTTGAGTGACTCCATAAAACAGGACGGATAAAAGATGGTGTACGGAATTCCCGACGCTTTGAGCAGGCGGACAGCCTTCTGCTTTATCGCAAACACCCACCAGCTGAACCCATCCATGTCTTGATAGCGCATAACAATTGACGATAGATACGCAATTCGACGTACGCCAGCTTGTTTGGCCGCTTCAATTAGATTAACTATCCCCTGCTCTTCGGTATGAAAATCGGCAGGTTTTTCGGTTTGCCTGATCGATAGGTTCAGGTAAGCCGTATCGATGCCTTGCAAGGGACCGACGAGACTAGCTGTAGTTCGCAAATCACCGGCGGCTATCTCTATATCAGGAAACAGACGACGGGCTGCGTCCACATCACGGGCAATGATCCGTATGCTGAAACCGGCCTTACGTAGTTCGTGAGTAACAGGTTTACCAATCATTCCTGTTGCACTAATAATGGCAATATGCATTTAATGGCTGCGCTGAAAAGCACAAATTAGCGCAGACCCCGCACAAACCGACGCATTGCTTCCCGGTAAACCTGCTCCGATTTATCGAGCGGCTGCTGGTCTTTCAGCAGCATTGCCAGCGTAATCATGCCATGCGACACCGACCACCACTCGAAATACAATCGTTGAATGCTTTCCTTTGCTTTAGGAATAAACGAGAAAATTGTCGCGCTAACCACGTCGCTAACCGCCTGCATAGCCTCTGACTGATCAACGGGGATGGTACAGTAAGCACCATCCAGGTTATACATCACCTGATAAATTTCGGGCTGTTGCCGCGCAAACTCCCATTGAATAAGCGAAATCTCGTAAAGTCGCTTTTCCGGGTCTCTATATAATTTTACAATACGCTCGTACTCCTGATGCAGATGGCGAAACCCTTCGTTTCGAATTTCGTTCAGCAAAACATCTTTGCTGTCAAAATATTCGTAGACGATGGGGGCACTATACTCAATGGCATCTGCAATTTTACGGATTGACACGGCCTGCCAGCCTTCCCGGCGGGCGATAGCTTTTGCGGTTCCCAGTATGCCAGCACGGGCATTTTCACGGGAACGGGGCTTGCGCTCGATGGTTTCCATAAACGATATAGAAGGTTAACCTTAGTTAACAGTGTTAAATCGCCTGAAAACTACGTATTTATGCGCGTATAATCTATGATTAATGCATAAATTATAAAAAAAATTATATACTCTCCCAAAGGCTTTAAACCCTGAGCAATGAAAACGAGACGAGAGGGAAGGTAGTTAACACCTGTTAAGTTTGTTAAAAGAGCCTTGGTAATCAAGGCTATCTTCGTTCGGCTACTAGCCATACGCCAGCATCGCCAAGTTCATACGGTTCTCCTTCAACTGTACCATAACAGTCAACGATGGCGAAGCCTGCTTCGACAAACAGGTGACTTAATTCAGCTAAAGTATACACAAAGTGTTGCGCTGTCCGGGTATGTGTCTCGCCATTTCTGACGTAAGTCAGGTGAGAATCGATGCGGCTTTCAAGGGGATCATACGTATTTTCAACCAGGAACAGAATCGCATCGTCGCCTTCACCCACAGGCTGCCAGTTGCGCTCCTGGTAGTCGGGCAGCACCGATTCGGCAATCATCTCCGAATGAGCCAGGAACCGCCCGCCCGGTTTTAACAGATCCGCTATTCGCTTCAAAAAAGCAAGCATATCCTGGCGGGGAAAGAAACTAAAGCTATTTCCTAAACAGTAGGCTGCATCATACGGCGCATACGGATCTAGATCCGAAACGGGCATCGTCAGAAAATCACCACGAATCGCTTCGAGCGCCAATTTTTCTTTCTTAGCAACCGCCTTGCACTCATCGATGTATTCGTCCGAAATATCGACGCCCATAACATGAGCACCCATTCGGGCTAGCGGCAATGCATGACGACCGTAGCCGCAAAAAACGTCGAGTACCCGATCGCCCGGACCGAAATCCAGCGTTTCGACGAGCAATTCAAGATCCAGTTGTGTCTGCTCGTCAGTTTGGGCGGCTTTCCAGGCATTTTGCGGCAACCCGTGAAAAAAAGTATGATACCAGGCCATGAGGAAAAGAACTACGAACGGTGAATGGACTACCCTATATAGCAGCCCATTCACCGTTTCTTAATTCGGCAATAGTGATGATTAATTAAGAGAAGCGAGTGTTTCGCGGACAGCCTGAAAGTTGGGAACGTCACCCGCACTGTCGAGCACTTCGGCATACTGAATAATGCCTTCTTTATCGATCACGAAAGCAGACCGTTTGCTCACTCCTTTCAAATTCATGACAAACGTTTCGTAATACGTATCGTAGGCTTGCGACACTTCCTTGTTGAAATCCGACAGCAGATTGAACGGTAATTGCTGATCTTCCTTGAACTTTGCCAGTGTGAATGGCGAATCGACGGAGATAGCAACAATATCAGCGTTCAGATCAGCGTACGTGGTTATATTATCCCGCATTTCGCAAAGCTCAGCCGTGCAAACGCTCGTAAAGGCCATTGGAAAAAATAAAATGATTAAATTTTTGCCTTGAAAACTGCCTAATGATACCTCCTGTTTATCACTGTTGAACAGGGTAAAATCGGGTGCTTTTTGTCCGGGAGTTGGCATAATCGATTTTTGATTTTGGATTTTGGATTGTTGCTTTGGTGTAAAATCCGTCTGGAGGCCGAAATTCCGAAAAAGCAAAGGGAAAACAAGCATTATTCTGCAAACCGCTACTCGTTCTTTTTACAAATCACCCCAACGGCTCTTATTTTAGTTATCGTTTTTGGCCAACTAGTCAACCAAGGTAGCGTATAAACGGTTACTCAAACACTATACCTTTACAGACACTCGAACGTAAATCAGAAATCGTATCTTTTTAAATGCAAAACTACTGGGGCATTGATTTGGGCGGCACCAAAATAGAAGGTGTTATTTTAAGTGCTCCTTCGCCCGACGCCGTTATTATCCGGAAACGAATCGACACAGAAGCGCACAAAGGCTATGATCATATCCTAGCCCAGATTCTCCGACTCATCGATATTCTTAAAACAGAAACGGGTTTGACCCCGGAACGGATCGGTTTTGGAACACCGGGCACGCATGATCCGGCCCGGCAAACCATGAAAAACTGCAACACCACCGTGCTGAATGGCCGCCCTATGAAACAGGATCTGGCCCGGATGCTCGGTGTTCCCGTCGAGGTAGCCAACGATGCCAACTGCTTTGCGCTGGCCGAAGCCACGATGGGTATTGTGCCCGATGTTGTCCCAAATTTTCAATCGGTATTTGGCGTGATCATGGGTACGGGTGTTGGCGGGGGCGTTGTTATTCGCGGACGCGATGGCGTTCCGTTCGTGCTGAACGGCCTACAGGGTATTGGGGGCGAGTGGGGTCACAACATTCTGGAAGAAAACGGCTATCCTTGCTATTGTGGCAAACGGGGCTGTAACGAACAAGTAATCTCAGGACCTGCCCTACAACGGTATTATCACCAGATCAGTGGTGAAGAGCGGACGATGAAAGACATCATGGAACGGTATACTGCCGGTGACGATTTATTTGCCAGCCAAACGGTCAACCGACTGCTGGAATACTTTGGCCGTGCGATTTCCGTGATCGTCAACATCCTTGATCCGGATGCGATCGTATTGGGCGGGGGCGTCGGTAATGTTGATTTGCTGTACACCGAGGGTGTTGAGCGGGCAAAAAAATATGTGTTCAACTCGGGCGAATTGAACACACGTTTTCTAAAACCTAAATTGGGCGACAGCGCGGGCGTCTTTGGTGCAGCGCTGCTGTAACGCTTTATCGTTTGTGGTTTTCAGCGGGCTGGCGTAACACGTCAGCCCGCTGTTCATATTCTACACTTAGCGCGGACGACCACCGCCCCGATTGCCTCCCTGAGCCGGTTGCTGCTGTGGCTGGTTGCCGCCATCGCCACCTTCTCCGGCTTTAATATCGTCGTTGTCCACCGAACGACCACGCCGACGCTGTGGCTGATCGAAGCTTAGTTTGCCAAACTTATAGTTGAAGTTGACCCGGATACCCGCGTTGTACAGGCTGGTAATGCTGTTCTGGGCGAAAATTGGCGATGACGATTCCGAACGGATGGTAAACGGATTATTCAGGAAGTTTTCACCCGCAATACCGATGCTACCCCGCTTGTCTTTCAGATCTTTTTTCACGCCAAGGCTGTAGAACGCAAACCCACCCTGGTAGCCCTGCAACTGAACTTGCCTTCCTCGTGCGAAGCCAAAACCCTGAATCCCCCACCCGTTTTTAAGCGTCAGGTTTGTAAAGAGTCGTCCGGTGATAACCCAACCCGAATTGGTCGCGTTGTAAATGCTCATTGCGCTGTTGTTGGTCAGGTAAGCGTAGTACAAGTCAAAACCACCGCCAATCTGCCATTTTGAGAACAGCGTCGCGTTACCAAATATGTTAGCCCCGTAAGCGGATTCTTTACCGATGTTCAGGTACGTCGTCCGGATGACCTGCGCCAGAGCCGGGTTATTCACCTGGCCTACGCTTGACCGTACGGTATCCCGAACGCTGGTGATCGAGTTGTTGGTTTGCCGGGCAAACAACGACATGTTTACGTAAACACTTTTGATGTAAGCGCTGCTGCTCAGCTCAAGGTTGTCCGTCAACTCGGGCGACAACAGCGGATTTCCCTGCGTAATGTTTGTTGGGTTGGCCGCATTTATGTTTGGGTTCAGGAATTGAATCCCTGGCCGTTGTAAACGACGGTTGTACGCCAGTTTGACGGTTTTGCCGCCTTTCAACGCTTTTGAAATATTAACGCTCGGCACCAAATTGCTGTAGTTAGGAATGCCCAGATCCTGTCCGGCAGCACCACCCTGCTCACCAGGCTGCGTTTGGCTGTAGTTGGCGTTGATCGTAGTATGTTCGAAACGAGTTCCCGCTTTGATGGTGTATTTATTCTTGGTTGTCAGGGTGTACGACACGTAACCCGCTCCGATTGTCTGGTCGTAGTTGAGCGTATTGCCCGACCGTGATGGGTCCGCCAAAAGCTCAGCGGTACCGACGCCCAGGTTATACGTAAACGAGCTCTCGACCTGCCGGAAAATCCCTTTACCCCCAAATTCAATCAGTTGATTTTTCCCAATCGGTGTCTGGTAATCCCCCTGAATGGTCGTTTCCTGGTTGTAGCTGTTATTCAGGTTCTGCTGGCGGGATACTATCGTGGCAAAATCCGAAGAACTTAAGATGTCTGCCGTAAAGTCGTTGTTCCGGTTGTTGCGACTGTACTGCGCCGATACGCTCAACTCCTGCTGAGGCTTTGCGTAGGTGCGGGTATAATCGATGTTCGCATCTACCGTACCGGACAAATCTTTCGTCAATACATTGCGATTGTTCAGGCGCGGAAAATAATCGTTCGGCGACGTCGTACGGGTCAGGAAGTTGTCTTGATTCTGATAGTTGTTCCGAGCACCATAACGCAGGCTCGCCGTAATCGCACTGTTCTTCGTGATATCGTAGTCCCAACCGAGTGTATACTGACCAAAAATACCGTTGTTGCGTGTATCAGCGGTTTGTTCGGTCGTGGTAGTTCCGTTACTGCCAAATGTCCGCTGCGTATTCTGGAACTTGCCAATCACGTTGTAGTTGGCCCGGCCAAAGCCGCTTAAGCTAAAGCCCATTTTTCCCGTTCGCAGGTTACCGTTCAACCCCAGGTTAGTACCCCGGTTTCCAACGCCACTATCTAGGTTTAAGGTAAACCCTTGTAACGTTGTTTTCTTGGTGATAATGTTAATAATTCCCGCTGACCCTTCCGCATCGTACTTCGCCGAGGGGCTGGTAATCACCTCTACCGTTTTGATCATGTCCGCCGGAATCTGCTTCAACGCGTCCGCTACGCTACTGGCGACAATGGTAGAGGGTTTGTTGTTAATCAACACCCGAACGTTGCTACTACCCCGCAGGCTAACGTTACCGTCTAAATCTACCGACAGCAGCGGTACTTTACGCATGACGTCAGTAGCATCACCCCCTTTTGCCGTTATATCTTTGTCCGCGTTATAGACAAGCCGGTCCACTTTTTCTTCCACCAAAGAAGCCTGCCCAACTACTTCAACCTCTTTGAGCGTCCGCACATCGGCAGCCAGTTTCACCGCGCCTAAATCGACATCACCTTTACGATTGAGTTTAACGCTCGACAGCGTTTTATTCCGGTAACCAACGAACGAGATCAGAATCTGAAATTCTCCCTCCGGCAGTTTGGTAAGCGTAAACTTTCCTTTTTCGTCGGCAACGGTTCCGTCAATCGTTTTTTTCGTTTTCGTTTCAATCAGAGCAATGCTGGCAAATTCAACGGGTTTATTGGTCGTCGAATCAACAACGGTACCCGTTAATTTGGCACTACCCCGGGGTGTATCATCACTAGCCGTACCGGGAATAGCGGTAGCAGGCCGCTGCCCTCCCCCACCCGGCAAGGTCGGGAACTGCGCCCGAACCGCGTTGGATGCGGTAAACAGAGCAGTACCTACTACTAAAACACGTAAAACCTTTTTCATAGTCAGGTTAATCAAAAATAAAGGTGATCTATCCGGAGAATGTCCCGGAAAAAGACAATTTAACTCACAAAAAAACGAACAGGTAACGACTTATTGCTTATTACTACATAAACGGACCGCTGTTGGGACAGACGGAGCCCATTACTTAAGTAAAAAGTGCAGGTTCGTTTTTAAGCTCGGCGTATTCCGCACGTTGCATCACTTCGGGGACATCACTTGGTTCCGTCCGCGACGTGATTCGCTTACTGATGCTATAACTGTGCATCTGGCTGGCCGGATACGGTTTAGCCAGTAATGCCAGTACCTCTTTTTCGGTCAAGTTTTCGTGCAGCCAGGCGTGTTCCTCATCGGGTGTCAGCACGCAGGGCATCCGTTTTTTCGAATTATGGATAGCCGCCAGCAATGGATTAGCCTCTGTGGTGAGCAACGTGTAGGTCGGGTATAGTTCGCCGGTTTCGGGATCAGGCCATTCGTCCCACAAGCCCGCAATGGATGCAATCTTCTGATCCTTCGTCGTGATGTAGAACGGGATTTTTTTGCTTCCAAGCGTATGCCATTCGTAAAAACCGGTAACCGGAATCAAACACCGCTTACCACTCTGCGCTGCCCCCCGGAACGACGGTTTTTCGTAGATACTTTCCGACCGGGCGTTGATGGTCTTTGTACGGATCTCCGTAGCATCGGTACTCGATTTGGTCCAGCGCGGAATCAGTCCCCAATGAATCATTTGAAAACGGGCCGGCTCCTGCTTGGTTATGATGGGCCAGGCAGGAAACTGATAGGCATTGGCATGATAAACCGGCTGAAAGTGGGTACCGCTGGGCAAGGCTGCTTCGTAGCGTGCTTCGAGTTCGGCGGCTTTGATAGCCAGTGATTTATGAAAACACATTAGACGATTTGATAGTCAGTGAAATGTTAGTCTCTATGGTAACCTAACCACCAAAACCCTGCTTCGGTTATACAACTCAGTAGTATTTACCCAAAGGAAAGAGTTTCGTTTTTGAGCCGTTCGCTGATCCGTCTTATCCCGGCTTTTGGACAAAGCCGGGTCATGGCTTTAGGCTTGTTTTTCGCAAACAAAAAAATTAACAAGCCGTTAATCAACCGACTCTATTATAACTCCTTTATGCCTGCTTCTGAACAACCGAGTAACACTGAACCTGTTCAAACGACCTCGCCTTCGTTGGCGGAGCTTGAGCACACCAGTTGGCAACAATTGGCTTCGGCTCCTGAAAGCGAAAAAGATCCGTTCAAAACAATGGTTGTCGCAACCTGCGCCGATGCCGGAGCCGATGCCCGAATGGTTGTACTCCGGCAGGTTGACGCTAACCGAAAATACGTTTGGTTTCATACCGACGCTCGTGCCGAAAAGGTTATACAACTCGAAGCCTTTCCAACGGCTACGCTACTTTTCTGGGACGAAAACCGGCAGATTCAGCTTCGGTTAATCGTCGAAACCCGATTGCATACGGACGATTATGTTGCCGATGACCAGTGGGCTGCGCTCTGGGTTGGCGGTCGAAAGACGTATCTTTCAGAGCGTAAACCGGGCAGCGAACAACCCGCCCCTTACCCTGGCTTTCCGGAGTCCCTGGGCGAAGAACTACCCACCGAGGCACAAAGCGAAGAAGGCCGAGACAATTTTGCCGTAATCGAATGCCGGGTCTTATCCATGGAGTACCTGCACCTCAGCCGGAAAGGGCAGACCCGCGCCCAGTTTCGGTACGAGCCAGAATCCAAAATGGTGTGGCTGGCTCCTTGATTGCTTTTAGCTTGCCGTTTCGCTCTCCTAAACGAAAACGAACTACATGCCAACCAACGACCGGGCTTTCAATTACGACCTTGATTATCGGCACCTGAACCTACGCGAACAGCCCGAACTGTACCGGGTTGGCAAAGGCGAAATGGGTGTTTTGCTGGTTCAGCCGTATAAATCGGAAATCCTGCCTTACTGGCGCTTCAAGACACCTGACATCGCCCGCGAATCGTCGGAAAAGATTTTTCAGCTGTTTCAGGACTACAAACAGAAAGGCGACTTTATTGGCATGGACATGGCCCGTAAATTTCTGCAAATGGGCTACACCCGTTCTCGTCGGTATGCTAACCACCGCACGGGTCAAAAATACGACGGCCCCGTACCGGATGATCAGAAAGGGCGTTCGGGTGCGCACGGGCGAGACCAACTTCCCCGCGACGAAGATCCAGTCAAAGCGGAATCAGCCCGAATCTTTTATGCCAAATACCTGGAAGCGAGGGAAGATCCTGACTATAAACGGCTGAAAAAAGCCTGGCAGGAACAGTACGGCTAATCTTTGTGTAGCTTTGTGGCTTCTTTACGAGCGCTGGTTGGTCGTAGTAACGGACAAACGCGTTCCTAAGAGAAAGCACGAAGATCACCAAGATATCTATGCAACTCCTTGACGGTAAAGTCCTTTCGGCACAAATCAAACAGGAAATCGCGGCTGAGGTCGCGCAGATTCGCGAACAGGGCGGTAAAATCCCCCACCTCGTCGCCATTCTGGTAGGCAACAAAGGCGCATCGGAAACCTACGTAGCGTCTAAAATGAAAAACTGCGAAGAAGTGGGAATGCATTCAACCCTGATTCGCTTCGATACATCCGTTACGGAAGAGGAACTGCTGGCGAAAGTCCAGGAGGTTAACAACAACCCGGATATGGATGGTCTGATTGTGCAGCTTCCTCTCCCCGACCACATCTCTGCCGACCGTGTTATGGAAACCATTGATCCCGCAAAGGACGTGGACGGTTTTCACCCGATCAACATTGGCCGTATGGCAAAAGGGTTACCCGCTTACGTTTCGGCGACTCCACAGGGCGTGCTGGAAATGATCAAGCGTTGTGATATTCAAACAGCGGGCAAACACTGCGTGGTGGTAGGACGTAGCCAGATTGTTGGTTTACCCATGTCGATTCTGATGCAGCGCAACACGTATCCCGGCAACTGCACCGTAACCATCACCCATAGCCGCACGCAGAACCTGGACGAAATCTGTCGATCTGCGGATATTCTGGTGGCGGCACTTGGCCGACCAGAATTTGTTACGGCAGACATGGTCAAAGAAGGCGCGGTTGTTATCGACGTGGGTCTGGAACGTGTACCCGATGCCAGCAAGAAAAGCGGCTTCTCGCTCAAAGGCGATGTCAAGTTCGATGAAGTAGCGCCCAAGACAAGCTTCATAACGCCCGTTCCCGGTGGCGTCGGACTGATGACAATCTGTTCACTCATGCAGAACACGCTGAAAGCCGCGCGTAAGGAAATTTATTCGTAGTTGCGATACCCAACAAGGACAGCTTCTTTAGCAAAGTTGTACCGCATAGGTCCGCTTAACAAACTTTAACAGCCCGCTCTAACCCGGTCGGGCTGCTTTTTTACGTATTTTTGGCAACTACTTACACAAAAGCAGTCAGTTAATCTTTACCTATATGCAGTCATTCAAACGCCTGAACACCCTCACAGGCTGGTTCGTTTTTGCGGTCGCGCTGTTTACCTACGCGAGCACCGTTGAACGGACGGCCAGCTTCTGGGACTGTGGCGAGTTCATTGCGTGTTCGTTTAAACTCCAGGTACCACACCCTCCTGGCGCTCCTTTCTTTTTATTGCTGGGCCGGATTTTCTCTATGCTCTCGTTCGGTGATTTAACCAGCGTGGCTTACTGGATCAATATGGCTTCGGTACTAGCCAGTGCATTCACGATCGCATTCCTGTTCTGGACGATCACGATGCTGGCCCAAAAGCTACTGGATAAACCGGAAAGCGAGTATAACACCACCGATACGTTGCTGGTGATTGGCACGAGTGCCGTTGGCGCTCTGGCTTATACCTTCTCGGATACCTTCTGGTTTTCAGCCGTTGAAGCAGAGGTTTACGGGATGTCGTCTTTCTTTACGGCTATTGTCGTGTGGGCGGCTTTCAAATGGGAGCGCATCGAGGACGAAGCAGCTGCTAACCGCTGGTTGATTTTTATTGCTTACCTGACAGGTTTGTCGATTGGTGTTCACTTATTGAACCTGGTAACGCTACCCGCGCTCGCCCTGATCTATTACTTTAAAAAGTATCCGAAGCCAACGTTCTGGGGTGGTGCAACAGCCTTTGGCGTCGGCCTTGTTATTCTGGCAATTATCAACTCTGGTATCATTCCGGGTTTGCCTGGAATGGCCTTTGCGGTTGAGCGTCTGTTTGTCAACTCGTTCGGCCTTCCGTTCAACTCCGGCATGTTTTTCTTTATTGTCGTTTTTCTGGGAGCCGTAACGTATGGTATCATCTGGTCGGTACGGCAGAAACGGGCGGTCCTCAATACCTCCCTGTTAGCGCTTGCCTTCGTACTAATCGGGTATGCATCCTACATGCAGGTACTGGTCCGGGCTGATTTCAACCCGCCCATCAACGAGAACGACCCCAGCGACGCACTGAACTTCCTGTCGTACCTGCGTCGGGAGCAGTACGGAAGCCGCTCACTGCTTTACGGACCTGTCTTTACAGCTCGTCCAATTGATCAGAAACAGGGCGCTCCGATGTGGAAAAAAGAAGGCAACAAATACGTTATCTTCGATCACCAGCCTGAGTACGTTTACGCTCCCGGTGACGAAATGCTTTTCCCTCGGGTATACAGCAGCCAGCAAAATCACCCGCAGTTGTATCGCCAGATGCTTGGCTTGGCCGAAGGGCAAAAGCCTACGATGGGTGACAATCTCAAGTTTATGTTCGACTACCAGTTGGGTCATATGTGGTGGCGCTACCTGATGTGGAACTTCGCGGGTCGGGAAAGCGACGAAGAAGGCGCGGGTTACCTGCTGCCCTGGTCGTCGGATCAGAATGCACCCGATCTGCTAAAAACAAACAAAGCCCGCGACAACTTCTACATGCTGCCGTTTATGCTTGGCTTGTTTGGCATCGCGTTCCAGTATTTCCGCCGTCGTCGTGACTTCCTGATTGTCGGTCTTCTGTTCGTCTTTACGGGTATTGCCCTGCAAGTTTTCCTGAACTCGCCCCCATCAGAACCCCGCGAACGCGATTACATCTACGTAGGATCGTTCTATTTCTTTGCAATCTGGCTTGGCCTGGGCGTCATGGCGATTGCTGAAGGCATACGAACCTATCTCAAATCGGACATGACCCGCAACGGTCTGGTCGTTGGTTTGTCACTGCTCGTGCCAGTGATGATGGGCGCGAAAAGCTGGGATAACCACAACCGGAATCACCGCTATCAGTCGGTTGACTTCGCCAAGAATCTGCTAAATTCCTGCGCTCCTAATGCTGTTCTATTCACGGGTGGCGACAATGATACCTTCCCACTTTGGTACGTTCAGGAGGTAGAAGGATTCCGTCGCGACGTTCGGGTGTGTAACCTAAGCCTGCTGGGCACCGAGTGGTACATTCAGCAGATGAAGCGGAAAACGTACGAATCGGACGCACTGCCGATTTCGCTGGAGTTGGACAATTTCAACAAGGGTAAAAACGACATCGTACCCTTTTACGAAGTTCCCGGTGTGAAAAATGGCATTGACCTGAAGCAGTACATCAACCTGATCAAGACCAGCAGTCCTGCTATTCAGGTTCCGCTAACGAGTGGCGACATGACGAGCGTTCTGCCTTCGTCGGTGCTGTTCCTGCCCATCGATCAGGCGGCTGTTGATCAGGCAAAATTCGTTCCTGCCATGCTACGGCCACTGGTAAAAGATACGTTACAGTGGACCATCGGTAAAAAGGATCTGTACAAGCCGGATCTGATTATGCTCGATATGATCGCAACCAACAACTGGAAGCGTCCTCTTTATTTTTCGAGCACACTGGCGAGCGATAATTACCTGAACCTGAAAAATTACATGCAGCTGGAAGGGTATGCTTACCGACTAATGCCGGTTGCAGTACCAGGTGCTACGGATGGTTATGTTAATTCCGACATCATGTATAACAACATGCTGCACAAAACCTTCTGGCGTGAGTTCAACAACCCGGACGTATACTACGATGAAACCTATAAAGGACCACCGGTTATTTCAGCCCGGATCGCGTTCTTCCGACTGGCCGATCAGCTATTGCGTGAGGGTAAGAAAGACAAAGCGCATGAAGTGCTGAATTATTCGCTGAAAGTTATTCCGGATAAGAGCATTCCTTACGACCAGATTTCGTCAAACTACGTTCGGTTCATGTTCTCGGTTGGCGATAACAAAAAGGCGCTCGAAATTGCTGACACGATGGCGAAACGCGCTGACCAGAATCTGACGTACGCCAAAACCGGCAACCGATTTGGTAATCCTGACGCTGATTTGTACATCCTGCAAACGATTGTTGAAGCGTGTAAGGAATCAAACCAAACGGCCGCCGCCAATAAATACGAAGCGATTTTCCAAAAGCATATCAATTCTTTCGGTTGATCGATAAGCCCAAGAGAGGACAAAGAAGCCCCGACTACGCAATGTGGTCGAGGCTTTTTTTATTTTTTCTGATCCGTAACGCTTCAAGGAACCGGCAAACAATTCTCTTTATTCATTAGGCTTGTGGGCACTCATTGTGCTTCGAACAGGTTTAGCAAACAGCTTTATTACGAAAAAATATGACTCCCGCTCTTGAAACCCGTGAAGTCTGGCTGCGTGGTCCGCTACCCGATATGCCTTCGCTTCTACAGCCCGTCGCCCACGCCCTGTTGCAAGCCAGAGAAGAAGTTACCGCGCTACTGGCCGACTTCCCGGAAGCGCAGCTTTGGGAACGGCCCGCTGCTGTCGCTTCAGTTGGATTTCATTTACAACACCTCACCGGTGTACTAGACCGGTTGTTCACCTACGCCCGTGGCGAAGCCCTGTCAGCGCCCCAACTGGACGCGCTTGCGCAGGAAGGCAAACCAACGGAACCGCCGTTGACTGTTTCGGAATTAGTCCTCCGCTTTCACAAGCAGATTGATAGTGCCCTTGCGCAGTTACGCAGCACAGACGAGCGTACCCTGACAGAAACTCGGGGTGTTGGACGAGCGCAGATTCCGTCGACGGTGTTAGGCTTATTCGTTCATGCAGCCGAACACACGATGCGGCATGTGGGTCAACTATCGGTAACGGCACGCGTGTTGTCCGCTTGATAATCTTTATGTCCTGCTTGGTTGACTTTTCATAGACAACCCTCGACCTTTCCGTCCGAAACGCCTGCTACGTTAGCGGGCGCGACCACTAAACACCAGTCACATACGTATGAAAACGTCCTTATTGATCACCTGCATTCTGTTTTCTGTCGGAGGAAACGCCGTTCTGGCCAACCATCCTTCGCAGGATAAACCAGTCAGCAAAACGGTGACTACGTCGAAGCAGACGACGGCTCCGAAAAAGACAATGGTAACCAAGACGGTGCATAAGAAGCACGTCAAGAAGTCGGAGTAGAGTCGTGTACGCCCAGAGCGAAATAATGATTCCTGTTACTTCGCTCTGGAAACATATCCCTAAAGAATACTCAATCGTCCCCCGTCTGCAACGAGCGTCGTTCCGTTGATAAAGCGAGCTTCATCAGAAGCCAGGTAACAAATCGCCGAAGCGATGTCCTCAGGCTTGCCGATCACACCTTCTATTTTCTCCTTACCGCTTTTTACATTCGGATTATCCCACAGCATGGGTGTGTCAATGGCTCCGGGCGCAACACAGTTGATCCGTACTTTAGCAATGTCGTATTCGAGCGAAACACCCCGTGTAAACGCTTCCATAGCGCCCTTGCTGGCAGCGTACGGAATTACGTTTGCCGTTGTCTGATGGGCGTGAACGGAACTGACGTTGACAATTGCTCCGCCGTTCATGTGAGGAATGCAGCGTTTACAGAACACAAACACGGCTCTCAGGTTGACGGCCAACACGTTATCCCAATCTTCAATCGACAGGTCTACAATGGGCGTGTAGGTCATCATAGCGGCATCATTGACCAGCACGTCGACCTTTCCCCAGGCCGCCAGCACCTGATCAACGGCGGCTTCGATCCGCTTTGCATCAGCTAGATCGACTTCCGCAAACAGCGCGTCGCCACCACTACGCTTAATTGTTTCGACAACCTCCTGACCTTCTGTTTCGTCCCGGCCTACAACCAATACCTTGCCGCCTTCCCGGCCCATTTGTTCAGCCGTAGCCCGACCGATACCCGACGTTGCGCCGGTAACAATGCATACTTTATCCTTAAATCGCATGAAATAGCTTTTTCCAGCTTAACTGCTTGCCGAATGGAACTGTTTATGGAGCGTATAGCCCAACCGATAGCAAAAAAGCGCAGGTCAAATGACCCACGCTAACCTTTCAAGCACTTAAGAAACGTTTCTGTTATTGAACAGCCAGAATTTTGAACTCTGTCCGGCGATTTTGCTGGTGATCATCCTCGGAACAGTTGACACCGTCAATGCAACCGTTAACAATTTCGCTTTCGCCGTAACCGCGAGCCACCAACCGTTTAGCGTTGACCCCGCGCGATACAAGATAATCCAGTGCGGCCCGAGCCCGGTTCTCAGAAAGTCGAATGTTGTAGGTATCCGTAGCGCGCGAATCGGTGTGAGAACGTAGTTCAATCTGCATCTGCGGGTATTCCTTTAAAATTTCCAGAACGTGATCGAGTTCTTTCGCTGCATCAGCCCGAATAAAGAACTTGTTTAGATCGTAATAAATGTTTTTCAGCTGAAACACGTCGCCCACACCGTATAACCCCAACGAGTCGGTAACAATCTTATCCTTTTTCTTGACCTTGTTGTACTGGGTTCGCTTAGTCG
Source organism: Spirosoma liriopis (assembly GCF_023196085.1). Lineage (NCBI taxonomy): Bacteria > Pseudomonadati > Bacteroidota > Cytophagia > Cytophagales > Cytophagaceae > Spirosoma > Spirosoma liriopis. The sequence goes on from NZ_JALPRF010000003.1 coordinate 962,102, forward strand.
CGTAACGGTCTTTTTGAGCGGTTAGCGTGTACGGCGCACCGGGCTTCATGTTGAATTCATAGCCACCATCGGGTCCCGTCATAACGGTTTGTTCCGATTTATCTTTTTCGTTACGAAGGGTTACTTTAACCCCGGCGGCTGGCTGTTGGTTGACCTCTGTTTTCACAACACCCCGTACCAGCGTACTTTCGGTTCGTTCGAGGTAGATTGATACGCTTAAAACGGGCTTCGCCGATTGGGTAAGGGTCGAAAACCGGACGCTATTTAGTGCATAGCCTTCTTTTACGGCCCGGAACTCGTAGTCGGTATTTGCTTCCACGCAGATTTCCGCTCGGCCATCGACGTTAGTTATCCGCAAATCCTGGTTCGATCCGTTACGTAGGATACGTACATCGGCGCTTTCGATGGGCGAACCCGTTTTCGAATCAAACACCAGAATATTGAGTTGCTTGCAGGCCCGACGAAAGGCATAGATATCATCGTCGCTGACGCCTTTCTTCCGGTTACTGCTGAAGTAGCCCGTCGTTCTGTATTTGTCCGTGATAAATCCAAAGTCGTCTTTCTCGGAGTTAACCGGCGCACCCACGTTCTGAACGCCTTTGTAGGCAATACCATCTCTCAACTCAGCGAAGAAAACATCAAGACCACCCAGCCCTTCGTGGCCATCCGACGAAAAGTACAGATTCCCATTAGCGTCCACAAACGGAAACATCTCGTTTCCTTCCGTATTAATTTCTTTACCCAGGTTTACGGGCGTGCCCCACTGGCCATTGTTATACTCGACTACATACAAATCGGTACCACCATATCCGCCGGGCATATCGGACACAAAATATAGCTTCGAATCGTCAGGCGCAAAGGCAGGGTGTCCAACAGAATATTCATTACTATTGAACGGTACCTCTTTGATGTCAACCCACTTACCACCGCTGTTTACGGAAGAATACAATTTCAGTTTCTTGATACCATCCGAGCTTTTTCCGGCTTTGCCTTTACTAGTATTGTTCCGGGTAAAAACAATCGTATTCTGATCGCGGGTGAAGGTCATAGGCCCTTCGTGATATTTCGTGTTCAGCGTGCGGCTGAAAATCTCGGCTTTGGTCAAAGGCTGATTGGGATCAGCGGCTTCGTTTGTAGCCATTTCTTTCGCTTCAGCTCCTCCTCCCAGGACGGCTGCGCTGGTACTACGTGTCTTTACGTCGGCGTTTGGTACGTGCAGTTGGTTGGTATCTGAATGGAAATACATGTCCAGAAATGGGGTCTGGTTCCAGCTAAAGACCCGCTTTACCACCCCCGATTCGTCACGAGCCGACACAAATACAAGGCCGCCTTTGTAATACATCGGACTAAAATCAGCCTGACGGGAGTTGATGGGCAAGCTCGAAAGACGATACGACGACGAATCCTGATAGAACCGGCTCATATCCATGTAAGAAACCGTGTACCGGCGTCCGCGCAAATCCTGACCTTGTTTTTCGCCGTACTGACTGTACATTTTCTGCGATTCGCGGTATTTCCCGTTCTGGGCCAGTGCCTGCGCGTAGTACAGATAAATCTCGCTGTCCAGATCGGTATAGCCCTTCACCAATTCAGCGTAAATCCGTTCCGCATTTCGAGTATCTTGAAGCTTCCGGTAGCTATAGCCCAGTTTAGTCAGTGCTTCCTGGCTTTCGGCTGCATCTTTCTTTTTATCAGCTCGCAGAAATTCTTCATACGCTCGTACGGCACTGAGGTAACTAAGGTTATCAAACTGTTTGTTAGCCGCTCGCAGGCGCGCACTTTGCGCCTGAACGGTAAGGCTACCAAACGATATTCCAACGATGAGCAAAACCCGTATAATTCGGTTCATGGGAGTCAATCCGTTTATTTACTATGAACTCATGGCAGATCTATCAAAAAAAATGCCAGACTCAAAACCAAAAGAAGTAATCGCAAATCGCTTAGCCAAGCGATTTACTCAAACGATAAAAGTACAATTTATTAGATCGTAACCTGCGATTGAGGTCACTCATTTGTGATAACGAAGTCGTGTTTCAACCAGCAAACGGCGCAATTAATCTTTTATAGTCTGTTTATAAGCCTATTTAAGATCCGCTGCCAAGCTAATTTTTACGATATCACGGGTTTCACTCGTTATTCGGTATCGATGGTCGATCCGTCGGCCAATGACCCAGACAATCTGGTCACCAGACAGCAATACAGCCGTTGATTCGCGTTCAGATCGGGTTAGTTTCAAGTCGTTCAACAGATCACTCACCAGCTTATGTCCATTCAACCCCAACGGACGGAAGCGGTCGCCCTGCTGCCAGGGCCGGATGGTTAGTGGTAAGGTTAAATACCTGGCGTCCAGGCAAGCTATCGCAGCGGTGGCAGGTACCTTAAAGCCATCCGTCTTTTGGAAGATCGCTATTGTTAAGGCAAATTGACCCGCTACATCCACTGGCGTATCAGGCCAATCCCTCAACGTGATGGTATACGGTAAAACCGCTATACGCTTCTCCAGCAGCAGGCCGGGCGTTCCATCGGCCAGCCGGTCGTGCATGATCCGGTGCGTAGTAGAAACAAATACCTGCCCGACCGACTGATTCAATGCGTCGATCATAGCATCCACCTGAGCGATCGCAAAGCCAAACGGTTTTAGCCATTCGGCCAGCCGAAAAGCCAACTCATTTTGATTCTTAAGTTTTACCGTAGGCAAAAAGAGCTGCTCCCCCACCGGTTCGACAAGCGCATTCCAGGAACGGTTCAATTCCGACTGCACAAGCGTTTCGGCGGCACGAAGCCGCTCAACCGTTCGGGGAAGCGTCTGCCACAAACCAGCATTCAGTTCAGTGAGTACGGGCACCACGTGATGCCTGATTCGATTACGCGCGTATTTATCGTTGGCGTTTGAACTATCCTCCCGATACGTCACCGCTTTTTCCGTCGCGTAATCGGCCAGTTGATCGCGCGTGGCAAAGAGCAGCGGTCGAATGATAATCTCGCGTTCCGAACGCTGTTGTTTTGCTGCTATACCATGTAGTCCGGCCAGCCCCGTACCACGTGTCAAGTTCAGCAGTAGCGTTTCCAGCATGTCATTCTTGTGGTGAGCCGTAGCGATACAGTCGTAATCATGCTGTCTTGCTAACTCCCGAAACCAATCGTAGCGCAGATTGCGGGCCGCCATTTGAATAGAAACACCACGTTCTTCGGCTATGGCTGCTGTATCAAAACGAATTTGGTGAAACGGAACCCCATATTGCTCTGCCTTGTTCTGGACAAAATGAGCATCAGCGTCCGATTCGGCTCCGCGCAGGCCAAAGTTGACATGAGCGATGGCAAATAATCGCTTTGTCTGGTGAAACAATTCGGTCATCACCATCGAATCCAGTCCACCGCTTACGGCCAGCAGCACGCGGTCAGTCGGATCAAACAGCTGATTGTCGTTAATAAATCCTAAAAATTCTCGCTCTACCATCCGGTTCCGGCGCCAAGCCGTAGTTTTGCCCCATGTTTCGTCTGTTTGTCCGCTTTCTTGTCGTTTTCGTTCTATTCAGTTCACTGATCGTGTCCAATCATGCTCTGGCACAGGTAGGCGGAGCGCCTGTGGCGGATAAGGTGGAGTTGTTGCATGCTGACAGTCTTGTTGGCGTCAATACGCCCGGTCAGGTTGTCCGCAAAATATACAACAACGTGCGCTTCCGGCAAAAAGGCGTGCTAATGTACTGCGACCTGGCGATACAAAACGCGACAACAAACATTATTGAAGCCTACGGAAATGTCCGGTTGGTGCAGGGCGATACCATTAGTGTACGGGGCGACACCATGTTTTACTACGGAAACACCCGGCAGGCCAACGTTCGCGGGCGCGTCATTATGCGCGACCGTAAGATGACACTGACGACCAGTCAGCTCGAATACGACATGCTATCGGGAATTGCGCACTACCCGACGCCCGGCCGCATTGTTGACAAAGAAAACGTACTGACCAGCCGCGAAGGGTACTACGATACGCGTAGCAAACTGTTTACGTTCCGACAAAACGTCCGGCTTGTCAATCCGAAAGGTACGCTCACCGCCGATTCACTGCTGTATAATTCACTGACCCGCATTGCCACCTTCCAGGGTCCGACCCGCATCGTCAACAAAGACGGGGTTCTCACTGCCGTTGAAGGCCAGTACAACACCACAACCGGTATTTCTAACTTCCAGCGCCGGGCCACCGTCGAAACACCTAAATACCGACTCACCGGCGACTCCTTGTATTACGATAACCTTTCCGAACTGGGAGTTGCTAAAGGCAATGTCATCATGGTTGCCAAGGACCGTAAAGCAATCATTACGGGCGACCACGTTCGTTACAATGGTAAAATTGGCATTTCGCGGGTAACGGGCCATCCGGTCGCGAAGAGTCTCGCGAACGAAACGACAAAGGACACTCTTTTTCTGCGCGCTGACACCTTGTTTTCCTTCGACGACAAAGTAACGAACACACGTCGTTTGCTGGCGCACAAAAACGTGTACATCTACAAATCGGATCTACAAAGCAAGTGCGACTCGTTGATTTACAATACCGCTGACTCAACGATTTATTTTTACAAAAAGCCGATTGTCTGGAGTCAGAACAGGTACCAGATGGAAGCGGATTCGATCTTAGCGCAGTTGAAAAACAACCGCATTAATACGATGTACCTACGCAGCAAATCGTTCGTGATTTCGCTTGACACGCTGATGAATTTCAACCAGGTGAAAGGCAGGACAATAACGGCTTATTTTACGACGAAAACGGCACCGGTCAAACCAGCGGCCAAGCCAATTTTAACAGCAAGTCGCTCAGTCACTGCAACGAATGCCCCCGTCCGCAGCGTAATGACTAAAGAAACCACGCCATCTGCTACAACGGCTACTCAGCAGGAACAGACCTCGCTGGAACGCGTTCTTGTTGATGGCAACGGCCAGAGCATTTATTACGCTGTTGACGACCAGAATAAAATGATTGGACTTAACCACGTCGAGTGCAGCCGGATGAACATTGAGTTCAATGAAAGCAAAGTTGGACGTATACGATTTTATGGCCGTCCGGACGCGCAGTTGATACCACCTAAGGAGATTACCGGCGACGATAAAGAACTGGATGGATTCAGCTGGCGGGAGGCCGAAAAGCCAACAAAAGGACAAGTTCTGTGGCTCGAAACACCACCGGAAGCTAAGCCCGGAAGTAAAAAACCATTAAAAATCAGGAGTTCAACTAAACCTTTGGCTAAGAAACTCGTTCCAAGGGGTAATAAATAAGTGTTTTAACAATTTTTTAGAGTGTCACCCGTTGACATTGTCTTTGTCAATGAATACGTTTGTGGTGAGTACTTGTGTCCCTGAAGTTGACTTTTATGAAACAAATTATACTTATTGGTTTTCTCACCGCCTTTCTGACAGGCACAACTCCGCTACGGGCACAGGTTGCCCCGCGCGATTCCGACGCCCGAAAGGGAAGTCGGCTGGAGTTGGGCCGGACAGCAGGAAGTCGGAAGCAAACCGCTCCAACACTGTCTAAGCAACGCTTTTCACTTGCTCCCCCCACAGCGACTACCGCAGTAAATCTTGACCGATCAGCGACCATTCGTAAAAACGCACCGATCAACGAATATTACCGGTCGCTGTTGGTAGGACGCCCAGCTACAAAATCGACGGCTCGTTCATCTGCATCCGACGCTACCCCTTCGCCTACTGAAGCTAAATCTAGCCCGGATATAGCGATACGGGATGACGAACAACTGTTTAGCAACGACCAAATCACGGTTTCGAACATCTATCCGAATCCAGCCAGTGAGTCAGCCGAAATTGATTATCAGATCAAGGGACACGTTGGCGAAGCAAAGCTGATTCTGCTGAATGTACTAGGATCACCCATTGAAGAATATGACATGTCACAGCACGAGCGGAAGGTCCGTGTGGCAACCCGCTCGTTGGCAAGTGGTTACTATTTCTATCAATTATCGTTTGAAGGAAAGAAGGTTGCGACCAAGAAACTGCTTGTCCGGCATCAATAACAACCGAAACAGGCTTGTTAAAAATTCATAAATAGGGTCCAAAAACCAGACACTACACTGCACTATGCGGGCTTCGTTGACGTTAAGTCGGTGTAGCCCGCATTTTTTTAGTATATTTGCAACCTTATGCAACAACGTCATATCAGTAGAAGTCTGCTGGGAGTTCTGATCGTGTTTTTTCTAGGGTCTTGCAGTCCGTTCTCCAAATTGCAGAAGAGCGGAAATGACGATCAAAAATATAAAGCAGCCGTTGAGTATTACAAAAAAGAAGACTGGTATCATGCTGGCCTGCTCTTCGAAGAACTGATTCCGGTATTGAAAGGTAGTACCGAATCAGAACTGGCGCAGTTCTACCATGCTTACACGCAGTTTCACCAGCAGCAATACTTGCTGAGTGCAACGCTCTTCAAGAAATTTTACGAAACATTTGCCCGCAGTGAGTACGCGCAGGAGGCTATGTACATGTATGCTTACTCGCTGTATAAAGATACTCCGCAGTACAATCTCGATCAGTCAAATACGCTGACTGCAACCTCGGCTCTTCAGGATTTCATTAACACCTACCCGGATAGCAAATACCGCGACGAATGCACGAAAATCATTCTTGAACTACGCGGTAAGCTGGAGCGGAAAGCGTACGAAAAAGCCAAGCTTTATTACAAAACCAGTGGTTTTAACATCGCATCGTATAAGTCGTCGGTTATTGCCATCAACAACTTTCAGAAGGAATTTCCGGATTCGGAATACAACGAAGAACTGGCCTTCATGAAAGTGGATGCTGAATATAGCCTTGCCAATAATAGCCTGGAAAGTAAGCAAAAGGAACGCTATCAGGACGCAATCAGTTACTATCAGGCATTCATTGACAAATATCCTAGCAGCAAGTACGTAAAACAGGCTGAACGGATGTATGAATCCAGTCAGAAGGAAATCGAACGGCTCGACAAACTGGAGCAGGAGCGCGAAAAATTAAAGAACCTGCACAACCGTCCAGCTAAAGTAACAGCAGCAAATCAATAGTTTATGATTTATGAATAGCAGCGGTAAACGCTGCTGTCCGTGAACCAAAACCAAAATAGTATGGCAACGAATCAATCGATCATTACCCGCGACAACGACAAAATCGCACTTCCTACGGGCAATCTATACGAATCAGTATCGATTATTTCAAAACGCGCCCGGCAGATCGCAACCAAAAACAAAGAAGAACTGAGCAATAAACTGTCTGAGTTCGTTTCAGCAGTAGACAATCTGGAAGAGGTATTTGAAAACCGCGAACAGATCGAAATCTCGAAATTCTACGAGCGGATGCCGAAACCAACATCGACCGCTACGGATGAATTTCTGGAAAGCAAGGTATACTGGCGCTATAACGACGAAGAGTAGTCTTTAGCCACTCCTTATGATATTCTCATAGCCGCACGGTACATTTGCCGTGCGGTTTTTTGATTTGTGATTTCAAGACTTTCTTGTGAACGGAAAACGTATTCTTCTGGGAGTAACGGGCAGTATATCTGCCTACAAATCAGCGTTACTCGTCCGCCTACTGGTCAAAGCTGGGGCCGATGTACAGGTTGTTATGACCCAGTCGGCGCATGAATTTATCACCCCGCTTACGTTAGCCACACTGTCAAAACGCCCGGCCTTATCCGCTTTTGTGAACGACGCAAGCGGGAGCTGGAACAATCACGTCGAACTTGGCCTGTGGGCGGATGCGCTTGTGATTGCGCCCGCATCGGCTCATACGCTCGCCCGCTGCGCCCACGGCTTCTGCGATGATCTGTTGTCAGCCGTTTATTTATCGGCAAAGTGTCCTGTATTTTTTGCCCCAGCCATGGATCTGGACATGTACCGCCACGCTACCACAGTCGAGAATCTTCAGCGACTCGAATCATACGGTAACCACATCATCCGGGCCGAACACGGAGAATTAGCCAGTGGCCTTGTCGGTGAAGGACGATTAGCCGAACCTGAAACCATTGTTCAACGGCTGGAATCGTTTTGGAAGCAGGAGGCCCAACAATTTAATTCTGACCATAGTAATTCGTCTTTTCCCATTGCTTCTGGCCCCCTGCTCAACAAACATGTTCTGATTACAGCGGGCCCAACGCAAGAAGCGATTGATCCGGTTCGTTATATCAGCAATCACTCGACGGGTAAAATGGGGTATGCAATTGCCCGCGCTTTTGCGCAGACAGGGGCACAGGTAACATTAGTTAGTGGTCCAACAGCCCTGCCACTTCCTCATCCATCCGTTCGGCGCATCGATGTACGGTCAGCTAAAGAAATGTTTGAAGCCTCACAGGCCGTATTTCCGGTCTCCGATGTGGTGGTTTTAAGCGCTGCTGTCGCCGATTATACCCCGGTCTACGTGGCTGAGCAAAAGATCAAAAAAAAAGAAAATCAGTTTTCGCTCGAACTGACCAAAACTACCGACATTGCGGCTACGCTCGGTAGTCAGAAACGGTCCGACCAATTCCTTATGGGCTTTGCGCTGGAAACGAACGACGAGCGCGAGAATGCCTTGAAAAAGCTGAAAAGCAAACACCTGGACTGGATTGTCCTGAATTCATTGCGCGATCAGGGTGCGGGCTTTGGACACGATACAAATAAAATTACGGTTATTGACAAAGACGAGCAAACCCACGAATTTGCGTTGAAAACGAAAGATGAAGTCGCGCAGGATCTGGTAAATCTGGTCGCAAAAAAGCTGTCGGTATGAAGCGAATACTAGTAATCATAAGCCTGCTTTGCGGTATGCTTCCAGCACAGGCGCAGGAGCTGAATTGTCAGGTTACCATCAACTCGGATCAGCTGTTTGCCCAGCAGAAAACGGATTTTTCCTACGTCAATCAGCTCAAGGGAATCGTTACCGAGTTTATGAATAACCGGCGATGGACCAACGACCAGTACACGGTTTCTGAACGAATCAATTGTTCGCTCAATATTAACCTCATCAAGTCATTGACCCAGGGGGTATTTGAAGCAACTGCGCAGATTGTTGTCACCCGACCGGTTTATGGTTCAAGCTACGAGACTACGACATTCAGCTACGTCGATCGGGCCTTTAACTTCGTTTATTTGCCCACCACACCGGTTTACTACCGAGAGAATCAATTTTCCGACGATCTTACCTCGTTACTAGCTTTTTACGCCAATGTAATCCTGGCGGTTGACTACGATACCTTCAGCAAGCGGGGTGGCAACCCGTTTATTCAGCGAGCCTTTACGATCATGAACCTGGCTCAGCAGGGCTCCCCCAACGGAGCCTGGCAAACGGGCGGTGATCGGCGCAATCGGTACTGGCTTGTCGAGAATCTGCAAAATCAGCAATTGCTTCCGTTTCGTGATGGATTATATACCTACCACCGCTTGGGATTGGACGTATTTGCCGCCAATCCAGTACAGGTGCGTAAGCAAACGCTCTCGCTGTTGACTACCATTCGCACCATCGGACTTCAACTGCCTAACTCGGTACTGATCAATTCGTTCTTCGACGCCAAGTCGCAGGAGCTGCTGAATATCTTGTACGAAGGAACACCAGCGGAACGTAAACAAGCGTTTGATTTGCTGTCGTATCTGGACCCTAGTAAAACTGAAGCCTACCGAAAATTGGTGGCTACCGGTCAATAGCCACCAATTTTTTAGCAGCCTTCCGGGAAGCAACGGTAGGGATGCAAATTGATGCCAGAAACCCCTGTCGGTTTTGAACCGCACTCAAACAGGCATTGTTGTTTAAGTAAGAGCTTCATCTATGCTATCGCATTTACTCATAAAAAATTACGCCCTGATTGATCAACTCGAACTGACGCCCGACCGTGAGCTAAACATCATTACGGGCGAGACGGGTGCGGGTAAGTCGATTATGTTAGGGGCAATTGGCCTGTTATTAGGTAATCGGGCCGATACGCGCGTTTTGTTCAATCCCGAACAGAAATGCGTTATCGAAGGCGTATTTGGCGTGTCCGGTTATTTGATTGAACAGATTTTCGACGAAGAAGAATTAGACTTTTCCGATACCTGCATTGTTCGGCGGGAAATTAGTGTGAGTGGTAAATCACGGGCTTTCGTCAACGATACGCCTGTCAATCTGGAGACGCTCCGGCGCGTGACCAGCCAGCTGATGGATATTCACTCCCAGCACGATTCGGTTCTGTTGGGTTCGAATGAATATCAACTGGAAATCGTCGATACGTACGCACAGGACGACAACCTGCTTCGGCAATACCGTGTTGACTATCAAGCATACCGGTCTAAAAAGACGATTTACGATCAACTTCAGGCAGAAGCATCGGCCATGCGGAAGGAGTTTGATTACAACAATTTTTTATTTGAAGAATTAGCCAAGGCGCAGCTACTACCTGACGAGCAGGAATCGTTGGAGCAAGAGCTGAATATTCTTGAAAATGCCGAAGAAATCAAAGAGCGGTTGCAGCTCGCGTACGAATATTTAGACAATACCGAACAGTCGGTCATTGACTTTCTAAAAGGCACCGTCAGCAACCTAGCCTACATCAGCAAGCTATCGGACCAGTACGAACAACTGTTACAGCGAGCGCAGAGCAGTCTGATCGAACTGCGGGATCTGGCTGACGAAATCAGTTCGGAGCAGGATAATGTCGATATTGACGACTCCCGCGCCGAAACCATTCGGGAGCGACTCAACCTGATTTACCAACTCCAAACCAAGCACCAAGTCAAAGATGTAGCGGCTCTGATTGCGTTACGCGATGAACTAGAGCGGAAGGTCGGTAAGGTGCTTAATCTGGACGATACACTTGCCGAAGCCAAGGCGCAGGCTGATGCAGCCCGTGAGCAGCTACAACTCAGCGGGCAAACGCTGTCGAACGCCCGACAGGTCGTGTTACAGCCTATCGAAAACGAAATTGGTGGTTTACTCAAAGAGTTAGGCATGCCCAACGCTTCTTTAAACGTTCGATCCGAAGTTAGTAAACCGACGCCGACAGGCATTGACACAATCTCGTTTCTGTTTAGCGCGAACAAGGGCGTCAAACCACAGCAGCTGAAGAACGTAGCTTCCGGTGGCGAGTTCTCCCGATTGATGATGGCGATTAAATACATTCTGGCCAGCAAGCGCTCTTTACCGACAATTGTCTTCGATGAGATTGATACCGGCGTCTCGGGCGAGATTGCGATCAAGATGGGAAATATGATGCGTGATATGGCCCATAGTCACCAGATTATAGCCATTACTCACCTGCACCAGATCGCCGGACAAGGGACTGCACATTACTTCGTGTACAAAGATCATTCGGCCTCCAAAACCGTCAGCCGCATCAAAAAGCTTACCTTTGATGAGCGGGTCAATGAAATTGCTCAGATGATTGGGGGTAACAACCCATCGGCCAGCGCCGTTAAAAACGCCCGCGAGATCTTGAAACAACGAGCTACCGCCACTGTCAAATGATACCCGATGTACGACACAGGAGAACCGTACTTCTGTGTCGTATCTTTTATTTTTTCGTTCTCTATGATTAAACCTATTCGTACCGTTTTCGTATTGTTAGCCTTAGGCGGATTGTTCTGGGCTTGCGGCAAATCAGACGATGAAACCGTCAAAGAAGCAGAAGATGAAGTTTTTGCCATTCATGATGAAGTCATGCCATTAATCGATGACGTCATGAAATTGCGTAAGCGCGTAAAAGCACGTATCACGACACTCGATAGCACCAAAGCGGCTGGCTCGGCTTCGACCACGCTCCGCATCGACGAAGAACGTGATCAGGCGCAGCGAATTGTCCGAAACCTGTCGGAAGCGGACAGCCTTATGATGAACTGGATGGACCAGTACAAGACGGATACAATCGCCAAGTTGCCCTCAGAAGACGCACTGCGCTATCTGGATGGGCAAAAAGAAAAAATAACTGATGTTAAAGCAAAGATTACGGGTAGCCTTACAGAAGCCGGTCAGTATCTACAGAAAAAATAAGAGCCGGTTTTTGGTAGTAGGTTTATTGGCTGTCGCAGCGGGTTGTAGCACGGGCGATGATAAATTACCGATTCTGGGCCAGCGCGAAGCCATTACAAAGACGGTCAATGGTAAGTCTGTTACCGACTCCGTTTACCACACGATTCCCGATTTCAAGTTCGTCAGTCAGTATGGGGATACGGTCACGGCTAAAAACCTGGCTGGAAAAATTTACGTTGCCGATTTTTTCTTTACAACCTGCCCCACGATCTGCCCGAAAATGAAGGTTCAGTTAAAGCGGGTCTACGAAAAATTTAAGGGTAATCCGGATGTAGCCCTCTTATCGCATACCATCAATCCCGATCACGATTCAGTGGCGGTGCTGAAAGAGTTTGCCGACAATCTTGGTGTAACGGGTAAGCAGTGGCTGTTTGTCACGGGTGATCGAGAAAAGATTTACGACATCGGTCAAAATAGCTACATGGTTACCGCCCAACAGGACTCGTCAGCGCCGGGTGGCGTTGTTCACAGCGGTGCGTTTATCTTGGTGGATAAGGACAAACACATTCGGGGAATTTACGACGGCACAACCGAGAAGGGTGTTGACAACTTAATGAACGATATGGACCGGCTGTTGGCCGAGTATAAAAAATGAAACGGCTTTGGGGTTTTACAGTTCTTGCTTGTTTACTTGTCAGTAATATATCCTGCCAGAGCGAAGAAGAAATTAAGCGACAACGGTATATCACGGAAGGGATTCTACTCTACAAAAACTACTGCGCGAACTGCCATCAGAACAAAGGCGAAGGTCTCGCGGCCCTCTACCCGCCTATTGCGGGCTCCGATTACTTAGCCAATAAAAACGACGTAATTTGCCTGATCCGCTACGGCCAGCAAGGCCCCATTGTGGTTAACGGAAAGCGGTATAATCGACCAATGCCTGCCCAGCCACAACTTAGCAATCTGGAAGTGGCAGAATTAATGACCTACATCTACAACCAATGGGGCGGAGAAAAGAAAGTAATTGATGTCAAGCAGGTAACCCCCATCCTTGAGCAGTGCAAGAAACCTTAACGGCACGGCGGGCTTACCGCAAAGATTTTGCCCTTATCGCTGATTGATCGCCAGCAAACAGATTCATTGTTGGCAATTAATTAGCGATAAGGGCAACGTTTATGAGTGCTTAGTTAAAACCGGGTCCTCCTTCGACGTTGAAAACGCCGGTTGGCTTACGAATGGAATACTGCGAAAAGTCCTGATTGGCGTCCAGACCTACCCCGTATAATTTTTCGCCGGTAAGCTGGCTGATCACAGCAACTTGCTTGTCGGTGAATACTTTTTTGGTAACGGGGTTCCAGTTCAACTCCGGGGTAAGCAGTTTTTCCTGCTTTAGTTTATTGATCACAACAACGTGGCCCATCACCGTGTACAAATCCTTTGCTTTGTCGTAGCGTCCTGAATCGGAGCGTAGCGTGGTGGCCTCTTCGCCGGTTGGCCCGTAGAATACGATATTTACGGGTTTGGGGTACTTGCGGTTGTCGTTTAGGTAGCGGTACTGTTTAGGCGTTGTTAGCTTTACTTTCAGCATAGCAGCCTCGCTGTACAGCAGACGGACATCGTTAATTTCTTCGATTGGTCCTTGATACGGTTCAACTTTCTTGGCCTGCTTTGGTTCACCACATGCCAGCAGCAGTAAGCTTCCAACTGCTGGCACGGCAATCATTCTTATGAATACGCAAATTCTGTTCATTGGGTAAGCAGTGTGAATGCTACCGAAATAACACCTGATACTGACGGTAAGTTTACAGGTTCGATTAGTCGATAACGGGCTTACGGAACCAGCGGTCCGTTAGCGAGAAGCCAAGGGCAATGCGTACGTATTGCTCCCGCACCTGCGTACCTGTTAGCACACCGCGCTGTCCACCAACGAACGATAACGTGATCCGATTGACGAAGTAAGCGCCTACTGGCAGCGATAAGCCCAAGCTACCGTTGATGTCATTGATCTGCGCTCCCTGAATTTCGTAAGGTAGTTTATTGTACTGGAAGCCAGCCCGATAAGTAATCAGATCGCTGTATTTGTTCGAGGTAGGCTTGGGTGTGTACTCAACACCAGCCGCAACGTTCATTCCATCGACTAATCCACCCGACTGGTTATTGATCGTTTTGTATTTTCCCCACTGCTGAAAACCAACATCAACGCCAATGAGCAACCGGTTTGACCGTTCGATGCTCACGCCGAAATTCATCTGTTGAGGCAGTGTCGTTTTTCCTGTCGCGTTATAACGCAATGTATCGGCTGTGCCCAGGTCCGCACCGGCGAGCGTAGTCTGCTGATAAATGTTTGTTTCGCTTCCCTTAACCCGTGTGGTGGGATCATAGGTTGCACCCAGATTAAGCGTCCATTCATTGCTCAGCTTAGGCCGCCAGGCAGCGCCCAATTTCCAGACGACATCGCTGTAGTTGGCCCGGCTCAACCGATTGACACGCGTATCCGGCGAACCAACACCCAGTTGATTGACAATGATCCGCGCATCCGACGAGTTGGTAACGTTTCCAAACAAAAAGGCGGCCTCAGCACCTACGAATATATTTTTAAATAACCGGTAACCAGTGGCAAACGCACCTTTGTTTAGACCGCCACGGCCACTGTAATTGTATTCTACGACTGACGAATTACCAGGCAACACGTTATACTGCGTGAGTGAGTAATTGACGTACGTATAAGGGCGAAGGCTCAATGACATACTCCACCGGGAGCTAGCCGGAAAGGCCAGCGCCAGATACCCCAGGTTTCCGCCGAAATTCCGCTGAACCTGCGTCTGGTTACTGACGTTCTGACTGAGTGTTCGTGACTCGCCCAGCAAGCCAACTTCAAAAACAGTATACGGCGGACGGCTTCCCAGCAACGCGGGGTTCTGTAAATTCAAATAAAACGGACTGGAGTTGCTGATGCCGATGCCCCCCATGCCTATATTAGTGACGTTGCCCGTTGGGTAAAGTTCGCCAATACCCAGTGCTGAATAGGGTGAGCTTCCTAATCCTTGTGCCAGTACAACCGGCGACGTCGCGGCAGTGGCCAGCAAACTAGCAAATAGTACCCGGCTTATCCGCGTGTAAATTCTCAACATTATAGCGTAAAATTCGATTCAATCCTACCAGCACCAGTTCCGGCGCTGCAAATATCGGCTGTTTCAGACGACTTTCAAAAACCGGAGCGTCGCCACCACACAGTAAAACAACCAGATCGGGGCGATCCCGGCGGTACGTTTCTATGATACCGTTCATTTCGAACGCCATCCCATTTACGACGCCACTCTGCATAGCCTGCCGGGTGTTTTTGGCCGTTACGTCCGGCCAGTCCGTTGGCACATCCACGAGCGGGAGTCGCGCCGTTTGTTCGTGCATTGCCCGAAAACGCATCTGTAGACCCGGCGAAATAAGTCCTCCTCTAAAAACAGCGTCCCGGTCAACCAGATCAGCGGTCAGGCAGGTACCCAGATCAAACACCAGACAATCCTGCCCCGGAAATAAGCTTGAAGCGCCTACCGCAGCCGCCACCCGATCCGTCCCAAGCGTAGTAGGCGTGTCATAATCTTTGCGCACAGGTACGGGCGTTTGTCCGTCCAATACCCAGACCGTATCGCTTACAGCTTGCAATAGGGTTCGTATCGCTTCGGCCGAGCGACTTGTCGATGACGCTAGTACCTGCTCAGGGTGTTTATAGGCCTCGCCTTTTTTATCCCAATCGGCTAAGAATACGTCGACAGACTCATAACGACCTGTTTCAACCAGCAGGGAGTCGCGAAACCAGGCGGTTTTCAAACTTGAATTCCCCCAATCAATAACCAGATTCATGCGTACAGATTCGTTGACCAGCTTCCGCACTACTATTGCACCCGAAAGGTAACGACAGTTTAGGGTGTAAACAGTGTCAAACATTGTTGTTTTAAGGATTTTTAACGACTCTGACTGACCGTTGTCACGTAAAGAATCTCAAAATTACGGATAATTGGCAAAGCTTTTTATCGCTTCTGGAATAGATCGCAGAAACATTATTTGCGTATAGGGTGTTATCTTGACAAAATCGGATTAATACATTACCTTTGTCTTCATCAAGCCTGTTGGCAGGTAGTATCCTTCCTAGCAGCAATTCATAGTTGCGACGGATTTCCGGTTTTCCGACCATTTTGTTAACCACCGTATCTGGCCCCACCAGGTTCTCGTGTTTGGATCAAACAAACTACGTCCTAGTTATTTTATTTGACTTGTTTTCATTGCGTACGTATTCTGAACTTTCCAGGTTAGTTTAGTTTGGCTATCGGCGAGCGTTTTCGCTATCGTATAGTAGTCACAGACAGCCGCCCTGATAACTCCCCCCGGCACTCGATCAACTCCATTTTTCACTATTCCCGTACGAACGGCTTTTAAAGGTTTATTGAACCTGCACCCTATGTTTAAGAAAGAAGAATTAGATAAGAAGCTTCTCTCGGAGCTTCAGCCCATTGCCGAGCAGTTTGGCATTCGTAACATTGCCAAATACACCAAAGAGAAACTCGTTTACGAAATTATAAAACAACAGTCGGAACGCCCAGGCCCGGAAGGAACCGAAGAAACGGCTCCGGCTGAAGAAGCACCACGGCGCGGTCGGCGGACAAAAGCCGCCACGACGCCCGTAGAGGCACCAAAAAACGATCAGCCGGAAACGGCTCCTACTGCTGAGACACCAGCCAGCACACGCACTCGCCAGCGCGTACGGCGCGATGTTGATGCCGCTGACATTCCAGCGCCAACGCCCGAAGATGGCATGACGGCAGCGGTTGATACAACGGCTATCGAGACGACACCAGGAACATTTCCGACTGATACGCAGCCCTTAGACCAGTCGCCGGAGAGTATTCCTGCCGAGGCAGCGGCTCCGGTAACTACGGATACCGAGCCAACGGAACAACCCGTTCGTAACCAGAACGAAAACGGACGTGACCGCAACAACGGTAACCCAGCAGCACGCTCAACGGAACCAGGCCAGCGAAACGATCGAAATAACGGTGCAAATGGCCGCTCTGACCTCAACCGGCAACGGAATCAACGGCCCGATGGAGCGCCATCCGGTCAAGGTCAGCGGGACACGGGCAACCGCCCACGTCTAGACAATCAACGGGATGCCGGAACGACCGAGCGGAACCCACGCGAAACAGCAACCCCGGATCGTGGCTCGCGAGACGCAGCAACACCAGAGCGCGGACAACGCGATAACAATTCAAACCGGCGGGATTTCAACCAGCGCGACAACGGATCAAACGATCGCGGCAATCGTGACCAACGCGCTCGCAATCAACGGGTAGTAGCTGACGAAACAGCCTTGAATTTCAACGGCCACACGGAGGATGAATTCTTGACGCCAACGGTTGTCTCGGACGATAACATCGCAAACATGCAACCCACGGCTGCATCGGAAGCAACCGTTACGGAAACAGCCCCGCAATCGCCCGAAACGGCGGTCGAAGCGCAACAACCCGGTCAGCCTCAGACGCAACAGCAGCAACCTCAGGTTCAGGCGGCTTCGCGGGAAGCCCAGGAATACCAGAACCGGATTCGTCGCCAGTACAATCAGCACATCCGGGAATTCGACGGTATCATTGATAACGAAGGAGTTCTGGAAATCATGCAGGATGGTGGCTACGGGTTCCTGCGTTCAGCCGATTATAACTACCTGGCTAGCCCCGATGATATTTACGTATCCCCTTCGCAGATTAAGCTGTTTGGCCTGAAAACAGGCGATACCGTTCGCGGAGCAATTCGTCCGCCGAAAGAAGGCGAAAAATACTTTGCGTTGCTTCGGGTATCGACCGTAAACGGTAAAACAACCGAGGAAATCCGCGATCGGATCCCGTTCGAATACCTGACTCCTTTATTCCCGGATGAACAGCTTCACCTGAGCAACCGTCCTGAAAACTACTCATCGCGCGTACTCGATTTGTTCGCGCCGATTGGTAAAGGACAGCGCGGTATGATTGTGGCACAGCCTAAAACGGGTAAAACGGTGCTGCTCAAAGAGATTGCGAACGCCATCACGAAGAACCACCCGGAGGTGTATCTGATCGTGCTGCTGATCGACGAACGTCCCGAAGAGGTAACCGACATGGCGCGTAGCGTCAACGCAGAAGTCATTTCGTCGACGTTTGATGAGCAGGCGGATCGGCACGTTAAAGTATCGAGCATGGTACTTGAGAAAGCTAAACGCATGGTTGAGTGTGGTCATGATGTGGTTATTCTGCTCGACTCCATCACTCGTCTGGCCCGTGCGTATAACACAGTCGTTCCTTCCTCGGGTAAAATCCTGTCCGGTGGTGTTGACGCCAACGCACTGCACCGTCCGAAACGCTTCTTTGGAGCGGCCCGTAACGTAGAAAATGGCGGTTCGCTAACGATTATTGCGACGGCGCTCATTGATACGGGCTCGAAAATGGACGAAGTAATTTTCGAGGAATTTAAGGGCACGGGTAACATGGAACTCCAGCTCGACCGCAAGCTTGCCAACAAGCGCGTTTACCCAGCGGTCGACGTACTGGCGTCGGGTACCCGCCGGGAAGATCTTCTGCTGGACAAAGAAACGCTACAGCGCGTCTGGATTCTGCGTAAGCACATGGCCGACATGAACCCAATGGAAACAATGGACTTCCTGCTTGAGCGGATGAAAGGCACGCGCACCAACGAAGAATTCCTTATCTCGATGAACCGGTAAGCGATTTATCACGAAGTGCAGAGGCCCAATGCATAAAAGAGAACTCTCTTTAGGCATTGGGCCTCTGCTATTTATGCCAGTTGACAACGTCCAGACGGGTCGTTAACTTGCACAAAATCCACAGTACCAATGAAAGATCTTATTCAATTAGCGATTCCGGGTTTTGTGCTTCTTTTAGTTGCGGAAGTCGTTGTTACGGCCATTCAGCAAAAGGATTACTACGAACTAAAAGATACGACCAGCAGCCTGGCAATGGGCATCGGGAACGTGATCGTCGGCTTCGTCGGAAAAGTAATTGTCTTTGGGGCCTATTCGCTGGTTTATCAGTTTCGGCTGTTCACGTTTGATATGACCCAATGGTGGTCGTGGGCAATTCTGTTTTTTGCCGACGATTTGAGCTATTACTGGTTTCACCGGATCAGCCATAGCAGCCGTTATTTCTGGGCATCGCACGTGGTCCATCATTCATCGATGAAATACAATCTGGGTACGGCTTTACGGCAAACCTGGACGGGAACGCTCAGCGGCTCCTTTCTTTTCTGGATTTGGCTGCCACTCATTGGTTTTTCGCCGGTGGCCGTGATGACCATGCAGTCGATTAGTCTGCTGTATCAATTCTGGATTCACACTGAACACATCAATAAGCTCCCGGCTCCGATTGAGTTTATCTTTAACACGCCGTCCCACCACCGGGTGCATCACGGGTCGGATTTGGCTTACCTTGACAAGAACCATGCGGGTATTCTCATCATCTGGGATCGTCTGTTCGGTACTTTCGAGCCAGAAAAAGATCGGCCAACCTATGGTCTGACAAAAAACGTCGGCTCGCATAATCCGGTGCGGATTGCTTTTCACGAATGGGTTGAGATCGGTCAGGACCTGCGCCGGGCCGGTTCGTTCGGAAACGCGCTGGGTTATCTTTTTGGACCGCCGGGATGGAGTCACGACGGGTCGCGTAAAACCACAAAGCAGTTACGAGCTGAACAGCGAGAGTCTCAGCAACCTTCACAAAATCAACATATTGAGCTAAACGCTTAGTAAACATTGAAGAGTTGACATAACCACAGCATTCGTTTTTGGGTTAGGTGAGCGTTATGTTTGCTACGTTGCTACTTGCCTACTCCCTACTTCGTTTACCCGCTGATTCACTGGCACCGACTGATTCAGCGAAATTGCTACGACCATTAACCAAGATCGCTTACAACCTAGATTTTCGAAATTCGTTTCTAGATCGGCAACCCGTCAACGTTTGGGGTATTAACGCCGGAATTGAGTTTGGGCAGAAACGCCATCAGCTTACGTTAGGCTATTACTGGTTAAGTTACGCTACTTACCTCCGGCTTATTAACTGGCGTCGGGATGCCGCCCAGCGGATTAACCTTGATTATTACACACGAACCGATATGTGGTTCGTCAGTCTGCTGTACTGGTGGAATGTAACGAACAACCGGCGGTGGATGATCAGCGTACCCGCCGAGATAGGTGGCGGTATTGCTTACGCGCTTCCGCTGGACCTTCGCCAGAACGTTCAGATTGACCGTACCAAGCGTGATTTTTTTGTTCCGATCCAAGCGGGTGCCTACGCTCAGTGGAAAGCCACACGCTGGGTAGGCCTGAGCGTACAGTTCGGCTACCGGTTTTCCGTCTTCCAAACCGCGATCAACCAGAATTTCAACGGAGCGTATTACAGTTTCGGTGTAACGGTCTACCCCGCGTTATTTTTGGATGTATGGAAAGCAGTCACTAAAAAAGCGCATATTTCTCCCACACATCCCCCCCGATTCGACACCCAATAACGTTTGGCCTAGAGTGCACCCTACCCTACGCGCTTAGAAATCGCTGGTATTATAGGCTGTCGACACCACCCGATTCCAGTCAGGATGCCGCTTCAGATAAGCCGCTACGAACGGGCAAAGGGGTACGATTTTAAGGTTGTGCTGCTCCGCATAAGCGAGTACACCCTCTACCAGACGCGACCCAACGCCCTTTCCTTCCAGACTCGGATCCACTTCGGTGTGGGTAAGCGCCAGTGTCTCGTCGTCAACGTTCTGGTAAACCACAATAGATAGTTTTCCGTCCGTTTCCATCTCAAAACGGTGACGATGGTGATTATCGCGAATAGCAGCGTCGGTAAGATTCATAATCGGTTTATTTATTCACAAATTTAGCGTATACCTATTTACTGAATAAGCGGCCTACTTGTTTAATCGCCGACCTCAGTATGGACCTTACATCAAGTCACCGTTCTCTGTTCGAGAAACCTAGCCTAAGTTCACTGACGCAACTTTACCAGTTTGGCCTTGGTGTCTATCATGCCGACAAATGGCGAGAATTATCTTCCTACTTGCGCTGGGAAGTCAAACACAAGCTCGGCTTATTTCCTAAAAGTGGTTACCTGCGTTTTACAAACGATAGGCCGCTTCGGTTAGATGCCGACTCCGGCTCTCCTGAAACGCTCCCCGTTCATATACCGGTTCGTCTTGAGAAAGCAGCGTTACCGTGGCAACTACTGATAACCAACTCCCGTAGCCAACAATGGGGTTATCTGTTCGGCGATGAGCATAGTCTTTACAGCAGCTTCGACGGTGGCAAGACGGCAACCTGCCGATATCGATTCCCCAATCCGATTCAGTCACTATTTGTATCCAGTGCCGGCTACGTGTTTGTCTGCTCCCACGGAGATCTGATGTGCAGCACGGACCAGGGCCATTCGTTTGCCACCGTACTCACGCTGGCGAGTACCAGCAGCTATTTCCTGCCCAACAACGGCATGACCGAACTACCCGATGGTCGCTTGGTTCTCGGCGAATATGGTGTCGTTCGTCAGCAAAATGCCTGGCAGAATCTGGCGTATGTGTACTACTCCACCGATCAGGGAGCCAGTTGGCAACGTTCCGATTTTCTGATCCGTGACGGCGTCAACAAACACGTTCATCTGGTGAAATACAGTGTGTATTTGAACAGCCTGTTTCTGACGGATGGCGATAACAAAAAACAAGTATGGCAAAACCGAACGCTCTCGCAGCTCGATCAGCCTGCTCACGCGAACGGACACGGCTGGCATCGGCTGAATCAGAGTCACTACCAAACGGGCGGCTATCTGTCAATGGCAGAACTTAACGGCAACGTATTCTTTGGGTCTGATTACCTGGGCGGCACCAATTTTATCGTCTCCACGACCGATGGTTACCGATTTGCCAAGCAGATCGTTCCTGACCCGTATCGCCGGAGTCCGGTCATGAACATGCTGACCCGTCGGGCGGAGGCCGGTAAAACGGAATTATGGGCTGTTCTGCACAATAGCATTTCATCTTCTACGCGGTCGCTGCTGATGTTTTCGACCGATGAAGGGAAAACGTGGACGCGAGTGATTGATTACGACGGAACCCAGCACGAGATAAAGCTCGTAAATGCGTCTCCAAAACTCGTTGATAACGTTTACTTCGCCTTTATTTCCCGACAGCAAAATCAATTTGAGCAAGCAGTTTTCTGCGTATCAGCGGTCTGAATCTAAGCCAGCGGCTTTGTTTTTAGGCAGATTCTACGTTTGTTCGCTGTATGAATCGTCTCGACCGTCTAACCGCAATTCTGATTCACTTACAAACTAAACGGGTGGTACGCGCGCAGGAATTGGCCGACCGTTTTGGCATTAGTCTGCGTACCGTTTACCGCGACGTTCGGTCACTGGAAGAAGCGGGTGTTCCAATCGGGGCCGAAGCCGGTGTCGGTTATTTTCTGACAGACTATCACCTGCCGCCCGTTATGTTCACCAACGCCGAAGCCAGTTCGCTGCTTCTGGCCGCCAAGCTGATCGAAAAATGGACGGATCAATCGGTACGAACCGAGTTTGATTCGGCCCTATTCAAGATAAAATCAGTTCTAAAGCGTCCCGATCAGGAGCATCTCGACGACCTGGCTCCTAATGTCGATGTGTCGAAACCATCGGCGCGTCCACCGTATGCGGACGGGCTACTTTCCACCATCCAGCAGGCAATCGCCCGGCACCACGTGCTTGATCTGCATTATCATTCGCTGTACAACGATACCGAAACAAAGCGCGAAGTAGAACCGGTTGGCTTGTATCACTACAGTTTGACGTGGCATCTGATTGGCTTTTGTCGCATACGGCAGGATTACCGCGATTTTCGCCTTGACCGGATTCGATCCATGACGGATACCGGCCAGCGGTTTGCCCGTCACGAACGATTGTCGTTGCAGGAGTACATCCAGCGGGAACGTAGTGGCTGCGATATGCCGGTCATTAACGTTACGCTTGTATTCCCCAAATCCGTGGCCCGCTTTATCCATGAGTCGAAGTATACGTGGGGCTTTGACGCCGAGGAAGATCTGGGCAAATACGTCCGGATTCACCTCAATACGCCCTATCTGGAAGGGCTGGCCCGCTGGCTCCTTACCTTTGGAACGACTATTACAATCGAGCAGCCCGACTCGCTGCTGACACTGATGCACACGCTCGCCGAAGAAGTCAGAGACCATTATGCTGCGCAAGCTGTACTGACCTAACCTAAAGCCGTTCAATGCTGACACTTCCTTTTTACACCATCAGCAAGATAGTGCTGCGCTTCTGAATCCTACTGACATACGGCTGTCACCGGGTGTTGTTTTCTTTGCTTCGTCACCAAACAAACGGCTATGCAAACGAAACAAGCGCCCCCGATGACTACGCTGTGTTATACCACAAACACCACACTAAAGGAGCTTCATCGGTTTTGGAATGTTACGGCACAGGGTATCTACCGAGAAGCAAACCGGCTCGGCCTCGACATTATGGGGCCAGTGTACTGGTCCTACTACGGCGTCGATGGCAATCCCGATACGGTGTTCAGGCTAGAGATTTCCTTACCGGTCAGCAAAGCAACCGGACAGCCTGACGGATTTGCTTTTAAGCGGTGGGAACCGTTTCATTGCCTGGCTGCGCTGCATGTAGGTCCGTGGGAGAATCTTCCCGAAACATACCGACGTCTAATGTCCACCGTTTTCGAACAAGGCAACCAGCCTAACGGCATTTGTCGGGAAGTGTACCTGAACATGAATCTGGAACAGCCGCCCCATAACGTCACGGAAGTACAGATTGGTCTTGCGTAAATCACCCAATGAACTTGACCTATTCATGAAAGCAACCGCACAGCGCACCTATCAATACCGGAAAGAAGAATCGTACGATGAACTGGCAGGAGCGCCTACACTTACGCAAACCTGGGTACGAAATCGGTTCGAAGGCGATATCGAAGGCGAAAGCTGGGAAGAATACCTTGTGATGTACCGCACTGATAATTCGTACGCCTTTGTGCTGCTGGAACGCGTTATCGGTAAGCTCGGCAATCGGTCAGGGAGTTTCGTCGTTCAGGGCAGAGGCACATCCGAAGATGGCACGGTCCGGGCGGAACTGACAATTCTGCCCGGCAGCGGTACGGGCGACTTGGCTGGATTACGAGGACACGGTTACCTGATCACGCCCTCTGGACAATCGTCGACGGTTACGTTTGATTACGATCTTGATTCCCCTGCTGTTAAACAACAACTACGATGAAACTGAACGCTGGCATCATTACCGACAAGCTCCCAGAAACTAAACAGTTCTACTGTAACATACTCCATTTCGGCGTTACGTTCGAAAATGAATTCTACGTATTACTGCACACACCGAACCGGCAAGCAGAACTGGCCTTTCTGTTACCAGACCATCCTTCCCAGCAAGATCTGTTTAAGCCTTCTTTCGGCGGGAAAGGCGTTTTCCTAACCCTTGAACTGGATGACGTTGACGCAGAATACAAGCGATTGAAAGACTTAGGTATTCCTCTGGCGATCGATCTTCGCGACGAACCCTGGGGCGACCGCCACTTTGCTATCGTTGACCCAAACGGTGTTGGCATTGACCTCGTCACCTACGCACCACCGAGCAAAGCCTAATGACGTTTGCGCCAACAGCCGTCTGGCCGTTGGCGCAAACAATCCGGTTATTTATACGCCGGAATACCTGTGATCTCCGCCCCTAATATCAACAAGTGAATATCGTGCGTACCTTCGTACGTACTGACGGATTCAAGGTTCATCAGGTGACGCATAATCGGGTAGTCGCCGGAAATGCCCATCGCTCCCAGAATCTGGCGGGCATCACGCGCTACGCGCAGGGCAATTTCAATATTGTTACGCTTTGCCAGCGAAATTTGAGCATTGGTCGCCCGGTCTTCGTTCTTAAGCATACCCAGTCGCCAGCAGAGCAATTGCGCCTGGGTAATGGCCGTCAGCATTTCGGCCAACTTTTTTTGCACCAACTGAAAGCTAGCAATCGGCTTGTTGAACTGCGTTCGGTCAAGGGCGTACCGACGAGCCACTTCGTAGCACTCCATAGCCGCTCCAAGTGCTCCCCAGGCAATGCCGTAACGAGCCTGATCCAGGCACCGTATCGCACTTTTCAGCCCAAACGCTTCCGGCAGCAAGTTCTCTTTCGGCACCTTTACGTCCTGGAAAATCAATTCACCGGTACTGCTGGCCCGAAGCGACCATTTGTTCCCTATTTCGTTCGTGGAGAACCCTTCCATACCACGCTCTACGATCAGCGCCCGAACCTTTCCCTGTTCGTTTTTGGCCCAAACAATCGCTATGTCCGCAAAAGGCGCGTTGGTGATCCATAGCTTGGAACCACTTAGCAGGTAATAATCGCTTCGCTCGATAAAATTCGTTTCCATACTGCCCGGATCCGAACCATGGTTCGCTTCAGTCAGACCAAAACAGCCAAGCATTTCGCCCTTGGCTAGTCCAGGCAGGTATTTTTGTTTCTGTTCCTCCGAGCCAAACGTGTAGATCGGATACATCACCAGCGAATTCTGGACCGACACGCACGAGCGCATGCCCGAATCGCCCCGCTCGATCTCCTGCAACATCAAGCCATACGAAATCTGATCCAGGCCACCGCCCCCAAATTCCGTCGGGATTGTGGCTCCGAACGCGCCGATCTTACCAAATTTCTGAACCAGCTGAGCCGGAAATTCAGCCCGTTGCGCATAGTCTTCGATGATCGGCGTAATCTCACGCTTTACAAAATCGCGTACTGCCGAACGTACCAGCTTATGTTCGGCCATCAGAAGATCGTCAAGGCAGTAAAAGTCAGGTGACTCAAACGGATCTACCTTATTTCGGGGAGGGGTGGTGGTTATTGGCTGCATACTGCAACAACTCAAAAAACTACCGCTTGTTGGCATGCTTAGCGTTTTTTGCCAATTTATCAGCGATAGAAAAACAGGCGTGTAAACAGAGTAAAGTAACCGCTTCCGTAGAACGAACCCAAAGGTAAACCTGCCTGTTACATAACCAGGAAGCAATTTCCCTTATTTTTGTGAACCATCTGCCGGATAAAAACCGGCCTTACGAATTCATGATTCACCAACTTTCTATTACTTTATCACCGGAACACGCCTACGACGATGCCGCTTTTCGGGAGCAGGTGCTGCGCTCGTTAAAGATTTCTACCGATAGCTCGGCAGTTGTTCGCAAACGGCGGCAGTCGATTGATGCGCGTGGACGGCAAATCCGCATTCACGTCGATACGGACGTGTTCGTTAGTGAAACCCCGCCCCCACTCATCGCCTACAAAAAGCCGAAAGTAGATGTCAGCAGCGCTCCACAGGCCATTGTAGTTGGCGCGGGACCGGCGGGTCTGTTTGCCGCTTTACGCCTGGTTGAACTGGGCATCAAACCTATTGTCCTAGAACGCGGCAGTGACGTTCGCACTCGCCGACGTGATTTAGCGGCCATCAATAAAGACCATATCGTTAACCCAGAGTCGAACTACTGCTTTGGCGAAGGCGGAGCAGGTACGTATTCAGACGGTAAATTATATACTCGTTCCACCAAACGGGGTGATGTCCGTCGCATCCTGGAAATTTTTGTGGCCCACGGAGCCACCGAAGAAATTCTGGTGGATGCTCACCCGCATATTGGTACCAACAAGCTTCCCAACGTGGTAGCCGACCTTCGGCAAAGCATCCTCAACGCCGGTGGCGAAGTTCGCTTCGACACGAAAGTTACCGACCTTATTCTGGAGAAAGGTGAGCTGAAAGGCGTCGTTACGGCAACGGGAGAAGCCTTAACCGGCATCGGAGTTATTCTGGCAACCGGGCACTCCGCACGCGACATTTTCTACCTGCTGCAAGACCGGAATGTCCTGATTGAGGCAAAGCCGTTTGCAATGGGCGTTCGCATTGAGCATCAGCAAAGTCTGATTGATCAGTTTCAGTACCACCGACCCGACCGGGGCGACTACTTACCCGCAGCTTCGTACAGTTTGGTAACACAAACCCGTTTCAATGGGGTAGATCGGGGTGTTTTTTCGTTTTGTATGTGTCCGGGTGGATTTATTGTGCCAGCGGCTACGGCTCCGGGCGAGTTGGTCGTCAACGGGATGTCGCCATCACGCCGGGATTCTAAGTACGCCAATTCAGGGCTGGTCGTTGCGATTATGGATCAGGACCTGAAACCTTATGCCGACGAAGGCCCACTGGCCGGGCTGGCTTTGCAGCAGGATTTGGAACGATGGGCATGTCGAATGGGTAGCAAAGACAGTAGCCAGCCGTCACAGGTTGCTCCTGCCCAGCGCGTGGCCGATTTTGTGGATGGACGCGTGTCAACAGACCTGCTATCCACGTCGTATCAGCCGGGCCTAACCTCGGTAGATATGGCCGCGGTATTGCCCGACCATATTGCGCAGCCCCTGCGTCAGGGATTGCGTGATTTTGGTCGCAAAATGCAAGGTTATCTGAGTAACAACGGTCAGGTAATCGGTGTTGAAAGTCGTACTTCGTCGCCGGTACGGATTCCGCGTGACCGCGATACCTGTGAACACGTAGAGGTTCGGCGGTTGTTTCCCTGTGGCGAAGGGGCTGGTTACGCGGGCGGCATTGTTTCAGCGGCTATGGATGGCGAACGCTGCGCCGAGCAGCTTGTACACTTATATAAAACGAGTTTATAGCGTATCGTTCGTGGGTTATCGTGGTTGACGCCCCGCGTATAACCCACAGACAAAACGCTATAAACTGTAACGCAAACCATGATCGACACTTCGTTCCATACCTTTACTGAGCAGCTCCGCCAGCGATTGCAGAAACCGTTACCCGGCGAAATGGCCCATCAGAAAATGGCATCATCAGCTCGTTATCGCCTGGGTATCAGACCTAACGAACGAACACGACGAAGTGCGGTTTTGATTTGCTTTTATCCGTATCAGAACTCGATCTACCTGCCGTTGATTCTCCGACCGCAGTATGATGGCGTTCATGCCGGGCAGATGGCATTTCCCGGTGGCCGAATGGAACGCTTCGACGAGAATCTTACCCGGACGGCTTTGCGGGAAGCCCAGGAAGAAGTAGGCATTCGGGTGACGGACGTAAAGGTGCTGGGCTTATTGACCGAATTGTTTATTCCACCGAGCAATTTCTACGTACAACCCGTTGTCGGTATGCTTCCTTACCGGCCCGATTTTTATCCTGACCCTCGCGAAGTCGAAGCCGTGATCCAGGTTGATCTGGAAACGCTGCTGGATGAAACAATCGTTGGCGACAGTCAGATCGAAGTACGTGGCGTACTGGTTGACGCTCCTTTTTACGAAATTCAGGGGCACCGGGTTTGGGGAGCCACTGCCATGATGATAAGCGAGTTGCTGATGGTTATGGCCTCGTAGCCTACCTTAATCGATTTAGCACAATTTTTTTCAACGAATTCATTTTTACAAGTAATAAGTATTTTTCGGAAAGGCAGCCCGGTTGGTTGATCAACCCCTTCGGGATCGTTCGGTAATAGCTAGCTCATTATCATAACGGACGTCTTTTAAGATAACAGCGACGCCACCGATTTCATAAGCATTTCTACGGATACCAGACGGTACTACTCACGAAAATAAAGGTGACTCTTGTCCATAAAGTAAGCTCATATACAGGCTACTGCCGATTGTTATAGTCGTCAACATTGATAGCTTTGTAGTTTGTAACAAACACGGTATCTCCACCGTTAGAAATTAAATCCCTTATTGCAAATTACTACTCCGTGAAAAGATGGATTGCTATCGGTCTCGTCGTTCTTGTGCTCGGCGGGATAATTGTGTATAACAAAGTATTACATCCTGCTCCCGGTGCTACCCCAGGTGGTCCTGGAGGAGGCAGCGCTGGAAAAGGTGGCTCCGAAAAAGGAGGACCAGGGGGCAAAGGTGGCCCCGGCGGTGGCGGCCCGGCTACCGTTAGTGGCTTTGTTGTGATTTCGAAAAACCTACAGGAAGATGTTGTCTCCAGCGGATCGCTACTAGCAGCCGAACAGGTCGATATTTACCCTGAGATTTCCGCGCGCATTACTCAGCTAAACATTCGGGAAGGCCAACCCGTCAAAAAAGGAGATTTACTGGTCAAACTTTTCGATGCCGATCTACGGGCACAGTTGTTGAAACTTCAGGCTCAGGCCGACAATGCCCGCCGAACGGAAGAGCGGAACAAGCAACTTTTGGAACGGGGCGGCATAAGCCAACAGGAATTTGACATTACAACAACAAACCTACGGTCGTCGCTGGCCGATATCGAGTTGGTGAGAGCAAACCTGCAACGTACCGAAATCAGAGCGCCTTTTACGGGTGTCATCGGTTTGCGGAACGTCAGCTCGGGAGCGGTCGTTTCGCCCAATACGCTGATTGCCCGATTGCAACAGGTTTCGTCGCTTAAACTTGATTTTTCGATCCCGGAAAAATACGGCCAGTCGGTGCATCCGGGTAGCGAGATATCTTTCCAGGTAGACGGCAGCAACCAATCCAGCCAAGGCGTTGTTTACGCTATAGAACCCGGAGTTGAAGAGCAAACCCGTAACCTACGTATTCGGGCGAAGGTTAACAACACAACGGCTCGCTTCCGCCCCGGTACGTTTGCCCGTGTGACGCTAACCATTCAGAATGAACGTAGTCTGGTTGTGCCCACACAGGCTGTAATTCCTCAGACGCGTACCAATCAGGTTATTGTCGTTAAGAACGGAAAGGCGCAGTTTAAAGACGTCAAAACCGGAATCCGTACGGCCGGAACCATCCAGATTCTGTCGGGTGTCCAGGCCGGAGATACCGTTGCAACAACGGGTTTGTTGTTTCTTAAGCAGGATGCTCCGGTCAAGATTGGCCGCGTAGTGACCCTACCCGGTAACAGCCCTAAAGTAGCCAGTAATTAATCGAGTAGCCGATGGCAACCGGTAAATGCCAAACCCTAAAATATAAACTCAACCAGCAATGAGTCTGCCCGAATTAAGCCTGAACCGACCGGTCTTTGCTATGGTTATGTCCATTGTCATTGTCCTGTTCGGTATTATCGGCTTCACCTTCCTTGGTGTACGCGAGTATCCGGCGATTGACCCGCCGGTGATCACCGTACGGACCAATTATACCGGTGCGAACCCTGATATTGTCGAGTCGCAGATAACCGAGCCCATCGAGAAATCGCTCAACAGTATCGAGGGTATCCGGACCATCTCGTCCAACAGTGCGCTGGGAGCCAGTACGATTACCGTTGAATTCAATCTGGACGCCAACCTCGAACAGGCGGCCAATGACGTTCGTGACAAGGTATCGCAGGCGCAGCGCCAGCTCCCGCAGGATATTGATGCCCCTCCGGTAGTAACCAAAGCCGACGCCAACTCGGACCCGATTATTTTCATGACCGTTCAAAGTACGACCCGTAACCCGACCCAATTATCGGATTACGCCGAGAACGTACTTCAGGAGCGTTTGCAGACGATTCCGGGCGTAAGTCAGGCCAATATTTACGGTCTTAAGCGCCAGGCTATGCGGCTTTGGATCGATCCAATCAAGTTATCGGCTTATCGGCTGACCGCACAGGACATTCAGAGTGCACTGACGGCTCAGAACGTCGAACTACCCAGTGGTAAGGTCTACGGAAACAATACAGAGCTGACGGTAAAAGCCGTTGGTCGCCTGACAACAGAAGAAGACTTCAACAACCTGATCCTTCGGCAGACGGCTAACCAGATCGTTCGCTTCAAGGATGTTGGTAGTGCAGTGTTAGGCGCTGAAAATGAGGAAACGCTATCGAAGCAGAACGGGGCAGTCGGTGTTATTCTGGTGCTCATTCCGCAGCCTGGCGCCAATTACGTGAGCATCGCCGATGAGTTTTACAAACGCTTCGATCAACTGAAGAAAGACCTCCCCAGCGATATTCTTGTTAATGTGGGTATCGACCGGAGTACATTCATCCGCCGGGCGATTGAGGAAGTAGGCGAAACGCTGATCATCTCGTTTGTGCTCGTCGTATTGGTTATCTACTTCTTTTTCCGTGACTGGCTCATCGCCTTCCGCCCGCTGATTGATATTCCTGTATCGCTGATCGGAGCGTTTTTTATCATGTACGTTGCGGACTTTAGCATTAACGTACTAACGCTGCTCGGTATCGTACTGGCAACGGGTCTGGTGGTCGATGACGGGATCGTGGTCACGGAAAATATCTTCAAGAAAATTGAAGATGGCATGGATACCAAGGAAGCCGCCCGTGAAGGTTCTAACGAGATTTTCTTTGCGGTATTAGCCACATCGATTACGTTGGCGATCGTATTCCTGCCAATTATCTTCCTGGAGGGCTTCGTTGGTCGCTTGTTCCGCGAATTTGGTATCGTCGTCGCGGGTGCCGTCTTGATTTCGGCCTTTGTTTCGTTGACGCTCACCCCGGTACTAAGCGTAAAACTGACGAGCAAAAACCACGGTAAAGACTCCTGGTTCTACAAGAAAACGGAGCCTTTTTTCCAATGGCTTGACCAGTCGTACCGCGATTCGCTCAATGGTTTCATGCGCAAACGGGGTTGGGCTTTCGTCATGATTGGTGCGTGCGCCGTAATTATTTTTGGCATTGGTTCGCTGCTTAAATCCGAATTAGCTCCGCTCGAAGACCGTGGCCGTACCCGTATTGCGATTACGTCGCCGGAAGGCACAAGCTATGAGTCGCAGGCTGCAACTACCGACCGCGTGATGCAGCTTGTCCTCGACTCCATCCCCGAAACACGGTTGGCATTCAGCGTCGTAGCACCTGGTTTTTCGGGAGCAGGCGCGGTAAACTCGTCGTTCGTGATGATCAACATGGTTGAGCCTTCCGAACGCAAACGTTCGCAGCAGGAGATTGTCGATTACCTGACCAAGAACTTGAAGAAGTTCAGCGAAGCGCGTATGTTTGCTACGCAGGACCAGACGATCCAAGTCGGTCGGGGTGGCGGTTTGCCCGTTCAGTTCGTTATCCAGAACCTGAACTTTGAAAAGCTACGGGAGAAACTACCAGTCTTCCTGGACGAAGTCGCCAAAGATCCAACGTTTCAGAACAACGACGTTGACCTGAAATTCAACAAGCCGGAGCTAAACATCAGCATTGACCGCGAAAAGGCAACCAACCTCGGTGTTTCGGTACAGGATGTGGCGCAGACGTTGCAGCTGGCCCTGAGTAACCGTCGTCTGGCGTACTTCCTGATGAACGGAAAGCAGTATCAGGTGATTGGGCAGGTTGACCGGGCCGACCGCGACGAACCC
Source organism: Spirosoma liriopis (assembly GCF_023196085.1). Lineage (NCBI taxonomy): Bacteria > Pseudomonadati > Bacteroidota > Cytophagia > Cytophagales > Cytophagaceae > Spirosoma > Spirosoma liriopis. The sequence goes on from NZ_JALPRF010000003.1 coordinate 994,366, forward strand.
GTCGATCTGGCTTCGTTTTACGTTCGCTCCAATCAGGGTCAGCTAATTCAGTTGGACAACCTGGTGAAATTTCAGGAGGTGAGCAGCCCACCCCAGGTGTACCACTACAATCGCTTTAAGTCGGCCACCGTATCGGCTAGCTTAGCTCCCGGCAAAACCATTGGTGATGGGGTAGCGGCTATGAATGCCATTGCCGATCGTACGCTTGACCAAACGTTCCAGACGGCGCTCTCCGGCCCTTCGCGCGACTACGCCGAAAGTTCATCGAATACCTTGTTCGCCTTTGGTTTAGCGCTGGTGTTGGTTTATCTGGTATTAGCCGCCCAGTTCGATTCGTTTGTCGATCCACTGATTATTATGATTACCGTACCGCTGGCGCTGGCCGGGGCTGTCTTCTCGCTTTGGATGTTCAATCAGACGCTGAACATCTTTAGTCAGATCGGTATCATCATGCTCGTGGGTCTGGTCACTAAAAACGGTATTCTGATTGTCGAATTTGCGAACGAGCAACGATTAACGGGCAAGAATAAGTTTGAAGCCGCCACCGAATCCGCGGCTATGCGGTTACGACCTATCCTGATGACAACGCTCGTGGCTGCGTTTGGCGCATTACCGCTCGCATTAGCGCTTGGGTCGGCATCGAAGAGCCGTATTCCACTGGGTATTGTGATTGTGGGCGGTCTGATGTTCTCACTCGTGCTTACGCTCTACGTCGTACCAGTAATTTATACGTATATGACTCGTCGGAAAGACGTTTCAGAAGAGAAAACGCACCAACGTCCATTACCACAACCGGATGGTCGACCAACGGGAGACACGACAAAGCCCGAAGAGATGGAAGTGCAACTTTAAAAAATGCATCACGCACAAAAAACCCCGGCGGATAAAATCTGCCGGGGTTTTTACTTCTCATAGGTTAATTAATGTCCGTTTTAACTCCGCCGAATCGTATGAATAGCGACAATGGTTGGCGCAGCCAGGTAAAAATCAAACAAAGCACGACCGACCAGTTCATGTCCAACCGCATTCAGGTAGCCAGTGTTTGTCGTACCGGTCAGAAAGTATTCTTCGCGGGGCTGAATTACGGCGTCCGAGTCAAAAACGCTGAACGATTGCCGTACGTCCGACCGCATAAATAAAGCCCGTCCCTGCTGCCGTAACCACCGATAGACGGGCTGCGGATGCGGGAACGGACTAAGCAGTATTACTTTATGGCGATACGGTTTCAGCAACGTAAGTAAATCGGTCAACTCGTGCCGAACCGTAAACAACCGGGGAAGCACTCCGAGTGTAGCCATACCTTGCATCAACAGGAACTGCCCGGCCTCGGCGGTTCGTTTGATCAGCCCCACTGGCTTTTTTTCAATGGTTGGCAAGAGCCAGTCAGGCAGTACCAGATCTCCGGAAACGTCAGGCACACGACTCGTATCGCGGACGAATACCGATTCCAGGCCAGCCGGATGGTCCACACAGCCCTGACCCGCCTGCACCATGATCAGATCATAGTGTTCCAGCGGTAGCTGACTCATAGTCATCTGAACCGCAGCCAATGTTGACTGGGCGTACGCTTCTACCGAAACCGCTCGGCCAGTCTGGCTTATTTGCCGAATAAAATGGCCAACAAAACTAATTTGTCCGGCAGAAAGGCCGTATCCTCCAACATGCCGGTCACCAATGATCAGTATCTTCATCGTACGATGTGACACCCGTGTGCCTTTTTCTATCCATACGCCCCTGAATTGATGAGTGTGGCAGTTACCAGCTAAATTTTTAGATATTATTTTGGCTAACCCGTGCAACGAATTACTACCCCACTGCGTATTAATACGTATATGCGCCTACTCACTCTAATCGGAACAAACGTTGTTTTTCAAGAAATCATCCTCGTTTGCCGAACATGACCTTATCAGCGTCATTCAGGCCTGCCGTGCCAATGATCCGCGGGCGCAGCGAACGCTTTTCAAGCAGTTTTTCGGGTATGCCAAGAGTATATGTCTTCGCTATACATCGAGCCGCGAGGAAGCGGAAGATGTTTTAAATGAAGGATTCCTGAAAGTCTTTCAACATCTGGATCGCTTCGACGAAAAACAACCCTTCAAGGCCTGGCTGCGCACCATATTGGTCAACACAGCCATTAGTCATTACCGGCGGAATCACCAACTAGAACAACATTCTAATCTGGAATCAGGCGAAGACGTACCTTTTGACGATGACATCGTTGACCAGATAGCCGCCGACGAGATTCTGGCTTTGGTGCAACAGCTGACGCCAACTTACCGAACGGTGTTCATGATGCATGTCGTTGACGGATATAGCCTTCACGAAATTGCGGGCATTCTATCGCACAATGAAGCTACAGTACGCTCCAACTATGCGCGTGCGCGCCAGAAACTACAGCAAATGATTCGGCAAGCTTATCCATTCCACGCTAAGACCGGCCCAAAGGCCCCATTACCCTATCATGAAAACTGATCGATTTGCCGATAGTATCCGACGAAAGCTGGATAGCATTCGACCTGAATTTTCAGAGCGAGACTGGAAACGGATGCAGGCGTCCTTAAACCAGGCAAGCCCTTCGCCCGGCGCACCCACTCCTTCCGCTCATCCTTTTGCGGGATATACGGCTAAGCTGGCCGCTGCTGGCCTGGTTGGTACTGCTATTTTCTTATCGACCACTATCTGGCAACACTATGAATTAAAACATCTACATCAAACACTTCAGCAAGTAAACCAGAAAGTTAACACACCAACCAATAACGCCCCTGACCAGGATCAGCCTAGCCTGGCGTCAGGATCGACCGGTGCTCAATCGGAGCAGCTTGCCCTGCAAAATCAACACCCCGCTGGTACAACGTTACCGAGTGAGGCAACTGTGAAGCGAGATACCGTATACATTGATCGGTATATAACCGTACCTGCTTCCCCAACACGGCTTCGCGCTACGGATAACGTTCAACTAGCCAATCAGCAAAGACGGCAATCGTCAAACGAGCCAATAGCCAGAACAAACGCGTCAGACCTGACGACGCAGTCTGGTAGTTTGTCTCAAAATGACAAGCCACGACAAGGTTCGACTCATTTTGACGAGGCAACGACAGGCGCGATACAGCCTACTGGTGCGGGTATGTACCGCGAGAAACGGGAAAAGGTGCTTTCCAACGCAACTTCTCCGGCTAAGCGTCAGGAGCGAATTTCAGAGAGCCCGGACAAAACTTCCCCATCGGATGCTGCTAGCCAGCAAGTCGCCTTGACCGAATCGTCGGGAGCAACAACGCGCAGCAACGGCTCGGTCGCTAACACGGGGAATGTCCCTGTAGCAGATAACGGAAACGTACCAACCCAATCGGCAACATCCAACGCCCCTCCCGCCACTGGATCAGCCGACGCGGCTCAATCGGCAATCGCTTTCGAACCGATGTCGGCCCTACCGCTGCAGCTGAATACCATTCATTGGGACGCTGTGCTGGCACAACGGGCAAGACGTATGCGCCCGGCTAGAACAACAGTAGTAAGCGGCCAAGCGTCATCAGCTCCTGTCGTTCAACGTGTTCGGCCAATTCCGTTTCAGCTTAGAGCGGGGCTTGGAACGGACCTGAATACGCAGGCGCAGAGCATAGGGGCTTACGCTGAAGTAATAGCATTCAAGCACTGGAGCCTGGGAATAGGGCTGAGTCAGGCTAAATTTGGAACAAGTTTCTTTCCGAGCATTCTTGATTTCGACAAGAGTAATCCGCAGGATTTTCGGAAGCAATATGGCCGTGGTTTTGACCCCCGGTTTGAGATTTTCGGCATTCAACTGTATACCAAACGAATTCAGCTTCCCATCAATCTAAGCTACCGGATTCCTGTATCCCAGTCTCTCACGATTTTACCCACCATCGGTACGGACCTAACGCTACAGAATCAACAGTTTATTAGCTTCTACCATCAATTGCCGTTCAAGATGGGTTACGAAAAAATTGACGGAAAAAGCATTCGTCCGATGGATTTGCTGAATAACGTGACATTTGGAGCAAGCGTTGAGTGGCAGGCAAAACATTGGGCTGCGCAGGCTGGGCCGCTTATTACGACACCACTGCAACCCGATCCAGGTTGTCAGCAGGCAACGACCATTGGGTTACGGGCCAGGGTATTTTATCAGTTTTAAGCCGTGAGAAGGCCAGAGCGACTCGACTAAGTCAGTAAAAAAAGAAACGCAACGTAAGCGCTTACGTTGCGTTTCTTTTTTTAGACCAGTTTTTTTACTTGGATGCGACTACGCGCCATATCCGTCCGGCGGCATCGTCAGCAACTAGTAAGGCTCCGTCTGGTGCTACCGTGACTCCTACTGGACGGCCATAAACATCTTTGTCATTACCTGCTGTGATAAATCCGGTTAAGAAATCTTCTGGTTTGCCCGGCTTACCATTCGCAAACGGCACAAATACCACTTTATACCCCGAAAACGTCGACCGGTTCCAGGAACCGTGTTGCCCAACAAATGCACCATTGCGGTACTTTTCCGGAAACGCGGTTTCATCGTAAAAAGCTAAGCCAAGCGAAGCGGTATGCGAACCCAGTGGTACATCGGGAACAACCGTTTTTTTCACCAGATCGGGGCGCTCACCTTTCCGACGCGGATCTTCGTTTTGACCATAATAGGAATAAGGCCAGCCGTAGAAAGCCCCTTCTTTGACGCTCGTTAGATAGTCCGGGACCAATTCATCACCCAACTCGTCGCGTTCGTTAACAGCCGTGTACAGGGTCTTGTTTTCGGGTTGCCAGTCCATACCCACCGGGTTACGCAAGCCGCTGGCAAAAATTCGTTCACCCGACCCGTCTGGATTGATCTCCAGAATATTGGCCCGCCGAACTTCGTTGTCCATACCATGTTCGCCCACGTTACTTCCCGATCCAACAGAGACATAGATCTTTTTGCCATCGGGGCTGGCCAGCAGATTGCGTGTCCAGTGATTGTTATAGCCACCGGCGGGCAAGTTTAGGATCTTTTTACCTGGACTGCTCATTTTTGACTGCCCAGCCTTATACGGGTACTGCCAGATACCGTCGGTATTAGCGACATAAAAATGATCGCCCAGCACCAGCATCCCAAAGGGTTGATTCAGCCCGCCTAAAAATGTTTCCTTTACTTCGGGCTTTCCATCTTTATTCGTATCGCGCAGGAGCGTAATCCGGTTGGCACTCGGTGCCGAGCGTTCCGAATTACTTTGCCCTACCGCAATGTTTTTGATTGCCTGTTTGACTCCTTTACGCTCCGTATTGGCTTCAGCGACGAAAATATCACCGTTCGGTGCTACGTAAATCCAGCGAGGGCTCGCTAAACCACTAACGTATTCTGTTACGGCAAAACCCGCTGGTGCCTGTGGTGTTTTCCCCTGCGGCCAGCCAATAACATTACTAAAATGCTGCGTCGATTTTGTCGCGTACGGAGCAGGCAGAGTGATCGTCGTGTCGGCAGTGGCTACGTCGGTAGCGGCTGTATTGCTTTCTTTTTTTGAGTTGCAGGCTGCAAACAAAGCAGTCATGGCAACCGTCGTCACAATAAGTGTTTTCATTGTTGAGTTTTAGCCTCTCGTTTTTCCAAAGCCTTTTCTAAGACTTATCGTAAGAGTATGCTCGTTAAACTCATAATGAAATCGTTTAGTTACGGATTCTCTTTCTTGGCCGTTAGCTCGGTACCTTGAGCGGCTAGCGTCAACCCTGTCACGGCTTTTGTCGCCACGTCGCGAATAAATGTGATAACTGAACCGTACGAACTCGTCGATTGATAGGTATCTTCTTTTGCCTGTTTTACGAGCCGGTTTTTCCCAAATTCATTCGCTTCGCCCATTAAGTCCCCTTTTTGAGCCGTAACGGTAAATTTTTCAATTGGACTTCCGCTCGTAAATGTGTACGTCCCGGTATATTCACTCAAGCGGATTGAATCGGCAACCGCAGCCGTTGATTGGGCGTACGAAGAACCGCACAGCGACAGGGTTAATCCAGCGATCAGGAGGAAGAAGTATGTTGTTTTCATGGTTTTTAGGGTTAGTTCAGGTAAACTAACTGATTATAAAACCATTTCAAAACGGGCGTACGGAATCGGACCTTTGTAGAACACATCACTAACGGCCTTCATGCCAAAACGCCGGTAAAAATCAGCCGCATCGAGCCGGGCATCACACCAGAGTGTCGTAGCTCCCAGCCGACGGGCTTCGGCAATCGTGTGGTTCAGCAATTGAGTACCAATGCCCCGGCGCTGATGAGCGGGAGACGCGGCAAACTTTCGGAAACGCGCGGTCTGACCGTCCACAAACAAGGAAATTACAGCAACTAAATCGTCGTGAAGAAATGCGCCAACGTGATAGCCTTCCGAATCGTTGTCTACTTTTACGTAATCGAGGGGTTTGTCAGGCCACAACACGCTGTGACGAAGCGGGTAGGTTTGCTCGGGTGTGATTGCCCGAATGGATAAGGTATCAGTCATCTGTTTATAATCAAGGGCCTGCAAGCTACCAATCATTTGGCAAAGCGCATCTTCTGGAGCTTGATGTAGCCTTGTTCCTTACCCCCATAAAAGCAGGAAACCGCCCCCAAGCGGGAACGGCTCCATGAGTACAACAAAACCACAGTAAAGCTGCCGGTCGTAACGGCCAGACAGAGTGCCTGTGGATTTGTCGTTGTTTCTTATGCTTCGATCAGGAATTCGTCATGCTGACTAACGTCCAGACCTGACTTCTCATCTTCTTCAGACACACGCAGTGGCAGAATCAGATCCGTGATTTTCAAGATCAGATACGACATAGCGAAGGCAAATATCGAAACGCCAACCAGTGCAATCATGTGGTTTGTGAACAAGGTCGTTTGACCGAATGCCAACCCTTCGTCCACTACGGCTGAGTTTACCCCTTTGCTAGCGAAGATACCCGTCATTACTAAACCAACCATACCACCAACACCGTGGCAAGGGAATACGTCGAGGGTATCATCGAGCGTTGATTTCGAGCGCAGGTGAGCCACATAGTTCGAGATAATAGAAGCAACCGTACCGATAAAGATCGACGTAGGAACCGTAACAAAACCAGCCGCTGGCGTAATCGCAACCAAACCGACAACCGCACCGATGCAGAAACCAAGCGCCGATACTTTCTTGCCTTTAGCAGCATCGAACAGAACCCAGGCCAGACCAGCCGCAGCCGCAGCCGTGTTCGTCGTAGCGAAAGCCGAAGCAGCGAGTGGCGTAGCGCCTACTGCCGAACCGGCGTTGAAACCGAACCAGCCAAACCACAGCAGCCCCGTACCTAACAACACAAATGGAATGTTGGCTGGTGGGAAATAGCTGGCTTCGAGGTGCGACTTACGACGCTTCAGGTACAAGGCACCGGCCAGAGCAGCCCAGCCTGCCGACATGTGGACAACCGTACCACCGGCAAAATCAAGAACGCCCATTTTGAACAGGATACCTTCTGGATGCCAGGTCATGTGTGCCAAGGGAGCATATACGAACAGGCTGAACAGGATCATAAACAATACGTACGACCGGAAATTGACGCGCTCAGCCATCGAACCTGTTACCAGAGCGGGCGTAATTACCGCGAATTTCAGTTGAAAGAAAGCAAAGACGACCAGTGGGATACTTGCCGCTAACGACCAGGGCTTGCCGTCGAGTACGCCTTTGAACATGAAGTGATCCATTGGATTGCCGACAATACCGCCAATCGATGAACCGAAGGCTAGGCTAAAGCCAACAACCACCCATAATATGCTGATAACACCCATCGCGATAAAGCTTTGTAGCATCGTCGAGATTACGTTTTTGTTGTTGACCATCCCACCGTAGAAGTACGCCAGGCCGGGTGTCATCAACAAAACAAGCGCCGTAGCAACAAGCATCCAGGCTGTATCGCCAGAGTTGATGCCTTCCGTTACGATCTGGGTCGGAACACTGTTAAAGCCGGGAAGCACACCGAGTATGGCGAAAGCTCCCAGGAGAATTAGAGGTACGTAATTGGGCTTTTGCATGACAATTGAGGGGTTTTTGTTGTACTAAGATTATCGTATTCGTTTGGGTTAAGAAAACAGAGTTACCGTTAGAACTTAAAGATGGCAGCCATCCCCAGCGTCGTCTGTGATTTCGTAAGCGATCCGTCGTTTTTCTCGAATTTATCCGCATTGTAGGCGTCAATCCGTAGTTCGGGCTTGAACAGGATGTGGCCGTCTGCTGCGTTGATATTACCCGTCAACGTGATTGAGTTGACACTAGCACCATCACCAGCAGCGTCCGTTAATGCGCGGGCGCCGTTTTTGTTATCAAATGTCTCGTAGCGAACACCCAGGCCAAACTTGTCGGTAAAAGAGTAGTTCGAATACACGGCTACTCCACCCCAGCTCTTCGACGTAGCAGGGCCACCAACGCCCTGATAGTCACCTTTCTGCGATCCAGTAGCAGCATTCAAGCCCAGATAGAACTTAGGGGTAACCTGGTAGGTAGTCGTCAGATCGAACAGCGAGTAGCTTGCGTTGTCTGCGTTTACAGCGTCCGTGTTTTGCGATGCTTCATTCGACGTAATAGCATTCAAATAGACATTCCAGCCTACAACCGGCGAGAAAAAGAACTGTCCAATCAACCCCTTCTTCTTGTTGTTGTCGAACAGGTTATCGACGTTGTTGACAACGCCCAGCATCAAGTACGCCCGGTCACTGAAGGTATACTGTCCCTTTAACCCGATGTGATAGAAAGGACCGTTGTTGAAAAGGTTCGAAAGCGAATAGTTGTAGTTGACGGGTGCGTCGATCACCTCATAACCGATATGCGTACCGAACTGACCAGCGGTAAACGATAATTTGCTGGACGCTTTAAAAACAATGTACGCTTGTTTGATCGCCAGTGCGGTTGATCCGGCAGTACCGAGCAACCCAACATTATTACCATAGTTACCAAGATCGGCGAATGGTCCAAATGCCAGGTCGATAACCGCATCTACTTTATCAGCTGTGTATGTCGCTTTAGCCTGAACCAAGCCAATTCCGAACTGACCCGCTTTTTGGTCGAAGGCGCGCGCATTACCAGCCCCTGTTTTAGTTAGACCCAGGTTTGACTGGCTTTTAGGATTATTGAAGTTTCCAAAATAGTACGTATCCATGTACCCCGAGAACGTGAATTTCCCCGGCGTAGTGGACGTTGAATCCTGAGCGTATGTGCCCCAACTAACAAACAAAGAACTAATAAGTAAAAGTATTTTTTTCATGCTTTTTCTTTGGTAGCGTAGTGGATCTGTTGTAGTTTAACTGGGAGCAAATTTTATCATATAATTCGTTCAATACAAGAGATTTTAGCAAACAAAGAGGCAATTTTTTAGTTTTTCTGTTATTTTGTTCAAATTATTATAATTTTTAGAAGCAAAATACTCCATTTTACTACTTTTTGTCTCTTTATAACATATTCTGCTATAGTCATTGTAGACCAAATATTATTTTCTAAGGAATCATCAAGATTGATTCAGTTAGGATACGGCCTAGAAACATAAAAGCCCGACTGGATAACCAGTCGGGCTTTTCGCTTGCAGAATTGCTACTAGTTAGGCTTCTGCGTGTAACCAGGCTTTCTTGGAAAGCAGCGTTTCTTCATCTTCAACGACCTCTGGGTCGGGGACGCAGCAATCTACCGGACAAACGGCTGCACACTGTGGCTCTTCATGAAAGCCGACACACTCGGTGCATTTGTCACTTACTATATAATAAAACTCATTAGAGACGGGAGCCTGTGGCGCTTTGCCGCTTACAACCGTTCCATCGCCGAAATCGACTTCGGTTAGTTCGGTTCCTCCGCCCCAAGTCCATTCAACACCACCTTCGTAGATGGCTGTATTGGGGCATTCGGGTTCGCAGGCACCACAATTGATGCACTCGTCAGTGATCATGATTGCCATGAGCAGTACAGATTTATTGGCGATGAACTTTTATCTTCCTGAATTGAACAACAAATATAACTATTTAAAGGTTATGGGAAAACTAAAAATTCATTACTTTAGTTGATGGTGTATTCCATTTGTTTATTTACTTCATGCTTCAATCAGAACGCCTGCAAACGTTCGTGGCTTTAGGCGATCATCTACGCGCTGCCGAAGCCCAGCCCGAGTTAGAGGAAATCGCTCAGCGGGCTTACCACAAGAATAACTGGTTTACTCCTGCGAACACAATAAATGCGCTGAAAGCCATAGCGGATGAGTTTTTATCAGCCGATAAACTAAACGCGTGGGTTAATCGCTATCCAAGCGAACCCAACACCTCGCCCCGTTCCATTGGTGTTGTCATGGCGGGTAACATTCCGGCGGTTGGCTTCCATGACTTGCTCTGCGTGCTAATCAGTGGCCATCGGCTTCTCGCTAAGTTAAGTGCCCAAGATTTTGTATTAATTCATTATTTAATACAAAAAATAAAAGACATTAACCCTGTTTTTTCGGATTATATCGATGAAGTTGAGCGGCTTAATGCAGCGGACGCGTATATCGCAACGGGAAGTAACAATACCGCTCGCTATTTTGACTACTACTTTTCTAAAAAGCCGAGCATCATCCGCAGAAATCGGACCTCCGTAGCCTTACTGACGGGTGCGGAGACAGAAGGAGACTTCGAGAAGCTCGGAAGCGACATTTCTGACTATTACGGGCTGGGATGCCGCAATGTTTCGACCCTGGTAGTGCCCGAAGACTATGACTTTACGCCCTTACTGCGCACTTTAGAGCCGAACGCGCGAACGTTTCTGAACAACCACAAATACCAGAACAACTACGACTACAACAAGTCCATTTATCTGATCAATGCGGTTCCTCATCTTGACAACGGCTATCTGTTGCTGACCGAAAACGAGGGGCTCGTTTCGCCCATTTCCGTTGTTTACTACCAGACGTATCGCACGCAGGCGGACGCAATGACGTGGTTTCAGGAACGGGCAGATCGCATCCAGGTAATTGCCTCAGCGCAAAACTGGCTCGCTGGCCATACGGATTTGCCGACGGTAGCATTTGGGCAGACACAACGTCCGAGCTTGAGCGACTACGCCGATGGCATTGATACAATGGCCTTCCTGACGTCACTATAAGTTGCTTTTTATCGTTTTCAGTGTGTGATTTTGAATGCTTCACGCACTGAAAACGATTTAATTGAGCCAGGAAAACCGTGCCGATTAAAAGCTTCAGGACACATCAGCATTAGCTAGCTGATTCGGCCCCAATTGTTTTCCGTTTGTTTTAAGCCATCGAGGTGATTCCGGATCGGCGCATGCTGGGGCAATACGAGTTCGGGATCTTCCTGTAAAATAGCCTGTGCCGATTCGCGGGCAGCTGTTAACACCGCTCCATCTTTTGCCAAGTCCGCAATCATCAGATCCATGACCCCACTCTGCTGGGTCCCCGTCAGATCGCCGGGTCCACGCAATTGCAGGTCTACGTCAGCAATTTCAAAACCGTTATTCGTACGAACCATTGTTTCGAGTCGGGTGCGGGTGTCGCTGCTAAGTTTATAGCCCGTCATCATAATACAATACGACTGTTCGGCTCCTCGCCCAACGCGCCCGCGCAGCTGGTGCAACTGCGACAGTCCAAAGCGTTCGGCACTCTCAATGACCATAACGCTGGCATTGGGTACGTTGACCCCTACTTCAATCACCGTAGTGGCGACCAGAATCTGCGTTTCATGCTTGATAAACCGCTGCATCTCGTCGTCTTTTTCGTAAGCCAGCATTTTACCGTGAAGGATACCAATCTCGTACTTCGGACGCGGGAAGGCGCGCTGCATACTCTCGTAGCCATCCATCAAATCTTTGTAGTCGAGCTTTTCTGACTCTTCGATCAGCGGATATACGACGTATACCTGCCGCCCCAGTTCGATCTGCTGCCGCATAAAGCCAAACACTTCGGAACGGTGTTTATCGAATTTGTGGACGGTTTTGATGGGTTTTCGCCCTTTTGGCAATTCGTCAATGATCGAAACATCGAGGTTACCGTACAGCGTCATTGCCAGCGTCCTCGGAATAGGTGTAGCCGTCATAACCAGGATGTGCGGAGGTACGGTTTCGTTCTTACGCCAGAGTTTAGCCCGTTGCGCTACCCCAAAGCGGTGCTGTTCATCGATGATACACAAGCCGAGATTTTTGTACTGTACTGCATCTTCGAGTAAGGCGTGCGTCCCGACGAGGATGTGCATTTTCCCGGCCTGCAACTCCTCGTGCAACACAACCCGGCGTTTCTTGTTGGTCGAGCCAGTCAGAATGCCGATGTTTAGTCCCATCGCATCGGCGAAGGGTTTAAGTCCGTTGTAGTGCTGATCGGCCAGGATTTCGGTGGGAGCCATCAGGCAGGCTTGGGCACCGTTGCCAATCGCCAGTAGACAGGCAATAAAGGCTACGATGGTTTTTCCGCTCCCCACGTCACCCTGCAACAACCGGTTCATCTGCTTTCCCGTCAGAAAATCCGTATAAATTTCTTTGATAACGCGCTGCTGTGCCCCCGTCAGTTCGAAAGGTAGCAACTCGTTATAAAAGTGCTTCATCAGCGACGTGTCGCGAAAGATCTGTCCGGGAAATTCTTCTTTCTGAATCAGCTTATTTTTGATCAGCCGAAGTTGATTATAGAACAGTTCTTCGAACTTTAACCGTCGTTGCGCCTGTTTCAGCCAACCCTGATTCTGAGGTAAGTGAATGTTCCACATGGCCTCACGCTTTCCTACAAGCCGGTACTGCTGGATTAGGGCGTCGGGAAGCGTCTCGTGAATATGGGGCCATGCCTGTTCGAGCAGTATCCGCATCGCTTTGCCAATCGCCTTGCTGTCGAGGTGCCGCTTACGGAGTTTATCGGTGAGGTTATAGACGGGAAAAAAGCCTAATTCATGCTCAGCAGCCGTATTCGCGTTTTCTAGTTCGGGATGGACGATGCTAAACTGTCCGTTAAACGATTGCGGTTTACCGTATGCAATGTATTCACCGTCACGTCGAAGAGTTTTTTCGATGTACGTAATTCCCTGAAACCAGACGAGCGTCATCGAACCGGTACCGTCGGTAAAGGTACCAACCAGTCGCTTCTTCGGGCCTTCGCCTTCCAGATACCAGTCGCGAAGCCGTCCGCGTATCTGCGCAGATGACATCGAGTCCATCAGTTCGCTGATCGTGTAATAACGCGTTCGGTCGTCGTACCGAAACGGGTAATACTGAATCAGGTCCCCGAAGGTAAATAAATTCAATTCTTTATTGAGGAGTTCTGTCCGTTGCGGACCGAGCCCTTTGAGGTAAAGAAGCGGTGTGTCAAAAAAAGTTGTACGTTCGGTCATAGCAGACCCGGTCTTGATTCACCCAATTATTCCGGCGTCCGGACTGGATTTAACCAAAATTAAACATTTCTGATCGAAAAAGAATAGTAACCTGTTTTGTAGAATTCAGGTATTACAGGCGTTTCCTGGACTTTGAAACAACCGATTTTACGAATGCGCTGTTAATGAGTCTACTGGCTATTCCTCATCGGCCCGACCAATACCGAAGGCAAAACCGGCGTAAATATCCAGGCCCCGTGGTCGAATACCGTTACCGCTGCTTCCCAGCAAACCCAAAAAGTTGTCGGTTCCCAACCAGCCTGGTCCAACCCGAACGGATGCTCCTACCGACAGGCCACGGTTCAGATAGGATACGGGCACGGACAAGCTCAGCCAGCGCGCATCGTAACGGGGAGTTACAGCAACTAGCGATGGCTGGTGCGTAGCAAGCGCCTGCTGTGATCGAACGTCCTGCAAGTACGTTACGTTGATACCAAAGCCGTCTGGAAGCTGATAATCAGCCGTCAGATTAAGCGATGTGGGCAGCCCGGAACGAAAACTCGTTCTATCAGGATTACGGCCCGTGTTGAATTTTGTTTGAATGACGCGCGCGATGTCTTCAACACCGTTCAAATTGTTGAAATCGCTGCTCCGAAACAAAACCGGGTTTTGCCCGATGTCGGAGTACTTATACTCCTGTCCCGTATAAGACAATCCCCCAATGTCGGTTAGGGCCAGGCCCAGTTGTAAAGCCGGACTATCGGCGTCATACTGACTGCGATACGTTAGCCCAAGATCAAGACCAAACCCTTTACCCGGCGCTGCATTGCTGAACAGAGTACGGGGATTCAGGCTGCGGCCCTGCAAAAAGCTGGTGTACGCCAATGTAGCATCAAACCGATTAACCTCCAGCAGCGCACTGTTCGGGTTGTTTGGGTCGGGGATGATTTGGTAATCCATACCCCGATTGATCAAATGCTGCGCGTTGTAGCCGAGCAGCAGTTTGGCGGTTGCGCCGAGTTGCAGTTTCTGTCCGTCGCCTTCCCAAATGGTTCCGGCATACGTAAAGCCTAACTCCGCGAAGGTATTGGTGTTCGCACTGAATTTGTTGTCTCTATTAGGGATGCTATACAAGGCATTATCGACCAGGCTAGATCGAAAGGCAGAAAGCAATTCTTCGGGTGCCCCTATCACCTGCCCTACCGCCCGAAAGCGTGTTGTCACCGCAAAAGCGGCCCGCTCGCTGGTCTTTATCAGAAAGGCAGGACCCCGAATTTCACCCAGGATTGTTCCGTTTTTAGGCGCTCCGTCTAGGATTTCCTTTGTGTAGGAAGCATCGAAGCGCAGTGAGCCATCCGAATTTTTATACTGAGCCGGTACTGTTCCGCTGATTAAGCGCAACATGGAGAAGGGTGCCTGATATCGAACGTAATTGTTGTTTACATGAGCAACACCCGTTACCCCATTCAGGTAAAACTTGGAAGGCGAATCAGCGGCTAGAGCCGGATTAATATATAACCGGTTGGTGCCACCGTAGCGGCTGGTTGATATACCTAAAAGATTTTGGGAGAAACTGGCCGTAGCAGCCAGCAAAAATACTGGTAATACAAACGAATACTTCATCTAGTCACGGTTTGAATGGCAGAGCGTGCTGCAAAGTAAACGTCTATTCGCCACGTCAGTTTATTCCTGGGGCATTTATTTTGATCTAGTGGTAAAGGAAAAGACCGTCAATAGTAGCGATAGTATTGACTACCAGTTACCAATTGACGGTCTTACTAAATACAAACGATTACTTATACACCTTCTGCCTCAACCAGTTTTACTTCAGGTACCAGGCGTGTCAGTAAGTTTTCAATTCCGGCTTTAAGCGTGAGCGTCGATGAAGGACAACCACTGCATGATCCCTGCAACAGCACTTTAACCGTACCGCTCGGCTCATCGAACGAGTAGAAACTAATGGCACCACCGTCCGATTCAACGGCAGGTTTGATGTATTGATCCAGCACAGCCTTAATTTTTTGGACAGTCTCAGAATCTACCTCAAGTTTTGTGGTATTGGTGTCCATCGTCCGCTGCGCAAAAACGGGCTTCTGCGCACCGAAATATTCTTTCAGGAAAAACTTAACTTCAAAAATTACTTCGTCCCAATCGGTTTCGTCATCCTTGGTAATCGTGATAAAGTTACCGGCAATAAACACCCGACGCACAAAATCGAAGCCAAAGAGCGCTACAGTCAAGGGTGATGCTTTGCCATCAATAAGGGCATCGCCAGCGGAAGCGTAATCGAACGACAATCCGGAAGGGACGAGTTCAAAATTGACGACGAACTTCATCGAGTTCGGGTTAGGACTTCCTTCGGTAAAGATGGATACGGGACGACTCAGCGTAGGATTCATGAGTGATGCGTTTTCGGTATAGTATAAAGGCATTTAGCCGGTGATTCGTAGGGTAGTAACAGCGACGGCTATTTTTTAGTTTTTGCCCACAAAAAAACCCGTCTGGTTGAATAGCCAGACGGGTTTTCTGTATTGAGGAGGTTGACTAACCTTCTACCGTTTCAGCAGGAGCCGCAGCTACAGGGACGGTTTCGATTGCTGATGGACCAGCAGGAACGATGTCAACATATGAACGGCTGTTGCGGCCAGGACGGAATTTTACCGTACCATCAACCAGCGCGAACAGCGTATAGTCTTTACCCAGACCGACGTTTTTGCCGGGATGGTGTTTCGTACCGCGCTGACGGACGATGATATTGCCGGCGATAGCCGACTGGCCACCGAACAACTTCACGCCCAGGCGTTTGCTGATCGAGTCACGGCCGTTTTTGGAACTACCTACACCTTTCTTGTGTGCCATTTTTTTAGTGTTTTCAGTTTGTGAGCTTTCGGTTTACAGGGATGAACTGTAAACTAAATAACTGTCAACTTTACAGAGTGATATCTTCGATCAATACTTTGGTCAGGTACTGACGGTGACCATTTTTCTTTTTGTAGCCTTTCCGACGCTTCTTTTTGAAGACGATAACTTTCTCGCCTTTCAGGTGTTCGACGATTTTGGCCGATACTGTCGCCCCAGCGACGGTTGGAGCACCAACGGTGATGCTTCCTTCGTTGTCAACAAGGAGAACTTTCACCTTGTCGGAGGCAAGTGCAGCGTCCACGTCGCCTTCTAACCGGTGGGTATAGATAGAACGACCCTTCTGGATCTTGAATTGCTGCCCTGCGATCTCTACGATTGCGTACATGTTTGTGTATGAAATTGGAAATGAGGTGCGAAATTACAGCTTTTCCGTATCAGTCGCAAGTGATCCGTGATTACTTTTTTGCATGATTCAAGCGTACAGCACCTAAAAGGGCAGTTTTAACGACGTCTGAATCAGATTAGTAGCACATTTCGCAATTAGTTTGCCATCAGCCGCAACAATTCGCCCTTCGCCGTGAATAATGTTTTTGCCTTCGCGAATGATCTGACCCGTTGCCGTAACGGTATCGCCTAGCCGGGCTGCGTGCAGAAAATCAATGTTCAAGTTGACGGATGTATAGGCATACTCACGACCGAGGGTAAACACGGCAGCCCCGACCAGATCGTCCAGAATAGCAGCTGCCGCTCCACCATGTAGTGTGCCTGCCGGATTGGTAAGATCTTCCCGAATCAGGTAGTCGGCCACCAACCGGCCATACTCAGCGGCCCGGATTGTACCTTTCAGCCAACGGCCCATTGGCGAAATACTATGACGCATATCGTTGCCAATCTGCGAACGAAAGAAATCGAGACGAGGGTTTGTTAAATTGTCCATATCCAACAAAAATAGTACGAAACTAAGCCACAACCTCAATTGACGCTATTATTTGTGTACTTTCTTGGGAGGTTACCAGGACTTGTGCTACTTTTGGGCGATTTTATAACATGCCTATTTGATCACTCGGAATGAATTATACGCTTACGCAGATTCCCGAACGTACCCCTAAGCCGCGCCAAAGCGGGCTGACAATGGTAATGGACAAGGGACTAAGCCTGCGCGAAGTCGAGGACTTTCTGTCCACCTCCGCAGACTACGCAGACATTATCAAACTGGGCTGGGCAACCTCTTTTGTTACCCCCAAACTTCAGGAAAAGCTCGATCTGTATCGGTCGGCTGGCATACCAGTCTACTTCGGAGGGACACTATTCGAAGCCTTCGTCGTTCGTAACCAGTTTGACGACTACCGCAAGCTTCTGGATAAGTACAAAATGGAATATGCCGAAGTATCGGACGGTTCCATCGACATGGTTCAGGATCAGAAATGCGAATACATTCGGCAGTTGGCTACGCAGGTGACGGTTCTGTCGGAAGTTGGCTCGAAAGACGAAGCCAAGATCATCCCACCTTACAAGTGGATTCAATTGATGAAATCTGAACTGCAAGCCGGTGCTTGGAAGGTAATCGGTGAAGCCCGCGAAGGCGGCAACGTCGGCCTGTTCCGCTCGAGTGGCGAAGTTCGGCAAGGACTGGTTGAAGAGATTTTGACGCAGGTACCGTTTGAATCCATTCTCTGGGAAGCTCCGCAGAAAGAGCAGCAGGTCTGGTTTGTCAAACTGCTTGGTGCCAACGTTAATCTGGGTAATATTGCGCCCCACGAAGTGATCCCGCTCGAGACCATTCGCCTGGGCTTACGGGGTGATACCTTTATGCATTTTCTAGAAAAATAATTTTTCAGTTATCGTCTTCCGTTCACTGCGTACAGTAACTACCTGTCTCTGAACGGAAGGTCGCAAAACAGCAAACGGAATCCCTCGTTCTATGGAACTTATCAAATCGCTCATTGACTTCCTGCTTCATCTGGATCGTTACCTTGACGCATGGGCAAACGATTACGGTGTCCTGCTCTACGCCATCCTGTTCCTGATTGTATTTACGGAAACCGGGCTCATCGTTATGCCACTGCTCCCCGGCGATTCGCTGTTGTTTGCAGCCGGAGCCCTAGCCGCCCGTCCGACCAACGAACTAAGCGTATGGGTCATCATTCCGCTGCTGATCGTAGCCGCTCTGATGGGCGATAACGTCAATTACTTTGTCGGTAAGTTTCTGGGAGGTCGGATCAAATCCAGGGAGCGTATTCTCTTCTTCAAACGCGAGTACATTACCGAAACCGAGAATTTCTACGCCAAACACGGTGGTCGCACCGTTATTCTGGCTCGCTTTATTCCCATCATTCGGACAATTGCGCCGTTTGTTGCCGGAGCTGGTAGCATGAACTACGGAACCTACCTTCGGTTTTGCATCTTCGGTGCCATCCTGTGGGTTACGAGCATTTCGCTGTTGGGTTATTTCTTCGGCAATTTCCCGATCGTTCAGAAAAACTTTGAACTTGTCGTATTTGGCATCATTGGCTTGTCCATACTGCCTATCATCTTTGGAGCGCTCAAAAAACGAGCAAGCCGCCCTACTGTTTAAAAGATGACTCGCTACGGTCTTATCGGCTTTCCGCTCACCCATTCATTTTCACAACGGTACTTCACGGAGAAATTTCTCCGTGAAGGTATCGAAAACAGCCGCTACGACCTATTCGAGATGGCTGACGTTGGAGACTCGCTACCCGATCTGCTTACGATGCCGGGTTTGCGGGGTCTAAACGTGACCATTCCCCACAAACAAGCCGTATTACCCTACCTCGACCGGCTGGATTCTTCAGCGCAAAAGGTGGGTGCCGTCAACGTCATTAAACTCGAATCCGACGGAACGAAAACAGGCTACAACTCAGATTATTACGGCTTTCGACAATCAGTAACTGACTGGCTGGCTTCGCTAGGACGTTCCACGAACGGTTTGCAGGCATTGGTACTAGGAACAGGTGGCGCGTCAAAAGCGGTGCTGGTGGCTTTAAGCGACTTAGGCATTTCCTACAGATCAGTATCGCGAACGAAGACCGCTGATAACGCGTCGTACGACGAATTGCCCGAACTGATCAGTGACTATGCGCTTATTATCAACTGCTCGCCAGTGGGTACGTATCCGCATACCAACGAAGCACCAGCCCTCCCCTACGATAAGCTGACAGACCGGCATTTACTATATGATCTGGTTTACAATCCGGCCGAAACCCAGTTTATGAAGCATGGACTGGAACGCGGGGCTGCGGTTATGAACGGTTATCAGATGCTCGTCCTGCAAGCCGAAAAAGCCTGGGCGATCTGGCAGCAATAACGTATTGACTTATTCTGCCGCAACACTAGCTTTGCATTCGTCAATCGGCTAATCAATTCTCAGACTCAGTAAATTAACAAGACATGGCACTCAGCGTTTTTGCGATTATTACGGCGAAGCCGGGTTTCGAAACTGAATTACGGAACGGCTTATCGGAACTTGTTCCGAAAGTTCGGGAGGAAGAGGCCTGCTTGTTCTACGAACTATTCCAGAGCACTGAGCATCCCGACAAATTTATCATGCATGAACTCTGGACCGATACGGCAGGGCTTATGGCTCATGATCAGATGCCGCACATGAAAGCGTTTGGCGAACTGGCTAAAAACTGGCTGGCAGGTCCGGTAGAGCTGATTAAAGTAGAAAAATAAGCGCAATAGTAAGATTCTGGCGGGTATTCCGGGCTAGTGACTTACTTTCGCGTTCATGCAGGCAATTACATTTCAGAACGCTACGGTTTTTACCGGCGAATCATTTCTACCAGGCGCATCGGTTCGTATAGCGGATGGGCATATTCTGGAAGTTTCCGATACGGTTCTCAAGGCCAACGATGACGGAGAAACGGTCGTCGATCTGGCTGGCGATTACCTGATTCCGGGACTAATTGACTTGCAGTTATACGGCGGTTCAAACCTCTTTTTGAACGATATACCAACGCCCGAAACCGTTCGGCACATTTACGAATCACACGCTCGTAACGGCACCACGACCTTACTCCCCACGATTCATTCGACGTCACTGGACGTCATGCAACAGGCGATGGCGGCTGTGCAGACCGTTCGAGCCGAAAATCCGTATGGCGTGCCGGGCATTCACCTCGAAGGGCCGTACTTCAATCCAATCAAGCGAGGTGCCCACAGCCCGGCTTTTGTGCGTACTCCCGCCGAAGGCGAGTTAGAGGCTTTATTCAGCACTAATGCGGATGTTATCCGGATTCTGACGCTGGCTCCCGAAATACTGACGCCCGAACAACTGGCTACGATTCACCGCTTAAAGCATGTAAATATGCTGTTGTCGCTAGGGCACAGCAACGCAACGTACAAGCAAGCGATGGGCGCTTTTGCCGATGGCTTCCCGCTGGCAACGCACCTGTACAATGCGATGCGGGGCTTCGAAAGTCGTGAACCGGGTATTGTTGGCGCTATTTTCGACGATCAACACGTGCATTCGAGCATCATTGCCGACAGTTACCACTGCGATCCTGCTGCGATCCGCATTGCGTATCGGTTGCTGGGTGAGCGGCTGTTTTTGATCTCCGACGCTCTGTTCGCCAATCCACCCCGTCCCGATTTTTCGCTGGGTGAATTCGTTGTTCATTTTGAACCCGATCCGAACGGGCCAGGCCGCTACGTCAATAACGAAGGCAAACTCGCCGGTTCGGCTATCACGCTGATTGATTGCGTGCGGGTCGCCGTCGAGCAGGCCGATATTCCCCTGGTCAACGCCCTGCGGATGGCGTCGGTAATTCCGGCCCAATTGATTGGTATGGGCAGCCAGCTGGGCCGGATTCAGCCGAACTACGTAGCTAATTTAATTCGGTTGGATAAATCGTTGCTGGTGAAAGGCGTCTGGGCGTCCGGTGTGGCCATTTCGACAGCGCGATAATCGCTATTGACGTGCTTCGCTGGCAACAGCCCGCTCGTAGTTTTGATTGAGCATTTCGACGAATTTACCCGTTACCCAGCTGATGTCCGAATCCCGGATAAACACGAATCGCTTGGTAATGGATGTGTTCGCATACGCCCGAAAAACCGTTTCCAGCAATAAGGCACCGGCAATGATCTGCTTTTCGTTGAACTGATTTTGGGCATTGTTTACATCCGCTTCTGCCTTTTGGCGTACTACAGGATCGGTCAGATTTGTTAGATCAGGGTGGATCAACCCCTGGTAATTGGTCATCGCCAACTGAGCGAACCGCTGAACATCACCGATTGTCAGCGGTACTGCCGTCGTACCTGCTCGTTCGGGATGCAGATAAGCCGTCATGGCCCAGGCAATCCCCCCGCCCAATGCCACCGTTTTACGCTGCTGTAAGCCTGGACTGGTCGTGTTGAATTCGAGATTCAACGCCGTATCAGCAACCATTTTAAGCACGCGTTGTGCTTCCTTTTTGTAATCCTCGATTGGCAGCGACCGGTTATTATCAATCAGATTAGCCAATGTTTTGGTACCGAAGGGCATACTGATGGAGTGAAACCGTCGATCCGCATCATAGTATCCTCCTTTCGTGTTACCACTTCCGATATCCATGCACGAGGTCGATCCCCATAATTTGCGGGGTACTGAACCAATCATAAACAACTCAGCTTCCCGAGCGGCTGTCAGCGTAGAATCAATTATCAAACTGTCACTTTGGGGCATCTGGTTCTTGATCAGATCCGAGAAAAGTTCGTGAAGCTTGCTTTTCTTACCGGGTGTCTTGCCCAGCGTTTCGTTGATCCCGCTACTAAAGGCAATGTAGATGTGATCGGCGGGTACTTTATACATTCGGATGGAGTCCAGGTACGCTTTCATTACGTTCTGACCCGCCAGAAACGCCTGCGCAGACCCACTCACCAACGTTACGTTCGGCGCATTTGGCCTTAGCTTCACTTCTTTTTTGTAAAAGCCGTTTTCGTACGTCGTTCGAAAAATCGCCAGTTTCACCCCGGAGGCTCCGACATCGATTCCGGCATACATGTCCCGGCCTGATATTTCTCCAATGAGTTGCTGCATAGCGGCCTCGCTGGCCCCAAATTTCAACTGTTTATACAAATAGTAGGCCTTCTGAAAGTAGCGTAGTGACGCCTGCGTGTTTTCCTGATCGCTGTACGCATAGCCCAAATTCTCGTAAGCGATGGCTTCCAGATAGTTGTCTTTTGATTGAACAGTGGGTAAGGCTCTCAACAGCAGATCAATCGCCTGCTGCGACCGGTCAACCATGCGTAACGTATTACCGAGCTTTATAAAATGGGAAGCTTCTTCGATGGTCCGGGCGTTCTGTGCCTGAACCGTATGGACACAGCTAACCAGTAAGAGGAAGTAGAAAATAGAGCGCATAAATAATAGGGATTCTGCTGATCAGTACAAACTAAGATAGAAGAACTACGGATAATCGCAAGCGAAATTTTATAAAAAGGATTCTTAGTTGGTAGCTACAGACTAATAGGTAGAATACGATTAGACACAATCGGGCGACATGACCCTTCTTGATCTCCCAAAGTTTTACCGTCCTAAAATTAAGTATAAATACAGCTACCGCCAAGTATGCAGGATCAAATAGCATACGTACCATCATATTCTTCACTATTCAAATATTTTACAATTTTATTATGTATATTTTTGTTTTTTACTTATTATAATTTATATATTCGACTTTTAACAAATTATTATACTAGTTATTTGTTCCAATAGTTGAGCAGCCTGATGGCTAAAAGGCGGCCAACAGCTGGCTCAGAACTCGTTTGGTCAAGCCGCGAGTCAGCACGCTATTACGATTCAGTACACGTATTCAAACCCAATTTATCCGTTCAATTTTTCTTATCTATGAAAAGAAAACTACTCAAGCGTGGCTTCCTTTCCCTGCTACGTATGGCGCTAACGCTATCCATGATAGCACCTGTTGCTGCGTTGGCACAAACCAAACGCGTAACGGGTAAGGTCACATCCAGTGTTAATTCAGAAGCTTTACAAGGCGTCAATGTTTTAGTCAAAGGAGACTCCCGAAAAGGGGCTATTACAGACAATCAGGGTACGTTTTCTCTCGAAGCCAGCCCCAGCGACGTACTGGTTGTTAGCTTTATTGGCTTCAAATCAAAAGAGTTTAAGGTAGGCAACGAAACCACTTTTAAAGTAACCCTGGATGAAGATGCGACGCAGTTGACGGAGCTAATCGTCACGGGAACCCGCAATACGGGACGCACCATTCTGGAAACGCCTGTGCCGGTCGATGTCATCTCGATCAAGGATATAATGGGCGAACTGCCGCAGATGGATCTGGCGCAAATGCTGGCGTATGTGGCGCCCAGTTTCAACGCCATCCGGTCGCAGGGGGGTGACCTCGACTCACACGTCGATCCGGTTCAGTTGCGCAACATGGCTCCGAATCAGATTCTAGTACTTATCAATGGCAAGCGTCGCCATACATCGGCCCTGCTGATTACGGGAACGGCGGTGGGCAGTCCTTCAACCTCGGTCGACATGCTGACCATTCCGGCTGCGTCGATTGACCGCGTCGAAATCCTGCGCGATGGTGCAGCCGCTCAGTATGGTTCTGATGCGGTAGCGGGGGTGGTCAACATCATCCTTAAAAAAGGAACCAACAAATTAACCGGTAGCCTGACCGGTGGAGGTTACCTTAATTCGGGCGGTAGCGCCGGAGCATTGACCAACGCCGGTAAACCGGACGGATTCAATTATCAGTTCGACGCGAACTATGGCTTTAAAATCGCAGATCGGGGCTACCTGAACATTTCGGGCCAAATCACCCAGCGCCGACCTACGCTACGCCCTTTTGTGAACGATTGGGGGTTTTACGACAACACCTACCTGAGCAACTTAAGGACCGACAAGTACGGCAACCCGATCATTACCAATCCCGAACTGATCTCGGCGCAGGCTGCGGGCAACACCACGCAGATTGCCGCCCTACAAACCCAGGATGGCCTGATGAGCGCACGGGGTCTGACAAAGGCCGACTTTGCCGTATACGCGGGTATGCCAGCCGTTACGCTGGGCAGCACGTTCTACAACGCTGGTTACGAGATTAGTCCGAATACAACCCTGTACAGCTTTGGGGGCGCTTCGTACAAATACTTGCAGGGCTACTCCTGCTATTTTAGAAGACCCTCGCAGACGGACCGGTTCAACTACCTGCTTTACCCCAACGGCTTCCGACCACAGATGACCTCCAACACGTCTGATTTTTCCAATACCACGGGGATAAAAAGTAAAGTGGGTGAATTCAGCGTTGATTTCAGCAATACGTTCGGACGGAATGCCATGCGTATTGGTATGGTCAATACCATGAACGCTTCGCTGGGTTCCAACTCCCCCGTCAACATGTACCTGGGTACGCACCAGTTTTCGCAGAATTCGACCAACCTTGATTTTTCGCGGTATTTCAAAGGCATCATGAACGGCCTGAACGTCGCCTTTGGCGCGGAGATGCGCATTGAAAATTACAAGATTCTGAAAGGTCAGGACGAAAGCTACAATTACGGCGACGCGGGTATCCTGACAGTAACCAAGGCTGGAGCCCTCGTAGGGCCGGATGGTAAACCGCTCGAAAACGCCAGCAGCGTTCCCATTGTCGATGCCACTGGACTACCGCTGCAAGTGTACGCAGGACAGCAAGTGACCGTTAAGAATTTATCGTCGAACTGTCAGTGCTTCGCGGGTTTTGGTCCAAAGAATGAACGCAATGAATACCGGACGACCATGGCTGCGTATCTGGATGCCGAACTCGAACTAACCCGCAAGTTCCTGGTGGCCGCAGCGGTTCGTCTGGAAAACTATTCGGATTTTGGGGGAGTGTCGATTGGTAAACTGGCGGCTCGCTATTCGCTCAGCAACAAGCTTACCCTGCGGGCTTCCATCGCCAGTGGTTTTCGAGCTCCTTCGCTTCAGGAACTGAACTATACTCATACCGCAACAGCCTTCGTTCCCGATGCCAATGGCGTTCCTCAACCCCTGGACGTAACGACCTACCCCACTAACAGCACGGCGGCACGTGTATTAGGTATCAAAGGATTGCGTCAGGAAAATTCACGCACGTACGGTTTGGGCATGACTTATCAGCCAACACGTGGTTTCGAAGTAACGGTTGATGCCTACCAAATCGACGTAGACAACCGCATTTTCCGCACCAGCTATTTCAATGCATCGGAAGTGGGCAATAACTACGGTGAGGTTATCGGCGGTGGCGAAGCGCAGTTCTTCGTCAACGGAGCCAACGTTCGTTCGCGCGGTATCGAATTTGTGGGCAACTACACGTACAACCTGAGTCGGAACAAAACCCTGAACTTTACGCTGGCGGCTATTTTTAGCAAGAACACGATCCTCAGCCGCAAAACCCTCGATCTGAAGGTAGCGAACCTCAACCCCGAACAAGTGGTCGAGAAGTACCTGAGCCGCGATGTTATCGGTCAGTTTGAAACGGGAACCCCACGAACCAAGCTGATTGGCTCGGCTAGCTACCGGTTCAACAAAGTGAACGTCATGCTGCGCGGCACTTATTTTGGCTCCGTCACCGAACGGTCGATCTCGTCGGACGATAACGGCAACTATTACGACCAAACGTTCTCTGCGCAAACCATTTTCGACCTGAGCGTTGGCTACGATCTAACCCGGAATCTAAAGCTTTCGATTGGTGGCAGCAACATCTTCGACCGGTATCCTGATATACTCCGTTCGGAGAACCAAGGCTTTTACCTGTACTCCAACAACCAGCAGGGTTCAAACGGTGCCTATTACTACGGCCGCGTGATGTTCAACTTCTAATCATTCACTCCATCATGACTTACTTTCGTAAACTAAAAAGCGCGGGTCTTCTGCTGTGCTTCGTCTGTTCACTGACCATCTTTCTGGGTTCGTGCGAACAGAAAAGCTACGAACCCAATCTAAACGCGGCTCCCGGTGGCGGTACCGTATCGACTTACAAGGCGTATACCCTATCGTCTACAGACGGCAAAAATATCTACGGACGGGTCGTTTTTTATAAGTACAACCCATCCGTTACACTGGTTCAGGTGGGACTGTACAACACTACTGCCGGGGCTTCTTACACGTCGTCCGTTTATCAGGGAAAAATCACGGAAAGTACGGCGACGGTATTGAAACCACTCGACTCCATCAGCGGTGCTACCGGTGAATTTTCGAGCAATAAGTATTTCACCATCAGCGAAGCTGGTTTTTACGATAAGCTGAATGCCTACAATGCGAATGTTAAAATCATGGCCGGGACAACGCTGGTAGCTAGCGGTAATATCGGCGCGAATGCCGCACCTGTTGCGCAGCAGTAAAATCAATAAAAAGGGGTTGTCATCAAGACAGCCCCTTTTCTTTCCAGATTGGTTGAGCCTTATGGTCTGTAGATCGTCAACTGATCCTCGCCCACTCGTTCCGTTTCAATAAGCCGACCCCGAACCCTGGGAGCAGTGATGCCTTCCTGTAACATACCGTGGCTCCGAAACACCCGCATTTCGTCCCACAAGCCCGCTTCGATAAACGATTCCAGCAAGGCCGTTCCTCCTTCAACCAGCACCGACTGAACCCTTCGTTCGTACAGATCGGCCAGCAGTTGCGGTAAAAGCGGCTGATCGGCCAGCAACTGAATGGATCTTGTTTGCCCAACCGTATCAGTCTTGATAAAATTATAGACCAGCGTCGGTTGCGATTGATCGAACAGGTGTAGATTATCGGCTAGTTGAAGCGATTTATCGATAACGATACGGACGGGATTACGTCCCGGAACCAATCTGACGTTCAGGCGGGGGTTGTCCGTACGGGCGGTATTTGTACCAACCATAATCGCATCTTCTTCGGATCGCCACCGATGAACCAGCCGATGGGACAAATCACCGCTTATTTTGACGGGAACGCCACCAGCACCTGCGATAAATCCATCAGGCGTTTGAGCCCATTTCAGGATAATGTACGGTCGCTTCTGCTCGAAAAAAGTAAAAAACCGGGCGTTCAACTCCCGACCATACTCAGCCAGAAGACCCGTTTCAACCACGATACCAGCCTTCCGGAGCTTTTCAAACCCTTGACCCGCTACCAATGGGTTAGGATCATCGTTGCAGCAGACAACCCGTTTAACGCGCTTCTCAATGAGTAAATCGGCGCAGGGCGGTTGTTTTCCGTAATGCGAACAAGGCTCAAGCGTGACGTAAACCGTACTTTCGGGCAAAAGGTATTCATCGTCGGGCTTGATCGAAAAAATGGCGTTCCGTTCGGCATGGGCTTCGCCGTACCGCTGATGCCAGCCTTCGCCGATAATGCGCCCGTCGTGTTCAATCACGCAGCCAACCATTGGATTCGGACTTACCTTCCCTCGGCCAAGCGTGGCTAATTCGAGTGCGCGACGCATAAATTGATGCATAGTTGGTAACTTATGGTTGGTCGTTTATCGTTATACGATTGGATTAGTCTCGCTACTTCGGACGAGAAACCGCAAACTTCTTTAGTTTTACGCAAAATTACGCGACTTAACCCAATGGCCACCGCCAAACCACTCTATCAACGTTTAAGTAAGAATATTACAGCCTACCCGCCCGAAGAAGCGCGGGAAATGGCGTTTATGCTGCTCGATCATTATTTCGGCCTGCGCAAGACCGACGTACTGACCGACAAACCGCTTCCCCCCAATCGCACGGAACCCGACTGGTTTAGAATACTCGAACGCCTGAACCGGCAGGAGCCTATTCAACACGTAATCGGCACAACGATCTTTTGCGGTCTTGAGTTTGAAGTATCGCCGGATGTACTGATTCCCCGACCTGAAACGGAAGACCTCGTTCGGCTGATCATGCACGATTTCGCCGACCGTACCGACGATGTACCCATTGTTGATATTGGTACCGGAAGCGGCTGTATCGCGGTTACGCTGGCCCGTTTTCTGCCGCAGTCCGTTGTCACGGGTTGGGATGTTTCGGACGAAGCGCTTGCGCTTGCCAAACAAAACGCGCAGAATTTGAACGCCGACGTGTCGTTTGAGATACAAGACATTTTGCAGATTCCTGCCGATTTCGTCGGTAAATTTGATTGTGTCGTCAGCAATCCGCCTTACGTCACTCGTTCGGAAGCGGCCGATATGAACCGGAACGTGCTGGATTACGAACCCGATCTGGCCCTATTTGTCGAAGACAATGACCCGCTGGTGTTTTACAAAGCCGTAGCTGATTTCTGCGTTCGTCATCTGACGAAAGATGGCGCGTGTTACGTTGAAATAAACGAACGGTTTGGTGAAGCGACCCGGCAGGTATTTGCCGACCGTGGCTTTAGCAAAATTCAGGTTTACAAGGATATTCACGGCAAAGACCGGAGCATTCGGGCTACGTTCTAGCGATTAGGTTTTCAGTTGACTAGTTTTTAGCTTTCGGTAGCCGAGATCACGAATCAGAAACGTACCGCTCCCGAACCTTATACACTGCAAACGTCAGACGCATACCGATGCAAGCGACATCATTCACGTACCATACTAAAATCCGCGAGGTATTCCACGAAATGAGCCAGGTGGTTGTTGGGCAGGAACGGCTGCTCAACCGGCTACTTATCGGCCTTTTCACGGGCGGACATATTCTGCTCGAAGGGGTGCCGGGCCTGGCCAAGACTCTGACGATCAATACACTCGCCAAGGTCCTGGAACTTGATTTTCAGCGGATTCAGTTCACGCCGGATCTGTTACCCGCCGATCTGGTCGGCACAATGATTTTCAACCAGAAAACGGCGGAGTTTGAGGTCAAGCAGGGACCGATTTTTGCTAACCTGATCCTGGCCGATGAAGTAAACCGCTCTCCGGCTAAAGTACAGGCGGCTTTGCTCGAAGCCATGCAGGAGAAACAGGTAACCATCGGCGAAGAAACCTTTATCCTTGACCGTCCCTTTCTGGTGCTGGCCACGCAAAACCCGGTCGAGCAAGAAGGGACCTACCCGCTTCCCGAAGCGCAGGTTGACCGCTTCATGATGAAGGTGTTCGTCGATTACCTGAACAAAGACGAAGAACTGGAAGTGATGCGCCGGATGTCGAACATGAACTTCGACTACGAAGTGCAATCGGTACTGGGCAAAGAAGATTTGGCTGCGATCCGCGACGAAATCAACGGCGTAACGATTTCAGAAACGCTGGAGCGCTATATCATCGAACTGGTTTTTGCGACCCGCCGACCCATGGAATACAATCTTCGCGACGAAGCCCGCTACATCCAGTTTGGCGTGTCGCCCCGTGCGAGCATCAACCTAAATCTGGCGGCCAAAGCCCTCGCCTACTTCGACCGACGCGAATATGTACTGCCGGAGGACATTAAGGAACTGGCACCCGACGTTTTTAATCACCGGATCATGCTGAATTACGAAGCGGAAGCCGACGGCGTTACGACCTTGCAGGTGATTGATTCGATTCTGCGGAAAGTCGCGATTGGACGCTAAACTCTTACGACACGGATGCTGTTCTGGAATCATACTGCTCCGTAAGGGTGAACGTTGAATGAAGCATAACAAGCTGTTTTTATTAGTAGCCTTGCTGACGGCGGGCAGTTTATGGCTGTACGGACGCTTTCTGGCTACGCCCAGACCTCAACGTAAACCGCCCGTCGGAACAACATCACCGGATGGCCGACGGGTTGAAAAGTCCGACGCCGAATGGCGGTCCATCCTGTCGAACGCCCAGTACGACGTGACTCGCGAACGCGGTACCGAGTGGCCCAACAGCAGCGAACTAACCTACGAACACCGACCGGGAATCTACCGCTGTGTGTGTTGCCACAACCCACTTTTTTCCTCGCTGACCAAGTTTGACTCGCGAACGGGCTGGCCGAGTTTCTACGCGCCCATCGTCCAGAACGCACTGTACACCGAACCTGATGGCGGGCGCACAGAGGTTCGGTGTGCTGTCTGCGATGCGCACCTGGGTCACGTTTTCAACGACGGTCCCGATCCAACCGGTCTTCGCTACTGCATGAACGGCGTGGCGCTTGTGTTTACTCAAGCAGACATGAAACGAGCTGCCCGAAACGAAGCCGCAAAGAAATAGTCCACAAGTCACCTTTTGGCCTAACATTTGCACTAATAGCACTGGCTCCTTCAAGGAGTGTTAAGCCGTTGCAATTTGTCTGGCTAGCGAGTGTTCTTATTTCTTTACATGGATAAATGTTTACTTTGGCGCGTTACCCGTCCTTTCTGGCTAATGGGTCTCTTTTCCTTCTGCTGCCTTTCTACCGTCTGCACTGCTCAAATGCGGCATGAAGTCGCTACAGAAAGCGGGCTGATTTCAGGAATGTCTACTGCAGACAGCGCCCTCGTAGCTTTTAAAGGGATTCCGTTTGCGGCTCCACCAATTAGTAATCTACGTTGGCAACCGCCCCAACCAGCACTTAAGTGGGAAGGCGTCAAAGCCTGTACCGATTTTGGCCCAAGTCCGATGCAGCCGACACCAGCACCTTTTGGTGTGTACACCCCGGAATTTCTCGTTCCGGCTGAACCCATCAGCGAAGATTGTCTGTACCTGAACGTCTGGACAGGAGCCAAATCTTCCAGCGAGAAACGCCCGGTTTTCGTCTGGCTGTATGGCGGAGCGTTCAGCAGCGGGGGAAGCGCCGTTCCTATTTACGATGGCGAAGCGCTGGCCCGAAAAGGTGTAATTTTTGTTTCTATAAACTATAGGGTAGGCATTTTCGGGTTTTTTGCCCATCCCGATCTGAGCAAAGAGTCTTCGACTAAAACGTCAGGCAATTACGGTCTGCTGGATCAGATTGCGGCCTTACAGTGGATTCAGCGAAACATCGCGGCCTTTGGGGGCGACCCAGCGAACGTAACCATCGCGGGCCAGTCGGCGGGTTCCAGAAGCGTCAATTGTCTATTGGCTTCTCCACTGGCTCGGGGATTGTTTCACAAAGCCATCGCCGAAAGTGGTTCAAGTGTACTGGCTAATTCAACCATCAACACAACCAGCCTTTTAAAAGCCGAAGAGCAAGGTGTAACCGTAGCCACAGCCCTACACGCGTCCTCTCCTGATAAGCTACGAGCGATACCCGCTCAGGAGTTACTTCAACAGGTGCAGGAACGTTTTGGCCCGATTGTCGACGGCTATGTGCTACCTCAATCGATAGCAACCATTTTTGGGTCAGGTGAACAGACGAAAGTCCCGCTGCTGACAGGCTGGAATGCCGACGACGGCGGGGCACCAACGGATCGTAAACAAGACGAGTTTCGGCGGGATTTACAACGGCAGTACGGTGCATTCGCAGATGACGTTCTGCGCTACTACCCGGCCTCTACCGATGAACAGGCAGGTGCTTCACAAGCCGCGCTTCATCGCGATTTGACGTATGCCTTACCAACGTATAAACTGGCCCAGATGCAGAGTGAAACGGGAAAATCACCGGTGTACGTTTATCATTTTGCCCACAAGCCACCGGCTACGGGAAACTTTCTTCAATACGGTGCGTTTCACACCGCCGAGGTAGCTTACGCCCTAAACAATCTAGCGTTTTTAAAGCGGCCCTGGCAAGCTATCGACCGCGAACTCGCCAACCAACTATCTTCGTACTGGGTGAACTTTGCCAAAACTGGTAATCCGAACGGCTCAAACCTTCCCCAATGGCCTTCGTATACGGTTACAAACGCCGACATTATGCTATTTGGCGATAAACCGATAGCGCAAAAGCACTAGGCAACGAAGTACTTGATTTTCTGTATTCGAAAACCATTAGCCACTAAGCTCACTGGTTCGGACCTTCCTCTTAAACAAAGATGGCTAGACCCTTATAAAAGGTCTAGCCATTGTTCTTTGCAGAGATTCTCAATTACTTTAGAATTGGCTCCAGAGCCGCCCGGTTTTCGTTGAGCCACGCGTGAATGTCGGTTACAATCTCGCGGATACCGAGTTGCGGTTTCCAACCCGTGAGGTTCGTTACCTTCGTGTTATCGGTGATGTAAAGCCGGATATCAGCCGCGCGGTTTTCGGCAACTTCTTTAATCGGGATCGTTTTTCCGGTCACCTCCTGACAGATTTCGGTTAGTTCCTGCAACGACGCGCTGCTTTCGACACCACCACCCGCATTCAGGATTTCACCGTTTACTTTATCCAGGTTATGCAATTCCCAGTCGATCAACCGGTACAGATCATCGATGTGGAGCATATCGCGGGTCTGTTTACCCGTACCGCCGTAGCCGATGTACGCCAGTTGCTGCTCGAAGTAATGTTTGGCGATCCAAAGTACCATCACACCCTGATCCACCTTGCCCATTTGCCAAGGGCCGGTTAGTACGCCACAGCGATTGATGACCGTTTTCAGGCCATAAAATTCGTTGTATTCCTGAATCAGCAACTCCGACGCCAGCTTGGTTGTGCCGTACAGCGACCGAGCCCCGTCCAGCGGAAAGTTTTCGGCGATGCCGCGTGATGATACGCCAGCAACCGGCTGATCGTCCGTCAGCACAAACCGGGTGTCGGCTTCATCGAAGTTCAGCGTTTCGATGGTTTTGATCGGATAAACGCGACTCGTTGACAGAAAAACAAAATTGGCTTTGTGCTTGAGCGCGTAGTTCAGGCAGTTGACCGTACCAAACAGGTTTGTGTTGATGAGGTAGTCCGGCGTTCCATCCAGACCTGCCAGTACCGACGGTTCGGCCGAAGCTTCAATAACGGTATCCACCGCAGGTAGTGAATCAAAATCTTCTTTGCTGCGAATGTCACCGTGGATAAACTCGATTCCGGCTGCTTTCAACCGCG
Source organism: Spirosoma liriopis (assembly GCF_023196085.1). NCBI lineage: Bacteria > Pseudomonadati > Bacteroidota > Cytophagia > Cytophagales > Cytophagaceae > Spirosoma > Spirosoma liriopis. The sequence goes on from NZ_JALPRF010000003.1 coordinate 1,027,263, forward strand.
CCAGACTCAGTTCCGAACCACGCCGTTTCAGGTTATCGAGAGCAAAAATCTGATAATCAGGGTAATTTTTCTTGAGTGCAATGCCCAGTGATGAGCCAACAAAGCCGGCCCCGCCGGTGATGAGAATTTTCATAATCTACTGTTTATCGGTTTACCGTTCACGACGTTCGGTTGCCTCTATACGACTGTACGGATGGCCACGCAACAAGTCATGAACTGTAAACTTAGGATGCGATTCGTTTGAGTTTGACGTTTTCGACCGGACGAATGACCAACGGTACCTTTTCAATTTTTACCGAGCTACTATCGAGACCGAACCAGCGGTCTTCTGACGTGGTAAAGCCTTTTATGTTGAAGTACAGGTTCATAATAAACCGCTCCCGAAACGGCAGTTCGTTTTCAAAGGAAAGGAATTTTTCCAGCACGACAAACCGGAAGTCGCCAATAACGTTCTGGCCCCGGAGCGATTCGTACCGGCTGGTGATGTCCACTTCCTTGTTTTTCACCATGTCCTCTATAACCTTCCGAAAGAACAGGTTGATACGCTGCTCGACCCGGAATCCGAGTTTAAACGTCACTTTGTAAGCGTCGTCGGGCGCGATGGTATTCACTTTGTATTCCATCGTGTACGGATCGTCGGTGGTATCGACGTGGACAAACCAGTAGATATCAGCACGCTTGGGCCGTTTCTGGAAAATCGAATAAATAATCTTGGATTCGATCTCCGATTGACGGGCCGCGTTGCTCATAAAGACCAGGTGCGTCGCGTATTTAGGAATACTGATATCGCGGCTAAGCTCTTTGATAGCCTGTACGTAGTGATCGATCCGGACGTATTCCGTCAGTCGAAGTTTGATCTGGAACGCCTGTAGCCAGATGTACATTACACTGGCAATGGCGAGGCCAATCAACAGCGACACCCAGCCACCATGCGGAAATTTGATCAGGTTAGCGACTAGGAATGATCCTTCGATACCCAGATAAACGGTCAGGAAAAGCACAACGCCCCAGGCTTGGTACTTCTTTGTGTACAGGTAATACGACATCAGCAGTGTCGTCATCAGCATCGTCAGTGTGATAGCAAGCCCGTAAGCCGCTTCCATGTTTGACGACTCGCGGAAATACAGCACAACCCCAACGCAACCAGCCCACAGCAAGAGATTGACGCTTGGTACATAAAGCTGCCCTTTTTGAACGCTTGGGTAACGCAGCCGGACTTTCGGCCAGAAGTTCAGCCGGATGGCTTCACTGATCAGCGTAAACGAACCACTGATAAGCGCCTGGCTGGCAATAACCGTTGCGGCTGTAGCGATGACGATACCAATGGTCAGGAACCAGGGCGGCATTACTTCGTAAAAAGGAATACGATCTTTCAGCACTTGCCCTTCCTGGCTGATCAACCAGGCACCCTGCCCAAAATAATTCAGAATCAGGCACGTTTTGACAAAAATCCAGCTAACCCGGATATTGGCGCGTCCGCAGTGACCCATATCGGAATACAGTGCTTCAGCCCCCGTCGTACAGAGGAATACGGAACCCAGCAACCAAAAGCCACCCGGATATTCAGACAAAAGCCACCAGGCGTAGTAAGGGTTGAGCGCTGCCAGAATACCGGGTGCCTGCGCAACCTGAACCAGCCCGAGTGTTCCCAGCATCACAAACCAGACCAGCATGATCGGGCCAAACGCCGTACCGACAACGCTTGTTCCAAACGCCTGAATCAGAAACAAAACCGTCAGAATCGCAATAACAATCTTGACAATTAGTTCTTCCGTTATATCGGGATACAGCAGCCGAAGCCCTTCTACGGCTGACGACACCGATATAGGCGGGGTAATGATCCCATCGGCAAGCAGGGCCGAACCACCAATGATAGCGGGCAGCGTTAGCCAGCGAGCGTGCCGCCGAACCAAGGCGTATAACGCAAAAATTCCTCCTTCACCCCGGTTATCAGCTCGTAGAATTAAGATTACATACTTAACGGTTGTTTGTAAAGTGAGTGTCCAGAATACGCAGGAAAGAGCCCCCCGAACGACGTCGGCCTGAATGACATTTCCCGCTCCAATAATGGCTCTTAATGTGTACAACGGTGATGTGCCAATGTCACCGTAAATAATTCCCATTGCTACCAGCAAACCGGCAGCCGAGACAGTGTCTAAATGCTTCTTATCTTCCATAAGATCGGCTTTCGCCTGGTCATTTTACGAGCGGGTCAAAACGGGGCAAAGATAGCCGTTGTTTAGATTCATCAACGCTGGTTGATCGGAAAGTTGCTAATTTGTTCGATTGGCGTAAAGCTAACTGTTAAGTTATTGTTTGAGTTTAAACTATATCAGCGCTGGCAACCCATAAACCCCTTGTTCATGCCCCTTTTCCAAGCTAGTTCAACGCACTACCGATACACTAGTCTACCAAAGCAGCATGCAAAAAGTAGCCTTTAGACAAATCCAAAAAACACACTTTTCCGTATGTATGGAATCCCCATTTACACAATAGGTTTTGTTTAATTAGGTGTGTTTGAGCAGACGATTCGTTCCATGAGCGAATCGTCTCTTTTTTAACTCGTTACGCAATCAATTGCTAGTCGACACTACCTATCGTCCCGTCATCCGATCAGCGTTTCCGTATCCACTAATAGCTTCTATACAATCAGCACAAAGCGCTATCATACTCTTTCAAATCAGTTGATGTGAAGCGCCACGATGCCAAAAAATTGATAAATAGAGTTTAACTGGCTTTAAAGTAATATTTTTCTTTATATTGTTACTCGGAAGTGAAGATGATAAATCCAAACGAAGCTAAAAATCGTATACCATACATTCAGGGCTTTCGCAGTCGGTTGTACGACGTTTCTTTGTGACGCAAGAAGTAAGCGTGGTACAGCCGCTGCGAAAGCCCTGATCTTTTTTGCTCATCAGCCAAATCGCTCCCAAAAATACCAGTCATCAATTCGTCATTTGCCGGCTCCATCGAACGATCATTCACCGATGCGCCAGGACACAGGCGGCTGGTTCCTCCGAAAAAGTACTTTTCGCATCAATACGACGACCAGCAAGCCAAAAAATAATGGAATAAACAGCCGGCCGTAGGAAGGCAAAAAAGCAACGGACATAAAATCGTTTAGTGACTCATTGTAAATAGCCCCCAGTGAGTCGTTGGGTTTGAGTTGCCTAAAATCATCCTCGCTGAAATGATTTTTTTGAGCATTCGGCCCGAACGCTGATGTGCTGTCATGCATCAGGTCCTTAAAATTAGCCCAACCGGAGAACCAACAATCGATTACTTTGTAAACGGCCAAGCACAAAGTCCATACCCAAAGCGGCACAAAAAGCAGATTGATCTACGCCTTTTGTGCCGCTTTAATTATCCGAAAAACGGTATGCTTAAAACAGGGTATCCCAAAGCAAATATCCATTCAACCCCATGATGATAACGGCCACGACCCAGGAGACGACTTTTACCCAGCCAGGATTTACGAAACGACCCATTTTCAGCTTATCATTGGTAAACGACACCAGCGGGAATACAGCAAAACTTAACTGAAGCGATAAAACTACCTGACTAAATACCAGGAGTTCCGAAGTTCCCTGCTCGCCGTACAGAATAGCGACGATCAGAGCAGGTACGATAGCAACTAGACGCGTAATAAGGCGACGTAACCAAGGTTTGATCCGTAGCTCCAGAAAGCCTTCCATGACGATCTGCCCGGCCAGGGTACCCGTCAGCGTCGAATTCTGACCCGACGCTAGCAAAGCTACAGCAAACAGGATACCAGCCAGTTTAACGCCCAGGATGGGGTCTAACAGCCGATGCGCATCGGTAATATCAGCAACATGCTGGTTTCCCGAAAAATGGAACGTTGCCGCCGATAAAATCAAAATAGCCGCATTGATGAAAAACGCCAGGAACAGCGAAACGGTCGAGTCAATCGTGGCAAACTTGATAGCGGTTTGTCGTCCTTCGTCATCCCGGCCAAAGTCGCGGGTCTGTACAATGCTCGAATGCAGGTAAAGGTTATGCGGCATTACCGTAGCCCCCAGAATACCAATCGCAATGTAAAGCATGGCGGGATTGGTAACGATTTCTGTACGAGGGAGTAACCCGCTAAGCACATCACCGACGGCAGGTCGCGACACAAACAACTCATAACCAAAGCATCCGATAATCAGGAAGATAAGGCTGGCCACGATTCGTTCGATTGTCTGAAATCCTTTGTTCTGCAAGTAAAGTAACAGCAGTACGTCAAGCGCCGTTATAAGAATACCGACCGTAATGGGTAAGCCGAATAGCAGGTTCAGGGCAATAGCAGAGCCAATTACTTCGGCCAGATCGGTAGCGGCAATGGCAATTTCGGCTAGTACCCATAAGCCAACCGCAACCGGACGGCTATAGTGATCCCGACACGCCTGCGCCAGGTCCCGTCCGGTAACAATGCCTAATTTGAGCGAAAGGTGTTGAAGCAGAATAGCAAACAGATTTGAAATCAGCACAACGGACAGCAACCGATAGCCGAACTGAGCGCCCCCTGCGATGTCGGTTGCCCAGTTACCGGGGTCCATATAACCAACCGCCACCATGAGCCCCGGCCCGAAATAAGCCATCAACGTCCTGAAAAAACCACTGTTCTTAGGAACGTGAACGGAGCTATGAACATCCGGCAGAGAATTGTCTGTACTGGCTCGCTGCCATCCTTTCATGGGTGTATTTGTTGCTTCCATTTTATTCGATACACTAATGGATACTTGTCGCCAACCCGAAATGTTTTACTGGCTACAGCTATAACATTCAAATATAAGCATTGTTGAAATAAAAATTTAGACTTGTCTAAATTTTTAGAAAGTTTAACATAAAAACTATCTTTGCCTTTAAACTGTTCCATGCTACTTATCCGTTTCTACTAGGTAGCTATCGTTATGCAGTCATTTACCGAAGAGAATTATCTGAAAACCATTTACTACCTCGCCACCCGTCAGGAAGGAGAGGTAAGCACGAATGCGTTGGCTGAAATGACCGCCACTAAAGCGGCTTCCGTGACTGACATGTTGCGCAAACTGGCGGATAAGCAACTGATTCATTATAAGAAATACCAGGGTGTCCGGCTGACAGACGAAGGCGAACGGCTGGCGCTGCAAATTATCCGACGGCACCGGCTCTGGGAGGTTTTTCTGGTTGAGAAGCTAGGCTTCGGCTGGGATGAAGTGCACGACATCGCCGAAGAACTGGAACACATTCGCTCGGACGAACTGGTGAGCCGTTTGGATGCGTTTTTGGGTAACCCGAAGTTTGACCCGCACGGCGATCCAATTCCGACTCCGGCTGGACACATGCCCCAGACCGGTTACCGAAAATTGTCGGACGTGGTTGCGGGCGAGGGTGTCCGACTGATGGGTGTGCTCGAACATTCGACCGAGTTCTTGCAGCACCTCGATCATTCCCAACTGACGCTTGGCTGTCTGGTGACTGTGACGGAAATCAACGCCTTCGACAAATCGGTTTTACTTCAGATTACGGGTGGCCGACCGGTGTTTGTCAGTCACGAAGTTGCCCGAAATTTGTTAGTCAATTAATTGTGCAATGTCGGTTGTAAGAAACCGAAAGGCTAAGCTAAGTTCTGTGTCGCTTCAAAGAAGCCGACTTCCTATACGATGAAACTGTTAGACTGGTATATACTCAAACGTTTCCTGCAAACCTATCTCTTCGTGGTGATGGTGATTGTGCTGGTTGTCGTTATGATCGATTACACCGAAAAGGTGGACAATTTCCATAAGAACAATGCCCCCGCCAGCGAAATCTTGGGGAGTTATTACCTTAATTTTATTCCCTATTGGGCCAACTACATCAGCCCGCTGATGGTCTTTATTGCGACCGTGTTCCTGACCTCACGGTTAGCCGCCCGCACCGAGATTATCGCAATTCTGAGCAGTGGTGTCAGTTTCATTCGTTTGCTGTTTCCGTACGTGCTCGGCGCGTCGATACTGGCAGTAGTGACGTATTTTATGGTCAACTACGTCATTCCGAAGGCCAATAAAACCCGAATTAACTTCGAGATAAAATACATCAACGACGCTTTCACCTACTCCCGTCGCAATGTTCATATCAAGATTGCGCCCGATACCTACGCGTATCTGGAGAGTTATAACAACCAAAGTAATACGGGTTATCGATTCACGCTGGAACGCGTTGAAGGAAATGAGCTAAAGCAAAAACTTACCGCCGATCACATTGAGTGGGATAAGAAGAAAAAGAAGTGGGGCGTGTACGACTATAAAATTCGGACGATCAACGGCTTACAGGAAACCTTGACGCCCGGTGCCCGACTGGATACCACGCTCAATCTGAAGCCCGACGATTTCGGCTCCGATTTCAACCTATACGAAACACTGACTCGTCCGGAGTTAAACAGACACATCGACTTACTCGTCAGTCGTGGTTCGGACGGTGTAGAAACCTACCTGTTGGAGAAGTACAGCCGCGATACGCGCCCGTTTGCCATTATCATCCTGACGGTAATTGGCGTCATCATGTCGGCGCGTAAAAGCCGCCGGGGCGTGGGTTGGCAGGTGGCGCTGGGCTTCTTCCTGGCCTTTACGTATCTTTTGTTTTTCATGCTGGCGAAGGGGATTGCCGAATCGGGCAACCTGAATCCGGTTGTGGCAGTCTGGCTGCCAAATGCTATTTTTACGGTCGTCGGCGTATTTCTGTATAATACAATTCCGAGGTAATCATGCGCGGGAAGAACCCGTTTTGACTCTCAGAACGGCCCTCTCCCGCCTATTCATTATGTCCCAAAAGCCCACGTTTACCGATTATTTTCAACTTCACTTCATTGTGCTGATCTGGGGCTTCACGGCCATTCTGGGCAAGCTTCTGGAACCCCTCAATTCGTCGGCGGTCGTTTTGTTCCGAACCCTACTGGCTGTACTCGGATTAGGAATTGTACTGGTGGTCCGTCGCCAGAATCTGCACGTTTCTTCTACCGACCGCTGGCGACTGCTGGCAACCGGCGGTCTTATTGGCTTGCACTGGGTTTTGTTTTTCGCAGCGGCCCGACTGTCAAACGTGTCGGTCTGTCTGGCCGGTATGGCCACCAGTTCCTTGTGGGCAAGTCTGCTGGAACCGCTAATCCTGCGCCGACGCATCCAACTGATTGAGGTTGTGCTGGGTGGAGTTGTTATGGCGGGTTTGTACCTGATCTTTCAATTTGAGTTCGACAAAATAGCGGGTCTGGTCGTGGCTATGGCTGCGGCTATGTTGTCGTCATTATTTACGATCATTAACAGCCGTTTCACGCAACGATACGATGCGCTGGTCATTTCGTTTTACGAGATGATCGGAGCTTCCGTCGGGGCGCTTGGTTTGTGGTTCATTGCCCGGATGGCCGACCCCCTCGAAGCCAATCCTCCGATTCAATACGTACCGCACACACCCTTGCAATGGCTTTGGCTGTTGATCCTATCATTGGTCTGTACGGTATACGCGTATACGGTTGGGGTACGGCTGTTGCGTAAGTTTTCACCGTATATGGCCGTTTTAACTGTAAATTTGGAGCCGGTGTATGGGATTTTACTCGCTGTACTGATTTTCGGCAACGCCGAACGCATGACAGCAGGCTTTTACTTGGGTACGCTGGTCATCCTGGCGGCCGTGGTCGCTTACCCTCTCTGGAACAACCGTCCCAGAAAAGTAAAATCCCAACAGCCAACACCGCTTTAATAGCCTGTTCATGACTACATCTTCGCCACTGGCGCGTTCTGTCTCGTTCTTGCTTTTGTTTTTTTCGATTGTCATTGCGTTGCCGCTGATTGCCTTGTCGTTTTACAATCACCCCTCACCCACCGACGATTATTGTTTTGCCAATACGTCGATGCGATACGGTTTCTGGCAATCACAGCAAATCTATTATGACGGATGGAGCGGTCGTTTTTTTCACAACTTTCTGGTTCATGGTAGCCCGCTGACCTTTGGCTGGTACGCTGGTTACAAGATCTACCCCATTGTTTTGCTGGCGTTACTGGCACTAAGTTTTTACGCTTTCGCGAGTCAGTGGCTACACAACCCGTTTGATGCCACGGTCAAACTAGCACTAGCTGCCGGTCTTTTTGTGGGCTTTGTCGCCACGTTGACGAGCCTATCCGAATATTTGTACTGGTACGCGGGAATGGCCTGCTACAGTCTGTCCAGCGTTTTTCTGCTATTTTTGTTAGCCACACTACTCGCGCACAAACGAAGCGGTTTTGGCTGGCACATCGGCTATATAGCCGTCGAGAGCCTGCTTATTCTGGGTATTATTGGCTCCAGCGAGACAAGCATGGTTATGGTTATGTCGGTCCTGGGCTTGCTGGCACTGGGCGAACTGATCCAGCGTCGTCGCTTATCGTTTACGACGCTGACGCTGCTGGTTGTGGGAGCCATTGGTTGTTACTACCTGATCTCCGCACCGGGTAATGCCGTTCGGATGGGCTCGAACCCCAACAGCCGGGATATTCCGCTTACGTTGCTGTCGTCGCTCCGATTTGCGGTAGGGTACGTGACGCGTCAGATTTTTCTAACTCCTCTGCTCCCCTTATCGCTGTTGTACATTCCTATCGCCTACCGGCTTACGGCTAACCGGCCTTTACCAGCTTACCTGCGCTTACACCCCTTGCTCGCATTGCTGCATGGTTCGGCAACGGTACTGGTACTGATTTCGCTGCACTTCTACGCAGTAGGCATAGCACCCGCCTATCGGCTGGTTAACCTCATCAATTTAGTGTTCTGGCTGAGTTGGGGGTATAACCTGACGCTTTGGGTAGCCGTTTTACGCGACCGCATCCATCCGCAACTAGGTCAACGATTTGTCCGTCCGGTCGCCATGGGCGCACTCGTGTGGACGGGACTTTCGGCTGGCTTTGGGCCGGTGCTTCCGCTTGCCTACGGTGACTGGCTTAGCGGTCGGGCGGCTCGTTACGACCAGGCGATGCAGGATCGGTATAACCAGATGACCCAATCAGGCACCGACACGGCGCTGGTTACTCCGTTACCGGTTTATCCGGCTTCTATGTTCATGGAAGATGTCAAAGAAGACCCAAAGCACCTGTGGAACCGCTGCTGGGCCGATTATTACCACAAACAGACGATTGTTCTCCAGGACAATCCGACTTCCCCTACTCACTAAGCGCATTCTCTGAACCGTATGACTCGGCTCTACCGACTACTGGCATCATCTCGACTAACGATTCCCTTGTTACTGCTGCCGATTGCCGGTTTCTTTGTTTACTTTTTTGCTCTTCGCTACAACATTCCTTGGTTCGATGATTTTGAGAATATTCCTTATTTTCTGGACCGGTTTCTCAACGCTCCGTCTGCCGGTGAATCCGTAGCCGCTTTGTTACGCCCGAACAACGAACACCGGGTGGTTTACGCCCGGCTCGTGGTTCTTGCTCACTATTACCTGACCGGGGGCATCAATTTTGCTAATCTGATGCTTTGGGCCAATGTCGGTCTGGTCCTGATTTTTTATCTGCTCTACCGGGCGCTCAGGAGTCAGGAACGCCTATCGCAATCCGCTCTCATTGGCCTGCTTCCTGTACCACTGCTGCTTTTCACGGCGCAGAGCTACATTATGACGTTCACGGCCATTTTTTCCCTGCAATATCTGGCCATCATTTCACTAGTCACACTCACGCTTTTTGTGCTCGCCATCAACCGACCGCTTTACGTAGGCATTGCGCTGGCACTCGGTTTACTCAGCACGTTCAGTATGGGCAATGGACTCCTGCTATGGCCTGCCGGCGTTGGTATGCTGGTCCTGCAACGACGTTGGCAAGCGTTAGCTATCTGGATTATAGCCGGCGGGTTGAGCGTATACCTGTACTTTTTGGGTTATCCGGTTCAGCAGGGTAACGACGCGGGGTTTGCGTACGTATTGCAGCATCCGCTACAAACGATTGCCGGTTTTCTAATTTTCTCCGGAAGTGTATTTGACTTATTTCCAACACTACCCGAAAAATACCGGTTTTTTCTGCCGTTTCTGGCCGGTTTGGTTCTGATGATCGGCCTGGGTTATTGGCTGGTTCGCGTGCTGGTTCGTTTTGTCAAAAGCGACAAAAATTATTCGTTCTTCGAGATCTTTGTTGCGGGCTGTCTGCTCTTTTTACTGGCCAACATTGCCCTGATCGCCTTTTTCAGACTGCGGTTTTATTTTGGCATGGCGCTCCACATCCCCTACCGGATCTACGCTTTGGCCCTGTGGTCGGTTGCCAGCGTATTACTCTTTAGCCAACTTTCCGAAACGATACGCACCCGCATCTGGCCAGCGGTCTGGCTGCTTTTTCTGGGTCTTAATCTGCTGACGTATGGTACGTACATACCCGAAGCCATAGAACGTCGCAAACAAATGCAGGGCTTAACGTTCAATCAACTGCATAGCGATATTGGCCTTGGCGGAACCCGTAACTCTGAACTCGCGCGGTATATCAGCAACCTAATTGTGCTAATGCGTGATCGAAACTGGTACAATCTCCCCAACCCGGCCATCACACCCGACGAACAGCAACTTGCCAAATCCGTTGTTGCGACGACCGCGATGCCGCCCTTACAAGTCGCTCGTCAAGCGGATTATTTTGTTGTGGACGGTACTACTCCAAATTATAGCGTAGGAATCAACTCGGGAATATATGTAATCATGAAATCGGCCCAGCACACCTACCTGGTATTCGCACCGAAAAACCGACCGGTAACGTATAAACCGTGGCGGGTAGCTCCTGGCTTTTCGGCGGCTTTACCGATTCATTTAATGCAGCCGGGCCGCTACCGACTGGGGCTTTTTCAGACTCAACCTGAACGGAGTACCATTCGGTTTGGCGACCAGTTTGTTGATATACCTGACTAACACGGATAGTCGCAATCGCCTACGGGATTGTGCTATACGCTAAATGTACAGGCATGTTTTAGGATAAAAGGCTATTTTTGCCGCTCAAACCACCATCACGTTGGACACTAGAACCAATTCACTGCCTGATCAGATTAATGTTGTCATACCACTTTTCAACGATTGGCTGGCAGTAGGGCTGCTAATTGAGCGTATTCGGTCAGTGGTCGATGCGTCGATACAGAACCGGCTTGCTTTTTTGATCGTAGATGACTGCTCGGCCATCAATTACGATACGTTACCCACCGGAGTCGGAAAATCCTTATCCATACTGCGGCTGTTTCGGAACGTTGGCCACCAGAAAGCCATCGCCTTAGGCATTGCTTATTTGGCCGATCAGCCGGATCAATACCCCACTATTGTGATGGATTCCGACGGCGAAGACCGCCCGGAAGACATTGTGCAACTGGTGGAGCGAGGCATCGAAAAGCCGGGCCATGTTGTATTCGCGCATCGGGCCAAACGTCACGAAAGCCTTATGTTCCGGACGTTCTACATTGTTTATAAGTCTGTTTTCCAGTTATTGACGGGTAAGGTAATTACCTTTGGCAATTTTAGTCTGGTTCCAGCCGGTCAGTTGCGAAAACTAGCCCATGTCTCCGAAATCTGGAATAATTATCCGGGGGGTGTCATTCGCTCACGGCTTCCGTATACCGCTATTCCGCTCGAACGGGGTCGTCGCCTGGCCGGTGAATCGAAGATGAATTTCGTGTCGCTGGTACTGCATGGCCTGAGTGCCGTCTCGGTACTGATCGACACAACCGCCATGCGACTCGTACTTTTTTGCATGATGATGCTTGTTGTGTCGATCTTTGGAATAAGTATTGTCTTGTTTTTAAAGTTTTTCACCAATACATCAACGCCCGGCTGGACGAGTAATCTGATCTTTTCGTTTTTGATTGTTATTCTCCAGGCATTCCTAATTTCATTGCTGCTCGTGTTCATGGTGCTGTCGTACCGAACACAGATCCAGTTTATTCCCGCCAAACAGTTTGGCGATTTTGTCGAGCGCGTTGAGCGCGTGTATTAAATCAACGTGTTTTCAATCCGAAGTTTTTACGAGTGTGGACTCTGTTTGCACCCAAAACTTCGGGCTGAAACTCATAAACTAGATGTCAGTTTATGACTATTGTTTATATCAAAGCAGCGGTTTCGGTTGCTTTAGGACTTTTCCTGATTGGACTGCTGTGGCAACGAACCGCAGTCGTCAATAAACTACAACGTTCTGGCGTATGGGTCCTCGACGGTTGCTGGGTAGCTTTCCGATTGATTCCATTCATCGTTACCTACATCGTCCTCGGCTACCAGCCCCAATCGGATGTGGCCACGTTTTATTATCCCATTGGCATGTCGGCCTTACAGGGTGGGGTTCCCTACCGCGATGTATACAGTTGCTACTCGCCGTTGTTCGGGTACTGGCTTGCTCCGTTCCTGAGCCTGTGGAGCGATATGCGCATGGTCGTGCTTGCCATGATGATCGTTGAAGGACTGGCCGTTCGGTTGACGTTTCACTACTATCAGACGCAGGAGTCGCTGGGCGAACGACTGTTCCGAGGTGTGTTTTATTATATCCTGCCTCTGCCGCTCGTCATGTGCGTGTTCAGCGGACAGGAAGACGTTATTCTCTGGCTCTTTGCCCTACTGGCTATTCCGCTGATGCAATCAAGACCTTATGCCGCCGGGCTGGTACTTGGTCTGGGGATGCTGGCAACCAAAGCCGTTTTTATCCTGCTGCTTATTCCAGTCTGGCTGCTCAGTCTGCGTAATTTGCGGTTTGTATCGTGGTTCACAGCAGGCTTATTGACTGTCGGCATTCCTGCTATACTTTTCCTGTATTTCAAAGCGGGCCTACCCCTATTCATTGAGCAGCAATCGCACGAAGGCGATTTCCTAAAAGCACCCAACTGGCGTTCGATTTCAAATCCCTTCCTGACCGAAGGGCTCCGCTCGGCAAATGACCTGTGGAAATGGGGCGGTTTATTGATTACGCTTCTGATCATGCTGGTTGGGGTATGGCGGATTTACTCATCCCGCAAAAACTGGCGGTATCAGGATTATCTACCGTTTCTGTACATCCTGACCTACAGTGTCATGAGCATTGTCCAGCAAAATGCGATCAGCAACTACGCGTATCTGTTTATGTTGCCGCTCGTTTTCACCATGACCAATTTCCGACGGACCTGGTTTTGCGTTGGGCTAATCGGGTTCAACATTCTGGCGGCTATCCATCCGTCGCTGTGGTGGCGGCTTGGTATGCCCTACTACAACCGGTTGACGGCCCTGGTAACCCCAGTTGCCGCGCTGGAATATTCGATTGAACTGCTCATATTTACTGGATTTATCTACTACGCCATTCGGGCAATGAACGCGCTGCGCCGACCCAAGTCGGTTGCGCAGGCAGAACCATATGCTGTTTAATTCGCTTCAGTTTTTACTGTTTTTTATTGTTGTAACACTCGCTTACTTTAGTCTGAAGTGGCAGGGGCGCTGGATACTGCTGCTGCTGGCGAGTTTTTACTTCTACATGGTGTTTAAGCCAGCGTACGTGCTGATCTTATTCGCGACTATTGTTATTGACTACATTGCGGGGATCTGGCTCGAAAAAACGCACGGCAAAGCCCGCAAGTGGCTGCTCGTTGTGTCGCTGGTTACGAATATTGGCATTCTTGCTTTTTTTAAATACCTCGGCTTTTTTACCGAGAATATTTCCTGGCTGTTCGAGCACCTACATATGCCCGAAGCAGCTGACCGGGCTTTCAACTTGGGCAATCGACTTTTCGTGAGAGTGCTTCGTTTCTTTGGCGAAACCGGCGTTACATCGTTCAAAAACAACATGAGCATTCTTCCGGTTGGGCTCTCGTTCCATACGTTTCAGGCGATGAGCTACACCATCGAGGTGTATCGGGGTAATCAGAAAGCAGAACGGCACTTCGGAATATACGCTCTCTATGTCATGTTTTATCCGCAGTTGGTAGCCGGACCGATTGAACGACCGCAAAACGTGCTCTGGCAGTTTCACAAGCAATTCTCTTACAACCCGGAAAACGTAAAAGCCGGTTTGATGCAAATGGCGTTCGGCTTTTTTAAGAAAGTAGTGATTGCCGACCGCTTAGCGATGCTTGTTGATCATGCTTACGGCGATCCGTCGGCGCATAACGGACTGACATTACTAGCCGCAACGTTTTTTTATACCATCCAGATCTACTGCGACTTTTCGGGCTATTCCGATATTGCCATCGGGGCCGCGCGCGTGATGGGCTTTACGCTCATGGAAAACTTTCGGACGCCGTACATCGCCCAGTCCGTTTCGGAATTCTGGCGACGGTGGCACATTTCGCTATCGACCTGGTTTCGCGATTACCTGTACATTCCGCTCGGCGGCAACCGCAAAGGCGAGTTCCGGCAGTACCTGAACATGATGATTGTTTTTCTGGCGAGCGGTCTGTGGCACGGCCCTAACTGGACTTACGTGATCTGGGGTGGGCTGAACGGCTTTTATCAGATTCTGGCCGTTCTACGGGATAAATTGCTGGCTCGGCTCGGCTTCTCGTCAACGCCCCCCCGAATGGTCACCTCCCCCGCCAGTGAGCGCCAATCGGATCGATCACCTGTACGGGTCGTCGTCAACGTGCTGATCACCTTCGTACTGATTATGCTGACGTGGGTGTTTTTCCGCGCCCGAAGCGTGGGTGACGCGTTTCTGGTTCTACAACGGATTACAACCCTATCGCCCAGCGATCACATCGACAGCCCTATGAATGCCACCGAAATGTGGTTTAGCCTGTTCCTGATTGCGTTCCTCCTCATCAAAGAGTATTTCTACCTTTACATTCCGACGCGCAACACCGTCCGGTTTGCTGTATTGTTTGTCCTGATTACGTTTGTGACGTACTTCTTTGGTGTCTTTTCGTCCAATCAGTTTATTTACTTCCAGTTCTAAAAAAATTGTGGGGTTTCGGTGGTGTCGGGTTCTCAAACCCGACACCACCGAAACCCCACAATTTTTACACGTTAACGACTCCTTCTACACTAAGCCTTTTTTCATGGCTTTCACTGCGTAATCGACCGAACGGGCGCTCATCGCCATGTAGGTCAGCGATGGGTTTTGCGTCGAGGTTGAGGTCATGCTCGAACCGTCGGTTACGAACACGTTCTTGACGGCGTGGAGCTGATTCCACTTGTTGAGCATCGACGTTTTAGGATCTTTACCCATCCGAACGCCACCCATTTCGTGGATATCCAGTCCTGGATTCCGGCGGTCGTCGCGCACCCGGATATTGGTGAAACCAGCCGCCGTAAACATTTCGGTCATCTGCTCCTGATAATCTTTGACCATTTTGTCATCGTTATCGTCGTAAGCAATCGAGATTTTTAGCTGCGGAATACCAAACGGATCTTTTTGATTGGCGTCGAGCGCAACGTAGTTCGTTTCTTTCGGAATCGTTTCGCCCATCATGTGCGAACCCACGGACCAACCGCCCAATTCAGGATTGAGCAGGCTTTGCTTTAAGTCGGCTCCAATACCATCCTGGTTTGAGCGCGAAACACGATTGGCAGAGAACCCAGCCGCGTAACCCCGCAGAAAGTCGGTCTCCTGCTTGTAGACGTTACGGAAACGTGGAATATACGGACCGTTTGGGCGACGACCATCGGTGGTCGAATCGAGGTTGCCGTCGTATTGCGCTGAAATACCGGCCCGGTAGTTGTGGAAAGCAACGTATTTACCCAGTACACCGCTGTCGTTACCTAATCCGTTCGGAAAACGATGCGAGGTTGAGTTCAGCAGAACCAGGTTTGAGTTCAACGCTGCCGCATTCAGGAAAATAATGCGGGCATAAAACTCCTGCATCTGCTTCGTGTTGGCATCAATGATCCGAACGCCAGTTGCCCGCCCCTTCTGCTCATCGTAAATAATCGAATGAACAACCGAGTCTGGGCGCAGGGTCATTTTACCGGTTCTGGCAGCCCAGGGGATCGTTGATGAATTGCTGCTGAAATAACCACCAAACGGACAGCCACGCTCACAAATGGTCCGGTGCTGACACTGTGCCCGACCTTGTTGCAAATGAATCGGCTGAGGCTTGGTAATATGGGCCGCCCGACCCATAATTACGTGACGATCTTTGTAACGACCCGCTACTTTCTGCTGGAAATGCTTTTCCACACAGTTCCATTCGTGGGGCGGCAGAAACTCGCCATCGGGTAGCGTAGCGAGCCCGTCTTTATTACCGGTAATCCCCGCAAAGCGTTCGACGTAGCTGTACCAGGGCGCCAGATCGGCGTAACGAATGGGCCAGTCAACCGCAAAACCGTCACGAGCCGGACCTTCAAAATCGAAGTCGCTCCACCGTTGTGTTTGCCGCGCCCACATCAGTGACTTCCCGCCTACTTGATAGCCCCGAATCCAGTCGAACGGCTTCTCCTGAATGTACGGGTGTTCGGCGTCTTTCACGAAAAACTGCTGCGTCCCTTCGTAAAAAGCATAGCACTTGCTAATGATCGGATTGGCATCCTTTACCTCTTTGGTTAGCTGCCCCCGGTGTTCAAACTCCCAAGGCTGCGTCATGGTCGTTGGGTAATCGGTCACGTGCCGAACATCCCGACCCCGTTCCAGGACAAGCGTACGAAGCCCTTTACCGGTAAGTTCTTTAGCGGCCCAGCCCCCACTGATACCCGACCCAATTACGATCGCGTCGTAGGTGTTCTGTGCTTTAGCGTCAATATTCAGATTTGCCATGTTGAAAGTATGCTGATGGAACAGACTTACGGTTCAGCTAGCTACGTCCGTACAGTCAGTACCACAAACGACGGATTATTTAGTCGGAGTTTGTGAAATCGCCTTGGTTGGTACAGGAACACAACCGTAGTAGTGGCCGGGGATAAACTGGTAGTGAGTCAGGTTGGTCATGACATACTCCGAGTTCAAGTATCCCCGAATGGTCATGCCTTTCACCATCGAATAGAAGTCTTTCTGCGCGGGTAGCGTGGATTGCGAAAACTGGGTCAGCAGCGCCGTACGCTGCGTTGCATCGCCCTCCCGAAACGGTTTACCGAATGTCTTCTGCGCTTGTTCGTCTACCGCCGTCAACCCATTCAGGAACGTTTCCTGCGCGGGCTTATCGTAGCAATCAGCTACAATCTTTTGGATAAACTGATGCACATTCAGGGCTTTGGCGCTTGGGGTATCGGTAACCGGGATGATGGTTTCGACAATCTGGGCGAGTAAGTCGTCCTGACTGGACGAAAGAAATTTGCTGGTTAACTGAACAGTTTCGGAGTTCCAGCTATTGGCCCAGGCTGGCAGGCTGATGAGAGCCCCGGCGGCCATTGCCATTGATTTAAGCGCACTACGTCTTTCCACAGCAGGTTGTTATCGGTTCAATTTACTCTTCCAAAGATACAAAATCTAGTAGACTAAAGCGGTACAACTACCTCGTAAAACACAAAAAACCGGGCAACAAATTTTGTCGCCCGGTCTCTTTACCGTGTATTTATACGGAATAGAGTCGCTTGTTTACTTCGATCCCATACCGCTGCTACCAGCCATCTTATTAAGCACTTCTTTCGACACTTTCAGGTGCGTTTTAACCAGTGGGTGAGCCGCTTTGGCAACATCCTTCAACGCTGGGTCCGACGCATTCGATTTAACCATCGACATCACTTTATCCAGCTTTTCGTGACCGTTCACACCGCTCTCCTGTACATACATCCGGTCTAGCTCCATGCCCGACATGCCTTGCATTTTAGCCACCATCGCCTGCGTTTCAGCATCGGGTTCCGACGGTAACGTTACGCCTTTCGCACTGGCAATTTCCTTTAGCTTGGCCGACAGTCCGGTTTGTTCGTCAACCTCAGCCTGCGCCAGTTCGCGCACTTCGTTGTTGCTTGTTTTTTGCAGGGCGGCTTTGCTTACTTCCAGTTGCATCATACCCCCTTTGGCAACCTGCATCATCAGATCCTGATCGGCACTAGATAATTTGGCGTTACCCGCACTGATGGCGCTTACAGCCGCGGCTCCTTTTTTGTTCTGACGATCGAACTCCGACTTACTTTCTTTACCGACCATGTTGGTCGATCCGGTGTTCGTCATACCACTGTTTTGCTGAGCCAGCGAGAGACTTGTCACTGACAAAACCGTCAGGAATCCAAGAGCGAGTGATTTAGTTTTCATAGCGTTATTGAGTTGAAAAAAATATTAATTACCCACCCCTAACGGATTGAATAAATCTACTGTTTATAAAAAACTCTAAAATCTATAGAGTATTTTGAGATAAGCCCCGTAGCCTCATAAACGCGACCAAGATTGAACAAAATAGGCCTTAAAACGACCAAAACGCACTATTTACCGAAGCGATGAATAACGCGTTTCAGCTATCGACCGATCAACAACGCCTTCAGTCACCAATATGATTCTGGTCACTTGCCGCCAGCCAGTCCCTTGCCAGATACATCGGGCTGTTTTTCCAGTTCGGCACCATTCCAATTTAAGCGAGCCACTCGTCCCTGGCTGTTCAGTACAAAGCTGACGGGATCATGCCCATTCCAGAATTGGTCATAAGCTAACCGGAAAGTATCAAAATGCCAGTGAGCGAGCGTTCCCGTCATGACGTTATTTATTGAAACATGAAGCTTACTATCCTTTATCGTTACGGTTGCGTTTCCGTACAGTGGACTATTGTAGCTCCCCATATAAGCCGTCAGCGGAAGTGACGGATTTGTGTTGCGAACCCGCGTGCTATCGGCTTTCCGCTCGGCAGCTTTTGCCCGTTGCCGGATACCGCCGTAGAGTTGTCGAAACTCAGTGCTCCAGTCGTGGGATACCCCTAGCGCAAACTCGTCGAAAGCCCTGTACATAATTGCATGACGCAGTTCGGTATGATCAAGGTTTCCCTGCACGTATACAGCTAGCTTATGATCGGGCAATTGCGCGTGAATAGCGATCATACCAGTCAGGCTACCCGTATGAAGATTAATTCGATGCCCTCGGTAATCGTGTTGAAACCAGCCCAGGCCGTAAGTCTTCCAAACTGGTTTGGTCAGCTGCTGAGTCGGATAAAACTGGCTGTCGGTCACCAACGTTTGTGGTTTCAATAACTCGGCCCAGGTTGTCGGTTTCAACAGCGTTTTTCCCTCATATCGACCACTGTCCAGCATACATTGCATCCAGGCGGCTATATCATCCGGACACGTCCACGCCGAACCCGCTGGCCCAATGGCATCGACTAATTCCTCTTCCGTCCGGCTATCGACCAATCGAATGGTATCATTGATCTGAATGTGCGGCCTGGCCCGGTTCGCATCGGTTACCTGCCGGACCAGGGCCTGTGTACGGCGCATGTTGAGTGGTTCGAAAATTCGCTTGTGGATAAAGGTTTCCCATGGCATGCCACTTACTTTTTCCACCACTTTTCCGGCAGCCAGATACATGATGTTCTGGTAAATAAAACCCGACCGGAATGAATACACGGGTTTAACAAAGCGCATTCGGTGTAGAATTTCGTCGGACGGAATCTGCATGGCTGTCCACAGATAATCCGCATTACCGACGCCCGTGTTGTGAATGAGCAGATCGCGCACCCGCAGTTCACGGGTTACTGCCGGATCATACAGTTGAAAATCCGGCAGGTAATTGATGACCGGATCGTCCCAGCGAAGTTTACCTTCGTCAACCAACATACCCAGACAGGCAGCCGTCATAGCTTTAGTGGTCGAAGCCATCGCGAAAAGCGTTTCTGTATTTACCGGCTCGGTTTTACCTGCTTCGCGAACACCATACCCTTTCTTAAACAAAACCCGACCGTCTTTGACAACCGTCACAGTGAGCCCAGGCACCTGCCAGTCGCGAACGGCCTGTTGTACGTAGCGATCGAAGCGCACTGTGGGATCAACCGAAGTCTTTCTGGACTGAGCAACAAGAGCATGTTGAGGTACGTTTCCGAGAATAACCAATAAAAAAAGGTACAAAGTCCGCATGGCTTATTATTTATTTGGCCAATATACCATTTTGTTGCCTCGCGTAATGAGCAGAGTTACAAGATTTTGTGTCATCTAACCAACTAATTCTATACGGTATCAAGCTTGTACCGACGCACAGGGTATTTTGTCACCGCGTAAATTTGCTTTCACCCAATCATCAACGTATACCGAAACAATGATTTATTTAAACTACAGACGAATGCAGTACTTATTCGCCGGTGTAGCTACGCTTATAGCGCTCTCCGTCCCGACGAGTAGCTTCGCTCAGTCAAAAGCCGGTGCTGTCAAGTCTGCCAATGCTGCTTCGGCCATCAAGGAAAGCGACATCAAACGCGACTTGTTTGCCTTGGCCGGTGATCACTTCAGGGGCCGCGAAGGAGGTTCGCTGGACGAGTTGAAAGCGTCCGTCTGGATTGCGGACCAGCTTCGGGCAATGGGTCTCCAACCCGCTGGTGACGACGGTACTTTTTTCCAGTTCTTTCATATTCAGCGTACCCGCATCACCGAAACCAGCCGGCTGAATATAGGCGCTCATCAGCTCGTACACGGACAGGATGCCTTTATTCTGGCTCCGGCCATTGCCTCCGTCGATGCCCCACTGGTGTTTGTCGGTAAAGGTACACCCGAAGAACTGGCAAAAGTCGATGTAAAAGGCAAAGCCGTAGCGCTGGAATTTTCGGGAACGCCCCCATCGGAGTTGAGCTACCGCCGGTTTCTGTTCGGTACCATGAGCCGCCGGGCCGCCGAACTCGTGAAAGCGGGAGCGCTGGCCGTTATCTGGGTTTCGGATAAAGCTGCTCAATTCTACTTCGACAACTGGACGACTGGTCTCGAACGGGGACGGTACGATCTACCCGGTGGTCCGAATACGCGCGTCTTTTCGCAAGCGCCAACCCTGTGGCTTCCTTCCAGCGCTTTGGAATGGATTAAACAACCCGGCCAGCAGTTTACCAACATCGTAAACGTCGAAAGCTTCAACTATCCGTCGGTCAACATCGTCGCTAAAGTACCCGGAACGGACCCGAAGCTTAAAGATGAATACGTGTTGTTCAGCACCCACCAGGATCACGACGGCGTTCGCCGGGCGATTGCTGGTGACTCGATCTGGAACGGAGCCGACGATAATGCGAGCGGTTGTGTGGCGACGATGGCGATTGGTCGGGCGTTTGCGCAACAGCCCGGCAAGCGGTCGGCGTTGTTTGTTTTTCACGGTGCCGAAGAACGAGGACTGCTCGGCTCTCGCTACTACGTTGGAAAACCAACCGTTCCTAAAGGTTCTATCGTGGCCGTATTAAACGCCGAGATGATTGGCCGCAACGCACCCGATAGTGCCTGTATTCTGGGCCAGCAACCTCCGCATCGCAACTCAACGGATCTGGTCAACGCGGCTCTGGCGGTCAATCAGGCCGATGCGCATTTCAAACTGGATACGCTGTGGGATAAGCCCGAACATCCCGAAGGCTGGTATTTCCGAAGCGATCACCTGCCCTACGCCCGTGCCAACGTACCGGCCATTGCGTTCACAACGCTGCTTCACAAGGACTACCATACACCCAAAGATGAGCCAGACCGCATCAACACGGCCAAAGTAACCCGGATTGCCCGCTGGATTTACCTTACTGGCTGGGATGTTGCCAACCGCCCGCAAAGTGTGCGGGTAGACGAAGGGTTTAAGTTAGAGCGCTAAAGCAAGACGTGTGGTACTATAAAAGCAGAACGGCGTAACCCAGAAAGTTACGCCGTTCTGCTTTTATGCTTTTCCTGCTCACCAGCGAATCAGCATGATCAATTATGCCGCATGTCTACCATGAACGCCATCAACATTGACGGATCAATGACCGGCTACTCGTCAGTTAAAAAATAAGCTACTCAAGAAAGTGTTGGAGTTGGCAAAGAAGCCGTCGCTTAAATAACGATAAGATGATCAGATCTTCTTTAAATAACCTAATTTGGGACTTCGTTTTTTACCGGAACGGTGTTACAGACAATCACTCACTTTAGTTGACGCGCGATGCTGCTTTTTTACCGGAAACTTATCCTATATACGTTGACGCTGGCCACTCTGACGGCCTGCCATCGACAACCTTCCTCATCAACGATCTATTTCCCGGCCAAAGGCAACAACTGGACCCACGTTTCCCCTGAGAAAGCGGGTATGGACCCAACGTTGTTGAATGAGGCTGTCGCATTCGCCAAGACGCAGGAAACCACGCAGATGACGCCCAACTTCTCAACGCAGGAAGAAATTTTCGGTAAGCTACTCGGCCCAATGCCCAGCAGCCGGGCGGCTACGAATGGGATTGTACTGCGGCACGGCTACATCGTGGCCGAATGGGGCGACACGCAACGGCCCGATCCGACCTATAGCGTAGCCAAAAGCGTTTTGTCGACCGTAACGGGTATCACCGTCGATCGCGGTATGATTCCGAATGTGCATGACCCAGTCGCTACGCTTATTCGCGATGGCGGCTACGATTCGGATCAAAACAAAGCGATTACCTGGGAGCATCACCTACAACAAACCAGCGAGTGGGAAGGCAGCCTGTGGGGTAAAAACAGTGATTTTGTCGGAAAAGAAGCGTTTGGAAAAGGAGAACGTAAGCCTCGTACGCTTCAGAAACCCGGCTCCTATTATGAGTACAATGACGTACGGATCAATCGACTGGCGTTGTCGCTGCTGCGTTTGTGGAAGAAACCCATTCCCGACGTTGTACGCGACGAGATTATGAACCCGATTGGCGCGTCGGACACCTGGCGTTATATCACCTACCCGACTGCTGTCGCCGATGTCGATGGTAAATCAATGCCTTCGGTTAGTGGCGGTACCCGCTGGGGTGGTGGCTTGTGGATCAACACCCGCGACGAAGCCCGGTTTGGTTATCTCTTTTTACGGCAGGGTCGTTGGGGCAACCGTCAGATCGTTTCGTCTGATTGGGTAAAGCGGGCGACTTCGCCGAGCCCTGTTGGCCCGGATTACGGCTACTTATGGTGGCTCAACACAGGCACCAGCTCGACGGGCAAGAAAGTCTGGCCCGACGCCCCGACCACTAGTTTCGCGGCTCTGGGTGCAGGGTCAAACACCATCTGGGTAGATCCTGAGCACGATATTGTCATCGTCTGGCGATGGCACAACGGCAGTCCGAATGAATTGATTAAACGTGTACTAGCCGCCGTTAAAGAATAAATCCGTGCCAATAGGCTTGCTTTTTCGGCTGAATCCGTTGCAAGTATACAGTAAAAACATACCGTCTAGTCAACTAGTTAACCAACGGGTATAGTTCTTAGTTGTCTTTAATGTAGTGACACAGTTTAGCACTATTTTTGACTCTATCAAACTACCAGATCTCACCTACCGTACAGCACAATGCCAACAGCAGAACGCGAACGAATTTACGAACGAGCCGATAACAAAGGCTGGAAAAAGTGGGGACCTTATCTTTCCGAACGGGCCTGGGGAAGCGTCCGCGAAGATTATAGCCCTTACGGTGACGCATGGAACTACGTCACGCACGACATGGCACGCTCCCGCGCTTACCGATGGGGAGAAGAAGGGATCGGTGGCTTTTCAGATAACAAAGGTCATATCTGCTTCTCACTTGCCTTCTGGAATCACAAAGATAACATCATCAAAGAAAGACTCTTTGGCCTGTCGGGACCGGAGGGGAACCATGGTGAGGACGTAAAGGAGCTGTATTATTATCTGGATAGTACGCCCACGCACTCATACATGAAAATGCTGTACAAGTATCCGCAGCAGGAATTTCCATATAACCGTCTCGTTATCGAAACATCGCGCCGGGGAAGGCACGACCCGGAGTTCGAATTGCTGGACACCGGGATTTTCGACCGGGATGAGTACTTCGATATCTTTATTGAATACGCCAAAGCCGATCAGAACGACTGGCTTGTGACCGTAACCGCACATAACCGTTCGGCGCAGACGGCCCCGCTTACGCTGCTACCCACGATATGGTTTCGCAATACCTGGGCCTGGGGCTATGAGCAGTACAATGCTCGGCCAATGCTCAACGGCATTGGCAATAAGCAGATTGAGGTCAATCATAAGCAGTTAGGGAAGTATAAACTCTACTGCGAGGATGCCGACGCCCTGCTGTTTTGCGACAATGACACGAATACCGACCGGCTCTATGGACGACCGAACGTGGCGAAGTACCCAAAAGATGCCATCAACAACTTCATTGTCTCCGGCGGTAAAAAGAGCTTCATCAATCCGAATCAGATTGGTACTAAAGCGTCGGCGCAATACACCCGGCAGATTCCGGCAGGTGGTAGCGTTACCATACGCTTACGATTCAGTGACCAAACGCTTCTCAGCCAGCCTTTCGGCGATTTCGACGAAATATGGAATAAACGGCTGCAAGAAGCTGATGCTTTTTACGGTGAGTTACAAAAAAACGTAACCGATCCCGAACTGCTGTCTATTCAGCGGCAAGCCTACGCGGGTATGCTCTGGAACAAGCAGTTCTATTATTACAACGTCAACGAGTGGCTCAAAGGGGACCCAAAAATGCCTGTTCCTTTTCAGGGACGCGTCTACGCGCGCAACGAAGGCTGGCGGCATATGTACACGGCCAACATCCTGTCGATGCCCGACAAATGGGAATACCCGTGGTTTGCCGCCTGGGATCTGGCGTTCCATACCCTGACGCTGGCCCGACTTGATCCGCATTTTGCCAAGCGACAACTGGCTGTTATTCTGCGGGAGTATTACATGCACCCGAACGGTCAGATTCCGGCTTACGAGTGGAATTTTGGGGACGTAAACCCACCTGTCCACGCCTGGGCAACCTGGAAAGTATACGAAATCGACCGCGACCTCAATGGTGTGGGCGATGTGGGTTTTCTGGAACGGGTTTTCCATAAACTGCTGCTCAATTTTACGTGGTGGGTCAACCGGAAAGACGTAGCAGGAAATAACATCTTCGGTGGTGGCTTCCTTGGGCTGGATAACATTGGGGTATTCGACCGCTCACAACCGCTACCGATGGGCGGTCGCATCGAACAAGCCGACGGTACTGGCTGGATGGCAATGTATACGCTTAACATGCTGCGGATTGCCTGCGAAATTTCCTTGACCCGTCCTTCCTATCAGGACATGGCCAGTAAGTTTTTCGAGCACTTCCTGCACATTGCCTCAGCGATGAACAACCTGGGCAAGCAAAATATAAGCCTGTGGGATGAAGTCGATCAGTTCTATTACGACGTGCTGCACACGCCTGACCAGAATGCCCGACTGCTTAAAATCCGCTCGATGGTCGGCTTGATTCCTTTGTTTGCCGTTGAGATTCTGGATGAAGAATTACTGTCTAAACTGCCTGATTTCAAACGGCGTGTCGAATGGGTCTTGACGAACCGACCTGATCTGGCGTCGCTTATTTCACGTTGGCACGAGCCGGGCAAAGGCGAAACGCACCTGCTGAGTTTGCTGCGCGGACACCGGATGAAAATGATTCTCAAACGGATGTTCGATGAAACTGAGTTTTTATCCGACTACGGTATCCGTGCCCTCTCGAAGTATCACGAACAAACTCCTTATCAGTTTGAGTTGAACAGCGAGATATTCCAGGTACGCTACGTTCCGGCTGAGTCTGAAATGAGTATGTTCGGCGGTAATTCCAACTGGCGGGGACCAATCTGGTTTCCGGTGAATTTTCTGCTGGTCGATGCGTTGCTGAAGTTTTATCAGTACTACGGCGATGACTTTGAGATCGAGTACCCAACCAATTCGGGACAGGTCATGAGCATTAAGGAAGCGACCGTACTGCTCACGGAACGGCTGATCAACATTTTCCGTCGAGGTGCAGATGGTCGGGTTCCGGCTTATGGGTATGACGAAAAAATGCAGCACGATAAGAATTTCCAGGGGCTTTACTTATTCTACGAGTATTTCCACGGCGACTTGGGGGCGGGCCTGGGGGCCAACCACCAGACCGGCTGGACAGGGTTGGTAGCTGACCTGATCGAATACTGGTACAAGTATCAACCGGAAAATGCCTTGACGGAAACCATTGATAAATAGCAAATATCCTTAGACAGCCGGGCGAACCCGGCTGTTCTTTGTTTACGACACACCAATAAATAAGTTCATCGTAGGCATTCAGGGCTATCCTTATCAACTTTGCGGAAAATCGTCATTTGAGTTGCTTGCTTATGTCTCCCCTTATCACCACCCGGTTGGCCTTATTACCCATTGATCTTCCGACTTACGATGCACTTTTTGCGGGCTCAGACAAGCTGAGTCAGCATCTGGGCATTCGTGTTCCGGAGATTCTCAGCGAATTCGGCATGGACGGTTTTGAGTATACTTATACCAAACTGGCAGCGGATCAGAGCGAAGGTCCCTGGTGGCTTTATTTGTTTATTCACCGTGCCGATCAGGCGTTAATTGGTGTTGGCGGTTATAAAGGCAAGCCCGACGAAGCGGGTATGGTCGAGATTGGCTACGAAATCTACCCTCATTACCGGGGGCAAGGTCTGGCGACCGAAACCGCTCAGGGCCTGATCGACTGGGCTTTTGACCAGCCCGCCGTGACCATTGTTCAGGCGCACACCCTTGCCGAGATGAGTCCATCGGTGCGGGTGCTGGAAAAATGCGGCATGACATTTAATGATGCCTTCGACGATCCCAACGATGGCGCGGTATGGCAATGGCAGCTCAAACGATCTTACCGAGATCGGGCATATATGGCTCTGCGCGCCCATCGTAAGTAACGCAGTAGTTACGGCAACCAACATACTTAAGAAGCATTCTGCTCTGCGTAATTACTATGATAATCGTTCGATCCAGGCTTTACAGCAAGTTCATAATGCTACTTTTCTAAACTTGCTGTATTTTTGCGGGTTAATTTACCATGACTACAAGCATCCGCGATATAGCTTACCAACTTCGGCAGAGCCAGCTCATAGCTCTGGCCGACGAAACGGGCTGGTCTGTAGCAGCCGATCCGACCAGCGACACAGCCGTTGCGCAACTGCTGACCCTTCGGCCACTTATGCCCACTGGTTTGCGGCCAACCGTTGTTATCCAGAACACGGATCAGCTGGGGTTATATGTTGCTAAAGTACCGGACATCGCCTATGACCTGGTTGAGTTTGCGGAAAATCCGCTGACGATCGTGTACGATCAGGGAAAGAACGTGTCAGCCCAGCTTTGGTCAACGGGAGAACCGGCATCACCAGCGGGCGAAATTGCCGTCCGGCGATCATTGAGCGCCGATGTGCAGCGACTTATTGGAAGTTTTGGCCGTGGCTTGTTAACGGTTCCGTTCGAGTCGCTAAGACTGCCAGCCGAAGCGGAGGCCATTGGGAAGGAGCACTTTGGTACACTACCGGCGATGCCCCGCAAACCACGGATCATGCGGCTTGGTATCAATGGCGAAGTAAGTTTTATTAGAAAGTAGGGTTAGTTTTCAACGTATAGGTTCTCGCAGTTTGCTACTATACCTGGCTGTTTGCAGACCGTATACCGAAGACTGAATACCAGTATTATGAATTTCAGTGACACGTTACATAAAAATCCGGTCTTTGCCATCGTCGCCCGCGAGGCCGAATTACTCGGCGTTCAGGCGTATGTCATCGGTGGGTTTGTCCGCGATCTGATCCTGCAACGACCGTCAAAAGATATTGACGTCGTTTGCATTGGTAGCGGTATTGCCTTGGCTGAAGCCGTTGGAAGAACCCTGAAAACGAAAGTATCGGTGTTCCCCAACTTTGGTACCGCCATGTTACGGGCCGCTTCCGACGAAGATCGTGATGGTGGCGCCGATTGGGAAGTTGAATTTGTGGGGGCCCGCAAAGAATCGTACCGAAGCGATTCGCGGAAGCCAATTGTCGAAGATGGGACCCTTGAAGACGATCAGAATCGGCGAGATTTTACAATCAACGCGATGGGTATTAGTCTGAACGCCGGCAACTTTGGCGAATTAATTGATCCCTTCGATGGCCTGAAAGACCTCAAACGCAAGATAATTCGCACACCACTCGATCCGGACATTACGTTTTCTGACGATCCCCTTCGGATGATGCGGGCCATTCGCTTTGCCGCCCAGCTCAATTTTGACATTGAGCCAGACACGTTCGATGCCATTGTACGCATGAACGAGCGAATCAGCATTGTGTCGCGTGAGCGAATTACCGACGAGTTAAACAAAATTGTTCTGGCATCGACCCCTTCGTACGGCTTCAAATTATTGTACCACGCGGGTTTGCTGGACCGTATTTTCCCTGAACTGGTCGCGCTGAAAGGCGTTGAAACAATCGAAGGAAAGGGTCACAAGGATAATTTTTACCACACGCTCCAGGTTCTCGACAACATCGCTAACCGAACCGACCAATCAGCTACGTTACGGAATAACGAACTTTGGCTTCGTTGGGCGGCACTCCTGCACGATATCGCCAAACCCGCAACCAAGCGGTTTGACGCCAAAGTCGGTTGGACCTTTCATGGGCACGAAGATATGGGTGCGCGGTGGGTACCGGGTATATTTCGTACGATGAAATTACCGCTTAATGAGCACATGCGTTTTGTGCAAAAGCTCGTTCGCCTTCATCTACGCCCCATTGCTCTCACCAAAGAACAAATCACCGACTCGGCCCTACGACGACTTTTGGTTGATGCGGGTAACGACCTCGACGGTTTGATGGCGCTGTGCCGGGCCGATATTACATCGAAAAATTACGAGAAAGTCCAGAAGCACCTACGCAACTTTGACCGGGTTGAGCGCAAACTTCATGATCTTGAAGAGCGGGATAAACTCCGCAATTTTCAGCCGGTTATTACGGGGGAGCTGATCATGGAAGCGTTCAATATCCCCCCATCGAAAGAAGTGGGTGAAATTAAAACGATCATTCGAGAAGCCATCCTGGATGGAATGGTAAAAAACGAACTGGAAGCAGCGTTTCGGCTACTGGTTGAGGAAGGAAATAAGCGCGGGATGAACGTCGTAAAAAAACTGTCCGAGCTAACTCTCAGTCCGGCAATAACTGAAGATGAAAAACCTGTATAATTGAAAAAATGGAGAACAAAACAAACTTTCGCCGTTTCTTCGGCGCATCGCTTACCATTCTGGGTGTAGTCGTTATTCTTTTTGCCTTGATTGCGTTCCTGTCTGACAACAGACCCGTTCTGGGCCTTTCCGTCTCGAAAGGAGAAGCTGCGGCTCCATTCATCGTCGGTATGATTTTCCTTGTCACCGGTGTGAACCTCGTTCGCGAATCGTAACGGCGCTCGTAGAATAGCGCATCGTGGGAACAGCCTGTATCTGGAGTTACATCACTTCGACAGCTTAGCCGTCAGGAGCCACGGGTACGTGTTCAACGGGAGTGGCAGGCCGCTCGGTTGAATCTGAAGGTACATGAGATGCAGGTGAGTCGGCGAACGGGTTTTGTAGGCGTTAAAGCCGGAGCGGCCCATCTCACCCAGTTTTTGACCAGCCTGCACCCATTGCCCGGGTGCTATCTCTACCTTGTTGTTGTGGGCGTAGTAAAACAAGCCGTGTAAGATCGGATCATAGACCCAGATCCAGTTTCCACCCCGATATTCAGAGCCGGGATGCCAATCGGTTTCGACAGCCAACACAAGCCCACTGGTCATTGCCAGAATATCGACTGGCTTTCCGGTTCGGTCATCGACAGTATCCTGATTTCGGTCGACGATGAAAATATCCTGAGCCGGATGACTGCCGCGCACATTGTGGTCGAACAAGTCAAAACCTGTTGCCCGGTAGCCCTCCCCGTGTGTACCGCCAATAGCGCTGGTTGTGTAGCCCCGAATAGGAAACGAAAAGTACGTTCCTGTCCGGCGCAGACTATCGCGCTGTAAGCTATCGGAAGGGATGGTTTCCGAGCTACGGAAACGTTCCTGCAAGCCCTTCATGATGGCGCTAAACTGTTGCCGGGCTGAATCGGGTGTTATACTCTGCTCCCGGATCTTCGTATAAAGCGTCTGGTATTGCTGGCAGTACTTGTAGAGAGTAGGTTCATCTGAATTGCTGGTAACAACTTGCGACGATGCCACGTTAATCCCGCCTACCAGCAAAGCAGCCATCACACCCACTATCCGCATGAACAAAGTAATATCGATCTTCACTAACTCATTTTTCCGTTACGTCCCCAAAAATACGCAAAGTCGGGCTTATGCGTATCGTATCCTTTCACGAACGGGAGAGACTATAACAAAAAAATCTAGAAGCGGCTACTCGTTTGCGCAGAGCGACGAAGTTTCGGCTCGCCAAATCGGTGTTTATCCGCTTACGGGCAGACAATTTTGTAGAACGTATAACTGACTGTTATTGCGGTATAGGTGTAGCTGTCTTTCAAAGCCGGATTACCCTGGGCAATCTTATTTGTTGTTACGCCAAAAGTTCGTTCGCCTAAGCCGTCCAGGTAATCGTTGTTGGTAAACCGCGTACCAAATTCCAGCCCAATGCTCCAGGGGCGCTTTATTTCGTACTTGACGCCTATCCCAAGCGGAAAGTTTAACAGTGCCCGCGCTTTGACAACGGCGTTCGTGTAGCTGTAAAGACCTACCCCACCAAACACGTAAGGTGTCCAGTTTTTCACTTTAGGTAGCAGCTTATAGTTCAGAAAATTGTATTGCAAATCAACCGTTGCTTCGCTGGTTCTGCTTCTGAATGAATAATTACGTGCCTGCTGAAACGGATCATTACTGTAATGATCTTCGGCCTGATAGCCACCGACTGCCAGTCCGGCCCGTATTGAAAACGAGCGCGTCGCATTATAACGGAAAAACATGTTAGCCGCTGGCCGGTAAAAGCGTGGATTCAGCCGCGTTGATACGTCGCCTTTGTAAAGCATACCACCCAGCCCTCCGCCGATTTCAATTTTTTGGGCCTGCGCACTAAAACTGATAAAAAGCCCGACTATAAACAGCCGGGCTATAATGATGTGTCGTTTGCTCACAGTCTATTTGATGGGTGGACACTTGATTTTTCCCGGAATGATGTAATGGATCTGAAAGCTAGTCAATAAATAACCATCCTTCAAGAATCCCAAAATATTGCTGGACGACCCACGAACGGGGTTATTCAAAGCATTCACCACGTCTTGCTGGCTCTGTCCTCCAGCTTGGTACAAACTTTCGAGTATAGCATAACGATCAGGAGCATCTTTTTTACGGGCAGCAAATCGCTGTTGCCGCCGATCGGCCATTATCGAGGCCACGCCGGTTAATGCGTCAGGGCTGGCATAAGGACCTCCCACATCGTCCAGATAATCGCTGAAGGTGTAGCGATAGCCAATTTCGAAGCCAAGATCGAAATCCTGATTAAGCTTATAGCGTAAACCTACCCCGACCGGAATGGCGACCGTAACGAGGCTATACGGTTTTTCGTAACCGGGTTGACCCTGGCCCTCGGTATGAAGGGGTTGCAGCTTCACCCATTTTTGAGCCTCATAAGATCCATTATCAGGAGCAACCGGTGTCCGGGCTTCGGGGCTGTGGGCCACCAAGGCTATTCCCCCGAAAAGATAAGGAGATAACTTAGCCCGAACGCTGGAGTTACGGCCGTCGGCCACAAAATTGTAAATACCCGAGATCGCAAATTCTTTCAGATCATTCCGAAAATGCAAGTTACGCGCGTATTGTACCAGATTCTCGTTGCTTCTTTCTATTCGTCCTTTATTGAACGTGTAATCGTCACCTGCAATTCGAGCCCAGGTAAATGAAGCCCGCGCAGCAAAATGAGGGGTAAACTGACGCGTATAGCCTAGCCCTACGTTCCAACGCGGCATGATGTAGGTAGCTCTCAGAAATTGCCGGTAACCCGCCAAATCGCCGTAGTAATGGGAAGAGCCGACACCAAAACTAACCGACGAATAAGGTAAAAATCGAGTGTTTGGTCGCCGTTGAGCCTGACTGTCTGACAAGCTGCTGATAAAAAGCAGACCTGCCAGAGCACTCGCTGCCAGATAATGGTATCGCTTCATGTGGGTAAGTTTCGTGAATCAACCGGGCTGTTGGCCCGAAGGTCAGCCATTTCCGAAACGGCTGTCACACTAATTTTATTGGAAAATAAGACCGAAAAATATATTATGGTCTGCAAAGAGAGTGCCAAGAATGAGGGTAGCTCCCCTGCAGACAGGCTACTTTCTCTAATTTCTGATATCCCAGCCCCAATTTAATTTGCTGCGGAGCGTATTGAGGAAATTATCATCACTGAGCTTGACCAAACGCGCTTTGAACGCTTCTTTCTGCACGCTGATTCGGGCCGATACATCAACGGTAAACGAACGGGAATCCAGAGCTGCCAGGAAATTACCGCTCCGGCTTTCGACCTCAAAGGCAAGCTGACAGCTATCCATCACAATCATCGGTCGGACATTGAGATTGTGCGGACTGATCGGCGTAATGATGAAATTGTTGGTTTGGGGCAGTAGAACCGGCCCTCCACAACTGAGCGAGTAACCCGTGGAGCCAGAAGGCGTGGACACAATGATACCATCGGCCCAGTAGGAGTTCAGAAACTCACCGTCCAGATAGGTATGAACCGTTATCATGGACGAAGTTTGTGTGCGTGTGATCGTAAAATCGTTGAGCCCAAACGGAAGATTCCCGAAAATATCCGGATTCGACCGAACACCGACTAAAGAACGCTCGTCAATGCTGTATTGCTCGTTGAAAAGCGCATCGATCATTAAGCGGATGGAAGGCGGAGCTACCGTTGCGAGAAAGCCAAGTCGACCAATATTGATACCAACGATTGGGATTTGCTGAGGCCCTACGTGCGTGACTGCGTCCAGCAACGTTCCATCCCCTCCCAGGCTAAAAATAAAGTCAGCATCAGCAATACCCTGCTCAGTCTGGTAGACGGCTTCACTGTTATGTGCTACAGCGGCACCGTCTAAAAATTCGCGGTATACTTCGGAGAGAACAACTTCGACCTGACGTTTGGCCAGCTCATCGAACATGGACTGAATATAGGGCCGAGCTTTCTCGGGAAAGTTGCGTCCGTGAATGGCAATTTTCATGAAAGAGTGTCACCGGGTCGCCGGTGCGGTTTTCGGTTTTCAGTGTTTGACTCTATCAACTAACTGAAAACCGAAAACGTTGGAACTATGTATTAAGAAAACGGAGTAACGAATCGAGTCGCTCCTGATCGATGCTTTCGACCGGAGCGTTGGCAAAGGCTGCTTCAATATGGTAACCAAAGCGCTCCAGCGTCGATATAACCGGGGTAATATCGCGCCGATTGAGCTTGAGCGTCAGACGAGAGCGATCCGGCATACCGTAGGCAGCACTGGAAAAATAGCTACTGATAATTTTAACGTTATTCGACTCGACTAACCGACTCACTTCGGCCATTGAGTAGTCGCGCTCATGAAGCGTTAGAATCAGGATTGCCCCCGGCTCCTGAACACCGAGTTCCTGGGCAAACTGTTTCAGCAGTTCGTTGGCAGAGATCGTCCCTGCAAACTCCCGCCCTTCGTTCACAACCGCCACGACCTCCATACGATTTTGAATAATCAGTCCCATAATTTCATACAGGTGCTGATCTTCATTGACGTAGATCTGCTCAAACAAGCGCATCACGCTGCTCAGCGGTTGATCGCTGTCGGGCACATCCATCAGTAATTCTTCACTAACCACACCTCGGTAATCACCCTGATCAGTCAGTACGAGTTGCCCGATGCGGTGCTCCTGCATCCAATCCAGCGCCTGCCCAACCGAGTCAGTCGGCTTAAGCGCTGGAAGCATCGGGTCTATGAGTTCGGCAGCCAGCATACGAAATGAAATTAAAGGAAACTGTATGGCAGAAAACTACGGAAATTAAACCATAGTTTCCAAAACTTAGCGAAAAACAGCGTCTATATTTGGCCGAGAGTCGGCAGTTTCTGCGTCAACGGGACCAAATCAATAGCAGCAGCACTACCCAAATGTCGCTACGATAAATTACCAACCGACAGATGCTCGCTAAAGATCGGGTGTCTTTCAAGCCAATCGTCCAGCAGTTCGTTGAATCGGTATGGATGTTCCATCATCGGCGCGTGGCAGCATCGGTCGATAAAATGCAATTCCGAGTCAGCGATCAGGCGGTTGAATTCATACCCTACTTCAGCCGGTGTAATGGTGTCGTTCAACCCCCAAACCAGTAAAGTCGGCACTTTTATTTTATACAAATCTTTAGCCACGTTGTTGCGCTGAGCCGATTTCGCAATACCAACAATACTCATGCACTTTGGAATACTGCTGGTAATCTCGAATACCTCATCGATCAGTTCTTTCGACGCTACCTTCGGGTCGTAGAAGGTGTACGCTACCCGTTCGGCAATGTAGTCGTAGCTACCCCGCTTGGGAAACGAACCGCCCATCCCGTTTTCGAACAGGCCCGAGCTGCCCGTAAGTACCAGCCGCTGTACATGGTCGGGATGCTTGAAGCTATACAACAAAGCCAGGTGACCACCGAGCGAATTGCCCAGCAAGGTAAGATCAGTGAGTTGCTTATGGTCAACAAATTTTTCGATGAATGCTACGAGGCCCTCTAAACTGGCCTGACGCAAGGGCATTTCGTAAATAGGCATCAACGGTATCACCACCCGATATCGGTTCGAAAAACCACTAATGACGCCATCCCAGTTACTCAAGGCCCCAAAGAGACCGTGTAACAACAGTAATACTTCTCCCTGACCTTCGTCTACGTATCGAAAACCTGCTTCTTCCCGAATCTGATAGCTCATACGACAGCCTTAATTAGTGCAGTGCCCCGACCGCAGCCGAGATTTCCCGCTTTGTTGTACTAAATCTTAAAAAATTAACCCAATTCGACAAAATAGATACACCGAATTCTGTTAAAGCCGCTTCCGGATGAAATTGAACACCCCACACGGGCAATGTCTGATGCCGTAACGCCATTACCTCCTCCTGTTCCGTAACCGCCGTGCAGACAAGGCTGTCGGGCAAGTCGCGGAGCAGCAACGAATGATACCGCGTAACGTTGAAGCGCCGGGGAACATTTTGAAACAAATAATCCTGCGCCTGCACCCGAATGGCTGACACTTTCCCGTGCATCGGTCGATCCGCTGGAACGACAGTAGCCCCGAAAAATTCGCCGATGGCCTGATGCCCAAGACAAACGCCGAGCATCGGTAGCTGCTGGTGATAATAAGCAATCACTTCCATCAACCGACCCGCCTGCCGGGGTGTACCTGGACCGGGTGACAACACCACGCCGTCAACCGACCGTCTG
Source organism: Spirosoma liriopis (assembly GCF_023196085.1). Classification (NCBI taxonomy): domain Bacteria; kingdom Pseudomonadati; phylum Bacteroidota; class Cytophagia; order Cytophagales; family Cytophagaceae; genus Spirosoma; species Spirosoma liriopis. The sequence continues at coordinate 1,062,372 of NZ_JALPRF010000003.1, forward strand.
GTTAGTCTGTTCATCGACTCGTCGTTTCGCACCACATGACAAACGGCCCCAGCCTGTTGCAGGTAGTCTACCAGCATGTACGTGAACGAATCGAAGTTATCGACTATTAACAGATTCATACCTGTATAACACAATCGGCTGCGACAAAATTAATAGTTTCTAAAAAAAAGTATCAACCACTTTCTATTACCAATTGATTATCAAGTTATTAATTTTTAATAATCTTCTAATTATTCAATATTTCTAAAAAAAATACCAGATAATTAAGCGTACTTACACGGTATCGGTGATCAGAAAGGCTAATTTTGGCGTTTATTCGGTTGATTAAACGTACTACACATGCCTACGAATTCGCCCAATCAGTCGGTCAACCCAGTTTCTTCGTCCAACCCGTCTTCTGCGTCAACGGACTATCCAGTACTTATTGTCGGTGCGGGCGTAGCGGGTTTAACCTGCGCCGTTTATCTGAAGCAGGCGGGTATTCAGGCGTTACTTGTTGAAGCAACCGACGGCATAGGCGGGCGTGTGAGAACGGATCGTGTGGACGGATTTCAGCTTGATCGGGGTTTTCAGATTTTTCTGACGGCGTATCCCGAAGCCCAGCGTCTCCTGAATTATTCGGACCTGAATTTACAAACGTTTCGGTCAGGGGCGCTCATCCACGACCAGGACGAATGGATCAAACTTCTTAACCCGTTTAAAGAACCTTTATCGACGTTTCAAACACTGGCCTCGTCGGTGGGTACGGTTAGCGATAAGCTGCTTATTGTCGAGTTGATTCGACGCACGCAAAGCCTGTCCGTTGGTGAGTTGTTTCAGCAAACGCCCACGACCACGCTGGCCTTTTTGCGCAGCATGGGTTTTTCAAACCAAATCATCGAGCGTTTTTTCCGGCCATTTTTTGGGGGCGTTTTTCTGGAAGACGCGCTTACCACTTCGAGCAATTTCTTTGAATTTTGTTTCCGTATGTTTTTTACGGGCGATGCCGCCGTACCCGCAAAAGGGATTGGTGCGATTGCCCGCCAGCTAGCAAACCGATTAGCTCCGGATCAGATCAGGCTCAACAGTCCCGTGTTACGAATTGATGGTAACTCGGTGCAGTTGACCAATGGTGACACCCTCAACGCAGAAACGGTCGTTTTGGCGGTCGATGCGGCTCAGGCGGCTTCTTTACTGGGCCGCCCCGCACCAACCGAGCAAGCCTTCAATCATACGACTTGTACATACTTCGCCACCGATTCGGAATTGCCCGCTGTAGCGAAACAAAAATTGCTGTTGTTGAACCCGCAGCGTAGTTCAACGGTACATAATGTGGCTATTATAAGCGACGTTGCACCTGATTACGCGCCAGCCGGTCAAACACTTGTCTCGGTTAGCACGCAGGGGCTGGCAACGATTAATGCAACAGCATTGACCGAACGGATTCGACAGGAGCTAACTGGCTGGTTCGATAACACGGTAACGAATTGGCGTCATCTACGCACCTACCACATTCCCCAGGCGCTACCGGCTTACCCACCCGATCGGGCGGGTACCGAGTCGATTCACGAACTGCTGCGGTTAGCCGATAATGTATACCAATGTGGCGACCATACGGCCTATCCTTCCCTGAACGGAGCTATGCAGACGGGCCGACTCGTTGCCGAAATGATTCGAAAACAGTAGTCAACAAAACCTATGAAAGCAGATTTTGACGTAGCCATCATCGGTGCCGGATTTGCCGGACTCGCTGCGGCTATCCGTCTGAAAGAACGTGGCAACACGTCTTTCGTCGTTTTTGAGCGGGCCGGTCAGGTGGGAGGCACCTGGCGGGATAATACGTATCCGGGCTGCGCCTGTGATGTTCCCTCCCACCTTTATTCGTTATCGTTTGCGCCAAATCCGGCTTGGTCACGCACTTATTCTACCCAACCCGAGATACTGGCTTACCTAACCGATGTGGTTGAGCGTTACGCACTTGACGCCCACATCCGGTATAGAACAGAAATCAACCGCACCGAATTTTCACCGGCTACGGGCCTCTGGACGCTTACTGACAGCCTGGGTCATTCGCTTACCGCCCGCGTTGTTGTAGCTGCTGTCGGCCCACTTAACTATCCATCCATTCCGAAACTGAACGGCTTAAAATCATTTGCCGGCAACGTCTTTCACTCGGCAAACTGGGATGCGGACTATGACCTCACCAACAAACGGGTCGCCGTCGTCGGTACGGGAGCAAGCGCCATTCAATTCATTCCTAAAATAGCCCCTCAGGTACAGCAACTCACGGTCTTTCAGCGGACGGCTCCTTACGTGACACCCCGGCTCGACCGGGCCATATCGTCGTTTGAGCATCGTCTTTTTCGGCGGTTGCCGATTGCGCAGAAAGCGTATCGTTCGCTTATCTATTGGCTTAATGAACTCCGGGGTATGTCTTTTCTGGGCAATGAGACGTTCAACTGGATTGGTACGAAACAGGCACTCAAACACCTTAAGAAATCAATTCGAGACCCGGAGCTTCGGCGTAAAGTAACTCCTGATTACAAACTGGGCTGCAAACGCGTTCTGATCTCTGACGATTATTACCCAGCCCTTACCCGCCCGAATGTAGAGGTTGTAACGGATGGTATTGCCGAAGTCAAACCCAACACCATCGTTGATACCAACGGCAAAGAACGACCGGTCGATACGATTATTTTTGGGACGGGATTCGTGGTTGCCGGTATGATCAGCCGCACGAATATTCTCGGGCGCTACGGGCAAAATCTCTTCGAACAATGGTTATCGCAGGGCGCGCAGGCACACTATGGTCTTACGATTTCCGGCTATCCCAATTTACTATTCCTGGTCGGGCCGAACACCGGATTAGGTCATACATCGATCATTCACATGATCGAGTCGCAGGTCAATTATGTGCTCGACTACTTGAATCTGCTCGACAAAGCGGGCGAAGGTGCTTTTCTGGACGTTAAGCCAGAAGCGCAGCAACGCTACAACAACCTGATTCAGCAAAAAATGGCCGATACGGTTTGGGCGTCAGGCTGTAAAAGTTGGTATATGGATTCGCAGGGCAGAAATACGACAATCTGGCCAGCGCTGACCGTGACGTATCGCAAAGCGACCCGGCGCGTTAACCCGGACGATTACGAGGTAGTCCATAGTAAACAACCTGTCGTGGCCTAACGCTGGTACCAATCGTAGAGCGTTGTTGGCGCAATCTGCCCTGTGTGCGATATCAGTTTCTTAAAACCGACATCACGCACAGGGAGACTTACTTACGAAGCAATACCGATCAACTGTAGGAAAAATCAGCGCTTCGCTCTTACTTCGTGGACTGACAGGCAATCTGCCCGAACTGTCTTTTTTTCTTCATGCGTGGAAACGTATTGTTTCGTTATGTACTGCCGTTTCTAATTGCCCTGCCGATTAGTTTCCTGATTCTCTATCCGCAGTTGATCCGGTGTATGCGAGTGGATCAATCAACTGATTTTGAGCAACTCGACAGTCAGAAGCAGGTATACGTCAATCGATTGGCTACTCAGAAACAAAGGCGGCAGCTTCGGCAAAACGTCGTGACGGCTACCGACCGCATTCGACGATTCTGGGATGGGCAGCGCGGACGGGCTATCCTTATCTACTGCCCTACGCAGGATGAATACCGCCAATACTGCATCGGTGGCGAAGGTGCCGGATGCAGCCTTGGCCTTCCCTGGGGTGAATCGTATCTCGTTCTGGGACCGGAGGGCAACAATGCTGATGTCATTGCCCACGAACTTTGCCACGACGAATTGTTTGCCCGCCTGGGCTGGTGGCGAGTCAAACGCCAGATTCCGCAGTGGTTTAATGAAGGCTTGGCGTTGATGGTCGATTACCGGTTTAGCAGCCCATCTCTTTGGGAAAAGCCAGGCACGGCCCAGCCGGACTCTCTATTTTCTGACGATGCAACCACTATGACCTTCGGTCAGCCACCCATGCTCAAACTGACGGATCTGGAAACCACCCGCGACTTTTTCGGAGGAAGCTACGAGCGGGTCATGCTGGCTTACCAGACCGCAGCTGACGAAGTAGGACGCTGGTTAGCCATTGTAGGTCAGGCCGGTGTTCCGGCTCTGGCTAATGCGGTCGCCAATGGCGATGACTTTAGAAACGCCTATCAACGGTTAGAACGGGAAAAACGGCGATCCCGCTCCCGATAGGGCTAGCGTGCATCTTTCTGAGAAACGCTGACGACCTGCTCTCCAGCGCTTTCTTCAAGTAATTGTTTTGGTAAGTGATCCAGAATTTCCTGTTTGAGGGCGTTTATCAACTTCCGTTTCAGAAAGCTACGGTGCATAACAAGGCTTACCTCCCGCACGGGTTGAGGGGCCGTAAAAGGCCGGGTTCTGGCCCGACGGGTTTCATCCATATCAAAGGTTGCCAGATACGGCAACAGCGTAAAACCATCCTGTTTGTCAATTAATTTGATGAGTGTTTCGAGCGAACCCGTTTCATAACGCAGTGCCGAACCGTTGGCTTTGCGGTCGGCTCCACAAATGTTCATCACCTGGTTTCGAAAACAGTGTCCTTCCGTCAGCAGCCAAAGGCCCGCCGTCTGAAGATCGTCCAGATCAACGTCTTGTTTGCGGGAAAGCGGATGCGAATCGGCTGCGTAAACCACAAACGGCTCTTTGAACAACGTAACTTCGGTGATACCATTTTCCGCGAGTGGCGTCACTACCAAGCCCACATCGATCAACCCGTTACGAAGGCGCTCAATGATCTGTTCCGTCACCAGCTCCTGAATCTGCACCGAGACAGCGGGGTACTTGTCGATAAATTCACCGATGAAATAAGGTAACAGATAAGGAGCCAGGGTTGGAATAATGCCAATTTTCAATTCGCCCTGAAAATCATTTTTCGACTCACTGACGATCTCGGGGATTCGACGAGCCGCCCGGAGTACTTCACGCGCCTGGGCCAGAACCGCTTGCCCGGCTTCGGTTGGCACAACGGGCTGCTTTGAGCGATCAAAAACAAGGATGCCTAGTTCGTCTTCCAGTTTTTGAATTTGCATGCTTAGCGTCGGCTGGGTTACGTGGCAACTATCGGCGGCTGTTGCAAAGTGCCGATGCGTATCAACAGCTACAATATACTCAAGTTGAGAGATCGTCATTGAACGAGAAGGAGTACGGCTTATCTAGGCGATATGCCTATCATCACTAAAACTGATGCAAAAATAGATCATATCAGATCAGACAATAAGCTCGTTGCCGATATTTCACGAATAAACTCATGTCTGCTTGGTAAAAGTAAACTTTCGTTTGTGCCCCGGTTAAGCGCATCAGTAAGGCTTCTCACCGCAAATTGAGGGCTGTGGAGAAACAATTCAAACAAACAACGTATTCTCACACTGCGAAACAAGGGTTACCTTTGCGGTTTCGATGCGACAAAATGAGCTGCGGTTCGCGCTGTATAGTTCTAACCTGCCAGCAAACTAACTTTAAAAATTTACGGTTTCCTCACTATGGAAGCACCTGTTGTACAGTCACCCACTGCTAGGGTAAAAGCACCCGGCAAAACGGGCGTTCTACTCGTTAATCTCGGTACTCCCGATTCTCCGTCGGTGCCCGATGTACGCAAATACCTACGCGAATTTCTGATGGATGGTCGCGTAATCGATATTCCTTATATCCAGCGATTTTTCCTCATCAATGGCATTATTGCGCCATTTCGCGCTCCCAAGTCGGCCAAAGTTTACAAGGAACTGTGGACTGAAACGGGTTCTCCCCTGAAATACTACGGGCACGTTGTCGAACGGGAATTGCAAAAGGAACTTGGCAGCGAGTATGTTGTAAAACTGGCCATGCGCTACCAGAATCCCAGCATCAAAGCGGGTCTGGATGAGTTTCAGCAGCAGGGCTTAACGGAGATTATCGTCATTCCTTTCTTTCCGCAATATGCGTCGGCGTCTACCGGATCTGTTTACGAACTGGTGATGGACAACGTAAAGAACTGGCAGGTTATACCGGCGGTTCGTTTCATCAATCGGTTTCTGGAACATCCAAAATTTATTGAGGGCTTTGTACGATTAGGCCGTAAGTACATGGATGCTTACGATTATGATCACATTATATTCAGCTACCACGGCTTACCTGAACGTCAGATTACCAAGGGCGATGTAACGCACTCCGTCTGCCAGTTCGGTAGTTGCTGCGAATCGTTTCACGCCATGAATCAGCACTGTTACCGCGCGCAATGTTTTGAAACGACCCGCCTGCTCGTGCGGGAGCTTGGTATTCCGGAAGGAAAATACACGACCTCGTTTCAGTCGCGCCTGGGCCGTACGCCCTGGATTAAGCCGTATACCGATGATGTTATTCGCGAACTGGGGGCCAAAGGTGTTCAGAGCGTTCTGGCTTTCTCGCCTTCTTTCGTAGCCGACTGTCTGGAAACTACCATTGAAATTGGCGTTGAGTACAAAGAGCTGTTCGAAGAATCGGGGGGCAAGCACTGGCAGTTGGTGGAAAGCCTCAATGATAGCCCGTTGTGGATCGAAACACTAGTCGATTTAGTTAAAACAGCCTAATACAAATCGTTTCTCCCAGAAAAGCCCGGTGTCATTTACATCGGGCTTTTCTTTTGGTATTCGATCCGGCTTACTCCTTGCCTAATGACTGACAGTCCCAATCCATTCATACTCAATGCCATACTATTCCTTTCTCTACTTATTGATTTCAATTTGTCGAAGATTTAGCCCTTAAGAAAACCTGTTTTTTCTGCTATAAGAGATTATCGACAAGCCATAATTAACTTTTGGCATCTTTATTGACAATTGATAATATACGCAATGTAAAAATTAATTTACTTATATTTATAGCACCTATTTTCCACTCTGAATGAATGTCAATGCCCGATTGGGCTACTTCTGGAATCGCCTTGTCCATCTGACGATTTCATTTAAGTAGCCGACCTACCACGTCTTGCCGACGAACTTTACCTAACTTGTATGATAGCAATTTTTTACGCCCCTTTCAAGCGCGTTGTCCGATGCGCCGTGACCAATTTTTGTTTGCTCGTCTGGTTGACCCTTCCGTCCTCCGGTCTTCCGATCACGAAAAAGCCAATGGAGCCTAGGCCTACTCGAAGTAAGCCCAGACCTACGCCCGTCAATCTGTTTACGCATCCCACTTACTTGCCTATAGTAGGTCAATCCAGCTTATCACCAGCTGATAATGATCCTATCCGGTTTAGCTTGCGGGCCAATACGCAGTCGATACGACTAGGTGAGGCTATTGACCTGACCATCAAAGCGGAACTGTTAACCGTATCACCAACCTTAGCGTTTCACCTTCCCGGCGCTACGGGTTACAAACTGAAACTTCTGCTTCCGGATGGCTTCGAGCAGACCGGAGGGGACATCATCGATTACATAGGAGCCGAACTGTCTTATCCAAACCAGACCGAAATAACCTACCACGTTATTGGTCACTTTTCAACGGTGGCGACTGGCACCTCGTTTCGCTTGTTAAGGGGTCATAGTCAGGCTGGTGCACAAAGCTTATTCGTCGAAAAAGCCGTTATCACGCTTAAAGAACGGCCTACGGAAAAAAGAGCGCTTCGAGAAGCGGAAACGATTAGTGCTGAAACAACCCTGTACGTACCTACTGAAAACGCGTCAAAATCAGCACGGGTGGGTACGCCTAATTACCGGAGTTATCTGGAATTTGCCACTTGCGAGAGCATAGGCGGATGGGCTATCGATCTGGCTGACGTGAAGCAATCCATCGATCTGGCTATTTACGTCAATGACACGAAGGTCGCTACAGTTAAAGCCGATGAACGCCGAACTGACGTTGACCAGGCATTTGACATTACTGACTCTTATCAGTATGGCTTTCGCTGGACTATTCCCGATCAGTACAAGGGCAACAAACCGCTACACATTTCGGTAAGGTATGCTGGCGACAATACCGAGTTGACGCACAGTCCCCTGAGCACCCCCGTTTGCTATGGATCAGCCCAACCTACGGAAACCGTCTCGGGTCCTGCCGAATCACCTGCCAATGCTAATTATCGGGGCTTTCTGGAATCCGCCAACTGTGACGCCATTGGCGGCTGGATCATGAACACCACAGCACCACGGCAAACCGTACGTCTGGACGTTTATATCAACGATGCTAAAGTTACAACAATCAAAGCCGATGAAAACAGAACGGATGTCGCGCAGGCTTATTCGGTTACCGGCTTCGATCTGTACGGGTATCACTGGATTATTCCCGACAAATACAAGCAGAACGCTCCATTGAAAATTTCAGTAAAAGCAGCAGGCAGCACGTTTGAATTATCGCAGAGTCCTGTATTACTAACTACGTGCCCTGGCTCAACGTCTGCCAATGCGCCAACTCCATCAACTCCCCCAACGGACCCGGCCCCAGTGAATCCGGTCGCCCCAATAGAACCAGCCAACTGCGCGTTTACGCTTTCAACTAATTCAGCTCAGGCTACCTGTAGCAGCGCGGTTAGTCTGAGTGCCAGTTGTTCAGGTGCCAATTGCGATCAGGTCAGCTACACTTGGAGCGGTAACGGTGTCCGTCAGCAAGGACAGACAATCAGCTTGACGGCCCCCGCCACGAACGGAGTTTATGCGTATACGGTCACAGCGAGCGCCACGGGTTGCGACAGCAAAACCGCTGTTGCCTCATTAACTGTCGAAGGATGCCCGACTCCTGCCCCAACCGACTGCGATCTTACGCTATCAGCCAGTTCCATTAATACCAATTGCGGCAGCGCTGTTAGTCTGAGCGCTACCTGTTCTGGTGCTGCCTGCGATCAGGCTAGTTACGCCTGGAACGGAAATGGCATTACAGGACAAGGTAAGACGCTCAATCTGACGGCTCCTTCCACTAATGGAACGTACTCGTACAGCGTAACCGCTAGTGTAAACGGATGCAGCCGCATTGCTGTCGCTACGATAACCGTCGACGGCTGTACGCCCCCTCCCACCTTGTCTTCGAACGAGCAGTACCCGATCTTAGACAGCCCACAACCCGAAGACAAACGACCGGTTTTACAGAACGACCGAGTGCGGGTGGCTATTGACTTAGGCGTTGGCGGTGTTGTTCGCGAGGTAACCGATCTGCAAGTAGGCGAAAACATGATCAATTGTTACGTCAAATCGAACGGAAAGCGGGACGCCGGGCGCGACGATCAGATCTCCCTGTACAGTTTACCGGATGCGAATACGAAATGGACCATCAACGGCAAACAGATTTTGGATGACATTGGCTATAACCCGGTTCAGGGGGGGAACATTGCCGGAGAATACTCGCCGATTCTGGGCTACGGTCGTACCGACAAAATGCTTTACAGCAAAACGCGGGGATTGCATTGGGGTTTGCGCAACGAACCCGGCGACTATGTCGTAGAGCAGTGGATTCGGTTAGAAGGCAATATTGTCCGGCGGCACGTGCGCATTACCGGAGACCGTCGCGACCAGACCAAATACGCTGACTCGCGGCAGCAGGAATTACCTTGCACCTATACAAGCAGCGCTTTTTATCAGTACTACGTCGTACAAGGCGAGCCTTACTCAAACGCCCCCCTGGTCAACGTGAACGCAATTCCGAATATCGGTGGTAGCGGCAAGAGTTTTAATCAATACAACTACAGCGGCCACATGGGGCCGTACGATGTCAACGCGTCGGAACCGTGGATTGTCGCCGTTCGGTCGAACACGAACCGGGGTATTGCGCTCCACACGCCGTATTCGCACGAGTTCAAAGCGGGTCTCTTCGATAGTCCGGGCGTTGGCGCGCCGGAGTCGGTCAATGCGGGCTACATCTCAAACGGGATGAATTTGATTCTGGACCCGAATGGTGTTTACGAGTTTGACGTGAACATGGTTGTTGGAACGCTGGACGAAATCCGCAGTACGATCAATACCTTACCCCGTTCGGAAACCAAGCCGAACTACGTATTCCACAACAACCCGATTCGACACGGTTTTACCTATCGTAAAGGCTACGATCAGGGATTTCCCATTACGAACGAGTTGATCATTACCCCAACGGATCGGCGCTTCCGACTGGTTTCTCCGCACAAAGGTTACAAAGCGTCTGAATTCGGCGTTGTCTACGTGCGGATGCGGGCGATCACTCCGGAGACGCAGCTCCTCTTCGATTGGCGCAAAGTAGGGCAGTCACAGCTGGACGCAGCGGGTAAGCCCCAGTCGGTGACGTTCACGATTATTCCGGACAACCAATACCATACTTACGCAATTCCGGTAAAAAACAATGAGTTGTGGAATGGTATCATCAATGAGTTTTCGATTCGTTACACCAACCCAGCCGAGTCAGCCATCAACGGGCAGCAGTTTGGCGTCAAATGGATTTCAGCCACTGACCTAGGGGATCAATAACTTCTCAGTAATCAATAGTAAAGGGGCACGAATGAAAAATTTTTCTCATTCGTGCCCCTTTACTTTATTAGGCAATTACAATGTCGTGATCAACCCTTTGATCACCGCAGCCAGCCGGACAGCGTCAAAAACACGTGCCTCTGTAGCGCCGTGCTTTAGCACACTTTCTTCGTGCGACTTCACGCACAGTTCACAGCCATTAACGGCCGATACCGCCAGACTCATTAGTTCAAAGAATTCCTTGCCCAGTACCGGATTCATCATGATGCTCATGCGAATGCCAGGCTGGGTCTGCTGGTAATAATCTTTGCCCACAAAGTGCCGAAAACGGTAAAACACGTTATTGGTACTCAGCAACGATGTGCAGGCAATCGTCTCGGAGATTTCGTTGTCAGAAGCACCCTCCTGCTTAGCAGCCGCTGTTAATGAATCGATCAGGGGTTGGTATTTTTCGTTTACGGCTATCGACAGCGCCAGTAACCGCGCTTCTTTCTTGGTCAACGTCTGGCTGCTGTTCAACACGTTGCCAACATTAATTTTCAGGTCGCGCAGGTAACGGTGATCTGTCTGGGCTACGGCTTCCAGCACCGGATGCTCGCCCGACGGTTCCAGACCGACCAAACCGAGCAACGAGGTCACCGTTTCGTTTTGTGTAGTTGTCATGAGTCTATTTCTGAATAAGCAAATGAGTGATTAAGCGAAAACCAATGCAAAATTTGTCGCTTAATCACTCATTCAGTCAATCGCTACCTAATTAAGCTGTCAGCGTAGCTTCGCCTTTCTGCCAGTTGCAAGGACACAGTTCGTCGGTTTGCAACGCGTCCAGTACGCGGATTACTTCGTTTACGTTACGGCCAACCGAAAGGTCGTTTACGTTAACCCAACGAACGATACCCTGTGGATCGACGATGTACGTTACGCGGTAAGCAACTTTTTCATTTGCTTCAAGAATACCCAGTTCTTCAGCCAGTGACTTCGACGTATCGGCCAGCATTGGGAATTTCAGGCCACGTAGATCGTCGTGGTTTTTACGCCATGCCAGGTGAACAAATTCGCTGTCGGTCGATGCGCCAATGACCATCGTATCCCGATCCTGAAAATCTTCGAATTTGCTATTGAACTCAGCGATTTCAGTTGGGCACACGAACGTGAAGTCTTTAGGCCACCAGAACATAACCAACCACTGACCGGCATTTTTATGATCTTCAGACGAGATTTCGTAGAACTCTTTGTCTTTGTCAAGCGACACCACAGCCAGTTTTTTGAATTCTGGGAACTCTGAGCCAACAGAAACAATTTGATTTTTCATAGAATTTATTCAGGTTGTATATCGGATCGAATCTAACTTCAATGCAAAATAAGGCGGTGATCCACTAGAATCGATATTGATTTTATCGATGACTCATAGAGAAAATTTACCTGCCTATCAGTAAAGAAAAGGCTTTCAAGCATTTATTCACAAATCGATTTCCAGACGACAACTTCTTTTCTTTAAAGAATAATACTATTCGTTAGCAATGTTCTATCTATCACTTTCCCAATAAACAAAAAAGCCAGATCAGTGAGACGCTGATCTGGCAACAGGTAAGTAGATCTCTATAATTAAGCGGCCATTCGTGCGGTCGAGTCCTGCTCGCTGTTAAGCATGGGCAGAATAAGGGTGTTCATCCGTTCGCGCACAAAGCTCTCCTGCAAGTAAGAAGGCAGCTTGGCGACTAACTGCCGGTACGCGTCAATGCCCAGCGCTTTGGCGATGTATGCTTCGTGAACGCCATTCACGTGCGCGACAATGTTGACCAGGCTCTGGTGAAACAACTTAACGTCGATCTCCGAATCGACAAAGCGTTCGATCTCCCGGTTCGTTGATGAAATCCGTAATCGGCTCAGCATGTCGAAGTAGGTCGTGTAGCCAATCTGTTTGGCTAACACTTTGTATTGTTCAACACTAAACTTCTGCAAGATTTCACCCGTTTTGGGGCTTCGTAAAGCCGTTTTGGGGTTTGTCTGGATCGCATTGCGAAGTGCCTTGACGCGCTGATCCCGAGTAGTCTTCAGGAACTGCGCTAGCTCAGCCTGAACCGACCCTTCCCGTGAAGGTAGCAGCAAGTCCGTTTTAGACGCTACGGTAAAGCGCTTCGCCATCGGTAGACGTTGAATGCGGTAGCCATTGATCGGACCAAGTGCGTAATAGCCAATCGAAGCCGGATAATAGCCTCGCACCACCATATTGCCAACCCGCTTCCGAATCAGCTCTTCGTTGCTCACGTTGATGCCCTGAACAGCCAGAAAGGCCCGTGCACTAAACAGGGCACTGTAATAAGCCTGCGGGAAAGTCCAGTGCAGTGAGCTTTGCAGGTATTGCTCGTCGTTGACGACCGGCGTAATGCGCAACGCATACTCGGCACTCCAACTGTTGAGTAACAGCTTCTCCAGAGCCTTGTAACTCGCATCCGTTACCATTCCGTGGAACTGCTGAAAGATCGGAAACTTGGCAACGTCAAAGAGGTCATTGGCGTGCTGGATGTGGTAGTCCATCGCGAAAAAGTGATTCAGAAACACCTGTGCCGGAATCGACTTCCGCCAGCTGTCGTCGAGCGGCAAATTGCTTGCAGAGGTCGGCGCAAGAGGTGCCTGAGCGTTCGGGGAATGCATCGTCACGTTGGTTATCTGTGTCATATTTTACTAACGAAAAAAGTGCTTTTGTCGTTCATCTAGAGGCAATTATTTTACATAGACAACTGTCTAGAAATCAATAATTTAACTAGCAATTTTTCACCCTTGAAACAGCCCTCAAAATAGGACACGTTCCAGCTATACGGCCGGTTGCATTTTGGCACTTTGAATGTACTTTTGGGCCATATTTTGCGTTGCTTTTAAACAATGAGACGAACCTATTCAATACTTTTTGCCAGTTTTCTGGTTTTCGCTAATTCGCCGTTTATCGTCAGTTGGGGCCAGTCGAGAACCCAGTCTGCTCCTCTAGGCGAAACCACTATCATTGAGGGATCAGTAGTTGACGCAGCGAATCGACAACCCCTGGCAGGTGCTACAATTTCCATTAAAAGTCAGGATGGCAGTCTCTACATTGAGCAGCACGTAGGACCGAACGGGGCTTATCAGTTCACCGTTGATTCAAAGAAGACATACGTAATTTCGAACCGGAAAGAAGGCTACGACGTAGTTGAGGAGACTCTGACCCCAACATCGTCTAGAACAAATCGGCTCACGAAAAGACCAACGCTACTGTATCGCACGGGCACAAAGCCATCGAACGACAAGGGCAGCTCAGTAGCAACCGCTGTGTCATCTCAGGCATCACGACCAGCAACCACAACGACCTCATCGTCATTGCCTACAGTTGACCTACCGACCGCAGTGGCTGTTGCAAACCGCCCATCAGCCGTCAACATGCCGCCACCAAACGAACGGCTGGCTCCGCCCAAAACACTCGACGCGAAGGTCATTTATACACCGCCACCACTCATTGCGGCCCCAACCGGCAAAGTGACGCAACTGAATGCCATCCAGTTTGTCCAAAGCAAGTCGGAACTGTTACCGGAAGCCCAGCCTTTTATGGAACAACTGTTAACCTTTCTGCGCGACAAACCGACGGTAGAGATTGAGCTATCGGGTCATACGGACAATCAGGGGGATTTCGACAAAAACCTGCAGCTCTCGAAGGAGCGTGTCGAAGTAGTAAAAGACTTCTTAGTCAAAAATGGCATTGCTGCCAACCGCATCACAACACGCGGTTACGGCCCTACCCGCCCCATTGCCAGCAACAATTCAGAAGCTACGCGGAAACTCAATCGTCGGGTTGAGATGATCGTGACGAAGCAGTAGATCACGTAGAAAGCAACTAGCAAAGCCCGGACGATTCGCTCTTCCGGGCTTTGCTGTGAATAGCTTATTTTATTTTCGTCCTAACCACAAACCGCCGATCACAAGGGTCGTACCAACGACGGTGTAGGGCGTAATGGGTTCGTTCATGAGCAGGTACGAGTAAGCAAAACCAAAGATCGGGCAGAGAAATAGCCACAGCGAAGCCCTTATCGGGTCCTGCCTGACCAGATAGAACCATAATTGCAGCGCAGCCACTGATACCGGTACAATCAACCAGAACACCGATGCCCAGAACCGTAAATCGTACTGCGACTGGTTAAAAGCAACGGGATCGAGCACGGCAGCCAACCCGACAAACGGAAGCAGGAGAAGCCCCCCGATAAACACCTGCCATCCATTGATAACCAGATTGGGTAGTCGCCACTCGATCCGGGCGTAATAAACCGTTGCCGCCGACACGGAAATCATTCCACCCAACAGAATAAGCAATCCTTCAACAGTAGCGTAGCTGTTTTGAAGCAACGGGTAAGTAGCCACGCCTACACCAATCAGGCCAAGCACCAATCCACCCAGTTCGTTCCAACGGGGCATTCGGCGCAACCACACGGCCGAAAGCAGCGCAATAAACAGCGGATTCGTCGCCGTCGATAAGCTACCAATGCCCGCCGACACCTGCTTAAGTGCCAATACAAAAGCGCCCAAATAGATGGTGGTATTGAGCAGGGCAAAAATGGTTAGCTGTCGCCACTCTACGCCCGTGGGCCAGGCATTTTTGTGTCGTTTGATTGCATAAGCAAACAGGAGCATGCCGCCCCCGGCGATGAAAAAGCGTACCTCAGCCAAAACGAGCGGATGCACCGACTTTACGCCAAACTTAGTAGCCACCGACGCCGAAGCCCACAAAGCCGCAAAAAGCAAACCGGGAATAAGTTGTTGCACAGCAAGCTCGATTATCTAGAAGCCAATCTTACCCTTCCGGCTGTTTCGATCCTGACCAGCGGCCCATTCGCGCATTTCGGCCAGCTCCCGCTCGAAACCGCCCGACAGGATTGGGAAGCGTAACCATGAGCGTGGATCGAGGTTATGATCGTCCAGGTGGAACGACGGCGCATAGCGTTCGCGCTTCCACTGATTGCGGCTCCAGAGCCGGAAAAATCGTTCAACCCAAACCAGCAATAGTTCACGATCATGCTGTCCGGCGTAGCGAACTTCGATCATCTTCAATACGTCAACCGGTGGTTTCTTGTCGCGGATGGCGGCTTCTTCGATGGAGTTCAGCACGTCATAAGGCATCAGGTCCTGCTCGTCGGTCTGTTTCTTGTCCAGCGGGCGCAGTTCGGCGGTTGGTTGTAGGTTGTTTACCGCGTGTAATCCCTGAACTTTTATTAGCTGGTCAGAGGCAGAATCGTTGGTTGAAGAGCCTGTTCTATCAGCGGGGGTCCAGTCGTTTTTGACGTTTAGTCCTACCGTTTCGAGCCAGCGTAGCCAGCCCCGCAGAAAATGCTTGTCGATACCCGTGATCGGGCTGATGCTACCGGCGGTATCACCATCCATCGTGGCATACCCAACGGCGGCCTCGGAACGGTTCGACGTACTGAGCAGCAACGCGTTATTCAGGTTTGCCAGCATCCAGATACTTGGGGCACGTACCCGCGCCTGAATATTTTGCAGAGCTATATCGTCGGTATCCCACGACAGTTTGCGGCCGAGCTGTTCTTCAATCAGGCCCCGGTAGGTATCGACCAGACCGTTGATGTTGATATTCATGAACGTGGCCCCGATGTCATCAGCGAGTTCTTTGGCGGAGTTGAACGTGTCATCTGACGAATTTTCGGTTCCCTGATACATCACCGTCAGCAGTTTCCCGATGATCTCTTCCGACGTGGTGCAGTCCTGAATGGCTTTGATGTAGCCCAGTTTTTTCTTCACACCGTCAATACCGATGTTTTCAACGGCCATCCGAATCATCAGAAATACGGTTGCGGCAATCGCGGATGAATCCGCACCGCCACTGAGGGACAATACGTAGCCCTGCGAACGGCTTTTGCGCAGATAATCGAACAGACCAAGGGCTACGGCGCGCGCGAACTCTTCTTCTTTCAAATAACCGCCCCGCTCCCACGCTTCGAGTTCGGCCCGCTGAACAACCGGCGTCACTTCTGGCCAGTCGAACCGGTCCGTAACCCGCAGGTTCGGAAAAGCAAGGGCAATGTTGGCCCGATTCTGAGCCTGGTTTAATCGCGTCACGTCAATATCGATTACTGCCGGTACGATCAGAAAATCTTCGTAGCTCAAGCGAGCGCCCGACACCAGTAGTTCGCCATTTGAAGCAACCATCGCATCACCGTCGTAAATAACCCGGCCTGCTTCGTTGCCCAGCATGTTGCTGTAGATATAACTCACCCCGAACGAACGCGATGCGTCAACCACAAACCGTTCGCGAACCTGCGATTTCAGGAAAGCAAAGTGGCTGGCGGTTGGGTTCAGAATAATATCGATACCCCGCTCGTAGAGGTTTCGACCGGGCCGACTAGCGACCCAGGCGTCTTCGCAAATTTCAAAACCAATCCGGACCCCCGACAAGTCGTAGACAACATCACCGAACGGATACGTAAAATCACCGATCTTAATCTCGTCACGGACAAAAGGTGGCCAGGGCTGAAACCAGCGCGTTTCGTAATGCAACCCATTGTTAGCCATGTACTGTTTGGCCGTAAAGCCAAGAATACGTCGGTTGGCAATCAGACAAGCGACATCGAACGTACGGTTGTTATGGCGAAGGGGTAGGCCCACGGCTACCACAATGTCGTTGGTATGCTCGACAATCTCCAATAAAGACGCAATGGATTGGTCGATGGTATTTTGGGCATAAAACGCGTCTTCGCATCCGTACCCCGAAATACAAAGCTCCGTCAGACACAGCAGACTGACATTCTGCCTTTTGGCTTCCTCAATCGCGTTGATTATATTCTGTTTATTGTGCTCCCACGCTAGTGGTGTCTGATTCAGCACCCCGGCTGCTACTTTTAAGAGTTTCATCGATAAGGGAATGATTAAGCGAATGACAGGGCGACTTGAGCGACGGTTGAACCACAGCACAACGTAATCGCTACTCACCAGTAACTACTCGTTTACAAGAATAACAAACGAGACGCAAAAATAGATTTGTCCGAGGGTAAACTAAAAATCGCCGTAATCGACTTGAACGCAGGTTAAGCCCAGGGTTTGTCGCCACATGTCCACTACCTGTTGGCGGTCATCCACAACCAGTTCGACGCAATATCGACCAACAATATGCCGTTCGAACAGCTCCCGTTTTAGGTAAGAATCTTTACGATTGTCTTTTACGGGCCGCATAAATAATTCGTAATCGGCCTCCGACCAGCCCAGATACCAGTTGATCCAGGCTACGGTTTCGGGACGACAAACCGCATCCCGACCCGACAAGAACACGATGGCATACCCGGCAGCCTGTAATGCCTGAACAAAACGAATAACAGGCCACTTGGGGGTATCGATACCCACCCGATGCCAGTCAAAGGGCGACCGGTTTCCGCGTATGGCTATCGTCCCGTCGATGTCAACAATGACGCAACGCGGTAAGGCCTCGTCCTGCACCCGATGGGCCACCGTACTCCGGGTCAGCACTTCGGGTTGAAACGAAAATTTACTTTTTAGCCGATTGAGCCGTTCGGCCTGTTGTCGAATGACTTCCTCCCCTACGGTATCGGTTCGATTCTGATCGCGCCGGATGCATTCATCCAGGGGCGTTTCGATTAATTTATACTGGATTTTCACCTCCGCAAAGCGACGCGTGAGCATTCGGCGGTAATCGTTGAGGTAGCTTAGTTTCAGGTTCGTATTGTCGATTAATACGTGCCATCCCCGCGCCAATCCTTCCAGAATAGCCGTTTGCTGCAAGTCATTGACGAGCGTTTCGATGCGATTTATTTCCTGTTCAGGCCAGGTTTTCCAGTACTCCGCCAACGAAACGGGTAGCAAACCGCGCCGGAGATCGTCCCGGTTGACCCGTAGCCAGTTTGGATGTTCCGCACAGAATTGTCGGGCAAAGGTCGATTTTCCACTACCACTCAGCCCGATTAAAATAAGAACGTGTTTCATGCTTCGCCGTTTACGCGTTGCCCAGCCATTCATTCGCTGCCTCTGGACACAAAAATTCAGCACCCGGTAGCATGCTGAACCCGTTCAGAAACCGTTAGTTTTCGTTCTATCAGAATTCTGGTACGGCCACCAGCTTTTCTGTTTGCCCATACCGCCGTTTGAAGTAAATAAACGACGCAATAACCAGCACCACATAAAAAGCCGCCATGATGTACGCTCCAGCCATAAAAAACTCCCGATAACTAATGTTAGCATGACCAAAGTTCTTGTACAGCAGTACCCCGACACTGCCCAGATACCCGTACCAGTCGGCTAACGTCACAATGAAACCGACGGTGCTGACATAGCGAAACGAAGCGATCAACCGTTCGAAATACAGTCCGTTACAAGGTACGTAGGCCATGTACAAACCCAAACCTGTCAGCAGAAACCAGTTTCCCGGCGATAACACACCGATTGAGTAAGCGTAAGTGCTTAAACCCACCAACGCACCACCCATCAGCATCAAGCCATTGAGTAAGGTAAACGCCTTGAAATTGTCCGTTACGCGCTGAAGCAACCCCATCACGATCAGAATACCAACTGCTACCAGCGTTTCGGTTTTAGCAAAGATCGATGGATTGGATACACCCGCGTCTTTAAGGATTTCGGGACCGAAATTGTCGCGAAAATCGCGAAAGGCAGACAAGAGTACGTACGAAGCAATGAGCAATATCAACCCCAGCCTGAAATTACCCACAAACAACTGTCGTTCGGCGGCATTCATAGGCCTGCGTTCCGTACGCAGAGCACGGTCTTCGTCCGTAGGTGGCGGCAGCAGCGTTAGCGCATAAATGGAGATGAGCATCGGCAGGACAAACAACGAACCAGTCACGAACGGCAACCAGAATTCCGATACGCCCCAATCCGCCTTGATGGTTAACGCAACCGTTTTGACAAAACCCGACGCGAAGATGAACGAAGCGGTCAGACCCGCGACGAGCGCATCGGTTTGCCGACGCCCTTCCAGAAAGCCCAGCATCGTACCGTAGACCATGCCCAGCGGCAAGCCATTGAGGAACAGGAAAACAATATTCCACGGAGCCGGTACAAGAGCAAAGCCCAGCAGCGCCAATAACGCTACGACAACGAACAGCAGAATGTTGGTTGCCCGGCGGCCCGGCGACATTTCTGAAACAACCTTTACCCCGATTCCCTTCGATACAGCATAACCAAATACCTGCGCCGTCACCAGCCAAATTTTGTAGCTCACCCCGGCAAAAACCATCCCTTCGAACGTAACGGCGGTGATGCCCCGGCGGAACGCATACATACAGGCATAGGTACAAAAAGCGGCTGTTGCCCCGAAAACAACGAAGGCAGTGGGATTACGAAGAAAACGCATTACGTGTCAAATTTGGCACTGGTTGCGACCAGCTACGAAAGGTTACTGCCAGTAAACTACAAACTTCTGCTGACAAACGCATAAACTCGCTGATCGGTCACCGCTTAGATGACGGACGATACGCCCCATGTCCAGTGCTTCCACCATCTGATAGCCTGCATTGTGTGGGTTCTCGAAAATGCTTTGTGAACGGGGAAACGCTCCTGTTGATTGGCTGTAAGGCGTGATCTACCCAGCAATTAGTTTTTGTCCCATAGCCAGATAGTAGTCAGCACCGGGCGTTGCCAGGCCGGGTATTTTGGCCTGCTCGTCCCAGGAGCGCAATTGCAGTATGCCTTTGAAATACGGATTCGCTTCAAATGCCAGCGCTTCGGCTTCCGACATCGGTCCACCCTGAAACGTGAGTGTTTTCAGACTGGCCTCCGATAAACGGGCAAAGTACTTTGGATTTCGGAAAACGAGGTACCGCTTGGCATTGACGTGGTTCTCGATCAACTGAGCCACTTTTTCGGAATACCCAAGCTGCCGCAAATAGTCCGCCCCAAGCCGCTCGTGATCGATGGTCCCGTAACCATCCATATACCCTTGAGCCGCGTCGCCTTCGGTCAGCTCAGGGGGTAAGAGATGACCAATATCATGCAAAAAAGCCGCTACAATGGTTTCCTCATCGGCCCCAGCCTGCTCGGCCAGTTGAGCGCATTGAAGCGCATGTTCAAGTTGCGTTACGGGCTCACCGAAATAAGCGTCATTTCCGCTCTGGGTGAAAAGGCTGGCGATGATTTCCATTGTAGCGACTTAGGGGTTGAGGGCTGGTTGGGAATAGATGAAACGCTTTTTGATTAGCTATAATGCAGATAGGTTCGCTCAACGCTCCCGTCGTCGTAGAGATCAATTAAGGCATAGCCGGCTTTCGTCTGTTGGTAAACGTCGCTTTTCCACCAATTCCCACAGACAGCACCATTGCACAGATACGTAACCCCATTGTAATCAACGCGATCCAGCAAATGCATGTGACCGCTCAGTGCCGTTTTTACGTTAGGATACTGGTAAAACAGCTTTAATAATTCCGGCGTATTCGACAAAACCAGCGCTCCCGGAATGGTCCAGTCACCGTTCTTAACGTTTTGTTCGCTGAAAAATGCAGTAGGGCTAAAAATCGGAATATGCGACAGAACCAGCACGGGCGTCTTAGCATCCGTTTTTGCCAGATCTCCTTTTAGCCATTCCAGTTGCTCGGGGTCGATAAAGCCCGTATACCATTTCCCGTCCGGGGTTGGTTGCACGCTATCGAGAATAATAAAATGCCAGCCATTGCGGTCAAAGCTACGGTATCGACCACCAATCCGCATCAAATCGACAGCCCACTTCTTCCCGTACATCGGATCATTTTTCGCTTGTTCGAATCCCCAAACGTCGTGGTTACCGATGCAATATTCGATAGGCAATGTGTTATTGGCTTTGACAACGGTATGCCAGGCATCCCACTGTTTCTGAACAGCGGACTGGTCCTGTTTGAGCGCATCCATAATCACATCGCCCCCGTGCAAAATAAAAGCGGGTTTGTCGGCCTGACTTTGCACGTGCTGCAAGCACTTTGCTACCGACTCCATTGGTTTGGCTTCGGGCGTTATGTGCGTATCGCCAACATAGGCAAACCGAACCGAACGCTTGCGGGCAACGGTGTTCGAATCAGGGGTTGGCGATAAAGCAGGCAGAAAAGGAAGTAACGAGGCTGATTTGAGTACGTTTCTACGGTTCATGAGAGTATTCAGGTCTAAAAAGTACGGCAAGATACGTATGGTTTGGCAGAACAGTCTACTCAGACACCGGACGATTAGCAATACGTCTCCAACCAGCAAGCGTTGTTTTACTACCTGCTGGTTGGAGAACTACGCTTACTTCAATAGCCACATCTGGGCGTTAATATCATCATTACCACCGTATTGACTGGCAATTGCGGCCGTATTATTGGCGGTATTGTACGAACGCTCGGTCGCCGGATACTGCCAGCGCAGCGGAATCCGCTGACTGTTGCCTGTACCGGGGCCGACCAGGAAGGTAGGCACGCCCGTCCGGCGCTGGTTGTAGAATGCTTCCAGACCCGAGTTCTGGGCGAAAGCCAGGTACTTCTGCGTCAGAATCTGATTCAGGCCCGTCGTACTGCCCGCATACTTCACTGCCGACTGTGCGTAATAATCGGCGAAGCTAACATTAACTGTGTAGGTATTGAAGTTGCGATACCCACCGTCGGCCGAGAAATAAACGGTGTTGGCACCGTCGGTGATCCCGTAGAACGCCCACGACGCTTTGATACCATTCTGGTAGTACGTCTCGGCATTACCTGATACCCAGCCCCGATTGATTGCTTCGGCGATGTTGAACTGTAATTCGGGGTAGCCAATAATACTATATGGCTCGGCCGTGTAGGTGCTGTAGTAGTGCTTCCGGTTGATGAACGAGTACACGCCCTGCGTTGCGTTCGAGGCCATCGTCGCCAGATCTTCTCCCGATGATGCGCCCACGAATGCCGCGAAGTCGGTCGGTTTCACACCGGCGGCAACTTTGGCCGTAGCGGGTTCAGCCACGACAAACGTACGGGGATCTTTCAGGCTCGTCAGCGTACCGAGGTACGTAGCCGCCATGTTCTCGCGCGTGGCGTTTCCGCCAAAGTTATCCGGGTTGCGGTTGTACTTGTTGAACTGACTGTTGTAAACGTATTGCAGGTTATCGTCTGACGAGGTCATGACCGGATATTTAGTCGGGTTGCCGAGTACCTCCGCAAAACGAGATTTCACGTTCAGGTCCGTATCCGACTCTTTGCGGCTCAGGTTCACCAGTACGCGCAGCTTGTAGGTATTCACCGCTTTCTGCCACTTGCTCAAGCTATTACCGAAGTAAATATCGCCCGACAGGTTGTTATCGTTTTTGGCAATCAACGACGTCAGATCAGCGTTGGCACCGTCGAGCCAGTTCAGAATCTGGACGTATATTTCTTTCTGCGTGTTATAGTTCGGTGTCTGATTGTTGAGGCCCTGCAAGGCTTCGGTCATCGGAATGTCGCCGACGCGCCGGGTCATATTTTCGAAAAAGTAGGCCCGGAAGAACTTGCCCAGTGCCGAATACGCATTGACATCGGGCAGCCCTGCTTTTTTGGCTTCTTCCTCCATCTTCACCACGTTTTTCAGCGTTGTGTAGTTCAGGCCCGTCGTCGTCCAAGCGTAGTCATTGGTCGCGTAGTAGTTGTAATTACTAGCGTAGAATTGATTGTAGCGTTGGGCTGAATTCCACGCTCCACTGTTATCCGAGCTACCAGCAGTACTACCCGTACTGCCGCCAGAACCAACAAAGTACATATCGTTAACGACGCCGTTGAATACCAGCGATGCAGGAGCACTTGTTGGCCGGTTAGGGTCTTGTTCGAGCTGATCGAACGGTTTTTCGCAGCTTGCTAGCGTGAGTACCGCCAGCACGGGGAGAATGTATTTCTTCAAGGACATTTCAGTTTGTAGTTTGTGGATTTACCCTCCCCCAACTCCTCCCGCGACGACGGCCACCGTGGCACGGACCGCCCAAAACGGGAGAGGTCGGAGGTATGAGGGTGCCCCGTTTAGAATGTCAGATTCAGGTTGATACCGTACCGACGGGTGGTCGGCGTTTGCAGGCTGGAGATACCGCCCGTCAGGAACTGATCGAGATCGATGTCTTTGTATTGCGCGAAGTAAAGCAGATTACGGCCGACCAGTGATACACTTGCCTGCCGGACACCGAAGCGACTAAGCGCTTTCGTCGGCAGCGTGTAGCCGATGATGACCTCGCGGAGCTTGACGAAGCTTCGGTCCATCAGGAACGATTCCGCCTGACCGTACAACCGTGCGACATAGTCCTGTGCGAACGTCGCGGTAGTATTAGGACCGTATTTCAGTTCACCATAGTTTAGCACATTACCGTTGACATCGTAATTCAGCGAACCACTCGTCAGCACGACGCCACTGCCCACGTACGATTTCACGCCCTGTACATCGTTGACCCGAGCGGTACCCAATGCGCCCTGTACCGTTTCGATGTTACGACCACCCTGGAAGGTTTTCTGCCGAACATAGTCGCCGATCACGCCACCTACACGTCCGTCGAACTGGAAGCTGAACGTCAGGTTTTTGTAGCTGAAGCGGTTGTTGATTCCCCAGACAAACTTGGGATTCACGTAGCCCAGGAACTGCGCCGTTGGGTTCGCAATGGGGCGACCACCCGCATCATTGATATACTGTCCGTCAGGGGTGCGTACGAAAGCCCCGGCATAGAAACCATCCGTACGGTCGCCAACGTTGATAAAGCGGTTACCACTACTACTACCAACAAAGTAACTGGATGCCAGCGTGTTGATACCTCCGTCGGGATATACTTCTTTCAGGCGTTCGGTGAAAGTCGAGTAGTTGGCAACCACGTCCCAGTTGAAGCCGTTGGTCGAGCGAATGGCCTTACCCGTCAGCGAGATTTCGCCACCTTTCTTCTGCGTCATGATTCCATTGACCAGCCGGCCTGTATAGCCTGTTGCTTCCGACGAAGGGAGCGTAAAGATCCGAGGGCCGTCGTTGCTGACGTAATAGGCAGCGTCCAGTGCAATTCGGTTGTTCAGGAACCGAATGTCAAGTCCAATCTCCGTCTGTGAGGTCGAGTTGGGTATTAGATTCGGGTTGTTTAGTGTATTTGTATAGTAGGCAGCCGGCTTGTTGTTGTACGACAATGGCAACGTGTACACCGCTGAGTTTTGGTAGGTCGGTCCGCCGTACGATGACGAATAATTATCTCCGTAGCCAATGGGGTTTGAACCATAGTTTGGGAGCGGACTAAATGCGTTTTGAATTGTCGATTGCGTCAGTGCATCTTTTACATTAGCGTAACTCGCCCGTACTTTCAGGAATGAGATACCCAGACTAGCGGGCAACGTTACGTAGTCAGAAACCACGGTGCTCAACGCTACCGACGGATAGAAGTAGGTATTGTTTCCTTTTGGCAACGTCGAGAGTTTGTCGACCCGGCCCGTTGTCGTCAGCGTAACATAGTCGCGGAACGTGAAGTCAGCCGAGTAATAGGCCGACAGTACACGCATGTCAGCGGTGAAGTTGTTCGAAATCACCGGATTCGACGAGTTGGCGAGGTTGTACACGCCCGGCACAATCAGGTAGTTCGTACTAGCAATATCGGTGTTGTAGTTCAGAATACGGGCTTCGCCACCAGCCAATGCATTGATCGTCAGATCGCGCGATACCGTCTTGTTGTATTGCAGCAGTACCTGATTGATGTTGTCGAACAGATTCCGGCGGTCTTCGCGGTAGTCGCCCCGTCCTTCCTCCCGACCATAGGTCGTTGCCGAATAGGGTAGTTTTTCCGTCCGCAGCAGGTTGTATGTCGTCAGCTGCGTTTTAGCCGTCAGTTGCAGATTGTCTGTGAGCTGATATTTCAGCGAGGTATAGCCATACAGGTTGTTGTTGTAGTGTCCGCGCAGCCAGTATTTTGCCAGGAACCAAGGATTATTGTAGCGCTGATACTCGGCGTAAATCTGTTGCGAACCTTCTTTACCCGGCTGCCAGATCTGCTTCATATCGTCAATATTCCAGTCGGCACCACCCCAGGCAACTACGTTATAAATCAGCGAGTTCGGACCGTAGTTTACATCGGGAAAGTTGGGTGTAAACTGACGATTGTAGTTCATGCTGGCATCAAACCGCAACTTTGGCGAAAAATTGTACCCACCCGTCAGGTTGAAGTTGACGACGTTCAGCTTCGTATTCGGTACCAGACCGCGCTGGTAGTTATACGAGGTTGAAAAACGCATGTCGTATTTTTCGCCCTGTGCCCCAACGGAAATGTTGTTGTTCGACAGAATACCGGTCTGGATAAACCGGCGCAGGTTGTCTTTACCACGGGGCAGGAACGGCGTTGGCTGCCGGTCGCTGGTAAACGTAGCTCCGTTGGGGAATTTCGTCGTGAACGACTGCCCCGGAATCACAGGACTGTCATATTGCGGAATCTGTTGGCCGTTCAGGGCTGGTCCCCAGATATCGTAGTCACCATCGTTGAGCCCGTTTCCTTTGCCATCCCCGAAGGCATACACGCCGTGGTCGCCGGGACCGTATTCATCCTGCACTTTCGGAATGGCGAGGAAGCCCTGATCGAACATCTGACTCGTATTGATTTCTACCGAAAAGCCGCGCTTGTCTTTCGTACCGCGCTTGGTCGTAATCAGAATAGCCCCGTTTTTACCCCGGAAGCCGTACAGCGCCGACGCCGAAGCTCCTTTCAGGACCGTATACGTGTCAATATCGTCGGCGCTGATGTTCCAGGTATCCGACGTGATGGGGATACCATCAACAACGAACAAGACGTCGGTGTTGCCGCGCAATGAAATATTGGGACGCCCCAGCAGTTCAGCCGAACTACCAATGGTCAGACCAGCTACTTTACCCGTCAGCGAGTTGATTGGGTTTGGCTCACGCGCTTTGAGTAGCTGATTACCATCGACCGTCTGAATGGCGACGCCCGTCTGCCGAACATCTTTCTTGATGCCAAGAGCCGTTACGACGATTTCATTGAGGTTGGCCGTACCAGCCTTCAGCGCGATGTTGATGACCGAGCGATTGCCGACAGCCACACGCTGATTGTCGTAACCGATAAACGAAAACGTTAGCGTTGCACTGGTCGGATTGCTGACGTTCAGGCTGTACGTACCGTCTTCGCGGGATGTCGTGCCGACGGTACTACCCTGTACCAGAATGGAAACGCCCGGCAACGGCTGCTGATCTTCGGCGGAGGTCACACGACCGGTAATGGTTTGTGCCAACGCTGGTAAAGCGGATAGCAGACTAATCAAAAACGCCAACGGTACCAGGCGTGGCAGTGGCGTCAAAAATCGTAGAGGAGACTTCATACAGTTTGTAGGTTAGTACTACGTACGTGATTTCCTACAAAAGTAAGCTGGCCATATTACCTCAATGTTGACTGATTGTCAACGCTTTGTAAACACAGAAGTAATTATTTTACGCAAGCATAACACGCGTCTGCCCGTTTGTTTCGGGTTATTCTTAAACAATTTTCCTTCTAACTGCCTTCCGTGCTATTTTGACTAATAAAGTGACTAATTAGTAAGAAATTAGCGGTAAACCCTTCATCTTCATGACCCCTTACAAGATGCCTGGTTACTCCCCATTTTTCACTAAAACAATGCGTTTTTTATTCAGTCTGCTCGTGTTCGCTTTTCTATCCGGTACGTTCGGCACGCAATCGCTTAAGGTTTGATACAAACAGCCTGCCCGTAACTGGAACGAGGCACTGACAGTCGGTAATGGTCGTCTGGGAGCTACGGTATTCAGCAAGGTAGACGAAGAATTCCATCAACTCAACGAAAGCACGCTCTGGTCGGACGGCCCAATTAACCCGAATCCGGTGGCAAAAAACTACCTGCTTCAGGCGCGCGAAGCCTTATTAGAGGAAAACTATGCGTTAGCGCCAACGCTCACCAATAAGAGTCAAGACCGCTATTTGGAATCGTATGAATCCCTGAGGGATCTGCTCATTCGGCAGTCGTTCGGTGGGCAGCCCACGAATTATGACCGCGATTTAAACATCTGATGGGCTTGGGCTCAAACCGGCCAGCGATGCCAATTCAATCCGCTTTTTCAAGAACCTACCACGCAAATTGTCCAGTCGGCAACAAACCCAAGTCTATGATTTTATGACCCAGGCAGGACGAAATTATACGTTAGTCAGCCCGTAGTGGTCAGCATTCGGATTATCGACAAAAAAGCAGCAGATTGCCGGGAATTTCCGTTTCCGGCAATCTATTTTATGTTGGAATCAGGTACAATAACAACCCAGTCCATCCAATGAAACGTACACTTTTACGCGTCGCGTTCGGCCTTTTATTGAGTCTCCCGACCCTCGCGCAGCAGCATTCCGAGCAGAATCACGACAAGTACGTCTGGCCTAAAGACGAACAGGTCAAGCAGAAACTAAACAACTGGCAGGATATTAAATTTGGTCTGCTTATGCACTGGGGTACGTATAGCCAGTGGGGCGTTGTTGAATCCTGGTCGCTCTGCCCCGAAGACGAAGGCTGGTGCGAACGTAAAGGCCCGTACTCAGCCAACTGGTACGACTATAAAAAAGCCTACGAAAACCTCCAGACGACGTTTAACCCGACTAAGTTCAACCCCGAACGTTGGGCGAATGCGGCCAAACAGGCGGGCATGAAATACGTGATCTTCACGACTAAGCACCACGACGGCTTTTGCATGTTCGACACCAAGCAGACCGACTACAAAATCACCGATAAGAAATCGCCTTTTTCGTCGAACCCGCGCAGCAACGTAACCAAGGAAGTGCTGGGCGCTTTTCGGCAGCAGGGGTTCATGGTAGGTACCTATTTTTCCAAACCCGACTGGCATACCGAACATTACTGGTGGCCTTATTTCCCGCCTAAAGACCGCAATGTCAGCTACGATCCAAAGAAATATCCGGAGAACTGGAAGAAATTCAGCGACTTCACGTATAACCAGATCGAGGAACTGATGACTGGCTACGGCAAAGTAGATATCCTGTGGCTCGACGGCGGCTGGGTTCGTCCCGCCAGTACGATTGACTCGACCGTTAGCTGGCAACGAACCATTCCCTACAGTCAGGACATCAACATGGCCCGCATCGCGGGTATGGCTCGGCAGCATCAGCCGGGCTTGCTCGTCGTTGATCGTACAGTGTCGGGCGAATTTGAAAACTATGTTACCCCCGAACAGCAAATTCCCGATCACTACATGCCGATTCCCTGGGAAACGTGCATGACCATGGGGGCCAGCTGGTCGTATATTCCCAAAGAAAATTTCAAGTCGGCCCGTAAGCTCATTCAGACGCTGGTCGATGTGGTAGCCAAAAATGGCAACCTGTTGCTCAACGTAGCCCCCGGCCCCGATGGCGAGTGGCACGAAGAAGCCTATCAGCGGTTGCAGGAAATCGGCAAATGGATCACCGTTAACGGCGAGTCAGTCTACGGTACCAAACCGTTGGCCCCGTATCGGCAAGGCCAGTGGGCTTTCACCGCAAACGGACCGAGCAGCTACGCATCCTACTTCGCGGGCGAATCGGAAAAACAGCTTCCGGCCACCGTATCTCTGCCGATGCCTAACGCATCACCGAAGGCAAAGGTTACTGTTTTGGGTTCATCGCAATCACTCAAAACAGCCAAGACAAAAGATGGGTTGACCGTCACCGTTCCGGAGAAATTACGGCAGCAGCTACCCAACCAGCCGGTTTGGGTGTTTAAGATAACCAGTTAACAAAGAGGGCCAGTCACGCGACTGGCCCTCTTTGCATCGCTTATTTCTGACGTGAACTTTACTCCCTAGGGGCTTATAAATTATCGGATATACAGAACAATTCAACTTCATAATGTGACATTTTCCAGAATTTAAACATTTGTTTAAAAAAACTATTCAATTCATTTGGGCGTTAAGAAGGAAGCAAATACTTTTGAACGTCCAATGAAAAAAAACATGAATTGTTCCCCTTTTAAATCAACCGAAGAAAAGATCCGGGAAGCGGCCAAGCAGGTCTTTCTGGAGAAGGGGTTCGATGGCGCCACATCACGGGACATTGCCGACAAGGCAGGCATCAACATAGCCTTAACGAATTATTATTTTCGTAGTAAGGAGAAGCTGTTCGTGAGCATTTTCGAAGAAATGTTTCAGCTGTTTTTCAACGGAACGGTCGAAATCATGAATAAGCAAATCAGCCTTCGCGAAAAGATTTCGGAGTTGATCGAACACGACTTTCAACTGCTCAAGAAGAACCCTAGCCTGTCTATTTTTATCATGAACGAAGTCCATCGCAATCCAGAGCGTATGGCAACCAGCATCGGGCTCATGAAACAAATTCAGCATTCTCTTTTTGAGGAACAGCTCAAGCAAGAGATTGCGCGTGGTAATGCCCGGCCAATCAGTTCGATGCATTTGATGCCTTTGATCTTCTGTAATATTCAGTTCATTTTTATTGGCAAGGCCATGCAGATGAAGATGTGGCAGATGAGCGAAGCTGATTTTGACGAGTTTACGAACACCCACAAACAGCTAGTCATTGACATGATTACAACCTATTTGTTTGAATTCGAGAAGGTTTAAATTTTTTTATCCATGTTTTAAACAAATATTTAAAAACATTGATTAGTCAAATCATTTAAAACAAACGTTTCTTACCAGCCATGCAAACCATTCGATGGTACCTCTCCGCGCTTTTTGCGTTGGGCGGTACGCTAGCCAGCGCTCAGAGTTATTCGCTCGAGCAACTCATCAATAAAGCGTTGACAAACAATTACAGCGTTCAAACCGCCCGACTTGACGAAGTAAAAACCGAAGCGCAGATCGCCGAAGTCAAAGCGAACGCTCGCCCCCAGGTTAGCCTCGCCGGTGATTATCGGCGGTACATCAAAATTCCGGGGCAGGTAATTCCAGCGTCGGCCTTTGGTGGCCCCGAAGGCGCATACACAGCGGTGGCATTCGGGCTACCGTATAACTTATCGACGACGGTGCAGGCAACCCAGCAATTATTTAATCAATCGTTGCTGATTGCCACAAAAGCCGCTAAAGCCAGCCGCGATCTGTCGGCGTTACAAACGCAGAAAACCAAAGAAGATGTCGCTTACAATGTGTCGGCCACGTACTACAACCTGCAAACAACGGCGCAACAGATCGCTTTCCTGCGCACTAACCTGGCTTCGACCGAACGGCTGATTCGCATCACCGATTTACGGCGGCAAAACCAGCTCGTACAGGGCATTGATGTCGATCGATTGCAAGTCAGCAAGCTATCCTCCCAAACCCAGATCGAATCCTTACAATCGACCTACATTCAATTACTGAACAACCTGAAGTACCTGACCGGAACGCCACAAACCGATTCGCTATTCGTAGCAACAGCGATTGAAGAAACGATTCCGGTAGCTCCTAGCAACGAATACACCATCAACCGGACGGATTTACAGTTGATCGATCAGCAAAAGATTATCAACAGCTTACAGCAGCAAAACATCAAAGCCGGTTTTACTCCAACGGTTTCTGCTTACGGCGTAGCGAACAGTTCCGTCTATGCCATCGGTGGCGACAACTCATACATTAAAAACTTACCCGGCTACTGGGTTGGTTTACAGCTGAACTGGAGCGTATTCGACGGCTTGGCACGTAAGGCACGATTAAGCCAGAACCGCATCGACACCCAAAAGCTGGACGTGCAGAACCGTCAGATTCGGGAGTCGATTTCGATGGACATTGCCAATGCACGCAACAAATTTCTGGTCGAGCAAACGAATCTGTCAACCAATCGCGGACAAGTTGCGCTGGCCGAAAAAGTGTACACACAAACCCAACTCCAATTTAAAGAAGGGACAGTTGACATTACGGAGGTCGTTCAGGCTGAAACCGCCCTCCGGGACGCTCAAAATAATTACCTGACCACGCTGGTCAATCTACGCACCGCCGAACTCGACTGGAAAAGAGCAACCGGCAGCCTAATCAACCGATAATTCAACCTCATTCATACAATCTGTAATCGTTAGCGAAATCATGAAACGAATCGTTGTCTTGCTTGCTTTAGTCAGCACCTTAGGCTTAACAGCCTGGACACTACTCAACAACAAAAAAGAAGTCGAAGAAAAAGTCTACAAGCCGAATCCAGATCAGAAAGTCGGCGTGCGGACGGCCACCGCTACACTACGCAACTTAGCGCAGGAGAATGCATTTCTGGGTTCGTTTATACCCAACCGTCAGGTCGAAATCCGGCCTCAGGCGGGCGGTCAGATCAGCCAACTACCCATTGAAGAAGGCCAACAGGTCGGAGCGGGTCGGCTGATTGCCAAGCTGGACGACGAGCAACTTCGCTACCAGATCGAAGGGCTGCAAGTAACGCTCGAAGGCTATCAGAACGACCTGAAACGGTACGAAAATCTGGTGAAAGGGGATGCTACACCGGCGGTTAACATCGAGCGCACCCAACTCAGCATCCGCTCGACCCAGGCGCAGATCAAACAGCTCCAGAAGCAGATTGCCAACGCCACCATCACTGCGCCTTTTGCCGGTATCGTAACCGAGAAAATGGTAGAAAAAGGCTCGGTAGTCTCCCCTGGTTCGCCTATCGCCAAGATCACGGATATCTCGTCGCTGAAACTCGTGGTCGATGTTCCCGAAAAAGCCATCAATCAGTTTCACGTTGGTCAGACTCTTTCCGTGTCAACCGAAGTATACCCGGATGCTCAATTTGCGGGACGCGTCACGCTGATTGCCGCCGAAGGGGATGCGGCTCACAATTATCCGGTTGAAATTACGGTTCATAATGCTGGTAAAAATCAGTTGCGGGCAGGCATGTACGGTTCTATTGCCAACACGAACAAGCTGAAAGGACAAATGCTGGCTATCCCACGGCAGGCTATCATTGGCTCGGAGAAGCAGCCACAGGTCTATGTTGTCGAGAACGGAAAAGCGGTACTGAAGTCGGTCAAGATCGGCGCTACCACGAACGACTATTACGAAATCACCAATGGACTGGAACCGGGCGTTCAAGTGGTTACAAGTGGACAGGTCAACCTGCAAAACGGAACGCCGGTCACAGCACAATAGAGCTTTCTAAAAATGCGTAACGACCGGTCGATCCACCGATGCAGTTTTCCTCGAGTTAGCCAGACCTTCCGGTAGGGATACGCAACTGTGCCGACCAGTTTTACAGATACTCTAACGAATCTATACCATGAATTTTGTCGAAACCATCATAAAACGTCCCTCCTTCATTATCGTGTTATTCGCGATACTGACAATCGGAGGTCTGTTTTCGTACCGCCTGCTGAGCTATGAATTGCTACCGGAATTTTCCACGCCGGTCATTACCATCACGACGGCGTATCCGGGCGCGGCTCCATCGGAGGTTGAAACGGAAGTAAGCCGAAAAATTGAAGACGCTGTATCGGGCCTGGATAACCTCGATGATGTAAAGGCCAATTCGTTCGAAAACGCGTCAGTTCTGGTCGTGCAGTTTAAACCAGGAACCGACATTGATCTGGCTTTGCAGGATGCGCAACGGGAGATTGACAAGATGGTGAGCGATTTGCCCGATGATGCGGAGCAACCCTCCCTCTCAAAAATATCGCCCAGCGACCAGCCCATCATGCAGTTGCTGGCCACCTCAACGCTGCCAAACGAAGTCTTTTATCAACAGGTTGACGACAAATACCTGCCTGTTCTCCAGCAGATTAAAGGCGTAGCCGACATTACAATGGTCGGGGGCGACAAGCGGGAAATCCGTATTAACGTCGATGATGATAAGCTTAACTACTACGGGTTATCCCTGCTTCAGGTGACGCAGGCCATCAATCAGGCCAACCTCGATTTCCCAACCGGCAAAGTGAAGAGCACCACCGAAAACATGACGCTGCGGCTGGCTGGAAAATTCACATCGCTGGACGACATTCGTAAATTGGTAATCGCAACACCTCCGCAGGGCAGCCCGATTCGGGTGAGCGACGTAGCAAACGTAACCGACGGGCTAACCGAAGCCAGCAGCATCAGCCGTTACAACGGTCGGGACGGAATTGGTCTGTTCATAAAAAAACAATCCGACGCAAACGCAGTCGAAATCAGCCGGTTGGTACAGGAGAAGTTAACGCAGATCGAGAAAGACAACGTAAAAGATAAGGTTAAGTTTGCGATCGCCTACGACAGCAGCGTGTTCACACTCGCATCCGTAGAAGCGGTAACGCACGATTTGTTTTTGGCCGTTGGCTTGGTGGCGGTCGTTATGCTTCTCTTCCTGCATAGTTTCCGGAATGCCTTCATTGTCATGGTGTCGGTACCGGCCTCGCTGATTTCCGCCTTCCTGTTTATGTACGTGATGGGCTACTCGCTCAACCTGATGACGCTGCTGGCACTCTCGCTCGTAATCGGTATTCTGGTCGACGACTCGATTGTGGTGCTCGAAAACATCCAACGACACCTCGAAATGGGCAAAAACCGCTGGCGTGCCACCCTGGATGGCGTCAGCGAAATTGGCTTCGCGGCCGTAGCCATTACCCTGGTAATCGTGGTTGTTTTCGTACCGATCACGCTTGTCAACTCGGTCATCGCCGATTTGCTCCGTCAATTCTCCTTGACAGTTGCTTTCGCCACAATGGTTAGCCTTGTGGTCAGTTTCACCCTGACGCCCTGGCTTACGTCAATGCTCGCCAAGTTGGAACACCTAAACCCCAAAAATCCATTCCAGGCCTTTCTGCTTTGGTTTGAAAAAGGGCTGACGGCGCTGACCACTGGATACCATAGCAGCCTGGCTTGGGTACTGAGTCATAAGCTGGCGTTTACGGGTATTCTGATTGCCATTTTCGTCTTCACCGGCTGGGTAATGAGTTTGGGAATTATTGGCTCGGAGTTTGTCGCTCAGGGCGATCAGGGAAAATTCCTGTTAACGATGAAACTCGACAAAAGTGCCTCGTTGCAGCAAAATAACCTGACTGCCCGAAACATTGAAAATTACCTGCGCAGGAAACCCGAAGTACAGACCATCTTTGCCAACGTGGGTGGAGCGAGTACCGGGATGAATAGCACCGGGCAAGGCGAAACGAATCGAACCGAGTTGACCATACAACTGGCCGACGCTGCCGAACGACCTGGTCATGTCTTAACCGAACAGTACATGATCGACGTTCGGAAAGAACTGACGCAGCATTTTCCGGCTATCGAATTCAACTCATCGGTGGTGGGTATTGTCAACTCAGGAACGGCTCCAATCGAAATTTTTCTCAGTGGTGACGATGTCAATCAAAATCTCGCAGCCGCTCAGGAACTGGCCAATCGAATCAGTAGAACGCCCGGCGCCAACGATGTCAATGTATCGGTAGAGTCGGGGAATCCCGAAGTCCGGGTCGATATCGACCGGGAGAAAATGGCCAAACTGGGTCTGAACATCCAGACCGTGGGCGGCACGCTGCAAAACGCCTTCGCCGGTAACGACGATTCGAAGTTCCGGGATGGTGGCGAAGATTACGAAATCCGGGTTATGCTGGATGCCTTCGACCGCAAGGACCCCAACGACGTAAAGAATATCAACTTCTTCAGTCCCTTGGCCAATCGGGCGGTGCGACTAGGCGAATTTGCCAACGTCACCCTTAGCAATGGACCGTCGCTGCTAGAGCGCAAAAACCGGCGTTCATCGGTAACGGTAACGGCCAATACACTCGGTACGGGTTCGGGTACCTTGACCGCCGTAATTCAGGCTGATCTGGCTAAAAACCCATTGCCGGCTGGCGTAACCGTGAGTTGGGGTGGCGACGCCAAGAACCAGAGTGAAGGATTCGGATCACTAGGAATCGCCATGCTGGCCGGTCTGATGCTGGTGTATTTCATCATGGTGTTGCTCTACGATAGTTTTGTTTATCCGTTTGTGGTGCTGTTCT
Source organism: Spirosoma liriopis (assembly GCF_023196085.1). Lineage (NCBI taxonomy): Bacteria > Pseudomonadati > Bacteroidota > Cytophagia > Cytophagales > Cytophagaceae > Spirosoma > Spirosoma liriopis. The sequence goes on from NZ_JALPRF010000003.1 coordinate 1,097,565, forward strand.
CGGTGCCCGTGGCCGTAATCGGTGCCCTGCTGGCACTCGCCTTAACCTCGTCAAACATCGGCATTTTCGCCATGCTGGGTATGTTAATGCTGATTGGTCTGGTGGTCAAGAACGCCATTCTTATCGTCGATTTTGCCAACCAGCAAAAAGCGCAGGGCGTACCGTTTCGACAAGCGATTCTAACGGCGGGTGAAGAACGTTTACGGCCCATTCTGATGACCACCATTGCCATGGTAATCGGTATGGTTCCCATTGCGACGGCAAGTGGTGCGGGTGCCGAATGGAAAAACTCGCTGGCCTGGGTGCTGATCGGTGGGCTAAGCAGTTCGATGGTGCTAACCATCTACCTGGTACCGATGATGTATTACCTGGTCGATCGGCTCCAGGAATGGTTCCAAAACCGTTTCCGTAAGGCGAAGCGAACCGAAGCACTGGCCGAAGCAACTGCGTAATACACCCTTGCATACGGTGTCGGCAGAAAACCATCATGTGTTTTTTGCCGACACCGTATCCTTTCCCGAAAAAGCTCTTTTCAACAACGCTCAACTCGTACTTTATGAAACTCAGTCAGATAAACAGTCGCTTGCAGGAAATTCTTGCCAACATGGGTGTCAACTTTATGGCACTTACCGATCAGGCCGATTTCACGCGGGATCTCGGCCTCGACTCGTTGGATGTTACGGACTTGTTGGTTCAGGTCGAAACCACATTTAGTATTCGCATCCCGGATGAAGACTGGTGGAATCTAAAACCCCTCGGTCAATTACGAGAATACCTCACTCACGAAGTCATGTTTGATTAGTGCTCTAACAGGCTTATTCCTTGGTTTCATCGGTACCGTCTGGGAAAACCGCTCAAACTCGTCCATTAACCGTGATTAGACAAAGTGTCCTGCTTTGTTTACAGGCATAATCCGACTTTAGTCGATCCGTAAACTCCGTTGGCATCCGTTGCGGAGTCGAAAGGTTACCTCGCGATCACGCAAACGCCCGGAAATTTGATTTATTTAGTCAGTTATAGTCAGCATTACCGATTCGATCTGACTTGGCTGAAACAACTACCCCACTAGATCCATCGGCAATTCTGCGAAAGAAAGTCCATAAATCATGCGATACCTAATTCATCTTTCTCCGTCTTAAAACAGCATTCAGTCCAGCACGAATGCGACATCTGACATAAGATACATTCGCTAGCTAAGTAATCAGGAAATGACTATTCGCATGATTGTTGATAAGGACGAGTTAAATTTCAACGGCTCCTTTTCGTTAACCAAAAAAACGCTTACTCTTCATCAGGTAACGGCCCTTGAATCAAAACTCTTTTTGCTAGAACACTGCTTTCGTCGGGCCGAATCGGAGAATTCCTATTCAATCAATCTGAAAGAAGTCAAGAACTTGCATATTAATCCGGTTAGCCTGAATCCTATCGATGAAGCCAATCTTGCTGCTCAGGCAATCCACGCGTAGCTACCGAGCAGAGCCAGGACCGGACGCTATCAGTATTCTGCCAAGTTTACCATAGCATGGGAAAGTAGACCTGAAATGTGGTACCTTGTTTCGGTGTACTGACAGCAGTAATGGCTCCCCCGTGATTGATTGCCACTTTTTCGCAGATGGCCAATCCGATTCCCGTTCCTGGATATTGGCTTTTGCTGTGCAGTCGCTGGAAAACCTGAAAAATGCGATCCAGATACTTCTCATCAAAACCAATTCCATTGTCAGCAACATCGATGCGGGTGTAAGCGGACGCCATCCGAGTCGGTCTTGCCAACGAAGACATTTCCAGAGCGGATACCGTTTGAGCGCTGATCTGAATGTGGGGCGTCCGATCAACCTGGCGAAACTTAAGCGCGTTGCTCACTAAGTTCTGAAACAGCTGGCCTAGTTGCGATTTGTCGCCCATGATCGTTGGTAATGGCCCGACTTCTATGACGGCCCCTGTTTCCTGAATGGTCAGCTCTAAATCCGTCAGCACCATTTTAAGCACGCTGTTCAACGATACCGGCGCAGAGGCATCCTGGCGAGTCGAAATCCGGGAAAAGGCAAGCAGATCTTTGATGAGCAGCGACATTCGATTAGCCCCGAACTGCATCCGTTCCAGGTAAGCAGTCCCATCACCGAGTTGATCCGTGTATTTATTTTTCAACAAATCCCCGAAAGACTGGATTTTTCGCAAAGGCTCCTGCAAGTCGTGCGAAGCAATGTAGGCGAACTGTTGCAGGTTGTCATTAGAGCGCTGCAAATCCTGGATAGACGCCTGTAATTGCTCGGTGCGCTGCTGAACCTGCTGGTCTAGTTCAGCCGACAACTGACGATACCGTTGTTCGCTGGTTTCCAGTGCCCGGCTTGCCCGAATCAGATCAGTTACTTCGGTGCACACTTCCAGCACGCCTGTGATGGTATCCCCTTCGTAATAAGGAGCGAATGTAATGTTGAAATACCCCGTTTCCAGCTGTCCATCTCGTGTTACGGGTACCTCTACAGCCCAGCCGTAAGTAGATTTCCCGGTTTTATATACCTCACGAAACTGGTCGGCCACCGACTGTCCATCCAGTTCAGGCAGAGCCGTAAGTAAGGGTTGGCCCACAATGTCCGTATCCCGATCCAGTAACGCGAGCATGGCCTGATTGATCAACTCAATCGCAAGTTGCTCCCCTTTCACAAGCATCATAGCGACTGGAGCCTGCTGCACCAGACTGCTCAGGCGGTTTTCAGCCTGCCGACGCGACTGCGAAATCGCGACCTGCGCCCGAATCTTTGTTAATAGTTCTTTGGCCGAAAAGGGTTTTACCAAATAATCGTCAGCACCTGCTTCGAGTCCGTCGATTCTGGCTTCCTGTCCGGCCCGCGCCGACAGGAAAACCAAAGGAATATGTGTCGTAGCGGGGTTGTCTTTGATCCGGCTCAGCAATTCTTTGCCATCCATCACCGGCATCATAATGTCACTCAGAATCAACTGCGGCACATAATTCGTCAGCTGCGCCAGTGCGTCGGCCCCGTTGACCGCCGTCCGAACGGTGAAATAAGGAGTAAGCAGGCGTACCAGATAAGCCCGCATGTCCGCATTGTCGTCAACGATCAAAATCCGTATAGACTTATCTACCTCTTCGTCCTCGGCTGGCAATTCCGATTGCGATACGGGTGATTCTGTGCTGGTCATCATGGTACTGGCCTCCTGAATAAAACTATCGGCCAGTTTGGTCAACCCTTTTTGGTGCTTTTCTTCAATGATCTGACTAGGAAGCAAATGGGTTTTCCCTAAGGGAATACGTACGGTGAATGTACTTCCCTTGCCCTCTGCACTATTTACCGAGATTACGCCGTGGTGCAGACGAACCAACTCGCTAACCAACGAGAGGCCAATACCGGTGCCCTCGTGCGTCCGACCACCCGCATTTTCTACCCGGTGAAACCGTTCGAACATGTGCGGAATTTCGCGCTCAGGAATGCCGACTCCGGTGTCGATAACAGTCAGTACAACGGTGTTCTGTTCCTGTCTCAGTTGAATTGTTATCGCTCCTTGCAAGGTGTACTTAAACGCGTTTGAAAGCAGGTTGAGTACAATTTTTTCCCACATTTCCGCATCAACATACGCGACGGACGTGAGAGGCTGACAGTCGACTACAAAGCGCAGACCCGCTTTTTCAATGAGAGAGCGGAAACTACTGGCCAGGTCCGTAGTCAGACCAACCAGATCGAGGGGGCGATAGCTGGCTTTTACGCGTCCTGCTTCAATCCGACTGAAATCCAGCAGGTTATTCACAAGCTTGAGCAGACGAAGCGCGTTCCGGTGCGTTGATTCAACCGGTTCTTTGTAGGCGGATGCCTGGAACGATGCATCCTGCAAAAGCTCCTCCAGCGGACCAAGAATCAGCGTTAATGGCGTCCGAAACTCGTGACTGATATTACTAAAGAAAGCCGTTTTCGCCTGATCGATAGCAGCGAGTGCCTCGGCCCTTTTTTGTTCTTCCTGATAGGCATATACGTTCGAAAACGCCGTGTTGATCGTATTACCCAGCAGTTCATAAAAGTTCAAATAGTCGATATCGAGCTCCCGTCGTGGACTAACCCCAGCGATCAGAAAACCGAACGGCTCGGCCTTATTTGAAATGTAAATGGGTAAGACAACCGCAGTATGAGTGGGTTCCGGGTAAGGACCTCCCTCCAAAACGCCTACACTGTTATTCAGCTCATTGATAATAAGCGTCTTGGGCCATTCAGCTATCCAGTTTGTAGCCGCAACATCGAGTTGTTGGGACGTGGGGGTACTCGACAAGCCCGCTGCCTGAACAAGCGTTCCTACCGTTCCTCCGTTCTGAAACTCGTAGAATAACAGGAAAGGTAAGTCGAGAGCTGCGTCTGACTGCGTAGCTGTTATATTACTATAGATCTCCCCATTGGTTTTTACCTGCCCGGTTGCCGCAGCAATGTCACGTAAAGCCTGCGTCCGACGAGCGCTAAGCATCTTGTCGGTCGTTTCGGTTATCGGGTGGAAAATCCCTCCTACTTCCCCGGATTCATCGCGAATCGGAGCGAACGAGAAGGTCATGAAGGCTTCTTCGAGATAGCCATTCCGATCCAAAAACATCCGCTGGTCTTTGATGTAGGTTCCTTCTCCCTGCTGCCCACGGGTGAATGCATCGCCAACGACGGGCAAAGCTGTTTCCCAACAGATACGGAAGTTCTGCCCCATCGATTCCGGATGTTTGGCCCCACAAATCGGACGGTAGCTATCGTTGTAAATCTGGATCGTTTCGGGACCCCAGGCAATAAGGATGGGGAATGTTGAGGAAAGACACAAGCTAACGGAAGTACGTAGGCTTTGTGGCCAGGAAGAAACGGGTCCCAGGGGTGTTTGCGACCAGTCCATTGAACGGATCAACTTTCCCATTTCACCGCCACCGCCTAGAAACTGCTCCGTTGATTCGGTCTTATTCACTGTCGGTTTTCTAGTATTTGCTCGTAGTATGTCGATAATTCATTTTATACAGCTTGGTCTAATACGCTAGTTTGATCCGATCAATCCTAGGCTATACGAAGTAACACAATACCGTTGCGCGCCTTACAAGCAAGTAAATAAAGAAGTATAAAGGGCTTAAAAGTACTACTTTATGCGGACAATACGTACTCGCTTCACTTGTCAACACCCCGCTCAGTCAGGATACCGATTGACGATATCCTGACACAAGTGTAAAGCACTGTTGCTCAATTACAACTAAAATTCTACTTTTTCCAGGCCAACTGATTCACTTTTCGGCCAATAGAATAGCCCATCCGCAACCCTTCTTCACAGTCCATACGATAGTGTACGCCCAGAAGCACGCGCGAGTAAGCGTTTTCCTGTGCCATTTCGTAAAAGCTGTTGTAGCTTCGTGGCGTCCCGTTGAATTCGGTACGTCCCTCGTGACAATGATCCGTCATGGCGTAGGTAGCGCCGTATATGTCCGTCAAAACTTCGGCAGCTGCGGCCCCAAAGCACGAATGGCCGGAAGGGTAAGCCGGAAACGGTGGCGTAATGCCTTCCAGAATCGTGATCGGATTATTTAATCGGGTTCGCCAGGTCGGATCAATCGTCCGGCGGATATAAGTAATAGGCCGTTCGATATTGTATACGTATTTCGAATTCCAGCAGGCTACCCCAATATCGCTAAGACCGATACCTACTTTAGCGTACGTATACACAGCTTTTTCTAAAGACGCCCGTTCCTTACGCACAACCTGCTGCGCAATGGCCAGCCAGCGCCCGGCTGGTTCAAATGTCAATTTATAAATATCGTCACTCCAAAACTCGCCAATCCATTGCTGTTCCCTGGACAGGGGCGTTGTGGCCGAATAGATTTCGAGTCCCTGGGCAAATAAAGTTGAGGTTACGTTGGTACTGTACGCTAGTGGAGGCTTCGCTAGCTTGTCAGCATCACCCGCAACAAACGTTCTTACTTTACCCCAGTAAGGCAGTAAAGCCCGGCTGTAATCAGGAGCCGTGGGAAGCCATTTGCCAACACCTGCCGGGGGAACATAATCGCTAGGCTGATTGCGTAGATAAGCCGCATCGCCCGCAACATCGGTTTTAGCATAAGCAAGTACCGCTGTCGCTACAGCCTGCCCGAATTGCTTTGACCGGTCAAGTTCGTCGGCAGTACCAACAGCATTCGTCAGCAGGCTTTTATACAGATTCTCTATTTTAGCTTTGTCGGCATCGGTAATATGGGGAAAGAACCCTTTCATCGTCAGATAGTAGACTTCATTCAACGCTATATCCCACCGGTACGATTTTCCTGCGTCAATTGTAGGTACCGACAAACCAGGAAGTTTGGTGGCTATAGACTGATAGGTAGCCGACGCGGGAACGATGGTTTCGTAAGCCGCCAGACCGATATAACCCAAGGTTCGAGCCGCAACGGGTGGCCGATAGCCAGGCGCATACTGCTCAATTTTTAAGAATAAATCCATCCAATGAAGGGCTACCGACGCATCGACTGTTGACGCATCAGCGCTGGGCTTTATCACCTCATTACGGGGTTGACAAGCCCAGAGCAAGCCACCCAAAACAACACCAACTACATAGCCGATGTACCTTTTGGCGTACCGGTTCAGAAAACGGCCATAAAAATTACGCATACGGTTTTAGTAAATACAAGTTCGATGGTTTGACTTTTACGCACAGATAGACTGCCTGCCAACGAGTTTAACTCGTGAAAGACAGCCCCATTACGTCAAACAGCAAAGCCACAGTAGACAATCTGTTTCTACCTACTGAAGCAGTAGCCAGCCAGTTGACGAAAAACACAAGAAGTTTGATCAGATTACCCGCTCGGGAGGGAGCGAATAGGTCGGCTCAGAGCGAGTCGAGTACATAAAGGGGGCACTGGAAATTGCCGTAGATTCCCGCCAGGAGAGGTTCAAAAAATAGAGTACAATGCGGGAACCCGGAGAATATTCCTTAAGCAACAACTTGAGTAACTGACTGGCCTTACGGTTCGTTTCCGGTCCAGTCGATAAATGCGGATTCAGAAATGTTAGTAGATCATCCTGCCAGAACGAATGATTATCTGATTCCAAGCCAGCAATGTATAGCGTGTCATTGTTTAGCGCTAAGCTGACAACAGCGTAGTATTGACCGTGGTGAGTAAACCCCTGCTGAGTAATGCGAGTAAGTACGGTGTTATCCGTTGAATCTGACAAGGGTACGTAAAACTCGACAAGGCTGTCTACCGACCGATAAACCGACAAGCGTTTCGATAAGTCATTCTCTTGCTGCTTCCACGTCCCAACAGACGTGACGACATAAGCCAACACGTGCCAGAGCAGCAAAATAAAAAGACTTATCAAAACTACTTTTCTCACGCGCTGCAATTGTCACCGATTATACGTTCGTAGGCACACGAGAGCCGCAACAAAATCGATGCCATTTGCTAACTGGATACCTGGCTGTTTTTTTACAGAAGCGCATCCACTGAGTTCATTTATTTGCCTAACTCGTACACATCGTTGTAAAAACGCAGTTTCCCAGCCGCATCGACGTCAGCAATATTGTAGGTGATAAAAACGGGAAAGCGCTTGGGAATCGAGAGTGTCTGCGGCTTCTGATCGATCAGGCAACGGTTCATAAAACCAGCATCGAACGTTTCTTTACCGAGTACGAAGTTGGCCAACTCAACCGGTTTTTGTACCCGCACGCAGCCATGACTGCGCCAGCGGTCGTTGGTGACGGTAAAGATATCGCGGCCATTGGTATCGTGCAGGTAAATGGCTAATGGATTTTCCAGATCAAACTTAATCAGCCCCAGCGCGTTGTCACAGCCGGACGCCTGCCGGATACGATACGGGAAGTTCGTCTCGGAAAGGCTTTCCCAATCCACCTCTTCGGGATCTACCACGCGGTTTCGGCTGTCGAGCACTTCCAGGTTTTGATTATACAGAAACGCCACATCTTTCTGAATCTTCGGTAGCATTTCTTTGGTGGCAATGCTCTTTGGCACGTTCCAGTAAGGGTACGCCACGATATCCTTGATGTAGGTTGTCATGCACGGCGTGCGTTTGTCTTTTTTACCGGCAACCACCTTCATCGGTACAAACCGTTTTCCGCTCTGATCAAACACGTTTAACTCGCCAGCGGGTATATTTACAACCACAAACCGTTCGGGTTCAAAGCGGTTAATGTAGCGGTAAAAGTTCAGCGTCTGGCGAATCAACCGAAGCGAATCGGCAACCGCCGGATTTGTTTTGGCCAGATTACGCAACCGGTTATAATGACCTACTAACTGGTTGTAGGGAGCGAAGGACGTATTCCCCAACAATGATCGGGAAAATGCGGTATCGGCTTTCCCAACCCACGACGAATCAATTGCTTCGGGCAGTCCGCTGAAAACGACCCGCGATGGTTTTTTCCCGTATCGAACTTCCATCATCAGTTGCGCGATCTTATCAGCAACCTCTTCTCGGGTAACCGATGGCGTAATCGCATAACGGCTCGTGTCAATCCCTACCGAATCGGCATATCGACAAATCTGATGAAGGTTTTGCTTCGCCAAGCTCAGGTTGCGGATAGCCTGTTCACGGTTGTTTGTTTCTTCACGCTTGCCCTTTTGCCAGGAGATCACCTCACGACCAACAAAAAACAAGACCACTAATCCGGCCAATACGGCCACGCCAATCCAAATTTTACGTGTATCCATTTTCGTTGAGTGTAGCTTTCTTTAAAAACTCGAAAACGCCCCTTTAGGTTATCGAGGGCGTTTGTTCGTTAACATAGAAAACGCCCTCGCCAGAGTATCTGATGAGGGCGTCCTACATTTCGTTAATCCTATTCGTTAACTATAGGGCGGCTTATCGATATCAGGTTTTGGATTCGGATTGCGGTTTGGGTGCATCATATGCACGTTTGCAGCGGGCTCATCACCGTCCATATACTCATCTTCCAACGCATCGGGAGCAAGTTCTTCAGGGTCTATTTCGCTGCCCGGTCCGCTGGTTCCTTCGACGGATTGGTCACCCAAACCGGCGGGTGAAATAGCCTGTTTTGCGCGAATCAGATTTTCTTTGTCTTCACTTTCCATAACGTCCTCCTTTCAGGGTTTTGTGGCTGTTAGCAACAGCCTCTTTTCATTGAGATAACCACCGGTTACTGATATTGTTTGGCTTGTCTATAAACACATAATCCGCTAACTCGACAGCCGAATCAGCGGATTATGCCTATTGTTAACGATATCAGCGGTTTATTTTCCGCCCTGAGCAGGCATCAATACCGTATCTACCGAATGAACGATCCCGTTGGTTGTTTCAATATCAGCGGCATTGACGGTGGCCGTATTGCCAGCTCCGTCGGTAATGGTTACCGTATCACCTTGTTTACCCACGGTCAATGTACCGCCGGTTACCGTCTTAAGCTTCTGCCCGTCCTGTAGTTGGCTGGAAGTCAGCTTGCCTTTCACGACATGATACGCGAGCAACTTAGTCAGTTTTGCTTTTGCCGCTGGCTTCATCAGTTCATCGACCGTACCCGAGGGTAGTTTGCTGAACGCGTCGTTGGTCGGCGCAAAAACGGTGTATGGACCCTTACTACTCGCTTGTTCGGTTAAACCCGACACCCGCAACGCCCGGAACAGAATCGTGTGATCAGCCGATTTGGCTGCACTAATGGCTAAATCTTTCCCGGTCGACACACCCGATTTGAGGGCGCTTCCAGGCATACCCATGTTGCTTGCCGAAGCAGACTGAACCGCTGCATTTTGGTCTTGAGCCAGCGCCATTCCATTGGCTCCGATGAGTAGAGCGAAAGCAATCGCCCAGCCGAAACAAGGTTTCGTAGTCATAGTCGAGTATTGATGGTGAATAAACCTGACCTGTTCTACCGAACAAGTCCCAATGCTACACACACCGGTTTGAGGGAAACGAACTCCATCACCAAATATTTCGTAAGCGGTAGTTTATCGTTCTTAAAACGAGTTAAAGGACTTATACGGTAAAATTGATCAGCGCAGTTTAAGCCGGTTTACAGGGCCAGTTACTAATTATTGCCGACGACTAAAATATTTTAAAGGAGAAAAGCCAATTTTGCCTTTCGGTTGTTTCCTATCTTAAATCAACCGGTAACGCTTATTACCATGCAAATATCGAAACACAAAGTAGCCGCCATCCATTATACGCTCAGTGATGACGCGGGAAACGTCCTGGATTCGAGCCAGGGCAATGATCCGCTCTATTACCTTCATGGCAAGGGGAATCTCATTCCTGGTATGGAAGAAGGCTTGGAAGGAAAAGTAAAAGGCGATAAAGCAAAAATAGATGTAGCGCCCGAAAAAGGCTACGGCAAACGGAATCCTCAGCTTATTCAGGAAGTGCCCATCAAAGCTTTTGGTGGACAAAAAGTAGAAGTCGGGATGCAGTTTGAAACCAATCAGGGCGAACTCATCACGGTGACGAACGTAAGTCCGGACTCCGTTACGGTTGATGGGAACCACCCGCTGGCCGACCAGAATCTTCATTTTGATGTGGAAGTAATCGACGTTCGCGACGCCACTGACGAAGAGCTAGCTCATGGCCACGTTCACGGTCCAGGCGGCCATCATCACCATTAATCAGTAAGGTACTCGGTTTATGATGGGTTTAGGTACTGATTAAGAGCAGCCTAACTTGTCATAAACCGAATATGCCAAGCGATTTATTTTGAAAAAACGCCTTTGGCTATCAGGTACGGAATCAGGAGCCAGAGTAGTCCTTTGATTAGAAAAAACAAGAAGCCCAGCCAACCAACGCGCTTAAGCCATACTTTAAACCGCTCATTCATGGCTGTCCTTTTTTCGACAAAGATAGTTACGATTCCAGTCATTATAGTCTGTTTCGTCAGCAAAGGTATCTGCCCAAAATATTCGTAATTTTGCGGCTATGACGCAGATTGGCACGGATATTCACGTAGCAACCCAATTTTTAGAAGCAGGCAATGTGGTTGGCATTCCAACCGAAACGGTTTACGGATTAGCCGGTAATGCCCTCAATCCCGACGCCGTACTGACCATTTTTCGGGTCAAAAACCGGCCAGCCTTCGACCCACTTATTGTGCATACCGACTCGCTGATCAAGGTCGAACAGTTTGTTACCGACATACCCGAACCGGCACGGTTGCTGGCGGAAACCTTTTGGCCAGGCCCGTTAACCCTGCTTCTTCCCCGCCACGACCGGATTCCGGATCTGGTCACGTCTGGCTTACCGACTGTGGCTGTCCGCATTCCCAATCATCCGCTTACGCTCGACCTGCTTCGTTCGCTTGATTTTCCACTGGCGGCCCCGAGTGCCAATCCGTTTGGTTACATCAGCCCGACTACGGCTCAGCACGTTGCCAATCAGCTAGGCGATCAGGTACCGTACATTCTGGACGGAGGTCCGGCGAGTGTCGGATTGGAATCAACGATTATCGGCTTCGAAAACAACACCGCTACCGTATTTCGGCTGGGTGGCATGGCGCTGGAACAGATTGAGCGTGTTATTGGCCCGGTCGCGGTACGAACGCATTCGACCTCGAACCCCAAAGCACCCGGTATGTTGAGCAGTCATTATGCTCCGCGCAAACCGCTGGTGCTGCTGCAACCCGGCGAAACACCGCCATTCCACGACAAAGCGGGCGCATTGGTGTTTCGCGAACCGTTTGGCGGGATTCAGCCCGATCACCAACGCGTGCTGTCGCCCACCGGCGATTTGAATGAAGCGGCTAAAAACCTGTTTGCCCACCTGCGTACTCTGGACAGTTTACCCGTAGAAATGATCTATGCCGAACCGCTTCCGAACCAGGGATTGGGCTGGGCGATGAACGACCGCCTTCGCCGGGCGGCTGTACAACCCTGATCTCCGGCGCTTATTTTTCGGAACGGTCCAGTTCCAGGCTGCGGCCTTGTAGCCCACCCGTGTGAATAGCCACAACGGCTGCTCCTTCGGGGAAAAAGCCTTGCCGAGCCAGGTCGTAAATGCCGTACAGCATCTTTCCGGTGTAGACCTGTTCCAGTAGCACACCTGTCTTTCGTTCAAATTGCCGGATAAAGTGAAGCAGTTCGGGTGTTGTCCGCGCATACCCCCCGAAGGCGTATTGATTATCCAGACGGAAATTTAGGTGGGTTTCTCTCTCAAAAGGCAATCGAAAGTCGGATGCGTTGAGCGCCAGAAACCCAACTACGGTTGTTTCGGATGGGGCCGATTGAACCAGTCCGCCGACCGTACCGCCCGTGCCAACCGAACAGCAAACGTAGTCGGGGCCATTTCCCAATTGAGCAATCAGTTCCGGCATGATTTCTGACGCACCGCGCATCGCCAACTCATTCGTTCCACCCTCAGGCAACACATAGCAGGGTCCAAAGCGATCTGTCAGGCTGAGCAGGTAAGCGGAGTCCTCTTTCCGTCGGTACTCCGCACGACTGACAAACTGCACGTCCATACCGCACGATTCGCAGAACAGCAGCGTAGAATTTCGGGGTACATTGGCTAGCTCCTCCCCGCGTACAACACCAATCGTCTTGAATCCGAACACGTTTCCGGCAGCAGCGGTCGCGTACAAATGATTTGAATACGCTCCACCAAAGGTCAGCAAGGTGTCGAAGCCTTGCTTTCGCGCTTCGAGCAGGTTGTATTTTAGCTTACGCCATTTATTGCCCGATACCAGCGGATGCAGCAAGTCGTCACGTTTCAGCAGCAACCGAATACCAACGGGTTCAGGAAATGGGTCGGAAAGCAGTTGCACCGGCGAGTTACCAGCTAATTGCGACAGTTGCCGGGCAAGTTCGTCCATAATCCGTATTTTTGTGGGTTAATCGCCGGAGAGCAATACGCTTTACTCCCCGGCATGACTGCAAATCTGAGAAAATGGTAGCGGAAACGGAAGACGACTTACCCGAAGACGACGAATTATACGAACATCACCGCATTGTGGTTGATAAAGGCCAGAGTTTGTTGCGCATTGATCGGTTCTTGATGGATCGGCTACAGAATGCGACGCGTACCAAAATTCAGGCGGCTATCGACGTTGAATCGGTCCGCGTGAACGGTCGAATCACGAAGGCCAGCTACAAGATCAAACCGGCGGATGTCATTACGATCTCGTTGCCCCACCCGCCCCGCGACACCGATATTAAGCCGGAAAACATTCCGCTCAACATCGTTTTTGAAGATGACGAACTGTTAGTCCTCAATAAACCGGCGGGTATGGTCGTACACCCTGCTCACGGCAACTGGGACGGTACGCTGGTCAACGCCCTGGTGTATCACTTTCAGAATCTCCCCACATCCCGGAATGGAAACATTAGACCCGGTTTGGTTCACCGCATCGACAAAGACACGTCGGGGCTAATGGTCATCGCCAAAACCGAATACGCCATGACTCACCTGGCCCGGCAATTTTTTGATCACAGCATCGAACGGACCTATAACGCACTCGTCTGGGGTCTGCCCAATCCAACCGACGGCACCATTACGGGTTACATTGGCCGGAGCGTGAAAGACCGCAAGGTACAGGTGATTTATGACGACGAAACCAAAGGTAAATGGGCTGTCACGCATTACAAGACGCTGGAGCAATTGCAATACGTCGCACTGGTTCAGTGTAATCTGGAAACAGGTCGCACGCACCAGATCCGGGCACATATGAAACACATCGGCCATCCGCTGTTTAACGACGCAATGTACGGGGGCGACCGCATTCTGCGGGGCAATCCGGTTGGCAGTTACAAAGCCTTTGTCGAGAATGGGTTTAAGTTGCTGCCCCGGCAAGCCTTACACGCAAAGTCGCTTGGCTTCATTCACCCCCGCACCCACGAGTGGCTTCAGTTCACCTCCGAACTTCCCGACGATTTTCGGTCTGTACTTGATAAATGGCGGAAGAAAATGATGGTTGATGAAGACTGAGGCATTAACTTAGCGTGTTCACGCATTCTTAAAACAAGTACCCATCACCTTTCACGCACACTTCCTCCATGATTTCTATCCGCCCCGGCACCCGTGCCGACGTTCCGCAGGCTTTTGCCTTAGTTACCGAACTTGCCGTTTACGAGTTAGCCGCTGATCAGGTCTCGAACACCGCCGAGCAGATGGCCGACGACGGTTTTGGCGCAAACCCGCTCTTCGGACTGCTTGTCGCCGAAGAATCCGAAAGTCAGAAAATCGTTGGTATCGCGTTGTATTATTTCCGGTACTCGACCTGGAAAGGCAAGCGGCTTTATCTGGAAGACATCATCGTTACCGAAGATTTCCGGGGGTACGGCATCGGGAAGCTGCTCTTAGACGCAACCATCGAGATGGCCCGCGAGACGCATTGTACCGGTATGATGTGGCAGGTTCTGGACTGGAACAAGCCCGCCATCGGTTTTTATCAGCAGTTCGGAACCCGGTTCGATGATGGATGGACCAACTGTCATCTGGATTTTTAGTCAATACGCACAAACCAGGGCGTATGGAGCCGGTTTCTAAAAGTCCCGGCTCCATACGCCCTGCCCCATCACAAAAAAACTATCTTTGCAGTTCGAGCATAGTGACAAAGCATGACGTATCGTCAACGTAAAGCCATCAGAATTGCTGGCTGGGTATTTCTAAGTATATTTTTGATCGGCTGTGTAGGAGCGGTTATCGCCTACGTTAAACGCGAGAGCTTACTCAAATCCGGTCTTGAGCGGGCCATTCGCAAAGCGAAGCGAGATTATAATCTCGACGTTCGGATTGGCTCGGCCAAATTCACGGGTCTGAGTTCGGTGGCTTTTACGGATATATCGGTTGTTCCCGAAGAGCGCGACAGCCTTGCTCGCATCCAGCGCGTGGAAGTGGCCGTCCGGTTCTGGCCCCTTCTGGCCGGTAAAATTGGATTGTCAGGCATGACGCTGGAAAACGGCCTGGTGCAGGTCGTTAAGCGCGACTCGCTGACAAACATCGATTTTCTGCTTCGCCGGAGTCGCGATTCAACGAAAAAGGAAAGTAGTCGGCGGGCGGATCTATCCAATGTCGCCGAAAACCTCATTGATAATATCCTCTCAAAAATTCCTGACGATCTAAATATCAGCAATTTAGAATTTCGGGGGATCGAGAATAAAACCAGACTCAGTTTACTTACCCAAACGGCTTCGATCAACGATGAAGTGGTGGCGTCAACGCTGAAGCTCAACGGGAACGAAGCCACCTGGCACGTTACGGGCACTGCCGATCCGGCGGATCGTGAGTATGATCTGGCGTTGTATGCGGATGGTAAACCGCTTGAACTGGCTTACATTCAAAAACGCTTTAACCTAAAGCTGCAAGCCGACACCGTGCGGGCACAACTGCGCGATGTAGACCGCGCAGGCGATGAGTTTCGTCTGGAAGGGGTCGGCTCGGTTCGTAATCTGCGTATTAACCACCCGGCTATTGCTCGCACCGATGTGCTTGTTCCGCAGGCTTCGATGGATGCCAATCTGTTTGTGGGCGAAAATTACGTAGGAGTTGATAGCTCGTCGGTTCTTCGGCTGGGCGAGGCCAGCGCACGACCTTTCGTTAAATACACGCTGAAACCAGCAAAAATGTACGAAGTACAGCTGCACACCGACCAACAAGATGCGCAGGCTGTCTTTAATTCGTTTCCGCAAGGGCTATTCGAATCGCTGGAAGGTATGCAGGTGGCAGGTAAATTGAAATACGATATGGTGTTTCAGTTGGACACTTCGCTGCCCGATTCCGTAAAATTTGAGTCGGGTTTAACTCAGGAAGGGTTCAAGATCCTAAAGATGGGACGGACGGACTTTACGATTATCAATCAGCCGTTCATTTATACCCCGTACGAAAAAGACAAACCCGTTCGGGATATTGTCGTTGGTCCCGACAATCCGGATTACACACCCCTGAACCAGATCTCGCCCGACCTGCGGAACGCTCTGCTAACCTCGGAAGACTATAATTTCTTTACGCACAAAGGCTTCAACGAGAAAGCGTTCCGGGTGTCGATTGCGACGAATTTCAAGGAAAAATCATTCAAACGAGGAGCGAGTACGATTTCCATGCAGCTCGTAAAAAATGCCTTCCTGAACCGCAACAAAACGCTGTCGCGCAAGGTCGAAGAGATTCTCATCGTCTGGCTTATCGAAAACGAGCGCATCATCTCCAAGGAGCGGATGTACGAAGTTTATCTGAACATCATCGAGTGGGGACGCAATATTTACGGTATTGGCGAAGCGGCCCGGTACTATTTTTCCAAACGACCCGCCGATCTGAATTTAGGCGAAAGTATTTTCCTCGCCTTTGTCGTTCCTCGCCCTAAGCGCGCGCTCGATTGGTTTCTGCCCGATGGGTCACTCCAGGCTCGTAACGTACGCGGTTACTTCCGACTTATCGGCAGGATTATGGCGCGCCGTGGCTTAACTGCTCCCGATTCGGGAGCCTATGGCTTCTACAACGTTCGGCTACGGGAAGGACTACGTCGTCAGATTGCACCGGTTGATTCTCTGTATCAGACCGATAGCCTGATGACCGAACCCATTGATGGAATCGACGTGGAGAATGACGAAGGAAATGGAATTGGTAATTTCTTCCGGCGGCTGTTTAAAGGCTCCAAAAGCGACCGGGATAATAACCGGACGGACGAACAGCCAACGGTTCAACCCGAAAGTAATACTCCTTTTCCTGGCGAAACAGCACCAACGGATACCGTGAAAACGCGTAAACAATTACGCCAGGAGCGTAGGGAACGAAAGCGTCGGGAAAAAGAAGAGGAGCGATTACGCGAAGAATCCGGTAATCCGTAACCACGTGGTTTATGAAAGCATTGATAAGACTTGTCCTGATTGTTCTGGTCATCGGTGGCATTGCGATCTACTTTTTTTCGCAGTACAACAACACTTCTTTCAAGACGCAAACCATTGACTTAGCGGTTGACTGCTCTGACGTTGATAACGTGTTAGTCACCTCAACGGTCAATGTCGTCGTAAAGAACTTGTCGTCACGCTCGCACGACGACATCTCCGTCAAGATTGAGGCTTTCGATGAATCAGGCAATCAATTGAAAGAGAAGTTCACTACGTTTTCGCGAACATTGTTGCCCAACAGCAGCTTCGACAAACCCGTTACATTGCCTGCGGGTACCAAACGTTGCGATTGCAAGATCGTCAGTTCACATCCGGTGGAGTAAACCAGAAACAAAAACAAATGCCGTATCTTGGAGATACGGCATTTGTTTTTGTTTCTGTTAGTCTAATAAATCCGGGCGTCGGGCGCGCGTACGGGCCAACGCCTGTTCATGCCGCCACTCGTCAATTTTAGCTTCATGGCCGGACAGCAGGATGTCCGGCACTCGATGTCCTTCAAACTCTGCCGGGCGGGTATACACGGGAGGAGCTAATAAATTATCCTGAAACGAATCGGTCAGTGCCGAGGTTTCGTCATTCAGCACACCCGGCAGAAGCCGGATGATAGCATCAGATAAAACAGCCGCAGCCAGTTCGCCACCCGACAATACGTAATCACCGATACTGATTTCTTTCGTGATGAACATTTCCCGAACACGTTCATCAACGCCTTTGTAATGACCGCAAAGAATGATCAGGTTCTGGCGCAGCGATAAGGAGTTAGCCGTCTGCTGGTTCAGTCGCTCGCCGTCGGGCGTCATGTAAATGATCTCGTCGTAGGTCCGTTGCTCCTGTAGCGACCGGATGCAAGTGGCAATCGGTTCGATCTGCATCACCATCCCCGCGCCCCCACCGAACGCATAATCATCTACCCGCCGATGCTTATCCGCCGTAAAATCGCGCAGGTCATGGACGACTACTTCTACATATCCTCCCTGTTGGGCTCGTTGCAAAATAGAATGGCCAAAAAAGCTATCGAGCAGACGCGGCAGACAGGTTATAATATCAATCCTCATCGGTATGATCTTGATCTCCGTCAACTTCCGGCTTTTCGTTGCTGTCTTCTTCCATGTAAATCGCCAGCAGTCCGTCCGGAAGCGCAACGTTTAACTTCTGATTGGTCCGATCAACCGTGCGAACGATATCGCTATTGATGGGAATCAGCACCTCTTTGCCGAGGTAATCCATAGCAATCAGGTCCTGCGCATTCATGGCGTAAACGCCCCGAACGGTACCCAGCGAGCCTTCTTTCTCATCAACAATTTGATAGCCGACGATCTCGTGGAAGTAAAAGCGGGTTTCGTCCGTAATCGGCTCCAGTTCATCAAGAGGCAAAAACGCTCCGCAGTTGATGAGTCGTTCGGCCTGCTCAATGGTATCGATGTCTTCGAAGGCCACAATCGCCCGGCTACCTTTCACGATAGCGATGGATTCAATAAAATAAGGAATCAACTCCCCCTTTACTTCGAGCAAAACCGACTCAAGATCGGCATACTCATCGGGATTGTCAACGTCTAAATAAAGCACTAACTCACCACTGACGCCGTGCGTCTTGGTGATATGGCCTAGCTGATAGCAATCGTCTTTAGTCATAAGTAACGCGGCCACGAAGCCCCATTTTTGCAGCAAAAATACGGCTTTCCACCGGAAAGCCATCCCGCTACGTTGTTTACAGAAAAAGCCTGTCCACTTATGAACAGGCTCTTACTTACAGATTTACAAACCGCCGAGACGGTCGAAAAACTATTCCGCAGCCGGTGTTTCTTCGGGTGCAGCCGTTTCCGCAGCGGGTGCTTCTTCAGCAGGAGCCTCGGCAACAGGTTCTTCAACTTTGTTCTTTTTGGCAATCGCTTCAGCGCGCGCTTCGTTAACCTTTTTCTCCGCATCCAGACGAGCGGCACGAGCCTGCTCTTTCGTTTGCGTTTTGGTTTCAGCAGCACCTGCCTTACGATTTTCTTTGTCTTCTTTCCAGGTACTGAATTTTTCGTCAGCCTGTTCCTGCGAGATAGCGCCTTTGTTGACACCAACTTGCAGGTGCTTGCGGTACATGATGCCTTCGTGCGACAATACCGAACGGGTTGTGTCGGTTGGTTGAGCACCTACCAGAAGCCAATGTACGGCCCGCTCCGATTTCAATACAACCGTTGCAGGGTCGGTGTTGGGGTTATACGAACCGATTTTCTCGATGAACCGGCCATCACGGGGCGATGTTGATTCAGCCACGACGATGTCGTATATCGCCATTCTTTTGCGTCCACGACGCGATAAACGGATTTTAACAGCCATTTGTGCTTGTTGGTTTTGATGGGGGACGCGTCCCCCGCGTAAAACGTGGCCGCAAAGGTACAAAAAAAGTATTTAGAAATGCATATAAATCTTACATTTCTAAATACTTATCCGCTTCTCTGTAAAATACCTGTGCAATACGAGTCTATAAGCCGGGTTCTGTCCTCCAGCAAAGCTTATTAGCTCGGCCAGATGGCTTATCATTTATCTAGGATGGTCGTCACCGGCCACCTCGTTCGACCTACCCGCGTCGGCATTCGGATTGCTCCGAAACGGGAACGAGCCGCCCCACATCCGACGCTTATTTGGTCTTTCAGCCCCTAAGGTTTATCCTGCCCCACCGGTCACCCGTTGGGCGGTAGGCTCTTACCCCACCTTTTCACCCTTACCTTTCGGCGGTATATTTTCTGTGACACTAGCTGTCGAACGGCCGTTCCCAGCCGTCCGCCTTCCCGTTAGGAAGTAAGGTGCTCTGCGCTGCCCGGACTTTCCTCATCTGATTGCTCAGCCGCGATAAGCCAACTCGTATTGTTCAGGTCGGACAAAGGTACACCCATCCCGCCGGTTTCTCAACTGATCATTCTTTTCATTTGGGGTTTTATGTTGGAGAAGGGGGTGTTTCATATGCCGTATCTCGAAGATATGGCATATGAAACACCCCCTTCTCCAACACACCTTAAAGACGATCGATTTGACTCCTTAATTGGTCTTCGGATTTTTCGTCGGTGCACTTCCGCTTGCCGGTGGATTATAGACAATTTCGTTGTCGGGCACATCCCAGTAATCCAGGTAGCCGTAATTGATGGTGGCGTTCGTGCTGACAGCGCCGGTACGGCTCAGCGCAACAGCCCCTTTGCGACCAGTTTCCAGCAAACCCCAGCGCCGGGCATCGTAGAAAGACAGGGCGCGGAACAGCAGACCGACACGTCGTTCGCGCCGTAGTTCTTCTTTAGCAACGTCCAGCGACAGGTTTGTTCCGGCAACGGCGGGCAAACCAGCGCCTTGAAATTTGCGAACTTCGTCGATCAGGGCAAGGCCATCTTCGATTTTGCCGGTATTGATCAAGGCTTCGGCTTTCATCAACTGGTTTTCTTCGTACGAACTGGCCAGATACAATTCATACCCGCCCGCATTCAAGTTTGAATACGTGATGACAGACGTACTGCCTTCCGAACCGGCAGCCCCTCGATTGATCAGGTCATAGCGGGTAAAAAACGAGTTACCCCGCGACGCTTCACCGATGTAGGGAGCCGTTCTTCGTCTAAAGTTATTGGTAAAACGAAGGTCACCCGTCTTGAAATCCTGAATCAGGCGCTCGGTGATTTTATAGGTGTTGTTCGCTCCGGTGGTTTTCGCAGAAACGGTCCCGGCAGTCGGAGACAGGAAATCGCCCGTTGTGTTTGACCGACCCGTAAAGACAAAATCAGACGCCTGAATCCCGTTTGTAGTCAGAGTAATGATGTCGGCCCATTGCGCAGCCGTCATCCCACTGACGCGGGTATTAACCAGGAGGTTCCGGGCTTTCATGGTATTGATATTCCGTTGCCACATCGCGGGTGTCAAGACGCCCCCTCTACCGACCCGGTTAAAGCTTGGGATAAGCCCTTCCATCGTTGCTGTGTAATCCGTATTAACCGTTAAGCTAGCCAGAATGGTAGCAGCCGCATCGAGGTTTTTGTTTGCTTCGGCGATCATCGTCTCTTTAGACACATAATTGCCGTTTGTACCGTTCAGGGCTTCGCCATTGGCCTTATCATTGATAATACCGGCATAATACATGGAGCCAATCCGGGAGTACGCGTACCCTTTCCACCAATAGGCCCACGCTTTCAACACGCCCTTCTTCGTGTCAGCAGCTCCCGTAAACGTTACCGCGTCAATGTTAGACAGAATCGTGTTGGCGGCATTGTTCATGTTGTACATGTATGCCCACTCGTAGTAGGTCGAGTTCTGGAAGCCCGTCGAGTTGACGTTCGCCGTAATCCGGATAAAATCGATCTGCTTATTGGGTGAGTTCGGATTAAGCAACACCGTACCGTCGTCGAGCGTAATCTGATTCGGCGCACCGATCTGGTTGATAAAGACGTTAGCAATATCCGTCCCGATCACGTCGCCCATCAGTTCGTGATTGCCAATGGCCCCCGACCAGAAATAACCCGGTACGCCATCATAGTATTTTACATCTTTAAAACCCGTGATATAAAAGCCTTCGCCGAAAGAGACCAGACCCGTTTCCGTTTTCAGGGCCGGTGACGACGGCTGGTTAGGGTTCTTAACGTCTAATTGTTCTTTACAAGATGCCATAAAGCCTGAGAAAGCCAGCGTTAAGGCAAGTATTTTTAACTTATTCATACGGTCAGTTTGGGAATGGGTTTCTTTAAAAGCCAAAGTTTAAAGAAGCCTGGTACGACTTGAAGTTCGGCATCGTGCTATGGTCAGTTCCTCTGTCCCAGGCCGAGTTCGACGTTCCTGAGCTGATTTCAGGATCGAAACCGGTGTACTTGGTAAGCGTCCAGAGGTTACGTCCCGACAGCACCAGTTGCAGTCTTTTGACAGCCGGAATCTTGAACACTTTCGCGAAATCAATACCGACCGAAATATTCCTCAGCCGTAGGAACGATGCGTCTTCGTAGAAATAATCTTTGGTTCCGTTGGCGGTCCGTTGCGCATAGACACCCCGATAGAAAGCCGTCCAGGCACCCGTCTGTCCATCAATCGTGAAGGGTTTTGTGTAATCACTGTGGATACCATCCCGATACATCCACTCTTTGGTCTGGTTGTACAGGTGGTTACCGTTTACCCAGTCAAATTGAACGCCGAACGTCAGGAAGCTCTTGAACGTCACATCGTTGATGAACGACATGTTAAATTTCGGGTTTGGATCACCGAAGCTAAACTTGTCCGCCGTGAAGTAAGGCTGCTTCGTGGCTTTGTTAACCACGTATCCGTTGCTGGCCAAGGTATAATTTTCCTGATCCGCCGTGGCGATAAACGGATTGCCATTGGCATCCCGTGCATCGACATCGTGGATGGTTTTGTAACCGTATAGCTGACCGATTTTTTCACCAGCTTTCAGGACGTAGTTTGTGCTTCCGGCGTTGGACGTGACAATAATTGGTGCATCGCCCCGAACCGCAATGATCTGCGATGATTGCTTACCAAAGTTGACGGTCGTATTCCATTTAAGATTCGACCCCTGATAAACCGTCGAATTTAACGACATCTGAAGGCCATTCGAACCCAGTGTGAATGCATTATCCGTTAGCTTACCCAGACCAATAGAAGGCGCTACATCAATCTGGTAAATGGCGTCTTTTGTTTTCCGGTCCCAGTACGTAGCCGACAGCGCAATGGCGTTCAACCAGCTGCTACCCTTAAATAAGCTGAATACCATGTCGGTCCCGATTTCCAGTTCTTCCGATACCTCCACCCCTAGCGCTGGATTTGGCTGCTGGTTGGCGTAATAGAATGCCGTTGTGTTGCCTACCGTCGTGGGGGTGATGGTCACGTACCGGTCAAACGGCTGCGGCTGGATACCGGCCTGACCGTAAGCCGCCCGTAGTTTTAGCTCAGGAAGAAACCCGTTAACGGTGCTGTTCTGCCAGAATTTCAGGGCCGACAAACGCAGGTAAGCATCACCACGCGGGAAGGTAAAGGGTTTAGAACCTTGACCGAACGCAGAGGAATAGTCACTCCGGAAACCGCCCGAGAAACCCGCAAAGTCGCCAATTTCAAACCGTTGGTTCACTAGATACCCGTACGTAATGAACGGCTCTACATAATCGCGATACACCCGCCACGAGGTTGTGTTAGCTGCATTGTACGGAGAATAAGCGGCTGGAAGGCCAATGCCCGCACTAGTGTATTCTTTTATCTGGCTATTCCGCCAGTCGAACAGGGCCTGTGTCGTCGATCGGATGGGAAGATTCAAATGAAAGTCTTCTTTAAAATCGAAGGTAGCTGTAGCCGTCGCCAGGAAGTTCTGGAATACTTTACTATTCGTATACTTCGTTAAATCTCCCGTATTTGTGGAGTTAAAGTTAGAACCATTATAACTGTTAGTAATGAAGTTAACCGATCCCTGCGTGATCCAATACTTATTATTGGCATTATTAGCCTGGTTAAGATACTCTAGATCGCGGTTTTGGGTCTGGTAGTTTAGTCCGTATTTCAGATCCAGGTCAACGTATTTCGGGAATTTATAATTCAGGTTCAGGTTCTGAATGATGTCAACCTTATTGTCGTTGTTGCGGGTGTACGCCTGACGATACGATGGGTTCGACGCATTGATACCGATGGTCTGGTTCATATTCAGCGGAATAGAACCGTCGGTGGTTGTCAGGTCGAAATCAGCCAATGGATACGCATTCAGCAGGTTGTACAGAATGGTCCGGTCCAGTGATTTGAGCGTACTCTTCGTGTAGGCAAGCTGAGTGATTGACCGCAGGGTCAGCCCTTTGGCTAACTGCGCACCAATGTTAGCCGACAAGTTGCTCCGGTCCCAGTAACCGTTGTCCCGGATGTTACTTTCCTGATGGCTGTTGGAAACAGACAAACCGAAATCGGCTTTCTGACTACCACCGGTGATCGCAATACTATTGTTGGTCGTATTCGCTGGCTTGAAGAAATACGCAAAGTGATCGTGGTATTTCAGATTAGCGTCGTACGGTTTGCTGTTGGTTGCAGTTGGATCAATCGAGTTGTATTGTACGTTCTCCGAATAAATCCCATTGACGGCATCATATACGATTGGTCTGCCCGATGAACCGATAATGTTGTTGCTGGCATCGGTAGCAAACGCGTGGTATTGGGCTTTGCTGACGCCACCATTGTTCAGAAAGGTATTTTGGGCAATGCTGGACGAGAAATCAATATTTAGCTGTCCGTTCTTACCCTTTTTGGTAAATAATTGAATAACGCCATTGGCACCCTGCGCACCGTAAATGGTAGCGGCAGCGGCTCCCTGTACCACTTCAACGCGCTCAATCGAGTTCAGATCGATGGTTTGCAGACTGGTCGCTCCCATCTGAATCCCGTCGATCAGGATCATAGGCTGGGTTCCCCGGTTGATGGTGTTGATACCCCGCAACAGAATATTAACGTCGGCACCGGGTGTACCACTCCGGCTGGTGATTTGCGCGCCGGGAATTTTACCGATCAGAGCCTGGTCAACCGAAGCCGAGGGCGTTTGGGGTAAATCTTTACCGGAAACTGATTCAACCGAGATCGCGATCTTCCGCTTATCAGTGGCGACACCAACTCCGGTTACAACCACTTCGGAGAGTTGCTTTGTATCGGTCGTTAGTATAACGTCGATTACTGAACTGGCACCGATCTCAACTTCTTTCGAAGCCATACCAATAAAGGAAAAAACCAACGCTCCTTTTGCCGGAGCAGAAATTGAATAACTCCCGTTACCATCGGTGACAGCGCCGACTGTGGTTCCTTTGACAACTACGGACACGCCGGGAAGCGTGGTACCATCTTCAGCAGAAGTTACCTTACCCGTAACCGTCCGTCCTTGCGCCCAGGTCAACGCCCAGGTTGAGCATACCAGAAGGAAGCTCAATAGTAAAACTTTCCTCATAAATTAATCAAATCAATTAGGCTATAGTACTCAGAAGTCTCTTTCACAAAAGTAGGTGCCTTAAATTCTAAAGCAAATTTTAACATAGAAAAAATTATAACCATTTTCTAGTTTAGAAAATAATCTATCCTAATCAATTAGTTCAATAAAGCACCTTTATGCCGTACTATGTTGCAATTGTAGCCTTACAAATGAAATTATCTTTTGTATATGTGATTCTTATTGCAACACCGAAACTAACACGCTAGTATATTTCTAAGCCACTCATAAAAGAATAATACAATTACAAGGACAGAATTTAACTGATTCAAATCAAGTATTTTATAAGTATTACTACTTAGTACTGCCGCTATTTAATGACTAAACCGAATATTAAATTGCATTTTACAAATAGTACAGTCTTTATTAAATAAATATGTCGTATATACCATACATTTTTAAGATATCTAGATAATACATCGAATTTATTACAAATGAGGCATACTATGCGTCAACCCGACAACCTATGAATTTTTGGCGGTGAGCGTTTATTCCGGCACGCCAGTCATTGCTAAAAAAGATGCCCTGGCCAGTCGGTTTATCACCAACCAGCCAGGGCATCTCACCCGGCGTATCAGACCTTATTTAACTACTGCAAGCCGTCTACTTTTACGTTTATCTGACCACGGGCATTCACAACAGCCAGTATAGCAGTGGGTGTCAGATAAACCTGATCTGGTTTGATTTCGTCAATCCGTCCGTTTATCACAACACCTTTTGCTAACTGATTATTCTTCAACTTCTCCTGAAGTAACTTCTGCATTTCAGCGATCTGCGAACCCACCGGAATGGTTAGTTGCTTTTCCAGCGTCCGGGCGAGTGTTCCCTTTAGCAGCCAGCTAGCCGATTGCTGAAGGATGTTGCGCGTGTCAAGGTCATACTTTAGATCCCTCAACGAAATCGTCTGGCTTTGCGGATCGTAATAAGGCTGGCCTTTGAGATAGATGTCGCCATTGACCGTTCCTTTCAGGCCCGCTTTGATGATGAGATTTTCATTCTGACCATACATTTCCATGCTGGAGATCGTGACGCTGTACCGGTCATTGTTGAACGAAAACGTTTTGCCGACGAACTCCTCCGAGGCAATTCGAGCGGCTTCCTGATAACTGGCTTCACTGAGCAGTCCAATCTGGAAATCGTCTTTCACCTGCGGCACAACGGTCAGATCGGGCAATGAAACTGCCGGGCGCACGTCGGGCTTTGCGCCCGTTGTCGTGAGGGTATAACCTTCGATACCAATTGTAGACCGGATAGTCCGTCCTTCGAAGCGGAGCGGTGTGATCAGAATACGTTTCGGCACGACTTGCAGATATGTCCGGTATTTCTCCGAAACAAGGTACGGTTCGCGTAGGGTATTCCAGGCCTTTAATACCGGTGTTCGAAGGTCAACGTTGCGACGAATCTGCTGATCCAGCGTCTTAGTAATGCTGCTTAAATTCTTGTCGATCAGTCGCCCGACAATATTCGTGATCGGGATATTTAGTCCCACGAAACTCACCGTAGGCCGACGTACCCAGCCATACCCGTCACCCTGCGTCTGGGTATGAACAGACCAATCGCGCTCCAGGTCGAACTTGGTTTTGAACCGAAGGTCAATCTCAAACTCAGTTTCTTTGTATTGCGTGAATCCTAACGCCGAAACGCCCGCTTTTGCCCAGATTTTTAACGGAACTACGAAATGAAAAAGGCTATCCTGAGCATTCACGATAATCGTTCCCCGCTTCCAGACCTTCGTCATAAAGTTGTCGTTGTTGTTATCTTCCAGACTGTTGTCTTCGTAGATCAGACCATTGACCTGCGCGTTTATCTGCCGCTCCACATCCCCCAACGCAATGGATACAGGAACATGCACGGTTGACAGAAAGCGTTCGTTACGGACTTCCATTTCGGTGGTGTTATAGGCCTCTTTCGGCGCTTGTGGGTTTAAACGATTGTGCGAAGACTGGCAACTAAGCAAGTTAATAAACAGCCAGCCAACCGCCAGGCGAACCACGAGAAAACGACTCATAGCGGGTGGTATGTACGCGCTTCAGGCGAGTTGCAATCAGCCATCTACCTGGTTGGTCGTAGATAATCGTTGCAACTCGCCCAGCTCGCTATTACTTAATGGTAACCTTTGTCGCCCCATAACCGAACTTCTGTTTCTGGGCGTCTTCATAAAATTTCACGTTCGGATGTTTACTCAGCCGTTTGTGCAGTTCTGTCCGCAATGCTCCGCTTCCAACGCCGTGAATAAACGTAATATCGTGCATGCCGCTGGCGATGGCGTTTTCAAGCGATTTTTCGAACGTAGTGAGTTGAAGCGTCAGCAGATCGGCGGGTGTTCGTTTGTCCGAACCATTCGGCAGTAACGCGTCAATATGCAGGTCAACTACCGACGATGGGCGCTCGACCGATATGCCTCCCAACTCCGATTTCGACTTAAGCATTTCCGCTTTAAGGTCTTCGGGCTGAATGGTCGTCGTTTTCTGCGGCTTAGTAGCCGTTGCGGGTTGTCCTGAATCAGCCGGATTTGCGTTTATGGCTTCGGCATCCAGTTGCGTCTGAAAACCGGTTTGATTCAGCACCGGAACGGTTACTTTGTTCTTAAAAAATGTAGCAGCCCGCGCTTTGAAGCGTTTGAGCAGTGGGGTACGGAGCGACGATTTTCCGGCCCGAAACCAAAGTCCCTGAACCACAAACGTCGGCCATTCTTCAAACTTGGCGTGCTGATATAGGTCATTCATTTTCTGCTGCGTCTTTGGTTTCAGCAGACCACTGTGCAAACCCCGAAACTGCACACCACTACCAACGCCCGCCGATTCTTCGCCCAGCGTGTAGGGAAATTCCCAATCCGTGTTGTTAATCAAGTGAAGTGTATATTCACGATCGTTGACGGGGACGAATGCCAGATAAATGCCCTGATTGGCCAAAATGGCTGGTGCCGATGGTGCTACCGTTTTTTGTGGGGCGTAAGCGCTGGTTTTTAATAACCGCTCCGATTCCAATGGCGAAACCGGTACCAACTCCGACCGCATCACGGGAATCCGGAACCCGTCCTCAATTTCTATTTCGATCATATCGCCGGGTAAGAAGCGCGATATAACACCCTGTTCTTTCGCCCGAAGCAGACGAACTCGATCACCTATATTCATAACTCTGTAGTCAATTTTCAAAAGTACAACGTTGACTGATTGATTGATTATAAAAACCCCGCAGCCGTTCCGAAAATATCGGACGTTCTATAAACAAATTTTGTGGTCCCCGATGTTCATTAATTTTACCGGGATTATACCGCCGTACCATGTCACCTACCGTAAACGAAAAGCTAGACCTTGCCACGAATTTTGTTCTTCACACGAACCGGAATATTTTTCTGACCGGAAAAGCCGGGACAGGAAAGACGACGTTTTTGCACCAGATCAAACAGTCGAATGTCAAACGGCTGGCCGTGGTGGCTCCCACGGGCGTAGCGGCTATCAATGCCGGGGGCGTCACCATTCACTCGTTGTTTCAGCTACCCTTTGGGCCGCTGGTACCGGGTTCGACGCAGCGCGAAAACCGTAAATTTAACCGCGAGAAAATCAATCTGCTCCGTACTCTCGATTTGCTGGTGATCGATGAGATTAGTATGGTCCGGGCCGATGTGCTCGATGGTATTGACGAGGTACTCCGGCGGTATCGGTATAACTCCGCACCGTTTGGTGGTGTTCAGTTGTTGCTTATTGGCGACATGCAGCAGCTCCCTCCCGTTATCCGCGACGATGACTGGGCCTTGCTGAGTCCTCATTACGATACGGGCTATTTCTTTGGCAGCAAAGCGCTGCAACAAACGCCCTACGTGTCGATCGAACTGACGCACATCTACCGGCAAGCCGATGAACGCTTTATTTCGATTTTAAACAGCATTCGGGAAAAATCCATAACGAGAACGCAACTGGACGAACTAAACCAGCATTACGTCCCCGATTTTCAGCCGCACGACGACGAAGGCTATATTACGCTATCAACGCATAACACGACAGCGCAGCAGATCAATAACCAGAAGTTAGCGTCCCTGAAGGCCAAACTCCGTACGTTTACCGCTACCGTCGAGGGCGATTTTCCGAACCATGCTTATCCGACCGAAGCCGATCTTGACCTGAAAGTTGGCGCACAGGTTATGTTCATCAAAAACGATATTTCCCGTGACAAACTGTTTTATAACGGTAAGATCGGGCAGGTAACGGCGATGGAAGAGGATGTCATTTTCGTGCGAAGTCACGGTGAGGAAATAGCCGTGTATCCCGCTGACTGGACCAATATTCGCTACAGCCTGGATGCGGAGACAAAGGAGATTAAAGCGGAACCCATCGGTAAGTTCACGCAGTTTCCGCTCAAACTCGCCTGGGCTATTACCATTCACAAAAGCCAGGGATTGACCTTCGAGAAAGCAATTATCGATGCGTCGGGAGCGTTTGCCCACGGTCAGGTGTACGTGGCGCTGAGCCGATGCAAAAGCCTGGACGGTCTCGTATTGCGAACGCCTATCCCCTCCTCCAGCATTAAAACCGAACAAATGCTGGAAGATTTCCACGATCAGGTACAGCAACAAACGCCCACCGAACAGCACCTCGAAGAATCAAAGCGGACTAACCAGGAGTATTTGCTTCGCGAGTTGTTTTCGTTTGAGCGGGCTAATTCGTTCGCCTACCGCTGTAGACGCATTATCAACCAGCACCTCGACAGTTTTCCCAGTGAACTTCACTTGGGATTAACCCAACTGGCCGACAGTTTACGCACGAAAGCATCGGAGATTGCGAACCGGTTTCAACAGCAACTTTCGGGTTATTTCGCCAGCGACGTGCTTCCCGAACGAAACGAACCGTTGCAGGAACGGATTCGAAAAGCCAGTGCTTATTTCCGAACCTTACTCGCCGATGAGTTGCTGCCGATCATCTATCAATGCCCGACCGACTGCGACAACAAACAGGTCCGCGAAAGTATGCTCGATATGCTCGATGAACTGGAGAAGGAGTTGTTCAGTAAACTGCGCAGTTTCGAAAACAGCCTTAATGGCTTTGAAGCATTGGCGTATTTACAGGCGCGAAACCGGGCCGAACTGGACTTTATCCCCGAACGCCGAAAATTCGAGCCACAACCATCGGAAGCCGCTGTCAGCGAATCCTCGCGAGGCAGCTTGTACAGCGCCTTGATGAAATGGCGTAACGAATTAGCCGGTGAACACAACACGTCCACCTACATGGTCCTGCCCCAGAAAACGGTTGTCGAATTGGCCCGCGTTCGTCCGACGACAACGGACGAACTACTTCGTATCAAGGGCTTTGGCAAAACAAAAGTTAAGCAAATTGGCGCTGACGTACTGGCTATTATCCGCACTTACACCGACCGAAGCGAGTTACCGGCCAAACCGCAGAAAGCAGCAAAAGTTAAAGAACCGAAAGTCCCTACGATCACGGTTACCCTGACGCTCTTTCAATCGGGTAAAACAGTCACCGATATTGCTACCGAACGCAGTTTATCCGTTTCGACGGTTGAGGGGCATTTAGCCAAATGCATAACCACTGGTGAGCTGTCCATCGACGAGTTGCTGCCTGCCGACCGCATTCGAATGATCCGCTCGTATCTCGAAAGTAATCAACCCGAAACGCTGGGCGAGGCTCTGGAAGCCATTGGCAATGACGTCACGTACACCGAACTTCGATTCGTTCGAAACGCGATGCAGGTCGAAGGGTATCAATAACCGCCGTAGAATTTACGTAATCCCCATTCAACCGATGCTAGAATCAGCACAACAAAGAACAGCCAGCGCCAGTTGATGATTTCGTTCATTTCCTCGGTACTACTGAGCCGGGCTGGGTGTGAGCGGGCGGTCAGGTCACGCACGAGGTTGTCTACCTGAGCGGGTCCGTAAAAATGTCCACCCGTCTGTTGAGCGAGCTGACGAAGCATTCCGTGATCGGCGGTTGTGTTCAGGGCTTCGAGCTGAAGGTCACGCACCACAAACTGACCAGACGATTGCTCAGGCCGGTTGTTGACCGTCACGCTCGCCCGGAAGCGATAAGCGCCCTGGGGCAAACGGCTGATCTCAAAACGGCTGTTTGTCTCGGTGGGCGTATAGTTGTACGAACGGTTTACGCCTTTTTCGTCGGTAATATCGAGTTTAACGGGTTTGTCGTAGAGTCGTTCGTAGATGTCGTTGTAAAGTTCGGTTTCGAAAATGACCTTCTCTCCTGCTACAAACTCATCACGGATTGGATAGACTCGCAATTTCCGGCGATCTTCTTTGACGGAGATCAGTTGAATTACCTTTTGAACCAACTCATCAACAACGTCCTGTTTGTCGGTCAGCGCGTATTCTTCGAGCCGCCACGACCACAAACCTTCGCCCGCCAGAACAGCCGTTTTGCGGGGTGCGGTTACGTTTAGGGCCAACAGTGGTTTTGTGGTACGAACATTACCGACCTGCTGCCACAACACCACTTCGCTTCCCGGCTGAAGGCGAAACTCACCGTACGGAACGGCCATAGGAGGCAGCTTGCTTAACAGTTCCAGCTTTGCCGGATCGAAATTCAGTTGCTTAAATTCGCCGTTGAAAACGCCCGTTACTTTGTCGCTCTGGTTCGGTTGAGCCACTACCTGTACGACCGGATTCGACGTGTTGAACGGCCCCAGCGACGATTGATTGCCCAACACAAAAAGCACCGGCGTATTCTTAGCCAAATACTTTTGAACGAGTGCATTGCCCAAACCCCCATTATCCGGAATCTGGTGCAGGATGATCAGATCGTAGATTTTATCGGCGGGTGGCGTCGCTTCGGCGGGTGTACCGGTCAGAATGCGTACGTCAAGTTCGTAGTTTTGATTGCGCTCCAGGATGTTCCGCAACGCTTTAACGTCGGGGTGGGGTGACAGGGCCAGCAGGAGTACTTTTTCTTTCCCATCGATAACGTCCAGATACACGTCCTGACGGTTATTCTGCGTAGTGAATTCGCCCGGCTGCGGTAGCACCTCCACCACATAATGCTGTACCCCTTTTTGCGTAGCCGTCGTTTGGAAAGTTACCTGATTAAACGTGTCGTTCTTACCAAAATTGATTGATTGCCGACCTAGTTCCCGTCCGTTCTGACGCAGGACAACGGCAGCACTACGTCCTTGGAAACCGTTACTAACGATTTCGGCCTGTACCGGAAACTGATTCCCCAGATACGCAATGCGATTGGCGATAATGCCTTTTAGCTGAATATCCTTCTTGGCCACCGTATCACCCAACCCAACCGTTTGAACGGCAAATGGGTACTGACCGAACGTCGGCGATAAGCCCTGATTGAAAATACCATCTGACACCAGCACCACATCCGTTAAATTGCGCCCTTCGTAATCGGACCGAATGCCCGACAACAAACCCGACAGATTGGATGTCCGTTGCGTGAATGGAATTTGGGTTAGATCAGCTTCAGAAACGGTATCGGCAAACGTTCGCACCGACACGTCGAGGCCCTTTTCGGTCAATTGCTGCCGTAAGGTTTGCAGGCTCGTCAACGCCCGGTTCAGCGCAGGCCGACCAGCCGCCGTGAGCGACTCCGAGTTATCAACCGCCAATACTACCTTGGGTTTTTCCGTGATCGTGCGTATACCGCGGATGAGCGGATTAAGCAACAGAAAGCACAGAAAGCTTACGATCACAAACCGTAAAGCGGCCAGGCCATACGTAGTTCGCTTGTCAAACCCACCGACTGTGGCCCCACTACCCGCTAACCGGGGCAAGGGCTGGTACATCGCAAACGCGTAAGCCGCTCCAACGAGCAGGCACACTAAAATCCACCAGGGTGAAGATTGAAAAATAACGTCGGAGCGCATTCAGTAAGGAGTTTCAGTTCGGCGGTTGTCGTTTTTAGAAAAGCTAAAAACGACAACCGCCGAACTTTTTAAGTAAGCATTCCCCCATCCACTTGCAGCACCTGGCCGGTGATGTAGCGGGATAGGTCGGAGGCCAGAAAAACAGCGCAGTCGGCGACTTCGTCGGGTTGCCCCCCACGCTTCATCGGAATCTGCTGCTTCCATTCTTCCAGCGCCTTTTCATTGATTTCGCCGGTCATTTCGGTTTCGATAAAGCCCGGTGCGATGGCATTGGACCGGATATTCCGTGACCCCAATTCAAGCGCGACCGATTTAGTAAAACCAATAATACCCGCTTTTGACGCGGCATAGTTGGCCTGTCCAGCATTACCCCGAATACCAACCACGGATGTCAGGTTAATGATCGACCCGGACTTAGCCTTCATCATTGGTTTAATGGCCGCTTTGGTTAAATTAAAGACAGACTTTAAATTAACGTTGATAACGCTGTCCCATTGTTCTTCCGACATGCGCATCAGCAATCCGTCTTTGGTAATACCCGCATTGTTGATGAGTACATCAATCTTGCCAAAATCCGCTACCACCTGGCTGATTAGTTCTTCGGCAGCTTTGTGGTCCGATGCATCGGAGCGATACCCTTTTACGTCGCCCCCGAACGCCCGGAGTTCTTCTTCCAGCGCTTGTCCTTTTTCAACACTCGACAAATACGTAAACGCTACGGTGGCCCCCTCCTGAGCGAATTTAACCGCCATCGCCCGCCCGATTCCACGAGACGCACCGGTAATTAGCGCAACTTTTCCTTTCAGTAAATCCATTGGTTAGTCAAAAATCCGAACGTAACGCGTACGGACTATTAGTAAAAAACACGAAGAGCCAAAAATAGCAGTTTGAGCGGAAACGGCAAGGTTGACAGACGGTTTTGGTTTAGTAAATAAGCTATGTTACTTTGTCATAAATAACCCACTGCTTATGTATTTCCGTGCCCTGCTACTTCCTTTACTCGTATTTGTATCTACGGCCAAGGCTCAAAAAATTTTCGCTCATAACGACTATGTTCAGCCGGTACCTTTCGCGACAGCCTACGAGCAACGCGCCGACTTTATCGAAGCCGACGTTTGGGTACAGAATGGCAAATTGGTTGTCGTCCATGACCAGCCTACAACTATCGCTCCTACGCTGGATTCCCTGTATATAAAGCCCATCGCCAAACTGTTCACCCAATACGGCGATAAAGTAAGCCCCGACCGGGATTATACCTTTGGCCTGATGATCGACGTGAAGGACGATCCTGCTGTTGTATTGCCCAAACTAATCGAGCTTTTGCAGGAAAACCTGTCTTATTTTAACCGAACGGCAAACAGCAAGGCTATACAGGTTATCGTCAGTGGTAACCGCCCAAGAATCGACACCTACCTCGATTATCCTTTCCTGATTCAGTTCGATGGCCGGCCTAGTGAAGTATATGATCAGGAAACGTTGCAGCGTGTGGCGATGATTAGCGACAATTTTCAGTCGTATTCCCGCTGGAATGGTATCGGCGACATTCCTGATGTTGATCGCGAGAAACTTAAGCGCATCATCAAGCGAGCCCACAACGACAATAAACCAATGCGTTTCTGGGGAGCGCCCGACACGCCCGATGCCTGGAAGAAACTAAAGAAGCTCGGCGTTGACGTGATCAGTACGGACAAAGTAGGCGAAGCGGTGAAGGAATTCCACTGAGCACATTACGATTTTATTTTTCATCCATAACACGACACAAAAGCCTGGCGTTTTCGTCGGGCTTTTCTTTTTACGTGCCTAGCTGTCAATCAGTAAACATACTACCACTCTGTCTTATAGAGGTATCAACGTTCGTTGTCTTTCCTTAACCTTTTTCTTTCTCAATGGAAATTCCACAACTTAAGAAGGCTCCGCTCACTTACGATGTAGCCATTGTCGGTTCGGGTGCCGGGGGCGGTATGGCCGCTTATATGTTAGCCAAAGCCGGGGCTAAAGTCGTGTTGCTGGAAGCGGGTGGTTACTACGACCCCGCCGACCCCAAGTACATTACGCAATTGAAATGGCCCTGGGAATCGCCCCGGCGCGGGGCCAGTACGGCGGCTCGCTCCGGCGGAGATTTCGATGCGGCCTGGGGTGGCTGGGCCATTGACGGTGAACCTTACTCCGCAAAATCAGGCACGGAATTTCATTGGTTTCGCTCCCGAATGCTGGGCGGACGCACCAACCACTGGGGACGAATATCCATGCGCTTCGGTCCGGACGATTTTCGACGTCGCTCGTTAACGGGCGTTGGCGATGACTGGCCTATCCGCTACGAAGACCTCAAGCCTTTCTACGACCGCGTGGACCGATTGATTGGCCTCTTTGGCTCAATCGAGAACTTACCGAACGAACCGGACGGAATCTTTTTACCTCCCCCCAAGCCACGTTTGCACGAGTTGATGATTCGGAAAGGAGCACAGAGCATTGGGATTCCGGTTATTCCGTCGCGGCTAAGCATTTTGACAAAACCCATTAACAATGAGCGCGGTCAGTGCTTTTACTGTCATCAGTGTAATCGCGGCTGTCAGGCTTACGCCGATTTTTCGGCATCATCCGTACTTTGCATACCAGCCGTCAAGACCGGAAATGTAACGCTGATCAATGGAGCCATGGCGCGTGAAGTGCTCACCGATCCAGCCACGGGACTCGCTACGGGTGTAAGCTACGTAGATACTCGCACGTTGCAGGAAATAACCGTTCGGGCCAAAGCGGTTATGCTTGGGGCTAGTACCTGCGAATCAGCGCGGATTCTGTTGAATTCGAAATCCGCTCGCTTTCCGAATGGGTTGGCCAACAGCAGTGGCGTCGTGGGCAAATACCTGAACGATTCGACAGGGGCCAGCCGCTCCGGCTTTATCCCGGCCTTGATGGATCGCAAACGCTACAATGAAGATGGCGTGGGTGGTATGCACGTCTTTACGCCCTGGTGGCTCGACAACAAAAAACTGGATTTCCCGCGTGGCTATCACATCGAATACGGGGGCGGAATGGGTATGCCGGGTTACGGTTTCGGTGGCGGTATCGAAGCGCTCAACGGTATGATTCCCGGTCGCGATGGCAAACAAAAGCCGGGGGGCGGTTATGGCAAAGGGCTAAAGGACGATTACCGCCGATTTTATGGTGCTTATATCGGTATGTCCGGTCGCGGTGAGCCCGTCCCGCTCGAAAGCAACTACTGCGAAATTGATCCTGACAAAGTGGATAAATACGGTATTCCTGCCCTACGCTTCCATTACAAATGGTCTGACTACGAAGTGAAGCAGGCCAAGCACATGCAGGACACGTTCGAAGAAATTATTCATGCAATGGGGGGCATTGCGCTAGGTCCAAAGCCCGGCCCTGATACGGCACACGGGTACGGACTGGCTGCTCCTGGTCGCATCATCCACGAAGTGGGTACCGTACGGATGGGGAGCGATCCACAAAAGTCAGCGCTGAATGGATATCAACAGGCACACGACGTAAAAAATCTATTTGTTGTCGATGCCGCTCCCTTTGTCTCGCAAGGGGACAAGAATGTTACCTGGACTATTCTCGCCAGTGCTATGCGCACGTCGGAGTATCTAATCGATCAGGTGAAAAAGCGAAGTATCTAGTGAAGTCTTACCAATAGGAAGAGAGCGATGGGATTTTGGAAATAGAACCATAATTTTCGGCGCTCTCTTCCTATTTGATGCGTATTGCGTTTATACAGACCATAACTCTCAGAGTCAGCGCTATTTATTGAAAAATTTATTTGATTATTTCTAACAGATTTTACTTACTTTGCAGTACAAAGTACTTTTAATAGATCTATACATTATTATAAACAAGCACTTTTACGATCATGCAAAACAAACGGCTTATTACCATCTTGCTTGTAATAGCATTTTTGTTACTTATACCATTTGTTGCGATGCAGTTCACGAACGAAGTGAACTGGACCGTGTTCGATTTTGTCGTCGCGGCTGTCCTGCTGTTGGGCACCGGTCATCTATGCGAGCTTGTTATGAGAAAGGTTAGCAAAAGCGAATACCGAATTGCTGGCTGTATAGCTCTTTTGGCGGCACTCTTTCTGATTTGGATAGAGCTTGCAGTAGGTGTGTTTGGAACTCCATTCGGTGGTCATTGAAACGGTAAGCAAGACGAAATGACCTTACATCACCAGTCGCTCATGCTAGGCTTGATTGTAAAGGTGTCAGTCCTGATAAGCTTAAAACAAAGAAGGCCGAACGTTTCCGCTCGGCCTTCTTTGTAAAACTATATGGTGTTCTTACTCAACCACTGCTTCCGGCTTCTTAACCGTGATGGTAAGTACTTCACCTTCGCCGGGATAATCAGCCATGATTACATCGCCTTCTTTCAATTCGCCTTTCAGAATTTCTTCTGCAACGGGATCTTCAAGGTAACGTTGAATCGCACGGCTTAGCGGACGAGCACCGTATTGTGGGTCATATCCTTTTTCTGACAAGAAATCTTTCGCTTTCTCGGTCAGTTGGACAGTGTAGCCAAGGTTGGTTACGCGGCCCAGGAGTTTACCCAGCATAAGATCGATGATGCGGTGAATGTCTTCACGTTGCAGTGAGTTAAACACAATCACATCGTCCAGACGGTTTAAGAACTCCGGTGAGAACGCTTTGCGCAGCGCGCTCTGGATCGTGTTCTTCATCAGCTCGTCTTGCGTTTCGGCAGACTTGCGTGTCGCGAAACCAATACCGGCTCCAAAATCTTTCAGATCACGAACCCCGATATTCGACGTCATGATGATGATCGTGTTCCGGAAATCAACCCGGCGGCCCAGACCGTCTGTCAGGATACCATCGTCAAGCACTTGCAGCAGAATGTTGAACACATCTGGGTGCGCTTTTTCGATCTCATCCAACAATACAACGCTGTATGGTTTCCGACGAATCTTTTCGGTCAACTGACCACCCTCTTCGTAACCCACGTAGCCCGGAGGAGCTCCAACCAGTCGGCTGACGCTGAATTTCTCCATGTACTCCGACATATCGATCCGAACCAGCGCATCGTCTTTGTCGAAGAGATAGGTAGCGAGTACTTTCGCAAGCTCTGTCTTACCAACACCCGTTGGGCCAAGGAAGATAAACGAACCGATTGGTTTCTTTGGATCTTTCAGACCAACGCGCGTCCGCTGAATGGCTTTCACCAGTTTCTCGATAGCAGCGTTTTGTCCAATAACCCGACCTTTCAGCTCCTCGCCCATGTTGACGAGTTTCTTGCCTTCGTCATTTGATACGCTCGTGACTGGGATACCCGTCATCATCGCAACGACTTCGGCAACGCTTTCCTCGTTTACCGTGTAGCGACGTTTCTTAGTATCTTCCTCCCATGCCTGCTTGGCACGGTCGAGTTGGTCGATCAGGCGTTTTTCTTTATCGCGAAGCTGAGCAGCCTCTTCGTATTTCTGGCTCTTAACAACCTGGTTT
The DNA here is from genome assembly GCF_023196085.1 of Spirosoma liriopis. Classification (NCBI taxonomy): domain Bacteria; kingdom Pseudomonadati; phylum Bacteroidota; class Cytophagia; order Cytophagales; family Cytophagaceae; genus Spirosoma; species Spirosoma liriopis. The sequence goes on from NZ_JALPRF010000003.1 coordinate 1,135,624, forward strand.
TTCTCCTTCTTAATATTCTCAATCTGCTCTTCGAGCTTCAAAATATCTTCGGGAACCGTGATGTTTGAGATGTGTACGCGAGCACCGACTTCATCCAGCACGTCAATGGCTTTGTCGGGTAGGAACCGGTCCGAGATATACCGCTCCGATAACTTCACAGCAGCCTCAATCGCTTCGGGTGTGTAGTTAACGTGGTGGTGATCTTCGTATTTATCCTTGATGTTATTCAGGATTTCAATGGTTTCTTCGATTGACGTAGCATCGACCATGACCATCTGGAAACGACGGGCTAACGCACCATCTTTCTCGATGTACTGACGATACTCGTCAAGCGTGGTAGCACCAATGCATTGAATGTCACCGCGTGCCAGTGCTGGTTTGAACATGTTCGAGGCATCGAGTGAACCCGACGCACCACCAGCTCCAACGATGGTATGCAACTCATCAATGAACAGGATTACTTCCGGCGACTTCTCCAGCTCGTTCATGACGGCTTTCATCCGCTCTTCGAACTGACCACGGTATTTCGTGCCAGCAACGAGCGATGCCAGATCAAGCGTCACGACGCGTTTGCCGAACAGTACCCGCGATACTTTTTTCTGCACAATGCGCAGAGCAAGTCCTTCGGCGATGGCCGTCTTACCGACGCCCGGCTCACCAATCAGGATCGGGTTATTTTTCTTCCGGCGGCTCAGGATTTGGGCCACACGCTCAATTTCTTTTTCACGACCAACAATCGGATCAAGTTTACCGACTTCAGCAAGTTTGGTCAGGTCACGGCCAAAGTTATCAAGAACAGGTGTTCTCGACTTCTCAGAACCCTTCGGATCTTTGCCCGAACTGGAACTACCGCCACCACCGAACATGCCCCGGTCATTGTCGTCATCGTCGGTTTCGGGGCCCATCACTGGACGGCTTCCCGAAGACTGATATTCGAGCATTTCTTTAATGACTTCGTAGTTAACGTTGAACTTATTCAGAATCTGCGTGGCAACATTGTCTTCATCGCGCAGAATCGATAGTAACAAATGCTCCGTTCCAATGAGCGGGCTTTTGAAAATCTTAGCTTCCAGGTACGTGATTTTCAGCGTTTTTTCCGACTGACGGGTCAGCGGAATATTCGCCAGGTTTTTCACATTGTTCGTAGCCGTTCCTTTCGTCGCCTGTTCAATAGTGACCCGGAGTTCGTCGAGCGAGATACCGAGTTTTTTCAGTAGCCCGACGGCCACACCCTCGCCCTCACGAATCATGCCTAACAGCAGATGTTCGGTGCCGATGTAGTCGTGGCCTAAGCGCAAGGCTTCCTCCCGACTTAGCGTGATAACTTCCTTGACGCGGTTTGAGAATTTTGCTTCCATTCGCTTGGGGTCTCCTTGGGTAAGCGTATACTGGCTTAACGAAGAGATTTAAGGATTTGTTCACTTCTGCCAGCGAGCCAGTTTTGCAATTATCGGTGAGTACGTTTTCAGGATAACTGCTATGTATATAACACCTGAAATCGATAAATCATTTCAAACTTAAAAACTCCGTCGCCAGCGGTCCCTGGCAAAATAATAGGTCTATTATGCTAAGGTTTGGTACAAAATCAAAGCCAAAGTTTTGTGCGTACGGCTTCGGCTTGTAGAATACATACGATTCAGGCCTGTTTCTCGGATTTATTAATGAGCGAGCGTCAAATAGGCCGACTTCCGGTACTTTCTCATAGCAATCTGTCAGGTTTAGGTCGACACGTTGCCCTACTAGTTTCAGACAAATTGTCAGCAGTTCATAATTCAAATCAAACAGGAATGCCCAGTTTTTTTGGTACACTGGTTCAAACTCCGGCGCGTAATAGTCAAAAAAAGGTGCTTTTCCGTAAGCCGATTTCAGGCATCGCCAGTGGTGCATTTGCCAGGGCTGACTCGTATCGATCCGAAGGTCCCGAACTGGATTGTGGTGCGTTCCTTGCTGCACCGGCACCGTCAGGGTGTCTACTTTATTTGCCGTCAGAACGTAGCAACGATTTCTGTAACTTTGCTTCTGGTAATGCTCATGAGCCTCAACCCGCACTCGCCGAAACTGCAATAACCCTGAGACATAATCTAAACAAGGCAAATAATGTAATTCAACGAGTAACTCGGTATGATCAGGCTGCGGTTGGTACTTTTCCAATAACTACAAACGTATCTGTTCACAAGTAAGGTAAAAAATCAATACCACCAACTGATTTTATAAATTTTTAATTTATTGGGTATCCCTGGCACAAAACCACAATTTTGTAGCTGAATATTCCGTCGATTGCTGAATGATCTTTTTCCGTTTGCTGTCCAGACTACCGCTCAGTGTCCTCTATGGCTTATCTGACTTCTTGTACTTTCTATTGCTTTACGTAGTTCGCTACCGGCGTGATGTGGTACTGGAAAACCTTCGTTTGTCGTTTCCAGAAAAATCAGCCGCTGAAATACAGTCGATTGCCAAAGGATTTTACCGCAACTTAACTGACTTGATCGTTGAAACGATCAAGATGCCCGCGCTCTCCGCCGATGAATTGAGACGACGGGTCCATTTCTCAAATGCAGAGCTGGTCAAAGACCAGTTGGGTGCAGGTCAGGCAGTAATTGGTATGGCTTCGCACACCAGCAACTGGGAATGGATTCCATCCGCTTCCGTCTTGCAGGGCATGCCAACTGACAGTGTCTACAAAACACTGAATAATCCTTTCTTTGAGAATTTGATGCGGTCGATACGCGCTAGTTTTGGCGCTGTTCCGGTACCAATGAATACCCTTCCCCGCCGGATGGTAGCCCAAAAGGACGTTCCGCGTATTGTCGCTCTAGTCGCCGATCAAGTGCCGGATATTCCTGAATACGCGCACTGGATCGATTTTCTCCACCGCGACACGCCTTTCTATCCAGGTACCGAACGACTGGCCCGTAGCCGAAATCTACCCGTTTTTTATACGGAGCTCCGCCGGGTTCGGCGTGGCTATTATGAAGTGACGTTTACCAACATCGGCCAGCCCCCCTACGATGCTTTACCCTCGGGGGCTATGCTGGAGAAATACCGCGATTTGCTGGAAGAGACCATTCGAAAATACCCCTCCGACTGGCTCTGGTCACACAAGCGGTGGAAACACTGGCGGGGTAAATACGCGAAAGTCGGCGCGAAGATCTAGTAGCTTTTGAGAGACAATGCCTACCTCACATTCGACGGACACCTCTATCATGAAGAGATGGTATTAACGCTTTTGCCTTTCGTCTGGACGCTCTTTTTAGGAGTCGACAGGCTATTTAAACCGAAACCGACACGCTCCCTCACTAAATCAATAAATAATTCTATCGATTACGTAATAACCATTTTTTTTACTCCATCTTTATCCAAGTAGTTTATAATTTCTTTTATAATATCTCAACTTTCCTATGAAATTATTTTTACGAACGGGCAGATGGGTTGTTACCTCTGCGCTCACCATGCTATGCTTATCGTCGCTGAGTCAAGCGCAAAACCCTAAGCAAGTAGCTAAGGATGCCAAAGTGTCGCCTGATTTGTATGCCATTATCAGCAACAACGGCAATCCAAATCAGGCACCCATTGATGGGTTGCAACGCCCCAATTTATTCAAAACAGCTGGCAACACGATCGCTATTGACGCGACAGCCAACTCCGAACAGGAAGGGGAAGCTTTATTACAAGCGTTGCAAGCCCTGGGGCTTCAGCGAGGATTGGCATACAAGCAAAAAGTATCGGGCTATTTGCCGATCGACAAGCTTACGGAGCTAAAAAAAATACCATCGCTAAAATTTGCCCGTCCTTCTTATAAACCCAAAAATCGGGTTGGATCGGTTACCTCACAGGGCGACGCAGCACTACGGGCGGATGTTGCCCGCTCAGCTTATGGTGTATCAGGCTCGGGGGTTAAAGTAGGAATCTTGTCTGATTCGTACAATGCGCTGGGTGGAGCAGCCGCTGGTGTAGCATCCGGCGATCTGCCTTCCGGTGTAGAAGTGCTTTCGGACCTCCCTACAGGTGAAGGAACTGACGAAGGGCGCGCCATGGCCGAATTGGTTCACGATATAGCCCCTGGCTCCCCCATTGCTTTCCATACGGCCTACAATACAGAGCTTGAGTTTGCGCAGGGTATTCGTAATCTGGCCAACATTGGCTGTAAAATTATTACGGATGATGTCGGGTATTTTGCTGAACCATTTTTTCAGGACGGCGTCGTTGCCCAGGCCGTTGATGATGTTGTTAACAACAAGGGAGTAACGTATTTTTCGTCGGCAGGCAACTCCGGTCGTTTCTCCTACCAGAACTCGTTCAAGCCTGTTTCTTTCAAAGATCCTCAGTACGATTCAAACACGTATACAGCTCACGATTTCGGCGGAGGTGACATCAAACAAAGTATCACGATTCCAGGGAGAGGGGGCACGGCCATCTTTAGTTTTCAATGGGATGATCCATTCTTTTCCGTTAGTGGCGGTGCAGGTGCCAAAACGGATATGGATGTCCTGGTTTATTACAACGGAGTCCTTCTGGCAAACTTGTCGGGAATTGACGCCAACGAAGGCAATGACCCGGTTGAAATCATCGGTGTACAAAATAATGGTAGCGCTGCGATTACCATTGAAATCGCTCTTGTTAAATACTCGGGACCAGACCCAACGCTGGTTAAGTGGATAAATTTTGGTGATGATGTTGTTGTTGAACATGACACGAAAAGCTCGACAATTGCTGGCCACCCAAACGCTAGTCGTTGTATTGCCGTAGGTGCTGCTCCCTACTATAACACGCCGGCATTCAAGGGTGCTTTGACAACAGCTATCATCGAACCCTTTTCGTCCGCCGGTGGAACGCCCATTCTTTTCAACACCAATGGTACGCGCATCAGCTCAGTCACGCGCCAGAAACCCGAGATCACGTCTGTTGATGGTACGAATACCACGTTCTTTTATGCCGACTCAGGTAGTGACCCGGATTCCTTTCCAAACTTTTTCGGCACATCAGCCGCTGCCCCTCATGCCGCAGCAGTAGCTGCTCTGATGAAAGAAAAAGGAGGCAACAGTCTGTCCACCAATTCGATTCTTTCAGCGCTGGAGCAAACGGCACTGGATATGGACGATCCGGTAACAGCCGGCTTTGATTCGGGTTTTGACTTTGGAACTGGTTATGGCTTCATTCAGGCGGACAAAGCGATTCAGGCCATTAGTGCCACGTCATCGGATTTCGCTATCGTTGGCGTAACTAAAGTGACCTGCACCACGGTTTCGGCGGGACTGCGCACGTTGACATTCAATCCCCAATACGCAGGATTGAGCGGTCAGCCTATTTTGTTTTCCGTAGCGAATGAGTTGAGCCCTACGACAAACCCTGGTCCTTACACGCTTAATCTATACATCGACAATCCGGTAATCACACTCAAAGCAACGCAGGCAGGCTCCTCCGGTGAAGCAAGCTTTACCTATAACTGGCTCGACGCCTGTGGAACCAACACAATCCCATCGGGTTCTTTTTCAATTATCGGTGTAACAACGGTAACCTGCACAGCAGTAACCCCTAGTCAGCGCACGTTAACGTTTAATCCCCAATACGCAGGACTAAGTGGCCAGCCTGTGTCCTTTTCCGTGGTCAATGAATTGCTACCAACAACCAACCCCGGTCCGTATACGCTAACGATCTATACCGATAATCCAGTGATTACGCTCAAAGCAACCCAAACGGGAACCGCCACAGAAGCAAGCTTTACCTATAACTGGCTGGCCGCTTGTGGATCAACCGGCGCACGTCTGGCCGCCGAAATGGGCTCTGGCTTACAGGTGGACGTATTAGGCAACCCCGTGGGCGAAACCGCCGACATCGAAATTAAAGGCGTTTCCGGGCAATCCGTACAACTCAACTTGATCGACGTTCAAGGAAAAGTGTTGCAACAGCGGACGATCGATCAGGCCAAATCCGTTGAACGGCTTAGCTTACCAGTGAATGGTCGGAAAGGATTGCTTTTCTTGCACGTTGGCACGGCTTCCGAACAAAAATCCGTTAAATTGATCAAGCAGTAAGCCGAACAATTCGTCAAGTAAAAACGTAAATCCCGCCAGCGACCTAACTAATCGGTCACTGACGGGATTTGCGTTTCTCAAGGAATAAAGGCACTTACAGCGTATCTCGTTTAGCGGCCCGTCTGGCAGCCCGCTTTGCTTTTATTTCTTTTTCTTTCTGGTCGAGTTTGTCCCCTACCTTTTTCGTTTCTTCGCTGATTTCCTGACCAGCTACTTTCGTTTTTTCCTTTACTTCCTGACCAACTTCTGTGGCCGCATCGCCAACACGACGACCTGCGGTCTTCACGTCATCTTTCACCCGAGCTTTCCGTTCGGCCCGCTCCTGCTTACGCATTTCTTTGGTGCTCGCGGCTGTACTATCCTGGGCGTAGGCTCCGACAGTTACCATCAGAACCAGCGCGATAACACTTACTATCTTGGTTTTCATGTTCTATTTTTTTGTGTAAATGATAGGTTGTACGTTCAGTTTCCGGTTCAGCCATGTAGCTAAGCCCGCTAAACTTTATCAGCTTAATTCAACTCGCTTCGGATTATAATGTTTATTAACGTTGTGTTAAACCAACTCATAGTCAGCGCAAAGAGTCTCAACAGATGAAATTTCAAAGGCGAACATTTATGCGAAACACAACGTTTTCAGGACAAACAGATAACAACGAAGAAGGACCTTTTTCCGTACCTTTGTTTACGACAACCATCTGTGTCAATCGGCTGTGCCGCTATTTGTATGCTTGATTCGCTGCTCACTCCTTCTATTTCGGCGGCAACGCCAGACTCACCAGTACTGTATACGCCTTCGCTGACGCAATACAACCGCCGGAAAACGATTACGGTCACCATTGGCGACGTACCGCTAGGCTCCGATTATCCGATTCGGGTTCAGTCCATGACCACCATTGACACGATGGACACGCTTGGCTCTGTGGAGCAGAGTATTCGCATGATCGAAGCCGGTTGTGAGTATATCCGCATTACGGCACCCAGTGTGAAGGAAGCGCAGAATCTAGAGAATATTCGGAAGGAATTGCGGGCGCGTGGCTATACAACCCCTCTGGTAGCCGACATTCACTTCACACCCAATGCGGCTGAACTGGCAGCGCGCATCGTTGAGAAAGTTCGCATCAACCCTGGCAACTACGCCGACCGCAAGCGGTTCGAGTTTATCGATTACACCGATGCTGCCTATGCCGCTGAACTGGGCCGTATCCGGGAAAAATTTCTGCCGCTAGTCCGCATTTGCAAAGAGTACGGTACGGCGATGCGCATCGGCACGAACCACGGCTCCTTGTCCGACCGGATTCTGAGCCGCTATGGCGATACACCCGTGGGCATGGTTGAATCGGCATTGGAGTTCCTGCGCATTTGCGAGAACGAAAAGTATTATAACATCGTTTTGTCGATGAAGTCGAGCAATCCGCAGGTGATGGTGCAAGCGTACCGCCTGCTGGTGCAGCGACTGGCCGAAGAAGGCTTACAACCTTATCCGTTACACCTTGGCGTCACGGAAGCAGGTGAAGCCGAAGATGGACGCATCAAGTCAGCACTGGGTATCGGCACACTCCTCGAAGATGGCATTGGCGACACAGTTCGCGTATCGCTGACCGAAGAGCCGGAGCGAGAAGCGCCCGTTGCACAGGCCCTGATTGATCGCTATACCAACCGGGCGGCTACTACGACGCCCATTCCGCCCGTTACAAATTACCCCATCAATCCGTTCCAATATACCCGCCGGACTACGCACGAGGTAGCTAATTTTGGCGGTCAGAACGTACCACGGGTCATTGCCGATTACAGTCAGATTCGGGTTACGGACCACGACGCGCTACAGCCAATCGGTCATTTTTATCTGCCCGTGCCCGACAAATGGCGTATGAATGACCTCGGTGCCGACTACATTTACACCGGTTCGCATCCGGCGCAGTTCATGTTGCCCAACGGCTTGAAGGAGATTCAGGACTTTGCGGTCTGGCAAACAAATGGAGATCAGGTTAACGCTTTCCCGTTATTAACCGCAGCGGAATACCTAACCGCTCAGTCAACCGCGCTTAAGCTTCATAACCGATTGAACATCGTACGGGTAGTACTGGCTGATTTGTCGCATGAGCTGTTGAAAGCGCTCCGTTTGAATAAGACGGCGGTTCTGCTGATCGCAACGGAAAATGCCCATGCGATGGCTGAATTACGCCGGTTGGTCATCGAGTTGATCAATCCAGAACAGACCAGCGATTCGATAACGATACCCGTTGTCATCCAACGCAGCTATTCAGCAGTACCCGAAGAAGATGTGCCCTTATTTGCCGCTACCGACGTTGGTGGATTGCTGATTGATGGTCTGGGTGATGGCGTTATGCTTTCGCCGAACTCAGCCTCAGCGGACGAGCTAAAACGGCTTAATAATCTGGCCTTCGGTATCTTGCAGGCTGCCCGGACGCGCATTACCAAAACGGAATACATTTCGTGCCCTTCCTGTGGCCGAACGCTGTTTGACCTGCAGGAAACGACGGCACACATCCGTCAGCGCACGGACCATCTCAAAGGCGTCAAAATTGGCATTATGGGCTGTATCGTAAATGGTCCTGGTGAAATGGCCGATGCCGATTATGGTTATGTGGGGATTGGTCGCGATAAGATTGCGCTTTACCGGGGGCAGCAGGTCATTAAAAAGTCAGTTCCTGCCGACCGGGCCGTTGACGAATTAATCGACCTTATTCGTGAAGATAATCGTTGGATTGAGCCTGAAAAAGTTGATTTGTAGTGACTCAACACGCTATAAATTTTGTTAGTTAACTAGGGCGGGCTATGTTTAAGTCGTAAGCACTAGCAACTACAACCCGCCCATTACTCTTTATGAATCGCTTTCTCGATTACCTGAAAATTGGTCCTGTTTTTTCGTACTTTCTTCGCGTTTTCCGTAAGCCGGACCCAAACCATCCGACAAACGTGAACCTGCGCATGATGCACGGCATTAACCGGGTCTCTATTGTCATGTTCTTGTTTGCCATTATTGTTTACACCGTTCGCCACTGCGTCCGATGAACATCGAAACCCTGCGTGATTACTGCCTGACAAAAGCGGGTGTTACCGAGTCGTTTCCCTTTGGCGAAACGACGCTGGTATTTAAGGTTGGCGGTAAAATATTTGCGCTTGCCGACATCGAAAGCCGCCCTACCACTGTCAACCTTAAGTGTGATCCTGAGCGGGCGGTGCAACTGCGGGACGAATACTCGGCGGTTATGCCGGGCTATCACATGAACAAAACGCACTGGAACACCGTCCTGATTGATGGTAGCGTCCGGAGCAGCATGGTTCAGGAGTGGATTGATCATTCCTACGAATTAGTCCGCAAGAGTTTACCCAAAGCCATTCGGGAGCAATTAAACTGACCCATCGGCTTGCCCCGACAGGGCTAAAAGTTGTAATTTCGCAAGGCTAGAAAACCAGACCTGTGTTATGGAAGTTGCGTTGATATGTCTGCTGTTTGTAGTGTATTTAACCATTCGCTACTACCTCGTTGATCACGACACACCAGCCGACAAAGATCGAAATCGATTTCGGAAAGGAATGGAGATGATCAGTAATCGGAATATTACCGGCGCTCATTCTTATTTCGACGAAGCGGTTCGTCAGCACCCGAAATCGGCCATTGCCTACGCATATCGGGGAAAGTGCCAGCTCGTTCAGGAAAATTATTACTCCGCTATCTACGATCTTACGCAGGCGATCAACCGCGACAATACGTTGGCTGACTGCTATCTGGACCGGGGTATTGCTTATTACAAAACCGAGCAGTTCAACGACGCTTTCCGCGAGTTTGACAAAGCGGTCTGGCACTTCCGTGACGAGCAACCGGATGCTTACCGGTGGCGCGCCCTGGCCCGGATTCAGGTTCGGCAACTGCCGCAGGCTGAAAGTGATTTACGCCGGGCCGTTTCACTGGGCGACGAAAATTCATTTCACCTGCTGCTTCAACCGCCGTTTACCAAACCGGTAAGCGTTTAATAGATTAAAAGAGGCTTGGTGGGATGTGATGTCGGGTTTTGACATTCCATCCCACCAAGCCTCTTTTAGTACGCAGAGACTATTTCAATTTAGCCATTTGCTCTACATTCCGGCGAGTGTCCAGTCGGCTTGCCTGCGCCAGTTCCATCGATTTCTGAGCCGCTTTCTGCGCATCGGCACTCTTACCACCGCGTCGATAAGCTTCCGCTAATTCAAAGTACAGATCAGCCTGTTCTTTCGGAGCAGGTTTCGCAGCAAGACCCTTATTGACCCACTTCACCACCGTTGGCGCATCCGTAGCATCGGGACTTGCCCGGTTGAAAAGCCGGGAGATGTAGATGTACTCAGGCGCTGATAGTTGGTTTGATGCTACCTGGCTGTCCATCCGCTCCACAGCCTTGCCCGTTTGCCGAGCACGGAAATACGCATTGACTTCGGGCAGTAACGTGCGGTTAGCCGCCACTCTCGGATCAATACCAATCTTCGTTAGACCCTGACGTACCTCCAGAATCTTGGCTACTGGATACTGAGCCCCCCGCCCGCTGTATAAGGACGACATTAGAATGTTTTCGGCTACCTGCTGCGTTGGTTCGGCCCCGTACGCTTTCCGGTAGGTGTCCAGATGGCCCAGCATGTACTGAAACATGGGGTTTTCGAAGTCCAGAACCAGCTTCTGCAACGCGAGCCAGTTGGTCTGGTTGGCATACGTAGCGGGAGACTGCTGACGAGCGTATTCATTCATGGCCGCGATATTTGCCACTGTATCTTTCGTAACGCGGCTATACATCGCATAGTCGATCAGGAAATTAGGAGCCCGTTCGCCTTGCTGATAGCGTGACTTCATAGCTTGACTACGACCCGATGGACTCAACGCGTTAGTGCCGTGCCGAATCACTTCATCCGTCGAGTTGTTACTCATTGCGAAATGAACCAGATTCTGCTGTGGATCGAAATACAGAAACAAAGGCAACGAGGGTACGAACAAATGGTGCTTATCCAGAAATGTTCGTGTCGATGGTTGGCCTATGTCTAGTTTCGTGCTGAGAAACTTGTCGTTGTAGTACTTTCCCACGCGGGCGTCGGCCAATGTAGGGACGAAGCTTTGGCAAACGTGACAGGTAGGCGAAAAAATCTCGACAAATACCGGTTTACCCGCTCGGCGAGCTTCCTGAAATACTTTTTCTACCGGCGTCTGCTTAAATTGAATTCCCTGCTTTTGATTTTGGGCAAGGGCAATCTGAGCGACGAAGAGTAGCAGAAGAATCTTTTTCATACATTAATAATCATTGCCAGGTAGGCTATAGCAAATTAACGACCAATTGGGTCGCTTCGGTGTCAGCTACTGCTGCTTTTGCTGCTCTTTAATTTCTTCTTCGAGACGCTTGCTCAGCACCCGACAGGTGTTTTCAATGTCAGTAGCCATCTGTTTGTCACCCGTTGCATTGACCGCCGTGTCAGCGATGCCGCTCATCATCTCGATCAGGAAGCGCTTCATGTCCACTACTTCCATTTCCTTTGTCCAAAGATCAATTTTCAGCGTGCTGTTGTGGTACTGATCCCAAAGTGCAATGGCAATGGCACGCGTATCGCTGAGGCCCTCGTTTGGGTTATCGGTAGCTTCCCAGTAAATTTTCTCGGGAATATTCTGATTGTCTAACTCGACCGTAAAATGAATGTCTGATTTTTTCATAGACACAAATTTACGGAACGCAGTCGGGAATTGTATGGCCCAAATCGCCTACTTTCGTCCTAAAGCAAGCAACTTGTATGTATACTTTATACGCCATTCCAAATTGTGATACTGTCAAAAAAGCCCGCGTCTGGCTAGCCGAGCATGGTATTGAGTACCAATTTCACGATTATAAAAAACAGGGTATTGATCGAAAAACGATTGAACACTGGCTTACGCAAAAGTCATGGGAGGACCTGATAAACCGCGCCGGAACAACCTGGAAGAAATTACCCGACGCCGAAAAGCCAGCCAACGCCGGTGACGCTATTACCCTGATGATCGACAAACCATCGGTGATTCGCCGGCCCCTGATTGAATCGAATGGTCAATTAATTTTGTTAGGCTTTAAAGCGGATCAATACGAAGAAGTGTTCGTATAAAAGCAACGAAGTCATGCCAACAAGAACTCTGAATTCGCCGGAAGATGTTCGTTTTCTGGTCGATTCTTTTTACGAAAAAGTACAGGCTGATCCACTCATTGGCCCCGTCTTTACCGATGTAGCCCAGGTTGACTGGTCGAAACACTTACCCAAAATGTACGCCTTTTGGGAGAATTTGATTTTAGGAAACAACACCTACCACGGTCATCCGTTCCGACCCCATCTGATCATCAATCAGCAGCATACGCTCACCATGGACCATTTCGAGCGTTGGTTATCGTTGTTTTCGGCCACGCTGACCGAGAACTTCACGGGCGAAACCGCCGAGCAGGTCCGACAGCGGGCTACCCAGATCGCGCTGGTCTGGAACAATAAGCTGGAGTATCTAAACAACGATTCCTACATGGGCTAAAACCACGTGAAGCCGCTAAGTTTCGTTTGGCGGGACTTAGCGGCTTCATATACCTTCGTAACAATTGGCTTTTACTGTTTGCTGAATACTCGTTTGAGCAGATCCGTGACCCGTGCCGCCGGATTTTCGCGAATTTTTGATTCTTCCTGCGCGACAAGAATAAATAAACCGTCAACCGCTTTGTTGGTAGCGTATTCCGTTAGGTTCGGATTCGCTTTTTGCACGAATGGCAGTTTGTTGTACGTATTGACGAGATCGCTGTAATAGCGCGTTGCGTTGTTTTTCTTTAGGGTGCTGTCAATAATGGGCGTAAACTGCATGACGAGTTGTTGTCCTGATGTACGGCGCAGGTATTGCGTAGCCGCGTCGTTTGACCCCCTCAAAATACCCACTGCATCCTGAATACTCATGGATGTGATCGCTTTAACGAACACGGGAGCAGCTTTTTTAGCAGCATCCTCAGCAGCTCGGTTCAACGATAACTCAAACTGATCGACCTGTTTGTTAAGACCAATCTGACGAAGTTTCGTCGCTACTTTTTGCGCTTCGGGTGGAAAAGCAATCTTTAATAAAGGATTCTTAAAGTAACCATCTACCTGCGATGCCTGCGTGGAGCCATTCGTTACACCAATACGAAGTGCCTCTTTAAGCCCGGAAGCAATATCGCTGTTTGTCAACCCTCCCGCTGTTCCGGCAGAGGGCTGCGTAACAGCATCGAGAATCTTACCAAAAATGCCCCCACCGGATGACTTCTGACGGGTGGAGTCCTGAGCGAAGCTGGTTGTACTAAGCAGTGTCGCCAGCAATGTAGCGGTAAGCACACTTTTTTTCATCATTGATAAATTAGGTTGCGGTTTAATAACGGCCAACGCCCCTAAATCGTTTTTTCGTACTTTTGACCGCTGCCAGAAGCGAAGGTTTAATAACGAATCGCTTCAAACTTTATGACGACCTTCGGGTTGCATTTCTTATGACCAACACGATCCGTGCCGAAGTGATCACCATCGGCGACGAAATACTCTTCGGACAAATTACCGACACCAATACGGCCTGGCTGGGAACCGAACTAACAAACATCGGCATCCGCGTCGTTCGCAAATCGTCCGTTGGCGATCAGGCCAATGTCATTCTGGACGTTCTTCACGAAGCGCACCAACGCGCCGACGTGATTATCCTGACCGGAGGACTGGGACCGACCAAAGACGACATTACCAAGAAAACCTTGTGCACGTACTTTGGCGTAGGTATGGTGCGCAATGAAGAGGCCCTGGCGCTGGTAACGAGTTTCTTCGTCAAGCGAGGCCGCGAAATGACAGACCTCAACCGGGGCCAGGCGGACCTACCAGCCAACGCTGTTTATATGCAGAATGACTGGGGTACGGCTCCCGGTATGTGGTTCGAACACGAAGGCCGGGTATACGTTTCGTTGCCGGGCGTTCCGTTCGAGATGAAACATTTGATGACGAATCGAATCCTTCCCAAGTTACGCGGGCATTTCAACAGGCCGGTGATCAAGCACAAAATGATTCGGACGGTTGGCATTGGCGAATCATTCTTGGCGGAACGCATTGAAGCCTGGGAAGACGCACTGCCCGACCCGATCAAACTGGCGTACCTGCCCAGCTTTGGCGGTGTTAAACTACGGCTGACCACGACGGGTAACGACGAAGCAATACTCGACCAGCAATTGGCCGAACAGGTAGAAAAAGTACTTCCATTGATCGAAAAGAACGTATTTGGCTTCGATAATGACGAACTTGAAACGGTCGTTGGCCGGCTATTAAGCGAGAAAGGTCTTACACTTAGCATTGCAGAAAGCTGTACCGGTGGCTATGTATCGTCCCAGATCACGAAAATACCCGGCTCGTCGGCGTACTTCTGGGGAAGCGTTGTCAGCTACAGCAACATCGTCAAGGTGAACCAGTTGGGCGTTACTCCTGAAACGCTGGATCAGTTCGGCGCGGTCAGTGAGGAGACGGTTCGGCAGATGGCCGAAGGTGTCCGTAAAGCGTTAGGAACCAATGTCGGCATTGCCACCAGCGGAATCGCCGGGCCTGACGGTGGAACACCTGACAAACCCGTCGGCACGATCTGGATCGCCTGCTCGACCGATGAACGCACCGTTGCCCGGTTGCTCAAGCTCGGTCAGTACCGCGATCAAAATATTCAATTGACCTCCACGTATGTACTTAATATGCTGCGGGAAGAATTATTGACGCTGTAAAACAGAAAGTAGGACGAGCCTGGTGAATGCGCTGCGTTTGGGAATTTTCCTTCCCCGTTTTTCGCTGCCAGCTCCTACCCTCTAACTCCTATAAACATGGCACTAATTGACATGGTAATGCCCAAAATGGGCGAAAGTATAATGGAGTGTACGGTTATTGGGTGGCTTAAACAGCCAGGCGACCGTATTGACGCCGACGAATCCGTGCTGGAAGTAGCCACGGATAAGGTGGACACCGAAGTACCAGCACCCGAAAATGGAATCCTGAAAGAACTACTTGTTAAAGACGGCGACGTGGTAGCCGTTGGTGCGCCGATTGCCCGTATTGAAACCGACATTGAGGAAAACCAGCCGTCAGCGGAGGGCACCCCTCCACTTCCACCGAATCAAACGCCTGAAGGGATCGGTGATGTAGCCAACGTTCCCGACGATATTGAAAACAACGATCAGTCCGAGGTATCGGAATCTGCGCGGGAGCTAGAAACCAGTATCGCGGCCATGAGCAGCCGCCCCGCCAATCCCGACAAAGCGGTTGCCGCTTCGGCCACGGCGTTGGCGGGCACGCAGACGGCATTTCCTGACCGTTTCTACTCCCCACTGGTACTGAACATTGCCAAGGAAGAAGGTGTTTCGCGCGATGAACTCGACCGGATTCCCGGATCAGGTCTCGAAAACCGGGTTACGAAAAAGGATATTCTGGCTTATGTAATCGACCGGGCTGAAGGTAGAGTGTCGCAACCAGCTCCGGCTGCTCAGCCCGCCAAGCCACAACCAGAAGCGCCGAAACCCCAACCCGCTGCATCAGGATCAGCAACGCCTATCAACGGTAATGCGCATGGCTCCGTTAATGGCCAGAACGACATTATCCAGATGGATCGGATGCGTAAAATGATCGCTCAGCGGATGGTGGAATCAAAGCAGATTTCTCCCCACGTTAGTTCGTTCGTTGAGGCCGATCTTACGCCCGTTGTCGAATGGCGGAACCGCGTGAAAGATCAGTTCAAGCAGCAGTACGGTGAAAACCTGACCTATACCCCTATCCTGGTCGAAGCGATTGTCAAAGCGATCAAGGACTTTCCGATGATCAATGTTTCGGTGGAAGGGGATACGATCCTCGTCAAAAAGCCGGTCAACGTTGGTATGGCGGTGGCACTACCTAACGGAAATCTGATTGTACCGGTCATTCACGATGCGGAACAGTATAACCTGGTAGGATTAACCAAGAAAGTAAATGATCTGACCAAACGCGCCCGCGAGAATAAATTAACCGCCGACGATCTGGCCGGAGGAACCTACACCATCTCAAACATCGGTACATTCGGCAACCTCATGGGAACACCGATCATCGTGCAGCCGCAGGTAGCCATCATGGCTTTCGGAGCTATCGTGAAAAAACCCGCTGTGATCGAAACGCCACAGGGCGATTTTATTGGTATTCGGCAGCTGATGTTCCTATCGCACTCGTACGATCACCGTGTCGTCGATGGGTCCTTGGGCGGACAGTTCGTCCGGCGCGTGGCCGATTACCTGGAACAATTTGACGTAAACCGTAAACTCTAATCAGCGATTATAGCCAACCGCCCGTGCGGTTCACTACGAGTATGAAACAACGCATTGCGATTGACATGGACGATGTCATGGCCGATACCCACGCTAAGTTCATCAAGCTTTATCTGGAAGGCGACATGCCCCGCTACACACTGGAAGAGCTAAAGGAAAAATCGTTCCATGAACTGTTCGACGAAAACGAATACAAAGCCATCTCCGAGCGCGTCTATGAAGTAGGTTTCTTCCGCGATATTCCGGTTATGGAAGGTGCGCAGGATGTCATTGCCGATCTGATGGAAAAGTACGACGTTTTTGTTGCCTCGGCGGCCCAGGAGTTTCCTAATTCACTACGCGAAAAATGGGACTGGCTTCAGGAACACTTCCCGGCTATTTCCTGGCATAATTATATTTTCTTGGGTGACAAAAGCGTGTTGAATACCGATTTTCTGATCGACGATCTACCACGTAATCTACGTACCTTTCAGGGTGAAGGGTTATTGTTCGACGCACTTCACAACCGCGATGACCAGCAGTTTCGGCGCGTGAAGTCGTGGCAAGAAATAGCCAAAATATTGTTGTAAATCGGTTTGCGGGGTGGTGTCGGTTATTCGTAACTGACACCACCCCGCAAACCGATTTACAACCAAAACAAAAAGCCCCAAGTTGGGGCTTTTCTGTTATTGACACCTGATGAAACTACGCTTCTACTTTTTCATCAACGAGACGATCGTGACCGACTTCGTGCTGGGCTTTCTTGGCTTCGGCAGAAGGTCTCAACCGAACAATGTGAAGCTTATGCAGAATTCCAATTACCGGGTAGGTAGGATCGAATTCAAACCATTTAGCACCGAAGTTAGCCGCGTTAGGGCGTTTGTGGTGGTTGTTCTGAAACAGTTCGCCCATCATAACCACGTCCAGAATCAGCGAATTTTTTGATTGATCATGGTTATCGAAGTTCGAATAACCGTATTTGTGACCGCTCCAGTTGATGATTGCACCGTGTACAGGCCCCATGACGAAGTGAACTGGTAACAGGAAGAAGAACGCCCAGTGCATGTCCAGGTAAATGAAGGCGAAAATGTAAAACAGGCTGTACAGAACGCCCCAGCCAGCCCGGGAAACCCACGAATCACCAACTTTCTCGATAAAATTCCATTCTGGATAATTCCGGTCGAACTGCCGCTCGATGGCTTGCTTGCGGTGCAAAACGGCGTTGTAAATATTTTTCGTCTGCCACATCATCGTGAATACGTTCTTCGTGTGATGGGGAGAATGAGGATCTTTTGGCGTGTCGCTATAGGCATGGTGCATCCGGTGCAACACGGCATAAGCGCGTGGGCTCAGGTAAGATGACCCTTGCGATACGTACGTTAACAGGTAGAAAAACCGCTCCCAAAACTTGCTCATCGCGAACATTTTATGGGCCGAGTAACGGTGTAAGAAAAATGTTTGGCAAAACAGGGACAGATACCAATGTCCGAGGAATGCGGCCAGTACAATCACAATATTGACTGTTTAAAAGGTGAACAACCGAGTAACATAAAAATACTCCTACAAAACTAACGAAATTTAATCCGTTTTGGGTTGCCTTCTCCAAATAATACTTTAAATTATTTGAAAACAGTCTAAATGGGATTTGTCCATTTATCGGCTTTGCCAAATCAGATCAATTTGTCGTAGTAGCATACTGCAACAGATTAGCGCCCATGCGCAAGGCCTGCTGCCGCATAGGCTCGGGATCATTGTAAACGCTTTGGTCTTCCCAACCGTTCCCCAAATCGCATTCGTAGCTGTAAAAGCACACCAAACGCCCCTGGTAAATCAACCCAAACCCCTGAGGAGCTTTACCATCATGTTCGTGCACTTTCGGCAATCCAGCAGCGAACTTAAACTTTTGCTGATAGACGGGATGGTTAAAAGGCAATTCGACAAACGAAAGTTCGGGAAACACTTTTTTCATCTCCCGCCGAATAAACTTATCCAGGCCGTAGTTGTCGTCAATATGCAAAAAACCGCCCGCCGTCAGATAGCGACGCATATTTTGCACATCAGCCTCGCTAAACGATACGTTCCCGTGTCCCGTCATGTGGATAAACGGATACCCAAAAATGTCGGGGCTGCCGGGCTCCACAATGTCTTCTTCGGGAAAGATGTTCATCCGTAGGTTGGCATTGGCGAACTTAATCAGGTTTGGCATCGAGGTCTTGTTGGCGTACCAGTCGCCCCCGCCGTTATACTTCAGTTTGGCAATTTTATAAGCATACTGGGCAACCGTCACCGACAGCGTTGCCTGGAGGAGAATTAACGTCAGCAGTAGCTTCTTCATACATTTATAAAGTTTAATACCTGACAAGCCGTTAGGGCTGCCGTTTCGGTGCGCAGGCGATTCGCGCCGAGCGTCACCATCTGAAAACCGGCATCCTTGGCCTGTTTAATTTCCTGTTCTGAAAAATCACCTTCGGGTCCGACCAAAACGACGTAATGCCCTCCGGTCGTAGCGGCTTTAGCCAAATGATCAACGGGTTCATCGTCGGGTAAATGCGCAATAAACCGCTGCTTGTCCCCTACGGACGAATCGCTTAACGTTTTTAGCATTTCCCCAAACGAAACGGCTTCGTCGAGTTGCGGCAGATGAGACTGGAGCGACTGCTTCATAGCCGCAATGGCAATCTTCTCTAACCGCTCCAACTTCAACACGCGCCGTTCGGAATGGCTACCGAAAAAAAAGGTAATTTGTTCAATACCAATCTCAACCGCTTTTTCAATAAACCACTCGATCCGGTCGCTATTTTTTGTCGGAGCAACACAGATTTGAACGGAGAACGGACGTGATGGCGTCGATTGGGTGTCGATGATCCGATACGAACAGCGTCGATTGTCGGCCTGGGTAATAACGGCGGAATACCGATTTCCGTGTCCGTCCGTTACGGCAATCGCATCGCCAACTCCTAGTCGTAACGTTTTAATAGCATGGCGAGAATCGTCTTCGGTCAGGTAGGAAACGGGTTCAGGCTGATAGAATAAATGCATGGAAGCAAAAATACACATTCTGTCGGTTTGACGTTGCAACAAGCGTCGCTACGACTTGTAGACCACCTTCGGATTTTTCAGGCTTTTCATGGCCTGTTCCAGCCCGTTCAGGGTTAGCGGAAACATCCGGTTGCCCGACCACGCGCGAATAAGCTTCGTGCTCTGGGTGTATTTCCAATAATCGGCTATGCTGGGATTGAGCCAGACCAGATGTGGATACTGAGTTTTAAAACGATCAAGCCAGACAAGACCAGCCTCTTCGTTATAATGCTCGATGCTTCCCTTGACTGATGTAATCTCGTAGGGCGACATAGCCGCGTCGCCCACAAAAATCACTTTGTAATCTTTAGTATACTTATGCAGCACCTCCCAGGTTGGCACCCGGTCGCGACGGCGCTGGTTGTCTTTCCACAAGGTTTCGTAAATGCAGTTATGAAAGTACAGAAACTCCAGATGTTTAAATTGGTAGCGAGCCGCCGAAAACAACTGTGAACACAAGTCGATGTGCTCGTCCATTGAGCCGCCCACGTCGAAAAGCATCAATACTTTTACCTGATTCCGGCGCGAAGGCTGTAGTCGAATATCCAGCAAACCGGCGTTGCGGCTTATGCTGTCAATCGTTCCATTGATGTCGAGTTCGTCGTTAGCTCCCTCACGGGTGAGGATGCGCAACCGACGAAGGGCCATTTTCAGGTTACGCGTGTTCAGCTCAACGTTGTCGTCGAGGTTTTTGTAGGCTCGGTCTTCCCAAATTTTTGTTGCCCGCCGGCTTCCCGTTGATGGCTCCTTATCTCCCGGATTCAGGTTGAACCCTTCCGGCGAACTGATGATGCCGCTGTTGCCAAATGACGAAGACCCGCCCGTCCCAATCCAGCGGTTCCCTCCTTCGTGTCGCTCATCCTGTTCATCGAGCAACTCCCGAAATTGCTGCCAGAGGGCGTCCAAACCCCCTTCGGCTTCGATGGCCTCCCACTCCTCGCGTGTCAGTCTATTTTCCAGCGTATTGGTCAGCCAGTCAGGTGGCACTTCCGGTAAACTAGTTACCTGTT
Source organism: Spirosoma liriopis (assembly GCF_023196085.1). NCBI lineage: Bacteria > Pseudomonadati > Bacteroidota > Cytophagia > Cytophagales > Cytophagaceae > Spirosoma > Spirosoma liriopis. The sequence continues at coordinate 1,156,027 of NZ_JALPRF010000003.1, forward strand.
CCGATTGCTTACCCGTCACGTATTCGCCAAACAGTCGATCAAATAAATCCAGATGCTGTTCGTGCTTGATTAGGGTCGTTTTGCTCAGGTAGTAAAAGCCCTCTATAGTCGTACTGCCGACATTACTCCGCAGAGCCGACAACAACGTCAGGTATTCGGGCAACGTGACGGGCAACGCGTGTTGACGCAACAGCAGAAAGAAATCGAGAAACATAACTAGTGGAGAGCAACGTGATTTTGTGATCTACTCTGTTCGCTCTTAATACGGTCGGCCTCCTTTTTTACGGAGGGCAGTCATCAGATCGGTATCCTGTTCATTCTTGAGCAATGCACCCAGGTAAGGTGGCAATTCATTCAGCGTGTCCAGATCGTTCAAATCGTCGTGCGTTACGCCAGCAACCAGCAACAATCGTATCCAGTCGATCAGCTCACTTGTCGATGGTTTCTTTTTAAGCGCTTTCACGTCGCGGATAGTATAAAAAACCGACATAGCTTTCGCTACCAGTTCCTGGGCCAGATGGGGAAAATGAACCGTAACGATCTGCTGCATCGTGTCCGAATCCGGAAAGCGGATAAAATGGAAAAAGCACCGACGCAGAAAGGCATCGGGCAGTTCTTTTTCGTTGTTGGACGTAATAATGACCACGGGCCGGTGTCGGGCGCAGATTGTCCGCTTCAGCTCGTAGCAATAGAACTCCATCCGGTCGAGTTCCTGAAGCAAATCATTGGGAAATTCAATATCGGCCTTGTCGATCTCGTCGATGAGCAAAACAGCCTGTTCGTCGGATTCGAAAGCATCCCAAAGCTTTCCTTTTTTGATGTAGGCTTCGATGTTATTGATGCGGTCCGTCCCTTCACTACCGCTACCAAGCTGCGAATCCCGCAATCGGGAAACAGCGTCGTATTCATACAGCCCCTGCTGAGCCGAGGTAGTCGATTTAACGTGCCAGGTGTAAAGCGGCATTCCCAACGACTGCGCAATTTCATAAGCCAGCAACGTCTTGCCCGTACCCGGTTCGCCCTTAATCAGAAGGGGTTTCTGGAGCTGGATAGCCGCATTAACGGCGGTACTAAGTTCGCGGGTGGCGACGTAGGTATTGGTGCCCGAAAAAGTAGTCATTCCTTGTTCGTTGCTAGTCGTCGGTGAACAGTCGTTAGCCACAACCGATTGGTTATGACTAACGACGGACCGTATTACCTAATTATCTTCACCATCACTCATGAATGAATACAGCGTATTGTCCAGGTGTAAGGAGTTTGCCTTGAAATTCTGAACGAAGTTTTCAACGACCTCGTCGTTAATTTCTTCTACGTTCAGGCACACGTCCAGACTAATACCGTAGTCAAATTCCGTGTCAACTTCAACGTGTTCCTGCACCTTAACGGTTTCTGTTTCTTCGATTTCCTCGATAATTTCTGTCAGAGCCGTTTCGGCTTCCTCTTCCAGCTCGGGAGCGATTTTATAGTTTGGAGTCCGATCTTCGGGTGGGACGTACTCCGGATACGTTTTCTGTACCTGTTCAACGGCCATTTCATAAACCAGACTGCTATGATGGAGCCGAAGTGTGTATACCAAGGCATCAAAGACTACTTCCTGTCCCTGATAGCTACCTGGAAACTGAATATGAACGCATTCGCCAGATTCCAGCACATCAAGATCGTCGTCTTCCACGTAGATGAACGATTTACCTTCCTGCCGGCACTCTTCTTTCAGTGCGTTTATCTCTTCGGGATTAAATCCCTCATTCTTGTAGTTTGCCATGTAACAAAGCTAATGGATAATGGACAATGTATAATGAACAACAACGACCGCTATCTGTTCAAGCGAGACAGAAAGAGTCGGGTGAACTGCCTTTTTTACGACCGTCACGCAAGCTATTTATTGAAAAACAAGGAATTGCCAACTCTAACAACCGGTTTTCGACAACCACTTACCAATTGATTAACCGGTAGATTATCTAAAAAGTAGTAGCTTGGTATCCGTAAAATTATCGTTAAACGCACTCCATTCGCGAACTCACCTATCAACTTTACTCCTCTGACCGTATGAAATCAATCCTAATAACCGGCGCTTCGGGCAATCTGGGTACCAGCCTCGTCGAAGTACTACACCAGAAAGGCTATCACGTTATTGCTACGCTGGGTTCAGCCAGGAATCTGGACCTATTTAATCACCTTCCCAACGTCGAAAGCTACGTAGTCGATCTGTTGGATGCAGGCAGTGTGTCAGATTTTCTGGACAAAATAGCCGGTAAGCCCATTGATGCTGCGGCTTTACTGGTGGGTGGTTTTACGGCTGGTAGTATTCAAGACACCGATATTGACGCGTTGACGACCATGTACCAACTCAACTTCGTCACCGCCTTTGCGATGGTAAAACCGTTGCTGGCAACATTCGAAGCGCAGGGCGGTGGCCAGTTTGTGTTGATCGGTGCTCATCCGGCACTAGAGCCTGAGATGGGTCAAAACCTGGTCGCTTATTCGCTGAGCAAATCCCTTGTTTTTGCGTTAGCCAACCTGATCAACGCGCACGGAAACGGCAAACACATTTCGGCAACGGTGATTGTCCCCGGCACCCTTGATACGCCCACCAACCGGAAAGCCATGCCCGACGCAGATCCTGCGACGTGGGTTAGCCCGGATGCTATCAGTGAAACCATTGCCTTTGTTTTGTCAGATACGGGCAAGACCATTAGCGAACCGGTATTCAAATTTTACAACCAACCGTAACGTTCTATCCAACGCTTTGTTCACGGGAGGAGTCCTGTTTTTAGAACCAGCGAACCGGTTAAGTAAGTATAGCTGCTTATACCAGCCAATCAGCCATATCGGCAACGCCGACAGTATAATCTGCGTACTTAGCCTAGTAATACCTACCCAGCGTACTATGAGAAACATCTCGCTTCTTGTCTTTTTTGTCAGCTTAATGTTGTCGGCACAGGCTCAGGAAGTCGTGATTGATACCAGCTATTACGCCCCCCCGCCCGTAGTACGCCAACGATTGCTCAAGGAAGACCCCGATGACAACACCAGCAGCCGAGAAGTCAGAGAAAGTAACCGGGCGCAACAGACATTATTGAATCAACTCAATGAGGTTCAAAGCTGGTACGTGAGCGCCGAAGGTGGCTTGCGCAGCGATATTAGCCGGTCGAGTAATTCATTTGGCGGCCTGGTCAGCAACTCCACGCCGACGAAAGTAGTCTGGAGTGTACTGGTTGGTTATACCTACCGCAATGCCTGGAGCCTCGAAGCAGGCTATACCCGCGCACCGACTCACTTGAACATCACCATTGCCAGTAATCCAGAGCCGCTTGTTTTCAACTACCTCAACAATGGCTACGGGGTACCCATACGCCTAAAACGTCGTCTTGGTTCGGGAAAGCAGGCAGCGAATGGCACTGGTTTCTGGGTTACCGGAGGAGCCTGGCTCACGCCCAACGGAAACAGCCAGACCGGCGATTTCAAACTGATTGGTTACAGCTACGGCAGCCGCAACCGGGTCGATACAATCCGCCTAAGTAACACAACGGCTGTTTTTAAAAGCATTACGGGTATCGCCGAACTGGGCCTTGACTACGCAGCCCGGCTATCACCGTCTTTAGAGTTAGGCGGCTACGTACGAAAATACTGGGGGCTGGGCAACGCGCTCAAATCGGATTTGACCTACACCGTCAACAACCGTTCGACGGAGCACACTACGATCACGGCGGACGGTAGCGGCTGGGGCTTTGGAATTACGCTGCGCTACATCTACGGGCGTCAACACGAGATGAAAAAGACGGACCGCCACGAACGCACTCAGAACGATCAGGGCTTCTGACTTAAACGAGCCGAACGAAGCGTTATTTTTTGCAAAACCTGCTCACCGACTGCTTTGCCCATCACCTGCCCGTTGGTTATGGCTTCCCGGTAATGAATGCCGCCGTACAAGCGACTAATTGCGGCTTCCTCAGCCGCCTGATTGAAGGAGCGAAACTTGCGAGACGGTAAGCCATACGCCATCTCAGTACTATCGACAAAGGAAACTTGCTTGCCAAAAACCTGCGACAGAACAACCGCCGAAGCCGTCGATACAACGCTATGGCCACTGGGATACTCTGGAAAGGGTGGCGTTTGCAGCAGCGGTCGCCAGCTTTCGTCCAGATGAGCGTTGATGTACGTTTCGGGCCGAATGACGTTGTATTGGTATTTTTCGTACCAGCAGCCAATAAAGCTGTCGTATAAAGCAATGGCGGTTAGCGTATAGGCAGCGCTTGTTTTCATCAGATCCGCTTTGGTCTGGCGCGCAACCTGTCCAGCAATGGATAGCCAGTGACCACCCGGCGACAGTTTTTTACTGGCAAAATTCAAGTGTCCCTGAGTATTCAGAAAGAACGGATTACAATCCCAATAGCTGGCAATCAGTCGCTGCTCGGGAGTCATGTTTTTAACTGCTTCGTAGACCTCCCGCGCCGACTCCCGGAAGGGGCTTTTCTCACTCGTGCTGAAAGACGGCGGCCCCACCGTTCGGCACTGGTTGGCGGAGTCGAGTGTAAAGGGTTTTATTCGTCCCCAGTAGGGTTCCACGGCAGCCATGTAGCCGGGCGGGGTAGGTGCCCACGCACCCGTCTTCTTTGTGGGTGCATACCGCCGGAGCGAACGAGTCTGCCGGTAATTGTCTTCTTTGGACCATCCCATAATGTGCTGCGCGACCTGCTCGCCGTACGCTTTCGACGCCTGTATGGTCTGTTCCGAGTAGCCCGCTGCTTTTACCTGCGCCCAAAGACGAGCGGTGCCCTCGTCAAAGGTATTTTCAGAGAAGATCATCCCGCGCCCTGTCCGCAAAAAAGCTTCGGTGGCGGCTAGCGCCGGATCACAGGCAGCATCTGGTTTAAGCGTCAATCCGGGCATCGACCGAATCTGTCCAGCCAACGAGCGATAATCACTGTGCGGAAAGGATACCAGCGTTTCGTAGGCAGCAATGTGGGCGTAAGCGTAAATACGAGAGGCTACCGGGGGCGAAAACACATCGGCCACAATGACATTGGTCAGCAGTTGTTGCGCTGAATGCAACCAGCGTACCTCTTTCACCACCGACGGTCCTGGGGTTGGCGCTTTCAGGCTCATCAAGAGCCCCGCCGTAAGAAATAAGAACAGTTTTTTCATCGTTCAAAACCAACTAAGGGCCCATCGTTGACAGTGAATAGCAATCGCTGGCGACCCGCTGCCGACCGAACGCTAACCACCTGCCGCACATCGCCCCCCGCCCAGATACCCGCCTGCCGGGGCGCAACGGGCTGAAACTTCCCCCGGCCATCCCCCCGTAGCAAACAGCCAAAGCTGGCCGAGCAAGGCCCGAACTGCACGCGGTACGGATAGAAATTCCCGGCTACCAGCAAATCTTTTTTGCCGTCGGCATCCAGATCTTCCCATAGCAACGCACTCCCCCTCGATAATTGCGCTTCTGTTGGCAATGGTTCAAACTGAAATTTCCCGTTCCCCGTATTCACGAAAACGCCCGAAGCCAGTTGCTTGACCGATACAATCGTTGCCTGACCCAGTTGCTTCGGTGTGAGAATGTCAGGTACGGTAGCGTCCGCGTATTGGCGATACCGGGTAAACTTCTTCCGCAACGGCACCACCTGATCAAGTAACTCATCGCGGGAAGCTACAGGATAGGCTTTTCCTTGAATGTAGTACGTCCAGAGTGGGTCAACCACTCCGTCGTTGTCAATATCGGAAGCGGTAATCTGCATGGGTTGCTTGGCATCGGCACGAAACAAATTGTTCAATCCGGCATTGCCCGCAATAAGATCGGTGTCGCCATCCCCATCAACGTCAGCCGCCAGCAGACTGGCCCACATGCCTTCGGTATCAGCCAGTCCAGCCGAAGCTGAATTGTCGGACAGTTTGCCATTCTGATTGTCGAACAAACGTACTGCCATCCAATCTCCCGCCAGAATCAGCTCTGGAAACTTATCATTGTGTAGATCGGTCCAGACAGCGGCCTGTACCATACCAATCGTTCGCAATCCAGGAGCTTGCTGATCGGTAACATCGGTAAATTGCGCGGCTCCGCCAGCGGGTGTATCATTCCGCAGCAAATAACTTGGGGAAGGCAACGGAAACGAACCTGGCTTGCCGCGTCCGCCGACAAACAAATCCAGATCACCATCGCCGTCCATGTCAGCAGCCGCAACCGCCAGCTTACTGCTTCGCATCGGTGGCAAAGCCTGCATGGCGCGGGTAAAACCACTTTTGCCATCGTTCAAGTAGAGTCGATCCTGGTATTCGGGTGAACCCTCTTCGTACTCATTCCCCCCACTGGCTACGTATAAATCCGCATCACCATCTTTATCCGCGTCGAAAAAGAGGGCGTTGACATCCTCACTAGCGGCATCGGCCTGCCAGGGTTGCCCATCCGCCCGCTTGAACGTTCCGCTGGTTTGTTGAAGCCATAGTTCACCGCTCTGTCCAACGGCTCCACCTAGAAAAATATCCTCCAGACCATCTGCGTTCACGTCGGCTTTGGCTAATGCAGGCCCCAGACGCGACAGTTCATAAGGAATCAGCACCTCGACCTTGAAATCAATAAAATCATTTTCGCGGTGTTTGTAGGGCAACAACTGATTCATTACCAACGGCCTGAACAGGGCCGTTTCTGAATTGTTGAAAGAACGAGCCGGACTGGCGTCGGCCTGTCCCAGCGTAAGGGTCTGGTCAGCGGGTACATTCGTCAACTGACTTTGCTGCCCGTCCGGCCAATAAACCGTCAGGCGACGTACGGTTGCTTGTTTACCCAATCCAAAATGGATCGTTGGTTCAACCGACGCCTGGTAACCCCGCACTGGATAAGCCTCCTGCAACTGGCGCCCGTCGGTTGTTTCGAGCACGATTCGGGCACCTACCGCTTGCGTATTGGCTCCTTTTCCCTGTAATCGAATCCGTAAGAAATGCGCTTCCGAACGGTTTTTCTCGGCGTTGTTCCGATAAAGAGCAACCGGTTCGTTTTGCTTGCAAACGATTAGATCCAGGTCGCCATCACCGTCGAAATCTGCGTAAGCCGCAGCCCCCGACACGGCGGGTATCGTCAAGCCCCAGTTGGCCGATTGATTGCTAAAGGTTAAATCGCGGTTATTGCGAAAAGCGTAATTGGTCGGTCGATTTGAGGGCATTTTCCGAACCAGATCGACAGTCTGAAAATTCAGGTTGCCTTTGGCGGCTTCTTCCAGCTTCGCTTCGGCAACGGTGTATTTCATAAAATCCAGGTCCGTGAAATCGCGCAGGTAGCCGTTGGTCACGAATAGGTCTTTCCAGCCATCGTTGTCCAGATCCGCCAGCAACGCCGACCACGACCAATCGGTTGATGCCACACCCGCCATCTGTCCAATCTCACTGAACCGCACCTGCTGACGGCTATCACTTCCCCGATTCAGTTGAAGCATATTTCGCATCTGCTGCCGAAAATAGCCGCTGTCAATCAGCATCTGGTACGAGTCGTACTCATCCGGGCCTTTAAGCATCTTCTGCCGGTGATTGTCTTCCGGCAACATATCAAGCGTGACTACGTCTGGCAGCGTGTCATTGTTGTAATCGGCCAGATCACAACCCATCGAGAACTTGGACGTATGCGTCATTGCCGTTCGCAGCGACTCTTTAAAGCCGGTATGGTGTCCGGCCCCATCGTGCTGGTTCAGATACAGACAATCCTGCTCGGTATAATCGCTGGTCGTGTACAGATCGGGCCAGCCGTCGCCGTTGAGATCGCTTACGCCCACGCCAAGTCCAAAGTTAAGCGGGTTATTGACAATACCCTCCGCTAGTGTTACATCCGTAAATTGGTTGGCATCATTTCGCAATAGCCGGTTTCCAAATCGCATATCCGGCGTCGCCCGGATCTTGCGCGTGTTCAGAAATGGGTTGTAGGTATGGTTAGAGTGATTAAGAACAAAAACGTCCAGATCACCGTCGCGGTCGTAATCAAAGAAAGCGGACTGGGTCGATTGCGTACCGGGCAGATCGAGGCCGAACTCCTTAGCACGCTCCCGAAACCGGGGTACCCCGTCAGTCACGCCTTCGTTGATGAACAGTTCGTTCACCAATTTTGCGGCAGGGTATTTTCCCGAGTGGCAAACGTACACATCCAATCGGCCATCACCATTCACATCGGCTACGCTCACGCCCGTTGCCCAGGTTCCATTGCCCGCAACGCCCGCCCGCTCAGTTACATCGTCAAAATGCCAACGGCCTGTCGCCCGGTCAGCTTTGTTCAGGTAAAGTTTATGCGGAACCGTATTGCCCGAAAAAAATAGATCCGGCTGACCGTCGCCGTTGAAATCACCAACGCCAACACCATTGCCATTGTACAAGTATTCGTACCGAAAAATATTTAACGAATCGGTTTCCGTCAGGCTATTGACGAAACGAACATTTGTTTCGTCGGGCGACAACAGCGTAAACAGCGGAGCCGGGTCTGAACTAGTATCGGGCCAGAGTACGCCTGCCAGAAAGCAGACCGCAGCCAGCAATGTCTGGGATGTCCACATAGTGCGTTAATCAAGCCGAAGATTTTCGTCGCCGGGTTCATAAGCTACGTACAGCAACAGCAGCGTCAGCATTTCCTGATCGCTACGCATCTGCCCATCGGAGGTAATCAGTTTGGGGGGTTTGTTTGGATTTTGCAGATTTCCTTCCGTATTGTCGTACGTGCCCACCACGTTGATAACCGCCCCTGTCGGCAGCACGACGGGTTTCTGATACCGGTAAAGTTCCTGCCACCGAAAATCCCATTCCGGAATTCGTACCAGTGGCAAAGTATCGGCGTTGGGTAATGTCGCGAAAGCGGTAAACCGTTTGCCAATCTGGTGCATGTGCGGCCAGGCGTACAACAACGTAATAGGCTGATTTCGGTAGGCAATGCGGAGTCGAGTGGTTAGGCTGTCGCCCCCAAAGACCAGCAACGGAGGAGTAAGCTCTTTCTCACCAATGCCGCCCGACCCTAAGCTGATCACCTTCACCGTTCGTCGGATAGGTTTCTTGGTAAAGAAAAAATTGACGCCACTCAGGTTCTCGATGTCTTTGGCTGCGGGTCCGAAATGAACCGTCAGCAGCATGACGCCCCGTTTGGGCATCACCCAGCCCATATCCGTTGGATACGTGTCGACGGTAGTGCCGGGAATCCAGCCGCCGTAATAGGTCATCTGCTTCTTATAAGGCATCCACTCCCGATACCGCGACGCGTCTTCGCCGTTTAGGTTGACCTGCGAGACAGTGTTGTTCAGATCAATCGACGGATCATCAACCGGGTGAATGGCAAAATTGGCGTGGTGGATAGCTTTCTTATCCGTCGAGGTGAACTCAATCGCTTCTACGTTCGCTTCCTGAGCCAGTTCAAACGGAATTTTAAAGACCATAAATCGTTCGACACCATCGCCAACCAGCTTAAACGGCTGCGTCATTTTCAGGGTCAGATCGGGTACGCGGTGGTAGCCCGTACCCGCATCGGCCCGGGCCAGCAATGCTTTCTCGGCGTCGGTATTGGCTTTCCCTTTTGGCATCTCGGCGTCGATCCAGTCGGTAAGTGTTTTGATCTGCTCCGGGCTCAGGCTACGTTTGTTGGCAAAGGCCACGTAATGATCATCAGCGCGCCAGGGCGGCATATAGCCCGTCGTTACAACCTTCCGGATGAATTTTGCCCGCTTGGTTACGTCTTCGTAGGTGATGAGTGAAAAGGGTGCCGCTTCGCCCGGACGGTGGCAAACTGCGCACTTAGCGTGAATTAACGGCTGGACATCCTTGTAGAAGGTTGGTTTCTGCGCGTAGCCACTCTGAGCGATCAGAAACCAACTTAACCAAATCAGGTGCGCAAGGCACTGCTTCATAACTAGTCAAAAAAAAGCCAACCCGCCGGCCTGGCGGGTTGGACATAAAGTTACATAAAATTCAGGAAATTTCTATTCCGATTAGGTAATTACACCTACGGACGATCCCACCACACACGACCGGTAGCATCCTGCGGATCAGTACCAAAACCGCTTTCTTTAGCCATTTCATCCAGAGCGGCTTTGCGGTTTGCGTAGTTCGGATCGTTGACGTTCGGAATACCCAGCGGTGCACGACGTGGTACGGTCAGCGTGGCTCCGTTTGAGATCAGCGCTGGTAGCGGCAACGTCGAAGATGGGTTAGGAATACCCGTCCGTTTCCAGGTGGCCCAACCTTCCGACGGCTGACGCAGGAAGTGAATGTATTCCTGGCTGGCAATCAGATCCATTGCTTTTGCTGCGTTGAAAGCGACTTTCGCGTTCGACAGGTAAGCCGTTTTCTCGGTAGCTGTCATTGGCGTATAATTCGTCAACTGGGCTCCCTGAGCAACTGCATCGTACCAATCCAACGAAGCCGTTACGCCCGTTTCGTACCAGGTTTTCGCGCTTTCACTCGTAACAGCCTGTGCAGCTAGCTCGGCCCGCATGTAGCAGAAATCAGCGTAGGTAATCACCGGGAAGTAGTTACGGCCCGTTCCAGCGGTACCGGCAGCATCAGCGTAACCTGCCTGAAACAAACGAGGCTGAATGTACGACAATGTATCGATTGCGGTACGGCTACCATTCAGGGTCAGGTAACGAGGGCTATAATAGCGCTGAACGTTCTGGGCAGTCCGAGCGGCATCCGGGCTTGTAAATCCACCCAGATAACGACGCGACTCTTTCGTGCCAGCGGGTAATTGACCACCCGAAATCAGCAGATCAATGTTAGCCTGCGAATAACTGTTAGGCGTAAAGTACGCATCTAACCGGGGGTCCTGCGTATCCCACATGAAATCGACCAGTGGTTTTCCGGCTCGTAAGTTAGCGGGGTTCCAGTTGGCATCACTGCCGCCCGTAAAGCTGGCAGGCGTAACAAACACCCAACCATCCGTATTGCTGCTCATCAGATCAGTCGCTGGCGAACTCAATACTTCGGTAGCAATTGCTTTCATCGTAGCCTGATCCCGTTTAGCCAACCGCATCGCGATTTTTAACCGCAACGCATTTGCGGCTTTAACCCACTGCTGCGTATTGCCTGCGTAATACTGATCGTTCGAACCAAGGGCAACCTGTGACGCCGTTTGAGGTGTTTTCAGGACCGTAATTGCTTCTTTCAGTTCACTATCAAGCGTAGCAAAGATGGTTTGCTGCGGGTCATACTTCGGCGTCAGCGTACCACCATAACGAGCCTGGAAAGCTTCGGTATATGGAATGCTGCCGTAAATATCACTCACGTAGAAGGTGTAATACGCCTTCAGAATCCGGGCAATCCGGATCATGTGTACGTAGCGAGGCTGTTCTTCAGCGGCCAGGTTACCAACCAGCTTTTCTACATCAACCAGCGTGTTACCAACCCCGTTGTATAACCGGCCGTAGCGCTGCGAGAAGTTGTCGTATACCTGCGTAAAGTTCTGCCCGTTCCCATTTACACCCGTCGAATATTGCATCCACGGCATGATACGCTGGTACAGATCGTAATACGCTTCAAAATCCTGACCATGCAGTGAGATTGTTGCGTTCAGAAACTGGTTGGCAGGCGGAACACTCGTTAACCCTTCCGGGTTAATGTTCGTTTCCACAAAGGCTTCCTTCTGGCAACCGCTGAACACCAGCGTTCCTGCCATCAGTAGTCCGGAAAAATATTTTTTATAAGAAATCATCATTGCGTAAGTTCAATTATAGTACTTGCTGAATTAAAGTCCAACGTTGACCGTCACCCCGATATTGCGGCTGAAAGGCAGACCGCCGTACTCCGCAAATTCACCTGCGTTGTTGCTTTTCAGTGATTGTGGGTTGATGCCGTCCTTGGCAGTCCGATACAAGTAACCCAGGTTACGGCCTACAACGCTCACTCGGAGTGATTGAATTTTAACTTTATTCAACAGCGTAGCCGGTACTTCGTAGCTAACCGATGCTTCGCGGAGAGCTACCCATGAGTTTTCGAACACCGAATACTCGCGGATACCTGAGCCCCAGTTCGACAGGTTGTCGTAGTACGCATAAGCCGGAACAGGAGTTAGGTACCCTTTGTCTACCGCTTCTTTGTACGACATACCACCCAAGTCAACCTGCTTGCCATCTACCGTAGCCGTTACTCCCTTGTTCAGGATTCCATCAGGAATGATACCGTCGTTGCGTTGTACGCCCTGCGCATCCGTGAAGGCAATACCACCCGACTCTGCATTACGGCCAGAAAGGCTGTTTTTGAAGCTACCGTTTGCCGATCCATACGCGTGCGTAGCCGACGCCATCACACCACCGATTTTAGAATCAACCTGTAACGTAGCTGCAAACCGGCCGTACCGGAAGTTGTTGACATTGCTCAACAGGAATTTCTCCAGCATGGTACCAACGTCTTTAGAACCTTGACCCGCTGCACCACTGCGCAGGTACGTCAGATAACCACCGGTTGTACCACTGGCAGCACCGATAAGTTTCCGACCCTGATCGTCACGCGCATAGGCATACGATGTGTTGATCGTTCCGTAATCACCACCTACGCGGGCAATCGACTGAATGTCGGCACCGAAGGCAAGACTTAATTGGTACGTATCAACGCCTTCGATCAGTTCCAGAATCTTGTTGCGGTTCCGGCTAAAGTTGAAGGACGTGTTCCACTGGAATTTGTCAGTTTTAATTGGCGTACCCGTCAGCAAGATTTCAACCCCACGGTTCAGAATTTTACCACCGTTGGCAAGGCGCGAACCGATACCGGCTTCCGTCGCTACGGGTAATTGGAAGATCTCGTTCGTTGTCAATTTATTGTACACAGCGAAATCGATACCCAACCGGTTGTTGAAGAAGCGTAGATCAGCCCCTACTTCCCACTCGCGCGCCAGGCGGTTACGCAAGTTATAGTTCGGAAGGATATTATCCCGGAAACCGTACTGCTGAAGCTGACCGTTGACCGACGTAAAGATACTTCCTGCCGAGTAGAAACCCGTCTGGTTTGTCCGCCAAGCATCCGTGTCACCACCCGTGAAGCCATAGCTCGCCCGTAGTTTACCGAACGATAGTTCTTTCGGCAGGTTTTTGATCGACTGCGTGAAGTCCCACGCTAAACCAACTGATGGATAGTAGTATGAGTACTGACCTGCCCCACTCGCATAGGTCAGCGCCGATGAATAGTCGATCCGGTTAGTAAAGTTGAGGAACAGAGCGTCTTTATAGCTCAGATCACCATAGGCGTAAATAGCATCCGTCCGTTTCGATGAAGCTAAACGTTCACCTGAGATATCAGCGACAATGGGGTTGATCGAATTGGGCAGGGCAAACTGACCTGGAATCCGTAAGCCACCATCCGTACGCAGACGATAGTCACGACCACCGTTGATCCGGTTGGTTTCGCCACCGGCCGTCAGGTTCAAATGGAAGAGCGGGCTTAGATCCTTGTTGAACGACAACAAGGCTTGGATACGTGACTGGCTGTTGGCTTGTGAATATACTGAATACTCACCACCGGCAAAGTTGACGCCATCACCCAGGTTCTTATTTTCGGTCGCGTAGTTTTCGTTCTGAACGTTAGCCCGTACCAGACCGGTCAACCAAGGTGTAAGGTTGAGGCTTACGTCAATGTTACCCCGGAAAATTTTCTCCCGACGCGTCGTGCTATACTGGAACGTCTGCCACATGAACTGCGTGATATTATACGGATCAGCGGCCCCCTGCTTCCGGCCGCCCAGCGATGATGCGTAGTTGTTGGTCCAGTAGTCGATGTCCAGACTCCGTGGCCGGTTGTACACGAAACGGAAAACCGGGTTGAAGTTACCACCCTGACGAATTGGGTTCAGGTTGTTGTTGTCGGTGTAGTCAGCCGAAACGTCGAGGTTAACCAGCTTACCTAATTTCTGCGTAGCCCGAACGTTGAAGTTGTTCCGCTTCATTTCAGCACCAGCTGGCATGATCGTGTTGTTGTACAGATTCGAGAACGACGCCCGGAACGACGACCGGTCGTTACCACCTTCTACCGCTACGTTATGGTTGATGAATTTACCCGTCTGGAAGAAGTTTAACGGATTGTTGGCTTTCCAGGGAATCATGCGACCATCGATGTCCTGCACCATGTGTCCATCCAGTTTAGGACCGAATGAGTAAGGCCAGTTCTGGGTATCGACTAAGTCCGTACCATTCGCTGATTTGGCAAACGTTGGCGAGATACCAGCACCGTATTCATTTTGTACATCCAAAAACCGGTACGCTGTTTCGAACGAAGACGTGTGGTTGTAGGTAACGCCCAGACCTTTCTGTTCACGACCATGTTTCGTCGTGATAACAACGACACCATTCAACGCTTCTGAACCGTACAACGAGCTGGCAGCAGAGCCTTTCAACACCGTCATCGTTTCAACGTTGTCGGAGTTGAAGTTTTTCATGATGTTACCGAAATCCTGAGCAGCACCCCAAGAGTCAGCACCCGTAGTGGCCGGGCGAATCAGTACGCCATCGATAACGAAGAGTGGCTGCGTGTTAGGGCTCAGCGACGCGTTACCCCGGATACGAATCCGCGAAGACGACATTGGTCCGCCCGCGCCCTGATCGATCTGAACCCCGGCTACTTTACCTTGTAAAGCGTTCACCAGGTTGGCGCTGTTAGCACGTTCCAGATCCACCCCTTTTACTTCCTGCGCGGCATAGGAAAGCTTACGCGTTTCCTGCTTGATACCAAATCCGGTTACAACTACCTCACCAAGCGTTTTAGAATCGTCGGCTAGGTTGATGTTCAGTTCGGTGGCATTACCAACAGCAACTTCTTTGCTAACAAATCCAATGGCCGACACAACCAGCGTTGCCGCACGGGCAGCTGGCAAATTAAGCCGGAAGGTTCCGTCAGCTCCTGCTGTTGTTCCCGTCGTCGTGCCCTTCACTTGAATAGTGGCACCCGGAAGCGGATTGTTTTGACTATCGCGCACAGTTCCCGTGACGGTAGCCCTAGCCTGCGCCAGAGTCGGCAAACACCGAATCATGACCAGCAACATTACTAGTAGTAATTTTTTCATTCGTGTTAGTGATTATTTAAAGAGATAAAATAGGTAAAGAGTGCAGGGTTATTACCTAGAAATTCTATCGTTACTGCAATCCTAAGAAAATTATTTCGAATTTAATATGTAGTTAATATAATTTTTTAAAAACTTTGGCAAAAAACCGGCAAAGTACAATGCTATCTAAGTAGCTCAAAGAAATGTTGGGCTTTGCGTTCTTAACCAAGTATTCGTTCGGCTAACCGACCGTTTAGCAGTATTATCGGCTTACACCATGAATTCAGCTCTATTCCTTGATGAGGATTTACCGATTTCGCAGTCGGTTGTGGATTATAAGAAAAAGCAAAAGCAACGTAAAGTTCTCGCTCACTTATATGCGGAAGGCAATTGTACACTAGCTCATCTGGCAAAGCTCCTGCACAGCAGTGTCCCTTCCGTTACCAGCCTCGTCGATGAATTGGTCAGTAATCAGTGGGTAACCGCCATCGGTACCGCAACGGGCAATAACGGTAGACGCCCGGCCCTGTTCAGCCTGAATACGAGTAACCAGTTTGTGGCTATTCTCGACATCAGTACGCATGATACCAAGATCATCTTCATGGACTCGCTGCGCAAAGTGGTCTTTCGTCGGGATTATGATTTGCGACTGGTTGATAATCCTGCGTTTCTGTCTACGCTGGTGCGTCATTATGCCAACACCCTCGCTGATTCAGAAATTGACCCATCCGACGTATTGGCGGTTGGTATATCCATGCCGGGTCTGGTTGACGCCCGTCGCGGTTTAAACCTGACGTACAAGAACTTAAGCCAGGTTAACGACTCGTTACCGCGTTGGTTTTCGGAGCAATTGCAAAAGCCCGTTTATTTAATCAACGACACTAAAGCTACCGTACTAGGCGAAAGTCGCTTTGGGCGGGCGAAGGGTAAAAAGCAAGTCTTGGCGATCAATATTGACTGGGGCGTTGGGCTGGGCATCGTCGTCAACGGCGAAGTCTTTCAGGGAACCAGTGGCTTTGCGGGTGAACTAGGCCATATCCAGGTCGATCCGGCAGGTGAACTGTGCTATTGCGGCAAGATTGGCTGCCTGAACACGATTACATCAGCGTCGGCGCTGGTTCGTCGGGTGCAACGCGATATTACCGACGGGCAGATTTCGAAACTGGCGACTTTTCGTGATACTGTTGACCAGATCGATATTGACGAGCTGATCAACGCGGCCCATCAGGGCGACTCCTACGCGATTGACATGCTGCACGAAACAGGCTATCAACTGGGCAAAGGGCTAGCCGTTGCCATTAGCCTCTTCAACCCGGAAATGATCGTTGTTGATGGCATTCTGACCAAAGCAGCGTCCTTTATCCTGAACACAATCGAACAGGCAATCAGCAAATACTGCCTGTTCGATTTCCGAAATGACCTAACCATCGAGATAACCCAACTGAACGGCACCGCCAAATGGCTCGGCACTCATGCGTACGTCATGGAAGACATTTTCGCTACGTATTGAGCCGACCGTTCAGTGAGTTAGGGATGGCCTTATTTAACAAATAAAAGCTCCCGGTATTTTACCAGCGGCCAATCTTCGTCATCAACGATTTGTTCCAATTTATCAACCTCATACCGAATGCTATCGAAGTGATTCTTGACTTCGGTTGCGTATAGCTTGGCGCGTTCGGTCGTATCTTCGACGTTGTTTGCTTTCTTGCGCGATTCAATCATCGCTTCGACGCCTTTCTTGATAACCAGTACGCGGCTTGAAATTTCGCGCAGAATATCTTTGATCGGTTCCGCTTCGACGGTCATATCTAGTTCAATTAGATTCCGGGCGGTTTCGGCGAGTTTGTTCTGGTATTTAAGCGCCGTTGATACAACGTGGTTCATGGCCAGATCACCCATCACACGCGACTCGATCTGCACATTTTTAATGTACTTTTCCAGTTCAATTTCATAGCGCGATTCAACCTCGGCATGATTCATAACACCCGTGCGCTCGAACAGGGCCAACGATTCGGGCTGAACAAAAACGCTCAAGGCTTCGGGCGATGATTTAAGGTTTGAAAGGCCACGCTGGGCCGCTTCCTCGACCCACTCGTCCGAATAGCCGTTGCCTTCAAACAGGATCTGCTTGCTGTTGGCGTAGTATTCTTTGAGAATATCGACGATGGCCAGTTCTTTCTTTTCGCCTTTTCCCAATCGCGCATCCAGATCCGTTTTGAACTTATTTAGTTGGTCGGCAACAATCGCGTTGAGTATCGTCATGGTCGACGCGGAGTTCGCGGAACTTCCCACCGCCCGGAATTCAAATTTGTTGCCGGTAAACGCAAATGGCGACGTTCGGTTGCGGTCGGTATTATCGCGCATCAGGCTGGGAATCCGGTTCAAGCCGAGTTTGTAATACACGTTATCGCCTTTGTTGACCGTAATTTCCGATTTGGTTTCCAGGTCATTAAGCGCCTGGGTCAGCGTTTCGCCCAGAAAAACAGACACGATAGCGGGGGGCGCTTCGTTGGCCCCAAGCCGGTACTCGTTGCCCGCCGATGCGATGCTGGCCCGCAGCAGGTCGGCATTATCGTGAACGGCTTTCACAACGTTTACCAGAAACGTTATAAACCGCAGACTTTCTTTGGGACGGGTACTCGGAGCCAGCAGGTTGACGCCCGTATTGGTTCCCATCGACCAGTTGTTGTGCTTACCGCTTCCGTTGATACCGGCAAACGGTTTCTCGTGAAAGAGAACCTTCAGGTTGTGCTTCTCGGCGACCCGCTCCATCAAGTCCATCAACAGCGCATTGTGATCGATGGCCAGGTTCACCTCTTCAAATGTCGGCGCTACCTCAAACTGACCGGGCGCTACTTCGTTGTGTCGCGTTCGAACGGGCATCCCCAATTTCATGGCTTCGAATTCAAAATCGACCATGAACGCGTTGATGCGCGGAGGAATCGAGCCAAAGTAGTGATCGTCCAGTTGCTGACCCCGCGCGGGCGAATGACCAAACACTGTTCGGCCTGCCAGCACCAGGTCGGGCCGGGCGTAGAAGAGGGCCCGATCCACGACGAAATATTCCTGTTCTGGTCCGAGCGTTGGAATGACTTTCGTGATGTTACGATCAAAATACTGGCAAACGGCAGTAGCTGATTTGTCGAGCGCATTAAGCGCTTTAAGCAGTGGCGTTTTGTAGTCAAGCGCTTCCCCCGTGTACGAGATAAACACCGACGGAATACAAAGCGTCTTCCCTCCTGCCCCATTGTCCATCAGAAACGCGGGCGATGAGGGGTCCCAGCCGGTATACCCCCGCGCTTCAAACGTGTTGCGCAACCCACCGTTGGGAAACGAAGACGCATCGGGTTCCTGCTGTACCAAGGCACTCCCCTTAAATTTTTCGATGGCTTTTCCGTCGATGGTAATATCAAAAAAAGCGTCGTGTTTTTCGGCAGTTTCGCCCGTTAGCGGCTGAAACCAGTGTGTATAGTGCGTAGCCCCTTTGGCCGTTGCCCACGATTTCATGGCGCTGGCGACTTCATCGGCAATGGCCCGGTCGATTTGCCCATTGGTGCTAATCGCTTCCGTTACTTTCAGGTAGGCTTCAGGCGATAACAGCGCCCGCATCACTTCGGTACTAAAGGTATTACTGCCAAAAAAATCGCCAACGCGTTCAGTAGGAGCGGTTACGGGTATTGCCTGACGGCTTTGGGCAATCTCAAGCGCCTTAAAGCGAAAATTGCTCATTCGAGACTGGGTGGTTTAGGATGAAAAACTCGTCAAACTTAGAAAAAAAGCCGGAAAGCAAATAGATAGACGAAAGCGACTACGACAAATTCAGCAAACGCAAAAAGCCCGACTACTTTCGTTGCCGGGCTTTTCGAGGGAAGACTAAAAAATAGACTCCTATCTTCAGTTACTTGTTTAGTCTTATGCTTCCACAACATCAGCCGCTTTCACGGTCTTGATGATAACAGCGGCAACTTTGTATGGATCAGCCGCCGAGTTCGGGCGACGGTCTTCGAGCCAGCCTTTCCAGCCGCGTTCTACCGTTGCGATAGGGATACGGATCGAAGCACCCCGGTCCGAAACACCGTACGAGAACTGATCGATTGACTGGGTTTCGTGCTTGCCGGTCAGACGCAGGTGGTTGTCAGCGCCGTACACGTCGATACAAGCTTTGATAATTTCCGGTGTTTTACCGAAACCTTCGCAAATTCTGTCGTACGTTTCTTTGCTACCAGCGGTGCGAAGCGTCGAGTTTGAGAAGTTAGCGTGCATACCTGAACCGTTCCAGTCGGTGTCGCCCAGGGGCTTGCAGTGCCAGTTAATCGAGATACCGTATTTTTCACCGATCCGCTCTAGGATATAGCGAGCAACCCAGATCTGGTCACCGGCTTCTTTAGCACCTTTTGCGAAGATCTGGAATTCCCACTGACCCGTTGCTACTTCGGCGTTGATACCTTCTACGTTCAGACCTGCATCGAGGCAAGCGTCGAGGTGTTCTTCAACGATGTAACGACCATATGCGTTATTAGCACCTACCGAGCAGTAGTATGGACCTTGTCCGCGGGTTGGGAAACCTTCGGCAGGGAATCCTACTGGCTTATTGATGGATTCATCCCACAGGAAATATTCCTGCTCAAAACCAAACCAGAAATCATTGTCGTCATCTTGAATCGTTGCCCGACCGTTGGTTTCGTGTGGTGTACCGTCTGCGTTCAATACTTCACACATAACGAGGTAACCATTTTTACGCTGTGCATCAGGGCAGATAAAAACAGGTTTCAGCAGGCAGTCCGACGAGCCGCCAGGAGCCTGTTCGGTCGAAGAACCGTCAAAAGACCACATAGGGCAGTCTTCCAGTTTGCCCGAAAAATCGCCTTCGATTTTAGTTTTAGAACGCAGACTTTGGGTGGGCTTATAGCCGTCGAGCCAAATGTACTCTAACTTCGACTTTACCATGGTATACAGGTGGATTGTTTTGAGATAGGGTTATTGTTACGATACTTCGGCAAATATAGAAGGACGTAACCATAAATTATTAATGCTTTACCCCCATCTAACCGTATTTCTTATGGATTTTATAGAAAAGTTATAATCTAAATTCGTTTGATCCTGTATCAAACCATATTTCCCGCCTAATTTTAACTAACTTGCAAGAAGTACAGGAAAGCCGAAAAATAAAGGTCAGCGAGCGATACTTACTTTTAAAATGACCTGATTTGGCGAGAAAACAAAGCGTTTGAACCAGTTGACGCCTATAGCTAACTGGGGCTTGCTTGCTTTAAACCCGTCCGGTGAACAAACCCGACGATTAACATTTTGATAACCATAAAGCAGGAAATTAGCGGGCTGCTTTCGTTACTTTTAGGGTCTAAAAGGCTTCTGCAAACTGATACCTTACTGCAATAGAAGCTGCTTCTAATCCTAATGTCGTTAAACACGAACTGATCATCGTTCTTATGGATTCCAGACGAGAGTTTTTGAAAAAAGCTGCTTTGTTATCAAGTGTTGCGGGCTTATCAGAAGTGCTACCCGCTTCCATCCAGAAAGCATTTGCCATTGACCCGCAACCCGGCACAACGTATCTGGACGCTGAACACGTCGTGATTCTGATGCAGGAGAATCGTTCGTTCGACCATACGTACGGAACGCTTCAGGGCGTCCGGGGCTTTAACGACCCCCGCGCCATTGACCTGCCAAACAAAAACAAAGTCTGGCTTCAGAGCAATGCCGCCAACGAAACCTACGCTCCCTTCCGGCTGAACATAAAGGATACCAAAGCAACCTGGATGAGTTCGTTACCGCACTCGTGGGAAAATCAGGTCGATGCCCGCAACGGCGGTCGGTATGATGGCTGGCTAGAAGCCAAAAAGTCGGGCAATAAGGAGTACGCCAAAATGCCGTTGACGCTGGGCTACTACAACCGCGAAGACCTTCCTTTCTACTACGCCCTGGCTGACGCCTTTACGGTTTGCGATCAGAATTTCTGCTCCTCGCTTACTGGTACAACACCGAATCGCTTATTTTTCTGGACGGGCACGCTTCGCGACCCCAAGGACCCGCAGGCTATGGCCAACGTCCGCAACGAAAACGTCGATTACGAAGCGGAAGTCAACTGGACGACCTTTCCCGAACGGCTTGAAGACCTGGGTATTTCCTGGCGCATTTATCAAAACGAGATCAACATATCGACGGGTTTTCAGGGTGAGGAAGATAGCTGGCTGGCTAATTTCAGCGATAACCCCATCGAGTGGTTTTCGCAGCACCGCGTTCGGTTTCATCCTGCTTACTACGCTTACATTCAGCAACAGGAAAAAATTGTCCCGAAACGCATCGAGGCCCTCGAAGCAACGCTTAAAACGCTACCGGAAACCGACAAGGAATATGCCCGAACGAAGCGCGAATTAGCCAGTAAGCAGCACTTTCTAAAACTTATTCAGGCGGATTTGGTCAACTACACCCCGGAGAAGTTTAAACAGCTTTCGCAGCGGGACAAAAATCTGTTCGAGAAAGCGTTTACGACAAACAGCAACGATCCGGATTACCGCACCCTGTCTACGCTTACGTATCAGGATGGAGCGACCAAGCGTGACGTAAAAGTACCAAAGGGTGATGTCCTGCATCAGTTCAGAGCAGACGTAAAAAACCGACAGCTACCAACCGTTTCGTGGCTCGTGGCTCCCGAGAACTTTTCCGATCACCCATCGGCCCCCTGGTACGGAGCCTGGTACATTTCGGAAGTGCTGGACATCTTGACGCAGAATCCCGACGTCTGGAAAAAAACAATTTTTATTCTGGCCTACGATGAAAACGACGGCTATTTTGATCACGTTCCGCCGTTTGTTCCGGCTCATCCCGACCAGCCTGCAACAGGTCTGACCAGTAAAGGCATCGATACTCGAACCGAATTTGTTACCCAGGAGCAGGAAAGTAAGCGGCAAAATCACGGTCGAACCGGTCCGATTGGACTAGGCTTTCGGGTTCCGCTGGTGATCGCGTCGCCCTGGAGCCGGGGTGGCTATGTTTGCTCCGAAGTATTCGATCACACCTCGACGCTTCAGTTTCTGGAAACGTTTCTTAGTCACAAGAAAGGCCAGAAGGTTGAAGAGCCGAACATTGGTGCCTGGCGTCGCACCATTTGTGGCGATCTTACTTCGGCGTTCCGACCCTATCAGGGCGAAAAAATCAAACTCCCGACGCCCGTAGCGAAAGACGCTTTCATTGAACACATTCATAAAGCCCAGTTCGCCCCCTTGCCGACGGGTTATCAGGCATTCAGTCCAGAAGAAATCCGGCAGATCAACGCCGATCCGCTGGCGGCAACTCAGCTAACCCGACAAGAGAAAGGGGTTCGCCCCGCCAACGCGCTGCCCTACGAACTATATGCCGACGGGCACACAGCAGGCAACCGTTTCGTCCTGACGCTGGCGGCTAAAAACGACGTGTTTGGCAAACAGGCCGCCGGGTCGCCGTTTCAGGTTTACCCGATTGGCACCAACGATGCAGCGATCCGATCCTACACCGTTGCCCCCGGCGATCAGTTAAGCGACTCCTGGCCGCTCACGGAGCCTTATCACCTGCGCGTGTACGGTCCCAACGGTTTCATGCGTGAGTTCAAAGGAGGGGCTGACAATCCGCCCATTGCTTTATCCTGCGAGTACGAACGAGACGCCCGGAATCAGTTTACCGGCAATGTGCGGGTTAAACTCACCAACACAGATTCGCAGCGCGCGTATTCGGTTCAACTCGTTGACAATGCCTACCACGCCAAGGCGGAGCAGCGTACACTGGAAAAGGCCGGAACGAAAGGAGCGCAGGCTGTTGTGATTCTGAATTTAAAGAATAGCCACAACTGGTATGATTTCAGTCTGAATGTATCTGGCTTCGCGGCTTTTGACCAACGGTACGCGGGCCGGGTCGAGACGGGCAAAGCAGGCTACAGCGATCCGCTGATGGGTCAGGTTAACTCAGTTTAGACTTTAATTTTTACTTTCTATGACGAACGAACAACCTACCTTAAAGAAAGCCTTAAGACCGATTCACCTCTGGGCGATTGGCGTCGGATTGGTTATATCCGGGGAGTATTTTGGCTGGAATTACGGTTGGGGAGTTGCGGGTACGGTTGGGTTGCTGGTTGCAACCCTGCTGATCACCTTACTTTATTTCACATTTATTTTCAGTTTTACCGAGCTAACTACCTCTATTCCGAACGCAGGTGGGCCGTTTGCGTACGCGCTGAAAGCGTTCGGGCCGATGGGGGCGCTGGTTGCAGGATACGCCACGCTGATTGAGTTTCTATTCGCCACGCCTGCCATTGCACTTGCCCTCGGAAGCTATGTCCACTTTCTGTACCCGTCCGTTCCGGTTATCGCAACGTCAGTGAGTTCGTACATTCTGTTTACGCTGATCAACTTGCTCGGTATTAAGGAAGCAGCCTGGTTTTCGCTTATCATGACGTTGCTGGCGATTGCGGAACTCCTTTTGTTTATCGGTGTGGTTGCCCCTGATTTCAAATTGGACAACTTCCTGCACAATCCTATGCCTTTTGGCTGGTCAGGTGTTTTTGCGGCCCTTCCTTTTGCCATCTGGTTGTACGTATGTCTGGAAGGCGTCGCGATGGTAGCCGAAGAAGTCAAAAACGAAAAGAACGCCATTGCGAAAGGGTATATTTCGGCCCTGCTCACACTAACGATTCTGGCGCTGGCTGTGATGATTTGCGTCGGTGGTATTGCCGAATGGGAGAAACTAGCCTCGCTCGACTATCCGCTACCTGAATCGATTGGGATTGTACTAGGACGCGACAATCCACTGACCAAGCTATTTGCCAGCGTCGGTCTGTTTGGTCTTATCGCTTCGTTTCACGGTATTATTATTAGTTACTCCAGGCAGATTTTTGCGCTGGCCCGTAGCGGCTATTTACCGACGGTTTTAGCAACCGTTAGCGCTCGTCAACAGGTACCGTATTGGGCGTTGCTGCTGGGAGCCTTCTTCGGCATTGCGGCACTCTGTGTGCTCGATACCAGCAAACTCGTGATTCTGTCAACGATTGGGGCCGTGGTTGTGTACATAGTCAGTATGCTCGCCCTGTTTAAACTGCGCCGGAGCGATCCGACCCTCAACCGACCATTCAAAGCGCCGTTTTATCCGGTCTTTCCGGCGGTGGCGCTGCTGCTGGCCGGTATCGCTTTGGCGGCCATGATTTATTTCTACAGTTGGCTGAGTCTGCTGTTTTTTGTCGGGCTAGTCGTCATTGCGGGCTTGTTTTACGCTTCGGGTCGGTATGAGAAAAGCAAGCAGGAATGGCGCGTCGACGTGCCCTAAAATACGTTTTCTGAGTACATTACTAACGCAATAGGTATGCTGTATCACTGCACGATCCGGGGCTTCACCTATCGGTTCAAGAACTTAACCGAACTGCTGGCTAAAGCAAGTCCGTTGCGTTCGGGCGATACGCTGGCAGGACTAGCGGCTGAACGTTACGAAGAACGGGTGGCTGCTCAGTTGACGCTGGCCGATGTACCGCTACCTACCTTTCTGAACGAGGCCGTAATTCCGTACGAGTCCGACGAGGTAACCCGGCTGATTTTGGATACGCATGATGCCGACACTTTTTCATCGATCAGTCATTTCACCGTCGGCGATCTGCGCGACTGGCTACTGAGCGACGAGGCCGATACGACGGCACTTCGTCAACTGGCTCCCGGCCTAACCCCTGAGATGGTTTCGGCGGTCTCGAAACTCATGCGGAATCAGGATTTGATCTTGGTAGCGAAGAAATGTGAAGTCGTCACCCGCTTTCGAAATACGGTCGGTTTACGAGGGCACTTATCCGTTCGGCTGCAACCCAATCACCCCATCGATGACGCCAGGGGCATAGCCGCCAGTATGATCGACGGCTTGCTCTACGGCAGCGGTGACGCTATGATCGGCATCAATCCGGCCACCGACAGTCCGGCGGCAACGGCCCGTTTGCTGCACATGATCGACGGTATTCGCGAGCGTTTTTCCATACCAACCCAGAGTTGCGTGCTGAGTCACATAACAACCACTCTGCAACTGATTGAGCAGCAAGCTCCTGTCGATTTGGTGTTCCAGTCGATTGCCGGTACCGAAAAAGCGAATGCCAGTTTTGGTGTAAATCTTTCCTTGTTGCAGGAAGCCTACGAAGCCGGGCTTTCATTGAAACGCGGCACACTTGGTCAAAACCTGATGTATTTCGAAACGGGTCAGGGTAGCGCGTTATCGTCGGGTGCCCATCACGGCGTCGATCAGCAAACCTGCGAAGTACGCGCCTATGCCGTCGCCCGTCATTTCGATCCGTTTCTTGTCAACTCAGTCGTTGGCTTTATCGGTCCGGAATATTTGTTCGACGGAAAGCAGATCATCCGGGCAGGACTTGAAGATCATTTCTGCGGCAAACTCATGGGCTTACCGATGGGCATGGATATTTGCTACACCAATCACGCGCAGGCCGACCAGGACGATATGGATACGCTTCTGACCCTGCTTGGCGTAGCTGGCATCAACTTCATCATGGGCGTTCCGGGTGCCGACGATATCATGCTCAACTACCAGTCTACGTCGTTTCATGATGCGCTGTACCTGCGCCGGGTACTCGGTCTGCGACCAGCGCCCGAATTTGAAGAATGGATGCTTCGGCAAAACATTATGGATGCGCAGGGAAACCGCTTATCGACAAGCGCTCAGAAACAGTTCTACACGGAGTTGATCGAAGGATGAACGAACCAAAAAAACTACCTGACCAAACCGATGAGTGGCAGCGCCTGAAAGCCTACACAACGGCTCGTATCGCACTGGGCAGGACGGGTATATCCATCCCGCTCCGCGAATCCTTACAGTTTAAACTTGCTCATGCTCACGCCAAGGATGCGGTCTATTCCGGGTTAGCTATCAGCGGCTTACAAGATGCGCTACAAGACCTAAACGTACCCATTTGCCCTGTTCACAGCCGGGCCGAAAACCGCGATATTTACCTGCAACGGCCTGACCTCGGACGACTCTTATGCGACGAATCGGCTCAACTGCTTCAAAACCTGAACGCCCCGCCCGCTGATGTATGCCTAATTATTGCCGATGGGCTGTCGGCCAGCGCGGTGAATACCTACGCTCCGCCGGTTGTCAACATGCTGGTCGAAACGGCCCGGCAGGCTGGCTACACCCTCGCTCCTATCGTGCTGGTCGAACAAGGCCGCGTCGCTATTTCGGACGTCATCGGCCACCTGCTTGGCTCTCGCCTGGCGATCATCCTGATTGGAGAACGACCGGGCCTGAGTTCATTCGATAGTATGGGCGCTTATCTGACCTACGCGCCCCAACCGGGTCTTACGGATGAACGCCGGAACTGTCTTTCCAATATCCGCGATCAGGGATTACCGCCCGCCCTGGCTGTCAGCAAACTGATGTGGCTGATTGATTCGGCTTTTCGGCTGCAACTCACGGGTATAGCGCTGAAAGATACTGACGGTTCGGAAGCCGACCGTTTACCAATCGGGTGACATTCAGGCTTCGAAACGGAACCGACCCCGCCGTTTTTTTGTAATTTTGCGGGATACGTCATTTACTGTGAAAAAAGTCGCCTTTTATACACTTGGCTGTAAGCTGAATTTCTCCGAAACCTCGACCCTTGCCCGTTTGATGGAGCAGCAGGGTTACGAACGGGTGGAGTTTAACCAACAGCCGGATATCTTTATCATCAACACGTGCTCTGTGACAGACAATGCCGACAAGAAATGTCGGAAGATTGTCCGCGAAGCGCAAAAGATCAACCCCGACGGCTACGTGGCTATTCTGGGATGCTACGCTCAATTGAAGCCGAAAGAAATTTCGGAGATTCCGGGTGTAGATGCGGTGTTGGGAGCCGCCGAAAAATTCCGATTGCATGAACTGATGCCGACGTTCGAGAAAGTACCGACCGGTCAGCCTGCGCAGGTATTTAACTCGCCCATCGAAGAAGCCATCGATTACCACGCATCGTACTCGCTCAACGACCGGACCCGTACGTTTCTGAAAGTACAGGACGGTTGTGATTACCCCTGCGCCTACTGTACCATTCCACTGGCACGGGGCAAAAGCCGCTCTGACACGGTAGCGAACGTGGTAAAAGCCGCCCGCGAAATAGCCGGTAGAGGGGTCAAGGAAATTGTGCTGACGGGCGTAAACATCGGCGATTTTGGGTTAGTCAACGGTGAGCGGCAGGAAACGTTTTTCGAACTGGTCAAAGCCCTGGATGAAGTGGAAGGCATCGAGCGCTTTCGTATTTCGAGTATTGAGCCAAACCTGCTGACCGACGAGATTATTGCCTTTGTTGCTCAGTCGAAGCGGTTCGTCCCCCATTTTCACGTACCGCTGCAATCGGGCAGTAATCGCGTACTGGGCTTAATGCGCCGTCGCTACAAACGCGAGTTGTATGCCGACCGGGTACAGAAAATTAAGGAGTTGATGCCCCATGCCTGCATCGGTGTCGATGTAATCGTGGGCCACCCCGGCGAAACCGAGGAAGCGTTCAAAGAAACGTATCTGTTTTTGAACGAGCTGCCGGTATCATACCTGCACGTGTTTACCTATTCCGAACGGCCCAACACAACCGCCCTTTCGATCAAGCCTGTGGTTCCGGGTCACGTTCGGGCCGAGCGGTCAAAGATGCTGCACATTCTATCGGAAAAGAAACGGCGGGCGTTTTACGATTCGCAGGTGGGACGTGACGCGACTGTGTTATTCGAAGAAGACATAGCCGACGGTATGATGCAGGGGTTTACAGAAAACTACGTTCGTGTTGTGGCTAAATACGATCCGCTGCTTATCAACGAAACGCTACCCGTTCACCTCACCACCGTTAACGCCGATGGTCTGATGGAAGTCGCCGAAGTAACGTACGCATGAACCAGCGAATAGCGCATTTGACGCTCGTGGTCAATGACTACGACGAAGCCATTGACTTTTACACGCACAAGCTCAACTTTGATCTAATCGAAGATACCGCTCTGAGCGAAACGAAACGATGGGTTCTGGTGGCTCCCAAAGGACCTGCTGGCTGTTGTTTGCTACTGGCAAAGGCCGACAGCGAGGAGCAGAAAAGCCGTGTTGGCAATCAGACGGGGGGCCGCGTGTTTCTTTTCCTGTACACGGACAACTTCTGGCGCGACTATACCGCGATGCAACAGGCGGGTATTAACTTCTTGAGACCACCCGTCGAGCAACCCTACGGTACGGTTGCCGTTTTCGAGGATTTATACGGTAATCAGTGGGACTTACTGGAACCAAAGAATACGGATTAAAGCAAAAGAGACGGGCTTGAAAACTTCATCAAATTCATACGCCATATCTCCAAGATATGGCGTATGAATTTGATGAAGTTTTCAAGCCCGTCTTCGTAAAAAAGAACTTTTATTTGCCCTGCGTCAACTCGCGCTCTTCGTAGGCAAGACCATACTGTTTCAGCACCTCGTCAGGAACGCCATCCCACTGGTTTGGGACGTTACCCACGTAACCGATATCCTTGATGCCCATCTGGCTGGTGTAAAAACCCGTTGCCGTCAGGTTACGCATCATCGAGAAAAAGGCAGCACCCTGCGTCATGTCCGGCTTCACCTGCTTCGGATAAGCAATTTGTTCAACGAGGTCAATCTGCTGCGCTTTGGTACACAGCACAAACTGTTTGCCGTACCGTTTGACGCAGGTATTGTCCAGCCAGCGAATACCACCACGCATGGGGGTCTGGTTATTCGGCTGATCTTTCATCATAAATTCAATGAAAGCGGGTACGCCCGCCTGCGACGCACTTCCCGACCGCTCATCGGCAGGAATGATGATGTCGGACAACACCGTCACCGTCTGTAGTTCGTGGGGCGTAAAGAATTTTTCGGCGTTCAGCTTCGCGTCGCGTTCCGCTTCAAATTTCTGCCGGCCACCCGGAATCTTAAGTGGTTTAACGTCCGGTGGAGCGGGCACAGCGGCTTCCACGGGCGAAACTGCCAGACCGAATCCGGCAAGAGAAAAGGCTTTAAGGGTGTCTCTGCGTTTCATGGGTGAAAACGTTAAATGTTTTTCTTCTTGACCTGATCGATAAGGTACTCGGATGTGCGCATGGAACTGGCCAGGATGGTCCAGGTAACGTTCTTGTCACCCTGCGACGGGAACGCAGCGGCATCGACGACAAACAGATTTTTTACGTCGTGCGCCTGCTGGAAACTGTTGAGCGCCGATGTTTTTGGATCTTTCCCCATCCGGGCCGTACCCACTTCGTGGATAATTTTACCGGGTGCTTCCAGACCATAGCTGTTCTCAGGACCGGGTTTGTTACCGAGCGCGATACCACCCATCGAGTGAATAATTTCTTCGAAGGTATCCTGCATGTGCTTGGCCTGCTTGACTTCGTAATCGGACCACTTGTAGTTGAACCGAAGTACCGGGATACCGTATTTATCGACAACGTTCGGGTCGATTTCGCAGTAGTTGCTTTCGAGCGGGACGGGCTCACCACGACCGGCCATACCAACGTAGGCTCCGTAGAACCGGCGGTAGTCATCTTTCAGGCCGGCACCGTAGCCACCCGCTGGTTTCATTTTACCGTCGCGACCGGGAATCATGCCGTTGAGCGCTTCAACGCCCCAACCAAATCCGTAGGCAGGCATACCCATACCACCCCAGTATTCGATGTGGTAACCACGTGGGAAATCCAGTTTCTTGTTGTCAAGCCACCAGGGCGTAAAGACGTGCATACCGCCCACGCCATCTTCATTGTAACGTTTGCGGTCCATCAAGGCCGGAACAAACGCCGAACGCGATGCGCCCGTTGAGTCATTGATGTATCTACCAACAACACCGCTGGAGTTGGCAAGGCCAGTTGGGAAGCGGCTCGATTTAGAATTAAGCAGCAAGCGGGCTGTTTCGCCAGCACTGGCAGCCAGCACAACCGTTTTCGCCATGATTGACTTTTCCTGCAACGACAGCGTGTCCACGTAGCTCACGCCCGTCGCCAGACCCGTTGCCGGATCGGTCAGTACTTCGCGGACCATTGCTCCGTTGATCAGCGTCACGTTGCCCGTTTTCAGCGCCGGTTTAACCAATACGGACGACGACGAGAAATCGGCATACGCCTGACACGCCCGACCGCACTGGCTACAGTAAAAGCACTGCCCCCGTTCTTCATTGATCTGTTTGGTCAGGATCGACAGCCGCGATGGAATAACCGGAATACCAATGCTCCGCGCCCCTTTCCGAATCATCAGCTCGTGCAGACGAGGCTTAGGCGGGGGCAGGAAAATACCATCGGGTTCGGAAGGCATATTTTCGACCGAGCCGAAAACGCCAATCAATCGGTCAACCCGGTCATAGAAAGGTTTGATATCATCGTAGCCGATCGGCCAGTCTTCGCCAACACCGGTCATGCTTTTACGCCGAAAATCGTCGGGAGCAAACCGAAGCGAAATCCGACCCCAGTGGTTGGTACGTCCGCCCAGCATCCGGGAACGGAACCAGTGGAACTCGGTGCCTTTCGCCGTTGTATAGGGTTCACCTTCAATATCCCAACCGCCCCATGCGGCATCGAAATCACCGAACGCACGCGTCGTTCCAGCACCACGGCGGGGCGATTCCCAAGGCCATTTCAGTTGCGTAATGTACTTGGGATCAGCGGGGTCAAAGTAACCACCAGCTTCCAGCAACACGACTTTAGCCCCCGCTTTAGCGAGCGTATAGGCAGCCATGCCACCACCAGCACCGGAGCCGACTATAGCTACATCGTACTGAGCTGGGGCTTTTTTAATCTGAAAGGGGTCCATGCAAAAATGTTGAGGTTATTATGAGTACTCTAAAAAATAGCCTAAATATACACTATAAAGAGCAAAAATGGTGCTTGATACCCTTCTAATTGGTTAGTCGAATAAATACCAATCGACACCAAAAGCAAAACTTCGACGCATGGCCAGATAATCAGGGGCGACAAAGTAGCCGGGTTGAAATACTCCCTGGTTAGCGTGGGTAAGTTTTACGAACAAGCGGGTCCGGTTGACGCGTAGGTTGGCGAAAAGATCCGCTAACACGTATCCTTCTACTTTCTTTTCATTCTGAACATAAAACTGCTGCGTGACGGGCATGTACGCATCCGCGTAGTAGGGCGATTTGTAATGCAGATCCACTCCGATCTGAATGTACAGTACCTTGGCGTAAAGCAGTTCGTACTGGAACCGGGCATTCATAAAAAACGGAGGTGTCCGCAGTACATCTCTACGTGATTGAACCGTGTAGTACGCCTGACCCGACGCCAGAAACTTACCCACTTCGAAGTGGTATCCGAGTCCTGTTCGCAACACACTAAATGATCCGTTAAGCTGACGGACTACAGCCGCCGTATCGAAATAGATGTAGTTGCTAAGCAGGTAATAATCGATTCCGGGCTGTATCAGTAATTTTTTGTAACGAAGGTTAAGCTTGCCGTATGCGTGGTTGTAGCCCCTTAAATTAAAATTGTTTCGCCAGAAGAAAATATGACTTTGAAAGCGCTCCTGCAACAGCGTTGGATTCGCAAATATAGACGAGTAGCCAGCCGTCAAGTACTTGCTCTCAAACTGCCCCTGCAACCGATAACCTCCGCCAACCTGATACTCGGCCTCCGCCGTTACCTGCGACAGACTGTCCGGGAAATAATAGCCTAGCCACCCACCCAGAAACGTTTCGGTTCGACGGGTTTCGTATTCATTTTCGTTCGCCCCCGATGTATTGTAGCGTGTGTATTGCCCATAAATCCGGTTGCGGAGGTAAGCCCGGTAATTGAACGCCGATCCACGACGGTCGTAGATTCCTTTCAGCCCAAACTGGTTTTCGACCAACCGAAACCGGGCATCCTGATAAATCGTGGATGTATCACCTAGAATAGTGGGGTAGAACGCATAATTGGCCTGCAAGTACTCATCGTGGTACGAGTTCTTGTGGCGATTGTAGTCGAGCCGCTGGTAGATCTGGAACCCTTGATCGAGAACATACTGGTGGTATATGTGCCAGTCGTTGCGAATTTCGTTGCCGCGAGGCCCGAGAGCGGATGACGTAGCGGACGCCGAACCGTTCGTTAAAAGCGCATCACCCGTGTAAGCGTAGTCGTTCCGGCTTCCGTCAAGATTTGTTCCAGGCAATACTCCCCCCTGCTCTTCGACGCTATGGTTCATGTTGATGAAGTGCGCGAGCAGGGTGTATTTTTCGTTTTTAGACTGGTAGTTGGTATGCCCCAGAAAACCCCAGTTCTGGGCCAGTAGTTTCGTTGGATCGTTAGCGCCACTGGTTCCAAATTGCTTCTGCGACGTAAATCGCTGGGCGTTGAATCCTACGTTCCAGCGGGGGGTTATGTTCTGCGCAAAATCGAATCGGAGAATGTTTTGGTTACGCCCGCCCAAAGCCAGATACATATCGGTAAATGGCGACTTGGTATTGAAATATTTCACCTGCATGGTCTGGTACGCATAAGGCGAAAAAACGGAATAGCCCGTTTGCGCACCGAGTTGCTGCGGTACCGGCACAAACACGTTTCGCATCGGCGTCCCCAGATTACCTAAATCCTGGTAAAGATTTTGCGCCCGCTGGACGTACAAAAACCGGTGCGCGTCATCCATGGTCGTATCCATGGTGTAGAGCTTCTTCCGGTTATTAAAAATATCGTCTTCCAGTATGTAGCGGGTCGTCTTGGGTCCGTAGATAACCCGGGTTGAGTCGTCGATACCGCCGAAGCTACCACCAGTAGCGCTTCCCGGACTTGTTGTTTGCCCAAACCCACCCTGGCCAAATCCGCCCGGCAATTGCGTTGCACCCGGAAACTGCTGCGCCCGACCAATGACAGCCAGCCCTATCAAAAAGAACAGAAAAAGTACGCTTCGATTCATTAAGTCAAAAGTACGCCAAAACCGCCGGATGGCCGGAACGGAAGTCCCTCGGTTAAGGATTTTTAAGGAGAATATTTTTTAGAATGTCGTCAAATTCGGCTTCATAACCGGATAAGAACGCCATTTCAACGGGCAAATAATATAAAGGTAGCCGAAGTCGTTCCTCGTCGGTTAGCAACGCGTCGATCTTCACCCAGTCTTTTTCGGTTGTCAGCAACCCATCGACAGCACTTAAGGATTGAGTCAGCCGATCAAGTTCGGCACGGGTATACGCATGGTGGTCGCCAAAACGATGATGTTTCTCCATCGAAAATACCTGCCGAACGTACGTTTCTAGCGGAGTTGCGTTGGCTAGACCGGAAACGAGCACGACTGATGACAGTTTGTCGGTAGCCTTATGCGTAGCGAACGATGTAGGCTGGCCGTATTGCAACCGGGAAAAAAGGACTGGCGTCTTCGGACGGGTGTATCGCAGAATAGCCCTTCTGATAGTCTCCTGTTCGTCTTTGGAAAGGGTATCGGGGCATTTAGTAACGATCACGACATCGGCCCGCCGAGCTCCGTGCCGACGTTCGCGCAGACGCCCCGCCGGAAACGGATGATCGGTGTAAAACAACCGGTTGTAATCCGTCAGCAGCACGTTCAGTTGTGGCTGTACGGCCCGGTGCTGAAACGCATCATCAAGCAGAATTCGCTTTGTTTCGGGATACTGGGCCAAAATTTGCTGAATGGCATCAGCTCGGCGCTCGCCCACAAACACACGCACCCAACGGGCAAACTTTCGATACAGTTGCAGAGGTTCGTCACCGATGGTTTCGGCGGTGTCCTGGTTAGTAGCTTCCCGAAATTCTTTGGTACGACGACCGTACCCCCGGCTTAACGTAACCGATTCGAAGTGATTATTCGCGTCTTTTGGTAGGTGCCGTTTAATCAAATATTCGATCATGGGT
The DNA here is from genome assembly GCF_023196085.1 of Spirosoma liriopis. Classification (NCBI taxonomy): domain Bacteria; kingdom Pseudomonadati; phylum Bacteroidota; class Cytophagia; order Cytophagales; family Cytophagaceae; genus Spirosoma; species Spirosoma liriopis. The sequence continues at coordinate 1,189,830 of NZ_JALPRF010000003.1, forward strand.
GTTTTGCCCGTGCCGCCAACGGTCAAATTCCCCACGGCGATAACGCAGGAATCCGCTTCAAAACTGCTGTATAATTTACTATCGTACAACCAATTACGGGCATCCGTAATCAATCCGTAAATACTACTAAAAGGTAAGAGAGGTAAGTTGGCGGCCAATTGCTTCGCTAATAATTTCGTAACATTGCCTTTATTGAGCAGTCAAAAGTAGTACTTTTAGGCTTGTGAACCCCCGCCATACCGTACGGTACAATGAGTCTAAAAACCGACTACCTGAAATACATTCTGCATTTTCGCTTTGAAGCGGGTACGTCGCGTGGTATTCTTACGGAAAAAACATCCTACATCATTCGCTTATTTGACGACGAGAATCCGGCGGTTGTCGGCTATGGCGAATGCGGCCCACTGAAAGGACTAAGCTACGACGACCGGGCTGATTTTGAGGAACAATTGGCTCAAAACTGTCAGGAGTTCAATAATCTGGATTTGCAGCTCTTTAGCTGGAACGTTCCCATTGTACTCAACCAGCTCATCAGTCCTCAGTTTCCGAGCATTTTATTTGGTTTCGAAACGGCCATGCTCGATTTTTTATCGGGCGGTCAACACGTTATTCTCGAAAACGAGTTTGCCAGCGGCCATCGTTCATTACCCATCAATGGCTTAATCTGGATGGGCAGTCCGGAGTTTATGCGGCAGCAGATTGAAGACAAACTGCGGGCCGGATACACGACCCTCAAGCTGAAAATTGGCGCTATCGATTTTGAGCAGGAATGTGATCTGCTGGCAATGATCCGCGAACGCTTCACGCCCGAGCAGATTACGTTGCGGGTAGATGCCAACGGCGCGTTTAAGCCCGAAGAAGCCATGAACAAGCTCGAACGGCTGGCTACTTACGCGCTTCATTCGATCGAGCAACCCATTCGAGCGGGTCAGCCCGACTTAATGGCTGATCTCTGCCAACATTCTCCCCTGGCGATTGCCCTTGACGAAGAACTGATCGGCCAGATGGAGTATGTTCACAAGTTTCGGTTGCTGAAAAAGATTCAGCCGCAGTACATTATCCTCAAGCCGACCCTACTGGGGGGTATGCGCCATTGCGACGAATGGATCGAACTGGCCGGACGACTCAATATTGGCTGGTGGATAACGTCGGCGCTCGAATCCAACATTGGTCTGAACGCCATCGCTCAGTACACGGCGCAGTTCAAGAACCTTATTCCACAGGGACTGGGTACGGGACAACTGTATCACAACAACGTCGATAGTCCGCTAACGATCGAACAGGGGTATTTGCGGTACGATTCATCCAAACCCTGGGACTTCGCTCAATTGGCCAGCAGCAGTATCCAATCACGGTAAAGCGTCGCAATCTTTTTAGACTGTTCGTTCTTGCTGTGATCCGATTAAAGGGCTAGACCCAATCAACTCCTTTCCGCAGCAAGCTCAGCGTACGTTCTTCTTGGCTGCCTGGTTCGGGTCTGAAATCATACGTCCAGTTGGCCTGTGGTGGCATACTCATCAGGATAGATTCTGTACGGCCATTCGTTTCGAGGCCAAATTTAGTCCCCCGGTCCCAGACCAGATTGAACTCGACGTAGCGGCCCCGACGTAGCAACTGCCACTGTTTTTCGCGCTCACCAAATGGCAGGTCACGATTCTGACGCATGAAGTGGGTATAGATGGGAGCAAACGCATTGCCGACATCCTGAACAAAGGCAAACAATTCAGCTTTGTGGCTTGCATCGGCCGGTTTCAGGTAATCGAAGAAAATGCCGCCAACTCCGCGTGTTTCCTGCCGATGCGGAATAAAAAAGTAATCGTCGGCCCAGGTTTTAAACTTAGGGTGATAAGCTGGATCATGTCGGTCACAGACGGCTTTCAGGTGTGCATGAAACCAGCGCGCGTCTTCGTCAACAACGTAATGGGGCGTTAAGTCAATACCTCCACCGAACCAGCTCTGCCCGGTACTCATTTCAAAATAGCGCACATTCATGTGGATGATGGGCACCATCGGATTTAGTGGATGTAGCACAATTGAAACGCCCGTCGCGTAAAATTCGGCAGGCTCGGTCAGGTTCAGCGAGCGTAACGTCGCTTCGGTAGCGGCACCCTGAACCGCCGAAAAGCCGACGCCCCCTTTTTCAATGACAGCTCCGTCGGCTATTGTACGCGAACGGCCTCCGCCACCACCGGGCCGCTCCCAGGCATCTTCGCGAAACTGACCCATGCCGTCCGCATCCGCCAGCGCCTGACAGATACGGTCCTGTAGATCCGTAAAAAATGCAGTAATTGTTTCTCGGGTAATCAGTTGTTCCGACGTCATAGTAAACGCAAAGATACGACAGGATTATTCGGCAAGCTTCAGCGCAAAACGTACAGGTCGGGATTTGTCGATCATAATCAGCAATCCCTGTTCGGCGAGCTGACGTAATAATTTACCCGCCCGATAATCCGAAATGTTGATCAATTTGGCGAATCGGTCAGCCGTGATGTCGTCATTTTTGCGGAGATACTGAATCAACGTCCGGGCAGTAGGCGATTTAAGCAAATCTGGGGTTTCTGCCGTTTCCTGGGTGATGATCAATTTATTCGTCGGAACCGATTTATCCTTTGCCCGGACATAAATTGTTCGTTGCCCTGACTCATTGATCGCGTAATGGGGCTTTTCGTCGCTTTCGGCAACGCGCACCACCAAAACAATCCGTCCGTCAGGGCGCAGCACCTCATAACTCACCGTCAGCCCAGGCTCGATAAGCCGATCAGAAGCTTCTTCTATTTTGTAAACTTCTCTTATTTCAGAAGGTACGCCAACTATTTTCCCATCATCAGCAATTCCAATCAACAACGTGCCACCCGATGTATTGGCGAAGGCAGCCAACGTCCGGGCAATGCGGTAGGCCGACGATAAGGATCGTTTGAATTCTAAGCGCGTGTTTTCGCCTTGTGCAATAAGATCGTCGAGATCATTCCGAGTCATAACTAACTAACAAAAGGATCGGGCATATGGCTATACGGATCGAGACTTTTGCGTAAATATAGTTATCCTAACGAATCAAATGTTCTCGTTTAAACGCGCCGGATTACTTTACCGGCTCTTTATGTAATTCTGAAATGAGGATATGGACTTAGCACCACGGCCAGATTTAGGAAGCAGATTTTATGGGCTAAGATGGATTAGTAACGCTATGAATTCTATTCGTTATACTCGCATCTATGTTCTCAGCAATTGATTGACTTTCTCTTTATCTACTTACTTCTCTGACGCCTAACCTTTTTGGGATTTTATACTCCCCCGCAAACAATTACTGGCTACGGGGGAATACTCTTATTTATTCTTCACTGGCTTTAGGCTTACGGCCACGTGGCTTGCCGGTATAAGCAGGCTTGGGAGCCTGATCTTCTAATTGTAGCTCATACCCAACTACGCCTTCTTCGTAATCAAATGGCTTAACGGTGAAAACATATTTTGAATTCGAGTAATCGATTCCACCTTTCTGCAAAATAATCGGCAGGGAAATGCTATAACTTTTTGCCGCTTTTTCCAGCTCAAACGTTCCTTCCTGCTCATCGGTAACCGGAATTACGTATAGTGATTTTATTTTTCGCTTTCCTTCCTGAGTTCCGATTCTAAACTGAGCGGTTTCAGGATCGAAATCTAATTGCGATATGGATTTGGCGGGAAAAACAAGTTTACCGGCGGTTGATATATATCCCGTTACTGGTGCTACTTTTTTTGCTTTTTTCTCTTTAGGCGTACTATTTTCCTGGGGCGAGAAGAACCTAATTTGGGCTGCTTTCATGAAGATTTCTTGTTTAACATGGTCCTACTAGAACTCAAGCGCGAATATACAGTTCACAATTATATAAAAAATATAGGCTAGGATCAATTTGCCGTTTTATTTACATGAACAGAGCGCTACACATCGAATTAAGTGCAGTTATTTTTACACAGTACAAATAACAAAAAAAGCATTTTCACTAATTCATCCCTACTATTCTTCTTACTGCTAATACTATATCCCTTCCTATAAGCGAATTAATGAACGAGTTTCTTAAAATGGGTTATAAAATAAAGCAGGACTAAATAGATAATAATAATCCTAAAGTAGTGTTCTATTTTTGCAAGATTCTATTCTATTTTCTATTCATAGCATGAATTTATCGATAGTATATTTACTTTTTACGGCCAGGAGTATATAAAAAAAGGAGTACTTGTTAATAAGTTAGTACCTACTTCACCACAATACTTGTAACTAAATTTCAACAAACCTTTGCATTCGTCGTTAGCCTTCCAATGTCTTCTAAAGAAAAGATGTTCTTCTAAACTTAAGTATTACCCCGTTAGGCTAATCATATGTTTTAATAGCTAACTAGGTTATCATTTTATTTGAATCAGCGGGTAACAATCTCGAAATGCGGAATTGATGGTTGCCTTGCGTTTCCTTATAGCTAATGGACAGTTCGTAACTATCGCAGATTTGTTTAACGATTGCTAAACCAAGTCCGATGGAATCCGTTCCGGTTCCTTCTTTTTTAAATCGTTCAAAAAGTCGTTGTGGCTCCGAAACCAGCGTCCCTCCTGTATTACTCAAACATAAGAATTCATTGCTCGAATCCAGTTCAATAAAGCCCCCGGACTGGTTATGTTTTATAGCATTATTTACCAGATTCGTCACCAGAATATCAGCCAAAGCAACTGGCAGTTCCGCTTCAAACGAATCATGCGAGCAAATATGAACCGTCAGTTCCTTGAACGACAGTACCTCTTCCATATCCTGCAATTTTTCGACGAGCAACTGGGATAAATCGATGAGTTGGATGCCCTGAAACTGATGATTTTCAATTTTCGACAACAATAACAATCCCTGATTTAAGCGTACGATGCGCCGGGAGGCTTCATAGATTGTTTGTATCCAGTGCGTTTGTATCTCGGTTAATTGTTCGCTCTGGATCAGTTGCTCTACTTTAGCATTGATCAAAGCGAGTGGCGTTTGCATCTCGTGCGATGCGTTCTCCGTAAATTCTTTTAAACTTTGGTAATCCTGCCGCATCTTATCAGCCATTTTTTGCAGCACTTCGTTCAACTCATTGAATTCTGTTATTTCGGATGTAGCCAGTTGCAAAGGAGCCTCACTATTCAAATTGAAATGTTTGATGCGCGACAACGTATTATAGAATGGAAGCCAGATTCGCCCGGATAACTTTCCCTGAAACCAGAACGTCCCTATTAACAACAAGCCCAAAAATGTAGCCATTGTAAACGTTACGGCTTCAATAAGTCGGTACGTTTGAATCAGCGATTTTCGAATAGATACCCGATGAAGCGTTCCATGGATGGGCACGTAGAATGTAAGCTGTCGAAACGGAATTAGCTCGTCGTCATAGCGGTTTTGAATCAACGTATCAGCAAAAAAGGCTCGCCTTGACGTGGGCGGTTGACTCACCGGCGCAACCTCAATTTTATTTTCGACAAAATAAGGACTGCTCGACCAGGTGTTATGAATACGAACGTACGTTTCGAAATCGCGTCGTTCGATCTGCAATCGGCTTTCCACTTCGTCATAAATCAAATAGCGAATGATCTGGTAGAAAGCCAGCGCCGTCAGTAAATAAATAATCAGCGAGAACGCCAGATAAATGCGATTGGTTTTAGCGAGCAGTTTCACGATTGACTAAATTTATAACCGATACCATAGATCGATTGTACGTAATCAGCAGCTCCTTTTTCGATCAATTTCCGACGCAGATTTTTGATGTGCGAATAAACGATATCAAATGAATCCGCCGAATCGATGTTGTCACCCCACAAATGCTCGGCAATAGACGCTTTTGTGAGCGCAACGTCGATATTTGACAAAAAATAAAGTAACAAATCGTATTCCTTCCGCGACAAAGTCGTAAGCTGATGGTTAACGTAAACCTTCCGGTTTTGCGGTACGACGACGATCTCCTGAAAACGAATTTCGGTATGCCCGCCAAACTGTCTACGTCGCAGCAATGACTTCACTCTGGCGTTTAATTCGGAGAGATGAAACGGCTTAGTCAGGTAATCATCCGATCCGATTTCCAAACCTTTCAATTTATCTTCCAGCGCGTTGCGGGCAGAAATAATAATAATTCCTGTCGTAACAACCAGTTGCTTCAGCGTTTGAATGATCTGAAAGCCGTCGCCCCCCGGTAAGGTTAGATCAACGATAATACAATCGTAGGTATAGAGGTATATTTTTTCGTCGGCCTCCTGCACGGTCGTGGCTGTTTCACAGATGTATCCTTCCTTTTCCATGTAATCGGTGATACTTTCAGCCAACCCTTTTTCATCTTCAACTACCAGAATTTTCATACGACTGCTTAGCGAAATAGTACACGAAAATAGCCGCCAATTCTGGAAAGAATTTGGAAGTTTTCGACGTTACTTTATACCAATCAACCTTTTATAGACTATGGGCACAATATCCTCTAAACGTATAGCCTTTCTAGTGGTATGTTGCCTGGTTTGTCTTCGCTCGGCAGCTGTACACGCTCACGATACGACCACCGTTCATTGTTTATTTTCTCAGGATTGGGAAGGCAAACAAGCTATGCTGGTAGTAAAGGTTTTGTACCAGCCACCAATTATTGTTAAAGCGACCGTTTTCAACAGAAAGGCCGATTTTACGATTACCTTGCCCGAGCCCAGTCCGGCCTATATCTGGCTTGAAGGGAAAAAAGAGGATTACCAGCTCTTTATTGACTCACCGGCTATCTATGTCAGTTTCGACCAAACAGCGTTCGTCACGGGTTCTCCCAGCAGTGAGTTATGGGCCGAGCAGCTAGCGATGCTGACTACCAATCAAGAGTCCGAAGGTGATCTACGAACCGAACTCGCGCATGCTTTCTTCGATAACGATTCACTAGCTATACGTAATCTTGAGCAACTGGACGATTCCCTAAAAACAGCCCATACCAATCAGCTCGTCAAACAAATTTTAGATCATCCTTCATCGGCATCAAGCTGGTTCCTTTTTGCCTCGAATCACTTTTCTTACAACCGGACACTTGATTTGTTTGGTAAACTCTCCGCCTTTTCTTCCTATCCATCGTTCAAACGAATACAGGCGAAATTGGCAAAAAATCAAGTTGATACTAAGGTTACTGATTTCACTTTACCAACAGTCACTGGGCAAAGTTTTACGCTATCAACGCTAAAAGCAACGTATATTTTAATCGACTTTTCGTCCCGTTTTTTCGCAGCCTGCCACAGACGGCATAACGCGCTAAAACAAATTTACAGAACCTATCATCCGCGTGGGCTGGAGATTGTCACGGTCTCCCTTGAATTTGATTCGACAGCTAGCAGGAACGATATGCAGCAGGAAAACTTACCGTGGATTCACCTTCTGGATTTAATGGGGCCAACTTCTATTAGCAACCAATTCGGCGTTGAACAGATGCCGGATACCATTCTACTAAGCGCCGGTCAAACGGTACTCGGTCGAGATATGTCCGTGAGCGAAATTGAAGCCACGCTCAGTCGTCTACTGAAAAAATGATAATCCTGTACATTCTTAACGAATGCTCTAACCGCTAACGAGCGGTACTTATCTGCATGAAACTGAGCTTGAACGCTTGTTTTTATCGATAAAGCCCAGTTTTCCCAAATGTTTCCAGAATTGAGATCGTGTTTTGCCTACACTTGTCCGGGAGCCAGATGATAGCCGGACAGGTTGACGCCAATGATCTACCCGCATTTTCTGGAGTCTCACCAGCAACGGTCCACCTCCACAAAGTACCGACGAACAACGGGCTGGCTGCTCTGGCTGAGTGCCGGTCTTCTCACAACCCAGGCCGTAGCGCAGCAACCTACCCTCAATCAGGTTCTTGACCAGAGCGTTCGGCAATATCCGTTCCTGAAATCCAAACAGGCCGAAGTCAGCAGTGCCGAGCGACGATTGCAGGCCAGCCGCACGGATCTGCTGCCGATTGTGATGCTCCAGGATCAGTACAACTACGCCACGAGCAATAGCCTCAACAATTCGTTTTTCCCCAACGAAGGCACCAATATATCCACCTCCGGTGGGGTCAGGCCCGTTGCTCTTTCGCAAGCCAGCTTCGGCAGCTACACCAGCGCTTCTATCGAGTGGCGAGCCATTGCGTTCGGGCGGGTAAAAGCGGGTATCAACGTAGCCAAAGCTGACCTTCAGCGCAGCCAGGCCGATTACGAAAACGAACTTTTTCAGCATCAGGTCCGCACCATTGACGCCTATCTTCTTTTACTGATCAATCAGAAACTGGTTCAGATTCAGCGGAGTAATCTAGATCGGGCGCAGACGTTCAAGCGCGTCGTCGATTCAGGCGTTCGGTCGGGGATGCGGGCGGGCGTCGATAGTGCGCTAGCGACGGCGGAATCGGTACGCGCCCGGTTACTCTTGCTCGAAAGCCAGCAGCGGGAACAGGTGCAGCGCCTTCGACTTTCCGAACTGGCGGGTCAGCTTCAAAGCGGGATGCAGGTCGATAGCATGGGCTTCTACACCTCGATTCCCAACGGTGTTTTCCTATCGGATTCGCTTTCACCGAAGAACCCAACCCTGCGTTTGTTTCAGTCGCAGATTAACCTGTCGGCAGCCCGGAGCTTAGCTACCCAGCGGTCGGGGATGCCGCTTATTTCGCTGGTTGGCGCGGGTAACGCCAGAGGTTCGGGTTTCTCCAATCAGGGCGATGTCTTTCTGAACAACCAGATTAATGGACTCGGCTATCAGGTTGGCAATTATCTGGTTGGCGTTGTTGCACGCTGGAACCTGACGAACCTGTTACGGGCTCACCAGGATTACCGGGCCGATCAATTTCAGATCGAGCGGTCGCGGCAGTTGTTCAATACGCAACGGCTGCAAATTTCACGACAATATCAGGAAGCCGAAACGCAGTATCAGGTCGCGCTGGAGCAAGCCCGGCAGGCTCCTATCCAGCTGCGGGCGGCCCGGCAGGCTTATAACCAGGCCAAGTCACGCTACGAAAGCGGCCTGACCGATTTACCGACCCTGCTGCAAAGTGTTCTGACACTCAACCGCGCCGAAGTAGATGGCTACGTGTCGATTAGCAACGTGTGGCGTTATCTGCTCCTCAAAGCAGCCGCTGAGGGCGACCTATCGCTATTTATGAATCAAGTCAATTAAGTAAAGTCCAGGTTGTAGTTTCCGGTAGGTGGGTTGTGCGTAGTTGGGATTGACAGCGCAACGTCCGACCAACCCAGCACCGGGAACTACAGGCTGATCATTAATTACCGAAACCTGTTATGTATCAACTCATTCGATCTGCCTTACGAAAACCAATTTCGGTGGTTGTAGCGGTTCTGGGACTTCTCTTCTTTTCGGTGATGTCGCTCTTTACCATCCCCGTCGATATCTTCCCAAACCTCGATCTGCCCACGATTTATGTGGTTCAGCCTTACGGCGGTATGGCCCCCGACCAGATGGACGGGTTCATTGCCACGCGCTACCAGGACCACTTTTTGTACGTGTCGGGGATCCGCGACATCGACGTAAAAACCATTCAGGGACTATCGTTGATCAAACTACAGTTTTATCCGGGAACCGACATGGCTCAGGCTGCCGCCGAAGTAGCCAACAACGTCTCGCGGGCGAAAGCGTACATGCCCGAAGGCACCGTGCCACCCCAGGTGGTGCGCTTCGATGCCAGTTCAGTACCGGTGGGTCAGTTGGTGTTTGAAAGCCCCACCCGCTCGCTCAACGAAATTCAGGATTACGCATCGTCGCGGGTACGACCGATGTTTTCGCGTATTCCGGGCGTGTCCAGCCCTCCCCCCTTCGGTGGTAACCAGCGGACGGTCATCATCAAAGTCAATCCGCAGCTGGTCCGCAGCTATCAACTGACGCCCGAAGAAGTCATCAAATCCATCGTTACGAACAACCAGCCGTCGCCCGCCGGGAATATCCGCATTGGCGACAAAGCCCTGATGACGCCGGTGAACTCGCTCGTAAAACGTCCCGAAGACTTTTTGAACATTCCAATTCGGGTTGGTTCGGGTCCGACGGTGTTTGTGCGCGACATTGGTACGGTTGAAGATGGCGCTGACGTGACGGTGAGTTATGCCCTGGTCAACGGTCGCCGGGCGGTATACATTCCGGTGGTAAAAAAGTCGGATGCTTCCACGCTGGATGTCGTTAACAACATCCGGAAAGCGATGCCCGAATTACAGGCCGCCGTGCCCGAAGACGTAAAGATTTCGTACGAGTTCGATCAGTCGGTTTACGTCACGAACGCCCTGAAAAGTCTGGTCACGGAAGGGATTTTGGGTGCCGTACTAACCGGCTTGATGGTACTGCTGTTCCTGCGCGACTGGCGTAGCGTGATTATCGTGGTCGTCACCATTCCGATTTCTATTCTGTCGGCAGTAATCATGCTTAATTTATTTGGGCAGACGATCAATATTATGACCTTGTCGGGACTGGCTTTGGCGATTGGTATTCTGGTGGACCAGGCAACGGTGACGATTGAAAACATCCACCAGCATCTGGAAACGGGAAAACCCAAAGCCGTAGCGATCTGGGACGCTTGTAAAGAAATCGTCTTCCCTGAATTCCTCATCCTGCTGGCGATTCTGGCCGTGTTTGCGCCTGCGTTTGTTATGAGTGGCGTACCGCGATCCATGTTCCTACCCTTGTCGTTATCGGTTGGTTTCGCCATGATCGCGTCGTTTCTCCTGTCGCAAACGTTTGTGCCCGTACTGGCCAACTGGCTTCTAAAAAGCCATCCGCCCCACGAAGCGCCAACGCTGGCTCTCGACGCGCAGGAACGGCACGCTATACTAGAAGAGGATATGCATCCAGAAGCCAACGCAAAGGGTTTCGACAAGTTCAAACAGCGGTATTCAACCTTTCTCGATAAAGCTTTGAATCGTCGGGGGCTGGTTGTTGGCGGGTATCTGCTGGGTAGTCTGGCGATTATCGTGGTCTGCTTCCTGGTTATCGGAACGGACATTCTTCCCCACGGCAACAGCCACCAGTTTCAGATGCGGCTTCGGATTCCTGATGGAACGCGGGTAGAACGAACCGAAACGGCCACGCTAAAAGTACTCGACATCATCAAGGATGCGGTGGGTGCCGAGAACGTTGAGATCTCGTCGGCGTATGTCGGTACGGTTCCGTCCAGCTACGGTACGTCCAACATCTTCGTGTTCAACAGCGGTCCACACGAAGCGGTTTTGCAGGTGTCATTAAATGAAGAGCATCCCGTAAAAATGGATGATCTCAAAGAGGATCTTCGGTCGCGGATTGCCAAAGCATTACCCAATGCAGCCATCTCGTTTGAACCCATCGAGCTGACCGAAAAAATTATGAGTCAGGGCGCTTCGACGCCAATTGAGGTAACGATAGCCGCTAAAGACCTGACCGAAGCGGGACGCTTTGCCAATAAGATCCGGGAGCAGATGACCAAAATCGATTTCCTGCGCGACGTGCAGATTGCGCAACCGCTGGCCTACCCGGTGCTGAACGTAACGATGAACCGCGAACGGGCTGGACAATTGGGGGTTACATCCACGCAGGTCGCCCGGTCGATGGTAGCGGCTACGTCGTCAAGCCGGTTTACGGATAAAAATCTGTGGCTCGACGAATCGAAGGGACTGGCTTACCAGGTGCAGGTGCAGATTCCCGAATACCAGATGAGCAGCACCAATGACATTGGCAATATTCCGCTGCGCAGTGGCGAAATGCATCCGCTGCTGTCAGACGTGGCTACGTTTTCGGAAGGCACTGCTCCCGGCGAATACGACCGCGCCGGACCAAACCGACTCGTTACAATTACCGCCAACTTGCAGAACATAGACTTGGGTACGGCCCAGAAAGCCGTGCAAAATGCCATCAAGAACGCGGGCGAACCACCACGCGGTGTCCTTGTCGAGATGGGTGGTCAAACCAACCTGCTGACCGATACGCTCAGTAGCCTGCAAACGGGTCTGCTGGTCGCTATCGTCATTATCTTCCTGCTGCTGGCGGCCAACTACCAGTCGTTCAAGCTGTCGCTGGTGATTTTATCGGCTATTCCTGCCGTAGTGGCGGGTGCCCTGCTGATGCTGCTGGCCTGCGGTGCCACGCTGAACCTCCAATCGTACATGGGTCTGATTATGTCCGTCGGCGTATCGGTCGCTAATGCGATTCTGATGGTGACGAATGCCGAAAATCTCAGATTGGAAATTGGCGATACCCGTAAAGCCGTGGTGCTGGCGGCCAACAGCCGGATTCGCCCAATTCTGATGACCAGTATCGCCATGATTGCGGGGATGGTACCGATGGCGTCGGGACTTGGCGAGGGTGGTGATCAGATTGCCCCACTTGGCCAGGCCGTAATTGGCGGTTTGATCGCTTCCACACTGGCGGCACTTCTTATTTTACCATGTGTATTCAGCCAACTACAGGCCAAAGCAACAACGCAATCCGTATCGCTCGACCCCGAAGATCCAGAAAGCAAATTTTTCGACAACCAACTGACTCCCGCTCCTGCGGTCCGCTCCATATGAAACCATTATTGAGAGTAATCTGGCCGGTATCGGTTCTGGCTGGCCTGGCTGCCTGCTCGACATCCGGCAATCACGACACCAAACAGGCTGCCACAAAAGAACCAGAAACGCCCCAGGTGGCTATGACAACGGTTCAGGCCTTGCAACCCAGCAAACGGGTAACCCTGCCGGGTGAATTGAAACCCTGGAATCGGGTCAATATCTACGCCAAAGTAAAAGGTTTCGTGCGGGAGATTCCGGTAGACCGGGGCACGTTCGTTCGCAAAGGGCAAGTGCTGGCCCGGCTTGATGCCCCCGAAGTTCTTTCGGAACTCAGTCAGGCGCAGGCCCAGCTACAGGCGCAGGAAGCAACGCTGGTTGAGCAAACGACCCGCGCCCGCGCCAGTCGGCTGACCTATAACCGACTGCTGCAAACGGCCAAGATGGAAGGTGCCGTGTCGGCCAATGAACTCGATCAGGCGCAGGCCAAAATGCAGGCCGATAGCGCGATGGTGGTCATGGGTAAAGGTACCGTACAGGCCGCCCGTTCGAATTATCAGGCTAAAACCCAGCTCCGACAGTACTTAACGATCACCGCTCCGTTCGATGGCATGGTAACCGAGCGGAATATCAGTCCCGGCGCGCTGGTCGGTGCGGGCGATAGCGGTCGTCCGTTGTTTGTGCTGGAAGATAGCCGTACCCTGCGATTGACGGTAGCGATTCCCGAGACCTTTGCCAACCAGCTCAAAAACAACAGCGCCGTTTCGTTTACGGTCAATGCCATTCCCGAACGCCAGTTCAACGCTAAGTTGGCCCGGAGTGCGGAGAGTCTGGTGGAAGCGAACCGGGCGATGATGGCCGAATTTGACGTCAACAACGCGGCTCGCGAATTAAAATCCGGGATGTACGCCGAAGTGACATTGCCCGTTGAACGGTCGGCCAAAACGATGTTCGTACCGACTACTTCCGTCGTGAGTTCCAGCGAAAAAATGTTTGTGATTCGGGTACGCGACAACCGGGCTCAATGGGTATCGGTGCAGAAAGGCAACGTCGTTGATAGTCTGGTTGAAGTATTTGGCAGCGTTCAGCAAGGCGAACCGATTGTCAAAATCGCTTCGGAAGAAATTCGCGATGGCCAGGCGATTAAAACAAAATAGCTTGTTCTGTTCCTCTCCGATCCGTCGGAGAGGAACAGAATCCTACCTTACCCGGCTTTGTTCGTCCTCTACGCTGGACTGACGCTGGCGGGCTACTTTTAAGTTACGATTGCCGAAATTATAGGTAAACGTCAGTCGGGCTACGCGCGTTTCCCAGCGGTTGGTGAAGGTCAGGTTCGTACCCGCGTATAGGATCGTTCCCCGGTTCCGCGTGATATCCAGAATGTCGCTTACGTTCAGACGCAAGGTGGCCGCTTTCGCCAGCATTGTTTTTTGAAGACCTACGTTCACCTGCCCCATACCACCGAATCGGCCCTGACCGTAGATTGACGCGGTGTTGTACCAGCCCGACAGTTCAGCGGTAAATCCTTTGGCAAGCGTAAACCGGTGGTTCATCGTAAAGTTGGCCGACACGCGCCGATAGTCTAACCGCTCGCCAAGGTATTCCGCGTCGTAAGCATTCAGAAAAATATCTGCCGTTTGTCGGACGGTCCACCAGGCAGTCAGTTTTAGCGGTGTACTCAGACTTAATACGATATTGTTGAGCACCGCCAGATTGACCGTGGTCGATTTCAGGACCTGCCCCTGCTGCTCATTGACGCCTGTAATGACGTCCGTCGTGTGATTGTAACCCAGACTGACGTTCGTTTCATTTTTATAGGTGTAGCCTACCTGAAACGCATTCGTGTACTGAGGCCGTAGAAAGGGATTCCCCTGCGCGAAGGTATACGGGTCCATCACGTAGATGAATGGATTGAGATCCTGATAGCTCGGTCTATCGATCCGGCGACTGTAGGAACTGGTCCACTGATGATCCGGGCTGGCTTTGTAGGTTAGAAACGCACTCGGAAATGCATTCAGGTAACTGCGGTCTACGACTTTCTGGAGCGTCACCGAATTGCCAACGGAACGCGTGTATTCCAGCCGAACCCCAGCCTGTACGGACCATTTAGCCCAGCTTTGACTTCCGCTCAGATAACCAGCGCCAATTGTTTCTTTGTACAGAAAATGATTCGTTCGCTGCGGGTCGGCCACATAACCACTTTCCGTCACGGTCCCGAAACGTACATCATTGTCGGATGTTACGTAACTAATTTTACCCCCGGTTTCTAATTTCAGTCCTCCACGCATCGGATGAACGTAATCAGCTTTTACGGCCTGAATCAAAATAGCGGAAGGAGTCTGATTCAGCTGAAGCAGCGGAGGACGAATTTCTTCGTTCTGCGCGTTCACATAGCGAGTCCGCATGTTATCCTGCCCGTTGACGTGTACCTGCCCGTAATCCAGATCAATCGTCAATTCCCGCCCCAGCGTATCAAACGTATGTTTGAGATTGGCGTTGGCCGACAGCCGTTGCATGGGTCGCGTCGACGTATTCGTCATCGTTACGGTCTGCTGAAGCTTATGCTGTGCGTTGTAAATCAAATTGGTATTGTCGATACCAGACGCCCGATCGGTCAGCAACCCATTGATCATAACCCCGACCGTTGTGTTGCGGCTCAGCGTATAATCGGCACCCGCTTTAAACGTATGCACCCGCTCGGTACTGATTTGCGTGCCCAGGTTGTTCACCGTCGTTAGCGAATCCCCCGCCCCAAAACGGCGCAGCGCATCGACAGACGAATACCGCTGGCGATAATCGTAGTTGTAGTTACCAAACAGGTTCCAGTTTCCTGCTTTATGGTTGAGCGTTGCCCCCGCCGAGGCTTTCGGGTACCGACCATATCCTGCCCCGAACGTAGCACTCCCCGCCGTACCGCCACCGACAGCACGACTGCCGCGCTTAAGTCGGATGTTGATGATACCCGCGTTTCCGGCAGCATCGTATTTAGAAGAAGGGTTCGTAATCAGCTCAATTGTCTGAACGCTGTTACTGGGCGTATTGCGCAACAGATTAACCACTTCCTGAGCAGACAGATACGTTGGTTTACCGTCGATCATCACTAGTACGCCCTCACGTCCTTTGAAGCTGATACGGTCGTTCTGGTTATCAACGACGACGCCCGGCGCTTTTTCGAGCACTTCCAGCGCTGTTCCTCCCGCCGAAACAATGCTGTTTTCGACGTTGACGACGGTTTTGTCCGGCAGTTGCTCGATAAACGGTTTTTGCCCTGTAACGGTTACTTCGCCTAACGTTTTCGTAGCGTTGTTCAGGACAAGTGTCGGCACATCCGTTTGCGGTTGATCGGCGGCAACGGTAAACGGCCTGGATAAAGTCTTTTGAAAACCCACAACCTGAGCCGTGACCTGGTACGTTCCCGGCTTAACATTGTCGAACGTGTAGCCGCCCTCCGCATCTCCGATAGTACCTTTCACCAGTGTAGAGTCACTGGCTTTTACCAGCATGAGGGTGGCAAACTCAAGCGGCTTTCCCGACGGGTCGTGCACCTTACCCGTAACAGCCGTCCGAACCGACGACTGAGCCAGGGACAAGGATGACATCAGGCTACCGCCTAACATTAGTAGAACGCAATACGTTAATTGACAGAATAGTAGAGGTTGGCGTTTCATTGCAGTTGTTGTTTAACACTGCAAAGTTGGTCAGTCAGACCACGCCCATCAATCGCACAAAGATGTGAAAATAGAACGCGGTCGTGCGATTAGAACAGGCTTTGTTTACGGTATTGGGCGGGCGACATGCCCATCTCGCGCCGAAACAGCTTCATAAAATAAGTAAGGTTATTGAACCCGCAATCGACGCTGATATCCGCCAGACAGCGACTGGTGGTCCGCAGCAGCTTGGACGCCAGCGAAATGCGCTGTTGGTTGATGAAATCGACGGGCGTTATGCCAAACGTCTGCCGGAACGTCCGGTAGAAATTCGGCTCGCTCATGCAGGCTTCGTCGGCCAACTCCTTGATGTGCAGGCTACGGCTTAGGTTTTTATTGATGTACTGCGCAATGTGCGCTAAACGGTTCTCATTAACCAGAGGACTCGATGAACTCAACAGCAGTGTCCGGGCCTGGGTTTGCATCAGCCGAACCATCAGTTCCTGCAACACCAGATTGGCGAACACATCTTTGGCCTGATTATTTTCGGTGAAGATGTAGATCAGGCGAGCAATCAACTGATGAATGGGTTCGTCGTTGGTCAGAAAAAAGTTGGCCTGCCCAAACTGCCATCCCTGCGAATTATCCACGAGCGGAGTCCGGTCGTTAAGCATATCCGTAACCTGCTTTACTTTATCGGGATCAATCGCCAGTGCCAGACATTGGGTAGGATTCTGGCTTTGCGCTTCGGGGAAGTCGATGCGCATGGTTTCTTCGCTGGGTACAATGACCGACTCGCCAGGAAGCAAATCGAACGAAGGCGTTCCGGGCAGATGCATTACTTTCTTTCCCCGGATCATGCTGGCCAGTACCGGATTGGTAAACGTCAGCTCCACCTTTTCGGCTACGTGCTGCGTTTCGTAAATGTTTAATTCTGCTGTATCGATGGTATAAGCAGTCCGATTCTCTACTTCCTGTTCCAGCCGCCGGGATTTCAGGTGATACGAAATGTCTAGCGGAGTTTTCTGTACGCGTTTCATGAAGAATGGTCTAGTTACACGAGCGTATTGCCGGGTTCAGCATGCGCAAATTAGTCATTTACTGATACTTAACTAGTATTATTATCACAAATCTTAGTGTATTTAAAAGACAGTAGCCTCAAGTGATCCTAAGTGCATAGCAGTTTTCGGGCCATTAACGCATTATACTTTAGCCGCCATTTTGATAGGATAGTGCAGGGAGACGATACGATTGGTCAATTTTTATAGAACAATTTATCCAAACTTTGTAACAAATCCAATTTAACTTTTCTTCGTTACGAACATGGAAGTATTAGAAGCTCCAAGCAAGATTCTGCCCCGGCCTGAGTTTAAGAGCCAGTACGAGAACTACATTGGCGGTAAATGGGTGACTCCGGTAGACGGCGAATACTTTGCGAACAACTCGCCTATCGACGATAGCTTAATCGCCCGTGTTCCTCGTTCCAAAGCCGCCGATGTTGAACTGGCACTCGATGCGGCACACAAGGCTTTTACAGCCTGGTCCCGTACGTCGGCGACCGAACGCAGCAACATGCTGATTCGGATTGCCGACCGGATCGAACAAAATCTTGAATTTCTGGCCCGCGTCGAAACGGTCGAAAACGGGAAAGCCGTTCGCGAAACGATGGCCGCTGACTTACCGTTGGTTGTCGATCATTTCCGCTACTTCGCCGGGGTGATCCGGGCCGAAGAAGGCAGCCTGGCCGAACTCGATAAAGACACGGTGTCGATGATCATTAAGGAACCCATTGGCGTTGTCGGGCAGATTATCCCCTGGAATTTTCCGCTGCTGATGGCTACCTGGAAGCTGGCTCCGGCGCTGGCCGCTGGCTGCTGCGTGGTGATGAAACCCGCCGAGCAGACGCCAACGTCGATTCTGGTGTTGATGGAAGTGCTCGAAGGGCTGATTCCGCCCGGCGTGGTGAACATTGTCAATGGTTTCGGCCCCGAAGCAGGCAAGCCGTTGGCTCAGTCCAAGCGCATCGCGAAAGTAGCTTTCACGGGTGAAACGACGACGGGCCGACTGATCATGCAATACGCGTCGGAAAACCTGATTCCGGTAACGATGGAGTTGGGCGGTAAATCCCCTAACATCTTCATGGAGTCCATCGCCGATGCGGACGATGAGTTCTTCGACAAATGCGTAGAAGGTGCGGTGATGTTTGCCTTGAACCAAGGCGAGATCTGTACCTGCCCCTCGCGACTGCTCATTCATGAGCGGGCCTACGACCGGTTTATCGAACGAGTTGTTGAGCGTACCAAGGCCATTAAGTTAGGCCACCCGCTCGACCTGGATACGATGATGGGTGCCCAGGCCAGTAACGATCAATACGAAAAAATTCTCTCTTACATCGATATCGGCAAGCAAGAAGGGGCCGAGATCCTGACGGGTGGCGGCCCCGCCGGTTTAGTGGATAACGGGCTGGAAAGTGGTTATTACATCCAGCCCACCATCTTCAAAGGCAACAACAAAATGCGCATTTTTCAGGAGGAAATCTTCGGGCCTGTCGTATCAGTGACGACCTTCAAAGATGCTGACGAAGCCATCGCGACGGCCAACGATACGCTGTACGGGCTCGGGGCAGGTTTGTGGACTCGGGATGCGCACGAGTTGTACCAGATTCCTCGTCAGATTCAGGCGGGCCGTGTGTGGGTGAACTGCTACCACAATTATCCGGCGCACGCACCGTTTGGCGGCTACAAGAAGTCGGGTTTTGGTCGGGAGAATCACCACATGATGCTCAATCATTACCGGCAGACGAAGAACATTCTGATTTCGTACAGCAAGAGCAAATTAGGGTTCTTTTAGTGGAGAAGCGGACTGGGTCGAGCGCTAAAATTAGTTGCTCGATTCAGTCCCCTTTTAGTAATCACTCAGATTTTATCCGACAGCTAAGTGCGTACCACTGATTTTTTTATGACCACGCAAACCACCTCCCGCGTCGATGTAACCCCGGCAGCCGCCAACGTTATCGACAACCTGAAGGTCCAGCACGGACCGTTAATGTTTCATCAGAGCGGGGGGTGCTGCGATGGCTCATCGCCTATGTGTTACGCCGTGGGTGATTTTATCATTGGCTCGACTGATGTGTGGCTGGGTACGATTGTGGACTGTGATTTCTGGATGTCGGAAGATCAGTTCGAATACTGGCGACACACGCACCTGACCGTCGATGTGACGCCGGGGCGGGGAGCCAGTTTCTCTCTCGAAATTCCACTGGGCATTCGCTTCCTGATCCGTTCACGCCTATTCAGCGAGGACGAAATGAATCATCTGCCACCGGTTCGGGTAGGGGGCGATAGTTAACATCAGTCAAATAACTATCGGTCAGTAATTTACCAACCTAATAGCGGTTCACACAAGTCCTTCCCGCATGGCTTTTAGAACGGCTTCAGTTTTTGAGTTGACCTGTAGCTTATCGTAAATACTGCGGATGTGCGACCGCACCGTATCGATGCTGATGTGCAGTTCGTCGGCAATCAGTTTGTAGCTGTACCCACTGACCAATCCTTTCACAATATCCAGTTCGCGTACCGACAGCTTGTAGTCATCGCTTGGCTGCGCCTTTGGTTGCTGAAAATGCAATAATACCTTCCGGGCGATGCTCGCGGTCATCGGCGATCCGCCCCGGTGCAGATCGAAGATAGCTGCTACCAACTCGGCGGGCGACGTATGCTTGAGCAAATAGCCACTGGCTCCGTTCCGAATCGCCCGAAAAATTTTGTCTTCATCGTCAAACACCGTCAGCATCAGTACCTGCGTGGCTGGCAAAACAGCTTTAACCATCGGTACGGCCTCGATGCCGCTAATGCCGGGCAAGTCAATGTCCATCAGCACCACATCGGGTCGAAGCGAACGTATTTCTTCGGGCAGGTGCTGACAGTTGCCAAACGCGCCCAGCAAGGTTAGCCCCGGCGTCGCCTGAATCAGAAACGAAAGTCCTTCGCGCAGTTCGCGGTTATCTTCGTAGTAAATAATGCCAATATCCGTCATAGTCGTTTAGGAAAGCGGGGTCGTTAATACCACCGATGTACCGGCACCCGGCGCAGACGTAATAGCTAGTTTCCCCCGAATGTCGCGCGCACGCGTCTGTAGATTCGCTAACCCATTGCCCGACCGCACCGTTGCCGGATCGAACCCTTGTCCGTCATCCTGAATCTTGACGTGCAACTGCCGCCCAACAACGCTCAACGATACATCAAGCCGGGAACAATGAGCGTACTTGACGGCGTTATTCACGCTTTCTTTAAAGATCAGGTATAAGTTACGGCGCTGTTCGACATCTAGTTTCAGCGCGGGAAAGGGTTCCGTTGCGGTCATAGTAAACTTGATACCTTTTGCTTCCGTAAGCCGCAGCCCGAATTCACGCATCCGGCTCACCACATCGTCCAATCCATCGTTGCGCGCTTTGATCGTCCAGATAATGTCCTGCATAGACTCGGCGAGGGTGGTGGCGTTGGCACTGATGCGTTGCAACAATGGGACAGACTCAGGCCGAACGTCAGCAATCTGGCTCTGTACTACATCACTGAAAATACGAATACTGCTTAGCGTCGATCCAATATCGTCGTGCAAATCCGTAGCGATTCGATCCCGGATTCGGGTCAGTCGCTGCTGCTGAAGCTGACGATTTCGGTAGATTCCCCACAGGATAATAAGCACTGTCGCCAGAACCAATGCTTTAAACCAAATGGTCTGATAAAAAGCCGGGATGACACGCATGAGTACCGTAGTCCCGGTTTGATTCCAGACACCATCGCTGTTAGCCGCCCGGATGCGTAACTGGTAATTGCCGGGAGCCAGATTGGTATACGTTGCCGTACGGGCATCGGTTGTAATCCATTCCTCGTCAAATCCCAGTAGTTTGTACGCATACCGGTTTTTTGTAGCCTGACTGTAGTTGAGCGCGGCAAATGCAACCGTTACCGTCGTTTCGTCGGGTTCCAGTTGAACAGACTGGCCTGGTTCAAGCCTACGCGGACGATTGTTTACCCGGACTTCGGTGACGACGACCGGGGGCGGCATCTTATTTTTTCGTAGCTGTTCGGGTTGGAAGTAAACAAATCCCCCTTCTGCGCCAATAAATAACTCGCCCTGACGGCTTTGTGTGATGGGTTGAAACAGATTATTCGTTAACAGCCCACTGGCTTTGCTGTAGTAGCGAAACCGTTTCGTTACAGGATCAAGCTCGTGCAGTTGCTCATCGGTGGCCAGCCAGAGATGCCCCCGTTTGTCCTCCGCTATTCCAAAAATATGATCGGCCAACAAGCCGTTTTCCAGCGTGTATGTCTGCAAAACGTGCCCGTTCGTATCCGCTTTGACCATAAAATCGATGCCCGACAACCAAAGGTTTCCCTGGCGGTCGATCAGAAAGGTACTTTGTAACTGGTTCGATGGCTGAACGACGGGCTTAGAACTCTGTATCTCAACGCGAACGGCCTGACTCCGCGTCGAATTAATGCGAACCAGACCGCGTGTTGTCAGCACCCAGAGTCGCCCCTGGTTATCTTCCTGCATTCGGCTTACACTAAACAACTGATCCGTTTCGGTAGACAGCCGCCAGGCACGAATTCGGTCCGTAGCCGGATCATACCAGTACAGCCCCTGCCGACCAGAGCCTAACCACAGCCGCCCCTGCCGGTCGTTGTAGAAGCCCCGGATCGGAACGGGTGGCGACGGGCTATCAACGTTTTCGGAACGAGAAACTCGTTTGTACTGCCACTGCTTACGCGTCGGATCATACACACCAACACCGTCTTCCAGACCAACCCACAGCCGCCCATACTGATCTTGTGTTAACGCGTAGGACACTTTATCTGTCATGGCGGCAACCGTTTGCAGCGTTCCTTGGTGGTTCCAGCGAAACAAACGGGCATTTTGGGTTACACCCCAGAATAACGAATCCGTACGGTAATCCTGAAGAATGACCGTTACGCTACTTACGGTTCTATTATCTACCGAGTCCCGCACCAACTGACGACCGAATTTGGTCGCTACCGGATCGATGACAGCCAGACCGTACTTGGTACCGACCCAGAGCGCCCCCGTTAAGGAATCACTATACAATGATCCCGTCATCCCCCCCGGATAGCTGGTTGGGTCGTCAGCAATTCGTTCAAACGTAGTGTAGCTATTTCTGACGGGGTCGTAACGGGTCAATTGGGTAAGCCCGCCCAGCCAGAAGATCGGTTTGCCATCGGCTCCTTTCCCTTCTGCCATTTCGGTTATAATCCCCGACTTACCCAGATATTCAACGAAGCGATTGGTAGCGACTTCATACCGCATTAAGCGCTGCGTCGTGTAGGCGTAAAGCGTTCCGGATTTGCTTTCAGCCAATCCATTCACCTCAAGAGAAGCGTTGGGATGATGTTTATCTTTCCCAATAACATAGGCATACCGACGGCGGGCGGGGTCAAACTGATACAAAGCCCCCGCAACAGCAACCCACACGTTTCCCCGCCGGTCGATAAATGGGCTAGCGTAGGCAGCAGGCATTATATGAGGTAATGCATACGCCGTCAGTTGACGTGTATGGGGGTCTATTCGATACAGCCGATTAACAGAAGAAAACCAGCCCATCCCGGCTTTGTCGAACCGAACCGGCGAAACAAAATCATTATCAGCCTGGCGATCGCGCAATTGGGGCAGCGCTATGGTCTGCCCCTTCTCCTTGGTGGGATCGAAGCGATAAAGGCCCCGATTTGTTGATACCCATAAATGGCCGTTCTGGTCGGGAGTAATTCCGCCCGGCACGACATAATTACCGGGTAAACCATCTGGTCGTCCCGTCCGCTTGTAAACTTTGACCTGAACGCCGTCGAAGCGGTTTAGCCCGTTGATCGTCCCGATCCACATAAAACCACGCTGGTCTTTGGCAATGGCTGTAACAACGTCGTTCGACAACCCCTGATTGGTTGTATAGCGAACAAACGCGGCCTCCGCCGATTGCGCACGAGTTTTCT
This sequence comes from Spirosoma liriopis, assembly GCF_023196085.1. Taxonomy (NCBI): domain Bacteria; kingdom Pseudomonadati; phylum Bacteroidota; class Cytophagia; order Cytophagales; family Cytophagaceae; genus Spirosoma; species Spirosoma liriopis. The sequence continues at coordinate 1,212,970 of NZ_JALPRF010000003.1, forward strand.
CCGAGGGACCAACCGCAAGCAACCAGCCAATCCCTAGCACAGCGAGCCATCTGATGCCTTTTCCCATAGCTACCTCAACATCTTACAAAGGTTGCCAGCGTCTTGTCCAAAGTCAACTCAATTGGCTCGCATAAAGATGTGAAATGCGTATTGCGGAAATCACCCTCGTGGTTCGTATACCTTCACGATTGTAAAGGCGTGCAACGCTTCATTCTGCCGATTGATGTAATCGATAGCGGCCTGCTCGGTTCTGTGCGGATTGGGTTCCGTTTTGGGTAGATCGAATAACCTGGGTCCACTCGTACGGGGCTCCTCCGAATTCAGGAAGCGGTGCACTCGATACACATAATAAACAGCTTCGATATTCATAGTTTCAGGCACTTTCGCGAAGAATGACTAATGACGTTGTCAAACGCCTTTTGTAAGCCTAAACTTCACGCTACCGGACACGAATAACTACCGGATCGTTATCGAATTGAGCAGAATACCGAATAGATCGTCAATAGGTGGGGTTAAAATGTAATCAGGATAAAATTATATAGCCTTACGCAGTGGAACGAGTTTAATCTTTTTGGCTGTTGCCGACTCTAACAAAGCAGAAGAAGCAGTCCCGATCAGTATAACCGAATGATGTTTCGGGTAACTTATCCGACTAAATTGTCTTTAATTGAGTTTATACAACAAATCATTGATCATCTATCAACTTATGAACCCCTGCCGCCTGGTTATCTTTGTGTTCTTGTGCCTGCTAACGCTGTCAGCGTACGCACCCCTACCCGATAATCCCGATGCAGTAGAAGGCAAATGGCTTAGCGCCAGAAAGAAAAATCAGGTTCAGATTTTTAAACAGGGCAACAAGTACTTTGGGAGGATCGTCTGGATGGCTGAACCGAATGACCCGGAAACGAACCGGCCTAAGACCGACAGGGAGAACCCTGACGAAAAGCTCCGCAACCGTCCACTACTGAACCTGGTCATCATGACGAATTTAACTTACAAAGGAAACAACGTCTGGACCGACGGGCAGATTTATAATCCTGAGGATGGGAAGACGTACAGTTGTGATTTAACGCTTAAAGATCCCAACTCGCTGGACTTGCACGGCTACGTGATGGGCATTCCTCTATTAGGCAAAACCAAAACCTGGACTCGGGTCAGATAAAACGCTGATATACCACTCAATGGCTTTCTGACTACCCAGCCTATGGGCACATGGAGCGACGAGGGAAATGCTCTCTAAATCAAGGACATAAAAAAGCCCGGCTGTTCGGACCAGCCGGGCTTAGAGTTTAACCGTTGCGGCAAGCCGTCGGAGTTTCACCCATTTTGACCTTGCAAAGGTAGGTATTACAGCCCTAAAGAAAAATTGAAACCGGAAAAGAAATAGCCTACCAAGGAGTTACCAGCTATCTCTTATGGTTAGTGTAAATAATTTATAGACGCATACGACCGCATCCTTACCTCAACCTCGAAGAAGTCACTTCGAAGGGTAACAGACTTACATTCATCCGCTCTAACTCAGGCGAGGTAAGAAAATAACCACTCACGTAAATCGCTAAACTGTCCCGTTGAAATTCAAACGGTAGGTTACAGGCATTCCAGGGTACGCCATTAGCTGGGATAAGTTGCCCCCCGCTTCGTAAACCTCCGGAGACCACAACCGTTACGGGAGCATCAACCACTCGTTGAGACCGAGTCAGTTGGCCGATGTTTGCATAGCAAGCCGATACAGATGCATCAACCGCTTGTTGTTTACAGCCAGCAAAACACAGCAGCAAGCCAGCCAGAATGAAAATGCGCCCCATCATTTTGTCGTTTTGTACTATGATCCGTCAGATTGTAAATAGGTTGTAGTCACTCTATTATTTTACAAAAATCAGCACGCGTCATAACGCAGCGCAGGCATGTATCCTTGACGTACAAAAAACCCGCTGCACCTGAGAGGTACAGCGGGCAATTGGGGTGCGACTCGGTTTGTCCGAAAAACCTGATCGCCTTAGTTGAGAACGAGTCTAAACTTTGCTATGTCAGCGGCTTAGTGTTTAATGTCAACGCGCGTTGAAAACTGTTTCTGATCCGGGCCAACGATGAAGGTGTAGGCACCATCAGGCAGAGCAGACAAATCGAACCGACGAGCCGAGCCATTCAACGAACCGGTTTGAACTAGCACATTGCGTGAGTCGTAGATAGCTACGTTTGCTTCTACATTTTGGGCAGGCAGTGTCACTTCGAACTTGTTTTTATCATAGGCCGAAATCGTTGGCTGCACCAGTTGTTTCTGGCTGCTTTCGTCAACAATAACCGTGTTACCTTTGATTGTCAACCCCTGCGACATCCAGTACGAGTCGTTACTGGCTGTCAGGTAGTACTGACCATCAGACAGACCGTTGAGGTTAAACGAGGTAATTCCTTTCTCACTGCGTGCAACAACACCACGATAAAGCAGATTGCCGTCGGCATCAATAATAGCCACGTCAACCGGCTCAGCCGTTTGAATATATAAACGTACTTTCTTTTGCTCGGACTTCTCAACACTCACCCCGTTTATAACTAAACCATTGTCAGCTTTAGCATCTCCCATGCCTGCCAGACCCCATACTGAAAGTAGTACAGCAATTGATAAACGGAACTGTTTCATTGGACTTTAATTTATATTTTTCCGTGACAAAGGTGCTAGATAAAGCCTATTCAATGCAATAGCAAGCAAGCCATGTTGTACAAAAACAAGAAAACTTCCCTTAAAAAGACAATTATTTATCAATATAATGGGTATTTTATCAAAAAAGTACAACAAGTCCATCCATATAGCTTATTATTTGTATTTTTCCAATAATTCTAATTTTTTGCACTAAACTGTTTGCTAGTTTTACACTTTACAAAAAAAATACAATTTATAAATAATAAGCGTCTTTTTAGATTAGCGAGTCGAGGCTGATTTGATGGCTTCGCATTTGCTTAAATCAGGGTGATGCCCTTAACCAACACCCTTTAGTTGCCGTTATAATTCATAACTGAATGCTTAAAACGGCAGAAAAACAAGCCACTCCCTGCCCGTTGATCTCCTTTATCCATTATGAAAAAGTCTATCTATTTTCTGCTGATGCTGGGATTGGTCAATTATTCCGTAATGGCTCAGTCTATTTCTTACCCTCATCCTGTTCGGTACATTACGCTCCGCCAGGAGCAAAAAACGATGCGTATGGCTTACATGGACGTTGCACCCATAGGTAAGCCAACCGGCAAAACGGTATTGCTTTTCCACGGTAAGAATTTCAGCGGTATTTATTGGCGGGACGTAATTAACTTTCTCAGCAAAGCAGGCTATCGGGTTATTGCACCGGATCAGGTTGGTTGGGGTCGGTCGGATTTTCCTGATTTACATTATAGTTTCCATGCGCTGGCTGCGAATAACAAGCAATTGCTTGATTCATTGCAGGTCGATCAGGTGGTTGTTATGGGCCACTCAATGGGCGGTATGCTGGCGACGCGCTTCGCTTTACGTTACCCCGAGCGGGTACGTCAGCTGATCCTGGAAAATCCGATCGGATTAGAAGATTACCGGACATTTGTTCCGTATTCGCCCATTGATAGTTTGTACGAAGGTGAATTAGGGGCCACCTACGCGTCGTACAAGAAGTACCAGCAGAGCTATTACCCGACTTGGGAAGCCAAATACGAAGAATGGGTGCGCGTACAAGCGTCGGCACTGGAAGATCCGCGTTTCAAACAGATTGCCTGGGTCAACGCCCTGACATACCAAATGATCTATGAGCAACCTGTTTGTTACGAATTCAAAAACCTAAAAGCTCCCACTCTATTAATTATCGGTCAGGCCGACCGGACCATTGTCGGGAAAGCGCGGGTACCTAAAGCGCTGGTCAATCAGCACGGTCAATACCCCGAACTGGGCAAACGCACGCATCAACAAATCGTGGGCAGCCAATTGGTGGAGCTTCCGGGTGTGGGCCACATTCCGCATGTGCAGTCATTGGCGGAATTTCAGAAAGCCGTCTTGAGTTTTCTGCGCTAAACTCATTCAACAAACACTAATTGAACCAGACCTGGGGCACCGTGACCGTGTTAACCCAGTAATTTTTCAGCGAGCTCATGCAGGCTTTCCATTCGTTAAAGACAAATGGTTTCTGAACAAACGACGTCGAATTTAATTCATTGGCCATTTCCACGTTTTCGTCTGTTTTGTAAGCCGACAGCATAACGACGGGCAGCGATTTGCCTTGCGGGTGAGCCCGTAATTCTTCCAGGAAAGTAAACCCGTTCTCTTCTGTCTTTAAATCCACATCCAGTAGTATCAGCCTGGGACCCGGACCCTTTAGGCTATGCAGGTAATTAACGGCTTCCCGATAAGAGGCAAGATAGGTGAAGGTGGCTTCTTCAAAACTGTATTTCGCAGCATATTCTAGCGTATCCAAAACCATTGGATCATCATCTATCAATAAGATAGGAAACGGTTTGTTCATAACAAACGGGCAGCAATTGAGATGTAAAACTGGAGAAAACTTTCATACTTTAGATTTATTATGAATTAAAAAGTAACAAAATCTCCATCTATTTATAATAAGCAGTTGTGCTTTGGCGGATCAATTGCCTCATGCACAGTACTACTTTCTGTCAAAAACGATTCCAAGCAGTGCGTACCGCTGAATACGCGGTTTTCTTCGGTAAGGCTTACGTTGAATCTATCAATTAGGATAAACAACAATCTCGTAGATACACGGATTTAGACTGCACTACTCCTATACTATAAACGTAACGCTGGCAATAAACGTCTGTCGTGCTATGCCAATCCTGCTGTATTTAGTCTTTGTTTTGAACGAGATCAGAAAACATTGAATTAGGTAGGGCCTGCTCCGTTCACTCACTACCGGGAACAGTCTTTTGCGGCTGGTACTTACGTTTCATCATGGAAACCTCGCCCGATCACTCTACGTCCGCAGATAAACAACCTCAACCTGCCCAACAGCAGGTTGAGGCCGCTACTAATTTCCTGGAAACATGCGACCGTTTATCAACGGGTTACGATAATGGCTTTTACTGGGATGACGTTCAGCGGGCGTTGCGCATTGCGGCAGGAATCGAAAATTGGCCGGAGTAAACTACCAGCGCCTTGTTCCCTGGCTAACCGGTGTTGGAAATACTTCATAAGCCAAGACTCAATTAGAAAACTAACTTCGTAACGTTAACAGATAACATACCATCACATGAGCAGTAGCGTCAGGGTTGGCACCTGCGGCTTCAACGGCACAAAAGCCAACTATCAGCAACGTCTTTCCTGCGTGGAAGTACAACATACCTTCTATCAACCTCCGCAACTGACGACCCTGCACCGATGGCGCAATGATGTTTCCGCCGACTTTGAGTTTACCCTAAAAGCCTGGCAGCTAATTACTCATCAAGCCAAGAGCCCAACCTACAAACGTCTCAGGCGAAAACTCACCGATCAGGAACTGGCGGATGCTGGTTTTTTCCGTCCTACTACCATTGTCGAAGAAGCCTGGCAGCTTACCCTGGCCTGCGCCCATGCGTTGAAAGCCCGGACAATTCTCTTTCAGTGTCCAGCCAGTTTTACCCAGACGTCGGAACACATCGCCCACATGGTCGGCTTCTTTTCCCGAATCGACCGGACAGGACTCCGGTTATGCTGGGAACCCAGAGGAAACTGGGACCGGCAGGTCGTTCGTGCGTTGTGTCACGACCTCGACCTGTGGCACGTCGTTGATCCATTTGTTAATACAACAACAACTCCTGAGCGGTGTTATTTCCGGTTGCACGGCCGGCAGGGCTGGCGATACAAGTACGAACCGCATGAGTTGACGGAGCTTCTGGAACTTCTGCCTCACGAGCAGCCGTCATACGTATTTTTCAACAATATCCACATGATGCAGGATGCACTGGCATTCAAAACCATACTGGAATCGCAGGACAACCTTGATTGATTGGCCTGCTTGCTCATCCTTGTCTTTACTTGTTGACGCAATAGATAAGACCCGTTCCTGGCTTGGCTCTCATGTCCTCGACGTACTGCTCCATTTCGGATTGCCCGCACAGTTCCTGGGTGATTATGGTTGACTGTGGATTGTCCGTGGTGTATACCGTGCAACTATAACAGAGTTTCCCGACCGACGAAGGTTTGCAGGAAAACAGAACCGAAAAGCAGGTAAGCAAAAGCAAGCGTTTCATAACCGATGTGTACTGAGTTCGCCAAAACTAATCGATTGAGGCACCTTGCCTCAACGGGTGTCTGCGCGAACTGTACTCATCGAAGCATGGCCTGACAGAAACACTGCCTGAAATAGCCCGTTCGCTGGCTGGCTGCCGTAGATTGGGCAGACAGCTATTTCTTCAGCACCGCCATGATCTTCTGGTAGATATCCGTGTTTTCGTAAACACCCCGAAAGTCCAGTGAATGCGGTCCGTAGGCAAAAACCGGCACCATCACTCCGGTATGGTCGTTGGTGCTAAAATGCCCATCGACGTATCCTTTTTTCAGGTTTCCATCAAGCAACGTCAACCCGCCCGTTTCGTGATCGGCGGTAACGATTACCAGCGTTTGCCCGTCGGCGTCAGCAAAACGCATGGCCTCGCCAATGGCTTTGTCAAAATCGAGCATTTCGCGCGCTACGTAGCTCATGTTGTTGACATGACCGCCGTAGTCGATCTGGGCACCTTCGACCATCATAAAAAAACCAGCTTGATTTCCTTTCAACTCCGCAACTACTTTTTGGAGACTATTCGTCAGGAAATTGCCCCGGCCTTTGTCGATGGATACCACCGCTTTATCGTCAAGCAGGACGAAGGGTGCTTTCAACTGGGTAAGGTCGCTGAACTGTTCACCGACGCGGTATCCGTCTTTCCGCAACGAATCAAGCAAATGCTGATCCTTGAAATAGCGCAACCCACCGCCAATAAGAATATCGGGTTTGGTCGCCAGAAAATCGGTGGCAATCTCCTGTTCGAATGACCGGTCGGGTTGGTGCGCGTAGAAGGCCGCAGGTGTAGCGTCGGTTACACTACCCGCCGTGATCAAGCCGCTTTTTATGCCATATTTTTTTAGCTGCGCTGGTAAGGCCAACAGAGGCCGATTCAGCGAATCCACGCCAATAGCCCGGTTATTAGTTTTCTGTCCGGTAGCCATGGCCGTTGCTCCCGCTGCCGAATCCGTAATGTAGGTATCGGCGGCACTGGTTTTCGAAAAACCAATGTTCAGCATTTTAGCCAGATTGAGGTTACCCCGGTTGGCCGTCAGCCCGGTGTAGATCTGAGCCAACCCCATGCCATCGCCAATCAGCAGAATCACGTTGCGCACCCGGCTACGGGCATCGTTGTTCCGATAGATCGGTTCGTAGACGGCATGAAAATCCGTACTTTGAAATTCGGCGGTGGGTCGTGAGTTCAGGAATTCGGCCAGTCCACTGATCTGATCGGTATTGATGTAATCGACGCCCAGATTAACCAGCGCTTTCCAGGTATTGATGTTGTCGGGTGTCGCCCAGAGCCGGATTTTTTTGCCCAGCTGATGCCCGTTTCGCACAAACGCCTGTAGCTTTTCCGCTTCTTTCTTCACAACGAGCCCTTTGCCATTCCAGCGGCTGAACGCCAGAAACGACTGGCTGATCAGTCCGATATGCTTGAGTTGGTCAGCTGTGTAGTTTACATCGGGCCGTCCGTCAAAGAGTAGCCAGTCGGGGAAGTTGTTGAACTGATCAGGAGCCGGAATAGTACCGCTGACCACCACACGAACCTGTCCGTTCACGCCAAAAGCAGCGGGGTACGCGCCCAACTGTTTTATCAGTAAAGGAAGCGTCTGGCTTGCCGGCGTTTTCAGGTCGATCAGCAGTTGCAAGGGAGCACCATCTTTGTAAATCTTACCGCCCTGCTCTTGCATCTTTTGAAGGATTGGCTGGATATACAGTCGTTCCAGTGTACGGCTGTTATCGACATCCGATGAATCGTGCGCCACATAAAGCTGGCCCCGATACGCGTGAACGTCAGCTTCAATGGATCCGAAATTGGCGTAATAAGCCGCCAGGAATGGGATGTTCTGCGCGTAATCGTTGTGCGAATGTGCCTGGGCGGTGGTATACAGTCCGGTCGGTTGCGCGAAGCTGAAACGGCTGATTAAAAATACAGTTAAGCAGAAGAAGTGAAATCGAGAAATCATGCAATAAACGAGACAGTTGGACTCTCAGGGGGAGTTTGTAGTCGCCGGACGGCGATGAATGAGCTACTACGGTAGCCGTAAACCAGCCACAAAACTACGATCAATTGCGCGTTCGCACCGCATCGTCCGGTGAAGTAACTGTTATTATTTGCCGGCACTCAAGTCACTTCTTAATGATTTAGTAACACGCCCCTTTTCTTTAAATAAGTATAATTAGCGCCCTTCTGCTGGTCTTGCCACTTTATTTCTATTCCGGGAGCTACTTTAACTTTACGCATCTGGCAAACTTACTTAAAGTCTAAAATTTCCAGCTCTGGTGAAACTACCTATTTCGACTCCCGCTCAACTAGTAAATTAAAATACTGACTATCAAGAGTATAATTACAATATTACTATAATCCGTATAAAGTACTATAGTATAAATCAGGTCTCTCTGCATTTGAGTGCTTGGGACGCTCCTGTTTATTAAGATATTTTTAATTCTGGAAATACGGCTCGTCACAATCAGACAATACATTCAATTTTGCATCTTAATCTCATGTCCTCTGTATGCCATCCATCTACAAATTGACTTCTCAATATGGGCGTTGCTGGCGGTTATTGCTTTTAGCTTTAGCCGTTACCGTTTCACTATCCGCCCAGGCAGCAAATTTGCCCCTGGCGGTAAGCGCAATGGCTCATTCAACAAACGCAAAAACGACGGCTGACGTCACGATCACTGGTCGGGTGACCGATGCAACCACCAACGAAGCCCTGGCCGGTTGCAGCGTCGTACTGAAAGGAACCCAGCGCGGCACAACTACCGACGCTGATGGGCAATACCGGATCACCATACCCAACGCGAACAATGCCGTACTGGTCTTTGGTTTTATCGGTTTCGTATCGCAGGAAGTAGCGGTCAGCAATCGCACGGCGATCAACGTAGCCCTTAGCTCGTCAGCGTCCGAATTGAGCCAGGTCGTCGTGATTGGTTACGGTAGCACCACCAAGAAAGATATGACCGGGTCCATCAAATCGGTGAAAAGCACTGATTTTAACCGGGGGATCATCAACTCGCCGGAGCAATTGATCCAGGGTAAAGTAGCCGGGGTAAATGTAACGTCGGCGAGTGGCGAACCCGGTAGTTCGCAAACTATTACGATTCGCGGACCCGGTGGTGTTCGGACCGGCAGTACTCCCCTCTTCGTACTCGACGGTTTACCCCTGGACAATTCCAGCACGGGCGGGGTTACCAACCCACTGACGTTTCTGAATCCACAGGATATCGAATCGATTGACGTACTGAAAGATGCCTCGGCAACGGCGATCTACGGAGCGCGGGGCGCCAACGGCGTTGTCCTGATCACGACCAAGAAAGGGAAATCGGGCTCCGCGTCGCTGACTCTTTCGTCGAGTCTGGGTATTTCCAAAATGGCGCGCCCGCTGCCGGTATTTACGGCGGATGAGTTTCGGGAGCAAGTAAAAGCGCTTGGTGGTGTTCTAGATGATAAAGGTGGATCAACCGACTGGCAAAAAGAAATCAGCCAGACCGCTTACACCCAGAACCACAACCTGTCGTTTAGTGGCGGATCGGATAAGCTAACCTATTACGGGTCCGTCGGCGTACAGAACCAGCAGGGCGTTCTCAAAAACAGCCAGCTCGACCGCTATACGGGTCGTATCAACGCAACACAACGGATGCTGGATGACCGGCTGACGCTGGACGTAAACCTTAACGCATCGTACACAAATAATCAACGGCCTCCCGGAAACTCGGCAGGTAGCGGAGTGACGACCATTGGCGGTGCCATCTCCGCTAATCCCACATTTCCCGCTTACGATTCGGCAGGTGATCCGTTTCAGTACCAAGGAGCTACAAACCCGTTGATCACGTTGAAGCTCGAGAAAGACATAACGACCACGAACCGGATCGTAGCCAATATTTCACCGTCCTACAAGATTTTAAAGAATCTGGTCTACAAGCTCAATTTCGGCATCGACAACTCCAGTGCGGTTCGCGATCAACAGTCACTGGCCAACGCCGTTCCGCAACAGGACGGACGGCTGCTGAGCACTTACACCACCAACCGCAACGTGCTGGTAGAAAACTACTTCACGTACACGCTCACCAAGACCAACCACAATCTGACGGCTTTGCTGGGTCACTCCTACCAGAATTTCTTTGTGCAGGAGCGCAACTGGAGCATCAACAAATTCCCGATTACGCCCGTCGAACCAATCTACAACCCTGGTTTAGGGCAGGAACTGACGCTAGCGAATAACCGCCCAACGGGTTTCGCGCTGAAGAATGAATTGCAATCGTTTTTTGGCCGGGTCAATTACCAGTTCAACGACAAGTATCTGGTAACAGCTACCGTACGGGCCGACGGTTCGTCGAAGTTCGGTGCCAACAACAAATACGGCGTTTTCCCATCGTTCTCGGCGGGATGGCGGCTGTCGGAAGAAAGCTTTCTGAAATCGGGACCGTTCACAGATCTGAAATTACGGGCGGGCTGGGGCCAGACGGGCAACCAGGAAATTCCGGCTAAAATCACGCAGGCCCTGTTTACGGCTCAGGTGTCCAACACGACCAGCTACCCCCTCGACGGTTCGACCAGCTACCCCGCCGGTATCTCGTACACCCGACTGGCGAATCCCGACATTCAATGGGAAGTATCGTCGCAAACCGATTTAGGACTTGATTTTGCCGTGTTCAAAGGGGCATTGTCGGGTTCGGTCGATTATTTCCGGAAAGTATCGAACAAGATTCTGCTGGAAGTAATCCCTGCCGATCCCGTTCAACCCGCCAGCACCTATTGGACCAACGTGCCGAACATGAGCATCACGAACCAAGGGGTCGAACTGGACTTGAACTACCGTTACGCCAGCCTGAGCGGTTTCCGATTCGACATCGGGGGAAACATCACGTTCATTGACAACGTAGTCCGCAACTCCCCTTATTCGGTTATCACGTCGGGATCGGCGCAGGGTTCGGGCCTCACGTCGGCAACGGTTAACGGCTACATTAACGGGCAACCCATCGGTACGTTTTTCCTGAAAGAATTCACGGGCTTTGACGAGAAAGGCATCAGCACGTATCGCGACGCAGACGGCGACGGTATCGTCACGGACAAAGACCGGATTGCGGCTGGCAGCGCGTTGCCTACCAAGCAGTTCAATATCAACAGTACTCTGGCATACAAAGGCTTCGACTTAGCGATCAACTTCAATGGCGTGTCGGGCAATAAAGTTTACGACAATACGGCCAACGCGAGTTTTTACAAGTTGCGTCTGTCGAAAGGCTTGAACTCGACGCCCGAAGCCATTCAGTACGCGCAAGAGTCGATCAACAACTCGGCCCCGGTATCGACACGCTATTTAAAGAGCGGCAGCTTTTTCCGGCTCAACAACCTCGCGCTCGGTTATAACCTGAATCCGAAGTCGATAGGTATCAACCGCTGGCTCAACGGCATTCGGATCTCTGTAACGGCTCAGAACCTGTTCGTCATTACCAAATACGACGGGTATGATCCAGAGGTTAACACCGACCGTGCCGTAAATGGTATTTCGTCTTTTGGTATCGATTACCTCAGCTACCCCAAAGCGCGCTCGGTCATCTTTGGTCTGAACCTTACATTCTAATCATCCTGTCATTGATTGTCTTTTCACGTCTTGCTATTCGTCTGTCTGGAACGTTGGCAACAGCAGGATAAACGACAATCAATGACTTACCTTCTTTAGCCATGAAAAAAATAATCTTTTCCGCGTTGGCGCTCGTTGCTTTGTCGGGAACATACAGTTGTACCAAACTCGAAGAAAACGTACTCGATGAAGCGTCGGTGTCGGGCTTATCGGACCGGCAGCTTGCCGACGGTAACATTGCCCCGGTTTACGCGCTGCTTCCCAACATTTTCCTGCATACGAACTACTTCGCCGTTCAGGAAATTTCGACCGACGAAGCGATTCTACCCTACCGGGGCGGCACAGACTGGGGCGACAATGGCATTTATCTGGCCCTGCACCAGCATACACACACCAGCACAGATCCCAACCTGCTCAATACCTGGAACCTACTGGCGCAAAGCCTTTCGCGTTCCGTATCGGCCGTCAATACGCTGCCGAACCTTAAAGACCCGTCGGCGGCTATCTACCTGGCCGAAGCGCGGGGTATGCGGGCTTACTACTCCATGCTGATGCTTGATCTGTTTGGGGTTGTATTCGTCAAAGACGATCCACAGGCCAACTCAAAAATTTTACGCGGAGAGGCTGCCTACAATTACATCCTGAGCGAATTATTAGCCGCCGAACCTAGTCTATCCCCTTCGGTTGGTCCTGGCCGGATGAGCAAAGGGGCAGCCTGGGGTCTGCTGGCGCGGCTTTATCTCAATGCCGCCGTGTATCGCGACCGGTACGCTACGCAGTTTACGTTTCAACCCGCCGATATGGATAAGGTGGTGGAATACTGTGACAAGATTATCAACTCGGGTCAGTACCAGCTGTCGAGGGATTACTTTTCGATTTTCAACTCGAATAACCACGACAACAAGGAGTTGATCTTTGCCGTCGATCAGCGGGCCGAACTGAACGGCACAAACCGACTGGCTTATTTCTCGATTTCGGGCGACCAGTTTCCGCTGCCTGCTTACCCGGCGGCTAACGGCACCGACGGTCCGGCCATCACGCCCGATTACTACCGAAGCTGGACCAGCGCGTATTCACCAAAAGATCCGTCCGTTGACCCGCGTTTTTACAAGCAAAACCTGTCGATTTACTCGAACCCGGCGGATTCGTGCGTAGCCGAGGGTGACTTCAACATCAACCGGGGTATTCTACGCGGCCAGCAGTACGGCCTGCTGCGGGTGAACGGCGCTTTCTTGCGTTGCCCCGATGGCAAATACAAAGTTGGCAGGCTGACCAACGTAACCCGCAACCGCCCCACCGTACCCGTAATTTTCACCGAGCAGGTCGATTTCACCGTAGCGGGCAGCGATTACAGCACGGGCTACCGGGTCGAAAAATACGAGTTCAGCAAGAAATCGACGAGTGGCCGGAACCTGGGCGACGCAGACATTTCGATTGTTCGACTAGCCGATGTGTATCTGATGCGTGCGGAAGCCAAACTCCGCAAGAGCAATGATGCAGCCAGCGCCCTCGCCGACGTAAACACGGTTCGGGCAGCGCGTACGCTGACAACGCCCCCACCTGCCCTGACGACGATGGATCTGGACCTGCTGTTCCGGGAGCGCGGTTTCGAATTGTACTGGGAAATGGTTCGCCGGACGGATATGATCCGCTTTGGTAAATACGAAGGGACCTGGACCGAAAAGACCAACAACAATACCCGCAAGCGCATCTTCCCGATTCCACAAACCGCCATCGATGGCGCGTCGAACTTGCCCGGTTATCTAGTGCAGAACGAAAGCTATTAAACAACTATCGCCGATCCGTATTCTGCTAAGTAAAACAGCGGCTAATCATCACCTGATTAGCCGCTGTTTTGTTACGGTGTCGTTCAAATAGGTTTTTCACTAACTCGACAATTGCCACAGCACGTGGAATCCGGAGACTAGCAGCAGTAGCAAGAACGAGTAGACCAGTGCGTGCACAGACAAATCGACGAGTCGATAGAAGAAATTAGAACTGTTGAATTCCATAGGTTAGTAACGAGTAGGGTTAAGCAAGTACGGGTAAACTTTAGGGAAACCAATTTAAGTAATTGCAGAAGTAAATCGGCTACAAAACAGGCAGAAGTAACCAGCGACTAATAAAAATCCCTACCGGCAGGGCCAGAAGGGATTACACTACTACCTTCAACATAAAAATATAATTACTCAATCATAAGCAAATCAGATTACGACCGCCTTTGTAGCAGTTGTAGATACCTCTAGCGAACCCAAACTCCTCAGTACACTCAACTGGTTTAGCTAGCGCCACTATTTCAAAAACTAATAGATGACCATGCAAAGTAAATACACAGTAGCCAAACTTGTATTTATACTTAAGTAATTCTAATCGATTTTTAACACTAATCTAGAAAATTGATCGACACACAAGTCAAACTACTATCTCTTGATTAACGGACAATCCTGCAAGTGTCACAAACCGCTATTGTTCGGGTGATTGTCCAACAATCATACCGGTTTCTGACTTAATACGTTACTTTATTAAACCAGGCTGTCGTTTTGAAGCGCTTCAGTTTGCGCAAGTACACGCGGATACTAGCGTTATTCTCTTTTACTGACAATCATGCAACAAAAAGCAACCATCTGGCTTGTCGACGATGACGAACAAGTTACGGACATCATCCAACGAGCCTTCAAGCTCGAGCAGTTGACTTGTCAAATAGTTAGCTTTCCCAGTGACACAGCGTTGCTGGAAGCTATTACGCAGGCCGCTTCACTCCCAGCCCTGCTGATTGTCGATTATTACTTGCCCGGTACGGATGGTTTACAACTCATCCAGCGACTAAAAGAAAACCCATCGACCAGCACGTTGAAAACCGTTCTGTTCAGTCAGAATTTAAAGTCGGATGTGGTGTTCAAGGCGCAGGAATTAAACGTTTATCAGGTTACCAACAAGCCTACCACCTTTCAGGAATGGCGTAATTTTGCCGATGAACTTTGCCTGGCGGGTTATTTCTCCTCGCTCTAAACAAGCAAACGCCTGATCAACGGTATTCCGGTCAATCAGGCGTCGTTTTCGCTTCGCATTTAGCGCGATAGGTATTTACTTCTTTTTCGCAGCCCGCATTCCGCTGGCTTGATCGAACGATAGGTTGGTGGTAAAGAAAGGAAGCATCTTCTGCTCGATTCGTTCAGCAATGCGGTTGATATGATCGCCTTCGTATTCTTCGTACGTATGCGCAATTCCATAACTGGTCAACACCCCATCCAGCCGCTTGTTGTTGGCCGCAATACTCACATCCTTATCGCCGGCATCAAACGCCACCGCCTTCAGCTGCTTGATGTTTGAAATGTACTGATCGATTATGGCTAACGGCGCATTGGCTATCCACTTAGCCATAACGATTGGCTGGGGCTGCCCATCTTTTACCGGTAAGTCCAGGTGAAAAACGCCCTGACCGGGGTCCGGCGACCAGGCTGCTGCTGACGCAAAAGCGGCTTTTGTGCCAAAGTCAGCTTTTTCCAGATCGGCTACCGTCTTGACGCTTTCCAGCTTGGCGGCCTGCTGCGGATTGGGTGTAGCATCCAGATTAGGCAGCATACAACAGGGGCTCAATAGATATAGGCTGGAAAAAATCTCCGGGTGTTTCTGGCCAATTCGAATCGAGCCGTAGCCTCCCATCGAGTGACCGGCCAACCCTCGACTGGTTGCCTGCGGGATCGTCCGGTAATGCCCATCGACGTAGGCAACCAGTTCTTTGGCTACGTAATCCTCCCAATTGCCAATGGTGACCGAGTTGGAGTACATACTACCGAAAAAACGGTTATAGGCGTTCGGCGTCACGATAATAAACTATTTTGATTTTCCGTCTGCCAACGCCTTATCAACAGTAGCGGGCAGATTGATCCAGTGCTTTGTAAACCCGTACCATTTGTCATCGCTGTCGGTAAACCCGTGCAGAAAATAAATAACGGGGTAGCGTCGATTCTTGTCGGTTTTATAACTCGGCGGCAGATAAATCGACACATCCCGATCAGGCGAATCGCCAGCCAGATTGCCCTCCAGCCCTTTCCCATGCACTTTAATACGCTCTACCGTTCCCGTCTTCAAGGCGTTATCCTGACCAAAGCCAGACAACGAACCGATCAGACAACAGACCGTCGTCAACACAAACGCCCGACATTGCCGAGCCAAAGAAGTAGTCGATTGATTCATGTCTTTAGAAGAACGAAAAGAAATCTCTTTACTGCTTATCGAAGCGTTTTAACCGCCATTGCCTCACTTCCGCAACCCCTGCTGCTACAGAAACCGTTTACAGGTAAGGTTATAACAAGTATGAGTTACAGTAAGCCAGACACAGATTGCTGCCTGGCTTATTTGTGTAGAGACAGTACGATTGAAGCGGCTTTTGCCCAGTTATGAAACAGTCCTTTTGTCTGGACCAGTAAAACACCAGTACGGTCTGGATCATCGAGCGATCGAAACACCCAACGAGCAAAAACCTTGGCGCGTACTAAATGGAGTTAGGTGATCAGGGCGAACCGGTTAGTAGGCAACGTAGCCATTGTTACAGGTGGGAAGCGCGTTTTGAGATTAGTTGCTGAGTGTGAAGGTAACCGTCATCAGCCCGCCATCAATTGATCGATCCAGAATAAGCAAGCCTGTATCTTCATCAAACAACCGGTCACCCACTTGCGGCAACACACCAAACGTCCTGTAAAACTTGTGAATGCTATTGAAGCATATTTTCAGCTTTTCTTCCCAGGTATCGGCGATAAGCTGATCTTCATACCAATTAAAAACTGTTGAGTGCTTCTTGATGAAATGAAGTTGCTTTTCGGAGAGCAAGAAGCGAACCTTCCACTCTTGGATTACCCACTCATCGTGTTCAAACGTATCGACAATAGCTCTCATGATGGTTTGACTGGCTAGCTCTCCGTGAATTACTAAAGGTAACCGAAAATATAAGGTATACAACTTTAATCTTTGTTTACGGTAGTAAGCACTCTTATAAATAAACCATTACCTCACGTTTTCATCAGTTCCGGTTAATTCATAGCGGAAGCTTACCAAGCAATACGTATCAAACGCCAATCATCACCGTTACGAGTAGAAATTACAGGAAATCTAGTATTACACCCGTAAGGTTATTATTTCAATTTCACTTATGTATTGTAAAGCATGGGAGTTCGAGTCTCCCCGTGGTCACTTCACATATTTCAATTCCACTCAGGTACGATTAGAAGTGTCGGAGCTGGCGGGTAATCTGGGTAGTAACCTGATTTCAATTCCACGCAGGTACGATTAGAAGGCCTGGACATTAGGCGACCCCAACGACAAAGACGACACATTTCAATTCCAAGCAGGTACGATTAGAAGAAGCAAGCCGGTAGAACTTACGCGTTTGCCTGGATTATTTCAATTCCACTCAGGTACGATTAGAAGCTTAAATTCGACCGGTTTGCTGAACTGGTCGCCGAAATTTCAATTCCACTCAGGTACGATTAGAAGTTCACGGCTATTACAACGCTTAAAGTTACTGTAACATTTCAATTCCACTCAGGTACGATTAGAAGTCTTGGGCCAAATAACCGAAACGGGGCAGGCCAGAAATTTCAATTCCACTCAGGTACGATTAGAAGCGTTTAAAAGGTTTATGAACCGGGGCAAAGTCTTAATTTCAATTCCACTCAGGTACGATTAGAAGACAATAAGCGCCTGAAATTCGAACACGATTTCGAAAATTTCAATTCCACTCAGGTACGATTAGAAGTCCCGATGTGTAACAGATTCGCAAAAAGTGGCTTATATTTCAATTCCACTCAGGTACGATTAGAAGCGAGTTTGGCCGCTGGAAAGCCCTGGGATTCTCAAATTTCAATTCCACTCAGGTACGATTAGAAGTGGTGCCGTTCAGGGCAGCCATAACGCTATCCCACGATTTCAATTCCACTCAGGTACGATTAGAAGCGTTAATGACAACCGGCTTGAACAAAGGACTGTAGATTTCAATTCCACTCAGGTACGATTAGAAGCCGCTTTGTAAACCCTTTTGTACTTCTCGCTTCTACTATTTCAATTCCACTCAGGTACGATTAGAAGGACCTAATTGGGTTGCGTATCAAGTCAAACAGTTTGATTTCAATTCCACTCAGGTACGATTAGAAGGCGTTGCTACGACATCGAAAACCGTTGGCTGGGAAGATTTCAATTCCACTCAGGTACGATTAGAAGTAGCTTCTGTCTGTGCCGCTGCGTTCTTGATCCGAAATTTCAATTCCACTCAGGTACGATTAGAAGAAACTCCCTCGACAGAGGCAATAATAATCTCTAGGCATTTCAATTCCACTCAGGTACGATTAGAAGTGACGACACAAGGGATGGGAAAGGCTTTGATCCTAATTTCAATTCCACTCAGGTACGATTAGAAGAGGTTGTCGAACAGCAGGCCAAGCAGATCGACGAAGATTTCAATTCCACTCAGGTACGATTAGAAGGCGATGTATTTGCCCAGCCTGCCGCGCCGTTCAATAATTTCAATTCCACTCAGGTACGATTAGAAGATTTTTAGGCTTTTCCCGATTGTTAAACTAAGTAAACATTTCAATTCCACTCAGGTACGATTAGAAGTACTAAATAAGCCTATGCCAATAGGGTAGAACATAATTTCAATTCCACTCAGGTACGATTAGAAGACCCGTACTGGGTCGTGACGCCTTCGGCCAAGTACGGATTTCAATTCCACTCAGGTACGATTAGAAGGTTCCAACCGTTCGCGTCCGAAGAATTTGGATAGGTATTTCAATTCCACTCAGGTACGATTAGAAGAAAGCGGCCACACTACTCGTATGGTTAAGGCCCTGTATTTCAATTCCACTCAGGTACGATTAGAAGAGGTTAGTCAATAACCCGTTCCATTAACTGAGAGAAATTTCAATTCCACTCAGGTACGATTAGAAGACCACACGCTACTTTACAACCCGAACCGTTACAAATTTCAATTCCACTCAGGTACGATTAGAAGCGTACCATACACGTACACCTAATTCTCACCATTAAATTTCAATTCCACTCAGGTACGATTAGAAGCTGATAAGTTTCTACCTCCGTCATTCCGGAATACTGATTTCAATTCCACTCAGGTACGATTAGAAGGTGGTTATTGATGCTTCTGTCAAGCAGATTAACGAGATTTCAATTCCACTCAGGTACGATTAGAAGTGGGCCAGTGGTGCATTCATTGTCGGACTACTTAGATTTCAATTCCACTCAGGTACGATTAGAAGTTTACGGCCAGAAAGCCAGGTCCGCAGTATGGCATAAATTTCAATTCCACTCAGGTACGATTAGAAGATTCTTTATGCAACCTTCATTGTCTTTTATGCTTCATTTCAATTCCACTCAGGTACGATTAGAAGTGCCGTCCCGACATACAAATTCTTCAACCGTCGTGCATTTCAATTCCACTCAGGTACGATTAGAAGGCCAGTTCGCTCAGCACGGGCGATCAGATCAGGGATTTCAATTCCACTCAGGTACGATTAGAAGATATCATTGATGCGCACTGGTACACGACGATTGTCATTTCAATTCCACTCAGGTACGATTAGAAGGTGAGCTAGGTAGCTCGGTGTATTCACTATTGCTCGCATTTCAATTCCACTCAGGTACGATTAGAAGATTAGTATGATTTCATCACAAAGTTACTCCCAAAAATTTCAATTCCACTCAGGTACGATTAGAAGGGCTAAAGGGCACCCAGTACGTCATGTTTTTGGAGATTTCAATTCCACTCAGGTACGATTAGAAGGTGATGATGAGGTCAATATTATTCCGGCTAATGACATTTCAATTCCACTCAGGTACGATTAGAAGAAATTGACGATATCGCTGATTTCTGTTTTAGTATTATTTCAATTCCACTCAGGTACGATTAGAAGCTATGCCTCTACTTTCGGCGCTTTCTTGTCCTGAGTTAATTTCAATTCCACTCAGGTACGATTAGAAGTGAGCGACCGGATAGATGCAATTGTGGAAAGAGATTTCAATTCCACTCAGGTACGATTAGAAGGCCGCAACTTCACGGTTGAGTGTAGAGTCATTAAATTTCAATTCCACTCAGGTACGATTAGAAGAAAGAAACCTCCTGCCTATTGAGCCGTATATCCTTTATTTCAATTCCACTCAGGTACGATTAGAAGACATCCGCGACCAGATATACGGCATGGTCTGCGTGCATTTCAATTCCACTCAGGTACGATTAGAAGAATTCAGCACGTTCTGACACGAAAACAAAACACCGTAATTTCAATTCCACTCAGGTACGATTAGAAGGCCCGAATCACCAGCAGGCGTATTTTTTTGACCAGATTTCAATTCCACTCAGGTACGATTAGAAGTCTGGACCGGGCGGGCGTTGCGTTCAAGGGCTTTTTTATTTCAATTCCACTCAGGTACGATTAGAAGGCGACGGCGATGGAGATCATAATGCTAAAGTGGCAGATTTCAATTCCACTCAGGTACGATTAGAAGGCCAAAAAGCCCTCGGTATACGCGATACGGGCTACTATTTCAATTCCACTCAGGTACGATTAGAAGCGCACCCACAAAGATTTTAAGGCCCAGATTCCACATATTTCAATTCCACTCAGGTACGATTAGAAGCTGACTCAGGTATACAGTTTCCTGCTTCTCATGCATATTTCAATTCCACTCAGGTACGATTAGAAGGCCTAAGTGCGGGAACAAGTAGATGGCCAGTAAATATTTCAATTCCACTCAGGTACGATTAGAGGTCATCTAAGCAGCGTCAGCGGTGCAAAGGCTGTAAAATTTCAATTCCACTCAGGTACGATTAGAAGGACCGGGCAAACGATCCCGCCGTAATAATTATTAAGATTTCAATTCCACTCAGGTACGATTAGAAGAATTGACTATCAAGATGGGCGGACAGCAGCAATTCGATTTCAATTCCACTCAGGTACGATTAGAAGGATTAATACCCAGCGAAAGCCAACAAAGGACATCATATTTCAATTCCACTCAGGTACGATTAGAAGCGGAAGTTGTACGCTGGGTTACCGCACGAATCAATAATTTCAATTCCACTCAGGTACGATTAGAAGCGGAAGTTGTACGCTGGGTTACCGCACGAATCAATAATTTCAATTCCACTCAGGTACGATTAGAAGGTTTTGAGTAGCCCGTAGCTTTCATCACTTTACCGTATTTCAATTCCACTCAGGTACGATTAGAAGTTGACGATGCCACGCGGCAATGACTGCTTGGTATTATTTCAATTCCACTCAGGTACGATTAGAAGCCCGGTTTCTCTCGCCCCTTCAATCAATTGACTGCTATTTCAATTCCACTCAGGTACGATTAGAAGCCGTAAATTTAATGCAAAAAAATAGGCTTTGCGAAGCCTGAACACCGTTTTACATTACTTCGCAAAGCCCCTTTTATCGTCGGTCGACAATGATACGAAAACCCCTACCGATCGACGACAATCTGATAATCAACTAATTAAAGCCCGAAATCTCGCTTAACACTTTTTTTACACAGCTGATCAAAGAACGTATTTGGTCGATCGACGCTAAAACAACCTATAAAAAATCATTCGTCGATTGACGTTCGACGCCCACGATCTGTTTATCAAGCCACTTCTGGTCTCGGTTTTTGAAGAGGATTAAACTGTCTTCGTCCTCGTTCATAATACGCCGGGCTTCGTACAGCAACTCTTTCAACTGAACCTCTGTCATCTCGCCTTCAAAAACTGAATTCTGAATCCAGTTCAAATACCGCCGACAGAGCTTGAGCATCTTCCCGACTCGCTTCTGCCCCATGTCATACACCAAAATTACGTACATAACCGATTTGTGATTGAGTGAATGGATTGTGGCTACCGGATGGCTATTCGCCCAATCATCATTGAGCCTACCACCACGCCTTGAAAGGCCGGTATTCTTCTACACCCAGCAAATGTTTCTGGAGTTTATAGCATTCGAGCTTGATCAGATGCCGGTAGCTGACACTGCGACCCAGGACGCGATGTTTGATCGTTTCTTTCAGTTGCTCGTCAAAGCCTTGTACAAACCGTTTTCGGGCGGCCTCTTTCATGACACAACCGCCAATCTCGACCTGAAAATCCGACGGTTGCAACTGCCGTTTGTTGATCATCCGGAAAATTAGCCGGTCTACCAGAATCGGCTTGAATACTTCGGCAATGTCCAGCGCCAACGAATACCGACGGGCTCCCGGTTCGTGCAGAAAACTAATCGTCGGATTCAGCTGGGTGTGGTAAATGGTACTCAGACAGGCCGTGTAACACAGCATATTGCCAAACGAAATCAGGGCGTTCAACTCATTACGCGGTGGCCGTTTACTACGCCCATCCAGACAAAACGTAGCGCCCACAATGGCGTCGAAGGTGTCGTAATAGGTCTGCCGGATGTTGCCTTCGATTCCCATCAGCATCGGCACATCCGTAGCCGTTGGCACGCTCGCCAACAATCGCTCGACCGTCAGAATGTCCTCCGAAAGTGTAGAATCGGCACAACCAGGGGTCGAACGGGTACGGTTGTCGTAGTATTTCAGCACCCGCAGGATGTTGTTGGCTGCTCCTTCCACAAACCGCCGGGCAATCTCGATCCGCTTTTTAGGGGCCATGTAATGCTTCGTCTGGTCAACTTGCATCTTGCCCGCCAGCAAGTATTCACGAGGCATAAACGACCCGGTGTAATGTTCGTAGTAATTGAAAAAATGAACGGCGATCCCCTCCTGCCCCAGAAAATTATACAGAGCCGAATTGGCGTCCAGACTACCGAATACGTACAGGTCGCCCACTTGCTCAATGGGTAGGTAGCGCGGTTGCCCCTCGTTCCCGTCTTCATCAACCGGCGTAAACTTAAGCGTATTGTCTTTCCGGCTCATGCGACCGGCGTTGAACAGATACTTGGGCTGTTTCATATTTTTTATTCGACAGGATTTACAGGATTAACAGGATTGGATTTAATGTTTTACACCGCTATGAGCCAAAGTTTTATCGGACAGCATGATTAGATAAAAAATCATGTCAATCCTGTAAATCCTGTCAGAAATTTTTATAAGTTCGATATTTCCGTTTAACCGTCACGCTACTCCCGAAATTGATGAGTAAGCCAATGTCCAGTCCGGTAGCCGTCAGGTAATTGACCAATTGCGCTTCATGCTTGGGGTGTATCGTTTCTACAGCTTTCAACTCAATCAATACGTTTCGTTCAACAAGCATATCGGCTACATAATCGCCTACCTGAACGTGCCGGTAAAAAACAGGAACACTCAACTGTTGTACGACTGAAATTCCCCGATTCTGTAGTTCAATAGACAGCGCGTTTTCGTATACTTTTTCCAGAAAGCCGGGTCCAAGCGTGTTATGAACCGCGTAAGCCGCTGCAATAATCTGGTGGGTTAGATTGTCATGCATTTTCTTTTCTGACAGGATTAACATGATTGACATGATTTTACTAGTTGTAAGACGAATGTTTACATAGAAAAGTAATCCTGTTAATCATGTAAATCCTGTCAAAGAACCTCTTCTGCTGCGTAACAAAAATCAAAATAACTGCACGACCGGCATTTGCTTTTGGTGATCCGTTCCGGGCACTGTTCGGAGTTCACTATACGTTCGATGTCCTGCACCCAAGCCTCGACCAATGACACATCTTCCTCCTCCAACCGGACAGTCTGCGTCTGCCGCAATTTTGGGTACTCGATCAGACCCGTAGCGCCTTCGATGCCGTTTTTACGGAGTAGATACAAGTAGAACTGCACCTGCGCCACATGCGAATGCTCCAGCTTATCCGACTTTTTAATCTCGTGCACGACTTTGTCATATGGGTCATAAAAGTCGATTCGAGAGCCATCCAACAGGATTTCTCGGTATCGTTCGGCGCGTTGCGGATATGACTTTTCGCCAATAAACGAGCCTTCTGCCACTAGCTCAGAGGTATGTTCCATCTCGATCTTGTGATGAAACAGCCACGTTTTCCGATGACAGACTTTGTAATACTTGATGTACGTGCCGGTGATTGTCATAGGAAGTCGGAGGAATTGAAGTTATCAATCCATTCTTCCTGCTGATCGTATATCAATCCAAGCTGGCTGTCGTATTTTTTTGTCAGAATAAAGTACTTTATTTCAAGAAGCGAACCGTCTTTCTTTTCTATAGAGAATACCTTTGCTTGAAGATTTTGGTCATTTTCGCGGAGCAACTGAGCAAACTTATTTTTGCGTATTTGAACTTTGAGACTCTCTGCACCAATGAAATCGAACTGGCTTAGGCGTTGAATATAAGCTTCTTCTATAATTACCGGCAGTACCTTAATTCCATCGAATTGTTTATAGAAATCATCCTCTCCCAACTTGGACCGATACATCGGAACGAGTAGCTCTGCTGATATAGACAGCCTATTATAAATTAGATCGAACTGTTCTTTTTGCTTGGTCTGCCAGTCTGGATAAACGAAATCAATGTATTGCTGTAGTTTCCCCTCCTCTATGATACCTTCATTTTCAGCGATGATTTTCTCAAAGGAATTAACCGTAAGTGCTACGATTTTGGAAGGATAAATGTATCGATCTGTCGGATTAGATTCCCGAAAAACAACCACTGGGCTTTGCCCCTTTTCTCGCTTTCGATTTACGCGACCAAATCGTTGAATGAGTGCATCAATGGGAGCGGGCTCGGTGAAAATTAGATCGTAGTCAATATCTAAGCTGACTTCAATAGCTTGCGTTCCAACTAAAAGTTTTATCGATCCGTCCTCTTCTCCACGCTTTAACGCCAATTCATGTTGAGTTCGATCTACACCGTTGAACGCACTGTGCAAAAGAACGGCGTTGTCGGCATCCTCACTCAGTTCATTGAAAACTAGTTGCGCATTTTTGACGGTATTACATACAACCAGCACTTTTTTACCGGTATTCAACGCTTGCCGAATCAGGCCAAGATTTTCGGTCAATAGTCCATCCTGTAATTGAATCCGATGCCGAACGAATTGGCTGTACAAACTATCCGATGCTTTGATCTCCGTAAACTCACCAATGGCTTCCTCCAATTCTTTTTTCAGAAACGTTGGCATGGTTGCCGTCATGACCATTACCTTGACGTGCAGATGCTTCACAGCGTATTGAAGCAACACTTTGATTTGGGCAAATACATCAGGGCTGTAGGCATGAATTTCGTCGAAGATGAAGTAGCTACCCACCATCTCAAATAAACCCTGCTCAAAGCCTTTTAACCCAAATAGGTGTTTCAGTAGCTGAAATGGTGTTACTACTTTAACGGGTGTAACGAGCGTTTTGAACTTATCTTTCAGCTCATCAATTTTCTCTTTTTTCTGACTGAGCGAATATTGAAAATCATCGAAGTAATCATACAGATAATCGCTGAGTTTGCCATGTAGCATTCCAACGTAGGGCTCTCCCATCTCCTTCCCTAGCCGCTCGTACATCGCATTGATGGAAGCTGTGAATGGCAGAATGTAGAAAACCCGCCCTTGGCCAAAGTGCTTCATTTGCTGACGTAGCCAGATAACGGCACTTTCCGTCTTTCCTGAACCAGTCGGCGATGTAAGAATCAGATTGCCAACCACATCACGACAAGCCAATTGATGATCGTAGAAATCAGCCCCTTTGTCTTGAAGACTTGTACGCTTGTGGTCTAAAAACTGAAACTGCTCATCCGAGATGTGTAACAACTCCTGAACTCGGGCAGAACCCAGATGGTCGCAATGCTTTAGGCCACCGAATAAAAGCAGCAAATCAAAATACGCTGGATTGGACGTATTCATTTTGCTGATCTGCCCCTGATAAGACAGGATTACTTGCTCTGGATGCTGAACGGAAAACTTACCAAGCTTAACACCATACTCGTCAGCGGCTAACTGAATCAGTAATTTCTCACGAACGTTTCGGCGAAATTCGCCTTCGTAATCAAGGCGACCAGTAGCCCCAGGCAGCCCGAATGCATCGTCATCGGATTGATAGAAATCACAGATATACCGTAGCCAAAGCTGTTCATAGTCTTTATGGTGACCAGCAATTACTAATCGGATCAAATCCCGTACAGGCTTGTCTTCTTCTAACCCATTGATGAACGGTAGAGAAAACAATTCGTGCCGTTGCTTGCGCCATTGATTCGGTTCGCCACGTAATACCTTCTGAAAGTCAACGTGTCCTTTTCCCAGATCATGACAAACGATAGCCAGACGCAGCACTCGCCAGAAATCATAGGAGAGTTGTAGCTTGCTGACTTGCGGAAAAATAGTTTGTAGTCTTTCCCAAATCAACAAGCAGTCATCAACGTGTTCCTGTAGGGTGAGCCTTGGTTCTGACTTAGCTAGAATTTCATCATATGGCTTAGTCATACTCGGAGAAATCTAATTGGTGTAGATAAATATCAACTCCTTCTTTGCCTATCTTCTCGTCATGAATAGCCGGTAGATTACCCTTCACTGGCGTGAGGTAGCTAATAACCGAATACGGCTCCGTACCTACGTTCTGACGAGGGAATGTATCCGTAAAATATTTAGGTAATGCCTGAATCTGACCAGCTAAGTGGTTCTCTCGGAACGGGATTACCTGACCAGCTATGCATGACGAATACACGACTTCCGGCAAGTCAATTGTCGTTATTCGATCAACAGTTGCCAAGTCATTCATTCTCCCAAGCACCAAAGGATAATAAGGTTGCCGAAAGAAATCAGCCAGGCTTTCATCGGTCAGATAGATTTTGAGCTGTGCACTATACACGAACTCACGCCGGATAATATTCGACTTGGCGTTGTTCGTCGCTCGACCGTTGTTACTGTCAATCTGGTAGATGGTTTCCAGATCGAACGCTTTCGCTTCAAACTGAAAATAGTAGCCTAATTCGAGTTTCTGATGGCTCAAGTACTGTCCAGCGGCTGCATTGATCAACCCCAGCACCGTACTGACTGGCGGCACGTCCAGCGTTGGTTGAACGCCACTAATCAGGTTAGGATAGCGAAAGCTAGCCGTCCAACTGCTTATGTCCACAACATGAACTTGCATCAGGATAGCTGGTTTTCGAGTTGATTGCAATATGCATCAATCGTTTCGTTGATTGTTCCAAGCTGAATGGTCGGGTATCCTTCGCCAAGCGTCAGCAACTCTTTTAGGTCGTCATTGTATTCATTTAAAAACCCACTGCGTTTACCGATAAAGACCGTTCCAATAAATTGCTCTTTGTAATCTTTCAGTACCTCTTTCAGCCCTTCCAGATTCAGCGCCACTCGGTCACTATTCATGCCCTCGCTCGTAACGATATGTGAGAAAGGATGATTACCACTGCTCGTTGTTGCCAATACAATGAACTTTGGGGTGACGTCGCCCATGTTGTTCGTTTGCATGGCTCCGCCCGAAATGGTTTTCAGCGCTTGAATAGTTCCCTTCGCCCGCTCCAAACGAACGTCTTTAGCTAGTTGAACCAGTTTTTGCGGATTACCCTTGCTGTCTTTAACGTATGGGTCGTCAATCTCTATCGACCCCTGACTAAGTGCTTCGGTCCGCAGCTTTTGCGTAATATTCTTGAACCCCGTTTTGTTGTAACTGGCAAACGTACCAAGCTGAGCCAAATCGAGTGAGAACATTCCTTTCATGATAGCACTGTACTCCTCTTTACTGTACGGTACGGAATCACCGTCCTGACGGGCCATACTTGACCAGTTTTCAACCGTCCGTGCCGACCCGACCGAAACGATGGCCGAATTTTTTAGCGGAGAAACGCGCGTTACCGTAGCATCAACCTTCTTCGCTTTTCCCTTTTCGTCAATTACTTCTTCCTTGACGGCTTTCATATACCCAAAAACATCGTCATCAGGATACAGGAACGGATTGGCTTCGGTAAACGCTATTTTGTTCTCACGAGTGATTGGGGACAACGACCAGCCCACGTTACGTTGCAGCGCTTCACGCCACCAATACCGCCAAGCCTGTCCCGACACGTAGGTATGGGTGCGACCATTTTTGGTGATTTTTTTCGTAGCTACGGCATTTTCAAAATTGCTACTGCTACTTTTTCCAGCGTTGTTCAGCGCGACAACGTCAACGTCCAGCAGGACAAAGCCTTGGGTTTTCAGATTCATAGTTATTCGTTTTCTGGTGTTTCTAGTTCTTGTTCTTCTATTTCTGTTGGCACAATCATGTGGTTGTCATGAAGCTTCTCGTAAATCGCAATCAGCAATAAGTCTCTGATTTCCCGCCAGCTAACGGTTTCGGGAAACAGGTATTCCACATCGTCCAGCCGAATTAAGGGCGTGGCAGGATTGGCTTTGTAGTTGTCGTCAATCAGTTTCAGCAGATAGTGCCGCACCTCCTGAACGTACTTCGCTCGGTTGAGTCGGAGGATGGCTTTTTTGATACCATCCTCGTCGCGGCTGACAATAAAGCCCGCGACATCCTTAATTTTTTGCAGAGTTCGTTTATCCATATTTTTCACATAAAAAAGGTAGTTCTCAACAATCTGAAAGGTAAACGGATGCTTACGAATCCATTGCTTAAAGTAAGGAATCAAGGTTCCGCCGTTGAGCAATCGCTCTAAAATGACATTGCGCCACGTGCTGTAGGAATCGTAGGCTAGCTCTTCTTTAGCAGATACCCAT
The DNA here is from genome assembly GCF_023196085.1 of Spirosoma liriopis. Taxonomy (NCBI): domain Bacteria; kingdom Pseudomonadati; phylum Bacteroidota; class Cytophagia; order Cytophagales; family Cytophagaceae; genus Spirosoma; species Spirosoma liriopis. The sequence continues at coordinate 1,241,416 of NZ_JALPRF010000003.1, forward strand.
GTATCTGAGCCCTGATTGTACTTTGCATCCTTATACTTCGAGTTGCGATAATGAGCGGCTACAAATGGGCGCCAGTGTTCAGCGTAAGCTACCGTTTGACAAAGCGCGTAGAAGCCAAACACCGTTGCAGGAAGCTGATACATAACCACCTCCGGTTTTGCGCCAAAATTGGTAAAGTGGTACAAACTCAACGTGGTATCACGAATCTCTACGACGTTTTCATCCAGTCGCGCAAATACGGCGGGTTTGATATTTTTGATACAGGAATCAGCAAAGGCGAAGAGGGCATTAGCTACGATTCCGTAATCAGAACGAGCCACCCCACTAGCCAGTCCACGCCCGAGAGCCATCAGGTGTCCATCGGGACCGTTTAGCAACTGCTGTACGTAGTATTTTGCAACAACGCTATTATTACTACTAATAAGCCCAATTTTATCGCCTAACTGCGTGACGCCCAGTGGCACGAAAAAGAACCGAATAATGATCTCTTTTGACAAGTACAACCCACTCTCAAATCCATGATGGAAGTTGATAAACGTACTTGATCCAGACAGAATATGGTTGTCGCGCCCGGCAGCAAACAGATTCGCTTTTCGGCCGGAGATGCGGCAATAACCAACCTGAGACGGAGCCGTTTCATTAAGTATGCTTCTATAGTACGCCAGCGTTTCGGCTAATTTGCGCTTGCTATCGAAAGCAGGTTGCGTAATCTTTGAATTAAGGAAGAACGCATGCAGATTGGCATTCCATTGATTGATGTAGATGTTAGCTACGTAGTCAATCAACCCTAGAATATCCTTCTCTTTTAGTTTGGGATCTTCCCAAAGCGTTTCAATCACATACCCGCCCACGTCAGCGAAAGGATCGCCGGTAGGTTTGATTAAACTAGTTTGATCAATCATAGCCGAACAGCTAAATAGTCAGGAAAAAAGAAAGGCAATTACTAACCTTACGTTGGCGTAAGATTATCGTTCTATTTGTTAGCCTCATATACCTTGTAAGAGACGGCTTGGAACCCGTACATCCTCGAAGTAAGGCTAACATCCATCTCGACTGTAATTGCCCTCTGTTTGTAAAGCAACAAAACACTTATTACAAAAACAATCCGATGTTAGTAGTAAATATTCTAAATCTCAGCCAAATCTAGAGGACTCACATACATATATCTTATTTTCAACACTTTGCAAAAACTTCTTTCCTTTTAAATAAATAACATCCAATTTTGGTACGGTAAGAGGAATTGAAAAATGTTTGTAGTCAATAGCAAAGACTACTGATTAATCGTACCATACCAGGAATTAGCCCAGCTTTGTCTGGGCTATTTTGTCACACCCACCGCGCCGAACCCTTCCGCGTTGTACCTTCCAACGCCCGCTAGCACCGCCAGTTCCAGCAACTCCTTCGGACCACTCAGTTCGAACGTGAAGCCATAGTAGCCGCGCACTTTCGTCTCTGCTCGCGAATCTTCTTTGATTGCGACCAACCTTGATTTGGGTTCGCGGTCGGGTAATAGTCGGTACGTTACCGCCGATGTGGCAAAGTCATGAGCAGAGGGATCGCCAGCCGAAACCATTCTCGGAATGCTGTTCCACTTCGCCAACAGGTTGTCGATTAATAACGGCCCGAACTGTATGTCGGCGGGATGCAGGTATTGGTCCATACCTCGTCCATCTTTTTCGGCAATCACAACGGGCGAGAGCGTGCGCAACTGAACCGTATTGCTCGCTATCTCCACCGGCACCGCTTCCACGCGCTCGATGATAAACTCCGCTTTGTGTTTGGGTGTCGCGATGACGCAACGCTGATCCTGAAACAAGCCGACGATAAAATGCTGAGCGGCTTTGTCGACGTAGAAACTCACTACCCATTCAATGTGGGGCGTCGTCACCCACAGTCCCCCCGCTTTGGTGTCGATGCGCGCGTTCGGGATAATCAGGTCCGAAAACGTGAAAAGCTTGAACCGGCGCGTACTCGAATATTCGTACCCCTGGCTGTGCAGGAACGTAGCATACTGCCCGTCGGCTTCGGCCAATACGGCGTAGATGAACGCACTCAGTCGATACGCGTAATTGAAGGGTACGAGTGTCTGTTGGGCGGTGGGGCGAAGGCTCAGTCGAAATTGCATATGTTCGTTTATAGGTGTGTACACTGAGATGTGAAGCTCGTCCACTATTTTTCTACTCTTTTTTCTGCCGCATTCACCTAACGGTACAAAGTTCTATCCATTACCGTACAGCCTATGTATGCGCAATCAACAACAAACCGTTTTTTTGACCGGATTAACAGCCAGGCCGACGCTTCGAGCCAACAGGATGCTTTTGTAAAGAGAAAAATCTTGTTAATCCTGTCGAAAAACAAACCGTTTTCTACCATGCCAATCGTCAAAAATCGCGAGGATCGCCTTCACACCATCAACAGCCGCCTGAACCGTTGGAGCAATCGCCCCGCCACGACCAAAGAGTTAGCCCGCCTGTGCGATGTGGCCCAATCAACCATCAAGCAGGATATTGCCTATCTGAAAGATGTTTACGAGGCTCCTATCGAATACAGTCGCAGGCCGAAGGGCTATTGGTATACACGACCGTTTAATCTGGCGGCATCGGTTACCCTGACCGATAAAGACCTGACCGCCCTCCACGCAGCCGTGGCAACGCTTAACCAGTTCAAACACGTCAGTTTGTTTACCGATCTGCGCGGCACGGTCGATAAGATCGATAAAGCGGTTCGGTTTCGGACGAGTCCCGCCGACGATTACGGGCAGTACATTCTGTTTGAATCGGTACCGTATGTGAAGGGAAGCGAATGGGTTGAGGTGTTTTTAGCCGCTATTCACGCGAGACAGGTCGTGCAGTTCGACCACCAGCGATTTGATACCGAAGTCAGGAAATCGCACCGTTTGTTTCCGTATGCCATCAAGGAGCATCGGAACCGCTGGTACGTCGTCGGTTGGCAAATCGATTATGAAAAGGTTCGGGTGTTTGGTCTGGATCGCGTTGTCGACGGTTCGGTACACGCGATAGACGATTCCTTCGATGTCCCGGCGTTCGATGCCGATATCTATTTTCGGCAGGCGTTGGGGGTTGCTGCGTACGATAATCCACCCGAAGATGTTGTGCTGGCCTTTACCCGGCAGCAGGGTTTGCATTTCAGAGCGCAACCGTTTTACCCGTTTCAGGAAGAAGACGTGTTGGCAGATACACCGACCGAACTTCGGGTCAGGCTGTCGATTATCATTAATAAGGAACTGGTCTTTGAACTAGCTCGGTTGGGGCCGGAGGTAAAGGTGTTATCTCCGCAACGACTGATCGACGACCTCAACCAGTTTCACCATCAGGCGTATCAGCAGTATTGTCTTTGAAGAAACCAGCCGGGTAACGACCCTCTTCTAGCGTACTCGTCAAGTAACGTCTCCACTGACCGCCATAAACAATTGAGCCGATGACAACGATGCCACCGGCTCAACGTATACACAAAAGCGTTACTCATTCAACACACAGACAAAGCTTGGTATGGCTGTCCGGTGCTGGCACTGATGGCTTACATGCCTTCTTTTTGGGAAGCGTTCAGGGGCGTCAGTTTCAGGCTTGAAATAGCTATTCCCTGCGCCGATTTGATCGACAGTTGGGTCATGTCAGATTCCGGAAAAAAGATTTCCGTCATCACGGTGAGTCCTCCGTCGGCAAACAGTTCTACCGAGGCCACATCCGCCAGCAACGTCATGGACAGATTGGCGTCCGCCGATAGCCGAGGAGCGGTGTGCCGTTTGCCAAATCCTTTTTCAAAGTCTATTTTTCCCGATTTGGAGCGGTCAATGTAGTACGTATTGGCCTTTTTGTCGTAACCCACCACTAGTTCGTTACCCTGCTTGTTGGCGAGTACCACCGAGAAATCAGCCGTGGCCGGAGCCGTCAGTTCCAGCTTGAAAAGAGAGGTTTCCTTTTTGGTTTTGGCCGTCAGATCGTACGAATCCTTAACGGTCAGGTTTTTCAGCGAAACGCCCGGTTCGTCCAGTACATTCAGTTCTTTTATCGGCGTAGATGTCAAATACAATTCTTTACCGACTGCTTTGAGGCCCATCTCGCGCGGAACAGTCGTGGCACCACGCCAGGGGCTGGTGGGTACTTTATCCGCATACTGCCAGTTGTTCATCCAGCCCATCAGAACCGTCCGGTTACCCGTGTTGGAGAAAGTCACCCCCGCGTAGTTGTCGGGTCCGAAATCCATCCATTTCGTTTCCTTCGAATACGCTTTAAACGCTTTTCCGTCAAAATCGCCCAGAAAATACTGCGTGGCCGAACCGCCATTTGGTCCGCCGGGATTGATGTTTACGATCAGTACCCAGACGGTCTTGCCGTTGTGCGTGAGTGGAAACAGATCCGGGCATTCCCAGACGCCCCCGTGCGCGCCCGCGTCACTCCCGAAATCGCTTTCTTTCGACCAGCTTTTCAGGTCCGGCGATGAAAAGAACGTGATCCGATCTTTGGTAGCCAGTGTCATAATCCATTTCTTCCCGGCTTCGTACCACCGCACTTTAGGGTCCCGAAAATCAGTAATGCCGGGGTTACTCAGGACCGGATTTCCAGCGTATTTCGTCCAGGTCTTCCCTTCGTCGAGGCTGTAGGCCAGACTCTGCGACTCCACCTGCTCCGGCTTCTGCTTTTCGAGTTTAGGATTGTGGTGCGTGAAAATAGCGACCAGCGGTGTTTGTCCGTTCTTCCCAAATCCGGTGGTATTGTTTACATCGGCAACAGCACTCCCCGAAAAGATATATCCCAGACTGTCGGGATAGAGCGCAACGGGCTGCTCCTGCCAGTGGACCATATCCTTACTGGTGGCATGGACCCAGTGCATAGGCCCCCAGACCGAGCTTTCGGGGTAATACTGGCAGAACAGGTGATAAACGCCTTTGTAGTAGACCATCCCGTTCGGATCGTTGATCCAGTGGGCTTTGGGCGAAAAATGAAACCGGGGCCGGTGGGTCTGGGCCAGTACCGTAGACCCGGCGAACGTCAGCAGGGTGACGAGGAAGGATAAGAGGCTGTTTTTCATAGACTGTTGGGTTAACCGGAGCGGGTGGCCGACGCTATGCCGTTCCACCCGCTTCGTTCATTAACTGATTACCTTAAAATCCGGGATTCTGCTGGTAAAGACCTTTCGTAAAGGTAATTTCCCGTTGTGGAATAGGCAGGTATTCATCCCGACCCGCCGTAAATTTAGCGCCACTCAGGTGCGACCGGCGGGTTTTTTCCTTGGTGATGTATGCGTTCAGCGTTTCGGCGGCAATGCCCCAGCGTACCAGATCAAAGAAGCGGGGACTTTCGGTAGCGAACTCCAGACGACGTTCGAACTGTAAAGCCTTCCGGGCGTATGCCTGCGTCCAGTTGGCCGAATCGTAGGGCTTGATCAGGTACTTGGATGGATCAGTGCCATCGGCTTTCTTGGTACGGCCTGTGCTGGCAGCGGCCCGCGCCCGGATCTTGTTGATCAGCGGTAGCGCCAGAGCCTGTTGCCCCAGTTCGATATACGCTTCGGCCTGCCAGAGCAGCACGTCACTGTACCGGATAATGTCGATATTTTTCGAAACACCCATAAACGGACCCTGCTTTTTGTACGACGAACTGGTTGCCAGTTGCTGCGATTTCATGGTTTGGTAGAACCCGTACACGCCCGGATCGCGCACCCAACTGTTGCTGAACGGTGAAGCCGAATTGTACTTGTACGGGTGGCCATCGATGCCAATCGTGTGATCGACGCGCGGATCGACCATAGCCGTTTTGAAATCGATCACAGCGTCGTTGAACGTATCGAACTTAGGCAATCCGTTGGCATCCGTTCCGAAGGCGTTGGCCAGGTTCTGGCTGGGCTGGTGGAAACCGCAGCAACCGTATTGCGGAGCACCGTGGGGGTAGTTCAGCCCATCCTCAAAATTAAGCCGTCCCAGCGTCGTTCCGTCGTTGATGGAATACTGCACCGCAAAGACCGACTCGACACCGTTGTCGTATTCGGGCAGGAAATTCTCGGCGAAATCCGATTGCAGATTGTATTTACCCGAACTAATCACCTGCTGGGTCAGGTCAACCACTTGCTGCAACTTTGTTTTGTTGATGCTGACAACCTTGTGGGTTTCGTCCTGCTCATACGCCTGATAAAGCCGCAACTTAGCTAGATAAGCAGCCGCCGACAGTTTGTTGGCCCGACCCACCTGCGACTGCGAAGCGGGCAGGTTCGTTACCGCGTACTGAAAATCTTCGGCGATCTTATCCCACAACTGATCGTTGGTGTACTTCCGGTTCGACGTAGCCAGAATCTGATCGTTGGACAGCGTTTCGTCAATGTAAGGCACGTACTTGAACAGCATTTTCAGCATGAAATGGGCGTGACCGCGCAGAAACCGCAACTCGGCCAAACGCGTTGTTTTCAGCGCAAAACTCGATTCCGTCAGGTTGCTGATCGACCGGATGGCTACGTTAGCCCGCGAGATGGCTTTGTAGTAGTTTTCCCAGGTGTACGGGTGATAGAACCCGCCACCCTGCTGCGGCTGCGTCAGGTTGTGCTGCTCGTAGAAGTTGATGTCTTCCAGATCGGACACGCCACCGCCACCTTTGTACGCATCGTCGGACCGGACGCTGCCGTACACCCACATGCTGGCGATGGGACCAATCATTTCACCGTTGCCCAACGAGGCATAAGCGGCTGTTACGAGCGCGTCGGCATTGTCGGCGCTTTTTATATTTTCGGACGAAAGCGTTCCCTGCGGCTGGTAATCCAGAAATTCTTTGCAGGATGAGAACAAACCGCCACCGGCCATCAGAAGCAATGAAACCAGAACTTTATTTTTCATGATCGTAAGTCTTGGGCTTAGAAGGAAACATTTAAACCGAACGTGATGGTACGCGGCACGGGAACCGTATTGATGTCGATCCGTTCGGGGTCAGGTCCCAGGTAATTCTTGTTTTTCAGCCAGAACACGTTCTCGGCCATCGCGTACAACCGCAGGCTTGTCATGCCCAGCTTGCCTACCATGTCCCGTGGAAAAGTGTAGCCCAGCTGGACGTTCCGCAGTTTGAAATAAGCGGTGCTGACGTTGAAATAATCCGACGACCGGGTTTCGTTGTTGCCATCCGACAACGTGAGCGCCGGAATGCGGGACGACGTGTTCTGCGGTGTCCAGGCATTGAATACGCCCGGTCCTACGTTTTCGCGACCACGAATAAAGTTGTTGTAGAACGTGTAGGGATCGAAACCGGTCCGGCTGGCTATGCCCGATCCGAAGATCGAAAAATCGAAGTTTTTGTAGCCCAGTTCAGCGCGAACACCGTACTCAAGACCGGGCAGCGTCGTTCCGAAAAATTCCTGGTCCAGCGCGTCGATTTTGCCATCACCATTGAGGTCCCGGTACTTGATGCGCCCCGGAGCGGCACCTACCTGCTGAGCGTGCCGGTTTACGTCTTCCTGATTCTGGAACAACCCATCGGTCCGGTAGCCAAACAAATCGAATTGCGAGTGACCGATGATCGTCGTCACGGCGTTTCCGGCGAAGGCTGACCGCACCTCGTCAGGCAATACGGTGATCTTATCCCGGAAGCGGGCAAAGTTGGCCGATATGTTATACCGGAAATCGCCTTTGGGTTTCCCGTAATACGTCAGCAATAGTTCAAATCCTTTGTTGGTCTTCGTCGCGCCGTTCACGAATTTCAGCTGGCCCTCACCCACCGCTGCTGCTACAGGTGGCTGAATGAGAATATCTTTGGTTTCGCGGGTGAAGTAATCGAACGAACCAACCAGGCTACCGTTCAGGAATCCGAAATCAAGTCCTACGTTTAGTTCGTCGGTCGTTTCCCAGCGCAGAGCCGGGTTGGCTCCCTGCGTTTGCACGAAACCCGATGGCAACGTGCCGCTGTTCGTACCGTTCAGGTCATAAGCCGTTCCCACGTTCCAGTACTGATCGAAAAAGCTGTTATGGCCATTGGGCACCTGCGAAGCCAGCGTACCGTAGCGGGGTTCGAACAAGCCAAAGCGGGCCAGATCCCCAATGTCCTGATTACCGATCCGGCCCACGCCCGCCCGTAGTTTCAGGTTGCTGATGGCCTTCACGTTCTGCATGAACGCTTCTTTGTCGATCCGCCAGCCGACCGAAGCTGCCGGGAAAAAGCCGTACCGATTGTCGGTACCGAACCGGGACGAACCATCCCGACGAAGCGTGAGCGCAGCCAGGTAGCGGTCGCCAAAACCGTAGTCGATTCGGGCAAACTGCGATAACAACCGGCTTCCGGTCGATGTACCCGTGCTGCTAGCATTACCCGAAGCAGCACTCAGGACAAAGTAATCTTCGCTCTGCACGGCGAAATTCTCGCGGTACGAAACGACGTTGTCCAGGTTGTCCTTGATGGATTCAACACCCGCCAGTACGTTGAACCGATGCTGACCCACATCGAAGTTATACCGTAACGTGTTGGTCCAGGTCAGGCTCAGGAACTGGTTGGTGCTGAGCGTCAAACTGTTGAGCGACCGGGCAATAAAGCCGTTCTGGAACGATTGTTCGATGTTTTTGTTCGAAAAACCGGCATTGTCCATCCCCAGCGACGACCGGAACACCAGCCCCCGGATCGGTTCGATCTCGGTGAAAATATTTCCGAATGCAAATGTCCGGCGGACTTTGTCCCAGCGGTTGATGTATTGCATAAACACCGGGTTGTTGCGATCCGAATAACCCGACCCGATAGGACCCGCGTAGTCACCCGTTGTGGTGTAGACCGGAATGGTTGGCGCCAGCGTCACGGCCAGGCCAGGTGTTGGTGCTCCGCCGAGGTCTGTGGTGACGGGCGTTTCGCGGGAGGCCGTTAATTGCAGATTGACCCCGAACTTCACCCGGTTGTCGGCCAGGCTTGTCATCCCATTTACGCGTCCCGTGATCCGGTTGTAGTCGGTAAACCGAACCATCCCTTTGGTATTGAGGTAGCTCAGGTTGACCAGAATCGACGAGCTTTTGGTCCCGCCCGAAATCGTCAGGTCGTTGTTCGTGATGAAGCCGGTCTGGTAAAGTTCTTTTTGCCAGTCGGTGTTGCCCGCCGGTACGTTCTGGTTACCGCCCACGTAAGGCTGCACCGTTACGTTATTGAGTACTGGATTGCTGAAGTTTTTATTCCAGTCGAAGTTGTAAATCTCCCCGTAGGCCGAAGAAGGGTCGGCTCCGTCATTGACTGATGCCTGCCAAAGCGCCCGTCCCCGATCAACGGCGTTCAGCATTTTGAAACGCTCTGGTTTTTCGGACTGGGCCGAGATACTGGTGTTGAACTGAACATTCAGTTTTCCGTCGGTATTGTATCCGTTTTTGGTGGTTACGATAATCACCCCGTTCGACGCCCGCGATCCGTAAATGGACGCTGATGACGCATCTTTCAGGACCTGGATGGACTGAATAGCCGTGGAGTTAAGACTTTGGAAAACGAAGGGGCGCTTGGTCGGTACGCCGTCGATGATGTACAGCGGATCGTTATTCCCGAGCGTATTGGCACCCCGGATCAGCACCCGGCTGGACTCGCCGGATGGCGTACCCGATTTCTCGACGTACAAACCCGGTACCCGTCCCTGCAAGGCCTGCATGGGGTTACCCGAGCTGGTCGCTTTCGTAGCCGCTACGTCCACAATCGCCACCGCACCCGTCAGATCCTGACGGCGGGCCGTGGTGTAACCCAGCACGACCACTTCGGCCAGTTGACCACCTTCGGCCAGCGAAACCGTCACGGTATTCGTATTCACAACCGATACCGTCTGCGTAGCGTAGCCAATAAAGGAAACAGTAATGCCGGTGGCACTCTGCGGCACGGCAATCGAAAACTTCCCGGCAACATCGGCCACCGTTCCGGTCGTCGTTCCGGGAATGATGATGCTGGCACCGGGAAGTGGCTCGTTGGTTTTTGAATCGAAGACAGTCCCGGTAACCGTGCGTTGCTGGGCGAGTGCCAACGTGGCGGTCAGCAACAGGGCAATCAGCGTAAACAGGTAATTTTTACACATGTTGTTGGGTTTAAGAAAAGGTGAAATGGTGAATTACGTTGGTCAGATCACTTCGGACCGCAGGATTTTATCCACGATGGTTTCCGCCGTGAACGTAGGCGTGGCGCCCCGTTGCGTCGCGACATACGCGCCGGTTGCACAGGCAAATTCAAGGGTGTTTTTCGGCGATTCGCCCTGTAGCGTTTTGTACAGAAAGGCAGCCAGGAACGCGTCACCACTCCCGATTGTATCAGCTACGTCGATCGAAAAACCAACCTGACTGTACAGGCCCGTTTCGTCCAGCAGTACCGCGCCGTTCTCGCCTAGCGTCACGCAAAGGGTTGCGAGTGCATACCGATCACGCAGTTGGTGCATGGCCCGATGCAGATCATTCTCTTCGCCGTACCAGGCTGACAGTTCGATGAGTTCGTGTTCGTTCAGCTTGGCGATGTCGGCCTGATGCAGCAGTTCTTCGACCGTTTCGCGTTCGTAGTGCGGAGCGCGCAGGTTTACGTCGAATACCTTCCGGCGGGCAACGGCCAGCAGCGCCAGTAAAGTCTCGTGCGTCATGGGGCTGCGTGCCGCCAGGCTACCATACACGAACAGATCGCTGTTCTGAACGGCGTCGATCAGGTTGGGCTCGAGGTGAATGTAATCCCAGGCGACGGGCTGAACGATCTTGTACGTGACCTCATTCGTATCCGAAATATTGGCTTTGGCAACACCCGTTAAGTGCGTCTGACCGATCTGAACCAGATCGAGCGGCAGCCCTTTCTGATCCAGAAACTGAATCAGTTCACGGCCCAGATCGTCGGAACCGACCCGGCTGATAATCTGCGCGTTGATACCGAAGTTCCGCAGATCAGCGGCTACGTTCATGGGGGCGCCCCCCGCTTGCTTACTCGTTGGCAGTACGTCCCAGAGCGTTTCTCCGAAACAGGTTATGGTTTGTGTCATGATCAGAGTCGTTTAATGGGCGAAGACCGTTCTTTCGATTTGTTCCAGACTGGTTCCTTTGGTTTCGGGCATGAGCCGCAGCACGAATACGAGTTGCAGCACCATCATGAACGCGAAGAACAGGAAGGTAGTCCCCCCGCCGATCTGCTCAGCCAGGTACGGGAAGGTGAAGGTGATGATCGCGGCCATCAGCCAGTGTGTAAAACTGCCCAGCGCCTGCCCACTGGCGCGGACTTCATTCGGGAAAATTTCGGAGATGAACACCCAGATGACCGCTCCCTGCGAGAAACCAAAGAAGGCGATGTAAACAAAGAGCAGCAGCGGTACTGTCATGCCGAAGTCCTGGGTGTAGAAGGCCCGCGCCACGAGTCCCAGCGTGATGATAAGCCCTACAGAACCGATTTTCATCAGCGTCCGACGACCGTAGCGATCAATCAGATTGAGCGAAATCAAGGTAAAAATAAGATTGACCAGCCCGATACCCGCCGATGATAACAGGGCCGAACTTTTGCCCAGACCGGTCATTTCGAAAATACGGGGAGCGTAATAGATGATGGCGTTGATGCCCGATACCTGATTGAACACCGCAAACAAAACGGCCAGCGTGATTGGGGTACGGTATTTGGCCGTAAACAGCCGGGCATTCTGAGGCTGGTCGGCGTGTTGTTGCAGTGCCTGTAGCGTTTCTTCGGCGGTTGCCGGATCAATCATATAAAGTACATCGCGCGCTTCGGCCACCCGCCCCTGGACCAGCAGCAGCCAGCGGGGACTTTCGGGAATATTCAGAACGGCAATTAGGAAAATGAGCGACGGGAACGCCTGTACACCCAGCATCCAACGCCACGGCTCGCTACCCATGTCGCCCAGCAAATAGTTGGACAGGTAAGCGATCAGGATACCCAGTACAACGTTGAACTGGAAAAGCGCTACCAGCCGACCACGCGATTTAGCGGGCGAAATTTCGGTAATATACATCGGAGCGGCCACCGACGAAGCGCCGACGCCCAGCCCACCCAGAAACCGGAAGATCAGGAAAATGGTCCAGTTAGGGGCTAGTGCCGTACCGACCGAAGCCAGCAGATACAGGATTGCAATACCCAATAAAGTTTTCTTCCGCCCGAAGCGCTGCGTCGGGATACCTCCCAACATCGAACCCAGCACCGTGCCAACGAGCGCAATCGAAACCGTCAGACCGTGTTCCCACACATTCAGCCCCCACAACGATTGCAACGATTGCTCGACACCGGAGATGACGGCCGTGTCGAAGCCGAAAAGAAAGCCGCCCAAAGCAGCCGTAATGGACCAAAAGAAAATGCGTTGTTTCTGACTCATGTTTACCCGCATGAACTGGTTTCGTTGGCAGTTCATGGGTCAAACTTAGCGGATGAGTCACGGAAGCACGCTCCGATATTTGTTCAAATAGATTCGAAATTAGTTCAAATACAGACTCACTGTAAATCAGCTATTTATCTAATCAATCAAACTAATGCCTTTCAGTATTGTTACAAGGATTTTCGATTTTGATACCGCCGAAATTATACCGCACCTGCTCTACTCTCGCCTATTTGATCGGCTACGCGTTCACCTGCGACCGGCGGTACTCGGAAGGGGTCTTACCCGTATGCTGTTTGAAGAAGGTTGTGAAATACGTGGGGGAGCTGAAGCCGGTCTGCTCGGCAATTTCCGACATCGTTTTCGCACTGTCGCGCAACAGTTGCTTGGCTTTTTTCAGCCGGATTTCGGTTAGATAATCCATTACATTCTTGTCGAGCAGCGCCTGCACTTTGCGGTACAGCTGCACGCGCGAAACGCCCATCTCGCGACTTAGTTTCTCGACACCGAATGTCGAATCACCGATATTTTTTTCGATCAGGGCCGTCAGATCATTCAGGAATTTACGGTCCTGCTTATTCTCCCCCGACGGCAGCGAATCGGTCGCGAAACGTTGCTGCTGTTTCCGGCGGTTCGCCAGCGTAGTACGGAGCGTTTCCAGCAGGTAGGTCGAATTAAACGGTTTGGTCAGGTAAAGGTCGGCCCCGGCGCGGGTACCTTCGATTTGCTGCTCCATCTGGTTCTTAGCCGTCAGCAGCACCACCGGAATGTGGGATGTTCGCCAGTCGGTTTTGATACGCTGCGTCAGCTGCATCCCGTCCATGCCGGGCAGCATGATATCGCTCAGAATAAGGTCGGGAATCGTTTCCAGAATACGCTCCCAGCCCGCTTCGGCAGTGGTTTCGGCAATGACATCAAATTCGGCGCCCAGCCGATTCACCAGAAACGTGCGTAGATCGTCGTTATCCTCGATAATTAGCAGCGTTCCGGCAGAGCGGCCAGCCGACAGCGGCATTGGCGGTTCTTCGGTGGCTACCTCCGCTTCGATAAACGGGCGATACCGACTCACAAGGCCTGTACGCTCGGTCTCATCCAGGTGTTCGCTACCCAGCGGCAACAGAATGGTAAACGTCGTTCCCCGACCTTTTTCCGATACTACGTCAATATCACCTCGGTGCAGTTGGATAAACTCCTGCGACATGGCCAGACCAATGCCTTTCGCCAGGTTAAACGGCTGGCTACCGCTGTAGAATAAATCGAACGCATGGTGCTTTTCATCCGGGGTCATCCCCTCCCCGTTGTCAATCACCTGAATGCGCGCTTGCCCGGCGACCACGTCGATGCGGACGTGAATCAGCCCACCCTTTGGTGTGTACTTGAAGGCGTTGGACAGCAGGTTGAACAGCACCTTATCAAGTTTTTCAGTATCGATCCAGACAGGCAGTTTTGGATAGCTCGTCAGCAGTTGCAGGTCAATGCGTTGCCGCTCGGCCTTCCGCTGAAAGTCGCCGATGATATCCCGCACGAAAGCAATCAAATCCTGTTCAGATGCCTGCAATCGCTGCTTACCCGCATCCGTTTTGCGTAGGTCCAGCATCTGATCCACCAGTCTCAGCAGCCGGTAGGCATTTTTCTGTACCAACGACAAATTGTTACGCAGTTCGTGCCCCCCCACTTGTTTCTTCGCCAGTAGATCTTCCGTCGGGATCAGGATCAGGCTGAGGGGCGTGTTAAATTCGTGGGAAATGTAGGAGTAGAAACGCAGCTTTTCTTCCGTAGCCTGCCGGGCCTGCTGCGACATCGCTTCGATCTGATTTTTTTGGTTCCGAATCTCTTCGTTCTGCTTTTCCAGGGTCAGGTAAGCCGCCTGTTTGGAGCGGAACAGATACAGCGCCCAGCCCCCAAGCAACAGAACCACGATCAGGCAGGCAAACGTAATGTACAGGGTGTTCTGCTGCGAGGTGTACGTTTTGGTCAGGTTTTCAAGATTCCGGTTCTGCCGGTCAATATCGGTCTGCTGTTCGATCACCTTCTCGTTCTGAAGTTTCATGATGCGAACATTCGTTGAATCAACCAGCGTGGTCAGCAGGCGGTTTTCGCGCCGAAAAGGTTGCTTTTCCAAAATCGCGAGGGCGGTGCGAATGGCTTCCTTACCGCCGGTCGGATACAGCACGGTAGCGTCCAGAATGCCCCGATCCACCAGATCGATACCTTCATTTTTTCCGGGTAAGCCATCAACGCCGATAATCTTGATCCGCTGGCCGATCCCCAGTTGCTGACAAACCTGGTGCGCTTTGAGCGCCGTACGGTCATTTTGGGCGAAAATAAGCTGTACGTTGGGCGTCTTCTGAATCAACTGCGTCAGTTCGTCCGCAAACGAGCGCCGATCCCAATCCCCTTCCAGTTTCTTGATTAATCGCAGGCCCGGATGCGCTTTCAGAATCTGGGAAAACCCCCGGTGCCGGTCGATATCCGCCGACGATCCCGGCGACTCGCCAATCTCGATGACGTTACCGCTTCCTTTCAGCAGGGCATTGGCATACTGACCGGCGGTGCGGCCAACCTCCACGTTGTCGGCTCCTACATAGGCCGTATACTGATCCGAAGCCGTACGTCGGTCCAGCACAATAACGGGAATACCCAGTTGGTAAGCTCGCTCGACAACGGGGGTGATGGGCTGGGCGGCATTAGGCGATACAATCAGCAGGTCTACCCGCTGGTCAAGCAATTCCTGAATCTGCTGGATCTGCGTATTACTCTGTCCCTGAGCATCTTTGACAATGAACTCAACATCCGGATGAAACGAAAGCTCCTGGTTCATGCTCGCCAGCATGGATTTGCGCCAGGTATCGGTAAGCGTGCGTTGGGAAAACCCAATTCGGAACCGTTTGTCCGAAGACTGACAGCCCCAATTTAGCTGGAGAAAAAAAAGAACCGCACTGACTAGCACAGCCCATGTTACTTGCCGGAAAGCCAGAAGCCAAAAGTTCGATTGATTCATGAAAACAGGGAGCCCTACACGCAATGTATCTCAAATATACTATAGAATATACACAATCCATAATTGGATAAGTTCTATAACAAAGTCGAGGTGACGCAATTGTTTTTTCCATTCGTCACAGACAAAGGTATTCGAAAGGAACAGTATATGCGCGTTTTAACCGCTACGGCTTCGATCCCATCCAGGTTAGACTAGCCTGAACGGGCACGGTGTCGGAATGGGGCAATTATCTTGAATTGAGATGGTCAAAATCCGAGACTGTCACCTAATAATCAAAAGGCGAGCCTTGTGCATTACGTTAACTAAAACAGTCTTGGGGTGTCTGATCGGCCCACGCTTATTTAGAGACCGATTCCTAATCATCCACACCATGAGTAATCTTGTTGCTGTTCTTCGGTTTCTGTTTTGCGTCTGTACCCTTAGCTTTTGCCTCTGGTTCTGGTGGGACGAGTGGCAAAGGCACCGAACCAAACGGGAGCTTCAACGCCAGCAGAAAGCGTATAGATGCGGTATGCTCGTTGCCAGTAAGTACACCCTTTACACGGGAAAACTGCCTTCCTCCGAGTTCATGTACTACGTGCGTGAGATCGGCTACTGCGATGATCCAACCCAGGACGCCATTCGTGAGCTGATTCATCAGACCGACTCAATCTTTGCTGCCGGCTGGACTCACCAGCCGGAGCTAATCACCCTTGATAACTAGTACATCTGTCCGCTCTATATATTCACCCAAGGTAGCCTAGGTTCGTTCGAACCCCATACTTAACATTTAGTAGGTTATGCCAGTTAAAGACTTGGTTTACTAATTCAGCCAAGTCATCATGAGCCAAGAGTCAGAGAATTTAAAAGTGATTTTTTACCAGCCAGCCGCTGAAGGCGAACGGGGTACTATCGTGGCGGATGGCTATTTTAGCTTTGTACCGACCTTTAAAGCGGGCGATGCGATCAACATCACCCTGAGCAAGCCTAATGCCGCTGACCCCGTCGTTCATGACCCGATTGGCCACAAAACGCACCACGTCCAGGCTACCGACTGGGTGATCATGATCGACGAGAATTCGAAGCAGGCCGTCGCTACGCTGATTG
Source organism: Spirosoma liriopis (assembly GCF_023196085.1). NCBI lineage: Bacteria > Pseudomonadati > Bacteroidota > Cytophagia > Cytophagales > Cytophagaceae > Spirosoma > Spirosoma liriopis. The sequence continues at coordinate 1,257,788 of NZ_JALPRF010000003.1, forward strand.
TTTCAGTGTCGTCCATTGAACCGACAGCAACATCAACTGATTATCCCAGTATTGTGGCAACCCATTAAAAAGGCTTATGGCGTTTGGCTACAACTACTGGCGTTCGCCATAGCAGTAGCAAAGACCGTCGGGAGCTACGACAAAAAAAACCTTCCAACTGACATCACCGTGTTGTTGGAAGGTAAATTGAGGCCGGTCAATAAGCAATCCGTTGGTCTTTAACTCGGTAAATGCTTTGGCTACATCGTCAACCTCAAAGAAACAACCATCCTGCGCGGGGTCACCGCCGTTTTCGGCCAGACCAATCAAAATTCCATCCCTGGTTAGGGTAGCCGACTTGTGTGGCATGTCGGTTCGTTCTGCAAGCCGAAATCCAAGCGTTTCTTCGTAAAAAGAAAGGGCAGATTCAAGGTCGCTTACCGGCAAATTCAGGCTATCCTGCTGATAAGGCCAGACTTGTTTGATCACTGCTTTTGATTGATCCATTGGTTTTTAGCGAATACGCGTTACGGACAATCCCACCTGGATTGCCACTCGACAGAGGCAATCTACGCACTGCTCAACGTAACCTTTTTACGTCGTGTATTCTCTGGACAGAAAATTTACTCAGCAATTCGCTACATCTACCCTTGTCAACACGCGTACGGAAGAAATAAACACCACTAAACCACTTCTCGTGATACGCCGATTAATTACTTTGTTAAGGAACTTCATTCGATTGTGCTAACTTTCAGCATCATAGCAACTCGCTATATGGATTGATCGCACCACTATGAGAGCTATTCGACTTTCGCGCAGCTATCTAAAACCTACTACTGGTGTAGCGGTTATGCTGGTTGTGTTTTTGTTTTCGGAGTTGGTTAGCTGGCTAGCATCGTACCCAATCAATTTGCTCAAAATGCACTATGTGGGTGGTGTTTTACCTTACCTGTGGCTCGTACTGCGGAGCTTACTTATTCCTGAAGCAATGACAGCCCTCATCGTTGTATGGCTGCTCAATCAGGCCCATCGCTGGTTTGGGATTGAACAGGTCGAGAGTAACTGGCGGTCTATCCTTGGCTACAAGTTGATTTTTTTGCCTGTTCTAGCCCTGTCTTTTATCTTCTTTAATCCGGTTACCGAGACGGTCCGTTTTCTTCTGGAAGGCTACCCTCGCTATTCACTTAGCACTTTCTGGAACGTATACCTGGCAGGAACATTCAGCTGGCCAGTCTACATTCGGTATTTGGCCCTCGTTCTGATCGTTGGCTATGCTTTACTTACTATTTCTTTGCTAGGCGATCTGCATCGTCAAACCAGTTTGTCGCCAACGCGCTAGGGCTGTCACTGCAATATGCCCGTTGCTAATTGTGTAACCAGTAAACTGGTCAGCGTCTTTTTCCCCGGATAAACTGAAAAGGACGTTGTCCGCAAATTTCCAGAAAGTTAGTACTGAACGTAGCCAGACTCTCGTAGCCCACATCCATAGCTAACTGCGACACGTTTTCGCTACCCATTTCAATCAACTCCAGGGCTCTGATCACCCGGGCTATTTTGCAGTAGCTCGAAAAGGAAATACCCAGTTGTTGCGTAAATAGTCGGCTGAGCGTGCGCACCGAAAACCCAAACTCACGGGCTAACTCCCCAAAATTGATTTGTTCGGACAAATGCTCCTGTACGTATTTAAGAACGGATTCTAGTCTGGCGTGAGTAGTCGAAGGCAGATAGACCGGTACAGCTTTTTCAATTTCAGCCGGTAATAAATCCTGGATCGCCCGCAAGAACGTAGTGACCTGTGAATCGTCCTGTTGCTCCTGGCTCCATTTTTCGGTGTGCCGAATCATTTCGCGCAGTAGAACGGTGATGGGAAATACGGAAATTAGATCAGTCAGCGGTTCTTTGTTACGGGCTACCGGGAAGCACAGTGACCGCATATGCAGCTGCGGACTATCCGACCAGATTTCGTGATGGGTATCAACGGGAATCCAGACGCCATACCCACTGGGAATGAGTATCTGCTTGCCCTGGCCGTTCAGGTGAATGCACCCTTGCTCAGCGTAGACCAATTGGCCCCACGCGTGCCCATGCCAGTCGGATTGAAAACAGCCTAGCTGTTGATGAAAAATAACGAAAGACGTGCGGGTCGAGTCGATAAGCGATGCACAGCTTATCTGTTGTCTAGTCATGGCCGATACGAATAAAAAGTAGTCCTTTCTGCGTAATTTTTCCAATATAGCACCCGGTAGCTTTGCGAGCAGGTTCACCAGTCTATTTTTTCCATGATCTCGCATCCCAATCTCGACCTTGTCCACCGCTTTTTCCAGGCCTACGCAACCAACGATCAGGCGACTATCGAAACCATTCTGTCACCGGCTATCCAATGGCATATTCCCGGCGACCATCCTCTGAGTGGCACCAAAACCGGTATTGCTGCCGTGATGGCTTATTTTGCGCAACTGGGCAAGGCGGCTTTTCAGGCCAGTCCGATTGTTATGGGCGTCAACGATCAGTATGTGATTGATTGTCACCAGAACTGGAGTTCACTGGACGGCGTGGTCAATCTTAAGACGATGTCCTGCCTTCTCTGGAAGATCGAAGACGGAAAAATTACAAAGGTCTATAATTTCCCGGAAGACCAGCATAAGGTAGACACGTTTTTCCGAACGGTTTACGGTAATGAAAGCCAGAGATGAGCTCTGACCAACAGCTTATCTTGAAAGACAAGAAGCACGATGAGCTCTACCGTGCTTCTTGTAAGGAGTATTATGCTTTAAATCCCGCAACTGTTTTCCTACCGGTGAGCCCGGCACAGGTAAAGCGAATGGTTAACGATTGGCGTTCCAGACCAGGATCGTGCAGCCGCTGGGACTACTTGCCTGATGTTCGGTACCGACCGGGTAGTATAAATACGAACCGGGCCCAAACGACTTCCCTCCTTCTACCTGAGGGTCTACGTACACTCCCTCCACAACAAATACCTCATCGGGTACGGAGTGGCTGTGAACGGGGTATTGCTTGCCGGCACCTATACGAATCAATACGCGCTTTTCGCCCGGCTGCGCGCGCAATTGCCATTTTTCGACTCCTTCACTAACAAAATGCCAGTCGGGTGTGGAGCCATCTTTAGTTTCGATTAATAACATGTTGGTAGGTACGTGACAAGACGAACGTCGGTGATCTAAATCGCATCGGAGCAACATAGCTTGATACATACAAGTTCTGCGGAACGAAAATTCAGATCGTAACTACAGAACTCAGTGGCCTGGTTTGGATCAGGAACCGACGTTACAACTAGGTTTCACGAATCAACAGAAGCACCCATTTTGATAAAGGACAGCCTTCAGATGGCTTAGAAGCCAGCGTCAATAGCGCATAAAAAAAGCGCCCGACTTAGTTAAGCCGGACGCTTTTACGTTACCATTTAATTACTTTATCGGGGTTCGTCTCCAAACTTCTCGTTACGACCCGTCTTGTCAGCCGCCCCGGTGATGGCCCCTTTTGCCATCTCGAAAAGCTTAACCATCTTGCCTCCTGGCCGATCCCAGTATTCACCGGCATGAGTGGTCACTTTCAGCAAAGCGATATTCGGATCATCTTTGCCGTTAGGAAACCAGGTTTTCAGAAAATCACTCCACAATTCGTTTATTTTCGCCTGGTCTTTGACTACCTCGGCATAGCCTGAAGTCGATACATAAACCTCGGAACCCGGATCCGAAAAGCCAAGGGCGATTCGCTCATTATTGCGGATCTCGGCCACTTTATTAGAGTTGTCGTAGGTAAAAAACCACATGGTACCGTCCTCATCCATTTGGTGCGTAGCCATGGGGCGGGCATGAAAATCGCCGTCTACCTCCTGGGTGGTAAGCATAGCGATGCGGATATCCTTGATCTTGTCCCGAAGCTTATCGAGCTCCATGGCGTTCAGCGTGTGTTGAGCTTGCATAGAATTGCAGATTTATGTTGTCTTACCCTAAGCCGCTGTTTATAAAGCAGGTTTAGCCGATAGAGATAAATCCCCATAAACTGAGCCAACGGGTTCGCTCACTAGAAGATCCGCATTCTAATGATGCATGGCGTTTTCGATTATGCCTATCTCAGAGATGACTGATGATGACATAAGGCGAGCCAACGAGCCTTCTCAAGTTAACGCTTGTTTAATTTTAGATAACCGAACGTGTTGTTTCTTGCAGTCAGCATCAGAAACGTCTAATGAAAACAGTGCTTGCTTACTGGGACACGGAAAACAATGACGGTCATGCGTATGCCTCGTGTCCGGATTGCCATAAAGAAATGTGTTTACCCGATCAAAGCTTTAAAGCGGTAGAGGCTTACACACCGATAGCGAACTACAATCAGTCGGTATACTGTCCAACGTGTAAGATAGAATTCACGGTTTCCCAGGTGCTGCTTTGACGGTTAACGCACTGAAAGCAGGGAGTTACCATATTTATTTCCCTGAGCAGCCGCGTATTTTTTGAACAAAGCGGTTTCGGTTAAGATGATGCAACCGTACAGATCCACCTTTAAGCCCAGGCTACTCGCTTGAGTCTTAAAGGTGGACATCCGTAGACTGATACTCGTTGCTATCAAAGTAACTTAACGGCCCGATGAGGAATAGGAACGGCTGCGGGTCGTTTTGCTGGTCGTTTTTACTTTTCTACCGTTGCTTTTCGAGCCACCCTGGCTCATTGAACTACCCTTGCTCGACGGCGAGACAGTACCGCCCGTTGAACCGTTTTGAGCAGGCGTAGAGCCCACTGTGGTGTTGCCCGTGTTGCTGCTACCCGAGGCCGTAGATTGTGCCTGACCTTTTACGGTCGCTATCACCAATAAAGCACCCAGAATGATTCCCTTTTTCATGCGCTTGTCTAGGATTAATGTTTTCAAGTAGCCTAACTAGCCGGAACCTAAAATGGACTAACTAATCGAGTGAGTGGGTTTGTGTCTATAAGTTATTTGCTTTGATAAGGATCACCCATGCGTCCAGTATGCTAGTTGGCTAAGCGATATAGCTCCATTTTCTATTAACTGTCCCACTAATTAATCATTGTTCTTTTCGATCCTGTTGCCGCTTAGCAGTCCTTATACGTCGTCAGACCGTTCAGGAGAGTCGATAAACAATTGTTTCCCTTGGTCACTTTAATCTGTTGCAATGTCGTACGTCGGCTGCCGGTTATCCTGTGTTCTTACAACAACCAAGACTACTTAGCTAAGCGGTAAGCGAAAAGGCAGGGCGGGGTTATTCTCCCGGCAAATTCTGAAAAGCGATCAAGCAAAACAAAGTAAAAAAGTACTGATCCAGTCAACTGATGAAAACAAAACGAATTGAAGAACTACTTGACGAAGTAAAAAGTCTGCGCAAAAAGGTGAAGAAGTCCGCTCAGGCTCAGGCCAAAGTAGAGGATAAGCTGGCTCAGGTCGAAATCTTGGTAAAAGCTCTCTACCACCAGGTAAAGGACGAACAGGATCAAAGCGGTAAAGAAGGCAAGCCAGGCAAGAAGTCCAAGAAAAATAAGCTGGACGATGCGAGTGCACAGGAACTCGCTCAGATAGCGAATGAGACCGAGGAGAAGACCGCCCAACTGTAGAGTAACGCCACAACGTCCAGCCACTCATCATGAAGCTGGACGTTGTCATTAAGTCCCCAACAAGTTTACCTAGTAGAAAGCATTGGCCCGTAAACACAACGCTCCTCCATTGGCGCTAAGGCAGCGGTCGTTTCGATACATAAACAACCGCTGGCATAGTATCGGTGCAGCAGTAAAAGTTGTTTTTCTCCGCTTGGTAGCTTCCCCCCGAAGCCGCTACGTAAAGACGGTTCTGGGAATCAAGGTGTAAATTGATCAACTGATGGTTGAACGGAAAGCGGACGGTGTGCTCACCCGACGCATCCTGTTTCTTGATCTCGGATGGATTAACATAAGCGGTGGTTGAACCGGGAGCGGTCGGCGTACTATGCGACTGAATCGTGTAAACGGTGCCTGTACCGGATTGAACCCAGCCGATTGGTTTGATATCGTCCAGGTAGTGTTTGTAATGCTGCAAATAGTACTGCCAGGTTTTTCCATAATCAGCCGAAAAGTAAAGTGCATCCCAGGCCCCCAACAGAACTCCCTGCTGATTGAATTTGCTCGTGTGTAAGGCAAAAGTGGTATCATTTCGGACCAACAAACCCGGTATTCTCCCCTGAAAATCTTTTGATTCCTTCCATGTTTTTCCCCGATCCGTCGAAAAATACGCCTTCGTCCAGGTCGTTACCAGCAGTGTTTTGTCGATATCGCCAGCAATGGCATACGCTTCCCGGCCAGTAGGAATTTCCAGTTTGATCCAGTCAGGATCTTCAGCCGTAACGGCGGGGCTAACAACTTGCGTGTCATTTTGCACACAGGAGAGAACCGTTATCAAAGCAACGACAAACAGGAATACTTTTTTCATGGCGGATGCGTGTTAATAAAAACAGGAATCAATTGACCAACAGCTTACGTGCTGTGAGGTATACGCTAAAACATTAGTAAAGACTAGATTACACTCAACTGCTACAGTAAAGTAAACGAAATTGGTAGGCTGGTTTGCACGTTAACAGGCTTCCCCTTAAGTTGACCCGGTGTCCAATCGGGCATTGCTTTGACAACGCGCATTGCTTCCTCATCGCAGCCCCCGCCAACACTTTGTTTGATTTGTACGTCAGCAATATGACCATCACTTGTTACCACAAACCCGACTACTACAGTGCCTTGTAGGTTAGCGCGTTGCGCCTGGGCAGGATAACGCAGATTTTTCATCAAATAATCGGCCAGTCCGGCTTGTCCACCCTGCGGAGTTGGTGGTTGATCCACTACGGTATACACATCGCCAACCCCTGACGGATTTTCGGGGGAGACTTCTTTTTTGCACATGCTGAACAACAGTATAAACAGCAAAGGCAGCAGTTGTTGACAAAGGCGTTGTTGACATGCAGGGAAGGTATTCATACGAACAGCTGTTAACCTACATAACAAGCAGACTTTCGTGATCTAACTACTCACTGGCTGTATTATCATACTGTTAACTATTTCGAAGTAGCGCGCTGTGTGCGTGTAAGAATACAGATTGATACAACCAAATACTAGATGACTAGCTCACAGATTGAGTTTGCCGTACTTGTTGTTATATACCTTACCCGCTTTGGGCCAGGTTAATTTCAAGGCCGACCAAATGTTGTTTACGCGTAGACATTTGCTTTCAACAAAGCCGTAATCATAGGCTATTTTAATCACGGCTGGTAGCGCCAGATCAGTTCCTTTCTGACCACCCTTGGGCCACGAAACCCAGATCGTGCCTGTCGGCTTTAACTGATTCTTTACCGCTGGGAGTTGCTTGTGCAGTTCAAGCTGACTGACGACAAACAGGTGTATGTAATCAAAATCGCCAATAAGTTCGGTTTCGAGCTGAAGACCAGAAGGATCAATGGCTTGAACTGCATCGGCAGGAGCATTGATCAATATAGCCCGTGCGCCTTGATGGAGGCCCATCTTCATCGATACTGATTTTATCATGAGTAGCATGCGGTTTATGAATAAGCATCTTTATCAAATAAGTAGCCGCTATTTACCAATTTCAGCAAATAAAGTAACTGATTATTAGAACATTGCTTATTAACTACAAATAAGAACGAAAGCCTATCTGCGTATTTTTAATTCTTATTGACCCCTGAAGGTGTCCAAATTCTGCACTGTTTGAAGACAGAGTCCCCAACCAGCCCAATCTTCAACCGACGCAGAACCAACATCTCAAATTTAATACCCGGCTGGCTGGATGCTAAATTTGAGATGTTGGTTCTGCGTCACTGATTGTAGCGAGACTTATTAACGGAAGAGTTTGTTATCGGGGATGGGCTGCTTGGCAAAGTCTGGCCCCTGCCAGCTCACGTTCAGTACCGCCCCCTCGTAAGCTTGGGTGAACCGCACCCGGATGGCGTGATACCCCACACCCAAACACAGCTGACCACTCACCGTCCGGCTCGCATGCACGTAGTTGTTGTCAACCAACAACTGCGAACCGATCCATAGCTTGCTGCCATCATCGCTGTCGGTGTAGAAGGTGTACTCACCCGGCGTGGTCACCTGCACATAGCCCACAAACTCGTAGCCATAGTTATCAGCCGGGTGGTTAGCCTGGGCGTTGAGGTTGAAGTTGGCTACCGTGCCCTGAGCCGTAGGGGTCTGCCCCGTCATGGCATCGACATCGGCGTTGGAGAAAGCCTGCTGATAGTAGCGGAAGGACAGGCCTGCCACCGGCGAGGACAGCTCGTCGGCGACTCGACCAGCCGAGATGACCGTGACCGAGGCCAGGGCGGGGCAGCTGCTGCCGGTGCTGACGCTGACGGTGTAGGTACCGGCAGCCGTGACACTGATGGCTTGGCTGGTGGCCCCGTTGCTCCACTGGTATCCGCTGCCATTGCTGGCCGTCAGGGTGAGGGTTTGGCCCGCACACAGGCTCAGGCTGGGGCTGGCCGTGATGGATGCCGTGCCGGGCTGGCTACCGCTGATGACAGTGGCGGTGGTGGTTGCCCAGCAGCCATTGGCGTTGGTAGCCGTCAGGCTGTAGGTCCCCGTCAGGCTGGTGCTGATGGAAGCGGTGGTGGCACCGGTACTCCAGCGATAGCTGCTGGCACTACTGGCCGTCAGCGTCGTTGACTGACCGGTGCAGACTACCAGATTACCCGTAATACTAGGACTAGGACAGTTATTACGGAAGAGTTTGTTATCGGGGATGGGCTGCTTGGCAAAGTCTGGCCCCTGCCAGCTCACGTTCAGTACCGCCCCCTCGTAAGCTTGGGTGAACCGCACCCGGATGGCGTGATACCCCACACCCAAACACAGCTGACCACTCACCGTCCGGCTCGCATGCACGTAGTTGTTGTCAACCAACAACTGCGAACCGATCCATAGCTTGCTGCCATCATCGCTGTCGGTGTAGAAGGTGTACTCACCCGGCGTGGTCACCTGCACATAGCCCACAAACTCGTAGCCATAGTTATCAGCCGGGTGGTTAGCCTGGGCGTTGAGGTTGAAGTTGGCTACCGTGCCCTGAGCCGTAGGGGTCTGCCCCGTCATGGCATCGACATCGGCGTTGGAGAAAGCCTGCTGATAGTAGCGGAAGGACAGGCCTGCCACCGGCGAGGACAGCTCGTCGGCGACTCGACCAGCCGAGATGACCGTGACCGAGGCCAGGGCGGGGCAGCTGCTGCCGGTGCTGACGCTGACGGTGTAGGTACCGGCAGCCGTGACACTGATGGCTTGGCTGGTGGCCCCGTTGCTCCACTGGTATCCGCTGCCATTGCTGGCCGTCAGGGTGAGGGTTTGGCCCGCACACAGGCTCAGGCTGGGGCTGGCCGTGATGGATGCCGTGCCGGGCTGGCTACCGCTGATGACAGTGGCGGTGGTGGTTGCCCAGCAGCCATTGGCGTTGGTAGCCGTCAGGCTGTAGGTCCCCGTCAGGCTGGTGCTGATGGAAGCGGTGGTGGCACCGGTACTCCAGCGATAGCTGCTGGCACTGCTGGCCGTCAGCGTCGTTGACTGACCGGTGCAGACTACCAGATTACCCGTAATGCTAGCCGAGAAGGGGGGATCGACGGTGACTATTACCGTATTGGCGGCTATTGTATTGCTGACAGAACAAGTTGCACTGTAGGTTGTGGTAACCGTAGGACTTACCTGTACGGTGTTTCCTGTTGCCCCGTTGCTCCATGCAATAGTGCCATTACATCCTGTTGCCAGCAAGCCAGTAGTCATTCCGCTACAGATCGTTGTTGAACCAGCTAACATAATCGAAACAGGCGGTGCCGTTAAACCATTAATTCCCAGTATAATCTGACTACTTATTGAACTCCCCCGATCATCAGTGGCTGTAGCGGTTAAGGTATAAGTACCTTTTTGTGTAGGTATACCTCTTAGAGTGAGGCCAGAACGAGTTACACCCGCTGGCAAGGTTCCGGTCAGCGTTATCGTACTTATACGTCCATCAGGATCAAAAAATAGTCCTTCAGGAAGCGTATACACCAGACTATCTCCTACTAATCCCTCAACTTGAGGTGGAGTCATTGTTACTTGAGGTGGCTGATTAGCAGCTTGTGTAACCTGTAGTTGTACTGTTGTTTCAGTAGATGCTGCGCCGTTATCAGTAGCAATCAAGGTCAGCGTATAAACACCTGTGGTCGTTGGTACGCCAATCAATTGATTCTGACGGGCGGATAAACCTTGAGGTAAACCCATTGCACGAATTCGAACGTCAACGAGTTGGCCGTCTACATCTCGGAACGTGTTTGATGGTATTGTCCAGGATAAAACTTGGCCGGTCAAAACGCTTATCGGATTAACCGTAGTTTGTATTTGTGGAGGCTGGTTACCGATTAATAGCCAGCTGACAGAGGCTGTTCCACCCTGAGCGTTCTGGGCTTGAGCGGTAATCGTATGAGGACCTGGGCTGTTTAACGTGCCTTGCAGGGTCGTACCGTTGGCGATTACACCACTAGGTAAACTCGTAGACAGAATAGATACTTGGGGAGCTTGTCCAGCTACGCTACTAAATACCCAATTGGGTACGGTATAACTAAACGATTGACCTACTGTTACGGTAAGATTAGGTACACTTGCAATAGAAGTGGGTAATTCGTTGACCGTTAAGGGGAAAGTTGTTGCAACTAGATAGCCATTAGGTTGACGACCTTGAACAGTCACAGTATAAGTTCCAGCTTGGTTGGGTGATCCTGAAAGTGTCTTTCCAGCAACTGTTAGACCTTCTGGTAGGCCTTGAGGTAGAATAGTTACAGTAAGTCCGGTGTTAGCTGGATCAGCAAAGACTAAGTCAGGCACCGTATACGTAAAAGGTTTTCCAACGGAAGCTTGTTGAGCATCCAATGTACGTTGTGCATACGCTGATGCAGTAGGCGTCTGACTACTGGAACTACTTAATGTTGCAGAAGTTGATTGCCAATTTGAAACACTGCCATCTTTGAATACAGCCTGAATTTTGTAGCGATACGTGCCGCTTTTTAGGGCTTCATCATCGTCGACCGATGACTCAAGTCCAGAAACCATTTTCCATAATCCATATGACTGGGAACCAGTTGAACGATAAAGTTGGTATTCGCTCACATCAGTTCCATTATAACTCCAGCTTAAGCGTATACCAGGCACATTGGCGTCAGGCTGAGCATTGAAAGCCGTTAGCACAGGACGGCTTGCCCCTTGGGATGCCGGTACTTCAATTCGACGAATAGCAGTCGAATCTGAATACATGCCAGCCGCATCTTGAGCTAGCAGCAGATAGCGGTAACTCTTTGCGGGTTGAACACCAGCATCAGCGTACGTCGATTGGGTAGTAGCGAGCGTTGCTATTAGTTGCCAGGGAGTCACATCTGTTTCACGCCGAAGCAACAACTGGCGCACTACGTCCGAAGATGAACTACGCGCCCAATTCAATACTAACTGCCCACCCTGTAATGTATCTTTTATAAATAGAGGGGAAGCCGGTTGAACAATATCGGGTTTAAGTAAGACTAGAGGTAATGAAAAATCTGACGTGTTATAACGAGTATCCAATGCCTTCACTTGATAAATAAGGCTAGGATTAAGACTATTTAGCACAATATGATCGGCAAACTCAGAACGGGCTAAGAGTGTGGTATCCGAGATGGCCGATACTTCCTCTCCTTGCCGCTGACTTCTGAATACTTTATAACCTAGCAAGTCAGATTCCTCGTTAGGTTGCCAGCTTAAATAGACTTGCCCATTCATATCGATACGACCTTTTAGGCCAGTAGGTTTAGCTGGAGCAATGGTATCCAAGGGTTCAACGAACAGCGAGGCTGACAACAGTGTGTCCCCATCCTGCCGTACGGCTCCGACGGTAAAGTATAGCGTTGAGCCTCCTGGTACTTTACCTGTATAATTATCAATGTAGGCCAGTGTATCTTTTGCACTGATATTGTATTTAACTGTAACAGGTTTCGCTGAAGGGGTAGCAGCTACACTGATAAAGAAACTCTTTAATAGCGAATCAGCACCACCCTGGCTCGATCGACTCAGTGTCGTATCACCAGGAAACTGCCAACTCATATAAACCTTGTTGTCGGGTTGTAATCGTAGGTTCTTAATGCGCGGAGCAAACACCATTGTGTCCTTTGATTGTCCAATAGCAACAGGTGAACCATTAAGTTCGTCAAAGGGCGTTTTTCCAATAATTCGGTAGTAATAGGTTTTCCGGCCTTTAGGGACAGGATCTCTATAAGTGTACAAGTTTGTGGATCCATTGAGAGAGATAAAGGGGCGGTTGTTGACACGGGTGAAACGGTTACCATCCAATGACCGTTCGATCCAATAGCTAACGTAAGGTGGTGACTGAAGAGTATCATGCAGCCACTTCAGGTCTGCATAGTACCGCTCAAACGTTAGTTTAGGTTTCATAGGCGGTGGCAAAGGAGTATAATCAGCCAGCCCGATAGGTGCTGTCGGTGGATAGCTTACAGACTGGCCTGCCGGAGGAGCTGCCAGAACCACCCGATATTCGTAACGTTCGTTCGTTTGTACGGATGCATCGACATACCCTAGTGCAGCCAAACGGGCCGCTGAGTAACTTTGGCTGGCGGCTAACAAGCCAAAGACAAATCGACGGTAAGAATCTGGTTCTTCGCTTGGTCGAATCAGATTAGCGCTGTCGGCTCCCACTGCAGCTGTATCTTTCCCAGTTACTAATCTGTACAATACTTGGTGTTGTGCACTATCTGGTTTCAAATAAGGTGTCCAAGTTGATATATTAGCAGGAAGAACAGGTTGAGTAGTTAGTCGTGTAAATTGGCTGCCCGTTACTGGAGCATTGTCACGAAACACCACTCTGCGTTCTACGTGATAGCCATTTCGAATACCAGCAGTCCAAAGGGGTTCTGTAGAGGGTTCCCACCGAAGCAGAATCTGGTTGGCCTTTACTCGAGCAAATGTTGGCACAGTATGCTCCTCTGATTGGGCCTGTAATTTAAAAAAAGGCCAAATTAATAAAAGTGAGTAATATATATACCTAAGCATGATAGTGATTATGACCTACAAAGTCCCAACAAACAAGTTAGATTAATTATAGTCTACAGATGTTGCCCGCTTTGATATTAAATGATACTTTTTTTGGTATTCCAAAAACTCGGACTCGGGCACCTAATCTGCCTTGAAACCAACTTGGATTTGGTAATCCACCTTCAAGAAGTACAGCTACGTCTGCACTAACTAGAGGAACTCCAAACAGACTGAGTTCAGCGTTTGCTAACGCGTAAATCTGACCATTGCTATACCAGCCATTGACACCATCGCAGTTTGAATTTTGATTATGTTTTAGCATAATATCAAACCCTGCCAAGGCTTGCGCTTCAATGCATCCAACAAATGCGCAACCGCCTATCTTAACATTCATACTGGCTCCAAATGCGAGCCCTTTACCATCAAACAAAGATTGTTTTTCCGTAGGAGTGCGTTTTTGCCTTAGTTCGTCACCAACAACGTTGCGGACTTCAACTGGCGGCAGAGGCATCTCAGGAATGCCATGACCCACCATCATATATGCACGAGCGCTAGCCTTAACGCCAAAGTCGATAGTAAGATCAAAGGGTTGAGCAATGGTGCCTAGATAGATGTGCCATTGAGTGGGATCAAAATAGAGATCAATCAGACCAAGACGCTTATTGGGCCCACCACCATAAACGATGTTGGCTATGTTGACATAAGCGTCGGAGGTGCCCTTGAAAATGCTATTCTGATTATCGTAAAGAAGCACCAGGCGGGCGTACAAAGGTGCTTTACTTGGACTACTGGCAGCCCGGTATTCTTCTTTGGCTTTCCGATCTAACTCGGCATTATCGAAGGTTTCAACTGCCTTATAAGGTTTGCTGTATAGGTAACTTTGTTTGGTAGCAAAGAAGAGATTATCGTTCGACTTATCAGTACGTCCCCCCGTAAAGGCACAGTCGCCATAAAGGCCAACACTGTTTAAACCTCCATTTCGATTGAAGAGTATTTCAAAGCCAGCCGCTCCCTGAAATAATTCGTTACTAACCGCTACCAAACCGATTCCCCCTTTAAAGCCTAAGCCCATCGTATTATCAGGCTCATAGGCAATAGTTCCTGAAGAAGATGGCCGCATTCGGTTATATGCCCCCGCATACACGTAATTAATCTGTAATGGTCCAACTAGTGGAATATTAGGAACGGTAGAGCCCCCTGTTACATACCAATAACGAAACTCTTCGGGACTTGATTTTCTTCCAAATGTTGCTACCGCAGTAATCTGAACTTTAGCAGGTTTGGCCATACCGAAACTTAAACTTCCGCGGAACCCTGTGCCATTAGCCTCATCTTCAAAGATACCTACACAGCCCTTTAGCTTGAAAAGACTGCTGGTTCCAGACACGCAAACATCCGAAAGTTCAACTCGCTTAAATGACCAGCGGTGAACCGTGCCTGTTTGTATTTCCCCTAGTACAGTGAATGCCGTTTGAGCCCCAAATGAGCCTTCCATCAGGTTGACTTCCATATTGAGTCCTAACCCTACGGTTGAGTTACCTTCAAAAACAGCGTTAATTCCATGTATGGTAACAGGAAATCCGGCTAGTTTAACATCCCCCTCATAACCGAATGAAGCGGCTTGAACATAGGGGGGCTCTGTTTGAAGTACTAATCCCGAAAAGTTGATTCCTTCGAACTTAAATAAGGCATCGCTTTTCGTTTTCTGAGCACCACTCACGTTGGTGTAAATGCCTAGTTTACCGTATAGAATGGCCTTCGGTTTAAACTGCCCAGCAATGACGTTTAATTCAACCGTAGAATTAGGTAGTAGATCAGCCTCAGCCCGCCACATGGAGATGGCTAATGTACTAACATTGGCTAGGCGTAAACGATAATTATCCGTATCGTCAATGTATCCATCGTAACGAATAGGGGTGTCCGGTGCAATGGGTAGTTTTAGAAAGCCACCAAATGCACCTCCAATCAGACGACTCTTCTCGAAGTTAAGCTCAAAATCATTAAGCGACATAGCCCAGCCAGAGGCTGTCATGGCATAAGCACTATCAGAAGGAATATGCATGCCTACTCGACCACTGACGCCTTGCCGGTCAATCAATAAGTCGAATGCTTTAATAGTAAGTCGATTGGCGTTATCCGCTGGTTTGAATTCTTTTGGAAGTATCAGTCCAAACTCCTTTATGTAAACTCCTCGCCAAGTAAGATGGTCCGGTGAATCATCGGGTAATTGATTTTGAGGATTATCAAAATAACCTGCCGGAAACTTTACATTATCGGAGTTATGCTTGTCACTCAAATCTAGCGAAGCACCGACTAGTTTGAAACCAAATTTGGGATATTTAGTGATCGCAAAAGCTTGTTGAAATTCAAGATCAGCAAGCAGGTCATTGAAATCAGGTGCGTGGATACGAAACGTTGCACTAACCTGTCCTGGTAGTTCGGTACCCGTATTGGCATCGATTGGCGTCAGCATGGATTTTGCAAACAATACATCACCAACTACGCGTAATCCAGCCAACTGCTGGCAACTAACATTGGCGTAAGTGATATCTTCTGTTGCTCCCGTAAAGCGATTCAATCCACCCTTAAAGCGTAGGGTCATGTTGCCCAAAGGCTGAACAAAGTCGCCTAGCAATGTTAATTTAAAGTCACCGGCTAAACCACCATCCCGGCTAAAGGGTACATTATCAGCACCGAAAAGAAGTTCACGTTTTTTTTCGTTTGAATAAGGGTCAGGAGACGGAATTTTTAACCGAACATAAACAGTCAATAAAGCCCGATCAGCCAGGAAACGTACTTTCAGGATTCCAATATCCAGCGTACCGTTACCACTTCCCAGTGTTTTACGAATGCCGACCGGCAATACCATTAGATCGCTACCGCGAAGGCTATCGACGAAACCGCCCCGGCTGTCCAGAAAGCTGAACAGACCCGCTGCCGTATCACGTTCGGCTTGTGCTGCCTGACTAACAACGGCTCCGTACTGTTGGGCTTCGGTTTGCAAATAGGCGGTACGGGCTGCTAGACGGATTTTTGTTTCGGCAATGGCTAAAGCCAGCGCCGGAGCCACTTCACTCTGTCCGCTCCCCCAGTTGGGCTTGGCAGGCACGGGCGGATGATCGTCGGTTGGATCGGGGGAGGCCCAAAGGACGGGCAAAAAGGTGGCCCAGAGGCAAAGGACTCCGAGCAGGCGTCTGGTAAAAATAGCCATAGCGTTCATTTAGTAAGCACAGTACGGGCTTTGTCGGCCAAACTGGCCGATGATGTGGATACCGAAAAAAGATATTATTTACGGATTGGGTTAGCGAGTCAAATCAATCAAGCGAGTAAGTCAATAGTTGCCCTACACCATACTTTTTAGGCACACCATAGAGCACATAAATTTTACCAGCGGCTTCATCGAGCAGAAAATTGTGGTGGTCGGGTGTGGTTAGGGAAATACTTTCGATGGGCGTTAGTTGTTGTAAAGACAGCTCGTTCTGACGAATTTTTAGTCGGGTATTGACTTGATTATTAAGCACGTAGTCAGAGCCCGTTGGGCGAATGGAACGCTGGAAGCGCACCGGTTCAGGAGTTGGGTCTAACGCGACAACGGTTTGCTCTTTTAGTTTCAGGTCGGCATCGAAGTGGAGCACAAACAAATCCGTATAACTTTTGCCCGACTCGCTCGAAACGACAGCGGGAGCCAACGCTCGGGTTGGCTGACCGGCCAGTTGGTTGAGCTTGTTAGCGAAACCCAGTACGCGGGAGGTTGGTGACGATTCGGAAGGTGCCGAAACGACCGCTCTGCCCCCCGGAGCATCAGTTTGCCGTTGCAATAAAAGCCACACATCGCCATTGGCGTCGGTGAAGGAGTCGATGTAGTGCGCACCAGCGTAGTTAGCCCAGCCGACCAGTTGTCCACCATTAACTCGTCCCGCTTCTTTGGATCGAGTCACGATCTCTCCGTAGGGTATACTCCCGACTAAGGTTGCTTTGCCTGACTTGTCGATCAACCAGCTTTCTTCCGTAGGCTTCAGTAGTTTTTGCCCGTTCGTGCTATAGACCAGCAGCTTATCATTCCGGCGTAGTACATAGGTAGGTAGGATAGCCCGGCTACTTCCTTCGCCGTTGTTCCACTCAAATTGACTCCAAATCGTACCGGGTTCGGAACTACCTTTCTCCTCGGTAACGACAACCGAGAAGCGATTTTCCTGAGGATCACGAACGTCTTTTTTACCTCCGCCATCGGCAAATACGTTGAATGTGCCGACCACTTTACCCGCTGGGTCATAAACGGGCAAACGCATGGAAAGCTTTCGGGTGTAAGGAAACTCAATGACCCGATCACTTACCAGATTGCCCGCATCGTCGAAGGTGAGCAGACTCACCCGTTTGGCCGATGCCTTTTTGTCGCCTTCGACAAAATGAGTAGCTACGCCTTCGTAGCAGGTTGGCGACAGGGCGATAACCTGCCCCCGGTCTTCGGGTGTACCGCCATCAACGGGGATGTAGTACCGTAGCTTTTCCTGATTGGCCTTCTGTTGCAGGGCTACATCCTCCAGCCGACTCATCAGGCGCGCGTTGGTAGGATCGACAAACCGGTTGATAAACCGATAGTTTGGGTAAAGGTTGTAGCTGGACCCGCTGGTAGACAATGATAGTTGCTTGAGCTGCCGACCCGATGATATTGTTTGGGGAAGCCGGTCATAGTCTCCTCCGTAGGGCAGCCGTAGAGGGCCATCTTTGGCATTAGTGCCCCAAACCGCCCAATCTACAGGAGTATCCGATGCCTGCTTGACGCGGGTATTCATGGGACTAAAAACAATTCCCTCAATGGGCTTAGCCTGTCCTGACGCATCGACCGCCCCGGTGTATGCATAAAGTCCAGTGGGAGGAACGGTTACAGACCCCTTCAGTTTAGCCTCATCGGTAGTAAGCGCTACACGCCCGTCAATAGGCATTAACGTCTGGTAGCGTAGACTTCCCTCTTGACTGAGGCTAAGGTGAATAAGCTCAACTGCATGAGGAGGAAGAGAAAAATCCGACAGCTTAATCGAAACGCTGCTAGTAGGCCGGACGACTTCCACCTGTTTTTGGGCAAAAGCAGGTATGACAAAGCTACTAGTTAATATCAGTGTACAAGTTAAATGTTTGGGGTAGTACTTACTCATTTGCTACTTTCTAAAAGTTATTGATTTTGTTTAACCGACGATAGACTTAAAATACATCAAAATAGAATCTTCTACCTGAATCCTCATAGCGCATACTTACCTCGTGTTTATTATTTTCCTTTCTAAATAGTCTATATTCAACTTTTCTAAATTGCTTTTGATAAGCCGAGTCGTGTTTGATTACTTGTTGAAAAGTATTCAATACTTGGCGATTGAGTGATTCATACGATAACTTATAGTCGACAATTACGCCTATTGTATTGTAGATTATTTTTCTATTATCAGCGCCGATATTAAATTCTTTGAATGTCGGCGCTGACTTATGAAAAAAGTTTTCAGTTGAGAACCTTTTTAAAGCGCCATCATAAATTTCTTTTGACAGGTCTTGTTCTAAAAGTAAATAAACATTCTCGTCATCGAATACATCAATGCTCAACGCATCATCAAAACAGGAGATTGTTTTAGTACCTATTATATTTTCAGGATACTTTTTATTCTCTCTATCTCTGTAGTAGTCCAAATGCTTGATGACTTGACTTAGTTTTTGCCAATCATCATGGGTATCACAAAAACAGTTTATTTTTCTGTAAATAGTGGTATAGCTACCTCTGACTGGCGGACATGATCTAACTACTCTCATTACCTCTTGCTGGCAAGACAGACAGTCTTGCTTACTTGCTCTATATAGCAGATAAATTGCAAGAATAGTTATGATAATAAACCATTGCTTATTTTTCATTGAATTGTAAAATTGTTAATGAGCTTGGCTGAAATTCTTGTTTGAAAGGGATGACCAACTCCCCAGTAATGTTGTAGCATAAAAAAAGCTTTCAAACTTTCACTCAATGATTTCAACACCGATGATCCACTTATGTCATCCATGTCAGATCCAAACCAATCTATTATATGAAAAGTAGCATCCAGCTTTCTTGTTGAAATCTCATAAGGTTGGGAGTTATATAGATTTACACCTTTTGCCCTAATTGTCTTTAGCTCCATTTCAACTCTGATTTTTTGAGTACCACCCATCATTGCATAAAAGTCATAACTCGGAATTTCATTCTCGTTGGAAAAATCAGGAAGGCCGATGCCACCGCCACCGCTTCCAAAAACAAAATTCGAGTCTAGACTACTAAATTGACCATTCTTTATCTTTGGCGTAATTCGTTTAATGAATTCGGAAACATATGGATGAAATAGATTGCTTTTATAATATTCGATTAGTCTATTGGAGACTGGTGTTCCCTCTTCAAAAGCTACTTCTGCTTGCCGACCACTGTAAAAATTGCTAAGTATTCTTTCTTCTGTGTCAGAGGAAAGTACATCTCGTAATCCTAGGTACAAAAGTCTATCAATTATTTTACCATTCTCGTAGATGTCTTTTGTCTTTGCTAAATCGTAATTTAAGTATTTATTCCAGTCATTAAGTGTTCCTGTTTTTAGAATTTTTGACTCGACGAAACTTCTTTGTGAGGGACTATTTATTTGATCGGAAATATCATTGTCTTGTGTAAACCACTGAAATTGCCCGTATTCAAGCACTTTGCGTTCTTTGATAGGTAATGGATCAGGTAAACCAGTGTTTATCATTTCAAGGATTTCTTGTGCGTTAGGACAGGAAGTGGAGGCCATTCTTGCACCTGGAGCACCTGTTGAATCACAATTCATCAAGTCGTTTAACTTCTGTTGAACAAGAGAAGTATTACTAATTATAATAGTTTTTGTGTCAGAAGGAATATCATCATCATTCGAATATGCCTGCTTCACGGTCTCCATACTGTTTACGTACTCTTGCAACTTAGCTTTGTCTTTGTTAGTGTAAATAGCTAAGAAATCTTTGAGATTAATTAAAGTGTGAAGTACAGTGTCTAGGCTAGTCACACTTTTCCAATTCGGATCGTATGCTGACTGCACCGTACCAGCTCCCGTGAACTCATAGCAATCATTGACAACAGCATTCGTAAAGTTAACCGCAATCTTAGTGTCGCCTAAGTATGGTATCTGCGTATAGCCTTTACCTGTCCAGCCGCTGGAGCCGCCCCCCAGTATTTCGGTTACAATCACGTCGAAGTCGCCGGTGCGGATGGTATCGCCCGGTGCCAGATTGCTGATACCCGTGTCATCGAGATTACCGACAGGGCTAGCCGGGCGTCCACATTGGTAGGTGTGTGCTACCTGCTTACAAGGTTTAGCACGCAACGTTGTGTAGGCTATCAAGGTGTCAGCTCCTTTTACCAACGTCACCTTATATTCGCCGATCCGTCCGGCGGTCAGTGTCGTTGTGGTGGCGGCTGGCGTACCGGCAGGTCCGGTCCACAGATAGCTATAACCGCTTAGGTCTACCCCATCCAGTTCCTCTACCGATAGGGTAAGGGTGCCCAATCCACCATTCACACGCGGTATCAAATCCGTTTCCTTAGGCGTCGCATCAACGGACTTAATGCGGATGTTGAGTGACGTTTTGTTACAGTATACCGTCGCGGTACGGCTTCCCGCCCGGCAAGTGTCCGTCCCAATCAGCGCATAAGCGTCTATACGGTACGTGCCATCGGTCAGGCCCGTAAAGAGGGCGGGGCTTGTGGTCAACGTAGCAACGACGGTTGTTTGCTGGTAGAGCGTAACCCGAAGCGCACTGCCCGCCGGTACGTTCTGCAACTGAACCACAATCTTGCCTTGTCGCGTCGTGTCGGCAGCCGCCGAGTCACAACTTATAACAGGCTCACTCGCGAAACTCAGCATGCAGGCGGCCATCGTGAGCGAAACACTCGTCTGTGCCGTAGCTGTACAACCACTCGGTGTCGTAGCTGTTACGGTATAAGTCCCGTTGTGAGCCGTGGTGCTATGCGGAATGGTTGGGTTAGCAACCGTGCTGGTAAAGCCATTGGGGCCAGTCCATCGATACGTTGCTCCGGTCAGATTTTGTCCGCTGGTTGTTAGACGTAACGTGCTGTCGATACGGACCTGTCCGCCTGGGCTGTTGCTGCTTGCCGACAACGAAGGAGGAGCTGTTACGGTCAGAATCGTCGGGCTTACGGTACCTTCGGATAGCGGATCGCTACTCATTACGCGCATTCGGTAGGCCGTTCCCGGCAGCGTATTCGCCGGAATCGTCACCGTAATCGGGCTAGCGCTGCCGTTGCCAATCGTCACCGGATTATTGAAGTTGCCTCCCATATCCGACAACTGAATGGTGAATATATTGCCGCTGGCAAAGTCGCTCGAAGCACTCGTAGTAGAGAAAGGTACGCTCAGCACAGAACCAGCACAAGCCGATGTCTGGCTAATCTCACCCGTCTGAAGAGCGGGCCCATTGACACTCACGACTACTACTGTAGAGGGCGAGCAGCCGCCACCCGTATAATTAGCTGTAACGGTATAGGACCCAGCTGTACTCAGCGGACTGACGCCCTGAATTTCCAGTTTCGCTCCTGTATAGGTAAATCCACGTGGCCCTTTCCAGCTATAGCTTGAAGCACCGTCAGCGAAGGCCGTCAAACTCAACGTTTGTCCACTTGAATAGCTCCGGGTTCCGGTCACGGTAGGCATCGCTCTAACGTTAATCCGTATTTCCTGGGAACGACCGCCCTGCGCTTCGTCAATTTTACAGACGGCATAGTAGTTAGCCGTAGCCGTTGGAGCAAATACAATCGACGAACCGGTCATGCCATTTGACCACAGCACAGTAGCGTCATTATTGCAACCCGTTGCGCGAAGCGTCACGGTATCCCCACCGCAAACCGACAGCTTGGATGCACTAATGATCGGAGCTGGCATGTTGAGCTGTCTTACCGTTATGGCAATCGTATCGCTCTGACACCCTGTACCATTGACACAGCGTACGCCAAACGTAGTTGTCTGGTTGACCGTTGTCACCAGTGTGGAGCCGGTTGCCGTTCCAGAAGGCCATTCCCATTTCGTCGTGTTCGCGCAGCCACTGGCACTCAGCGTTACACTACGGGCGGAGGAAATAGATCCGGGCGATGCCGAAACAGAGGTCGGTTTGGTCAGTGGAACAATCTTGTAGAGAAGCGTGATTTTATCACCCAAACATTCACCTGAGTCGTACTGACCATTTCCGTTTTGGTCTATATAGGGGGTATACCATTGTTCGATGGTACCCATACTACCATTGGTGACAGCATACGGTCCGTAGCTCTGGTTGAACCCCGAAGCTACCTGACCAGAGCTGATATTATTTTGAGCCCGCTCGGTAGGTTGAATGTCTCCGCCAAGCGTGACATTGCCACTGCTAAACGATTTTTCGAGAAGCCCAATGTTGGGTTGCGATTGAGTAAAGCCACTAAAGGTGAGCATTCCTCCCGAACAAATCGTTACATTGTTAGTAACAGGACCCGTCGTATTAGCAGAGTATGATACTGGACTGCTTCCCGAAGCTGCAAAACCAAAAACTGGTTTGGCATTAACTTCGATGTTAACCTGGGTAGAGTTGGAACAGCCGTTGGGGTCGGTAACGGTATAGGTGTAGATGCCCTCCTGAGCCGCCTGGATAGCCTGGATCTCCCAGTCCTGATTAGCCTCTCCGCGGCTATTGTTAGGACCAGTCCACTGCATGATGTAGTCGGGAAAATTAGCCGGCCACCGATCCCGTCCAAAGGCGACATAGGTACCCTCGCAGATTGAGTAACTGCTGTTGGTGGTGAACGCATTAGGCGCCACTCGTACCGGAGGAGAAACTACCGGCTTGCCATGAACCGTGAATGTAAACGTCTTTGACGGACCAAAACGACCATTGTCGGCGCACTCTACACTGTAGTAGTATTGTCCAGCTGGCATGTTGGCAGCAAACCCAAGGGGGTTCATGTAGGCTTCTCCGATCTGGCTACCCCCTGAGCTGTTGTAGCGGGTCCAGTGGACAGTTCCTGAGCTACATCCACTGGTAAATACCACAGGTGCCCCCTCACAGGTGGAAGGGTTGTTACCTCCATTGAAGGTAGGTTCTAGCGGGGCAAATAGGTTTGTCGGCAGTACCGTGAAGGTGAAATCAGTGGGCGCTGCCGGACAGGGTGTGTTGATACACTCTACTGTGTAGTGCGAACTACCGACCGGTTCGCTACTATCAAACGTGACTTCATTTTGAATGGCATAGCTCACTATACTTCCCTGTGCGTTGTAGCGCACCCACTTCACTTGACCACCTGATGGACATGAGCTGCTAAAAAGAACAGAAGTCCCTTGAGTAGTCGATGGTGTGCTGCCACCATTAAAGGTGGGTGCCGTCGGCTTGACAGGTGGCGTAAAGACATACGTCAAAATAATCGGATCACCAGCACAATCTACGCCTGCATCGTAATGCCCGTTATTGTTGCTATCAACATAAGGCATATAGGATTGGGTAAATGTTCCTACAACCGCAGGATTGATCAGCTTGAACGGACCGTAACTTTTACTGAAAATTAGCGAAGCAAAATAAGCATCGACGTCATTGGGAGCCCGGTCAGCTGTGTACCCTTCTACATTGCCATTGGTTTGTAAGTGCTCAACGAGCCGGTAAGCGGGCGAAGGCCAGTTTAAATTACTCATGGCCATATTACCCCCATCACAGATCGTAACGGTCAAACTGGCGGGGCCGTTGCTCGTATTTACCGCTTTAAAGACCTGATCAGAACCAGCTGCCGAGAATCCAAAGACAGGTTTGGTACTTAGTTGAATGTTGACTTGAGCTGAGCTGGAGCAGCCGTCGGGATTGGTTACTGTATATGTATAGAGTCCCTGTTGTAAGGATCCGATGGCATTAATAGTCCACTTGTCATTGACAGGCCCTTGTGAACCATTAGGCCCGCTCCAACGTATGCTGTAGTTTGCTGGATTGCGATCTAGATCGAGGGTAAGCTGACTACCTTCGCAAACAAAGTATTGAGCACCATTGGCAACGTTTTGTCCATTAATACGCATTGTATGCATTGCCAGTCCGTACTCAGTAGGACCAAACAGGGTTGTACCCATGTTGTCGGTAATACGTAGCGTATGAACTCCCTGCCGAAAATTAGCCGGGATCGGCCATTCGAAGCCATAATTAATGAAGTTATTCTTATTGCCGAAGACGTGCATCTTGGCGTCGTCCCGGGGTACATTTGTGTAAGAAGAATCTACGAGTTGGCCATCAAAGTAATAAAATAATTGGACGGGTGATTCACCACAGTTTCTATTAATGATCCATCCCT
This sequence comes from Spirosoma liriopis, assembly GCF_023196085.1. NCBI lineage: Bacteria > Pseudomonadati > Bacteroidota > Cytophagia > Cytophagales > Cytophagaceae > Spirosoma > Spirosoma liriopis. The sequence continues at coordinate 1,282,145 of NZ_JALPRF010000003.1, forward strand.
TTGCCCGATTACAATTGGCCTCTTCTAAATTTCCCAGATAGTCAGGTGGAGTAACGTTGATTGTTACTTGAGCAGAGTTGGTACAGCCGTTGATATCGGTAACCGTAAACGTATACGGACTGGCCTGGCTGGGACTAATGTGATAAAGATACCAGTCCTGGTTATCCGGCCCCAACTTACCGTCGGGCCCACTCCAACGTACTTTATTATCGGGTGGGAATCGATCCCGTCCCAGTGCCACAAAGCTACCAGCGCAGACAGTTACCGGGCCAGAAAGAATAGAAAAAGGAATGTTATTGGCAGCCACAAACGTCTTTGGGGGAGCGATACCGAAGGTCCTGTTCTCCCAGTTATTGAGCTTATTGCCGTTCATGTCCGTGATTACCACCGTATGAACTCCTTGCCGGAAACGCTCTGGCACCGTCCAGCGGTAGCCATACTGCTCGTAGCCACTACTCCGGCCCAGGATGTGCAGTCGAACATCTTTCCGTGGGACATTAGCTTCAACAGTCTCAACTAATTCTCCGTCAATCAGGATGCGAACCTTATTGGAACGGTCCTGACAGTTGAAGTCGACCAGCCAGCCGGTAATCAGATTGCATTTAGTATCGTCAATGGTGCCTAAATAGTTGGCGGGATTGACCTGGATGTTAACCTGGGTAGAGCTAGCGCAGCCCGTGCTCAGGTCAGTGACGGTGTACGTGTAGGTACCGCCCTGGGTGATATTGTTGATGAACCAGTTGTCGTTGAGAGGCCCCTGCCCGGCAGGTCCGCTCCACTGCACGTTGTAG
>NZ_JALPRF010000003.1:1283035-1311995 GCF_023196085.1 Spirosoma liriopis
TGCTCAGGTCAGTGACGGTGTACGTGTAGGTACCGCCCTGGGTGATATTGTTGATGAACCAGTTGTCGTTGAGAGGCCCCTGCCCGGCAGGTCCGCTCCACTGCACGTTGTAGCCCGTGTTGGCCGCCCGGTCCATACCGAACACCAGATTGCTACCCTCGCAGAGTTGGAAGGAAGGAGCCGACGAGAAATCGGCGGCCCCCACCTTAACTAGGGTGGCCAGGCTAGGCTTAGCTTTGAAGGCGACGGTGACCGAAGCCGAGCTGGCGCAGCCCGTGCTCAGGTCAGTGACGGTGTACGTGTAGGTACCGCCCTGGGTGATATTGTTGATGAACCAGTTGTCGTTGAGAGGCCCCTGCCCGGCAGGTCCGCTCCACTGCACGTTGTAGCCCGTGTTGGCCGCCCGGTCCATACCGAACACCAGATTGCTACCCTCGCAGAGTTGGAAGGAAGGAGCCGACGAGAAATCGGCGGCCCCCACCTTAACTAGGGTGGCCAGGCTAGGCTTGGCTCCACAGCTGCAAGTGTTGTACTCGACCACCTCACCCCAGCGGTTACCCTGGTTGGAACACTCATTGTCATCGTGTTGCCACCACTGGCGGTTACCCCCGTTACAACGGATCTCCTTGTTTTGCCAGTTGGGATCGCTTGACCGGCAGGCGCAGGTGTTGTACTCGACCACCTCACCCCAGCGGTTGCCCTGGTTGGAACACTCATTGTCATCGTGTTGCCACCACTGGCGGTTACCCCCGTTACAACGGATCTCCTTGTTCTGCCAGTTGGGGTCGCTTGACCGGCAGGCGCAGGTGTTGTACTCGACCACCTCACCCCAGCGGTTACCCTGGTTGGAACACTCATTGTCATCGTGTTGCCACCACTGGCGGTTACCCCCGTTACAACGGATCTCCTTGTTTTGCCAGTTGGGATCGCTTGACCGGCAGGCGCAGGTGTTGTACTCGACCACCTCACCCCAGCGGTTGCCCTGGTTGGAACACTCATTGTCATCGTGTTGCCACCACTGGCGGTTACCCCCGTTACAACGGATCTCCTTGTTCTGCCAGTTGGGGTCGCTTGACCGGCAGGCGCAGGTGTTGTACTCGACCACCTCACCCCAGCGGTTACCCTGGTTGGAACACTCATTGTCATCGTGTTGCCACCACTGGCGGTTACCCCCGTTACAACGGATCTCCTTGTTCTGCCAGTTGGGTGTTTGATTACATGGGCACCAATTAGCACTGAATAATCGCCATTGTGTTTGACCAGAGGTGGGGGAACAGGAAGGAGCATTATCTCTAAACAGAATTTCCATGCCAGTTCCTGCACATCGCCATTCACCTGTATCAACCCATTGGGGGTCACACGATGAGTTACATTGTTTTAGTATAACGCTATATGCGTTGGATAATGGACTTTCTATATTGTTACAGGTACATGTTGCGTAATAATTGTAAGTTATCGGGGTTCCTTGGTAATACTGTTCTGATATATATAATTCAGAATGAGCATTATCGATTTTTGTCGGATTACCATTGTTGGTTCCTCTGTACCAATTGATTGTACCCGAGCAATACATAGCTTGTATAGTTGCTCTGGCAGGGTTATTACTACTATTATAATTCTCACCGCATACTTCAACGCTTTTTTTACTGGGATTACCTTGCCAACCAATTTCTGGTGGATAACAGCCTGAATCGTTAGTTTCGGGGCGGTCTATAGGATATATTATTGTGTCGCTTTTTTCTTCCTGCAAGCGGGCTTTAGGAGATGCCAACGTACCTGTGTTGAAAGCACTCGTGCTTGATTGAGGTAAACATAAGGTTGCCTTCTCGACATATAGATTTTGATCCAAAGAACCGCTTTGGCCACGAAGTATCCTGAAGCAATCTGTAGTAGCTACGGTGAACCTGCCACGCCACGTGTATGTAACTTTACTAAATTGATTACTTAGAGATCCATTTACAAGGTCATAGTAATTTCCTCCTGTCTGTTCAACACCCTCTGGCAGCAGCAGTTTAAGACGAAATGACCGCTGTTCCTCGAAGAAAAACATTTGACTGGGCGAGATCGGCATCAACTCAGCAGTGATGACAATCTCAAAATCTTCTCCTATTGCTACGGTGGGCTTAGTAGCCTGCATAGCGAACCGAATAGGGTCTGACACCAGTACTTTTTTAAATGGCAATGGCTTCACAGGTAACAAAGGCGTTGTTACCGAGAAACTGCCTGGTCCTTCGGTTAAGAACCTCTTATCGCCACCCTGTGATGAGGATAGGGTATCCTTTAGTGCAATCTTTGCTTTTTGAGAAAGTAGCCTAGTATTAGGCCGTTGTACAGGAGGCCGAATAGGTAATTTAACCGTTACAGGCGGAGTAACTTTATCCGAAAAGTAATTTTTAGAATTGTAAAAAAGAGAAACGAATGCAGCAACAACTAATAGTAAATATTGTTTCATAAAAAGTAGTAAAGACGGTGGATAGAACCAGAAAGTTATTTACCTGGTATTCTAATAGTGCCAAAGGTAACAAAATGTTACTTTACAAGCCTTATGCCACGATCTACCTAAAAAGCATATGCTACAAATAAATTAAGTATATATACTTAGAATATAACTCTTACACATGTAGTATAAACTCTTGACTACCAACGTGTAACTTAACCAAAACAGTAGTATACTTTATTATATACACCGTTTAATATATTTATATATTTTCCGAATATTACTAGTTACATACAAATTAGTAATCAACTATCATAAATGTAAAAAACCGGTTTGATAAACATGCCAATAATCATGCCTTTTGTATATACCTAACTCGGCCCAGCAACCATAAACCGTAAGTTGTGAACTTATAACTTATTAAAGTATGTATGAAATAGCATAAAAAGGTGTGTATAGAACAAAGGCCGCCGTTATGCTCAGTCCGTTCAGTCTTGACCAAGCAGCTAAGTGGTCTGCGGTCGATTGATTAACGATATTATATAATTCAGAGCATAAGCTGTACTATAGACAGCCTCCAACGATACTAATTTGCTCAGAGAAGAATCAAATCAGTATGTTCCCAACAGAATGATACCGGAGCCAATTGACTATTTGCAAAGGTGTGTCTACTCAAGCAAGAATCGAAAACGGCCAGCTTAAAAGCACTTTATTCTCTACCTTGATCTTAGTAGCTAAATAAGGCCTATAGATTGGCCTTAAAAGCGTTAGATCTAATCTATTACCAATCAACTAGTTAATAAGACAATTTAATTCGTAAACTAGTGGTATACGACTTGATAGTCCTATCGGTTTTAGCCGCTAGGACCGTTATAAAAACTAACGACGGAAACCTGACCAAGTAAGTTATAGCACACCATAACTGATGAAGTAATCGGTCAAGATCATCCGGTCACAAATTTTACAATATGCTAGAAATAGAAGCAATGAAACAGGAGGCAAAAAATGTCAGACAATAGAAAAGCCACTGATGTATCAGTGGCCGGGAGCCGGACTCTCCCCTACCTAATTATAGTTTTGACACAACTTTGTTAAACCCCGCCTAAAAAGTCTCATTTTAATAAGACAAAGCCATTTTCGTTTCTACCACTGTTAATTATAATTAAGCTCAATTAAAATCAGTCAAGCCTTTCCGTACACAGACTTGTATTTGATCCATAGAACTAAGTAAAGTCCATCTATGGCTCGTTCACCCGACTCCTCCGTTACCTATTAACTTCGCGACCCAAAGTTTAAAAAGCCAACTCCTGTTAATTGTGTTATCCGTTTTGCCAATCAGCGTGTCAATGTTGGAACAGGATTCAAAGTACTACCCTCCCCCTGGAATACTGCAAAGCGACGCGTTAGAAATGTAGTTGACGCTTTAAATAAAGACGAGCTTAACAGCTTTGACTCCTTAGAAGTATTTGTTGATAATACCATTACTGACCTTAAAGTCTAACGGCAACTAACCAAAGAAGCGGTTCGCCAACAAGTTGATGCCTACCTAAAGCCAGTACGGGAGAAAGCAGAAATTGATGTACCCGAAGAGCCCGAATTATTTAGCTTTATTGCTGACTTCATAAAACGCGCTTCCAAGCGTATCGATCCTGATCCAGGCAAACCTGTTGAATATCGTACTATCCAGCGGTACCAAACAGCACCAAATAGGCCACGAGCTTTTGCCAAGACATACCATGTAAAGCCGACTTTGATACAGTTGACCTCGACTTTTATGAAGCCTTTACTTCATGGCTAACCTTTACCAAGGGCTACACAAAGAACAATGTTGGTAAATACATTCAGATGCTAAAGTCCTTTCTCAATGAAGCCCCAGAAAAAGGAGTAAAGATAAAGCAGGCCTATCGTAGCCGCTCATTTAAGGTCGTCAGTGAGGTTGCTGACGCGGTCTACTCAAGCGAAGACGAGCTAATACAACTAGTAGCTTTAGACTTAAACCAGAATGAGCGGCTCGAACGTGTCAGAGACTTATTCATCGTAGGCTGTTACACTGGACTACGATTCTCTGATTTAACTAACTTACGGCCAGAACACATAAAAGGCGGGCTAATTCGAATAGAACAACAAAAGACATCCGATAATCCGATAAAGTAGTGATCCCTTCTCATAAGGTTGTACTGACTAACTTTCAAAGTGTAGTAGAAAAGCTTAGTCTATAGTGTGCTCACTTTTTCGTTAACTCTCTAGCGCCGTTCTGGCAATAATATACAATGTGAGCCCTCTCCCTTGGGCAACCAGCTACTCAGAGTGTTCTTCAGGTAACTGCTATGCTTACCGGTTAGGAACGAACTATTTAGAAAATGCTTCTGGGTTGAGCTATATACCTGGTCCAATCCAGAAAACAATAGAGAAAACACCGCTAAAATAAATCCATAAGAATGAAAATGGGATATGCACTCCTGTTTCTAGTGGTTTACCATGCCATAATTTTGATGAGTATACAAAGAATTGAAATAGTAATCGCAAGCCCCAGAAAATAAATAGCCCTAATGATAAGCGATTGCCCAGTTGAGTTTCCAGCAACGCTTCAGATGATGTCACACACAAAATACCGATTAGAAATACAACGATGGCAACAAAGAAGGTATAAACATACATCAACTGCCGGTTGAACAGGCTAATTGATTTCAAACCCTGCTTCCAATTAAAATAGGAGGGAAAAATAATGTGCAACAAAGTCAAAGCGATACATAAGGAACCGACTATTTTAACATGAACTATCATCTTTTTCTAAGACATAAACAGTAATGAAGTGAGTGATTCGAAACTGGTTGCCTACCCTAAGTGCTGCCTGATTAAATGTTGTCATCCAAGCTGATTCTGGCAAGAAGTGAAAAAAGCCAATGTTATACGCCAGGAAATTAAGACTATTCCGCAAATGTTCCACTACAACAATGTGCCCTGACGATTTTAGTACCCGCTTCAGTTCGCAAAAAAAGCGTGTTCGCTCGGCATGATTTCGAATTTCGTGAGCTGACAACACTATAAAGATAGAATCGGCCACTTCATTGGGTAATGGAATAGACGAGGTCTGGATAGATTGTGTATTCGGATATGCTGGATATGCTTTGCGAGCTCGTTGAATAGAGATCTCAGTGTGTAAATGTGGATCATAGAAATCAAATACTTGTAAATGAGCCATGGGATAATACTTCTGAATCAAAGCGCTTGTCTCATCAAAGCCAGCATGAAACGTCAAGATGCTTGACGGAAGGCAACGGGAAACAGAGGTTAACCAGGTAAATGCATATAAGTCGGATCGATCATAAACGTAATAGGAGACGATCCAGGAGAGCAAGGTACTTAGGACAATACCTACCGCTAGTCCAGTTAGAAGCAGACTTAAAAGGCCAGAAGATAGTTGACTTATACCTAATAACATCCCTACCGCTCCAATGGCCCAGGCATATAGATGCCAGTTAAAGCGAATGATGTTTCCTATGCCCTGAAAAGGTTTTCTTATCTGTTCCATTGTTGAACCTGCCCTGGTTTCCAGCAGTAGGGAAGCTGACTGACTAGAAAAGCACTTGCCAACTGGCCGTCATGATGGCTAAGGGACTTGATAAAAGGGATCTGTGCCTGTTCCACCTCAACCGGAGTCGGTTGCCACTGCTCACGGAGTCCTTCAATAATCAGAACTTGTCTGCGTGACGGATCATACGAAAAGGTAAATGGCAAGGGCCCCGCATATCTGCGAGCTTCCTTCCAGGAGGTAAAAGGGGATTGTAGAGGTAGTGAGTTGTCTATGAATTGGGTGTTGATAGCAATGTCAACCTGAGATTTCTGCGAACGAATGATCAAACTTGCGCCCGTCCATTCTTGGCGAATATCTGTAGTTATAAACCGATATCGGGTAAATAATGAGCCCAGAAAGGCCATCTTTTTACTATCTGTTTCTGATTTTAAGATATACAAGCCTCGTAAGCGCTTACCCGTTGGCGTGATGTAACGAACAAAGATCCGATAACCAATCAGAAAAAAATCGTTACCTAAAAACGCGGGAAAACCTTTAGGTCGTAAGGCTTTTGTTTGTACCAAGGCAACAGCTACAAATGCCCAACGATCCAGATAGGTATCTAGCGTCAAACATTCTGGGATCAATGATTGAAGGTCCTTCTTTTGAAATGCATAGGTGAGTACAAGTGAATAGTCGAAAAAGGCTTCAACCCCGAATGGATGATTTTTAAGGAGAGAAATCATATTTAAAGCGGATGGAGAGGTTTAGAAGTAGACGCGTATTCGTTGCCGTAAACAATTGCAATAAACAGCAAAGCATTTACGGCGTTAAATTTGCCAAATAGTAGCAAATCCGGCGCTAACACCCATTCAATAGCATTCATCAGAACCACCAGTACTATCTGAGTCCAAGCGCACAGCCGAGTGTATTTACAACTGACAATCCAAATTGCCAACACAAGTTCAGAAAAGCCGATTAACCGTGTAAGTTGAGGAGCAAAGTCCTCCCCCAAGATACGGGCGACAATTCGTTCATGCCTAGGCACAAGGTTAAGTATTTTGCAGACGAGTCCGTTGATTAGCCACACACCAGCAATAGCATACCTAAGAACTTTGTGTAATCGAAAGAATCGGTTATCCATAGCGCTATAATTAATCCTAATAAGCTATAATACTTATCAGTACATTATAAGATTTCACAGATATGATTATTTAACTTAGGGATGACTTATCATTATCGTAATGAAATTAAACTTTTCACCAGACTTCTTAACTTTTTTTGAAAAATTCACGAAGCTCGTAACGCTCGCAAATTAGTTATTCTAGCCGGTACTGGCGTTTCAGCCGAATCCGGCATTCCAGCTAGGCCAGAGTTAATTACTGAAATGCTGACATACCGCAACTGGAGAATGGTTACTTTAAAATTGCCCAGATGTATTACAATCAAAGCAATCCAAAGAGAACTATGATACTATTAGCCACATCTTAAAGTAAGGCGGTCCCTGATCGTAATCATCACACGCTATTCGACTTAACTCATAAACACGTTATCACCACTATTTCTGAATAAGTTAAGCTCGCACAGTCGTTTGTTTAAGAGCTAGATCTCACTGGTGATCGCTGTCACTTAAAAGGTCTACGCTTTGGCCTAGGTGGAATATCTGTATACACAGGTAGTGTCTGCTCGTAAAATATATACCTTGATAGGTTCAAAGCAACAATTATCCCATTGAACCAGAAGATACATTGATAAGTAATAACTAGTTGATAATTAAGACTATACGAGTTTTTCAAAACATCATGAAAACGATAGGCTAACCATTAGATATGCGCTGGCTATAACGCGACTGAAAAACAGTCAATGGTAGAAAGAAATACAAAGGGTAGAGTAGAAGAGCGGTCTGCAAAAAGCACGTAAGCTAATACTGTATTAATAAAGGTTATTTTGTTAACTATTTGGCACAATATATTTACTAGACGGTATGCTAACTAATAAAGCCTTATAGATACATTTGATTTAAGTCTTAATAGTAAAACAGATATTTATATTAACTATTCTAGTGTCAGTTTCCTTGAGACTTATGTATTAATCCCCGCCCCTTTACCACCTATGAACAACCTTTTCCTGTCCACCTGCCTGATCAGTCTTGCACTAACCGCTTTTTCCGTATCGGCTCAGAACGCCATCAACAACGCCAGTCTCCTTCCCGCTACATCCGACAACTCCGGTAGCACTCGACAAACAGGCACCGAAGTACTACACTCTTCGCCCGGTGAAGGGGTTCAGTTTGAAACCAGGGGTACGTTTGAGCACCTTGGCCAATTTTACGTAGCCCAAGACGGACTCTGGAATCAGCCTGCGGCTGAAGGCAAAGCAACCAACAGTACCGACTACTTTGGCTATGCGCCCCCTGGCATCGGCTCAGGCTTGGCTTATCAGGGGCGGGGCATCCTAGGCGCTTCAGCAAGCCATGGGGGAAGCGGGGCCGGGCGACCTAACTTTGAAGCAATTCAACTCAACAGCACCGGTATCTTTCCCTTGGCAGGGGGCATGTACGTTGCCACTTTGTTAGCCTTTAATGGCAATGGCCCTGGCCTGAGCAGTGTCATCACCACGCCTAACTGCTCAAGTCCCCAATCAGCCCTTAACGCTGTCATCTTTGCCCCGACGGCTTCGGTCTCCGGAGCCAACGAGGCTAACTACATCGATGGCTATGCCAGCGTCGAAGGCGTAACCATCCCCTTCACGTTGCCCCTGGGTGATGCTGCGGGCGACAAAAGCGCGTATCATCCCTTAACCATTAACTCCGCACCCGCAGGGGCAATAACGGCGCGCTATGTGCATCAAACTCCGTATCAGCAGGCCGCGCGGGTCCAGGGTATTGACTGGATTTCGCCTATTGGCAGCTGGCGTATCAGCGCCCCTTCAGCAACGAGTGTGACGGTCTACACCCCTGCCCTGGAGCAGCCAGTTATTGCCGGAGCCAATCTGCACCTGCTGGGCTGGACGGGCAGTCAATGGATTGACCTAAGCGAAACCTCCGCCACCGCAAGTGCTTGGGGGAGCGGCTGGGCAGTAACGGGCAGCTTGGTGGAGGGTATAACCGACTTGGCCGTTGGCTTGGTTGGGCAAACCGAGTTGGTGGAAGCCCCTGAGCTAAGGCTGTGGCCCAACCCCACAAAAGGAGTGTTGAATGTGGAGCTGACTAGCCAGGAGCCCCTGAGTGCTATTCAGGTGCTCGACTTGAAAGGCCGTCGCTTGTTTGGGCCCAGTGTTCCTAGTTCCGTGGTTAACACCTCGCCTTTGCCAGTGGGCAACTATGTGCTGGAGGTGCAGACCAGCCAGGGCCGCAGCCTACGTCGTCGTTTTGTTAAGCAGTAAGCCTATAAATGTAATCGTTCGTCCGCATCGTGGGGTAGACTAGCCGCTCTTGGCTAGCCTAAGCTTTGGGCTAGTTGGTATAAGCTGCCGATCAGTCTTTTCACGGCCATTCCTTTTTCAACTTTTCTTCACTCTCTTATGCAAACCAGTGGTTTAGTTTGGCAGCGTCTTGTCGTTGTCCTGTTTTTGTTGACGAGTCCAGTAGCAATTCTCAAGGCCCAGATCCGAGCGGGTCTACCTACGGCTCCCCCCGATGGCTCAGCGGCTTTGGATGTCAGCGGGGGCCCCTACCCGAGTGGTAGCGAGTACCGGGGCATTGCTCCCCCCAAAGTAGCCTTAAGCAAGACATCGGCATCAACGCCGGTTACCAAGCCAGCCACGGGTTTGCTGATTTACAATACGGCAACGGTAAATGACGTAACGCCGGGTTACTACTACTGGGAGGGCACGCGCTGGCTGCGCTTCGAAACGGCTACTAAAGCCGCTGCCCGAGTAGCGGCTGCTGGAGGGGGGCAGTATGTTAAAACTTTCGTGCTTGCTGACCTATCAACATCTGCTTTTACTACTCCATATCCAGACAGCTTCATTCTAGTGGAACCAGGACGAGAAGGGCTGTTCGTCTATGATCCTACTGATACAAGTACTCCCAATGATGATGGATTGACTTTGGTAACAGGCGTTAGACGTTACAAGCGAACCTTTGACGGCTTAGTTAATGTAAAATGGTTTGGAGCAAAAGGAGATGGAACGACTGACGACACTCAAGCATTTCAGAAGGCGATAAATTCAAATCGAAAGGTTTATGTTCCTAGAAGTACTAATTCATATCTAATTTATAGTCCTTTGGTGAAAAATAACAGTGGTTCGCTCATCCTAGAAGGGGAGACAGTTGATGTCACTTTGCAGATGATGACAGACCAAGACCTTATTAGCTTTACATCCAATGGAGCCGGTGGCGGCTTCATTCAGATTTCGAATCTAAGTCTATTTGCGGGGGGCAACTTCAATTCCGCTGCGGCTATAAACATAAAAGCTGGTTTATACCAGAAAGTAGCTTACTTATCAAATATTCGTATTTCAAGACCTGATACAAACAAAGAGTTTAAGTATGGAATTCGAATAGAAAATCCGAACGAAGCCATTTTAAAGGATATTATCGTTGCTGGCAACAATACGAGCAAGCTAATTGGAGTATCGTTAACCGCAACTCAGGCCGCAGTTAGCCCTACGCTAACTAATGTCAAAGTGTATGATGCAAAGACTGGTGTATCAATTAGCTCGACAACAAGACCTGCTATTGAAGGCGTCAAGCTCTATGGCTGTGATTTCGTCGGAGTCGAAGTCGGTTTCGACGCGAAAAGTACCTTTGATCCCAACTTATATTTACCACCTGGTCTGCAGCTAAATAACTGCCACGTCAATGCATCAATAGGCGGTATTAATATAGCCAATTATGTCCAAGTTGACATTACAAATGCAATTATCTACTGTAATGGAGGGGGTTCTTATAATTATGGAATGAATTTAGAGGGCGTTTCTGAATCCAGTATTTCTTTTTCAAAAGTATTCCGCATCGGCAGTGGGAATGTATACGGGGTATTGGCAAATAATGGATTAAACTCCAATTTGAAAGTTGCCTTTAATCATTTCCGATTAAGGCCCGATGGGAATGAGCAAGGTGTTTGGTTCGGCACAGGTACATCGTATAGTCATGCCTTATACAATACCGTTATAGGCTTATCAGCTGGCTCGGACGTTTATAATCAGAACAATACAAACACCTTAGTAGGTAACACTAAGCAATAAAATACATATATTCGTTACTTACAGAACTATTAAGGACCTTTACGGATAATTGGCTGATTGCAGCGCCAGCAGGAATTTCGGTTTCGGTTACGCTACCGTCCCAGCCTACCAGCCGAAGCGTTAACGCTTCGGCTGGTAGGCTGGGACGGTAGCCGGTGGATTGATTTAAGCGGCAAACCTAGCATAAGCGGTGGCGCCACCTCAACTTGTTCGCTAATCGGGACAATCATTTCCTCTATCACTGAGCTGGCTATTGGTTCAACCAGCCGCTCGGTGTTTGCAAATAGTGAGGAGGGTTTCCTTAGTCTAACTGTGTGGCCGAACCCTACCCAAGACCGGTTGAATGTAGCAGTTCCGACGGGGCAAACCATCAGCAAAATTCAGGTGCTTGATTTGCAAGTCGCTCTCTAATTAGGTCAACCAAAGAAATTACCAGCCTTGATGCGTCAACGTTGCCCGCCGGCACTTACCTGTTGGAAGTCTTAACGACTCAAGGGCAAACGCTACGTCTCATTTTATCAAACAACCTTAAGTGTTTCAAAATTCATCCCTCATCAATCCCTTTGTCTTACGAAATCTTATTTCTCCCGGCTGCAACAAGCCGGAAGTATAGTATTGCTCTGTCTGAGCGTAACTATTGCACAGGCTCAGATGCGTGTTGGTCAGCCTTCGGGATCGCCTGATCCATCAGCGGCTCTAGATGTAAGCGGTGGGCCTTATTCGGGCGGTAGCCAGTACCGGGGTATCGCTCCGCCCAAAGTGGCCTTAATCCAATCGTCCTCAGCTGCTCCTGTCACCAAGCCAGTGACGGGTCTTTTAGTCTATAATACCGCGACGAGTGGGGATGTGACGCCAGGCTACTACTACTGGGATGATAGTCAATGGGCCCGTTTTAACACAACAACGAAGCTGGGCCGTGCTCGAGTGCAGGCAGTTAATGGACAAAGTATTCCCGCTTATTCAATTTCTCAGGTGTCCAGTCTAAACACTGACATCATTTATATTGCTGATCCAGACAAAGAGGGTATGTTTCGATACGCTAGTGGTTCAACCGCCACAGCTGATGAGGCACTAGTGTTGAATGCCTCGAATGGTAAATATCTGCGCATACTGCCAGACAATCGGATCACGCCACAAATGTTTGGTGCTATCGCAGATGATGCAAACGACGATGGGACGGCTTTACAAAAGTGGATTGATGTAAGTGGCCCTTATGAACATTATTTACCGGCTGGTACCTATCGATCAAGGGTTGCCCTTATCAGAAGAAACAAAAGAGGATTTACTCTAACCGGGGCGGGTATGGGTAAATCATTCATTCAATTTACAGAAGATACAGATGGTATTCGGGTGGAGAATATTCTCAACCAAGATAGCAATGGACAGATTACTAACAATGCTGCTAATAAGGCGTATGGGCAGATAACCTTAAGTGGTTTTGAAATCACCTCTACGAACCAAAAAACAGGCAAAGAGGCCTTGTATATAAATTCTGAAACGGAACAAAGGCCAGGCCCCACTGTCTCTGACGTAATGATACGATCAACAATCAATTCTAACTTCCAATGGTCAAAAGGATTGCGATATCATAACTGTAGTAGCACGAATACAACGAATATTAATGTTTATGGTCTTGACTATCAAGTAACCACAGCCCTGAGCTTTACAAATGATACTGGCAGACCATCAGTTGAACACAATGTACTTCAGTTTAACTTCCAGTCTGTTAACAAGGGCGTGGATATTACTGTAGCCCCAACAACAACAAATCCAAATATTGAAAATGCTGGCATTGAGGGTATACAATTTACCGACGGAACCATTATTGCTTTTCAGGGCATAGTGGGAACAACTCCTCTCGCCAGCCCTGGCCTGGGCTTTAAAAACGTCCACATAAATATACCAGGCGTTAAACAAGGTGATGTAACGTTAAAATTTGGTGAAGCTATCCACTTAGAGGGTTTTCATCAGCTCAACTTTAGCGGATGCTTTTTTTATGTCGAAGGAGGAACAGAGCCAACACCTTTGTCACGTGCCCTTTATTTCAAAGACGTAGTTACTCTGACCGGCAATCTGTTCCTTTTTGGAAAAAACAATATATCAAACTTGATCGAATTTGGTACTAAAGGAAACGTAGGTGGACTAGTTGATTTAGACCTGAGTTTTAATATAAATAATAGCAACACAAATATCATTTATATGCCAGCCGGTTATAGCGGCACAAAGTTCGGTCTAAATGGCTTATATAACGGACCAGGGTCACGGACTGGAACTAACTTTGTCGGACCAGGCGCGTCTACATGTCAGGAAAAACCTTCCTTTCTAAACGTAGGTAACATTGCCGACAAATCCCTGGTGCAGTATCAAGCCAATATCGGAGCCTGGAAACCAGTTAGCAGCATCGCTGCAACGGCCAAGAAAACTTCATTTGTAGATGCCTCCACAACAATTGATCCCAGTTCAACTGATAATATACTCGTTTATAATCCTACCAGCAATACGATTACTATTGAGATTGATGAAGCCAAAGCCATCGAAGGGGCGGTGTTAAACTTTTCTCGTTTCGATGAGTCTTCAGGCCCCGTTGTCATTCAACATTCTAATGCGTTGGATAACGACTATAATAATATTCAAGGTGAAGACGGCGTTCGGCGTAAGACTTATCAGTTAGGGATTGGGGTAAATGGTCGTGCTTCGTGGACTTACTCAGGTGGGCAACTTTTTATGGTATCAGGTACTAAGGGAATCGGTGGCGGTGGCTCCAACAATTTAGCTGACCTAACCAATCCCACTGTAGCGCGAGCAAACCTAGAATTAGGCAGTGCGGCAACCAAAGCATCGACCGATTTCATACCAGCTTCGTCAGGAAAGTTAGTACCCAATTCAAATCTCACTCAATCAATCTCAACGGCAAGTTGGAATACTACTTCATACTACAAAGTTATTGAGCCAGGGAGCCTTGCTGATGGTACAATATACCTATTTAAAGTAGTCTACGATAATTCGGGACTATAAAGAGTAGTTCAGTCATTTATAGTGCCAATCAGCAGTACTTATCCTATGGCTGGTACTGATGGGCCTAACTTAATAGGCAACGCAGCTATATATAACGTTAACTCGGAACGCTATATAAAACTTCGATACCTTAGGGGTTCAGGTACATTGGGCCTTGAGGCAACTATTAGCAAATCTGATATGGCTTCAAACGGAACAGTGACCATAAGCGTTACACCGCTCTTTTAGGTCGTATTATAGATACAGAAGTTCTTATAGGCCGTCTTTAGACAAGACGTAGATATTATAGTACCTCGACACGCCCAACATCAACCAATAGGACTTGATGTGGGGCGTAGGGTTCCACTATAAGAAAGGTTTTTGCCTTTTCCTATTCGTCTATAAATAGTAGCTTATCTATCCTAAAAGGTTTGGCAAATATGTGACCTCCTACCAGTAAACTGGACCAGCCTAAAATAGAGAGTTCAGGCGCGATTTTTCGGTACTTTAATAACCAAATAATCGCTTATGAAGAAGACAAAATTCACCGAAGCGCAGATCGTCTTCGCGCTCCGCCAGGCCGACACAGGGACCGTTGTAGCCGAGGTTTGCCGTAAGATGGGCATCAGTGAAGCCACGGCACGGGCCGCCCCGCTTCTACAATTGGAACCGGGACGCCGGAGCGTAAGAAATATGGTGGTTTAGGCGTACCCGAGCTTCGACGGCTCCGCCAGTTGGAACCGGGCCGCCGGAGCGGAAGAGAACCAGCAGCTAAAGCAGTTAGTGGCCGATTTAAGTTTAGATAAACAGATGCTTCAGGATGTCATCAAAAAAAGCTTTAACGGGGCCGCCCGAGCGGGCCAGCTCAACGCCGGGGGCTGGCCCAGAGCCTGATGACGGATTATCAGATATCGAATCGTAGGGCTTGCGCCGTGGTGATGCTAGGCCGCTCTACTTGGTTCAACCTCAAATATAATCAAGGGGCATTGCAGTTTATGCAAGGGGCTATGCATACACATGGCTTATCGCCAGCAGAGCAGTTGGAGAGGTTAGCCGCTTTGCGAGAAAAGGGAATGCTGACCCAGGATGAATATGAGCAGCAGAAGCGTCAAGTGCTAGGATAGGTATGGCTTCTAGATACACTTACAAATTGCTGCTTAATGTCCCACTGCTGTTGCTACTAACAGTCTCCTTAAGACAATCTCCTAGTGCTCGAACTGGACATCATAAACATACCGACAAACGGCCAGCTGTTGCTACTGTGTTAATTTGTGGCAGCCGAAGCGCTTATGCCTATCACAGCTTTAAATGTCATGGCCTCAATCGATGCCGGTCAGGCGTGAGTCGGGTAAGCGTAAGTGAAGCGCGCGGTATGGGGTATGTGCCGTGTAAGATTTGCTATTGAGTTAATATTAGTTGCAACAGGCTTTTACTCGTATAGAAGAAATAAAAATTCTATTTTTAGAAGGAAAGAATATCTAAAAGCCAGATCAAGAACACTGGCAATTATTTGACAATGTCTGAGTCTGAAATTATCGATAAGTTATTGGTTTTTTATGCTTTACGAGAAGGCGGGTACCCCGTTGACACTACTGGCGAGATGCGTGTACCACATATGAATGCACGTAATAAGATGATTGCGTATCGATTGATTGAGAAAAGATCAACCATTCCAAATCAAGATTTTTACTTCTTAAAGGAAACAGGCTTATCAGGCAGGAGGGTTTGAGAAATGGCAAAATTATAATCAAAGAAAGGCAGATGAATTGCACCAAGCGACCATTGTGACAGCAAAAGCAACTGTTGACGCTGCTAAGTCCGCTAAACTATCAAAATATGCGGCTTATGTCTCTGCTGCTGCTGCAATTATTGCCTTGCTCTATCCAACGCTTTTTAGCAATGAGCAGAAAACTCAGAGCAAGAGCACTGACTATCCTTCAAAATCAAAGAATACGAGAATTGATACAATGTCGAAGAAGTTGAAAGGTCAATTAAGATACCAACAATCGCATCAAAGGAAATAGATCAATCAGATTTAATTGAGAAATGAGCAATTCCGTACACCAACCCGTACACTACTCACAAATAAAAGCGTCTAACTACCTATGATTCAGGCAATTAGACGCTAAGTTGGTACCGGGAGCCGGTACAAAATACAAGGCCTATTAAACTGTGTATCAACAGATTACACAACCATGAGTAACAAATAAGAACCAAATGGCGCAAAGCCACTTATAAATTTATTTAGAGGTTGAATTAATTTTGTGTTGAGTCCGCAAACCCATCAATCATAGGCTCAATCTGAGCTAAACTTCCTCACCTGACCAATGACCTACGTAAAACAACTACTGTGTTTACTGCTGCTGACCTTTTGGTTCTACGAGTGTAAGCATTCGTCGGCTCCAGCTCCGCAGAACACCTCCCCCACCCGTGACGATAATATGGCGCTCGGTAATCCAGACAACGCCAAGACATTAGAATCTAGTCCAAACGCATACCTGATTACTCGGCCAATGTACAGCTTGTCCTATAATCAGTCGACAGGAATAGCTAACTGGTGTAGCTGGCACTTAAGCGCTGCCTGGAAAGGATCGGCTACCCGCTACAACGGAAACTTCATTCCCGATCAATCCTTGCCCGCTGGCTGGTACCAGGCACGGCACGCTGATTATACAAACACTGGGTTTGATCGTGGCCACCTCTGCCCCTCGGATGATCGGGATAGTACCGCCGATGAAAACCGGACTACCTTCATTCTTACCAATATCGTACCCCAGGCACCAACTCACAACCGGCAGGCCTGGCGACTGCTGGAAGAGTACGCCCGTACATTAGTTGCTCAGGGGAATGAACTGTACATTATCGCTGGAACTGCGGGTAAAGGCGGTGAAGGTGATAACGGGAAAGCAAGCAGTATCGCCGAAGGTAAACTAAGTGTACCAGCTGCACTCTGGAAGTTGATTGTCGTCTTGCCGGTAGGTTCGGACGATGTGAACCGGATAAGCGCTCAGACGCGAGTTATTGCCGTATGGATGCCTAACACAAACGCTGTTGGTGAACAGCCTTGGGGTAACTACCGGGTGAGCGTCGATGAAGTAGAACGGCAGACGGGCTATGATTTACTGTCGAACGTGCCGGAAGGTGTGCAGAGGGTTATTGAGGGCAGAATTGACGGGACTCAAATTTGAGCGATTGTTGCACAAGGCTTTTACAAGCCAAAGTATCTATTAGGATTCTGTGCCTCTATATGTGTTGTCCGAATTCAGATAGCTACCAGTTATCCCATTCTGGACAACTAACCTACTACCCTCCAATAGTGAATTGAGATCAAAATAAACTACCATTGTGTTAGAGTAAACGCAATTAGAAAGGACGTTCTTATGTAAACTATTATAGTGAGTTGGGTAGTATTGTACCGTATTGATTTGTAGATTAAATAAACTATGCCACACAAAAAAACCGAACCTGTGCCCTCTATACTGTCTCGTCAATTAGAGGGTGATGATGTAATACAAGCTATTAGCCTATATACCGAGGGGCTTGATGAGTTTGTAAACTTCGGCACACACTTTCTTGATTGGGAATTAAAGCGAAATGAGATTGAAATCACCGATGTTGTAGTAACGTCCATGTTTCGACGTATCCTCGAGATAGTAGATTCGATTTCTATTCTTCTGAAAGAAGGAGCCGCTGATCCTTGCAAAGTTTTACTTCGAAGCCTGTTTGAAATCGTGCTGAGTTTTGAATATTTATTAAAAGAGGATACAAAGAGAAGAGCTCAGTGTTACAGGTATTCAACATACAACAAGCAACTTATATTTAACAAGCGTCATAGCCCTAAACATCCTAGTTACAAGGACTATCAGCAGAGCTACAGCCGAGGTCAAGTCTTTAAAAATGTGCCTACAGTGCCAGATTTAGAAGGACGAATAGAAGAACTACAAAAATTAATTGATCGTCCAGATTATGCAGAAATTAAGGCCGAGTTTGTAAGAGTTGGAAATGGTTCATGGTTTACCCCATTCAGTGATCTGACAAATAGGAATTCGAAAGGGAAACCAACCCTGCTAAAAAAGATCCAGGATCTGGCAGAATACCTTAATAAGTTTGATTTATACGAGATCTTATACAAAGATTGGTCAAACTCAGTGCATGGCTCAGATACTATTACGGGAACCTTTTTCATGAATAAAGAACAACAACTACTGTCAATGATGGCGTTAAGGCAACCAGTTATTGCGCATGAGGTAACTAATATAACGTTCCGACTGGTTGAATTGACCATTGGGCTGATGACGAAGCGCAATCATAATCAATTCGGTGATGTTGTATGGTGGGTTAAATCCTTCCACGTCAACTACACTAAGCCAATTTTGGATAGATTACTGACTTTTGATATGCCTGAGTAACTTATGATTGCACCAATAGGTGTAAGCTAAGAAAAGGATAAATCGCAAATATTGATCAATAATTTCTATTCGGTAATATGAGGTAGCTATCGATCACTCTGGAAATTTCAAACATCATACTATTATTCGAAAGCTTTAGAGTAGTAGCTATGAGTTATCAGAACTATATAAATAGGAACGCCTAGTCTCAATAAGCCCTGGACGCTCCTATTTATATAGTCAATAACACTAAGCTACTTTCCAGCGGCATTACTAAGTATCACTTGCCTGCTTGTCTATTTTCCCTGAATTTGTTTTTTAATTAGTGGTGCTGATTTTGGGAATACAATAGTAGTTACGGCTAAGCACAAGTATTACCGGAAATAGGTACTAATTAAGTTCAAGCGAAAACTCTTTACCACAGTTAAGCTCTTCGTTGATGTTAGGAAGCGAACCATCTCGCATATAATTGAAGTAGTAACAGAATAACGAGATTACTTAAACTTCTTAATTATTATCCTTTATTTTCTTTAAATCAACACCATCATTTCCTGAATAGTACACAAAAATTTTCGTTGGAATTTCATGATTTATTTGAAAAACATCTGTAACAGTGTAAGGATGTGTTGGAAGTTTATTAAACCACTTATTTTGTCTTGAATATGCTGAGAAATCTAAAGTAATTTCATCTCCAACTTTTGGTTGTTGAGAGAAGGGCATCGTTGTCCAGCCCAGACCGCCAACATCATTACCATTTTCAGCAGCTTCTTTTGATTCGAAAAATTCTACGTGTGCTTGCATATGTATCAAAATGATTTTAATGAAAAATGTTAAATACTTGGTGCCGCAAAAAATCCACGGCCATATCTGGAGAAGTTTCTATAAACTTATAGGCTTGATCCGCTATGCTTTCCAAATAATATGAATCAGGACCGCAGACATATCTCTCTGACTGCAAGAATATTAAGCGGTCCACATTTATTCTAGAAGATGGGTCAATAATACTAATATCCTTTCCTCGCGTATGATAAAGTGTTTTTGCGCTTGATAAAGGCACTATTAGTTCTTGGTCAAAAATATTGTCATTACCTGGTTGTCTGAAGATTACAGGATTGTCACCAACAAGATGTAATTCCTTTCTTTCACCATTATTATTTAAAGTAGCAAAATACACCTTCCAATCGTTTAACCTTTTGGGATCAAAATTTTTAATATAATCAATTATTGGTTTGATCATCTTATAAGCCCCTGCAAATCCATCTCTTCCTTTAAGTATATCGTAGAAAATCCTATCAACCTCTTCGCCCGTTTTAGTATTTACTATTTTAAAGTTCAATTCATCTGGAGTCGATCTCATTAATACCTCTTTAAACAAAGTATCTGTCGTAGGAATTCGCCAATAAAGAGACCCAATAAAAAGCACAATATTGAACATATCAGGAACATCAAGTATTGAGTGGCTTTCTTGTTCTCTTATTTTTTTGAATACATGACCAAACTGAGTTTCTAACCTTTGGTACATTTTTTCTACAAAATCATCTTTTACTCCATTAACTTCAAATGTATTCCTATGCAATTCATAAAATATCTGACTCGGCGAAAGACGTCTTTTTAAGAGCCTTTTTTCCTTTAAGTCAAATACGGCAAACTTTCCATCAGATCCGGTAAAGCCATTGAGATAAAGTTCTGGCAAATAATGATGTTTTTTTGAAATGGGTTGCGGCATCCTATAGTGGTAGTTTGTACGAACTGAATACAGTAGCTTAATAAATGGCCAGAGTTCTATCTAACAATTGGTTTAATAAAAGGAACTGGCGATGTAAGGTCTAATGCTTTATTAATAACAGACTATCCTGTAGAGATAGCCCCTTTTATTATGCTAGCAATACATTCGTGGACACTCAATGTTTAAGAAGGGTGTATAAATCGAAGTTACTTCCTCAGTCCATTTAGCTTATAAATTGATGAGATATTCCTTGACTAGCTCTTATAAGCCCAAGGAACTACCTTGTCTTCTTCAAATGCACTACTATCATAAGAGCATCTGTTGCTATATTCTCCCTGATATTTTAGGATATATAACAACGAAAGTTCGATATACCATAAACTTAACTGCAATGCTTCAAACTTGGTCATGTTGCTAATAGCTGCCACTTTTCTACGTTTAGACGCTTGTGAATGAACAATTGCGTTTCTGATTTGCACAAAGGTCTCCGGAGCGTCGACTATTTCATCGTTGCTACTATCTGCTAACTCTTTCAACCGGAATAGGGAATTCGGGATTTCATTACTTACCTTCAGTACAGATAGTAATAGTCTAATTTTATTGGACGCTGAAATATTTTCGGCGTCCTTACCAGCTATAAACTTTAATTGTTCAACAAGTAGCCAGTTGTAGATTAGTTCTAAAGCTGTTTGCGCCATTATTATAGCTCCATCCGTAAGTCCAGACTGCATGTTAGCCTCTACATACCAGTGTATTGCGCTTGTTAAAAAATCTTTATGACCATCATCTTTCCAAAGTACGCTAAATTCTTTCCAGATCTCGCTTACGCTGATTATGGATGATGGCGCCCATGATCTTACAACTTTATATTGATCTACTAAATAGGCGCTATAATCAGTCCATACGCTTTCATTTTCAAACATACCCGTACTGAATAGAGGGGCACATCTTGTTCCGTTTAAAAATGTCAAAAAAGTTGAAAAACAGTGAAGAGGGCTTTTTAAAGATTCCAAGGATACAGGCTTCTTGATATGTGTAACCTCTCCAGCATACAGATTTAGAAAGCCTCCTCTTTTGTCTAGTAGTCCATGCTTTGCCGAAAATTCAGGGACCTTATCTAAAACGATTAAATATTCGTGATTATCAAACGTCAAACGTCCATGAGTGAAGCCATTATTGATTCCTGTAGCCGTTCCTAAGAAATCTCTTAGATTGGGTATGGCAAACTGGACCTTTTCAACTTCTACAGATTTGTCGCCCATAACAGTATGATTCGACATTATACCTTCTATATAAATATCTCCATCTGTGGGTATAGTTGATGAAGTTAGAAAGCACTCCCCCATTGATAGACCATTAATACTCAGGTCAAAATTAGAATCATGAAAGGCTATTCCAAATGCATTTCGGAGTTCGGTCTTTATATCTCCTCGAAATTGTACCCCCATTCTTGGAAACCATTCGAAGCTTAGCTCTCCTTCAACATCAACATGTTTGTTTTTGGTTGACAAAGTAAATACGCCTTTGTACACAGGAATAGATTCATTAGGCTCCTGCATCAAAACGGGTGGGATGATTCTAGTTGATTGAGTAGTCATCTGATTGGCTGTTCCGTACTGTGACCTTTCACAAGGTACAAACCTAACCAATCGTACTAAGCTTCACTTTCCAATTGGGGACTATTTCTTTCGAATTGGGGACATGCTTTGATATAATTTCTAACACGTAAACCGCTAATATGAAATAATGACCGATGACTAAGGGTTTTTTGACCCGCTATGTATTATTCAAAAGCTTTGAATCGGATATTTACACCCTCGAATCGTAGTCATGTCAGAAATTAAGCAGATCGTCGGCCAACAGATTAAGCAAGCTCGCTTGAAAGCTGGATTGACCCAGCAAGAATTAGCAGAAAAACTAGAGATTAGCCAGACGACAGTAAACAAATATGAAACAGGTCGTCAGAACTTCACAATCGAGACGATTCAAAAGATTGCTACAGCATTGAATGCCAATATCATCATTAATATAGAGCCATAAATAATTTACCCTTCAATATGGTATATATGCCATATTGTGTTATATTTGTATTGTCAATAAGGGAAATAAAAGAAGCCATATAGTACCGAGGAGGTTGCCCGGCAGAACTATTACCTCAGCGATAAATAAAAGTGCCCCAACATCTGAGACCCTGAGAAAGTCGATGAAGGGGCAATGTCAATCTAACCGATTAAATCAGATGACGGAGCAAAGCTATGCATCCGGTGGGGAAACTACAACCTCCGCCGAAGGAACACCCGCATTTCCAAGGGTCGATCCAAAAATCAGTTATTCGTTAGTGCTTCCCCTGGTTGTGGGTCACGGCAACCAGGAAGCGGGTGCTATGCTGGTCTACCGAGCGATCAGTCAATACCGACAAAACACCCTGCGTAATCTACTACAGAATCACGGCGCTGACGATCATTCATCGGCAGTTGAGGATCTACGGGATTTAGAATTGCTAGAAGACTACAGCTTAGAGCTAGTAGGAGCACTACAAACAGCAGCTCGTGTCAACTATCAGGCTTATCAGCAGGCAGCAAACCCCGACGAATACGAACAGTCCCGCCAGGAGTGGGAAGAGCGCGACGAAGTACGTTATAACGAGTATTTCAAAGCATATCGTCGGTAGTCATGAAGGAGCTTATTGCGATTACGACCGGTGGGCAAGGCTCACCCGTCGTATCCGCTCGTGAACTACACCGTTTTCTGGGTAATAGAAGACAGTTTGCCGACTGGATTAAAAACCGGATACGCCAATACGAACTCATCGAAGGGCAAGACTACATATCGGTTTCACAAAATAGTGAAAACGGTGGACGGATGATCGAGTACGCCCTAACGCTTGATACCGCTAAAGAGCTATCCATGGTTGAGCGGACGCCGAAGGGTAAACAGGCTCGCCAATACTTCATCGACTGCGAAAAGCGGTTAAACAAACGAGCGCCCGCACTGCCCAGTAACCTACTGGTTGATCACGCCCAACGTATTGCTGATTTAGAACAGCAGCTTAAGCAAATGATCGATTCTCAGCAACAGGCCGCTCGTTCCTTGCTGGATATACCCCGCAGCAGTGAGACTTTACCCGAAGAAACGACCCGCATCAAAGTACAGCGGCTGGTTAACGCTTACTGCCGGGCCAAAAGCGTGGGTCAACAGGAAGTATGGCGCAAGGTGTATGACCGCTTGTATTACCTCTACAAGATCAACATCCGCGCTCACAAACGCTCCGAGCGGGAAAGCTGGTTAGATGTGGTAGACCGTAAAGGCTACATGGACAAGGTGTACGCTATTGCCAGTGCTGAATTAACCTACGAAGAGGAATGAGCGCACTAACTTACCCTCGCCAGACTGGCCAAGGTGTCAGTCCCGCAACACCTGACCCATCGGCGATAGCGGCCGACCTGATTGTACGCATCGAAGGGCGCAGTAACTACGCCATCGTTCACACCAAAGACGGCAAAGCGCATTTGATCGCTAAAGGACTGTCGGTACTGGAAAAGCAGCTGCCAACCTTCTGGCGGGTCCATAAATCGCACCTGGTCAATCCGCACTACGTTGCCGGTTCGGTGGGCTCGGTTCGTTTCAACGCCCTGCTTCGACTCACAACGGGCTTCAGTGTACCCGTATCCCGTAGGCAGCGAGCCGCAATCTGCGCTAAGCTTAACCCGCTTAGCTTCCTGTAAGAAAAGTCTCTCCCCCAAATTTCTTCCGCTGACCACTCCGGTTCAGCTTCACTATCTAATCTATGATTTCGATGAACACCCCAGCCAATGCCAACGAAACAACACAACTAGTTGTCAACAGTAAGCTTACCCTGACTCGTGAAGACTCGTGCTTAGTCGATATGATGAATCACCTGCCCATGATGAACGATACACGGGAAGAAGTGAGAAACTGGTTTTTAGCGTACGTCGAACGTGGCGACATCGGTACACGGTCCTGCGATCACTACAAGTGCCTGGACGACTTCTTTAGTGCCATCATCTTGAAGCTTGTCGATGCGCAGAAAGGAGGACAGGCCAATGTATAATTCACTGTTCATTAACTTCTATTTCCGTAAGTCTACTACAGACGCTACGCTTGGTTCGGTCAACGTTCGGGTAACAGTCAACGGTAAGCGGATCACACTCGGAACCGTTACGTCGGTAGCTGATTCGAGTTTGCCTAAGTCGGTAATGATTCAGCGTGACCATTGGGACAAGCGCAAGTTGAAAGTAAAGCCCCAAAGTCCACACGCAACGCTGTTGAATAAAGCCATTGCAGACTGTGAGCAGAAGCTCCAGAAGGTATACGCCCAGCATGAAAGTTTCGATCAGAAGATGACCGCTAACGGCTTGAAAGCCGTGGTTAAACACGGTCAGCGGATGCTACTCACCTTTCCCGCTTTAATCGACAAGTTCTTAGAAGAGAAGGTTGCTTTAAAAACCAAAGCTTCGACCGTCGATACGTATCGGTTTAAAACGCGCCCGCTGTTATCGTTCATAGAATCCGAGGGTTCATTGGATTTGCCCGCTGTAGATTTCACTCCCGGAACGCTCAAACGCTACCGGACGTACTTGATCACGCAGCGGGGTAACTCTGATCGCAACGCCGACAAAAGTTGCCAGGTAGTCAAAACCTTGCTGTTGTGGGCGGCTGAAAGCGAGCTAATCCACAAAAACCCGTTGATGAACATTCGGATCAGGGTTGACAAAACGCCCAACCTGGAATGTGTGACACAAGAAGAATTGGCCGTTTTGCGGGATGCGGTCTTACTGCCCCAAATGCGGGAGGTGGCTGACTGTTTCGAGTTCGCTTGCTATACAGGCTTGGCCTATCAGGACATGAAAACCCTGTCACCTAAGAACCTGCAACTGGTGGAGGGTAAACACTGTATCGTAGGCTATCGGATGAAAACCGGAACGGAGTATTGTATTCCCGTCACGGAGCGGGTTTGGGCCTTGATGGATAAGTACGAAGGCATCAACCTGCCTTTACCTGCACTTGACGACTACAATCCGTTGATCCGGCAGATTATGTTCTCGGTAGGTATCGACAAGCGGATAACTTCTCACACGGCCCGTAAAACCTTCGCGGATTGGTGTATCAACGAAGTGGGCTTGTCAGAAGAGGCTACGATTGTGGCGATGGGTCAAAAGAACGCCAAGGAGCTGACCCCGTATCGGAAGACCAGACCGAAGCGGTTGTTAGCTGAGTTTCCAACGGATTTGATGCGTCGGCAGATTGACCGAGTGCCGTTCAAGCAAATTGTCAAAGCCTCCTAAATAGAAGTTATTGTAACGGCGGGTAGGGCTATCTTACCCGCCGTTTTGTTTAGTTGCTTGTCTGCTATTCTTGGTTATTCCACTAGGCTAAGAATTACATAGCGTAGGCTCCCTCTGGGGTTTGTCGTACCAAGGCTAATGCCGTTAGTGTGTCAAGTAAAGGCTGTACTTTCTCGGGTTTAGTGCGCTTGAAAAAGACCGCTATCTGTTTGGTGTTCAAAGGCGTGCTAGCTTGTTGAACTGTATCCCGAACAACCTGCATTTGTTGTGCCAATTCTTTCGGCCATTCCTGTCGGCTGTCAATGCTAGACGGAGTGCTTTTTGTAGTAGACACGGCAGACTTTAGGTTTATACCTAACTGTTGTTGGTTAGGAGCCTGATAGGATGGCCGTAAATAACGAACATAGCCGGCTGCTTCTTCAGATGCTCGTTGGTGGTTCAAGGCTACGAGGCGGGTTAGTATTTCACTATCTAATAAGTCGTGTGGCCAGCCGTAAGCATCAGCAACAGCTACGTCAATTTGTTGGTGTAGACTAAGTACGACTGAAGCCAGCCCTTGTTGGCTTATGGTATGCTCTTTCAAGGTGAGAGCTTCACCAGCTCGCAACTTTTCGACAACGTTATAGAGATCGGTTATTGTTAGGGTTGAATATAAAGTCTGCTGTCGTTTACGATGTGCGTCTAAATACTCAGCAAGTTCACGAATGCGAGCTTTCTGTTCAGAGGTTGCATCAGGAAATGAGAATGTTTGGAAACAGCGTGAGCTGTTATAACGAGGAGTATTACCACCTAAATCACCACCCGTAGCCAATGCCCATACCTCGTGAATTTTACTCGATAAAACTCCTAGATAAAACGCATCATCAATGGCTATATTTACTAGCATATGATCTGGGGTAATTGCTGTATCTAAGAACTGAAACATTCGATGCTTCGATGTTTCAGCTGTTGCTATAAACCGAGATAGTCCAGCTAAGGCATTACGTAAATCACTCCTTGATCGGCCGAACAACCACCAATTTTCTTTAAAGGACTTATCTCTGCTTATATCACGTTCCGGCTTAACGTGCGTATAGACTTGCTGATACAATTCAGGAAACTGGCTGATGACGTCAGACTCCTCAAGGCCAAACAGATCAATTAAAAACACACCACGGGGCCGGGCGGTTAAGTCTTTCCCGTTTCGATAGGGTCTAATTCGTGTCTCATAACCCGGCTTACTCCCTAAACCTAATTGTTTCGCCTGTTCTTCTGTTATAATAAATCCAGAACCCGCTAGCATCATTCCGTTACTGGTAATACCCGTATTAGCTTTAAGTGTTTTAGTACTAGTTACGTCGGCACCAATTGTCAAGTCTGCGTTAATGAATCCATCCACTTCTGTAAGCTCTACTTCGTACGCGTCATCTGTGTCAGTTGCCATTTCACGTGATACAATGAGTAACTTGCCTGATTGGGGACCAGTCCGTGCTACACTCATCGCTATTCGCACAGCAGCTCCATGCGCACTGTCAACCCAAGGATGATCAGCAATCGCAAAAGTCAGCGCTAAGGCAGGGTCTGCATCAAGGTACTTTTGAATAACCCGCCGATTGAATGTTTGGGTAATTGAATTGGTCGTAATGAACCCGAAAGCTTCTGTTCTGTTTTGGCGTAGGGTTTCAGCCGCCTTCTCCCACCAGTACATGACTAAATCCGCTGATTCGGGGACTACGCCTTTGTACGCTTTACGCAAAGCATCAACATACGCATCACCCAATGCTCCCCGCATGGCCTTGTCTCCCACAAATGGAGGATTTCCAATAATAAAGTTTGCTTCTGGCCACTGAGTAGGGCTGGGGTTCGTCAATCCCTCATCATACGTTAATACGGCATCCTGTTGGTGAATGTTCTCGTATTCGTCTAACAGGGGTTCGGGTAGTTCACTCATTCCATGGGTCCGCAGATGCCACTGTAGATACCCAATCTTTAATACTACGTCGGCAATCGCAGCCGCGCGCGGGTTCAGTTCCAAACCCAATAGTTGCCGGGGTGAAATAGTCGTGCCTCCGCTGAGATTAAGCAGAGCCGTTTGGCCGAAGGAGTTAATTGCCGCTAGTACCTCACCTTCCAGCCGCTTCAGATGTTCGAGCGTTACATACAGAAAATTACCACTACCGCAGGCTGGGTCCAATATCTTAATACTCGTCAGTCGGCGTAAAAACCGTTCCAGTTCAGCGCGGGCGTTTTTGTCTTTACCCTCATTTAGCAATTGAGCAGCCGCAGCCTGAGCCGCCACCCATTCCCGGCGCAATGGTTCCAGCACGGTAGGTAATACCAACCGTTCAACGTATCGGCGGGGAGTGTAGTGTGCACCTAAGCTGTGCCGTTCCCGCGGATCTAAGGCCCGTTCGAGTAAGGTACCGAAGATAGCCGGCTCTACAGCTTTCCAGTCGGCCTTAGCGGCCTTGAGTAATAAGTCTATCTGATCCGCTGATAGCGGAAACGCTCGGGCATCATGGAATAACTTACCGTTGAATTTGCGCACTCTTGCCTTCAGATCAGGAGAAAAGCCCCCCGTGTCCATGATTCGCCAAAGCGATTGCAAGGCATCGGGTAGATATTCCTGAAAGTCTGGATGTGCGTATTGCTGAAGCATGCCCGTAAACGACTCTTCTGGTATCAGGCCTACATCCTCCGAAAACATGGTAAACAAACAACGCATCAAAAACTGAGCAACCAAGTCTGGCGCGTGTCCAGCTCGTTCTAATTGGGTAGAAAGCTTCGCCAGGTATTCAGCTAGTTGCCGCGTTACACGGGCGGCATGTCGGCTAAGATCTAACTGGCGAGGGTCGGTAAAGATTAGCCTTAGCGTCTCCCGCGTTTCTGGATCGGCTAGCTTAGCAAGTGGAATTCGAAAGCGGGTCTGATCAGGAAAAGGTACGAACTGATCTCCAACACCCGCAAAATTGCTGTACACGTCAATGCAATAGCCCACATCAGCAACCAGCACAAATAGTGGCCGGGGCTCATCAGCGGGTAGAGCCCGTACGTAACCTAATGCCTGTTGGCGAGCGGTCTGCATCATTTGCCCCCATTTAGCCGTTCCCCGTACAGCGTGGCCTTTCCGACGCTTTTCAGGTGGTAGTCCTAGTTCAGCCCGTTCAGCGGCTTTCTGTTGGTCAGGTGTTTGAGTGCCCTGCTTGGTTTCTAATACGAAGCAGCCGCGTTTGTAGAGGTCAATCCGGCCAATAGATGAATACCCCTTTGAGGTTTCCAAAATAGAAGGAATAGCATTAGCTAAGCTAATGCTATTCCTTCTATTTTGGAAATATACTGCCCGTTCGAGCACATAAGCATCTTGAGCAGGATTGTCGGTGGTAGGGTCAGGTCGGGCAACGCCAATGAGGTCACAAAGGTCTTGCA